>JAIRUA010000024.1 GCA_031254645.1 Dysgonamonadaceae bacterium
CCCCGGCGGCGGGCAAAAAGAGACCGGTATTAACTCCACCAAACCAACGACCATTCACACCGCCGAGCGTGCCCCAAGTACCGGTGCCGAGTGCTGTAATTTCAGCTTGGGTCGGCAAGCGCCAACCTGCCGGACAAGGATTGGTAGCCGCAGTCCAAGCAACACGCGAGTTGCTGCTATTCCAGCCAGTAACACCGCCGGTAGCAGGCCAATCATGCCCCGTAGTACCAATAGTACCCCACTGGTAAAATCTTCCAAGAGCTTGCTGGTTTGCAGCGAAGGTGCGGCTGCCATTCAAGTTTGCAGGCGCCCAACGAGTAGAGCCAACAGTGATGCCCGGCGCGGCTGCCTGTGTCACCGTAATTGTACGATTTGTTGCGCCTGGTGATGATACGGTAATGGTAGCTGTACGAGCCGTACTGGCTGTGTTAGCAGAAGTAATCGTTACGTTAAACGTTCCAGCTGTTTGTGCACCGGTCGGAACGGTTGCCCAAGTTTGGTTACTCGATATAGTGTAATTAGGTGTATTACGAGTAACCGTAGCGGTTTGCGCACCGCCTCCATTGGCTACACTGGTAAATGACATTGTAGCAGGTGTTACAGTCAGTGTAGCAGCAGCACCTGCTTGTGTAACAGTTACGGTTCGTGTCTCACTACCGGCAGTTACGGTAATGGTCGCTGTGCGAGCGGTAGTAGTAGGATTAGCCGCATTGATGCCAACACTAAATGTACCACCGGTCTGAGCACCGGAAGGTACAGTTGCCCAAGTTTGATTGCTCGATACCGTATAATTGGGGTTATTGGTAGTTACGGTAACATTTTGGTTACCGCCGCCGTTTGCAGCAGCAGTAAATGACAGTGTACCGGGACTAACAGTAAGTGTAACAGCTGCAGCCGATTGCGACCAAGAGCCGACCAATATTTCATTTGTTGCACCAGGAAACTCAGTACAGAACAGGTACGCGCTTACCGTGCGAGCAGCAGTAACCGTATTGGCAGGCATCGTAAATGATGTAATGCGTGCGCTTGCAGCAGCATTAGCATTGATAGTAGTGCCGGTGCCAAACGCTTGAGTAACCAAAGGAGTACCGGTGTTAGTAGCGTTCGGATAAATCTTTATACCCCAACCCTGCAAGTTGGTATTGGCAGTAATCTGATAACCGGCGCTTGCAGCAGGAATAGTAGCAGGTATGTTATTGCTACTGTGTGTGAGTACTGGTGCCCACTGTCTAACGGTAATCGGCGTGGTAGTTGCGCCGGTAGCAGCCAAATCCAAGTTATTAAAGGTGATAGTGCCACTGCGGCTCGGAGCCCAAGCCGGATTCAGTACTGTTTCATTGGCAACGCTGATGTTCAAAGGCGTAGTTGCAGTCAACACCGTTGTAAGATTGGTGTTATAATCACCGCCGAAAGCCACAGGTGCCGTGAAACGGTCGTTGCGTATCATATCCGTAGCCGTAGTAGGCGTGCTATAGCCGCCTGCATTGTTCATCTGCAAGGTAAGCCAAGTAGCAGCCGCAGGTGATACCACCGCATTCCACTCCACATTATTGGTAACGGTAATGGGTGATGCAGTAAGACCTGTGTAAGCGATTTCGGTGGCAGCAGGGTTGGTTCGTTGCCAAATCTGAACGCCCTGTGTGAACTCAAGCGCCAAATCAATGTTGGGCGATGCGTCAACAGTACTAAATACGAGTGAATAATCACCTGCTACGTTGAAATTGTTATTATTGATCAGGAACGAATAAGCATACTGTGTGTTACCTTCAGCATCAGTTGTTTCAGCGTCTAAGTTGAGGATGCCATTACCTGTTACACTTGTTGCTTCGGTAAGCCCCACATTGGACACCACATCAAAATCTACCTGCGTAGTATTCCACGGAAAAACGAAGTTGCCCGTCTCATTCGTATAGCGAGTAACGTTCCAAGGGAAAGTAGTCCCACCATCGAAACTGCCTTGCCACCAAAAGATATTGAAGTTCAATGTACCGGTCGGTACAGCAACTCTAACCGTTGTAGGAGACAAATCACCGTATTTACCTGCCTCGGGCGTAACGCTGAACTCTGCGCCGAAACCATTAGTAGGCAATACAGCGGTGGTGAGGTCGGTATGAACTGTGAAACGTCCGTAACGCGGACGCAAAGCGTCAACATGTTCCAAACCGGGAGGATCTGCCAGCTGTACCAGCGCAGCATCCGCAGCGAGTCCTACATCTGCCGTACGAGCGAGGTTAAGATCATCCGGAAGGATGTTCGTTATGACAGTAATACCGGTAGAAGTAGGAGTGCTCGGCGGTGTTGCCGGACGCTGAATATTGATAATCGAAGTATTCGGATTGAAAATGATATAGGGAGACTCCTGAATAATGGTATAAACCACCGAAGGTTGTCCTTGAGGGGTAATGGTTACAGTGGCGGTACGGTTATATTCGCCGTCCAAACTTGCACCGTATTGGAATACGGGAACAGTAAGCTCGAGTCTTGCCTGAAACAGACCACCCACAGCGCCACCGGGCGCAAGTCCCGAAGTATTACCCAAATTAACCCAACCGCTGCCGCTCGAATAAGTTACGTTTATTGCCACAGGCACCAATGACATAATATTAATTGGAAGAGGTGTCCCGTATGTTCCTTCGGGGAACAAACGTGCCGAAGAGCCATCTATCACCGAAATGTACAAATCTGTCCATTGTTGCGATACATCAAACGCGATGCGCATTCTACCGGCTCTGATTTGCCATTGTTCTTTTCTGTCACCGGGTGAGTTGGTTACATTGTTGAACGGGTTGTAAATCTCGAGTGTGTAAGTATCGCTACCGGTTTTGATAAGCGTGTATTGATAGGCGAAGTTGCCGCTGGAGAAAGTTAAGTTACCGTTTGCCTGTATCTCATTGGTTGCCGTACCGGCAAGTTCCCACATCGAAAAATCGGAAACATTAGTTCTAATACTAACCTTTTCGGTGATACCGCCGAAAGGCGAGAAAACCACTTCGCGACGGGCAATAGAGAAATAATTGTTTCCTTCGAATTCGATGTCAATTAACTCCTCTTCATCCCAATCAATGATTTCCACTTCCATATTCATTGCCATTGATTCGTAAGCTTCTTTTACGGTAGGATAACCCGCACCCGAAACCTTCGCAATGTTGAATTGATAGAGGTGGTTACGCAGCACGTTCACCAAATTTCTGCCGTCGGGCGCAAAGTCCACGCGGTAGTAGGTAGTAGTGCCGCTACTGTTGAAGTCGCCGCCCACTATCACTGCTATACGGTTGGTATGGTCACCGTCGCCGGATATACCTGTAGTGTTGATCTTTACATCGGCTTCGGGAATGTAGATACTTCTCGAAGTCCAACCGCCCCGATTGTTGGTTACGCCGGCAATATCATCGCCGCTGAATCTGAAAAGACTTTCCGATTGCGCCAAAGTGAACTTGCCTATTCCTGTGGGAAGGGTCGGATTACCGGCGCTCAATAAGGTTACATCGGGTACCACAGCAAAGCGGTTGCTCGGACTGATGACATAAACCTCTTGCAGCTCAAACGGAATAGGTGTTGTACCGTCCCTTTCCATACCGCTCCACGTCCATTCGTCGGAAGTAGGACTGGTCGTGCGTGCTGGCGAGCCTATGCCCACATCTATACGTGCTATGGCGCGCATTAGTCGCAGGATTTGGTTATTGTTGCCCGGTGCAATCACTATTTGCTCTGTTTCGCCCCACATCGGGATTCTATCGGTAGAGCCGGAAGGGAACATTGTGCCGGTAATAGAGGTATAGATAGCACTCATTACATCGGCGTAACTGTCGCCAATGGAACCGGAAGTGTCGTCAATGCCGACAGTCTCTTCCAAAATAGATTCCACATTTGCCAACACCACTAATCGTGAACTTTCCGTAGCGCCGGTGCCGGTGTTTGGCGGCATAGTTATCGTGAAGGTGGCTACACCACTGATGCCGCCGGTAGGATCTACCGTTGATTGGCTTGATATTTTTGCTTTTTTGATATCTATCAAGACATTTGGAGTGGCGTTGTTGAACACCAGTACGTAGATATCGTCGATTTGGTTTTCCTGCGCAAATGTTAAGCTGCGCATATTGGGTGCGTTGAAGCCCCCGGGCGTTTGAAGCCGAAGGGTTACTTGGGCACCATCACCTGTGTTGTTGCCGTTGGGATTGTCCCAAGGCTGTTCGCTGATGCAGGAAGTGGTAAATACCACGACTGCCAGCAGTAAAAAGTTGATTATTTTTTTCATATCTTGTTGTTTTTGGTTGTTTCTTTTTGAGAAATAAGAGATAAGAGAAGAAGAAAGAAGAAGGCAAATTCATAAATTGCTTCTTCTGTCTTATAGTCTTCTGTCTTACCAGTCTTTGATGATTAATACCGAATCCCATGTTCTGACTTCGACGAATATGGCAAGGATATTGCCGTCGGATAACCTAAGGGCTACTTGTGTGAGTTGTCCTGCTTTGATGGCGATCGGGTTGTTGTTGATGTCTTGGGTTACAGTCCACGTTTGTTCACCGTTGTTTTTGATGATTTGAACGGTAATATTATCGCCCGGTACTAGGTTGAAAACATCGACAATGAATCTGCCGTCTTCATCGAATTTGCCTGTGGGCGTGTAAACCATCTGACTGCCTGCGTTTGTTCCGTCGCCATTGAGTATGCTTGGTGTCGAACTTACCACCACCGTGTAGTCTGCTGCAGGGTCGAATCTTAATCCAGTGATATGCATCTGACCGGTACGACGATACAGGGGCAACAGGTGGTCACCACTCAGTTGATTTCCATCGAGCACAACGCTTCCGGAAAAAACATCGGCAAGGTTGGGCGATGCTACTACACTTGCTCGCGGCTGCGTGGCAACCGCTACATTACACATACTCATCGGGTCGCCCGGCTGAAGGTCGGGGGGCATTTGTCCGCTTCCCTGTGTATTACCCCAAGCGATGAGATATCTGTTTCTTCCCATTAGCGATGAGAAAGTAAGCGTTTCGCCGATTTGTGTCTCTATGCGTTCTACAAAGCGTCGATTGTGGTCGAAGACATAAAGCAGTACTTCCGTTACTTCATCGCCGGTCAGTTCGTGCTGATCGTCAGTGGATCCTGCAATGCTGTATGCCCGCACCGTGATGATGTGATCGATAAAACAGTCATCGTAAGAATCGTAGACGCAGCCCGAAAGGGCAAAAGTCAGCAATGCCGGTAGCAAAAATCTGACCCAATTTCGTGTTGTTAATCTATTCATAATTTTATGTTGTTGAATTATTTTCTTTGGTTTAAAAATTTAAAGTTTAAGGTTACTGATTTTGCCTTAACCTTTGAAGTCTTTGAATCTTTGAACCTTGAACTTTGAACCTTTAATTTTGTGAGTACACGCCAACCAAATGACGTGCACCCTTTGTGTTGAGGTTGTCTTTGAATCTTTGAATTTTTAAATCTCTGAATCTTTAAACCCCCAAATTATACTACCACTCTTTATCAATAGTTACAGGGACCCAATTCTGAACGGTTACTACAACAGTAAGATTGGCATCTGTTTCCTCATCCGTTGGATCTGTTGGTCCCGGAGTTGGAGGAAGAACAGGATAATCAACTATAGGCAGGTCGGGGAACCAGTAGTCTCCACCAACATCAATCATATCATTGGAGAGGGTCAGATTCATTCCGTAAGCCTTACCGCGCTGGATACCTGCGCCGTATTCAGTTACACCACCTGTTGTAAGTGCACCGGCAATAGCAGAAGTCATATGAACATTCAGATTGATTTTTTTCTCGGCAAGTTGAGCGGCAACAGCAACTCTGGTTGCGTAATCTAAAAACGCTGCGCCAGACGCATTAGCAAACGGATCGAAATCACCGAAGTCATCACCGGCAGCTACAGCTGTCGGACTGCCCACGTTTACATCCCATCCCCAAGTAGCTTGAACTACTAAGATAGTTGGGAACAATGTAGCCACTTCCGCATCGTTCTCAAACAGGTAGTAGTGAAATGGATAACTGCCTGCTGCTGCGTTAGCCATAGGATCGGCAAGGAAAGTCTGAACCGTACCGCCGGCATTGTGTACAAAACCGCTCGTGTTCATACCTTGGAAATAAGCCTTAGGATTCGGTACCAACCAGGGGAAACCGGCAGGTGTGTAGTTTGCAAAAGGTGTCGCGCCAATCACTTTGGTTTGCGATACGGCGTTTAGAATTCTAACACCGTCAGTGCTCTTGAATCTGAGAAGACCCGGTGAAGAACCGCCTTCAATAACGGTTGCCGACTGGAAAGCCGAACCAAGCGTTACATTAACGTCAAGCTTCGAAGAGATAGGACGAATGGCGAGATTCACCGATTTGTTAGCTGTACCGTCAGGATCAATGGTTACGCCCGGTGTTCCTGCTGCCCATGAGCCAACGGCTACATCGCCTGCCAATACTACTAAACTTGTGCTTGTAGCGCCTGTGGGTCCGGCAGTGCCGGCAAGACGTACTTGGTCTACTACTCTTTCATTGACTTGCGCCAAATTGGTAAGGCTCGTGTTCAATGCACCGCCGGTTGTCAAAAGACCGTTAAGGTTGGTAACAACCAAAACTCTTGTAGCGTTGGTGGTTGTTTCTACTGCCGTGCCACTGCCACCTACAGGATTACTGCTTACTACGGCACTGCCAATAACATCATCATTAGCGTCAAAAACGATAATAGTAGCCTCACTTACAGGCAACATATCGGTGGTGTTACTGCCGGGATTTGCACCCCCTGCTCTTGGTGTGATAGGAGCAATGCTAACTTTTAGCGTAGCCGCTTCGCCTTGACCGATGGTGTTACCACCGTTGTCTATCTCCTCAGTGTTACACGCAGAGAAGATCATTGCAACCGCTAAGGCTGCCATAAAAAATTTACTTTTCATCTTGAGAAATTTTAAATTAATAAATAATTTGGGTGTCTCTTTGTGAGACGGTTTTGTTTTTTTGTTGTTTCGGGGGTTCCATAGAGACGAGGCGCGCCTCGTCTCTACATCCTGCCATTGAATATTAAATCTTTGAACTTTTGAATCTTTGAATTATTGCACTGATTGCAAATGCCTGTTCAATCCTTCCGCATTACTTGCGCCTGCTCCGCCGCTTCGTCTGAAACTTTCTGCTGCTGCCGTTTTATCGCCTTGTAAGAATTGCAGTATACCCATATTATTCCAATACACAGCGTTGTGTTCCCGTACCCTGCCCAAGTGTCGGGTAGCTGTAACCGCATCGCTTCTGTCTAATGCTGCAGCTGCGGCATTCAGGTTGGCAATATCGCTATCGGGGAACAGTCGCGCGGCAGTTTCAAATACTTCGTTCGATTCCGGACTTCCCGGCGTGTAGGTTTGAGCAATTTGAAACATCTCGTCCAACGACAAGTTGCCCGGTCGGGTACGAAATACCTCTTTACCTGTTTCTACCGTAAACGGTAAAATAGTGTAATGCAACGTATAATCTACACGACGAAGCAAGGGGAAAAATTCAGCCATCATCTGACGATACGGCGCTCCACCGGCAAGATCCATCAGCTGTCTCTCGCGTCCGTCAAAAATATCCGTACCGCGAATGATTTCCAAAACACGGAACCTGTCCGGCATATTCGATGCTGCCACAAGGCTATCGAGTGTTGCCCAGTCTTCACCTGCACCACGCACAGTGAAAAGGCGTTCCGGCAGATTATATATGGTTCTGATATGATTTCTGAGTGCTGTGGCACGACGCTCCGAAAGTGTCAGGTTAGCGGCATACGTTCCTTCAATAGAAGCGTGTCCTACAAGACTGATACCGGTAATGTTAGTGTTCGGGTCGCGTATTGCCGCTTCGAGCTGGGTGTGAATTTTTTGCAATTCCGATGCATTGTTTCTAAAAGCGGGATTAATCTCAGAGCTGTTAACAGCAAATGCCAAAAACAGACTGCCTGCTTCATCGCGAACTTTGATTTCTTCTACCGGAGGTGTAACGAAACTTGATACGAATGTCGGGTGATAAACCTCAACAACAGCCGGAGACATCGGAAGCGGGTGTATCGGAGCAGGTGCAGATGGTGGTGCAGGCGTTGTTCCTCTTCTACCACCTATACCATATATGAGTGAAAGACCCGCTTTGGTAGGACCAAAATAATTTTTGGTATCACTGCTTAATAGCTCGCCGCAATTACCACACTCGAACTTATCATACGATAAATAAGCATAGCCTACGCCAACAGTGGCTTCCATCGCCCAACGGTGATTGAAGTTCCAACGATAGCCGTAACTTAATCCCGCACCGGTAAGCCACCCTTGAAAGCGGTGTTCTTGTATATACGGCGAAAAAGGTTTGGGAAGGTTGCCTACATTATAAATGGCATAATGACCGTGTAAACCGAAGAAATGTCCGTCGAATGTTTCGCGTGTCCACAAGCGAAATTCAGGTTGTACCAAAAAGTGCTTCCATTTGCGGTTGTCGCTAAATGTAAACGGATTATAGCTAAACGGAATGTCTAACGATGTTCTCGCTCCGGTACGGAACTCAACGCCTAAGTTGAATGTAGCAGTCGCATCGTACAACAGGTTGGTTTTGATACCCCACGAAGGCAAATGGCTGATGTTGGAAGTACTGCGTCTGCGTCTTTCGTGCTGAATATCTTCCATTCGCTCCACCATACCCTCTACGCTCAATACCTGTCCGGTACTCATATCCACGATAACGCGCTGCTCCCGGTCGTCTACCACAGCCGTGATAACGGTGTACATACCGTTGGAATGGTACGTATGGGTGGTGCCGCTCAACACTTGCCCAACGAGCATATCGCTAATTAGGATGTCTCTTCCGGCAAGAGAGATTTGTCCGAGCACGTCATTGGTAAGAACTACCCGTCCGTCGGTATCGACGAAAACCTGTTCAATCACTCTATCGCCATTGTTGCCTTGCCGTTCTATCGTGATCAAGCTATAGGTATCACTCGAATCAAAAATAAAATCGGTACCGGCTAAGAGCTGGTCTACGGCATCACGTACCATTTCGGGAGAGACTGCATCGCCTACTACCTCATCTCTGTTGAGATGGACGCCTCTATTGACAATCCTGATATCGGTCTGATTCTCAACTTCCCTTAGGAGAGTGCCGATGGTGTAACTTGTACCTTCGACTGATATGCGACGCTCTTGTGCGAACAACGGTGTGGCACACAACAGGAGAAGGAATGCAAGTGAAAAAATAGATTTCATATTTTGGTTGTTTATTTGGCTTACGCCGATTTTCAATTGTTTAAAATAATGTATTTACACATAATTGTTACAGCTATTTTTGTTTGTTTTAATCTACTGCTGCCATTGTTGTTATCTTTTATTTAATGGAGGCGAGCGAGGGAAAGAGGGTAATGTCCGAAATAACATCGAACACATACTAACTTAAAAACCAATTTAATAAAATGATGACCTCTCTTGACAATAATCTAAATGATAATTCGGATTGCCTGTTGTTCCCTCGTTCGCCACGCCATTATTCAGTATACTCGCCTCCACTCCCCTCGCTTGCACTGTATTACTCTCCATTGAAACCCTGCTACCGATTATATCACGCGATAATATGGAAAGCAATGTAATACAACCGTACGGCAGTAGAGGTGAGATTACCACGAAAATATAATCGCGATAGCTGGATTATCCATATTTTTGAGTTGAAAATTAGTTCTGCTGAATGTTGTTTGATAGTAGCTACTCTTTGGTTTGTGAGTAGCTACTTATTGACTCAATAGTAGCTACTAGTCAGCTTCACAGTAGCTACTATTCAGCTTGTGAGTAGTTACTCTTTTTCTAATTGATAATGGACGATTGATTACTGTTGTAATACAATAGTTTAATACATTTTCAATTTTCAATTAACCTTCGTGAAGCGCGCATTCTTCAACATATCCTGCATTTTTCTGCCGGGTGTAAAAATAATGCCTGTTCGTTTAATGACCGATGAAGTTACTTCTTCGGGTGTACCTCTACCTTCACTGCTAAGCGTGATGCGAAGGCTACCCAAATCGCCAAGGCGAATCACACGACCCTCTGCTAAACCGTCAACCGCTTGCTCTACCATAGCGTAGAGTACCGCGCGAATATCGGCGCCGCTAAGGGTGCTTTTGCGTTCGATCGCTCTGGTGAGCGCTTCGAGGGTTACTTCTCTGCCCGGTACAGGTGTAGCGTAGAATTTTCTTGTGCCGCCGCCGGCTACGCCCGGTTGAGGGCGTTCTATTGTTCTGAATTGAATGGACATAATATTTTGTTGTTTTAAGTGAATATAATTATTAATCAAATAATAAAAATTATTGATATCTGTAATCTTACATTGTAGCAATAAAACGACCGATTATTTTAGATAGTATAGATAAATGTGAAACTGAGAAAGATGTAATTATTAAAATGACAGCACATCATTGCAAATTGAGCAAATCTGCAATTTAATTCAGAATTCATTATTTGTTAAATATTTATAACTGCAAAAATAAATCTATGAAATAATTTTCTAATATCAAAAGAAGCTGTACCTTTGCGCCAGTTCATTTATTCAAAATATGAAAAATAGAACTAAACAAAGAACAAAAAAGACTTTTAGATGTACAAGATATTTGAACAAATTGTCAAGGCAGTTGTTACAATAATTTAGAGACAATAATGAACAAAATAAATACAAAAACGTTGATATAACATGACACTTTTAATCGGTCATATAATCTAGTCAGTTTTGCTTGAATATTATTTAGCCGTCCTTTTTGTTTATATCGTATCATGCACTTTATCAGCAGAATAGCTGACTTTGAGAATCACAATAAATCTTCCAAAAATTTTATTATTATAGCTAATGTACGCCCAAAAGACGTATCAAGGGTGTTTTTTTGAATAAAATAAGAATCTTGGACTCCTGAACTTCTATTTTTTTCAACAAAGCAACCTTATTTGGCTTTGCCTTGCTGCCGTGTGATTGTAAGTAATGTAATATTTATGCGAATCAGTAGTTGGATTCGCTGCATCTGTGGCTTGAAAAGCCTAATTTTCATAACCGTAGGCAAGCGTAGCGTTGCCTACGGTAAATGACAACCCGATAACTATCGCCTGAAAGGCGAAACAAGATAGGAGATGTCCTGCCTCTCAGGCAGCAGGTTTGCTGAGTGATTTTTCCGTAGGCAACGCTACGCTTGCCTATGGTTATGAAAATCAAGCCCATTCGGGCTATTGCTATAAAAATTTGGCTACCGCTGATTTTCAACTCAACTACTGATTCGCATTATTTATTGACGCATAAGGTTTCGGAAAATATATATATGCTATCCTAATCAAAAATATCCACATATTCGACTCAAAACACCCAAAAGATAATAATACCAACAGAAAATAAAAAGTTAAAAACGAACAACAATTCGCAAAACAATTTGGTGTTTCAAGAAAAATGTGTATTTTTATGCCTTAATGTAAAAAGTACAAATAATAACGCTGTGCCAATGAGGGACTAAAAGAGTCATTTCCGCTTTTAATTCCTCATTTGTATGACCTCTAAATTACTTGATTAAAATGGCAAGACCAGTAACATTGTACTCTCTTCAATGGGGAGATTTATCATTAGAAAACGTATGCGCCAAAGCAAAAGCATTTGGCTACGACGGACTCGAATTAGGACTGCCCGACCATTTAGACGTGCAACAAACAGATGCCGGATATTACAAAGGCATCAGAGAACTTTTAGAAAAAAACGGATTGCAACTACACGCCATCTCAACTCACTTGGTTGGTCAAGCGGTTTGCGATCGAATCGATGAACGGCACAAAGCAATTTTGCCTGCCTACATTTGGGGCGACGGCGAGCCCGAAGGTGTTCGACAACGCGCTGCCGAAGAACTAATCCGTACAGGAAAAGCCGCCAAAGCATTGGGCGTAAAAACCGTTGTAGGATTTACCGGAAGCTCTATTTGGCACTATCTTTATGCGTTTCCACCCGTAACGGAAGCGATGATTGAAGAAGGGTACAAAGATTTTGCCCGTCGTTTTATCCCAATTCTCGACGAATATCAAAAGTTGGGTGTTCGCTTTGCATTGGAGGTACATCCTACCGAAATCGCATTCGATACATTTTCGGCATGCAGAGCGTTAGAGGCGGTGGGAAATCATCCTGCTTTCGGTTTCAACTACGACCCGAGTCATTTGGGATATCAAGGTGTAGATTATGTAGATTTTATATACCAATTCCCCGACCGTATTTTCCATGTTCATATGAAAGACGCTTATTGGAGTGATACGCCCAAGCAAGTAGGCGTTTTCGGCGGACACGTTTCTTTTGGCGACCCGCGTCGTTACTGGAATTTCAGAAGCGTGGGAAGAGGAAAAATCAACTTCGAAGAAATTATTCGTGCGCTCAATGCCATCGGTTATCAAGGACCGCTTTCGGTAGAATGGGAAGACAGCGCGATGGATCGTGAACACGGCGCACGTGAATCATGCGGATTTACCAAACGAATTAACTTTCAGACATCGAAACACGCGTTTGACGCTTTTTTTGCAAAAGAATAAATCAACTATTATAAATTATGCAAACAAGAAAATTAAGAATGGGAATGATTGGCGGCGGAAGCGATGCCTTCATTGGAGCAATTCATAGATTAGCCGCTTTTATGGATAATCAGTGTGAATTAGTTTGCGGCTGTTTTAGTATCGACCCCGAAATATCACTATCGTCGGGAAGAGCCTATTTCTTGCCGGATAACCGCATATATACGACTTATCGGGAAATGTTCGAAAAAGAAATGGAGTTGCCTGCCGACCAACGAATGGATTTTGTAACCATCGTAACACCAAATCATTATCATTTCGAACCGGCAATGATGGCGCTCGAACGTGGAATCCATGTGGTATTGGACAAACCGATGACATTCAATCTCGAAGAAGCTTATCAACTAAAAGCCAAAGTAGAAGAAACCGGCTTGGTATTAGCATTGACACATACCTACAGTGGTTATCCTGCCGTAAAAGATGCCAAAGCGCGTATTGCTCGCGGCGACTTCGGACAAATCCGCAAGGTGTATGTAGAATATCCGCAAGGTTGGTTATCGAAACGCATCGAGCTCGAAGGCGGCAACAATGCAGGTTGGCGTACCGACCCAAAGCGTTCGGGCAAAGCCGGTGCAATGGGCGATATCGGTACCCACGTTTGGCATTTGGCAGAATACATCACCGGCTTAAAAGTAACCGAACTTTGTGCCGAACTGAAAGCATACGCTCCGGGACGTCCCATTGACGACGACGGTGCTGCGTTATTGCGTTTCGAAAATGGTGTAACGGGCGTACTCATTGCCACACAAATAGCGGCAGGCGAGGCAAATAATATACGAGTACGTGTATATGGCGAAAAGGGCGGTATCGAATGGCGACAAATGGATCCGAATATTTTATTATTGAAATGGAGCGATCAACCCACTCAAATAATTGACGTGGGCAGTAATGCACCAATGGCGCCTGATGCGCTCTACAATACGCGCACTCCGGCAGGTCATCCCGAAGGATATTTGGAAGCTTTTGCCAATATTTACCGCAATTTTGCCAACACCGTACAAGCGAAAATCGCAGGTGAACAGCCCGACCCATGTTGGGCAGACTTCCCGAATGTGAACGATGGAGTACGTGGAATGCAATTTATCGAAACAATCGTTCAAGCAGGTTGGAGTGATGATGTGAAATGGGTGAAGTGGATAGAGTAATATTGATGCCGAGCTTTGTTTGAAAACAGTTTCTCTTTAATTGTAAATAAAGTCAAAAAATCAAAATAACGGCAACTTTTTCACCCGATTAATCTTATTTTAAGGTGAAAATTAATGTTACGCGATTAGTTTTGCAGTGAATTTCTGAGAGAAGAGAATTTTATTAGAACAAATCAATAATTTTATATTTTATGAAGAATAAAACAAAACAAGTAACAAGAAGAGAGTTCTTAGGATTATCGGCATTAGGTTTAGCCGGCTTGACTATTTTGCCGAGTTGGTCGCAAAATGGCGTTAGAATTGCTCCAAGCGACAGGGTCGTATTGGGTTTCATCGGGTTAGGAAGACAAGCGATTGGAGACTTCCATTCGTTTACAAACTGTCCGGGCGTGCAAGTAGCTGCCGGCTGTGATGTGGATACGATTAAAAATGACCGTTTCAGAAGAATGGTAACAGAATGGCAAAGAACACAAAATATGCCTGAACGTTGCGATACGTATGATTTCTATGAGCGAATGCTTGACAGGAAAGATATTGATGCTGTTGTCATTGGAACGCCCGACCACTGGCACGCGCTCAACATCATTCATTCTGCGCAAGCGAAAAAAGATATCTTCATTCAAAAACCATTGTCATATAATATTTCTGAAAGTTTGGCTTGTGTGCAAGCAGTTCGTCAGAATAATGTAATGTGCCAAATCGGTAGCCAGCAGCGTTCCGATCGAGAGTTTAAAACGGCAGTTGCATTGGTGCGCAGCGGAAAACTCGGAGCCATCAAAGAAGTACACGTTAGAGTAGGAGAGCATCCGGAACCGTTTGATTTGCCCGAAGAGCGAGTGCCGAATAACTTGAATTTCAACAAATGGTTGGGTCCTTTGAATTTTCCGGTAGTACACTATAACTCAAGAATGTGTCCGGTTATCGCACCGCCCGATTATAGAGAAAGAGGCGAGTGGGCAGTGTGGCGTTATTACAAAGAAACCGGTAACGGATTTATCGGCGATTGGGGTGCGCACCATTTCGATATCGCCCAACAGGCTTTGGGAATGGACGGCTTAGGACCGCAGGAATTTATTCCGGCAGGTTATGGCGGCGCGCAATACGATACACAAAAATACGCAAATGGTATCGTAATGCAAGAAAGACCTTTCCGCACAGACAGACCTGATGATAAAGGCATCAACTTTATCGGAACAAATGCCTCTTTACAAGTGGCAAGAGGATATATTGCGTGTTCTGACCCAAGTTTGTTGAATATATCAATGGACGGCGGAAATGATGATTCGGTTGCGCAATTGAGTGCAGGGCATATGCAAGATTTTATCAACACTGTTAGGTCAAGAAGAGAGCCTATCGCTCCGGTTGAAGCAGGTGCATCTACCAATATTCTTTTCTGTAACATCAATATCGCTCACGAACTCAAACGTCCGGTGAAATGGGATCCGGTAACGAAAAGATTCTTCAATGATAAAGAAGCAGAAGCGCATCGCTTGTATTTCTACGAATACAGAAATCCGTATAAATTACCTTATTGGAGAGGGTAAATGCGCGAATGCACGAACGCTTTAACAGTTTAACAATTTAACGATTTAACAAAAAATGACTACTAAAAAAATAACGATTGCCCTTATAGCGGCAATATTTTGTATGACAAATGTAATGGCAATAAGTCCGGATGCCTTAAAAGGCAAAAAGGTATTATACGTTTACGGCGGCTGGTATGGACACGAGCCGGAGCAGTGTCGCGATATATTCGTGCCTTGGTTAGAATCGGAAGGAGCCATTGTTACGGTTTCAAATACTCTTTCTATTTACGACGATGAGGAGTTGATGGCAAATGTAGATTTAATCATACAGCACTACACTATGGGCGAAATTTCCGATTCGCAAAGCAAGGCATTGGTTGGAGCGGTAAAACGTGGTGTAGGATTAGCCGGTTGGCACGGAGGGACAGGTGATTCTTTCAGAGACAATGTTGAGTTTCAATATATGGTAGGCGGTCAGTGGGTAGCGCATCCGGGCAACAGTATTGATTATATGGTAAATATTACAGATAGGAATAATCCGGTTACTTTTGGTCTTAACGATTTTAAAATGACAAGAACAGAACAATACTTTATGCACATAGATCCAAATGTGAAAGTATTGGCTACAACAACATTTTCGGGCGAGCATGATTGGTGGATCGAAGGATCTGTGATACCTGTTGTTTGGCAAAAAATGTTTGGACACGGACGTGTATTTTATTCATCACTGGGGCACGTAGCGAGAGATTTCGAAGTATATGAAGCGTTCGAAATCATGAAGCGCGGTATCAGATGGGCAGCCGAAAGTTTGGAGAAAAAAGGACAAACACAGTGGCTTTCGCCGGTGTATAGATAGTTTTGTTAGAAATGTTTTTTGAAAGGGGCTGTCTCAAAGTCCGTCATTCCGTGCTTGACACGGAATCCCCCAAAACGGATATTCATTATTAAGGGGATTGCGGGTCAAGCCCGCAATGACAAAAAGGGTTTTGAGACAACCTCTTTTTTGTCTTCTTTTTTAACTATTAAGTTCAAATCACAAAACATTGATATGAAAAATCTGCGAAATCCCTTTTACCAAAATCTGTATTCCGATACAAAAAGTGATAAAAGCCACGAGTTTATTGATGATTAAACTGCCTGATTTTCCCAATTTTTTCATCAATACAGTTCCTTGCATCAGAAAAACGTATAATATCGAAAGCATAACAATAAACGCCAATGCAATAATCAAGTAATTGATTCCGGTATGCAAGAAACTTCCTTTTATTGTGCTGCTTGCCATTAGGGTAAAGATGACAGAAATGGTGCCGCCTCCCACCGAAATAGGGAATGAGAGAGGGTAAAATAGTTTTTGCTCTAACTCTTCCATTGTTATCTGTTTGATTTCTTTTTGATTATCTTTATTGCTCAAAATAAAATCACCGGATAGCGTTTCCAAGCCGGTTTTACAAATAAGGAAACCGCCACCCACTTGTATCGCAGGAATGGCAAGTCCGAAAATCTGTAAAATAAATTGTCCGGCAACTAAACTTCCGATACCTATCAGCAGGCAGTTCATCAGGATTTTTTGAGAAGCCGTTTTTCGTTGTTTTTCGTCTAAATCTTTTAGAAAACCATTGATAATAAAGCCGTCACCAATGGGATTTACCACCGGGAATAATGCGACAAAAGCTGTCGTGAATAGAAAAATGGGGTCGTGCAGCTGCATATTCTTTTTGGGTTATGAATGTATAACAAATGATGAGGGAAAAAGTTAGAGACTGTTTGAGAAAAAACTCAAACGGCTGTCCTTTGTTCCTTCCACATTCTCCTTATCGGCATAAAAAATCGTTCCATCAATCTCAAATCTTCTGTAATTACATCAGCAATACCCAGCATTTGCTGCGTTATCGGCAGGATTTTTCCGTAATTCGTCAACATTCCGTTCGGGAAATCAACTTCCAACACATAAAATCCATCGACAGTAGGAACGCTCGAAATACTTTCCACTCGCCCAATCAAATAGCCGAACTCTTGGTCGGGAAAGTTGTTGAGACGAACATTTACTCGTTGTCCAACTTGTACTTTTCCGGCGCCTTGAACGGGTAGCATCGCCTTGCCTTTTGGTGTATCTTGGCTTGGCGGAACAATGGTAAAAACGGTTTCTCCTGCGCTCACATTTTGGTTATTACTCCACACGCCCATTTGATTGACAATACCGTTAATCGGACTAACCAGTAAATAATCGTGTGCCCACGCTTTGATTTGCGCATTCAACGCCTCGGTCGCATTTTGTAATGTTAGCTGAAAACGACTTTCTAACTCGAAGGCTTGTTGCTGTAAATCAAGCAAATTTTCTTCACCCTGCACTAATTGCAGTTCCGATTGTTTGAGCGATGCGTTGAACGAAAGATAGGATTGCTTGTTTTGTAAAAAACTACTTCTTGTTAAATCGTATTCGTGTTTTGATATAACATCTCTAAAATACAACACAGAATCGCGCTCATAAATACCCTGCGCCGTTCGAAACTGTTCGCTTACAACAGGTACTTGTCGCATAATGCGATTGTATATTTCTCTTTGCATTGCCAGCTGTTCTCTTTGTGAAGCAATCTTTTGCGGATAATAGTTGAGTGTTTTGTAGTTTTGATAATCATTCAAGCTATTAAGAAAGGCAGCGTAAACAGACTGTATTGCACCCAATCCGAGCGGTTTCCCGGAAAGAAAACGATTGATAGTTGCTTCCGAACGGTTTGTTGATTCCCATTCTCGCATCTTTTCCATCAGTGTGAACATATCTTTGGTGTTGGCAGGATTTTGTATAACGGCTAATGGTGTCCCAATCGAAACTTGTTGGTTATTTACCGTGTAAATCTCATCAATCCTTCCGGTTGAACGAGCAATGATACTTGCCGGTGGCTCTAACGAAGTTACGGTAATTTGCGCCTGTATCACATCGGGATATTTGAAAAACCAACTGCCGATAAGCAACAATAAGACAATAATAAACAATGCAGTGATGCCACGTCGAAGAATCCATGGCGGAATTTGGTTCATTACCTCTTGCACTTCTTCGCTGCGAAGTTCAACAGGCTTGCCTTCCGTATCATTTATAGGAGTAATCAAGAAAAATTCTTCATTTTTATTATCTTGGCTTCTAAATTCTGTCATTTTTTACTTGCGTTTTCTTTGTTCATTAGCATATTAGCACATTATTTATTAGCACATTATTACGAACCCAATTCCAACTGATTTTTCACCAATTCATAATACTTTCCTTTCAATGCCGTCAATTCTTCATGCGTTCCCTCTTCGGCGATTTTTCCTTCGTCCAATACCACAATTTTGTCCGCATTGCGAACAGTGCTCAAGCGGTGGGCAACAACAACTACCGTTCTTCCTTTGTAAAATTCATCAAGTTGCTCCATAATTTCCTTTTCATTATTGGCATCAAGCGCATTAGTCGCTTCGTCGAGGAAGATAAATTCGGGATTTTTATACACGGCGCGAGCAATCAGAATGCGTTGCTTTTGTCCTTGACTGATACCATTTCCTTCCATTCCGATTTTGGTATTATAACCCAACGGTAATGAGTCGATAAAATCGCGAATATTGGCAACAGTTACGGCGTGGCGAAGTTTTTCGATATCGACATATTCATCACCAACACCGATGTTTTGTGCAATGGTTTCCGAAAAAATAAAGCCGTCTTGCATTACCGAGCCGGATTTGCTGCGCCAAAGATGCGGATTGATAACACCTAAAGGTGTTTCGCCAATTTTGATAATGCCTTTGTTGGGCTCGTAGAAACCCAACAGCAATTTTATCAACGTGGTTTTTCCGCTACCGCTTGCGCCTACAACGGCGGTTACTTTCTTCTGTGGAATTTTTAGGCTGATGTTGTCCAACACATAGTCGCGGTCTGCGCCATCGTAACTGAACGAAAGGTTCTCGATAGAAATATCCCGACGGTCGGGCAACATTTTCAATTTACTGCTGATATTTTCTTCTTCGTCTTCTTTTCCGTGTACTTCGTTCAATCGTTCCAGACTGATTTGTGCGTCTTGAAAGGCGCGGGCAAAACCGATAAATTGCTCAACAGGTGCGGAAAGTTGTCCGATGATATAGGTCAATGCCATCATCATACCCAAAGTCATTTGTCCATCGACAACCGCTTTGGCAGCGATAAATGAAACGATAATATTAGTAGTTTGACTGAAAAACACAGAACCGACTTGTTGCAGTTGCCCCAAAATCAACCCTTTAATGCCGATTTTGAATAGTTTCACTTGGATACGTTCCCATTGCCAGCGTTTCTGTTTTTCGCAATTGTTGAGTTTTATCTCCTGCATTCCGGTAATTAACTGGATAATATTGCTTTGCTCTCCTGCGGATTGGGCAAAACGTTTGTGGTCTAATTCGCGGCGGTATTTCATAAACAGCAGTATCCAAACTACATACAAGGCATTGCCGAGAAGGAAAATCCCCAAAATAATCATATTGTAATACGCAAGTACAAAAGCGAATACAAAAAAATTGACAAACGAAAAGAGCGTACTGATTGAATTTCCGGTCAGAAACGATTCGATACGTCCGTGGTCGCCGATGCGTTGCATAATATCGCCCGTCATTTTCGTATCGAAATAACGAAGCGGTAGTTTCATCAGTTTTGCCAAGAAATCGGAAATCAAGGCGATATTTATCCGCGTATTCATATGCAGCAATATCCAACTGCGGATAAATTCAACAGATAATCGTGCAACGAAAATCACTAATTGCGCTATCAATATGAGTGTGATAAAGCTAAGATTTCCATCGCGAATACCGATATCGACCAGCGATTGAGTAAGAAATGGGAAAATTAGTTGTAAAATACTGACCGTTAGCATTCCCAACACCAATTGCATCAGTTGATTTTTATAGGGTGTGAGATAGCGAAGAAAGTAGCGGAGGCTGCGGTTACGATTTTCCTTTTCGTCGCTTTGGTCGTAGAGTTCCGGTCCGGGTTGAAGAATGAGTGCTGTGCCTTTTTCTTCGCTTTCTTTCCGGGTACTAATCCATGCTTTTTTGAAGTCGGCTTCGTCGTATACTGCTAACCCCAAAGCGGGATCGGCTACGTAAATTTTATGTCCGGCTTTCTTATCTTTTTTGATTTTGTACACTACCACAAAGTGGTTTTGTTTCCAATGGACGATGCAGGGAAACGGTACATCTTCTAATAGTTGCTCAAATGAGATCATTACGCCCGACGTGCGAAAGCCGATGTATTCCGCTGCATCACTGATACCCAACATAGATACGCCTTCGCGCGTGATAAAGGACTGTTGGCGAAGAGTTTCAAGGGAGTAGTGCTTGCCGTAGTATTTGGCAATCATACGGAGGCAGGTGGGACCGCAGTCCATAGCGTCGAGTTGGCGATATATTGTAAAATTCTTCATTGTTAAGTTTAGTGAAGTACAAAGCTACGAAGAAAAAAATAATTTTATGCGTTTATGAAATGTCTTTTGTGAAACAAATCATTTGTTTGGGGATTTAGTAATAACCAATGAAAATTATTAATTATAGATGCTTATATTTGAATGTGTTTCATGATTTAACTTGGACAGAATCTGTGAAACACATAACTTATTTAAACAATACCTCTGTTGCGGATAAGATAAAACAGAATATATTTTCAGTAATAGGTCGGAAAAGTAATTGGAATCTGAAAATGTAATCTTTTTATCCTGAAATATCAAAATACTGATACTATGATATATCCAAAATATTCGAACATAAATACCGGCAATAGCCTCTTTGGATATGTTTTTATCTTGCAGCTCCTCTGCATATTGATATAAGACTTTTGCCACTTCAAAAAGTGATTTTACACGAAAGGCTTTGTTGTCGGAATTCATAATTGAATTTTGGCGTTGCCTGTAAAAGTAGTAATTAAAATCAACAAACGAAGCCTTTCGTACACTCAATAACGCTTTAACGCACCATATTTCATCTTCGTGTACAATATTTTCGTGAAAAAATAGTTGATTGTCGGTGATAATACTTCGTTGTATAAAAAACAATACCGGAAGTGGTAGTATATCATACTCTACATATTTCATAAAAGCAGATTCTCCTGACCATAATACACCTAAATCAAACATCTCATTCTGTGCAAAATACACTACTTGTCTTCCATCCGGATAACAACGCAGAGCATTACCAATTACAATATCAGCACCGGTTCCATTTGCCCTTTGACACAATATCTCTACTGAATTGAGCAAAATTGTATCATCACTATCCACAAATAAAATATATTTGCCAGACGCCTTCTTAAGACCTTCATTTCTAGCATACGAAACTCCTTTATGTACATGGTTTACAATGATTATGCGTTTGTCTCTTGAGGCATAAAATTCCGTTATTTCACTGGAGCGATCAATTGATCCATCATTCACTAAAATGATTTCGATATTTTTATAAGTCTGGTTGACAAGCGAATCCAAACATTCTTCCAAGTATAGTTCCACATTATAAATAGGGACGATAATTGATACTTTTTCTTTCATAATCGGTTTGTTAAAAAAGTTTCCACCAAGGCGGTAAAGAAGGTTTCGCCAAATTCATATAAGCCAATCCTTCAAGAACGGCATCTGATGATTCTTTTTCAATGATAGCCAATAACTGTTTTGTTTCTTCTTTGTTACTACGTATCTCAGCTTCTCTTAGCTGCTGTATAAGCATATAGTCGGAATAATTACTTTGAAGTATCGAATATTCTCTTTCAAAACTGTTTATCGACTGATTTAACTCAGCAATTTGTTTTGTAACTTCTTTTATATAGGCTATTTCTAATAAAAATAGTTTTATATCTTGTAAAATTTCGGAAGGAAACAGAAATATGGGATTGATGTCATATATTGTTTTTTCAAATCCTTTAGTTAAATGATGAAAAGCATATTGAAGAATCTCTGTTTTAATAGGGCGCTGAATAGCATAACGGCATAAGCCGATAATCCCTGTATCGTGGCTGAAATTAACAATAATTTTTGACTGCATTTTTTTTAACACAATTTCATCCAAATCATCAAAAAAATCAGACGAATCAACATTAATAAGATTTTCTTTAGTCAGAAAAAGGAGTGTATTCCCTATTCCTGTAATTCCACTTGCATAGTCATAATGCTCATTTACGGATATTTTTAATAAAACACTTTCCAATAAATCAAATGCGATTTTTTCGTATCTATCATCCTCAGTAAAATGTTGATAATAGAAGAGAAAAAGAACCGCACCCATCACTCCTCCTTTTAATCCGTATGTAGTTAAATTGAGAGCTGCGTCTTTTACTTTTTTTACAGCACTATTGAATGTATGCATAATAGTGGTGGAAAGTTTTTGTGATGTCTTCTTTTGATGAATTTTCTATTTTAAGTAATTCATCGGAAGATATATGAAGCTGTGTATCTGAGCGAAATCTGCTGTTTGTGCCACGTGGATGCCACAAGTGAAACAAGCAATTATCGGTATTATATATCTTCAATCCATGGTTTTTAGCTCGATAAAAACGATCATAATCATCATTACCCCAGCCGTAATGTTTTTCGTTATCCATACCAATTTCAAGAAATTTTTCTTTGTTAAAAAATACGGCACCACCAACAACAAGTTTGTGATACAATCGTTCCATTTTATTTTGATGACGATAGAGTGTTTTTATATTTCGTTTTTTTATATAAAATGCACGGATAACATCAGGAACTTCCATACAAATACCATTATAAGGCAATGCCATTTCAGCTTTGCCACTTCGCAGATGTTCTACTGCCAAAGTAATCGCATTTTTATCCAATACTATATCGGTATCCCAAATAGCTAAAAATGGTGAATTGATCTCTTTTGTCATACGGTTATAATACTGTGTCTTGTGTAAAACAGGATCCTTATCTTCTACAAAGCTATACTTGATCTTTTTATTCAACATTTTTTTCAATATACCGTTACAGTAATTCGCAGCTTCCAATACGCAAACATTCGTTTCAAAGTGATTGACAAGGTCGTTGGCTGCCATTATAATATTTTCTAAACGTTCTACCGAATCTAATCTCACAAGAATAAGAAAGGTGATATCTTTTAAATCTGCTTTCATAAGCTATTTTTATTACAAGTTATCAGTAACAATACAGCACCGCAAAAACCATCATATAATCCAGTATGCATATTAAGTAGTGGATTTACTTCCAATAGATTCCACACTTCCGATTGCTCTATTTTGCGGAATAGTTTTTGCTGGAATGTATTGATTGCTTCTTCACCCAATATATCTTTCATAGAATCAGATAATAAAAAGATACTTGTTACACCATTGTTGAAAAATATATTACGATTTTTTAGTTCGATATTTACAATCTCATCTAAATTCAATTCTCGCTTCAGAAGTTCAATATGTTCTTTCCAACCAATCAGCTTAACCTGTTTATAAATTGTACTTATTACCCATAATAGATAGAGCCTATTACTATGAAGTATAGGGATGGATGATAAAATTGTGGGCGATAGTTCATTAACTATCTTTCTGATACGAACATTGTAAAAATTTCGGTTGTAAATTTCGCTCAAAACATATAAGAACAGAGGTAATTCTTGTTCAACATCGTATATCAAACGAGTTCCAAAAGTTATTTTTCCCATTTTCGAGTAGATAATGTTGATTGTTTTTATGCAAATTTCCTTAAAAAAATAATCATTTTCACTGTCTTGTTTCTGGTCTTGCAAACGGATATAGAAATAGTACAATAGCTGAATCATTGTGAGGGTATCCAATTGCTCGTTGTATTTAGAAACACTTAGTGTCTTGAACAAATAGTCATCTATTTCACCTAAGATGTTATTGATATTTCCACTTATAAAACCATTTTTTACGAGATAATTTATTCCCAACCCAATACCTGATAGACCATTCTTTATATCAACTTCTTTTATTGTATCTATCTTTGAGGAAACCTCATCTAAATATTTTTTTGCGAACTTTCCATACTCTACGTTGTCTTCCAATCGCATTAATTGGTAGAAATAAATAGCCAAGCCAATTTTTCCGAAAGCTAAACCATGTGATTCATTAAAAATTAGTGGCAGTTTTTTGTTTAAATCGTTTATTTTGTTGCATAGCATTATATTATCCATAAATATTTTCTACTGAGTGATTATTTTTTTAATTATATTTTCGTTTTGCTATTTCACCCTCATACATTCTCCTCAGAAAATCATAAATAATAACTTCATGTACTCTAGGATGATTTAAAAAGAGCCTATTAAGCATCATATGTATAAAACTTGGAAATATTTCCATAATTTCAGCTCTCTCTGATTGCTGTAGTTGAGAACAGATCACATGAATTTTTTTCTCTTTTGTTCTAAGAATTTTATTAATTCTCATCCAGAATTCATCTGCACTTGTTTTGTGAATGATTGATTCAAGGGATAATTTATATTCTCGAAACCGGGAGTTAAATTGTTTAACATTTCTTTCATTAAAGCCAAACTCCGCTTTAAAGTTTCGACTCATATTAAATACGCATCTATATACTTTATTGTACCAAATCTCATTTGATTAGATACCATTTAATCGTAATGCAAAGATAGCTATTTGCAGCGACTTGTACATACGAAGGTTGCAGCAAATATACAA
>JAIRUA010000002.1 GCA_031254645.1 Dysgonamonadaceae bacterium
TCTCTATCATCAAAGATGCGGTAGCGAATGTGGAACTGACGAACGGCAAAAAAATCGATATTGATAAAATCGATATTGACGATAAAAAAACGTATCAACTTTATAGCGAGGGAAAAACAACCGGAACGTTTCAGTTTGAATCGCAAGGAATGCAAAAATACTTGCGAGACCTTCAACCCACAAAGTTTGAAGACCTTATCGCGATGAACGCCTTGTATCGTCCCGGTCCGATGGAATATATTCCTTCGTTCGTAGCACGCAAGCACGGCAAGGAAAAAATCGAATACGATATTCCTATTATGGAGGAGTATTTGAATGAAACTTACGGCATTACAGTATATCAAGAGCAAGTGATGCTTTTGTCGCGATTATTGGCAGATTTCACACGCGGACAATCTGATGAATTGCGCAAAGCGATGGGTAAAAAGCTCATTGATAAGATGATTCCTCTTAAAGAGAAATTTCTCAACGGCGGAAAAGCGAACGGACATCAAGAAAAGACGCTCAATAAAATTTGGGCAGATTGGGAGAAATTCGCCTCTTACGCATTTAATAAATCGCACGCTACATGTTATTCGTGGGTATCCTATCAAACAGCCTGGCTCAAAGCTAATTATCCATCGGAATATATGGCTGCGGTGCTTTCCAACAACTTGAATAATATTTCGGAAATCACGAAAATTATGGACGAATGCAAATCTATGAAGATGAATGTATTGAGTCCTGACATAAACGAATCATATTTCAAATTTTCGGTCAACAAAGTAGGAGATGTGCGTTTCGGGTTGGGGGCAATAAAAGGTGTGGGAGAAGGTGCAGTAATGAACATCATTGAAGAACGTGCGGAAAATGGTGCGTTCAAAAATATTTTCGATTTCGTAGAACGCATTAACTTTTCAGTATGTAACAAAAAGTGTATTGATGCATTGGCGTTGTCAGGTGCATTCGATTCATTCATAAGCATTCGAAGAGAGCATTTTTCGACGGTAAACAGCAAAGGCGAAGAATTTATGGACACGCTTGTTCGCTACGGAAACAAATTTCAGTTGGACAAGCAATCAGCGCAGAATTCGCTTTTTGGCGACGACAATTCATTCAGCATCGCCCATCCCGAAATTCCGAAGTGCGAAAAATGGTCGGATTTGGCGCGCTTGAATCGCGAACGCGAACTAATTGGCATTTATCTTTCGGCGCATCCGTTGGACGATTACGAGTTCATTCTGAAGCACGTATGCAGTGCCGACACACAAAAACTACAAGACTTGGATAGATTGAACGGAAAAGAAATTTCATTTGGCGGAATGGTTACTACCGTGCGCGAAGGACAAACAAAAAGAGGTAATCCGTACACTATTTTCAAAATCGAAGATTATTCGGGCAGTTTTGAAATTGCTCTTTTTAGCGAAGATAGCATCAATTACGGTAGATTTGCGCGTATGGGATTGTCGATTTATATCACAGCCCGAGTGCAACCACGGCAGTGGGGAACCGGCGAAATCGAACTTAAAATCTCGTCAATGAATTTACTTTCCGACGTGAAAGACAAATTAGTGGATAAAATCACACTGCAAATCCCCATTACCGAGCTAAATGATACAACTGTAAACGAAATATCGGCAATGGTAAAGAACAATTCGGGCAACGCGTTGTTATACTTTAATATAATTGGTGAGGAATCACGCATTCAGCTGTTTTCTCGACAATCAAAAATTCAGGTAAACAAACATTTTATTGACAACTTGATAGAAAACAATATAGATTTCAAAATTAATTAATCAACTGTTGATTTGTTTATTTGCTTATTTGTTGCCTAATGGCTGAGATAAACAAATCATCAAATAAACAAATCATCAAATAAACAAAAAAATTATGGCTCTTAAAATTACAGACGCCACACTCAACGAAGTGTTGGCAACAGACAAATTAGTGGTAATCGATTTTGGTGCAGAATGGTGCGGACCGTGCAAAATGCTTTCGCCAATCATCGACGAACTTGCCGAAGAATTCAAAGACAAAGCGGTAATAGGAAAAGTAGATATCGACGAAAATGACGATATGGCTGTGAAATACGGCATTCGCAATATTCCACAAGTACTTTTCATCAAAAACGGCGAATTGATTGAAAAACTAGTCGGCGCACACCCAAAATCCGCATATGTAGAAAAAATTGAAAAATTGGCTTGATAGTTTTTTGAACGAGGCTGTCTTAACCTTTTTGAGACAGCATCGTTCAATTTCTTATAATAAACCTCTCCAAATTCCACTAAACTTACTTATACTTTTCTACCACACTTCAGCACAAATTAAATCTCAATCACTTTCTGATTCTCTAAGCATAAAACGTTCACTTTTTTCGCATTTTGTTTGTTTTTTTTGATACAAATCAATAATTTTGCACATTCAAAGAGAAAATGTGCAGAATTTAATTTTCGAAACCCTGCTATATATATGTTTATTAATTCATTAGGCTATTACATACCCCAAAAGAGAGTGTATAATGATTACTTTGCGGAGTTGCACAATTCCACAACCGACTGGTATGTAAAACGCACAGGGATTCTTTCGCGCTCAAGAGCCGAAGAACACGAAACACTCAATTTTATGAGTATCGAAGCGGTCAAAAATGCTATTCCGAAACTACATTACAATGTAAAAGAAGTTGATTTGATCATTTTTGCTTCCTACACACCCGAAGATACGGTAGCAACCACCGGACACGTTGTACAACGAGAATTTCAAATCGAAAAGGCAAAAGTATTTTATATTTCATCCGCCTGCTCATCGGGCGTAAATGCTATTGAGATTATCAATTCGTTTTTCAAAACAGGCATTGCGAAAAAAGTGCTGTTGATTTGCGGCGATAGAAATTCGACTTATTCTATCGACCATGATCCGCAATCGGGACATCTTTGGGGCGATTGTGCTACAGCTTTTTTCTTTTCGAAAGAGCCAACGGCAGAAAACGAGCCACAAATAGTAGATGTTCACACACAAGGGCTTGGACATATTGGTTATGGACCGGAAGCCGTAACACTAAATCCTAAAAAAGGTATCGAAATGCCTTTCGGAAAAGATGTATTCACACAAGCCTGTACATACATTAACAGCGCCACAGTCGACATTTTAAAACAAAACGGATATTCCATAAACGACCTTTCATATTTTATTGGTCATCAAGCCAATAGCCGCATACTTTCATACGTTTGTGGAATGTTGGAAATTGCCTCTAAAAAATCGCTCACAAACATTGAGGAATTAGGAAATACGGGCTGTGCAAGTTCGTTTTTGGTGTTGGCACAAAATTTCGACAGATTCAAGAAAGGTGATTTAGTATGTCTTACAGTATTTGGTGGCGGATATTCAGTCGGTACGTGTTTGTTTAAGTTTTAATCCACTCATAAATAACAAAAAAACCTGCAAATACTGAAGTTTGCAGGTTTTTTCTGATTTATATTCCTCATTTCCTGAGGCTTCTAGCGGAAGCGGCGAGATTCGAACTCGCGGTACAGTTACCCGTACGTCAGTTTAGCAAACTGGTGGTTTCAGCCACTCACCCACACTTCCTGATGATTTTTCAAATAAATCGAGTGCAAAGATACAAGTTTGTTTCAATTTGTCAAAGGAAAAACAAAGAAATTCAGCAAAATATTTATATTTTTGTATTCCCTTTATTTTGAGGAGTGCTATTTGATATGGAAGAAAAGAAAAAAAAGAACATTATAAAGCCGCTATTATGGATTTTTGGCGTGTTGTTTCTGTTAGTTATCGGCGCAGGAATATATGCTTATAAGACAGTTTTTGAGCCGATTAAATTAGACGAAACTACGTTTATCTTTATCAATAACAATACAAACTTCGAAGATGTAGTGAATATACTTGACACGGAAGTCGGATTACCGAATGAACGAATATTTCGTTTACTCGCCGAGCGAATGAATTATCCGAATATGGTTAGAAACGGACGATATGCGATACAAAACGGAATGACAATGCTCGACGTTATCCGGTTGTTGCGTTCCGGCAATCAAGAACCGATAAGACTCACATTTAATAACGTACGCACGCGCGAAACGCTAGCAGGACGACTATCAGAACCATTGATGCTCGATAGCCTTTCATTGCTAAACGCACTCAATGACGTAACCATAGCCGAAAGTTTCGGATTCAACGAAGACACTTTTTTGGCAATGTTTATTCCCAACACTTATGAAATATTTTGGAATATCAGCGTAGAAAATCTATTGAACCGAATGAAACGGGAATATGACATTTTTTGGAACGAAAACCGAAGAAACAGAGCAGCAGCAATCGGACTTTCGCCCCTCGAAGTATCTATTTTGGCTTCGATAGTAGAAGAAGAATGTATGTTTGCCGATGAATATTCGAAAGTTGCCGGATTGTATCTCAATCGCTTGCGTCGTGGAATGAGGCTCGAAGCCGATCCAACCGTGAAATTCGCTTTGGGCGATTTCGAGTTACGACGCATTCTGTTTCGCCATCTCGAAGTAGATTCGCCTTTCAATACTTACCGAAATGTAGGATTGCCGCCCGGACCTATTCGTGTACCTTCTATTCAAGCGATTGAAGCCACGCTTTCGCCCACGCAGCACAACTATATATTTATGTGTGCGAAAGATGACTTTTCGGGACGCCACGCTTTTGCCGTTACACACGCCGAACATGCACGCAATGCCGCGCGTTATCATCGTGCATTGAATGAAAGAAGAATTTTTCAGTAACGTTATTGCGGACTTGATCCGCAATCCCCATAATCAACAAAGAGATTGCGGTCAAGCCCGCAATGACAAACAGAAATGAAGTCAGTAAAGCATCAAATAGTATTACTTCTTTTCTCGATTCTATTACTACCAAGTTGTGGAATCAGACGCGCTGCGATGCTTCCTCAATTTTCCGACAATCCGCTTATAAGAACATTTGAGCCGTTAAGTGCAGCACAAAAAGATAGCTTGCTGTCATTGTATGGAAACAATAAAACATTTGTAGAAGAATACCTAAACGCCACGCTCATTGCACTTTCTTATTTCCCCGAATTAAGAAATACCCCAATTGAATTTCGCTATTCCAACGAGCGAACAACAATGGCTGCGAGACCAAAAACTCTTTCGGTTTTCGGCAGAAAAAGATACCTTATATTAATCAACAATCGTGCCGATTTTGAGGGGATTTTGCTCAACACTGTTCCGTTTAACGCGCAAGTGGGCATCATTGCGCACGAATTGGAGCATATCGCTGATTACGAAACACGTAATCTTATCGGAATTGTGGGTATCGGATTGAGATATTTAGATCCTGTTAGAAGGGTTCTTTTCGAAAGAGAGATAGATAGAGCAACTATCCAACGTGGCTTGGGTTGGCAGTTATACGACTGGGCAATGTACTCGATGTATGAAAGCGAAAATGCTACGGAAAAGTATCAAACTTTCAAAAGAGAGAACTATAAAAATCCGGAAGAAATTGAGCATTTGATTCGGTTCCTTTCGGGGTATTTTGAAACGTTGGATTGATATTTTGAAATGCAAAAAACCGACACTGTACAAAACAATGTCGGTTTTTACTTTTCAAATCTTCTTATCAAAGCGTTATTTCACTTCAACAATTTCATCATCTTTCAGGTCAATTTCGTGTTTGTCTTTGTCGTAGAAAACGTATTGCAGGCACCCAAGTTTTTGGTCGGGTACAATTTTCATTGCTACGCCATATTTTCGATTCCACTTAGATTTTAACGACGAAAACCAACCTTTCGTTACATACGCTGCCACATATGGGTGTATGTGCAGGCTGAATTTCTTCACTTTTAATTTATTAGCCAAATAATCGATTTTCTCTTCGAGTGTATCGGTGAAAAAAATCGACGATTTAATCTTTCCATTACCATCACAAGTGGGGCATACTTCGCTGGTGGCAATTTTCATTTCGGGACGCACGCGCTGACGCGTAATTTGCATTAGCCCGAATTTACTCAATGGCAAAATGTTGTGCCTGGCTCTATCTTGCGACATCAGTTCTTGCATTCGCGCCAAAAGTTTGCCGCGATGCTCGCCTTTGTTCATATCGATAAAGTCGATAACGATGATTCCGCCCATATCTCGCAATCGTAATTGATGTGCGATTTCTTCGGCGGCAAGCAAATTTACCTCAAGAGCACTCTCTTCCTGTTCGAGCTTTGACTTGTTTCGAATACCGCTATTTACGTCGATTACGTGTAGCGCCTCGGTGGTTTGAATAATCAAGTATGCACCGTTTTTGACGGTAACCGTTTTGGCAAAGAGCGATTTAATCTGTTTTGTTATGCCGAAATTGTCTAATATCGGTAAATCGCCGGTGTATTGTTTGACAACGTTTTTCTTGTCCGGCGCAATCAGACTGACATATTCGGCAACTTGTTTTGCCACATCTTTATCATTGATGTGTATTTGCTCGAAAGATGGATTGAAAATGTCGCGTAGCAAACTTACCGTGCGTCCTGTTTCCTCAAATATGAGTGCTGGTGCTTTTACTTTCGGTAGCTTGCCTACATTGTCTTCCCATTTTTTTACGAGCGATTTTAGCTCTGCATCTAACTCTGCAACTCGTTTCCCCTCGGCGTTTGTACGAATGATAACACCGTAATTTTTGGGTTTGATACTTTGAATAAGCTGACGAAGACGTGCGCGTTCCTCGCGCGATTTTATTTTTTGAGATACCGATACACGTTCAATGAACGGGATTAATACCATAAATCGTCCGGCGAATGAGATTTCGGCTGTCAATCTCGGTCCTTTTGTCGAAATAGGCTCTTTGGCGATTTGCACCAATATTTCTTGTCCTACTTTCAACATATCCGAAATCGAGCCTTCTTTCTCAATACCGGGCTGCAATTTCATTTTTTGCAGCTGTGGAATTTTTTTCTTGTCTTCGACTTGCTTCTGAAAGTACGAAATCGAGTTAAATTCAACCCCTAAATCCAAATAGTGAAGAAAAGCGTCCTTTTTGTGTCCCACGTTCACAAATGCAGCGTTGAGAGCGGGCATCAGTTTTTTAACTTTGCCCACATAGATGTTTCCAACCGCAAAAGAGCCTTCTTGGGCTTCCTGTTGCAGTTCTACGAGTTTTTTATCTTCGAGAACGGCAATGGTAATCTCTTGTGGTTGAACATCTACAACAAGTTCGCTTATCACAATTAGTTGTTTTTAAAATGTTTTTTACTTTAAATATTTCGGTTCTGTCTTCACAACAGAAAGGCAATTCCCGCCGGAATCCCTGTAAGTTTTATACACGAAGAACAAACTTATTCTTGTGAAATACATTTGCTAAGTTTGTTCTTGTGTATAACGGTAAAAAAGTGTCAATAGACTATTTTTTCTTTTTGTGTCTATTTTTTCTTAGTCTTTTTTTACGCTTGTGAACAGCCATTTTATGTCTTTTCCTTTTTTTTCCGCTTGGCATTTCTGTTTCTCCTTTTTAATAAATGAAATTAATTACTTCTTTACCTGAGCAACAAAAGTCTTAGCCGGTTTGAAAGCTGGAATATTGTGTTCGGGAATAATGATTGTTGTATTTTTTGAGATGTTACGAGCCGTTTTTTGTGCTCTTTTCTTCACGATGAAGCTACCGAAGCCTCTCAAATACACATTTTCATTTTTTGCCAATGAATCTTTCACTGCGTCCATAAAAGACTCTACTGTAACCAACACAGATGCTTTATCAATGCCTGTGCTCTTAGCAATTTCGTTTACGATGTCTGCTTTTGTCATTTTGTTTTGTATTTTGTTTAATTAATAATTATACTTTCAGTAAAATTTTGGACTACAAATGTATAGCTTTTTTCTGAACACAAAAAAAATTTAAGCGTGAAATTTCGATTTTTTCTCTAAAAACGGAGTTTTTAACTTTGTTTTGGGGCAAAAAAGACTTTTGATGCGAAAAATTAGGACTGAATGCCATTCGCTTCCGTCCTCTGCAGCGCAATAATAATAAAAGCATAACGATTTGTTTTTTTCGAATGAAATAACTACTTTTGCGCTCTCAAAATGAATAATATACAAATAAAGATAACTATTTTATGGCAACAACAGCTGATATCAGAAACGGAATGTGCATCGACATTGACGGTCAATATTTCGTGATTATCGAATTTCTCCACGTGAAACCGGGCAAAGGCGCGGCATTCGTTCGGACAAAAATGAGAAACGTTACAACCGGGCGTGTACTTGACAAAACGTTCAATGCGGGCGTAAAGTTAGATGAGGTGCGCATCGAGCGTCGTCCATTTCAATATCTGTATCAAGACGATATGGGGTATAATTTTATGAACACCGAAACATTTGAGCAAATTCCCATTCCGGGCGAGCAAATCGAGGGTATTCAGTTTTTGAAAGAGGGTGATATTATTGAGGTGCAAATGCACGCCGAAAGTGGTCAGATTCTTACTGCCGAGATGCCTACGCACGTGATACTCGAAGTTACTTACACTGAGCCGGGCTTGAGAGGCGATACGGCAACCAACACATTGAAGCCGGCAACAGTTGAAACAGGCGGTGAAGTGCGTGTTCCGTTGTTTATTGAAACAGGCGAGAAAATTAAAATTGATACGCGTACAGGTACTTATGTAGAGCGTGCAAAGTGATTTTTTTGAACGCAGATGACATGGATAACGCGGATTTACGCTGATTTTATTTTTGAAAGAATAAAAATATTTTCATCCGTGTCATCTGTGTTCCCATTTCATTATAACTTCTGGCAAATCGGACAATAATACACACTTCCGCCCATATACGCTTCTTTTACAATTGCATTACCACAATTAGGACAAGGGTTTTTGTACGTATTTTTAGACAAAATCGTTTTATATCCGCCAAAATTTCCGAATAAATCTTTTTCCGTATCGCGACCGCCTTTGTCTGTCATACTCCGTAGGTTGAATTTCAGGTTGTGGAACAAATCTCCTTTTTCCAAATCGCTGATTGTTGACATTTTTCGTCTCGGGTTAATGCCCGAATTAAATAAAATATCTTGCAAAGTACCATTTCCTAATCCGGGAATACGCTGTTCAGTAGCGAGCAAGGCTTTGGCTGACAGGTCTTTCTTTGCGCTGCGAAAAAGATTTTCGAAAAAAACTTCGTCAAACTTTTCACTCAAAGGCGAGGTGCTATTGAGACTTCCGGTATAATATTCGTTATCGAATGCGCCTTTGTAAGCATAAATTGCCCCGTACATAGCAATGGTAAACACTAAAAAACTTTTATCGTCAAATTCTAAAAGCAACTGATGTTTAGCCGGTTGTTTTTCCAACGGTATGTAGTAGCGAAGATTTGTTCCGTCACCAATAGTAATGTGCGTATCGGCATTTAAATGCAAATCTACAAACATTCCGTGTCCATTTGCGCTTTCGATTTGCCTGCCGACAAGCAAATCGCCATATTTTAGCGGATCGCCATTAAACCACGCGAATTTATGGGGGCTTGTCGCGTTTACTACGCGCGTAATCATTTTTCCGATTAATACTTCTTGCGCTTGTGTTGCGATAGTTTTGCTTTCAGGTATCTCTAACATAGCGATCTTCTATTTAATTCAAAATCTAATCGGCTCCGGTAAATTTTCCGATACTTTCCTCGTTTTCGACACCTCTTTCACCAAAATATATCGAATAGACGAAGCATCAGCGAGCGTGTTTTCTCTCGCTTCCGTTCTCACGTTCAATACATATTCATAACCTTCTTCATAATCGAAACCTTCGATATGGCTGTAAAAAAACTGCCATTCGGTGTTGTCGCCTATTTTTACAAGTAGACATGTTTGTGGAAATGCACCCATACAATCTGCCGTTTGCGAAGCGACAATAAATCGCATGGTTTCCGGTTTTTGCGAACAGGAAAACATTGCTAACACAATAATTAGTAAGCTGATAATTTTTTTCATAATGTTTCGTTTTGTATTTTTTATTGATGGTACAAAGGTATGAAATAATTTGCTAATGTGCTAATGAATAATGTGCTAATGCAATTGTCATATTGGATTACAATTAGAAAACTAGAGAGCTTGTCATTAGCAAATTATTCATTAGCACATTGGCAAATTATAATTTTTATTTTGTCATATCCGCAAAAAAAGCTACATTTGCTTTCTAAATGGAAAAACTAAGTATCAAACAGTGGGCAGAAGAAGACCGTCCACGTGAAAAAATGCTGATGAAAGGCGCTTCGGCATTGTCGGATTCCGAATTGTTAGCAATTCTTATCGGCTCGGGAAACGACAAAGAAACGGCTGTAGAACTCAGCAAACGCATTTTACAAAAGGCTGACAACGATTTACACAAATTAGGCAGATTCGAGATAAATGATTTTATCAAAGACTTCCGAGGCATCGGCGAAGCGAAAGCAGTAACTATTGTTGCGGCTTTGGAACTAGGCAAACGACGGAAAGAAACGGAAAAGCCCAAGCGTGAGAAAATTACCTCGTCGAAATCGGCTTACGATATTCTCTATCCGCTACTTTCCGGTCTTCCACACGAGGAGATTTGGGCTTTGTTGTTGGATAGCGCCAATAATGTTATCGCGCCGATTCAAGTGAGCAAAGGTGGCATTTCAAAAACAACGATGGATAACAGGCTGATTCTGCGCGAAGCACTCAACCGATATGCGTCGGGTGTTATTTTGGCGCACAACCATCCGTCGGGAAGTTGTAAACCGAGTCCGCAGGATATGCAAATGACCAAAAAGTTGAAAGATGCCGCACAATGTATGGATATTCTTCTACACGACCATTTGGTTGTTTCGGAAAAAGAATATTTTAGTTTTGCGGATAATGATTTAATTTAATAATTCAAAGATTCAATAATTCAAAGATTTAAGGATTGAATTTTTGAACTCTTGAATCTTTAAATCTTTGAATATGAACAAAGAATTACAAGATTTACAAGACAAAATCGTACAGCGGCTCAAAACCGTGTACGACCCTGAAATCCCTGTCAATATCTACGATTTGGGAATGATTTACGACGTAGATATCGACGAAGGAAACAATGTAACAATTGAAATGACATTCACTTCACCCAACTGCCCTGCCGCCGATTTTATCCTAATGGACGTGCGAATGAAAGTTGAATCTATCGAAGAAGTAAATAATGTAAACATTAATCTCACATTCGAGCCACCGTGGGATCGTTCGATGATGAGTGAAGAAGCGCTTTTAGAGTTGGGAATGTTGTAGAAAATTCAAAGATTCAATAATTCAAAGATTCAATCGGTCGCTGAGCGGAGTTGAAGCGTTGAATCTTTGAATTATTGAATCTTTAAATCTTTGAATATGAATAAAAAAGTATATTTTCTATCCGACGTTCATCTAGACTCAAAATCGCACACCGATTCTATCGAAGTGGAGCGAAAGCTCTGCCGTTGGCTCGATATGGCGCGGCAAGATGCGCAAGCAATTTACCTTCTGGGCGATATTTTCGATTTCTGGTACGAATATAAATACGTCGTACCAAAAGGTTTTGTGCGCTTGTTGGGCAAATTGGCGGAAATAACCGATTCGGGCATCGAGGTACATTTTTTTATCGGTAACCACGATATTTGGCTCACTGATTATCTCGCCAAAGAATGCGGATTAATCTTGCATTTCAAACCGGAAATCATCAAAATTAATGACAAAAAAATTTTTCTCGCGCATGGCGACGGACTGAATGAAACATCCATTCCGTTAATGATGTTTCGCAGTAAATTTCTTCGAGCCTGCCTCTCAACCATTCACCCTCGATGGACAATCCCGTTGGCGCATAAGTGGTCGAATTATAGTAGAAAAAATGGCGACACACAAGATTATTTGGGTGAAGACAAAGAAAATCTCATCATTTTCGCCAAACAAAAATTAAAAGAAATACCCGATATCAACTATTTTATTTTCGGACATCGTCACATTTTGTTGGATTTGCCGATTGCCGAAACATCACGTGTGATTATCATTGGCGATTGGATTAGTTATTTTTCATATGCGGTATTAGAGGATGATGTGCGATTGGAAAAGTTTTAATCCACAACAACGAGTTCATTTCTCCACCGTTTTAAATACCCAGTGTCTCTGCAACTTATAATTAAAAAACACAAACACAAGCGCATCGGTAATCAAACGGCAATATTTGTAAATAAGCGTTTCGGTAATAACATAACCGAGAAATATTGCTCCTTGAAAATAGAATAAAACCAACGAAGTAAAGAAAAATGTACCCGCCATTTTCAGGACAATACTACCTGCCACCACGCAAATAAATCGCCAAAGTTGTTGCGAAAGACTGAATTTGTAGGATAAATTTTTTGTTTGAAAAGCCCAAATTTTATTCAGCAAAAAATTGACCACCGCGCCAATAATTCCCCCGATAGCAATGGAAGTTGTGTAGTGAAGCCCCACGAAATCGGCAAAAAAGATCATAGCAGCATAATCCACAACTACTCCTGCAAAGGCGGAGCATTGCGCTTTGATGAAAAATCGTGAACTTTTGAGTATGCGCATGTAATTCATTACAATGTTGCGTTTTCTTTGTTGCGTTTCTCTATTTTCTCGCGCTTGTCTCTTCTATCAGCCATTACAAGTAAACTTCTGAAATCTTTTATGTTGATAATCAACAAAACAATACAAATAATTATGCTCGAAACAATAATCGAATCCTTTATCAAAACTTCCAATACCAAAATGATGGAAATCAGAACACGCACTTCAGTGGGACCGAGAAATCCCGAATCAATTGTGTATTTTCCGACAACTTTGTAACGCAACAAAGCCATCATCATCGCCCAACCATATAAAACCACAAATCCAAAACCAAAAATTTCAGCTACCCCATCTACATATACAATATAACCAATGCCAATACAGATATTCGCAAACCAATCAACGATATAGTCGAGCGAAAAACCGTACCACTTTCGAGGCGTTTTACGATAATAAGCCAAACGTCCGTCTAACGAATCGCCAAACCAGTTGATGATAAACCCAAGAATGCCTAACAACAGAAATGCCCGACAATCAAGATAGTACGCTAAAAAGAAACTAAACATCGTTATCAAACTACCAACCATACCGATGCCTGTCAATCCATCGGGCGTAACCCACGCGGGAATACGCTGCACCAAAAAAGCAATCAGATTTTGCTCCGGCTTTTGTAAAATATTCGTCCGCTCACGCCCCTTCGTTATTCTTTTGAGCGCACTTTGATGAGATGATGTTTTTTGTTCCATAAATTCAAAACAGTTTCTTTTATTCTTTTCAGAGAGTACAAAGGTATCACTTTTTTGCTAATTAAACGAAATATTGCTAATTTTGCGGCAAGAGAAATATGATATGAAGGATAAATTAATCAGTAAAGAGCTGCTTCACAGCATTTCACCTACATTGGCAAAACCAATTATCAGGCAATGTGTAATGAAACTTGGCGGGTTTGATAAAGTAAATCGGGTGTACGATTCGGCAAAATACAAAAGCGGAACGGATATTGAAGATGCAATGATTGACGGCTTGGGTATCACGAGAAAAGTACACAATATTGATGTTTTGAAACAATTTGACGGCAAACCGTTTATCACTGTTTCCAATCATCCATACGGACACATTGACGGCATTATGTTGATTGGTGAAGTGGCAAAGGTGCGTCCTGATTTCAAAGTAATGGTCAATTGGATGTTAGGACAAATTGATATTATGGGAAATCATTTTATAGGTGTAAACCCCTATTCATCAAATATTTCTGCGCGGTCGAGCCTCAACGGCGTGAAAGAGTGCATTACGCACTTGCGTGAAAATCATCCGCTGGGATTTTTTCCGGCAGGCGCCATTTCAAAAACCGTTGGATTCAATAAAGTTCGCGATAAAGAGTGGCAAGAAAGTGTTCTCAAATTGATTCACAAGGCAAATGTACCGATTATTCCGGCTTACTTTTCGGGGCAAAATTCCCGTTTTTTCAACTTCTTGGATCGCATTGACTGGCGTGTTCGTAATGCGCGTTTGTGCCACGAATTAGATACGAAAAAGGGAAAAACAATCCATTTGGTTTTTGGTGAGCCAATTTTGTCTGAAAAGCAAAAAGAGTTTAGTGATATAAAAGCGTTTGGCGAATTTTTACAAAACGAGACGTATGCGCTTTCGGTGCGAGTTTAAGGATTTAAAGTTTAAGGAGGTTTGAGCTTCCTTAAACCTTAAATCTTTAAACTATAAAACCCCTTTTATCTCCATCAACCTACTTACTTCAAACGTTGGCTCAAAATCCACCGCTTCGCTTCCTTGCGGATTGAACCAAATTTGAGCGATACGACTGTTACGAGCGCCTACAATATCGTTGTCCCAACTATCGCCAATCATAATGGTTTGGTCGCGGCGCGAATTGGTGTTTTTTAACGCGTAAGTAAACATATCGGCGTGTGGTTTGTTGATACCCGCGTCTTCTGACAGAATAATTTTATCGAAATAAGGACGTAATCCTGAATTTTCGATTTTCTTAAACTGTACTTCTCGAAATCCGTTGGAAAGAATGTGCATTCTGTATTTCGGCTTCAAGTATTCCAACAGTTCCATTGTACCGTCGATGAGACGCGTTTTGCGTGTGGTGCGGTCGAGAAAATCAACACTCAACTTTTTGGCATACTCCACATCATCAATTCCGAAAGGACGAACGGGAATGAGAAATCGTTCTACGGTAAGTTCTTCTTTTTGGATTTCGCCTTTGGTATATAAATCCCATAATCGCAGATTATTAGGAAAATAGACATTGTAATAATCTTCGAATGTTGGGTAAAATTTATCGTATCCGTAATTGCCATAAATTTCTTCAAGACATTCTTTTCCGTTTTGATGAATATCCCAAAGAGTATCATCGAGGTCGATGAAGAGGTTTTGATATTTCATTTTCATTTTGCGCGAAAGCACGAATGCACCTTAAAACGGTAGATCCGAATTGCTCTCCCCACCGAATTCACTGCTATCAAACGTTGGTGGCGGCGGTGGTGGCATATCGTCGGGCGCAAAATTATTGCCTTGCTGCACGAGTACAGCCGCTTCTACTCGCCACGCACGTATATCGTTGTACCAACGACCGTTATATTCACGACAATCAATATCGAAATCCACTTTTACATCCTGTCCTTCTTTGATGGCGAATTGGTCGATTTTATCACCCCAAAGGTTGAACATCATTTTTTTCGGATATTGCGAATCTAAATTATATTCAAGCACATAGTCTTGTTTTTTCCACATCCCATTTCGCCCTTCGCCCGTTTGCAAGGGCTGTACGTTGATAATTTTTCCTTTAATTTCCATTTTTAATATGTTTTTTTTAGTTTGTTTCTATCTCATTTGCACATTAACACATTGTTTATTAGCACATTATTATAAATAATTTTCCAGCACTTTATCCATCGAAAAATTCTCAATTCCTAAATAATATGCCGCGCTTTCTGCCAATGCTTCCATCGGCACTAATCCGATGATTTCCGCACCTACAATCGGCACGCCGTAACGATTTGCTTCGATGCGTATCATTTCTTGCGCTTGATAAATCGCCGTTTTGGTGTAATTGGTCAAATTCATCGAAACTTGCACAATACCACGCTCTTCCAATGCTACACCCATCGCTTTGCAATAATGCAATCCGCCGCCGATATGACGTACTTTTTGGCTGATGGCTTTGGCGATTTCCAAATCGTTTGTCCCCAAATTCACGTTGTACGCAATGAGCGGCATTCGTACACCGATAGCTACCGCGCCGGCAGTTGGGTGTGGTACAGATTGTCCAAAATCGGGCTGCCATTCGGGTTGTTTCATTTTTTCCGGCAAACCTTCAAATTCACCTTTTCGCACCGATGCTAAGTTCTCGCGATGCAGTGCAGAAGCCGATTTTTCATATAAAAACACAGGTAAATTATATCTTTCGGCAACCGCTTGTGCTACTTCTTTTGATAATGCGATGGCTTCCTCTTCCGTTACATTTTTTATCGGAATAAATGGTACAACATCTGCCGCGCCCATTCGTGGGTGTTGTCCATTATGTTTCTTCAAATCAATTAGTTCCGTCGCTTTTCCAATCGCTTCGATAACAGCATTTTTTACCGCTTGCGGCTCACCAATAACAGTAGCAACAAAACGGTTGTGATCTGCATCGCTGCTGTAATCAAGCAGTTTTACACCGTCTTTGGCGCGGAAACAATCTACGATTTGTTCGATGATTTGTTTGTCGCACCCTTCAGAGAAATTGGGGACGGTTTGTATTATTTTGTTCATTATAAGTTGTCCAAAATACTTTGGTAACAAAAGTAGTAAAAAACTACAAATTTGCCAACAAAAACTTCCTCACATCTTTAACTGAAATTCCTTTTCTTATCGCATAATCTTCCAACTGTTCCTCCGAAATATCCCCCACCGCAAAATATTTCGCTTGCGGATTGGCAAAAAAGAAACCGCTAACCGAAGCGTTGGGCGACATCACGCCGTTTTCCGTAAGTGAAATGTCGATTTCTTCGGATTTCAATAGTTCGTGTAAAGCGAAATTAACCGATTGGTCGGGAATAGATGGATATCCCACTGCAGGGCGAATACCTTGATACTTAACGCTAAACATTTCTGTAACGGTCAAGTTTCCGTCAGGTGCGTAGCCCCAATATTCACGACGTACTTTGGCGTGCAACCATTCGGTAGCCGCTTCTGCGAGGCGGTCGAGTAGCGATTTCATTAGCAAAACGCTGTATTCATCGTTCTCTTTTTCGTATTTTTGCATCAAGTAATCCGCTCCGGCTCCGGCAGTTACGGCAAATGCGCCGATGTAATCTTTTTTCCCCAATTCAACAGGCGCAATAAAATCACTTAAACACAAATATTCGCCTTTCTCATTTTTGGTTTGTTGACGTAAAAATGCAAACGATTTGTTGTCAATAATAATCCAATCGTCTTCGCTAAATGCTTCGTATATTCCGAAAATGGCTTTGATGAAATCGACATCTAATTCTACGAATTTCTGCAACATTTCTTGCGCATCGTCATACAATTTTGCGGCTTCCTGCGCCCGTTCTCGCTCATTTGCCGGAAACGAAACGAGCCATTGCGCCCGACAATGTCCGCACGCACTAACATTTGTAATCGTGTGATATTTTGCCGACAATTTCCACGAATGGAAAAAGAATTTCCAATCAATATAAGGGATTATTTCGCTGATATCTATCTTGTTAAACACTTTTCGTCCGAACATATTCGGCGTTTTCGCTTCAAAATTTCTCCAATCAGTTTTGAAACGATTTTCGCACGCTTCTTGCAATGAAACTAATTCGTTTTTCTTTTCCGCACGTTTTTCACGAAGCATAAAATACTCTTCGCGCAATTTTTCGATGTAACTCTCTTTGTTTTCGGCATTTAGCAAATTCGCTACTGCCGACGGACTTTGCGACGCATCTTTTACATACACTACCGCGCCTTGCGAGTATTTCGGCTCTATCTTCAACGCTGTGTGCAGCTTAGAAGTGGTCGCACCACCGATAAGCAACGGAATTTTGAATCCCGCTTTTTCCATTTCATTTGCCACAATCGACATCTCTTCGAGCGATGGGGTGATAAGTCCGCTTAATCCCACAATATCAGGATTTTCGGCACGAATTGCTTCGATGATTTTTTCGGGCGAAACCATTACACCCAAATCAACAATTTCATAATTATTGCACGATAGAATAATGGAAACGATGTTTTTACCAATATCGTGCACATCGCCTTTTACGGTGGCAAGCAATATTTTTCCTGCTTTTTGTGAACCGCCATCTTGCGATTTTTCGGCTTCGATAGTCGGTTGAAGAATGGCAACGGCTTTTTTCATCGTTCGTGCTGCTTTAACTACCTGTGGTAGAAACATTTTTCCCGATCCGAACAAATCGCCTACACGATTCATTCCAGACATCAACGGCTTGTCGATAATGTCCACAGCACGCGGATATTGTTGTAAAGCTTCGGCAATATCTTCTTCGAGATGGTCGCTGATGCCTTTTACAAGGGCGTAGCTTAATCGTTCTTCGAGCGAAAAAGTACGCCATTCTTGTGTCTTTTTATGCTCGCTATCAGACTTTTTTTCGTTTTTATGGGTTGATACGTATTCGATTAGTTGTTCCGTAGCATTATCATGGTGATTCAAAATAACATCTTCTACCAGTGTGCGCAAATCACCAGGAATATCTTCATATAAAACCGATTGCGACGGATTCACAATGCCCATATCCATTCCCACAGCAATGGCGTGATACAAGAAAACGGCGTGCATCGCTTCGCGAATGTAATCGTTTCCACGAAAAGCAAACGAAAGATTACTCACACCACCGCTCACTTTGGCGTGGGGCAAATTTGCCTTTATCCACTTGACAGTTTCGATGAAATCGACCGCATAATTTTTATGCTCGTCCATTCCCGTTGCAATCGCCAAAATGTTGGGGTCGAAAATAATATCTTTTGGCGAAAATCCGCTATCAACAAGTAACTTATACGCACGACCGCAAATTTCGATGCGTCGCTCAAACGTATCGGCTTGCCCTTTTTCATCAAACGCCATTACGATAACCGCAGCGCCATACGCTTGAATACGTTTAGCTTGATTTAAAAAATCTTTTTCGCCGTTTTTCAACGAAATAGAATTGACAATCGGCTTTCCCTGAGTGCATTGTAATCCCGCTTCAAGCACTTCCCATTTCGACGAATCAATCATTAGCGGAACACTCGCTACATCGGGGTCAGAAGCGAGAAGATTGAGGAAATTTATCATTTCTTGAACGCCGTCCAACAAGCCGTCGTCCATATTTATGTCAATGACCTGTGCGCCATCTTCCACCTGTTTTCGGGCGATATCGAGCGCTTCATCGTATTTTTTTTCTTGAATCAATCGCAAAAACTTGCGCGACCCCGCTACATTGCATCGTTCACCGATGTTGAGAAAATTGATTTCGGGCGTAACCGTCAGGTTTTCCATTCCTGAAAGCTGCAAAAATTTCGATTTTTCGACAGGTTGATGCAGCGTTTTTCCTTCGATAAGTTTCACGTATTGAGCGATATGGTCGGGCGAAGTGCCGCAACAACCGCCGATGATATTGACCAGTCCTTCGTCGATAAATTCGCGAATTTGCGACGCCATTTTTTCGGGCGTTTCGTCGTATTCGCCCAATTGATTCGGCAATCCTGCATTGGGATACGCGCTGATGAAAAATGGCGCAATTTTACCTAACTCCTTCGCATACGGTTTCATATCCGACGCACCAAATGAGCAGTTTAGCCCGATAGCTAGTGGCTTAGCGTGCGCAACGGACGTTACAAACGCCTCCAATGTTTGCCCCGAAAGTGTTCGTCCGGCTTTGTCGGAAAGTGTTACGGAAAGAATAATTGGTGTTTCCTCATTTCGTTCATCTGCAACCTCTTTCGCAGCAAGAATAGCAGCTTTGGCGTTTAATGTATCGAAAATTGTTTCGATAAAAAGAATGTCCACGCCGCCATCTAAAAGTGCAATAATTTGCTCTTTGTAAGATGTTTTCATATCGTTGAATGAAACGGAACGATACATCGGATTTTCCACATCGGGACTCATCGAAGTTGTCTTGTTCGTTGGTCCGATAGAGCCGGCAACAAAACGCGGTTTTTCGGGCGTTTGTGCTGTGAAATCGTCGGCAGCTTTTCGCGCCAATCGTGCCGAAACAAGATTCATTTCACGCACATATTCCTGCATATCGTAATCTGACATCGAAATACTTGTGGCATTGAACGTATTTGTTTCGATAATATCCGCTCCGGCAGCGAGATAGGCACGATGAATTTCTTCAATCACATCGGGGCGAATGAGCGAAAGCAGGTCATTGTTGCCTTTCAGGTCTGTCGAAAAATTCTTGAATCGTTCACCGCGATAATCAGCTTCAGTCAAGTTGTAGCGTTGTACCATTGTTCCCATTGCACCGTCGAGAATGAGGATGCGAGAAGCGAGAATATTTTGTAAAGTCATCATTTCAATTTTTTATCGTAAAAAGTTTAGCGCACCAAACCACCATCCAAGCCACCGCCAAACGCACGCCCAAAATCCACCAAAGTGATACGCCGAGCGCGACAAACAGTAAATTATCTTCGATAACCGAATGTGATATCGCCAAATGATAATTCAATGTTTTAGCATCGTCTCGGCTCACTGTGCCGTCTGCCATTTGCTCTACCATTAACGCACCGCCGTAAGCCAAGCCGACGATGTAGCCGATGAGCCACAAAAATCCGGTGCTTTGCGGTAGTCCGAAAAATTTGAGCAACGGCGCAATTCCTTTGCTCAATTTATCGACAAGATTGTATGCCAAAAGCGTGCCGTACAATACATTTAGCACAGCAACAATCGCAATGATTATCAAAGCAATACTTAACGAAGTTCTCAGCCACGCGAGCAACACGCCACCAATGGATGTTATCGCTGCCATATCGGTTTGCACAAAAATCGGCATTCCCATCTCTAGCGGAAGAAGCAGATTGAGTACTAATCCCACCACAATGCTCATCGCAATCCGCAGTGTTGCCGTTCGCCAAAACGGTGTGCCGGTTTTCGCTTGAATCGCACTTTCGACCGGAATATTGTGCGTAATTTGGCACATCAACGCCAAAATTGTCAATTCGCGCAATGTAATGGACATTGACGTGATAATTGCCAATGGCGCGTAAAGTGGAAGAAAGATGCTCGTAATAAACACAATAGCCGTGCTTCCGGGCAATCCCAAATAACCGAAAACGGGATCGAGAAACTCCGCCAAATAGGCAAGTACGCCGAAATAATCCAAAAAGCGAACTATTAACGATATGGGCAAGATGATTTTCAACAGCCACAACGATGTGTGGGTTGATTTTTTAATCGCAGGGGTAAATATTTGTTTGAAAAATGACATTTTATCGGGTTTAGGCGACCGCAAGGGTACACCCCTACAATCAAAATTATTTCTTAAACATTCTGTCCATACTCCGTTTATCTTCTTTCTCTCTCAGTGACTGCCGTTTATCGTACTCTTTTTTTCCTTTTGCAACAGCGATAACGAGTTTTGCTAATCCTTTTTCGTTCAGAAACAATCGTGTGGGAATAATGGTAAAACCTGTTTCTTTGGTCAAGCGCGAAAGTTTACGTAGTTCGGTTTTGTTGAGCAGCAATTTTCGTTCTCTGCGTGCGTTGTGATTGTTGTACGTGCCATAGAAATATTCGGCAATGTGCATATTGCGCACCCACAATTCGCCACGTTCAAACATACAATAAGTGTCCACAAGGCTCGCTTTTCCTAACCGAATTGATTTTATTTCCGTTCCAGTCAGTACGAGTCCTGCGGTAAATGTTTCCACGAGTTCGTAATCGAATGTGGCGCGTTTGTTTTTTATGTTGATGGGCGTTTGTTTTTGCTTCATACGCTTTGTTTATTTTTTCGGAATGCAAAGATAGTATTTTTTAATGATTAATGATTAGTGATTAATCATTAATTAGCTGCAAGCTATGTAGGAACGTGGCGCGGCCGCGCCTCATAAGAATAAAAAAACAGCAACTTGTGAATAAGTTGCTGTTTTTTTATTCTTAAAATCTACAAGAGATTTATTGTCCCGAAGTTGATGTTCTTGTCAAAACCCAACGAACAGGCTCAGAGGTGTGTATTGCAGTCTGTCCTTCTCGGTAAAAGTGAAATCTGATATTCAAAGTATGATCGCTGTTTGGCTGCTGAAATTCTGTACGTAATTGCGACATATTAACTGCTACAGCGTGCCCTCTTGGTTGTGTTCCCGAACTCGCCGGACTCTCAATACGTATATCAATATCAATATTGGTGCTGTTTGAATTGGCATTGTTTCCTTCGGAAATTTCTCTTTTGTAGAAAACTACCGTAGGAGGAATTTCGCCACCTGTATAGCCGAATTCAAACATCCAATGATCGTTCCAATAGAAAGAATCGCCGGCAAATTGAGGAGTACCAATAGCTCTAAATAGTGGCGGAGTAGTACCTTCCGGGATTTCCGGTGCAGGATGACTCATTCTCAAGCTTGTTCTGGGAATTTCGATAACACTACTCACATTTACATTATCTGCTCGCCTATTCTCCCCTAACTCAGTTGTACCATTAGCCTCTTCCCAACTAAAAGCAAAGAAGTAAAACTCTCCCCAATTTATCGACGTCTGCCCTATCATTCCACCTCGCATTCCATTTGAAGTGATAAGAGGAGCTCTAAAACTTGATGTGCGTCCGTGTATTGTATGGTTTTCACTGAAATCAATATACGCGAAAGCTTGATCCGTATAACTATTGTCTCCGTTTATACACGAGGTCATCAATGTTACTACACCGATAACACCCAAAAATAAAATTAATTTTTTCATCTTGTTTTCTATTTAATTGTTGTTTTAAAATTATTTTCAAAATTCATATCTTACCCCGATATTCAAATTCATTACAATTTTGCCGTCGGAATAAATGGTTTTATGTTCATTTTTTGCGTCGAAATAATAAGCCCCGCCTATTTTTCCATACAGCTGTAATCTGTCATAAATAGGATACGAAACACCCACGCCGGTATTCACCGAAAGTTGAGGATTTCTTTGTCTGATGCGCTCTATTTCCATTTGTTTGGTTTGGACAGCCTGTTCTACGGCAAAGTTTTGCGATGACTCACTTTGCACAAATCTTCGGTATTCGCCGTAAATATCTGTTTCAATCATTCCGCCAACAGAAGCAAATACTTTGAAATCATTCAGGTTTAGTATCGTGTAATTTACATTCAGCGGAACGCCAAGATAATGCAAACGCTGCGATTCCCGTTCGTTTCTATTCAAACTCGTATTTCTTACCCGTGAAGATAGATACGTGTATACCAAACCTGTTTCAACGGAAAGGTTATTGATAAGCGACTTCGATACCGTGATACCAAACGATATCGGTTGATCGTGCTCCTTATCCGAAATATTTTCGGCAGGATTTATGTCATTGCCTGTCCTATCGTCTGTTGACGCTGCACTGCGTAATGTCATCGGCGTATTTACAGTGGTGTGAAATGGTGCAACACCGCTTCTACTTCCGAGCGCTATCGACAAGTTTTCCCGCCTTCTTCGTTCCGGCAGTTGATTAATGCCTGTGTCATTTCCGCTTGCCAATAGAGTAACTTCTTCCGATAGTTGGTTTTCATTTATGTTATTTTGAGTTTTGTCTGATGAAGTTATAGTTTCGATGGCTTCGGCTGCAAGGTCTATTACTCGTTCGAACCACGATGTAGTGGAGTTTACGATTGGCTCTTCGTTATTTTCAACTATCTGTGCTGCTGTTGTTTGAGACGCAGCACGCCACGTCTCTACTGTCAGCTGTGTGATTTTTTCTTGTGATTGATTATCAGCTATTTCTACCGGATTCGTTTTTGGGAATTGCACTATTGCAGTTTCCGAATCAAGGACTATTAACGGTTTATCTATGTTTCTAAAAAACAGCGTACTGCCAACAAGAAATACCAAAATGGCTGCTACCGACCCGACATACCACCGACGACGAATAGTAAATTTATTCGCCACAGCAACATCTAACGCATCTTCCAACTCATCCCAACCACCTGTGGGAACAGGCGATTCGAAATCGTTGAATTTCGATTGCAATTGCTGTTTTATATGATTATCGATATTATTTGAGTTCATAATTGTTTCAATTGTATTCTATTGATTCTTCTCTTGAAAAATCGAAACTTTCTTCTGTAATATTGCTTTCGCTCGCGAAAACTGTGAGCGTGAAGATGCTTCGCTTATTCCCATTTGTTGAGCGATTTCTTTGTGCGACATATCTTCAAAAATAAAGAGATTGAATACCGTTTGATACCCTGGTGGTAATTCTTGTATTATTTTCAAAATTTCGCTGCGCGGAACATCTTCAAAATCAACCGCCTCACCAAAACCAATGTCTGCTTCATCAATTTGCGCTTGTTTGTATTCTTCCAAAAAGAGATTTTTTCGTTTCTCTTTTCGATAATTCTCCAACGCTAAATTGACAAAAATTCGTCTCAACCAACCTTCAAAAGAACCTTTGCCCGAAAATGAGCTTATTTGCGAAAACACATGAATGAAGCCATCGTGTAGCAAGTCGCGCGCAGTTTCCCCTTCGTGGCTATATCGCAAACATACCGTCATCATTAGCGGTGCATATCGCTCATATAAAGCCTTTTGGGCACTACGTTCTTGTTTCTTACATGCTACTATCAGTTGCGATTCATCCATTCTTATGTCGCAGTTCTACCATTAGAGATGAAAAAAAGAGAAAAACGTTGCACGTGAATGTCTCTTTTTTCTGTCAATTAGTATATTTTAATAACTCCGATTGCTTTTTAGCCGCCAAAGATACAAAGAATTTACGATTTTAGTTGCGGGTCAAGCCCGCAATGACGAACGATTTACGATTTTAGGTTGGAGCTTTGCGATTTTTTTCCTACTTTTGTTGTTTGATAGAACGTTAAGGTTACGTTATATAACGTTCCGTTAACGTAGTGTTCCGGTTTGAACATCTATCTTTGCAACAAAATTAAAACTAAAAACTTAAACGTATGAAAGATTTTTTCAAAATAGTTCTCGGTTCTACCGTAGGATTTGTGATTGCAAGTATTTTATTCTCTCTACTGTCGATAATCCTTTTTTTCGGAATGATTGGCAGCCTTTCTTCTTCATTTTCAAGGGATAGCTTTACACTTCAAGACAATTCCGTATTGCATTTGCGACTAAGTGGAACGATTGCCGAGCGTGTACCCGAATTAGACCCATTTGTGCAATTACTCAATAACAACGAGCCTTCCACAATGGGATTAAACGATATCGTGAGTGCTATTCGCAAAGCGAAAGACAATGACAAAATTAAAGGAATTTATATCGATTCGCGTGCATTTTCGGCTTCAATGGCAACGCTTGCCGAAATTCGTCAGGAGTTGGTTAGATTCAAAGAAAGTGGAAAATTCATTGTGTCGTATGCCGATAATTATCTGCAAAGCGGATATTATTTAGCTTCAGTAGCCGATAAAATCGCTATTAATCCGCAAGGAATGCTGGAGCTTCGTGGATTGTCATCTATACCGATATTCTATAAAGATGCGCTCGATAAGTTAGGCATCGAAATGCAAATCTTCAAGGTAGGCACATATAAATCTGCTGTTGAGCCGTTTATTCAAAACAGAATGAGTACGGAAAATCGCGAACAAATGACGGCGCTTCTAGACGATGCGTGGCATTTTATGCGAAACGATATGGCAGAATCTCGTTCGCTCGCACCCGAAAAAGTTGATGCGTTGGCAAACAAAATGACGGCTTTTCAACCCGTTGAATTTTTACTCACCGAAAATCTGGTAGATACTATTCTTTACGAAACGGAAATGAGGAATTATTTGCGCAAATTATTGAATATCGACCGCAATGCAACGATTGCTTCGGCAACCGTAACAGAAATGAAATCAGTCACATCGCGCAGCGCAAACAGAAAAACAAATAATACAATTGCCCTACTCTACGCCACCGGAAATATCACAAGTGGCTCCGGCTCGCAAGGCATTCAAGACCGGTTTATGGTGAATCAAATCGAAAGATTACGTAGAGATAATGATGTAAAAGCGGTTGTATTTCGCATCAATTCCGGCGGTGGAAGTGCCTACGCATCAGAACAGATTTGGCGGGCGATTTCGGATTTACGCGACGTAAAGCCGGTTATCGTATCAATGGGCGATATGGCGGCTTCGGGTGGATATTATATTGCTGCCAATGCGAGCAAAATTGTGGCACAACCGACTACTATTACCGGTTCTATCGGCATTTTCGGAATGGTTCCAAGCTTTGAAGGCACATCACGAAAAATTGGTATTAGTACAGATGTGGTGAAAACGAACGAATTTGCTGATTTCGGCAACCTCACTCGCCCCTTCAATGCAGGCGAATCGGCATTGCTTCAAAATATGGTTGAGCGCGGATACGACCTTTTCTTAACGCGCTGTGCCGACGGACGCGGAATGCCCAAAGAAGGATTGGCAAAATTTGCCGAAGGACGTGTATGGACAGGCAATCAAGCAAAAGAAATCGGTCTGGTTGACGAATTGGGCGGCATCTCACGAGCTGTGGAAATTGCAGCAGAAATGGCAAAATTAGGAAAAAGTTATGTTGTTTTAGAATTTCCGCGTATGCGTTCGCCATTCGAAGAATTGTTTAATAGAGAAAGAGAAAACCTTGCTGCGAAAACATTAAGAGAATATTTGGGCGAAAGCGTTGAACTGTTTATGCTCTTGAAAGATATTAGAAATGAGGACTATATACAAGCACGCCTTCCTTTCGATTTAAACATAAATTGATTCAAAGATTCAAAGATTCAAAGATTCAAGATATTGCGATTGAATCTTTGAATCTTTGAATCTTTGAATTTTTGAATCAAAAAATGACTCAAAATTTCAAGATATATCGCGCTTTACGTCCACTTTCGTGGTTGTACGGACTTATTGTGAACTTCCGAAACAAACTATATTACCACAAAAAACTTAAATCGAGAAAATTTGATTTTCCCATTATTTGCATCGGAAATATCACGGCGGGCGGAACAGGCAAAACACCTCATACGGAATATCTTATTCAACTGTTGTCGCCACAATACAAAGTGGCAGTATTAAGTAGAGGATATAAACGAAAAAGCAAAGGATTTCGCATTGTTGAAGTCGATTCCAAAGTGGAAGATGTAGGCGATGAGCCGTTGCAAATCAAGCAAAAATTTCCGAATACACTTGTTGTGGTGGATAAAAATCGAGTAGCGGCAATTGAAAAAATTCTTTCTTTCGAAAAAAGTGAATGTCCCGATGTGATTTTGCTTGACGACGGATTTCAATATCTCAAACTGCACCCTTCGTTTTCGATCGTGCTTATCAACAGCAATCGACCCGTTTTTGATGACGAACTTTTGCCGGCAGGACTGCTTCGTGAGCCGGTAGAAGAAATTAAAAAACGTTCTGACTTGGTAGTGGTTACAAAATGTAGAGAAGACGTTGATATATTTGACTATCAAACTACTTATGAGCGCGAATTAGACCTAAATCCGAATCAAACAATGTTTTTCACAACGTTTGAGTACGGAAATATTAAGCCTGTTTTTTCGGATGTTGGAAATGCTGATATTGATTTGATTGATTTGATAAAATATCACGTTTTTTTGGTTGCCGGAATTGCTTCGCCACAACCGTTGATAGTTAAGTTGACGCAAAAAAAAATCAATCTTTATACACAGTTTTTCCCCGACCATCATTTTTTCACAGAAAAAGATGTGGAAGCGATTCAGAAACAGTTCGATTCTATTATTGATTGCAATAAAATCATCCTCACAACAGAAAAAGACGCTATGCGCTTTCGTTCCAATCCGCATTTGAGCGAAGATATGAAAAAAATGATGTACTATATTCCGATTGAAGTAAAGTTCGTTGAGAATGAGCAAAAAAAAGTGTTTGACAATAAAATTATTCAGCACGTTGCTTTGTGGAGCAAACCACTCATAACTTGTAACTAAAAACTCGTAACTAAAAAATGACAGAAATATCTACGCTCGGCGAATTTGTTCTTATCGAGCGACTTACAAAAGAAATTGAACTCACGCAATTCACATCTATAAAAGGTGTGGGCGATGATGCCGCCGTGCTCGATTTTTTGGAAAAACGAACGCTCGTAACCACCGACCTGTTGCTCGAAGGCATTCATTTCGACCTCACCTATACGCCGATGAAACATTTGGGTTATAAAGCGGCGGTGGTCAATTTTTCCGATATTTATGCAATGAATGGTTGTCCGCAACAAATAACCGTATCATTGGGCGTATCCAAACGCTTTTCGGTAGAAGATTTGGAAGATTTCTACGCCGGATTGCGTCTCGCTTGTGAAGTGTATGGTGTGGACATCGTGGGCGGCGATACGAGCGCATCTGTTACCGGATTTGCCGTGAGCATTACCTGTATCGGTTTTGCCGACGAATCGAAAATCGTGTATCGCGATACTGCGCAAGACACTGATTTGATTTGTGTTTCGGGCGATTTGGGTGCGGCTTATATGGGTTTGCAGTTACTTGAACGTGAAAAAACAGTTTTTTCGGGAAAAGAAGATTTGCAACCCGATTTCGCAGGAAAAGAATACTTGCTCGAACGGCAATTGAAGCCGGAGGCTCGAAAAGATATTGTGAAAATGTTGGCGGAAAATGGGATAAAACCTACGGCGATGATTGATGTGTCGGATGGATTGTCGTCGGATTTGTTGCATATTTGTAAACAGAGCAATGTCGGCTGCCAACTTTTCGAAGAACGAATCCCTATTGATTACCAAACAGCAATGATGGCGGAAACATTCAATATGAACGTAGTGACGGCGGCACTCAACGGCGGCGAAGATTACGAACTACTTTTTACCGTTCCGTTGCACGAACACGATAAGATTTCTGCGATGAGTGGCATTCATATTATCGGGTATATCACAAAACCCGAGAACGGTTGTCATTTAATCACGCGCGATAGTCAAGAAATGCCACTAAAAGCACAAGGATGGAGTTCGATAACGGAATAATATAATTTTTTCTCACTTTTTTGTGATTTAATTTTTGTATGTAAAAAATATGTTCTATCTTTGCACTCGCAAAATAGAGATTGTTGGTGCCATAGCTCAGTTGGTAGAGCAAAGGACTGAAAATCCTTGTGTCCCCGGTTCGATTCCTGGTGGCACCACAATAAAGATTGAAAATCAGCAAATTACAAGACTTACGCCCAATTTTACACCCTGAAATGTAAAATTGGGTGTTTTGTTTTTGTGTGAATATATTTTGCTTTATTCAATAAACAATAAAAGATTATTCTTGTGGCTTTCTTTATCGTATCTATAAAACTTTCTTCTACAATGAATGACAAAAATTTGAGATTACTTATTCCTTTTCTGCAAGGGAATTGTTATTATGGTTTTGATTTTTTAGAATAGATTCATCTAATTTTTTAAGCGAATGATTTATTGAGTCTTGATATTTTACGCTTTGTTCCAATAGTGGAATTATTATGTTGCTTATACTATCTTGTTTCGAAATAGCATTTTCGTAATATAACTTACCATTTTTATAATAACCTCTATTTGAGCCTACATTTACAAGCATAACAAAAACAGCAATCCAAATGGCTATTTTAGACCAAAGTAAATTTTTTTTTGACTCTTTTAAACTTTCTTTAGCTAAGTTCAAATTATTTTGAGATGCTTCTAAACTTTTCTGAGCGAAGTTTAAATTTTCTTTAGATGTCTGTAAACTTTTTTGGGCAAACTCTAACTCTTGTTTAGTCGTTTCTAAACTTCTGTACTGCAACAATCGAATATGTCCATCGGAAGAAAGCCACGAGCCCTCTCCATAATAATTTTTAAAGTTTTCAGGATAAAAAAGTTTTAAAGCACGTTCAATTAAATCTTCTGGATATTTATTCTTTAATTCATTTCTTAAATCCTTCAACTCAATTTCTTTCTCTTTTTTTAAATACTTTTCGCCTATGGATAAGATTTCAATTAGAATGCTATCTTCTTTCATTTGAAATTGATTTTAAACTTAATTTCACTTCTACTTTTTCATATATTGAAGAAGTCATTTCAACTTTCGACTTCAGAAGCTTCTTTACTGTACTATTCCTGAATGTACTTGCTAAATCAAAATGGTCTAATTCAACAATGTCATCGTAATAAGTAGCGCATTTTTCCAAGGTAGTATCTAATATGCCTTTAAGATGTTTAAATGCTGCTTCGTGTTCATTTACTTTCAAACCGTGTATTTTTCGACACAAAACTTTTATAGCTTGGTTGAATAAATCTTCTAAATCAAATCTATCTTTTTTTGTTGCTAAGAACACATCTTCTGCGTGGCATTCTTTTATTAAAACCTGATTGAGATGATATTTTACTTCATACAGTAATCGTCGGTATATTTTTTTCTTATCTATCTCGTAGTTCTTCATGGCATCATAAATTGGATTAGGGATGTGTTGATTGTCGTTTTTATTAAGTGATTTTTTAATAAATTTTCTAATTTCATATTCGATAAAGTGCTCCAACACCTTGTTGTAAAATCCAAAGTTAAAAATGGTATTTTGCAACGCCTCACAAACTGATGCAAATGACTTGTCTTCGTGCAAATGTATTTTCTCTATATTGTTTGTTAGATAATTCAAAGCAATCAAACTATATACCTGCTTAACATTGTGCAATAGTTGTTTTTTACTGTCTTCATACTTTTTACCGTATGAGTTATTAAATAAGGCATCAAAAATCAATCTTTTTGAGACATTTTCTTCTCCTTTCGGGTCATTTTTAATTTTTTCGGGATTAATAAATAATGATAAACATTTAGCAAAGCAATATTCGTTTTCAAAAATAACAGCGGGCTGTCTTACCGCAGATATAAAATTAAAGGATTGCGTTATTTCATAGAAATGCTCAGGAGTTTCCTTTGCTTTCCAAAAAATATATTGGAAAAATTTCTCTAATCTTTCTTTTAATTTATCATCTGAGAAAGGGGTTTTCGATATTAAATAACAAGCCGTATCAAACTCTTTAAATTGAGACGATGATTTCAACTGCAACTGAAAAGGCAAATATTGATATTTCTTTTTAAGAAAAAGAATATTATATGATGCGCTATAAAAATAAATATTAAAAACCCCTGCGGTATCCCGAATTTTTAAATCAGCTAAACTTTTATTGTCAACAACTTTTATTGTAATATCTTTTCTATTAATAGACCTCAAATCTATTTCAATTAAAACAGATAGTCTTTTAGCCACATTAGGAGTATCTGAAAATATCTGTATTTCTTTAATTTTATTATCTGTAATAAAGTCAATTACTTTTTTATCTTTAATGTCAAAATCAGGAATAATATTTAAAAAATGTTCTGTTAGAAAATTTGCGACAGAGTTATATTTAGAAATTTTTTCTTCGTCATATAACTTTTGAAGAATATCAACAGAAAAATCAAAAAATATAAACCGAGGGTAATAACGACAAAATTCTACTCTTTTTAAGAAGTATTTATCATTGGTAGCATTCTTAGTTAAAGTAATCCCTACGTTTTTAGTATTTTCTTCACTATCTCCTTCCGTTTCTGTTACATCAAATGTCCAAACATTCGTTTTGTTTAGGCTCTTTTCCTTTTCTATCTCGCTTTTTGAAATATCGCAAGAATAAAACAAATGTATTTCATTTCTTGTATTGATTTTTTTTAAAATTTCATTGCAAGTTGTGTCTCCCCAATCGCAATATCTTATAAGATTTGAAATTTCATTTTCTGTTTTATCCCTTTTTTTTAAACATTTGGAGTAGAAAAAAGGTAAAGTATAAGTGTTAGCAAACCAAGGATAATGAACAACAACATTATTCTCAAGCAATGGTTGAAGACAAACACCTTTTTCTTGTGGACATTTATTCTCTAAAAAAGAACACTTATCTGAGGGACAAGCTTTTGTTATCCTACTCTCAAATTTATCAGGCTTAGTAATCGTTTTTGTATTTTCCTCATTCATTTTATTCTGTAATTGTAATAAACTGTGGCAATCGAGGTTTTTGTCTTACTATTCCTGTTGTGTAAAGATAATTCGCCACATCTTCTGCTATTCGTCTGTAGCTGAACATTCCATCGTCATCAATTATTTCTCTATTTGCTTCAGTTATGCTCAATGGGAAATACTCCTGACTTAATGCGGCTTTATATTCCTCAATAGTATATTGCGTAGAAGCATTTCTTCTTAAATATTCCAAACTGTGCTTGGAATTATTCTCTAAATCAGCCATTACAAAAGCTACACAATCGTACCACATTCGTATTAAATTCTCTATTTGTTCCCTCTTTTCGTTGTATGTGCTACGTTTAGTGATAAATCCCGTAACATCGGCAAAGCCTAATGTTTCCATCGTAAGGTTAATCTGCCCATCACGATTGAGAATTTCATTTTTTTGAGTTAGTCCCGCTTGTGTTATATCAAGACTTCTGTTTTGGAGCGCGAAAATTCCATCGTTTAATGTTATGTCGAACATATTTAATGACCTAAAATCAATTCCAAAACGGTTGGCAAGACTGAAAATCATCATTTCGTAAATGGAATTTCTTTGCACCCCGATACGCTTACTCAAAAATTCTCTTACTAATTCTTCGTTTTGTATGTTTTCCCGACACAACACCGGAATACTGCTATCTAACGTAACAAATCCTCCGCCTTTGAAAATGTAGGCGGGAAAGAGAAATAAAATATCGTTGTCGTCGCCGTGATTTAAATTACTTTCTTGAGTTATAAACTCAACCAAACTGCCAAAACCGACATCAACTGTTCTGCCGGCACTTGCAACAGAGGTAAGGATTTCTTCCCAAGCCATAGTCTTGAGTGTAACTTGCATATCGTACTTTTCTTCCAAACCAAGAGGGTGAATGTTTACAATCATCGCTATATCCTGATATGGAGCGATTGCTACTACCAATGCATCATCTCCCGCTCTTTTGGCTTTCAATAAAAAGAAAGTCAAAATACTAATAACTAAAACAAAAGCAACAATAAGTGTGCTTTTTAAGGCTTTGTTTGCCAATAAACTATCTTTTTCCATATAAATCGAATTAATGTGTCAAAAATAAAATTTACAATTCCAAGTAAAATAACAGCCAAAAAGATAACGTGCAGAGAAAACGTTGACCTTGAGGTTTGTATTAAATATCCCAATCCAACTTGAGAACCCAATAACTCTGAAACAATTACTAAGCCTATTGCCGTAGATAGACTAAATCTGACCGTCGGGAAAATATTTTCCAAAACAACAGGAAGTGAATATGTCAATACTCGCTTGCGAGGGTTAATACCAAAACTCTTGAATAGAATTTTATATTTTTCGGGCATATTCTGAAGTATCTGATATGCGGCAATGGCTATATTCAACGCTATTCCCAATGTTATTAAAAGGTATCTTCCAAATTCTGCAAAACCAAACCACAACAAGAAAAACGGTACTGTTGCAATGGGCGGAATAGACCTAATACTTTGAATAATCGGAGAAAGAAAACTATAAATATAAGTAGAATAATAAAGCCAAATTCCTAATGCAATGCCAATGAAAACTCCAAGAATCATTCCGACCATTAACCTTGATACTGTGTAGGCTGTATGAACAAAAACGTTTGGTTCAATATCTTTAATCGCTGAAAATGTTGCACCGATTGACGGCAAAAACCTATCTGATACGGATAAAACTTCTTTGCAGAAAATCCAGATTAAAGGAATAAATATAACTCCTGCAAACGATATTATATGACTAATTTTCGGTTTCATCAAATATATTTCTTGTACATAGTCGCGTTATTGGGAATGTTCCGTCAAAATAAAACGTTTCAGTTTGAAAGTTCAAATTCCGCTCATTATAATGCGTGGACATTATCACTTTCGTTCTATTTTGTTCGTTGCTCATTTTCAAAAAACTACACACGATATTTCTGCTATTTGGGTCTAAAAAATTGAATGGTTCATCTAAACACAGCAAATCAGGTTTATATAAAATCGCCCTGAACAATTCAATTAGACGCCTTTGTCCATACGACATTTCAAATGCTTTTTTATTGATAAAGGTTTTCAAATGTTCCATCATTGGGTGTTCCTTTATCTCGTCATAATTAATATTGACAATATTAAGAATATTGTCAATTCCCGACAACCAAGGGAATAAAGCATCTTCTTGCAGTATAGTACAAATTTTTGTCGGAACAATTAATTTCTCACACTTGTCTGCTATCAAATTTGAAGATAATAATTTAAGCAAGGTCGTTTTTCCGCAACCCGACGGACCTTTCAATATGATAAAGTCCGAATCAGATTGAAAATCGAAATTTGTAAAAATCTGATTCTTCGGATATGCAAAATATAAACCTTTAACTTCTATCATACCAAAACACTTTTGTTGCTTGTTTCTTTAACCATTTCTTCAAAAACGGCATTAGAAAACTCCCAAAGGGGCATTTGCCTTTCGTTGTATTCTCTTGTATTCAAAGAATCGGTTGGCGTTAAAACCAAGCCATCGTATGTTATCCGAACAAAACCGTATTCAATCGGGTCTTCTTTTACAAGCAAAATTTTATCGTTTAATTCAAACTTGTTGATATAAAACTCTACGTCATCAATAGTTAGTTCATTTTCGACAAGAAAATTATATTTATCCAACAGTAAGAAAGCATTAGTTGATTTCATAAAATTATCATTGCCTCTTAATGTTTGAAAAACTTTTTGTAGAGTTAATGTTTTTTCCGTTCTGCTGTTAATGCTGTTAGTGTCGAGATAAAGAGAAAACATCATTTTGTTGAAAGCGAAATACGAATTTAATTCTATCATATCGTTTAAATATGAAATTGTTCTTTCACTCAAAACGTGTAAGGCATTGATTTCTCTCAAACCTTTTTTGTGCAACAAACTGATAGTTTCAAGGATACTGTGAATATTGCCACCTCTGTACTGTTTGTAAAATTGTATTCCGCCATCAAAGCTGACATCAATAAATTTTATTTTTTCGAGATTAAAATCCTGCAACAAACCCAAATTAGAGCCATTGGTTACAAAACTGATAGTTTTGTTCTTTTCGTTGCACAATTCAATCAGTTGTTTGGATATTTCTCGCGAAACAGCATCAACAAATGGCTCTTTGCCAACAACAGACAAATGCTTAAAATCCAAATGAAATAACCTTTCAATGACATTGTCATCAATATACTTGTTACTACTTATATAATCCAAATAGCAATGTGGACACTTGTAGTTGCATACGCAATTAATAGTCAGCGTAACTGTGTCCAATTTTTGTTTCAATGTTAGCGAATTAGTTATCGCTGTTCCTGATATAGCACCTGCCATAATAATATTTTTGACTTATTTTCAATATAACTCTATTTTAACGGACAAAATTGAGAGAAATTGCATTTATCTGTTGAAATTACGAACAGCAAAAATACAACTTTTTTCCGAACTTTTACCCATAAAAACTATTTTTTGAAAAATATTTACTCAAAAACTATGTAATTGAGCATAATACTGACCATTTCTCATACAAAATTACACTTTGACACCTCTGCTTCTCTCTTGGTTTACCTTCATACCTATTTTTTCTTGAAACTCCCGATACTTCTGTCTAAACCAACTCACATCACTCACTCCGTCAATCGTCAGTTGAAATTTATTCGGGTCGCTCAAATAGGGTTTGATTTCGGCAACGGAGCGTTCCGTTTCAAAATTCCGCTTGTATTCAGACGAATAGAGTTTGCCGTTAAATTCAACAGGCTTCATTTCCAAAATTTCATTTGTTTTACTTTCACTGAATCCCATATATCGACAAAATCTCTCTATACGAAGCAGTTCCTTTATCTTTGGGAACAGGGTGTATATCTTCTCTAATTCTTGTTGCAATTTATGGGTCGTTGCTGTGTGTTCCGTTTGTTGGGCTTGCATTTGTTGCGTCAGCGAATGGATTTTTATTTGCAATTCAGCGTTTTCCGAATCTAAATTTTGAATTTGGCTCTGCCGATTTATCAATTCCTGTTGTTGTCTTTTTACTTTTGAAGTCCCTAAAACCGAGCCGATGCCCTCGATTGCAGAAGTCGCCACATCTACTACCGAACTTTTCAACTTTTCGGTTTTTATTCCGCTTTTAATGCGGGATAGCTCTTGATTGGCTTCCTCTTTTTGTTCTTTCAAAATTTCAATATTTTCTTTCAAATCTTCATTTTCCAAATATAAATCCCTGTAATACTGCTGTGTGGTAATATGCTTCGCTTCCGAACCATCAATACCACGTTGTAAGCCATATTTCTGCATCGCTTCGGCGTAAGTGTCCTGATATTCTTTGAGTTTGTTTCGTGCCATTACGTCATCGGCGCAAAGTCGGGCGGTGTCGGCAGATTTTTTCCTGTATTTCTTTTTGGTTTCGGACTGTTCTTTTTTTGCCTTGCGCCTCTCGCCTTTTACAATCGGCACAACGGTTGCGTGAATGTGTGGTGTTTTTTCGTCTAAATGTAGAACAGCAGAAACAACGTTTTCTGCGCCAAAATTCTTGTTGAGCCATTCTAAATTATCGCTACACCATTTATCTAATTTGCTTTCGGCTTCAATTTGTTTCATATCCTTGTGCGTTCCGCTTAACATTACACGGATTGCGTGAACTTGATTTTTGCCGATTTTGCGTGTGATACCTGCGTTTTCGATTCGGTGCTGAATCGCTTCCGTTCGATTTTTGACTCCTTCGGGAAAAGTTATCATTTCCCGATTCAAATAAGTGCGATTTTTATCCGCATTTTTCGGGTCGATTGTTCGCTCAATGTGTGCGGACATTGCGGCATCGCTACCCGATGCTTTGTCTAAATGAAGTACGACATATCCCATTCTAATTTGATTTTTAGAGTTGAAAAAATGATTTATTTTTGAGATTGCGGGTCATACTTCGGCTACGCTCAGTAACCAAGCCCGCAATGACACGATAGCGTCTTCGGGGGTTTCAAAAGGGGGGTTCCCCCTTTGCTTATTGGGGCATTTTTAGCGTAGGAACGAAGCGTTAAGAAAATGCCCTAATAAGCTATGACTTTTTTGGCATAAAAGTCCTTTGGGCGTAGCTCACATTTTTCGACCTTTGGATTTCTGTATTTTGACTGCCGATTTTTGCATCGGTTTTTGACACAAATAGTCATTCAAATCTTTGTAGTCGGCAAATTTTGTTGAACGATTATTGACAGAAACGCCACTTGATTTTATCAATTCCGTTGCCTTTTTTCCTGCATCGTCATTGTCCAAATAGGTATAAATTTCCTTGTGCGATTTCAAAAAATCCATTGCTTTTTGAACATTGGCGACCGAATTTAACACCGTTATATCGTGTTTCGATTTTTCAATTTTCTGAATAGTGAGGTAAGATAGAAAATCCCAAAAGCCTTCAAAAACCAAACAGATATTTTGATTATTCTGAAAGGTTGTGATTTCTTTCGGCGAAATGCAACTTTTGAAATTGGGTGGATTGCTCAATTCATATCCGCCCTTGTCGTTTCCGAAGCCGAGAGCGAAAAAAGGCTTCCCATTCGTGCTGTAATGAATCTCTCGGCAATACAAGTTTGCTACATTCAAATCAACGTTGCGTTGCCGAATCCACTCAATTAGTTTGGGGTGCATGATTGGAACGATGTTTTGAATAACCATTGTCGGAGTATCATTTTTCTTTTCATCGGAAATTGTATTCCCTTGAAAAGAAAAAGAATTGTACTCCTTTTCTAACTTTGTGGCTGCTTCGTGGAAAGAGCAATTTTTTAATTTCATTACAAGGTCTATCATTGTTCCACCCTCGCCTGTTCCGAAATCGTGCCAAAGGTTTTTGTTGGAATCTACTTTAAGGCTTGCGTTTTGGTCTTCGCGAAATGGGGAATGATACATTGCGTAATGGTTGTATTCTTTGATTGGGGTTATGCCCATATCGGCAAGATATTTTCGTATGCTGATTTGCTTAATGTCTGTGAGTGCCATATTGTTTGATTTTTTGTTGTTTTGTTGTGAAATGAGTTTAATTGTCTGTGAGATAAAAAATTACGAGTGCAACAAATGCACAACAAAAATTGTGTATGTTGTCTGTTTCTGCAACAAAATGAATTTTGTTGTACTTTTGTTGTGTGTTTGTTGTATTGTTTAGTCTTTTGTATATCATAACTTTATATATAAAATACAACATTACAACAGAATTTTATCTATTGTTACCCGATTTATCTCAAAATAGCGTCCTTTCTTTTTCATTGGGAAAAGCTCGCCGTCCGTTGTGATATGGTAAAATGTGTATTCGCCGTTCTTTTCGGAATGAATTGCCCAACTGTCTTTTAGGATATTGCGAATTTGGGTAATATCTACCCGAAGTCCTGTATTTCGTAATTCGTCAATAAAATCTTTTGAGCAACAAAAAACTTTGTCCTGTCCGAGCCGTTCCATTACATCGAGGCAATATGTTGCCATTTCTATCTCAATTTTATTGGTGTTGTATTTTTTGATTTTCTGTAAGGCAGGTGTTTCGAGCATTGTCGGACTAAACCACATACGAGAAGTATTTTGTGTAGAAAGTTTTCTATTCAACAGAAAGTAAAGAAAATGAGGAATTTCCCTTGCCATTTGTTCTCGCAAATGAATATTGTCTTTTTCTATCGGATTGATTTTGCGTACCCAAAAACGCACTTCTTCTTTGGGAATGATAATCGGATTTTTTTCATTGTTGGAACAAAGTACAAACTTAGCAAAAAACTCTATTTCTCTGCGGTCTTTTCCTTTTGCTTCGATTTTGTAATCGCCTGCGGTTGAAAGGTTTTTGATTTTTTCGGTGTCTTCCATTTTATTCAATAGAAGTTCATCGACTAAAACTAATAAGCGGTGCGTCCAATCAGCATTGAATTGACTACGAAAATCTTCATTTGTATTGAATGTAGCATTTTTACCGAAAATCATTTTCAGAAAACGCAAGAATGTAGTTTTTCCTGTGTTGCGCTCATTGGAAACCAACAACAAAATAGGCAACATTTGCGTAGGTCGTGTGTAAAGAATTTGCAGATAGTCCAACCCAAATTCGATTTGTTCGCCGAAAATATGTGAGAGAAATCCCTCAATTTTAGGAAAATTACCTGCACAGGAAATGTGATTGATTGGCTCGTACTGATTCAAATATGTTCCGTGAACTTGTTTGTAGTCCACGTGGTCGGGAATGATACAAAAACCGTCATATTTTTCAATGTCGGGCAGATTGTTTTTGCCATAATCCTGCCGAAGTGTTTCGTAACTCCAAAGGATTTTTTCTTCGACATAATCGCCACTAATGAGCGGTCGGCGCACAATTTTGTACAGAGTAGTACCGATGCGGACAAATTTTTCTTTATTCTCTGTCATCATCTTCGCCCTCCCGTTTTATGCCCTGCCAATTCCAATGCGAGATCGGCATCAACAATGATTTTACGTCCTATTTGCGTAATGGCTCTGTTGATTTTTCCGCTTTTCTTGATTCTGTGAGCGGTGGGCATACTGCACCCGAAAAGTTGGGCAATGCCAAGAATGCCGTAAACATACTTTTTGTTCGGGCTGGTAATTGACGGATTAGCGACTGTTTTTTGTTCGCTGTTTTGATGTAGGTAAAGAAATTCTTCGCCTGTCATTTGCCAAATAGGCTTTAATTTTAGTTCATTGATGTTCATATTCTATCGTATTTTTGCTTTTTTTGTGGCAAAAGTACAATTAGAATATTATTCGTGATGCAAGATGTGGTACATACGTCATCTTATGGCAGTGTTTGGCATCGGTTGGCGTAGGTGGGTGTACCAAAAGTGAAGATTTATTGTGTCATTTTTGTTTTTTGTGAACAGAAAAATAAAAATAAACGATGGCTATAATTCGCTATAAGTGGCAATTTATTTGAAGATATAGTAAATTATAATTATATATCTTTGCTATATCTATATATTTTTATACCTTTGCAGCGAATTATGAAGTAATCAACGTAGTTAATTATAATTTGAAGTTTTATGAAACAGAATGAAATTATCGGCAGAGAAGAAGAAAAGGCAATGCTGAACAATGTTTTTTCTTCTAAGCAATCAGAGTTTGTAGCGATTTATGGCAGGCGTAGAATAGGGAAAACCTATCTTGTGCGTGAACTATTTTCCGACAAATTTTCGTTTGAAATTTCGGGATTGGCAAACGCAAATACCAAAGAGCAACTGTTGAATTTCAGTTTGACACTCAAAAAAACGGCGAACGAAAACTTAAAAACGCCAAAAAATTGGTTAGAAGCATTCTCGCAATTATCTGATTATTTGGAAAAAAGCGAACAAAAACGTAAAATACTATTTTTCGATGAAATGCCTTGGTTGGATACACCACGTTCGGGCTTTCTGACTGCCTTAGAGCATTTTTGGAATGGTTGGGCTTCGGCTCGAAAAGACATTGTTTTGATTGTTTGCGGCTCGGCAACTTCGTGGATTATCAACAATTTAATCAATAACCACGGCGGCTTGCACAATCGACTCACACATACTATCAACCTAAAACCTTTCACGCTTTCCGAATGTGAGCAATATTGTAAATGGCGAAAATTGGATTTTAGTCGTTATCAAATTGCCCAAATCTATATGGCAATGGGTGGTATTCCGTTTTATTTGAGCAAAATAGAACGCGGATTGAGTGTGGCGCAAAATATTGACAGATTGTTTTTTGCGGAAAATCCGAAACTAAAAAATGAGTTCCGAAATCTTTATGCTGCTCTTTTCAGAAATTCGGGCGATTATGTGAAAATTGTAGAGACTTTGAGCAAAAAAGGTAAAGGATTGACACGAGAAGAAATATCGAAACAGACTAAAATCTCGAATGGTGGCGGTTTAACAAAAGTGCTGCAAGACCTCGAATATTGCGATTTTATACGTAAATATCATTCGTTCGGCAAAAAAACACGCAACACATTATACCAATTAACAGACTCGTACACACTGTTCTATTTTAAGTTTATTCAAAAAAACGAACACAATAATACGCATTTTTGGTCGAACTCCATAGATACACCTTTGCACAACACTTGGGCTGGTTTGGCGTTTGAAATGCTGGTTTTGCAACACACGCCGGAAATAAAAAATGCGCTGGGTATTTCGGGTATCCAGTCGTCCGTTTCGGCGTGGCGTAGCGAAGCGTCTGAAAAAGCAGCACAAATCGACCTTGTTATTAATCGAAAAGACGGTATTATTAATGTGTTGGAAATCAAGTATTGCAAAGAAAAATTCACTATCACAAAAGATTATGAAGAAAATTTGCGTAACAAAGTCGCTGCCTTCAAAGCCGAAACGCACGCCCGAAATGCCGTTCATTTGGTAATGCTCACTACCTTCGGAATCAATAAAAACAAATACGCTGAAATTGCGCAAAAAGATTTAGAGTTGAATTGTTTATTTCAATAAAAATCAACAAATAGCATATTTATACTGATTATAACTTGCTATATCTACTTGTTTTTATGTAGTTATAGCGAGTTATAAGGTAATGAGTTTGAAAACTACAACTGATTGAATTTATCCATTGCGCTGACTTTAATGTCATCGGCAATATCAATATAAGGTTTCATCGCTTTGTAATCGTTGTGCCCTGTCCATTTCATAACCACCTGCGGCGAAATGCCTAATGCCAAAGCATTACAGATAAAAGTTCTGCGACCTGCGTGAGTTCCCAATAAAGCATATTTTGGCGCAACTTCATCAATGCGTTGATTTCCTTTGTAGTATGTTTCGCGTACAAGCTCGTTGATTTCTGCCAGTTCCGCAAGTTCTTTCAAATAATCGTTCATTTTCTGGTTTGAGATAACAGGCAACACTTTATTGTCCTCAAAAGCAACATCTTTGTACTTGTCAAGAATTGTTCTGCTGTGATTATTCAGTTCAATGACAAGATTATCAGCGGTTTTAATAGTTGTAACCTCAATGTGATTGTCCTTCACATCACTGCGCTTCAAGTTGTAAACGTCAGAGTGACGTAAACCTGTGAAGCAACAGAACAAAAATACATCTCGTACACGTTCAAGGTATTGTTTTGTTTCGGGTATCACATAATCGCGTAACTGATTTAATTCTTTCCAATTCAAGAAAATAACTTTTTTAGGCGTATTTTTCCATTTTGGCTTGAAAGATTCAAAAACGCCTTTTTCGATATATCCTTTTTGGGCTGCCCAACGTAGTAGCCATTTTAGGTAGGAAATTTGTTTTTCAATGCTGCTGTTTCGCATATCACACGATGTTCGCAAATAATTCATATAAGCATTTAGCCAACTTTCGTCAATCTTTTCAAAAGTCAGATGAGCATCATAGTTATAGAGATGATTGCGCAATGTTTTGAAAATCGCATAGGTGGCTTTGCCCCAGCTGTTTTGACTGCCGCGCTCTTTAACAAATTCATCAAAAGTTGCATAGAAAAGAATTTTCGGTTCTTCAATAGTATCTTGTTCCGCTTCGGGCTGTTGTTCTTTTCGCTTGCTGTTAAACACTTCTTTGAGTTGTTCAGGTGTTGGGATTAGTTTTTGCACTTCAAATTCTTTGAAGATATTTTGAATGTCTGTATAATACAGAAGCAAGTCGGTATTGATTTCCGATGCGCTTTGTTTTAGTTTGTTCGTGCAACCGTTTTTAACTCGCTGTTTATCACTATCCCATTTGGCAACATCAATCCTGTATCCTGTGCTAAAATCAACACGATTACCTGCATACACCACACGCATACGAATAGGCACATTATCCGCTACCATTACTCCTTTTTTCTTTCGACTTTCAAGTGAAAAAATGATATTTCTCTTTATGTTCATACGATTTCTGTTTTTACAATTTACTCCCAATTTTGCGCCCAAAAATGGCTCAAAATCTACACCCAAAATTACACCCATTTTTTGAGATATGCAAGTATATTTCGAGATATTTTGTTAAAACATCAAATTGTAACAACCTGTTTATTAGCAGATAATTGATAGCGTTTGAATTTTTATGATAGTATAGGTGTTAGTACCGCTGGCACCACAGAGAAGACCGATACAGAAATGTGTCGGTTTTTTGTGTTTGCTAAAATAACCAATAAAAAATGCCAATTGAAAAGTCAATCGGCATTTTTTATTTTGATGAACATTTCGGATTACTGTTTAGTAAAAACAGATTCTTCACCAAAAGCTCTCAATGTCATTGTTGAACCCCTTACCGTTCCGCTAATAGAAACAGTTATACCATCATCGGACAACGTAATTGAAACAGTAGGATCGTTAAATTTATAGGTAAACGAGGTAACGTCTGCACCACTACCCCATTCCTCTGTAAGCGTACCTGCTGTTTTAGTAGTGAATTTAATAGTTACTGTCTCGTCGTACTCCTCATCTTCCCAAACCCAAGTAGTTCCAACCAACGAGTTATCGTCTTTGCTACAAGACGAAAAACTAACACACAATGCTACTATCGTAGCCAAAACAAAAATAAATTTAGTTTGTTTCACTTTAAATTGAGTTTTAAGTCCGCCCCTTATAGCAGACTATAACTATAATAATTAATTTCGCTCTTAAGGCTTGGCGAGCGTCTTGCCAATATTATTTTTCTTTGCAAAGGTAATATACTTTTTTCATTTTACCCCCCCCCGTTCACTAATAAACATTAAAAAATAAAAAAAGAGACGTGGCGTGCCACGTCTCTACGATTAAATTTCAACAATAAATAAATCAAAATTGCTGTTCGCTCATTCTCTTATAACCATTATAGCGTCTTTTTGCATCTTGTTCAGCGGCATCAAACAATTCTTTCGCTTCCGCCGGAAATTGTTTTGCCAATGAAGTATAACGAACTTCGCCTTGCAAGAAATCTTGGAATTTCGACCAATCGGGTTCTTTCGAATCAAGTTGCATCGGATTTTGTCCTTGCTCCGCCAATTCGGGATTGAAGCGATACAAGTTCCAGTAACCACATTCTACGGCGCGTTTTTGCTCTTCTTGCGCTTTGTTCATTCCGGCACGAAGTCCGTGAGCGATACAAGGCGAATAAGCAATCACGATTGATGGTCCGTTGTAGGCTTCCGCTTCGCGAATGGCTTTCAAAGTTTGCGCTTGATTGGCACCCATTGCAATTTGTGCTACATAAACGTATCCATAAGTAGCGGCAATCATTCCCAAGTCTTTTTTGCGAATACGCTTGCCCGCAGCAGCAAATTTCGCGACCGCACCTGTCGGTGTCGATTTCGAGGCTTGACCACCTGTGTTTGAATAAACTTCGGTATCTACAACAAGAATATTTACGTTTTTGCCTGTGGCAATAACGTGGTCTAATCCGCCGAAACCGATATCGTAAGCCCAACCGTCGCCACCGATAATCCATTGCGATTGTTTGATTAAATATTGTGTCAAACCTGAAATCTCTTTACAACACTTGCAATCGCAAGCGTTTACGAGCGGTGTGATTTTTGCTTCGAGTTCAACGGTTTTTTCTGCATTTTCTCTGTTTTCAATCCAATCAAGAAACAGTTCTTTTAATTCGAATGAACAGCAATCACACGTTTGTGCTTCTTTCATTATACGTACCAAACGGTCGCGCATTTGGTCGGCGGCGAATACCATTCCCAAGCCAAATTCAGCATTGTCCTCGAACAATGAGTTTGCCCAAGCCGGACCGCGTCCTTTTTCGTTTTTGGTATATGGCGTTGATGGCGCAGAAGCAGAATAAATTGACGTACAGCCCGTTGCGTTTGCAATCATTTGACGGTCGCCAAAAAGTTGCGAAACCAATTTAATGTATGGCGTTTCGCCGCAACCGGTACACGCGCCTGAAAATTCGAACAATGGTGTGGCAAACTGCGAATTTTTCACATTCAATTTCGTGTCTACCAAATGCTGTTTCGATTTTACGTTTTCTACACACCAATCCCAGTTTGCCTGTTCGGGTAATTGTTCCTCAAACGATACCATTTCCAACGCTTTTCCGTTTTTATTGCCCGGACAAATATCGGGACAATTTCCGCAACCCATACAATCAAGCACATCAACTTGTATGCGGAACGACATTCCTTCGAACTGTTTTCCGTTTGCTTTCAATTGTGTCATTTCAACAGGTGCTTTTGCTTGCTCGTCGGCATCTAACACAAAGGGACGAATGGCTGCGTGCGGACAAACATACGCACACTGGTTACATTGAATACAGTTTTCAGGTTTCCAAACCGGCACGTGTGTGGCTACACCACGTTTCTCGAATTTGGTTGTGCCTTGCTCCCAAGTGCCGTCTTCACGTCCTTTGAAAGTGGAAACCGGCAAATCGTCGCCTTTCAATGCATTTACAGGACGAACTACATTCTTTATAAATTCGGGAGCGTTGTCGCTCTTTCCATTGCTGCTATCAAGCACAATATTTGCCCATTCGGCAGGAATATCTACTTTCTCAACCTCGCTTCCACGGTCAACGGCTTCGTTGTTCATATTAATGATTTTCTCGCCCTTGTTTCCGTACGATTTTACGATAAATTTCTTCATTTCGGAAACAGCCAAATCGTAAGGAATTACTTCGGTGATTTTGAAAAATGCTGACTGAAGAATAGTGTTGGTACGATTGCCAAGACCTATTTTTTGTGCAATATCCGTTGCATCAATAATATACATTGTGATATTGTTTTCAGCCAAATATTTTTTCACTTTGTCGGGCAGGTGTTTTTTCACTTCTTCTTTGTCCCAAATGGAATTTAGGAGGAATGTTCCATTCCTCTTCAATCCTTTGGTAACATCGTACAAATGCAAATAAGCAGGCACGTGGCAAGCTACGAAGTTTGGCGTGTTTACTAAATAAGTGCAACGAATCGGGTGATTGCCGAAACGCAAATGTGAACAAGTGAATCCGCCCGATTTTTTCGAGTCGTAAGAGAAATAGGCTTGGCAATATTTGTCGGTGTTGTCACCAATGATTACGATTGAGTTTTTGTTTGCACCAACCGTTCCGTCAGCTCCTAAACCGTAAAATTTCGCTTCGTAAATGCCTTCATTTCCTAATTGAACTTCTTCTTTCAATGGAAGCGAAGTGAACGTTACATCATCAACGATTCCTACTGTGAAACGATTTTTCGGCTCATTCATCGCCAAATTTTCGTAAACTGCCAACACTTGCGCGGGCGTAAAATCTTTTGACGACAATCCGTAACGACCGCCCACTACAAGCGGTGCATTTTCCGTTCCGTAAAGTACATTTTTTACGTCCAGATAAAGTGGCTCACCTCCTGCGCCCGGCTCTTTTGTACGGTCGAGTACACAAATGCGCTTCGCCGTTTTCGGAAGAACGGACAAGAAATGTTTCGCCGAAAACGGACGGTACAAATGTACGGCAATCAAACCTACTTTTTCGCCTTTGGCGTTGAGGTGGTCAATTCCTTCGCGAATTGCCTCAGTTGCTGACCCCATTGCTACAACCACGCGGTCGGCATCGGGCGCACCATAATAATCGAACAACCCATACTTGCGTCCGGTAATTTTGCTCAATTCGTTCATATATTCTTCCACCGCCGCAGGCACTGCATCGTAAAACGGATTGCAAGCCTCACGCGCTTGGAAATAAATATCGGGATTTTGTGCCGTGCCACGAACAACCGGATTTCCGGGATTCAAAGCACGATTGCGAAATGCCGCCAATGCCTCTTGATCAATAAGCGGCGCCAAATCTTCGCTGTCCAATTGTTCGATTTTTTGCACTTCGTGCGAAGTACGGAATCCGTCGAAGAAATGTACAAATGGTATACGGGTTTTGATGGACACAAGATGTGCCACTGCTGCCAAATCCATCACTTCTTGTACCGAGCCTGTTGCCAACATCGCACAACCTGTTGAGCGTGTGGACATCACATCTTGGTGATCGCCAAAAATCGACAATGCGTGCGAAGCCAACGCACGAGCCGATACGTGAAAAACGCCCGGCAACAATTCGCCGGCAATTTTGTACATATTCGGAATCATCAACAGCAATCCTTGCGAAGCGGTAAATGTAGTGGTCAATGCACCTGCTTGTAACGCGCCATGCATTGCACCGGCAGCACCTGCTTCGGATTGCATTTCTTGTACTTGTACTGTTTCGCCGAAAATGTTTTTGCGACCTTTTGCCGCCCATTCGTCGGCATACTCCGCCATATTTGACGACGGAGTGATGGGATAAATCGCCGCTACTTCGCTGAACATATACGCGATATGTGCAGCTGCTTGATTTCCATCACAAGTGAGGAATTTTTTAGTTTTAGTCATAATTTTTTATGTTATATGTTTGTAATTTATTTTTTGTTAGTTTGTTAACGCACAGATTGCAAATCTGCGCGAGCGGAGGATAATGTGTCCAGTTTAAATGTTGACGCATTGCGTCAACATTTTGAAATATCAAATAAAACTGACGTATTCTTCCTAAATTTGTTTCGTCAAAACCCTTTCCAAATTCGGCAGTCAGTTTTACAGATAAGTCTTTTATCAGCCCATCGCCATATTTCGATCGTTCTACGCCACCTTGCTCGTCCACAATTTTTTCGCCAATTCGCCAATAAGTTTCTACCATTACAAAGTTGGCTGTTTGATAAACAACTTTGCGAGAATTGAGTATCAAATCTCGTGAAAATTCATACAGGTCGTTTTTTTCAACCTTAGCAATGTTTTCTAATTCTTTTTTTGACATATTCATTTGCTTATATCAATACAAAAAACCAAACAACCACAACGGTACTTCATTCTTCGCTCCTACCTCAATATCATCAACTGCATAAATGATGTTTGAGTTGTTTTTTCCATTTTGCAACTTCGGCGCATATGAAAAACGCAACTGTCTGTCAATCAAAAAATCCGCATTGTTCAAGCTAATATTTACTTTGTGGTTCACATTGAGCATATTACACAAAAACGTTTTTCGTTCGGCAATTTTATCCACTTCATCTCGATTGACGGCGTGCATCAAATTGGTGTTGTGCACATAAATCATATCCGGCTTTTTGGGGAAAACATCGTCTTCCGAATAGACCAAATGCAACAGTCGCGCATCTTGCAGATATTTTATGTAATTCATTATCGTAGCACGCGAAATTTCTACCTCTTTGCTCAACTGACTTACATTTGGCGCTGCCGGTGCACTCATCATCAATAAATAGAGAAGTTTTCTTATTTTAGACAGATACGACAGCTCTATTTGTTTGATAATAACAATATCTATTCCAATCATCAAGTTCATCGTTTTTAGCAAATTCTCCGAGAAATTTCGCTGTTCGAGAAAAAACGGATAGTAACCGTGATGTAAATAGTTTTGAAAATAATCGAACGGATTGATTTGCGCGCAAATTTCTTTTGCTATCTCTTCGTGATGATGAATAATGTTGTTGAGCGAATAAATCGGAAACGTTTTCCCTGTTTGCGAATAAATAAATTCGCGAAACGAAAAACCGCGCAGGTTGTACACCGCCACAATGTCTTTCAAATCATCGTTATCCTCAATAAGCCGCATAACGGTTGAACCTGTAAAAACGATGTGCAGTTTCGGAAATCGCTCGTAACATTCGCGCAACTCTTTCGACCAATCTTCGCATTTGAACGTTTGGTCAATCAGCAAAGTCCGTCCGCCTTGTATATAGAATTGTCCGGCAAACTCGACCAATGAATGTGTTGTGAAGTAAAAATTATTGAAGTTGATATACAAACAACTTTTGTCATCAGCGCCGAAATGCTCTTTCGCATATTGAAGCAAAAAAGTAGTTTTACCCACACCACGGCACCCTTTGATACCAATCAAACGGTGCGAACGATCGATTTCGCTCATCAACTGCCGTTTAACGGGCGATGAAACGTGATCGACCAAGTATTTGTGTGTTCTATAAAATGATTCCAGTGCCACTATCATGACAATTAATGATTATCACAGTGCAAAGGTAGTATTTATTTTGCATTTTGCAAAGCATAGATTGCAATTTAATGATTTGAAAAACAAATATTGCGATTTAGTGATTTGCAACATAGAGATTGCAGACAGATTTTGCTTGAAAAGGATAGTTTTTCTGAAAGATTGAACAGAAACAATATCTTTGTGTTTCAAAGTACTTTTAAATACAAAGCATAAAGTATGCTGATAGTGGGAAATTATGCCGAACGTTGTTTCAGTTTTACATAAAAAAGCTGTTCAGAGTTTTCTTTGAACAGCTTTTTTATTTATTTAACTATGTGATTAGTTAGTTGCTGGGTGCATCCCACCAAACACGTCCAAATTCATTGTCGAGTGCTCCGAATTTGGGATCTTTTTGCATATCCTGAAGTCGCTTCATCAGGTTGTCATAATTGGCAACACCCGGATTAGGCTCATCAAATCTGATTCTACGCGGAACAGCGAACGTGGCTCCTTCAAACGTAAGTGGCTCAAATGTAATGATGTTTGATGTAGTGTTTGGGAAACCGGTACGTTTCCACAATGCCCACATTTCATCAACGTTTTTGAAGTGTTCTACGTATGATTGTGCATAAATTTGCTCCAATGCTATTGCAGGATTCCACTTAATATCAGGCATGTTCAAGAAGGTGGAAATCTCTGCTGGTGTTATTAGTGTGTAATCCAGTAGATCTGTCCATCTTCCGACATCACTCCACTGACGAAGAGACGCTTCCACACCTGTTTCATACCACTGTTGTGCTGTTTTGCTGCTGGCAATACCTTCTCGCAATACAAACTCTGCCGCCAAGAAAGAAAATTCGGCATATGTTATCACAGGGAACCACCATCCACCGTTACCCGGTCTGCCTCTGAGTGAACGACGACCATCCCATAAACGTGTTTGTGGGGGATTAGCAATGAATGGCCAAGTTGGATTTGCATCAGCCATCCAACCACCGGCATTAAATATTCGTCTGTCAAACTTGTAATCTTCTTGATACTTTTCCCAATCGAAGTCGGTCATATAATTTATTGCTGCAGTTCTAAAAGCCGCGTCTGATGCGAAATCTTCTCTTTTTGGTAAAACAGGTGCTTGTGCTGCTGTCGGCATACTGTTTCCACGCTTGTCAAAGTTTACGTAAGCACCAGCCCATCTTTCGGAATCCATAGGAATCATGTTGAATGGATTTCCGGATCCTAATCGTCCTTCTATAACTCCTATATTATAGTCAATAATAAACTGTGGCGTTAAATTGTTCTCCACAAAAAATATTCTTTTGCGAGGATCTTCATTTCTAACCAGATAATTCATAAAGTTATTTGAAGCACCCCTTGTCATATCAGGAAGAGAATGCCACTCCCCGCCAAATGCTTGAATTTCATACCAAAAAATGAAACTGTCATCAATACTTGAAAAAACATTGGCAGCATTGCCGGGTGCTAAAACTTCAGCAGCAATGGCTCTTGCTGTTGCTGGCTGAATATTCCATAAACGGCTTGCCAAACGAAGACGAACAGCATTAGCAGCTTTGATCCACTGCTGTACATTACCGGCATAAGCACGGTCAAATCCTCTGGCAGCCACTTGGTTTTGGTCTGTCAATCCTCTTTGCAGGTTTTGTATTGCCTCTTTCAATTGTCTGTCCCAAATAACAACCAATTGTTCCTGCGTTTCAAAAGCCGGATTCAAACTGGCTACATCTTCCAGCTCTCTACGTGTCAGCCAACCTTCGGTATAAACCAACGATCCGTAAGCATCAGATGTTCGAATGGCACTCGCTATTAGAGCAATACGTGCCATTTGTGCTACGTTTGAGTAAGCACCGGTACCGTCTTTTTCTGCCAAGTACTCGATATGAGTTACATAAGACCCCATTCTATTAAACGTTCCGTACTGCTCGCCTCCTATACCGGGCGTATATGAATACTTCGTGATCATACTCGCGAAAGTTGTATTTCCAAAAACAGAGGATCCATACTGCATCCAAGGGAAGTACTTATCAGAAATGCGGTTCCACGGAAAACCCTGCATCCACATTCGCTGCGACTGGGTCAAGAGCTGCTCCGGGGTTACCGTAGCGATACTCCTCGGACTGGTATTCATCTCTTCAAATCCTTCGGTGCAGCTATTCAGCGCAAAGGAAGAAACGATGAGAATGAGAAAAAGCGAGATATATGTATATATTTTTTTCATACTGTTTTACTATTTTAGAATGTTAAATTAAGTCTCATACCGATGGATCTGCTGTAAACGTTACCGCCCGACTCTTGGAACTCGGCACTGTGGTTGCTTCTCAAACCTTCGGGATGAATGCGATCCGGCAAACTGTTGTATAGATATCCAACGTTACGCATTGTTATACCAACGGCTGCATTTTGAATATGCAAACGGCTTGTTATCGTTTGTGGTAGATCATAATTTACTGATAGTTCGCGCAATGCCACCCAAGTCAATTTTTGAACAGATGCTTCACGGATACCACTACCCCAACTATATAAGTTACTGTAATACGTTGATGCTGCCATCGCAGGTACGATGCCGGCATCGTAAGCTTCTTGATACGACATTCCACTTACATCTCTGCCACCAATAATAGAACCTTGTCTGTACACACCGTCAGGAATCATACCATCAAATACAGTTCTTCCGTCTGTAAGGGTTCTTTCCAAACCACCGTGTCCGGGACGACCACGCAAACTACTCTGTAGTTGCCCTCTTTCCATGCCATAATTAAAAGAACCCGACCAGATATCCCCACCGAAGCGAGAATCGATAACCGCTGTAAAACTAAGGTTTTTCCAACGTACATCACTGGTAAATCCACCTAAAAATGACGGCAAACTGTTTCCTATTTTTTCATTGGTCCCAGAGCGGATGAATTGGCCACCAGCATTGAGCAATTTGTTACCATCGTCATCGCGTAAGAATGCAAAATTAGAGTAAAGGTCTCCGTATGTACCTCCAACAGTAGCCCAACTGGCAACATCCGAACCTCCGAGCAAACGGAACATAGGAACTCCTGCGTGCAGATCAACAATTTTATTTCTGTTGCGTGTGAAATTCAATCCCAAATCCCATTCCAAATTTTTTCTTCTAATCACAGTTCCTGTCAATAATATCTCAACACCTTGGTTCTGGATATTGCCTGCATTGATCACTCTATTATCTACGCCTGTTTCTTGTGGCATAGGTAACAACAATATTTGATTGTAAGTATTTGTTTTGTAATATGTAGCATCTATACCCAAACGGTGATTGAAGAAACGAGCATCCAAACCAAACTCAATAGCGTGCTGCAATTCGGGTTTCAAATTGGAGGCACCCAAGTTATAGCTATCGTTATGGCGTAAAAAATCTAATACAGGATATCTACCTGTGTTGAACTTTGTATCGTCAAGACCAAATAGATTTGTATAACTACCCGGATCAGTAATTAAATACGGATCGGCATCTTTACCTACAATGGCATAAGAAGCTCTCAATTTAGCAAACGAAATAGCTTGCGGTAAGCGTCCACGCAGGCTTTCCGTGGCAATCCAAGATGTAGAGAACGATGGGTAAAAGTATGACACATTACCCGTGCCATCTACATAACGCAAAGTTGATGACCAATCGTTACGACCTGTGATGTCCAAATAGATTTGATCTCTCCAAGAAGTATTGATAAATCCAAACACCGAGTTGATTCTACGTTGATTAATAGGCGCAAAAGCCTCTGTACGTGCGTTTCTGACCGAATTGCTCAATTGGAATAGCCCCGGTACAAGCAAACCACCATCTGTCCAAGAATTATTAATGGCTTGGTCTTGATGCCAGCGTTCTGCACCTGCTGAAGCACTCACATAAAAATCTCCAAATGTATGTGTTGCTGTAAACATACCCAAACCGGAATATTGCAAATTCTGTCTCTCATTTAAACGATAAAATGAACCACCAAAGTTTTGTGTTCCTTCAGGGTTATTAGCATTTGCCAATTGCTTATTTTCAAATTTGATGTACGAGCGATTCATTGTCCCTCTCATATTGAATCTGAGCCAATCGGTCAATTTGAATCCCAAATCAATATTCCCTCTATAATTCTCTTCTCTTTGAATTTGGTTATTTTCCAAAAACTCGAAAAAGCGGGATGTCATTCCCCAAGGGTCATCAGTACTCCAGCCGTCTCTGTTGGCATTCCAATAATTGTTTCTCCAATAGTGCGCATCATACAAACGGGGAATATTGTAAGAAAAGTCGTACATTGGCGAAAATCTATCGCCTTGGAATGTTGGGTTACGACCTTCCGACTGCGTATAAGTAAATCCGGCACTGGCAGTTACAATGCTGCCAATATTCTGCGAAGCAGTCAAAGCGAAATTGTTTCTGGTAAACTCATTGTTCAGTGTGAGACCTGTTTGCTGCAAGTTAGAATAAGAGAAACGGAAAGCTCCTGTTTCTGTTCCACCGGAAACTGCCACGTTTGTATTAACAAAACGACCTGTTTGATACATAGCGCGCACATTATCTTCATAAGCTCTGTAAATTCCGCGATAATCTGCTCCATTAGGATTTGACGCAGTGTATTCTAAACCATCAAATCGAGGACCAAAACTCACCGGAGTATTGGTTCTTACACGTATATCTCTTCTATCGTTATCCAAATCCCATACAGGTATCGTACCAGTACCGAATTCGTTCTGGAAACTGGGGAAGCGATAGATATGATCCCACTGTTGAGTGTGTGAGAAGTTGATACCTAATCCTTGTGATTTGCTTCCTCTTTTTGTTGTAATCAAGATAACACCATTAGAAGCACGTGAACCGTAAAGTGCCGTAGCAGCAGCACCTTTCAATACTGTTACCGATTCAAAGTCATCAGAATTGAGATTTTTCAACGCATTACCAAAGTCGCGATCTGCCCAACCACCGGTTGCAGTTACATCATTATCAACGAGCACGCCGTCAATAATAAAAATCGGCTGGCTATTTGGGGATAATGAAGTGTTTCCACGAATCAGAATACGCTGTGAAGACTGCGGACCTGCTGCACCCATATTAATTTGTACACCCGCAACACGTCCTTGCAAAGCATTCACCGGATTAGTAACACTTGAACGAATAATGTTTTCGCCACTGATTTCAGTGATAGCATAACCCAATGCTCTTCTGTCACGAGCCATACCAAGCGCGGTTACAACCAATTCATCTAACATTTCCGAATCCGGTACTAACGTGATATGCATATTTGCACTTACCGGTACTTCTTGTACTGTATATCCCACATACGACACAACAAGCATCCCATTTGCCGGCGCCGAAAGTGTAAAGACACCGTCAAGGTCGGTAGCCGTTCCCTGCGTAGTGCCTCTTATCTGAACAGTAGCACCAATAACAGGATCTCCATACTCATCCACTACCGTACCTCGTACTTGTGTCTGAGCCATTACAACTCCTATTCCCATAAAGAATAGGACAAAAAGCGTCAATAGCGCTTTCTTTTTGTGAATTTCGGAGGAAAGTCTCTTTTTACCCCCCCCGTTTTTAGATTTCATCATAAATTTACACTTTAATTAATAATTCAATAATAAAGAACTCTCTGTATAGTTATCTATAATCTTAAGAAAACATCCACTTTTCAAATCGACTCAATTCTCTTATCATTTAACATTTCCTCTTTACATTTATCACTTTACTTCCACTTTCAGCACTTATCTTTTTAACTTTTACACAAGTTTCAACTAAATTAACGGCGCAAAGATATAAAATTGTTTTGTTAAACATACAACTTTTTTGAGATAAAAAATCAAATATTTTTATTGCATTCATAATAAGATAGTTAAAAATGCATACTGCACTGTACTGTGTTGATTTATTAGGATTGCTTTTAATGCATTAAAAAAGAGGCTGTCCTAAAAGTGGTCAGCCTCTCTTATTATTGAATAGTTGTTTTTCAATCAGCTATATTCATTATCTACATTTTAGGTCCTGCTCCCCATTGCGGATTATTCCTATCCTGCCACATACGTTCGGTGTTTAGTATAGTACCTCCACCTGGCGTATACCCCTGATCACTAAGTGATTTCGTCAGAACATCAAACATCAAATCGGTCACAGAAGGAGCAGTTATCGCCATACGACGTGGTATCAACGATGTAGGAATGCTGTGCGCTGCATAGTCTGTGCGCGGAAATAGTGCTGAATTAATAATAGGAACTCCCGAACGAAGACCTGTAATATAGGCTTCAATTGGTTGCATAGAAAAGTGTAGAATCTGCTGTATATACACTTTTTCAAGATCCAATGCCGGGTCGCCCGTCAATTGATAATCGGGATTCGACATCATCGCTTCAATTTCGCCGCTTTGCAAATCAATTACTCTTTCGAACGGACAATAGTTGTACGTTGTTCCGTAGTAAGGAATTCGATTGTTTCTTGCCAGACGGTCATACTCTCTTACCGAAGCAGCGATCGCCCTGTTGAAATATTGCGCCGCACTTTCCGGAAGAGCAGCACCCAAAAGTCTAAATTCGGCAAGATAAAGATTCACTTCTGCTGTTGTCATATACATTCCCCACCAAGGTGTTTGGTCTCTGGTTTGTATCGGGCTATCTCCGGGTGCTACCGGCAGATTGAAAATATTACGTCCGTGAACCATTTCAAATTCGTATCCGGAGAAAGGTTGAAAAACTATATTTTCCAGTCGACAACGAGTACTATATTCAAACCAGTCGCCATAGACTGCTGAATTTAGTCTGCCTTCAAAAGTAAGCGGAACGCCGTAGTAACGCACCCATGGCTCGCCTGCGCCTTTCCATCCTCTAAATTGATAAACACCACTACCATCTACAACATAGTCAATATTATCCATAATGTAATGAGGAACACTTTCCTGTCTTCCTGCATTGAAGAATGCCTGCACTACTCGGGAATTCCAGCTATTTTTGCGATAAACAAAGCGCACGCGGGGGTCTTTGTTGTCAACCATAAAGTTGATTGCCGTTAACGATCCTGCCATGGATTGGAAAAATCCATTATTCCAATGATACACAAAATTTTGGTTGGAAGAGTGTTGTGTTGCTTTATTAAACAGGAAGTCATCGCCTTCGCCGTTCAAAACACCCACAGGTGAATTGGCTACTTCTTCCGCGATACGAATTGCACGTGCTCTATCCACATTAATCATGCGGGCTGCAATCTTCAGTTTCAGCGAATTCGCAAGTTTTGCCCATCTTTCTCTGTTTCCATTATAGATAGGATCTTGTGCCGGTTGAAAAACTTGACCGGTTACAGTAGTCAGTATGCGGATATTATCATCCAAGTTCGTAAGCCAAAGATTGTATAGATCTTCCACGCGATCGTATTTCGGTGTCAATGTTCCTCCATGGATTGCTTGTGCTGCTTCTGTGTAAGGAATGTCGCCGACAAAATCGGAATCGAAAATACCCATATAAATACACAAGATGTCTAAGCAAGCCGAGTAATGTTGATATCGATTGCTTTCTTCTTCCGGCATATTCGAACGCACGTGTTTGAGCTCATTGGCATATCTCAATACATCAATTACCCACAAACGCTGTGCCGGTGATCCGTCAGCCCAAGTAGAGGTAACACCTTCAAAAAGAACACCGGTTTGATTCCATTGTACAAATTTGTTGGCATTCATGAACCAGTAGACATAGTCGGAAGGTTCAAATTCAAGAATTCCCTGTGCAAATAAAAAACCGGGATTTCCTGTTGTCACCGTAGAGGGGTCTTGATTCAATTTGGCAAAGTCTTCCCGACAACCGCTAAGAGAGAATAGCAGCGTGGCAACCAACGCCAAACTCATTATTTGTTTTGTATATTTCTTCATCTTTTTAATTATTTAAGAGATTGTACTCGTTTTTAGAAAGTCGCATTGATGGTGAACGTAAAGCTGGAAGTAACACCTTGAAATGCGCGCATACGAAATTCACCGGGCTCTGTTCCGCTAACTGATTCCGGATTAATTTTCGAGGGCGCTGTGTTTAACAAATAACCCAAATTACGACCGGTCAATGAAAGATTCAGCGATTTCGCGTGAAGTTTTTGAGCGATAGGAGTCGGCATACGATAAATAAACGTAATATTTCTGAGGGCAATATAATTCAATTCCTTGAACCATGCGTCAGAGATTACACCACGATTCTGACCGGTCATCGACCAAGCATTATTCCAATAAATCCAACTGTCGGCGTGCGTAGGCTCTATCACACCTTTGTCCATTAATTCTTGGTAAGTTTCTCCGGCACTAGATACGCTTCCTGATCCTACAACGTAAGGAGCTCTTCCGCCGGGTTGGCTAATGGATGTTCCGCTTGTTATAATTCCATTCGGGATTACTCCGGAGTGGTATGTTAATCCATCAAATCCAGATGTCCAAGTGATTCCTCCAAAACCAGGTGAACCCTGTAAAGCATCTTTTGTGAAACCATAAGCCGTTCCGTAACGAGCGTTGTAAGAAGCGATATGACCTCCAAAGCGCGCATCCAAACCTATATTCATTGTTAGGTTTTTATAACGTAAGTTGGTAGAAAGTCCACCGGTAAATTTGGGAACAACAGAGCCTACTTCGTCAAATTCGGTTTCATCGCGGAAATATTGTGCAGATCTTCGAGTATCATTCCAACCCAGCACCGGTAATCCGGATTCTTTGTCGATTTTCTTTTTACTGTCCGTTATCAGCGTACCATACGACGAACCTGCTTGGGCAACCGAAGCAATACGGTAGTTACCATAAGCTATGTCTCCGGAGAGAAGAATCCAATTTGGCACATTTTCGTGCAACGATATAATTTTATTTCTGTTTCTTGTCCATATAAAATTGACACCCCATTCCCAATCTCTTGTTCTAACCGGTACGGTATTTACAGCCAGCTCAATTCCCTGGTTTTGAATATTTCCGGCATTGATTAACTGGTGAGAGATGCCCGATTGATAAGGAACAGCGATTGACATAATCTGGTTGAACGTATTTTCCTTGTAATATGTGAAGTCAATCCCGATTCGATTATTAATAAAACGCCAGTCGAGACCTGTTTCCCACGAATTTTTCTTTTCCGGCTGCAAATTTCTATCGTAAGCAGTATTAGGAACCTCCAATCCATAGTAAGTTCCGGAACCTGTTACCGCTGTACCGAGCCTATAGGCTGAGTTAATCAAATAAGGGTCTGTATCATTACCTACCTGTGCCAATGAGGCGCGAATTTTGGCAAATGACACCCACTGCGGTAATTCATCTCTAAACGTGTTTGAAACCAACCAAGAGCCACTTATCGAAGGATAGAAAAACGAGTAGTTTCCGCGCGAATCAGCGTATACCAAAGAAGATGACCAGTCGTTGCGTCCGGTAACATCTACAAAAATCTGGTCTTTCCACCCTACTCCGGCTTGAAATGCAACCGAAAGAATTTTCTTTGTATTCGCTATCTCTGCCTCATATCTAGGTGTGTTAATCGAATTGGCAATAAAGAATTGATTTGGAATGACCAATCCGCCTTCCGTGTGCATCCTCATACGCTGTTGGAAACTTTCATAGTATTCTCCGCGAAGGAAACCGTGTAATATCCAGTCATTCCAGTCTTTATTAAATACAAAGTTAGCATTGTAATTTGTTTGCTCTCTTTGATTCAAACTCATTTCATAATAACCACCGGAATTCGCGTAACCCGACCCTTTTTCCTTTGCTTCATAACGTACATAATGATAGTTATAGCTTGCTTCTGTGTTGAATCTCAACCAGTCGGTAAGATCCAGTTCAAATCTCACTATCGGGCGGACGTTATTCTCTACCTGCTCACGATTGTTTTCGTAGATATCCCACCAAATGCTGTTTCCTCTCATATTGCCCCATTCATCTCCGAGCGCAGCAGTAGCTATACCTCCGTGCGCGCCTTTGTAACGGGTTCTTCCGTAGGCTACGTCATAGCCGCGTCCCCAGGTACCGTCTACAAATCTTTCACCGATTAGACGTTCCGCATTTCTCGGATTGGATCTGGCAAAGTTCATACTTACATCAATTCTTGCTCTATCCGTAATTTCGTGTGTTACTTTTCCAAGAAAAGAAGTACGTTTAAACTCATTATTCGGCAAAGTTCCGGTTCTTTGCATCAAGGAAAGCGAAGTGTAGAAGGTTGTTTTCGCATTGCCTCCGCTGACTGCTACATTTGTGTTGGTATTGAATCCTGTGTTGTAAGCATCTCTGAAGTTGTTTTTGTACGCCTGATACGGACGAATCTGTCCGTCATAATATTCAATATCTCTTCCGTCGAAAGCAGGACCCCAGTCCATAGTACTTGCTCCGATCAAGGTAGGCATTCCTTGTGCATTCAGGCGAAACTGTCGACGATTGTCGAAAGCGAAAAAATTACCGTTTGCATCTCTTTCTCCATAACTTACGTTTGATGAGATTGTTCCGGGACCAAACGCGTTTTGCAGCTGAGGTATAGAAGTGAGCATATCCATTCCGAAAGTCTGCGATACGCTGATTCCTAATCCCTGTCCGCTTCTACCACTCCTTGTCGTGATAACGATAGCTCCGTTCAAACCGCGTGAGCCGTATAACGCCGTTGCGGCAGCACCTTTCAGTACAGTTACTGTTTCAAAATCGTCCGGATTCAAGTTTTTCAATTCGTTTCCAAAGTCGTTTGCTTGACTGTCCCAATCCGGATTACCTTCTCTAATGGCGTTATCCAGAATAACACCATCTACCACGTAGATTGGCTGGTTGTTTCTACCCAATGTAGATACACCACGAATTAGAATTTTGGCTGATCCAAACATACCTCCGTCCGATCCGGAGATATCCACACCGGCAACCCTGCCTTGCAGTGCAGCAATCGGATTCACGACATTTACATTCAGGTCGTCCCCCCTTAGCTCTGTTACCGCATATCCAAGCGCTTTCTGGGATCTTCTCATACCCAGTGCAGTAACCACTAACTCGTCAAGCATTTCCGAATCGGGCACTAAGTGTATATGTACATTTGCACTCACAGGTACCTCTTGAGTAATATACCCTACATATGACACTACAAGTACACTACCTTCCGGCGCCGAAAGCGTAAAATTACCATCAAAATCGGTAGCTGTTCCCTGCGAAGTGCCTCTTATCTGAATAGTAGCACCAATAACAGGATCCCCAAACTCATCCACTACCGTACCCCGTACTTGTGTTTGAGCCATTACAACTCCTATTCCTACAAAGAATAGGACAAGAAACGTCAATAACGTTTTCTTTTTGTGAATTCCGAGGGAAAGTCCTTTTTCACCCCCCCCAATTTTAGATTTTCTCATAAATCTACACTTTAATTAATAATTTAAATAATAAACTCTATATATAGTTATCTATAATTTAAGAAAACATCAACTTTTCAAATCTGCTCATTTTTTGTCGTTACTAAACACTTTATAATACTAAAAATCTTCATATTATTGCTTTATTTTTCCTCTCTTAGACATCTTTTTTTTTACTTTATCCAAAGTCCAGTCAATTCAGTGCGCAAAGGTATTAAATTGTTTTGTTAAATATGCAATATTTTTGAATTTAACATTGAAATAAATGCATTTAACTAATAATAAGATAATTAAAAAATAATTCTAAATTGTGTCGTATTAATTCAGTAAGATTGTTTTTGTGGCTTTAATGAAAGATTTAAGAATCCATTGCAATCTCATTTTTTTTCCTTACATTTGTCCAACCGATTTTCATCGAATTTCTAACGGGCTTCTATTCTTTGCAAAATCAAAAACATTCACATCAAGAAGTCCATATTCATATTTAAAAATGAAATTAAAAAACGCATTTATCATCACAGGGTTTTTTGCCGCTATTTCGCTATCGGCACAAGAAACGCCACGAATGACACCCGAAATGACACAGGTGTGGGAACCCGTGTCACGTATCGTTACACCGGGACGAGCGCCTGAAGCGATTATTCCCGCACCGTCTGACGCTATTGTTCTATTCGATGGAACTGACCTTTCGAAATGGCAACATCCAAACGGCAATACACCGGAATGGGTTATACACGATGGTTATTTTGCGATAAAAAAAGGAACGGGTGATATTCAAACGAAGCAATTGTTCAACGATTTTCAAATGCACATCGAATGGCGCATTCCAGCAGATGTTCAGGGCACGAGCCAAGGACGCGGTAATAGCGGTATTTTCATTCAAGGAATGTACGAACTTCAAATTCTCGATAGCTACAATAATCCGACGTATGTGAACGGACAAGCAGGCAGTATTTATAAACAATCGCCGCCGTTGGTAAATGCTTCACGTCCGCCGGGCGAGTGGAATGTGTATGATATTATTTATACTGCGCCGACGTTTAAGGCAGACGGCACGTATCGTACACCGCCGCGTATCACGGTGTTTCACAACGGCGTGTTGATTCAGAACGATTTCGTTATCCGGGGCACAACCGAGTGGATTGGACATCCGCAAGTGCGCGAACACGGTGCGGGACCTATTCGTTTGCAACAACACGGGTCGATGAATGCACCGATTAATTTTCGGAATATTTGGATAAGAGAGTTGTAAATTTTAGATTTTAGATTGACGATTTTAGATTGAAGGCACGGTACTTGCAAATCTAAAATCGTAAATCTGAAATCGTAAATTAAACGTTTTTCATACTCAACTGTATTCTTTTTCTCTCCAAATCTACCGATACCACTTTTACTTTTATGTGCTGATGCAACGACACTACATCGGTAGGATTCGATACGAAACGGTCGGCAAGTTCCGAAATATGTACCAAGCCATTTTCTTTGATGCCAAAATCTACGAAACAGCCAAAATTGGTTACGTTGGTAACAATTCCGTTCATCGTCATTCCCTCTTTTACGTCGGCAATGGTGCGGATAGTGGGGTCAAATTCCAACATTTTTACCTTTGTGCGCGGGTCTCTGCCGGGCTTTTCGAGTTCTTGTAGAATGTCGGTCAATGTCTCGGTGCCGGTTGTGTTGGTTTTATAGCGATTGATATCGATGGTTTCGATGATTGATTTATTATTAATCAGATCCTTAACGGAACATTTCAAATCTTTCGCCATTTTTTCGACTACACCATAACTTTCGGGGTGAACGGCGGAATTATCGAGCGGATTTTCGGCGTCGGGAATGCGGAGAAATCCGGCACATTGTTCGAACGCTTTTTCGCCTAATCGGGGTACTTTTTTCAATTCTTTGCGAGCACGAAATGCGCCGTTTTCGGCACGATAATTCACAATATTTTGCGCCAACGATTCGCCCAATCCCGACACGTACATCAATAAATGTTTGCTTGCCGTGTTGAGATTTACGCCCACGAGATTCACGCAACTTTCTACCGTTTGGTCAAGCGAATGTTTCAATTTCGATTGATCAACATCGTGTTGGTACTGCCCAACACCGATGGATTTCGGGTCGATTTTCACCAATTCGGCTAACGGATCCATCAGGCGTCGACCGATAGATACCGCGCCTCGCACGGTTACGTCGTATTCGGGAAACTCCTCGCGCGCCACCGGCGATGCCGAATAGATAGATGCGCCGCTCTCGTTGACGATGAACACCTGCACCTCGCGAAAAAGCGTCATGCTTTGGATAAACCGTTCCGTTTCGCGGCTGGCAGTGCCGTTGCCGATGGCAATAGCGTCAATCTTGTAGGAATTGACCAAAGACACAATCTTACGCTTGGCGTCAACGATTTCGCTTTGCGGTTTGTGCGGGTAAATGGTTTCGTTGTGCCGAAGATTGCCTTGGGCATCCAAACACACTAACTTACAGCCGGAAGTGAAACCCGGATCAATAGCGAGTACGTTCTTTTGCC
>JAIRUA010000004.1 GCA_031254645.1 Dysgonamonadaceae bacterium
ACTATAATAGATATACTAAATAATAATACTATCTTTGTTTTAGGAATGCACTTTTAGTGCAAAGTGGAATTTTGGTATCTAATCAAATGAGATTTGGTACAATAAAGTATATAGATGCGATATGTGCTTTATTGTATTACTTCCTCAACCCCACAATACTCTCCTTCAGCGAAACAATTTTACTTTCTGCATCAGCCTGTTTTTTGCGTTCATTTTCAACGATTTCAGGTTTGGCGTTAGCAACAAATTTTTCGTTGTTTAATTTTGCTCCTACCGATTTCAAAAATCCCCCCAAATACTTGATTTCGGCTTCCATTTTAGCGATTTCCTCTTCGGCATTAATTAAATTGCCGAGCAGAATAGCATATTCGGTTATGCCGACCATAAAGGAAGTTGCACCTGTTGATTTCTCGCTGACGTTTTCAATTTCCACATTTGCCAATTTCTTAATCACTTCGTCGAAATCTGCATTGTGTTCGCCTGTAATTTGCAAATGCAAGGTTTCTTTTGGTGAAATATTCTTTGAAGCACGAACGTTACGAATGTTTGTAATGACTTCTTTTGTTCGTTCAAAATCAGAAAGAATTTTATCGTCGATATTTCCTGAAAAAAGAACATCTGCATCAAACATAATGCTTTTATAGTTCTTATTTTCAAGCGAATGATACAGTTCTTCCGTGATAAATGGCATAAACGGATGTAAGATTTTTAACAGCTCTTTGAAATATATTTTTACATAATCCAGAGTAATTTGATTGATAGGTTTGCCATATTCCGGTTTGATAATTTCTAAATACCACGCACAAAAATCGTCCCAAAACAGTTTATAAATAAGTGTTAGGGCTTCCGAAAGTCTGTATTTTGACATCAAATCATCGACTTCCAGTCTCGTTTTCTCTAATTGATGGATAAACCAAACAGTTGCTTTTTCTTCGTGCTCCGGATGAATATCCGACTCTTCGGCAGTCCAACCTTTTACCAATCGAAACGCATTCCAAATCTTATTATTAAAATTCCGCCCTGTTTCACAAAGGCTTTCGTCAAACGGCAAATCGTTTCCTGCGGGAGAAGTCAATAACATTCCCATTCGCACGCCGTCCGCACCGTATTTTTCCATCAGTTCAATCGGGTTGGGGGAATTGCCGAGTGATTTACTCATTTTCCGTCCCAATTTATCGCGTACCATACCCGTAAAATACACGTTCTTAAAGCATTGTTTGCCGCTGTATTCGTAGCCTGCCATAATCATACGAGCCACCCAAAAAAAGATAATATCGGGAGCAGTTACAAGATCGTTTGTCGGATAGTAATATTTAATATCCTCGTTATCAGGATTATTGATCCCGCCGAAAACCGAAATGGGCCACAACCACGACGAAAACCAAGTGTCGAGGCAATCGTCATCTTGACGCAATTCGTCAATTGACAACGGATAATTAACAATCGACAATGCTTTTTGATAGGCTTCTTCTTTTGTAGTACCTACCACAAATCCGCCTTGCGGCAAGTAGTAGGCGGGAATTTGATGTCCCCACCAAAGTTGACGCGAAATGCACCAATCTTTGATATTTTCCATCCAATGGCGATACGTATTTTTGAATTTCGCAGGATAAAATTTAATTGTATCATCTTCAACGGCTTCTAGTGCAGGTTTTGCCAATTCTTCCATTTTCAAAAACCATTGCATCGACAATTTTGGCTCGATAGGCACATTGGTACGCTCGGAAAAACCGATTTTGTTGGTGTATGGTTCTACTTTTTCGAGTAATCCTGCTGTCTCTAAATCTTTTTCAATCTGCTTTTTAACGGCAAATCTGTCCATTCCGGCATACATTGCGCCATTTTCGTTCAGTGTTCCGTTTTCGTTGAAAATATCTATCGACGGAAGATTGTATTTTTCACCTAATACATAATCGTTTACATCGTGCGCGGGTGTAACTTTGAGACAGCCTGTACCAAATTCCACATCAACATATTCGTCTTCAATCACAGGAATTTCGCGATTGATAAGTGGAACGAGCACTCGTTTACCTTTCAAATGCGCTGTTTTCGGATTATTCGGGTTGATGCACATTGCTGTATCTCCGAAAATGGTTTCGGGACGAGTTGTTGCAACAATAGCAAACGCTGGCGCGGATTTGCAATCCGTGCTATCAACAATTTTATATTTCAAATAATACATTTTAGAGGAAACCTCTTTATAGACTACTTCCTCATCACTCAATGCCGTCAATGCTTGCGGATCCCAATTCACCATTCGAACACCACGATAAATTTTGCCTTTTTCATACAGATCGCAAAATACTTTTATAACTGATTTCGAACGTTTTTCGTCCATTGTGAACGCCGTTCTTTCCCAATCGCACGATGCGCCGAGTTTTTTCAACTGTTCGAGGATAATTCCGCCGTGTTTGTGTGTCCAATCCCACGCGTGCGCGAGGAATTCTTCGCGCGTGAGGTCGGATTTTTGGATTCCTTCCGAAGCCAATTTTGCTACTACTTTTGCTTCCGTTGCAATGGAAGCGTGGTCAGTTCCGGGCACCCAACAGGCGTTTTTTCCCTGCATTCGGGCGCGACGTACCAAAACGTCTTGAATCGTATTGTTCAACATATGCCCCATATGTAGCACGCCGGTTACATTTGGTGGTGGAATAACGATAGTATAAGGCTCTCTTTCATCGGGTATTGAACGAAAAAATCCGTTGTCTAACCAGTATTGATACCATTTTGATTCTATCTCTTCGGGGTTGTATTTGCTTGATAGTTCCATCTTTATTGATTTTTGAGGTGCAAATTTACGAAAAGTATTTGGAATTAGGAATTAAGAATTAGGAATTAAGAATTAAGAATTGAAAATCTGTCATTTATGGTGAATGATAATGTGCTTATTCTCGCAAATACCCATACTCTTTCAACTCATCTGCACTGTCAACTTTATAACTCACACAATCCTTAATTACATACAAATCATCGCTCGCTTGTGTGATATATCGATGCAAATGGTCAGTAATTATAATCCCTTTGTTCGCTTTTTCTTGCTGCATTATGTCGATGAAAATTTCACAATTTCGGGGAGTGAGATGCGAAAACGGCTCATCTAAAATGCTGAATTTTGTTTTGCTTTTCAAAATCAGATAGGTCTCAACAATTCTGATATTTCCGCCCGAAAGATGTTTGATTTTGAATTGTCTCCAATCCAAAAAATCGGGAAATAAACGGCTAAATGTTTCGAAATCGATATCGAAAAACTTGAATGCTTGGACGACTTTTAAGTGTTTTGGTAAAAAATTGAATTGAGGTAACATTCTCATATCGTTAGGATCTCTATCTTCTTCAAATAACTTTTCACCGTTGATGCACACCGATTTTTCGTTGGTTTTGATTTCCCCAAAAACCAACTTCAACAAACACGATTTTCCGCAGCCATTTCTTCCGAGAATACCTGTGATTCTTCCGGTTTTGGATTGTATGTATATGTTGTTCAGTATCATTCTTTCACCGAAACTCAACTGAACACTGTCTATTTCAAGAAGATGATCCATGCTAATATGACAATTAGAAAAAAGAAAGCAAAATCAATGATAACAGAAAATATCCATAATGTTTTTTTGCTGATACCGAGATTTTTATAAAAATAAAACTCTTTCGATTTGTATTCTCACATATAGTAAAATATTAGTCCCGATGTGATAATTTTAAACATAAAGAGGGCAAAATAAGCCGAAATTCCGTTTTTGAACAAGAAAAAGCCACACAAAAGCGAAATCACAATTGTAGTGAAACAAAATGATTGATAAAATGTGAGATAGGCTTTGATCTTTGCTTTCATTTTTCATTCCTCTTCATACAACAAATACGGCTCTCTCTGTTTCTTAAACTTCTCCACATCTCCCTGCCATTTTTCACTTATTTCTTTCGCCGATTTTCCCGCCATAATATCTTGACGAATATAATCTACGCCCACAAGCAATTCGAAAAATGACGTAAAAAACCGATTTCCCATATTCAAATTATGATACGCATCAATGATATATGACAAATCAAAACCATTTTTCCAAATCATCTCTTTCGGAATATCGCGCAAATCTACGCCATAACATAGTTGATTGAGCAACGGTGGATTAGTTGCCCCGGGCACGCTTCGCGGCGTAAACGAAAATGTTGACCCTGTATATCTTGGATGCCCATACACTTGAAACGGGAACGGTGTTCCGCGCCCCAAACTCATCACTGTTCCCTCGAAAAGGCAAGTCGAAGGATAGAGATAAATCGACTGCATATTCGGCAAATTGGGCGACGGCGGAATAGGCAATTGATATCTGGTTTGGCGCGTATAATTTTCACACGGAATAATTGTGATATTTGCTGTTCGACCACGCGGAAGCCACCCCTCGCCGTTAATCATCAACGCCAATTCGCCGAGCGTCATTCCGTGAACAACCGGAATCGGCAACGCGCCCACGCCCGAACGGTGTTTCATATCCAAGATAGGACCATCGACAATAAATCCGTTCGGATTTGGTCGGTCGAGGATAATCATTTTTTTATCGTTTTCGGCGCAAGCATCCATCAGGCGTAACATGCTAATATAAAAGGTGTAAAATCGAAGTCCAACGTCTTGCAAGTCAAACAGCAACACATCAAATGCTTGCATTTTATCGTTTGTGGGTCGATTAGCGCTTCCGCCGTAGAGCGACCAAATGGGTATTCCTGTCTGTGCGTCTTTCGAGTTTGATATGCTTTCGCCGGCATCTGCCGTACCGCGAAAACCATGTTCTGCCGCAAAAATACCGACAATGTTTACGCCGATTGCGTGCAGAAAATCAACCAAATGCGTATCGCCAATCATACTTGTTTGGTTTGCCATTATCGCTACACGTTGTCCTTCCAAAAGCGGAAGATATTTGTCGGTTCTTTCTGCCCCAACGATTACGTTGTATTGCGTTTCTTCGCTGTATTTCAGTTTTTCATCGTGTTGTATATCGGTATTATTTTGTGCTGCTCTGCTGTTTTGCGAACAAGCGATGAGGGTAAAGAATAAAGAGCAAAGAATAAAGACATTTAAAGTCTGTGTTCTTTGTTTTTTGTTTTTTGCTCCTTGTTTTTTTTGTCTTTGTTCTTTCATCTTTTTGTCTTTATTCTGTTGTTGCCTTTGTATACTTCTGAATTTCGTGCAATTGGTCAAACTCTTCGGACAACAAAAGCAGCTCTTTTTTCAAATCCTGCAATTTCTCCAAAGCCATTGCCCGGCGTTCGATATCATCTTTTTTCAATTTCAATTCTTGACGAGCGCCTTCGATTGTGAATTTTTTTTCTCTCACGAGATAATACACCATTTCCAACTGTTTAACATCTTCTTTCGAATATTGTCGCGTTCCGCCTGCCGATTTTTTCGGATTGATGTTGTCGAACTCTTTTTCCCAATAACGTATTGTAGGAATATCTTCGGCGAAATGGTCGGCTATTTCTTGAATGGAATAGAATAGCTTTTTGTCGACGAATTGAATAGGTTTTCTTCGTTTGCCCATAGATGCTTTCTTTTTTCTTGTAGCGACAAAGATATAAAAAATTATTGTGTATCTTTGTGTTCGATAATTAATTCTGCATTTCAAATGCTTTCCCATAGCTCTTAATGGATTTCGGCTTTTGGAAAACAAGATAACAACAGAAGTCCACTTATTTATATTATTATGAGAATATTTAAAGTAACTTTAATCGCAATAGCGATTCTTATCGGCACAAATGTTAGTGCACAAAATTCGCCGTTTACTTTTGGGGTAAGAACTGGTTTGAATCTTTCAAATTTGAAGGATAATATCATGGACACTAATCCTAAGATTGGTTTCAATGTGGGTTTAACCGCTGACTACAACTTCACTTCATCACTTTTTTTGACAACAGGGATTGATCTTACAACAAAAGGTGCCAAATGGAAATTTGAACTTGATATAGATGATATGTACATCGAAGAAGGCGAGGAAACATCCTTTAATGTTACCATTAATCCTATTTTCTTACAAATGCCACTGCACATTGGATACAAGTTTGATATTACACAAAACACAAAAATATTTTTTCACGCCGGTGGTTATGCCGCCGTTGGTGTGGCAGGGAAAATGTCAATGGGTGGCGTAAGTTTTGATATATGGGGTAAAGAAAGCTTAATTGATAAAAATGATTTTCAAAGGTTCGATTATGGTCTTGGCGGTGGTTTTGGTGTAGAGTTTGGCAAAATCAATGTTGGTCTTGCGTATGAGCACGGCTTTGCAAATATTAACACCGATGTAGATAGAGATATTTTTCATAGAAATGCTACTCTTACAGTAGGGTACAAATTCTAACATCAAAATAAATTTCAAATAAACGAGCATTGAAAAATCTTTGCTCGTTTTTTAAAATCCATTTTCAGTTCAACGAATAAACACAAGAAAAATATTATCTTTGCACTCTCAAAAAAGATAATTAATTATGACTTCCAAACAAATCCGCCAATCGTTCAAAGATTTTTTCAAATCGAAACAGCATCAAATTGTGCCATCAGCACCAATGGTTATCAAAGATGACCCCACGTTGATGTTTACCAACGCAGGAATGAATCAATTTAAAGATGTTATTCTCGGTAATGCGCCGATTAAATATCCGCGCGTGGCAGATTCGCAAAAATGTCTTCGCGTGAGCGGAAAACACAATGACCTCGAAGAAGTTGGACACGACACCTACCACCACACAATGTTTGAAATGCTCGGCAATTGGTCGTTTGGCGACTATTTCAAAAAAGAAGCCATCGAATGGGCGTGGGAATACTTAGCGGAAGTGTTGAAGTTAGACAAAAACCGTCTCTACGTTTCTGTTTTTGAGGGAAGTACGGAAGATGGACTAAGTCGCGATGACGAAGCTGCCCAAATTTGGGAACAGTTTCTTCCGAAAGGCCGCATCATCAACGGCTCGAAAAAAGATAATTTTTGGGAAATGGGCGATACCGGTCCCTGTGGGCCTTGCTCAGAAATTCATATTGATATTCGTCCCGATAGCGAACGTGCACAAATTGATGGCGTTACACTCGTAAATAACGATCACCCACAAGTTATCGAAATATGGAATCTCGTATTTATGCAATACAACCGTAAAGCTGACGGCTCGCTCGAGCCGCTGCCTGCGAAAGTGATTGATACGGGAATGGGGTTTGAACGCCTTTGTATGGCAGTGCAGGGAAAACTGTCGAACTATGATACCGATGTTTTTCAACCGATTATTCAAAAAATCGGCGAAATTTCAGGCTTCAAGTATGCCGAAGACGAGAAAAAAGACATCGCAATGCGCGTTATCGCCGACCACGTCCGCACGATTGCTTTTTCAATTACCGACGGACAATTACCGTCGAATGCCAAAGCGGGCTATGTAATTCGCCGAATTTTACGTCGCGCCGTTCGTTACGGATACACATTTCTCGATATGCACGAAGCGTTTATGTATCGACTTGTGCCCACGCTTATCAATGTAATGGGCGAAGATTATCCCGAACTTTCAGCGCAACAAACGCTTATCGAAAAAGTGATAAAAGAAGAAGAAGACTCTTTTCTTCGCACGTTGGAAACAGGTATTAAATTACTCGAAAAAAATCTTCCGAAAGAAAAAGGTGGCATATTGAGTGGCGAAATAGCCTTCCAACTCTACGACACATTTGGTTTTCCATTGGATTTAACAGAATTAATTTTGCGAGAAAACGGAATGACGGTTGATACCGCCGGATTCGATGCTGAAATGCAAAAACAAAAAGAACGTGCTCGCAACGCCGCCGCCATAGAAACCGAAGATTGGACAATTATTCACAACGGCGACCCCGAATTTGTTGGTTACGACGAAACAAAAAGTCCGACACAAATTCTTCGCTATCGAAAAGTGAAACAAAAAAACAAAGAATATTATCAATTAGTACTTTCGCGCTCACCGTTTTATGCCGAACAAGGCGGACAAGTGGGTGATAGCGGCTGGTTGATTTACGCCGCCGATGCTGATGCCGCCGCGATTGCTATTTTCGACACAAAACGCGAAAATAATCTTGCCGTACATCTTGTAGATAAACTTCCGGCAGATTTGAAAGGCGATTTTATAGCGAAAATCAATACCGAAAAACGCATTGCAACCGAAAGTAATCACACTGCTACACACTTGATGCATGAAGCGCTACGTGAAGTACTCGGCTCGCACGTAGAACAAAAAGGCTCTTATGTTTCGCCCGAAATATTCCGTTTCGATTTCTCGCATTTTCAAAAAATGACAAACGAAGAAATTCGAAAAGTGGAGGAGCTCGTCTCGGCGAAAATTCGTGCGGATTTACCCATCGAAGAATGTCGCTGTATCCCTATCGAAGAGGCAAAAGCGCAAGGCGCAGTTGCACTTTTCGGCGAAAAATATGGCGATGAAGTACGTACTATTCGTTTCGGTTCGGCTATCGAATTGTGCGGCGGAACACACATTGTGTCAACCGGACGTATCGGCTCATTCCGCATCGTGAGCGAAAGCGCTATTGCTGCCGGCGTGCGTCGTATCGAAGCCGTTTCGGCAAAAGCGTGCGAGGATTATCTTTACAAAAAAGAAGATTTTATCAACTCTCTGAAAGAGTTTTTCCAAAATGCCGGCGACTTGCTTGTTCCAATTAAAAAGACATTGGAGGAAAACACCGAGCTGAAAAAACAAATCGAAAGTTTTATGAAAGAGCGTGCCGAAACCATTCAAAAAGAAATTATGAAGCGCGGCGAAGATATAAATGGCATTACGCTTTATAGTCTAAAAAGCGAATTTCCCTCGGCTGTGGTAAAAGACATTGCGTTTGGTATTCGTCGCGATTGCACGGAAAAAACTGCTTTCATCGCTGCCACGCACGAACACGGAAAACCACAACTGCTCGTGATGCTTTCCGATGATCTTGTGACACAGGGATTTGATGCCGGAAAAATGGTGCGCGAAGCCGCAAAGCATATTCAAGGCGGTGGTGGCGGACAGAAACATTTTGCTACGGCAGGTGGGAAAAATTTTGATGGTTTGAGTATGGG
>JAIRUA010000014.1 GCA_031254645.1 Dysgonamonadaceae bacterium
GACTTCGCCCCGTTGGCGTTGTCGATGCCGACAAGGGCGGAAATATCAGTATGAAAAACGAACAAGTGTTGCCGTTCAATATTTTCGTTAATCGCGAAGAATTGGCGGAAGTGCTTGAAACAGAAGGAAAAATCAATCTCATTTTGTCCAAAAAAATGATTACTTCCGAAGAATTGAACGAAGTGTGGAATTACAGTGTATCGGGATTGTCATTTAGCCAAAAAGAAGATTTTACCGTAATCACTTCCGACCGTATTTTTCTTCAATCGGAAGTGTCGGACATAATTATTCGCGACAACGAAAATCCGAATCGACTTTTTTCCTATCTTGCAAATTTCATCACTAGTGGACCGCCTCCCGCTCCCTATTCGCCTCCCATTCCTTATTCTTTTGTTACGGCAATCGACCGTTTTCAAAATGAAACGTTGGCGAAAGACGAAGTTATTTATTCCGATTACACCGCTAATCGCTTAAATGTTAAAGTTGGCGACGTAGTTCAAATCTACTATTTCGTTTCACACGATTTAAAAACACTCGAAACACGAAGTGTTGATTTGCGAGTAAAAAGCATTGTTCCAATTCAACAACTTGTGAATAAAAACCTCAGTAGCGATTTTCCCGGACTTTCGGGTGTAGAAAGTTGCACCGATTGGGATGCCGATTTACCGATTAATTTTGATTTAATTACTGACGAAGACGAGCGATATTGGGAACTTTACAACAACACGCCGAAGGCAATTATCGCCTACAACGCCATTGTCGCTGATTGGAGCAACGCTTACGGAAACGCCACCGCCATTCGGGTTTCAAACGCAACGCCCGATTTATCAAATCTTCGTGCCGAAATGTTTGGTATTCAAATCATTCACCCACGCGAAGCAGGAATTTATGCTGCGCTGAACGGTGTTGATTTTTCTGGACTTTTCCTCGCATTGGGATTTTTCATAATCATATCGGCAATGCTTTTGATGCTCATTCCGCTGTCAGAAATGCTTTATCAACGAAGAAAAGAAATCACACTGTATCAATCGCTTGGCTATCATCGAAAACGAATTATCGGCATACTTTGGCGAGAATCTGCGCCCGTTGTTTTCCTTTCGTCGATAGTGGGCGTAGTGGCAGGATTGATTTATACCACGCTTGTAATGTGGCTGTTGGGAACAGTTTGGAAAGGTGCAACAAACACCGACGGTTTTTCTGTTTATCCAAACATTTCGACCATTATCATAGGCTTTGCGGTTGGTATCGTGCTGTCGCTATTGGTGTTACGATTGGCAATTTTCCGAAATTTGAAAGATAAAAAGGGCGCGAAAACACGAAAGCGCGAAGGCACGAAAGTGCAAAAGATATTGACAATGCTTTTCTCTGTTCTTTCAGCTTTAATTATTGTGCTGAATTTCATTTTGATACGTGATGTTTCGCTTTTCGTTGTTGGTGCAGTTATTTTGATTGTCACAGCCGCTTTGTGGGGCGACTATTTGGTTTACAAAAAAGGTTCGGTGATGACAAAAAACGCTTTCCGACAGGAAAAAATGATTTGGAACACGCTCTTTTTCAACCGGAAGCAGGCGATACTTTCATTTCTCACACTTACAATGGGCGTATTTATTGTTTTTTCAGTCGGACTCAACCGACAAGGATTTGCTAATAGCTCACAAATTCGTGTCGGTACAGGTGGATTTTCGATTTGGGGCGAAAGCAGTGTGCCGATTTTTCACAATATGGCTACCGAAGCGGGGCACGAACGTCTTTCGCTGACCGCTTTGCCCACCGATGCCGAAATTTTACAATTCCTGCGCCTGAGTGCCGATGATGCAAGTTGCCTCAATCTCAACAAAGTATCCACTCCAAACGTACTCGGCGTGGATATTGATGCGCTCGCAGCAAGTTATTTCCAAATCGAACAAAGTTTACATTCGAAAACCCGCGAACAGGTTTTTGAAGCAATGAAAACAAAAACCGACACGGTTTATCCTGCGTTGGTCGATGCCACCGTTTTGCAATGGAGTTTGGGAAAAAGTGTCGGCGATACACTTTTTTACGAAGTAGGGAATGGACAAATAGCTGCGATACAAATCATTGGAACACTCGTAAATTCTATTTTTCAAGGAAATATCTTGATAGACCGCAACCATTTCTCCGAAATATGGAGCGATATTTCAGGTAGTGAAGTATTTTTGATAAAAGTGCAAGATGACGAAATCGAGCGTACCAAAAATCTCTTATCGAGAGCGTTGAGCGAATACGGCGTGCGTATTTCCACCACTAATGAGCGACTACGGCAATTCAATATCGTAACCGATACTTATCTCACTATCTTTCTCACATTAGGAAGTTTAGGCTTGTTGTTGGGCATTATCAGTTTCGTTATCGTTGTGCGTAAAAACCTTACAATGCGCCGCAAAGAGATTGATTTATACCGTACATTAGGTTTTACAGATACAAAAATTGAACAATCACTTTATCGTGAAAACTTGTTTGTTCCGCTCTATGCCATTATCGTTGGCGTTGTTTGTTCGCTCGTTGGCGCAAGTATCAGTTTTATGAACACAAGCATTTGGGTATGGCTTATGGCGTTGGTGTTTACGGTGTTTTTTGTGGGTTGTGTGGTGGTTTTTGTAAGGAAATCAGTAAAAAATTCAATGAAATGAAAATCCTCTTCATCATACCCGGTTCCGGCGATTCATTCTATTGCGGCAACTGTTTCCGCGATAATCTGCAAGCCGACGCTCTACGAAAAGCGGGGCACAATGTCATCATTATGCCTCTCTATCTGCCCTTGCGCCAAAAATCATTTCAAGCAGATACACCCCTGTTTTTCCCCGCCACAACCTACTACACCGAACAAAAATTCTTCGGAAAAACAAAAATGCCCCAATGGCTAAAACGGATAACAGGCTCTGAAACAGCATTAAAATTCGCATCCTCAATGGCAGGCACACATACTGCCGAAGGCACGGAAGCGATGACGCTTTCGATGATTACAGGAAACGACCCCGCGTTTGAAAAAAACGTACAGGCGATTATTGATTGGATACGCGATTACGAACAGCCTGACATTATCCACCTGTCAAGTACACTCTTACTCGGCATTGCCAAAATGCTAAAACAGTATTTCGATATTCCTATTATCTGTTCCGTACAAGACGAAGAAGTATGGATTGACAGTCTCAACAAAAAACACGCAGCGATTGCTTGGGAAGCGATGAGAGAAAATATTCACTACGTGAATAAATTTGTAACAACAAGTAATTTCTACCGTAACATTATTCAAAAACGTATTCCACAAATCACTGATATAGAAGTGATTTATCCCTGTATCGACAGCAAAAAATACGCCAAAGAAAATTACCCAACCGACCTAACCATCGGATTTTTCTACCGAATGAATTATCTCAACGGATTGGATATTTTGGCAGAAGCGTTCGTCATTCTGAAAAAACGCAACACTATTCCCAACCTCAAACTACGCGTGGGCGGCGGCTATTCGGGATTTGACAAAAAATTCCTGCGTGGTGTCCGCAAAACGCTTTCGCCCTACAAAAACGATGTAACGATAGATGAAACATACAATTTAGAAGAACATTTGACGTTTTACGAAAAAATCTCTGTCATTTCCGTTCCGTTGCGATTTGATGAAGCCGTAGGACTTTTCCTTTGCGAAGCATTTGCCGCCGGACGTCCTGCGGCAGAGCCGACAACAGGCTCATTTCCCGAAATTGTGGGCAATGCAGGTGTTCTCTATGAGCCAAACAATGCACAATCGCTCGCCGATGCGTTGGAAAAAATTCTGATAAACAAAGAACTTTACAATCGTTCCGTAGCAGAAGCAAAAAATCTGTCTATCAATCGTTACAACGAAAAAACAACCGCACAACAATTAGAAACTATATATAACAACACTAAAACTTAATGTATTAAAAATGAGAACAAAATTGAAAATGAAAGTTTTATTGGCTTTGACAATCGTTTGCTTCACAACTGCCGAGATTGCAGCGCAAACACAGCACGGATGGCGCGGTCCATACCGCAGTGGTACTTACACTGAAACAGGAATTCTAAAACAATGGGCGGCAGATGGTCCACAATTGCTTTGGCAAGTAGATAATTTGGGCGCAGGATATGCAAGTCCGGTAATCGTTGGCGACAGAATTTTTATTACCGGCTTGAATGAAGATGAAGATAGAGAAATATTCAGAGCATTGACCTTAACCGGCGAACAGGTATTCGAAGTGGAATACGGCAGAGCTTGGACAGCATCGTACCCCGGCGTTCGTACCACACCCACAATTGTTGGCGACCGTGCTTATGTTGTGAGCGGAAATGGCGAAGTGGTGTGCATCAATACCACAAACGGCGAGATTGTGTGGACAGTAGACGGTAACACTACATTTGGACGCAGCGCAGGTACTTGGGGCACTTCGGAATCACCATTGGTATTCGATAACAAAGTGATTTTTGCGCCCGGAGGCAATCAAACGGCTATTGTAGCACTGAATGCCACTACGGGAGAAACCGTTTGGCAAAGCCGCTCGCTCAACCAAAACAGTAACTATGCCTCTCCGCTATTGGTTACGCATAATGGAAAAAGGCAAATCATTGCACTGACCGAACTTTCCGTTATCGGCGTTAATCCCGAAAACGGCAATATCGAATGGACTTTCGATGACTGGGGCGATCCAAGAAGAAAAATAGCACCCAACACACCATTGTTCAAAGATGAACGCATTTTCGTGAGCAACGGCTACAATCTCAACGCTTTTATGTTGGAGTTAAATAATGACCTCACAGGCGTAAATCTTCTTTGGAGAAATGATGTTTTGGATACGCACATCGGTGGATTTGTACTGGTTGATGGTGTTATTTATGGCTCAAATTGGATTAATAACAGTTCAGGAAATTGGGTCGCAGTTGATTGGAATACAGGTGAAACGTTATTCGAAAACGAATGGTCGGGCGGAAAAAGCAAAGGCCAAATCATTGCCGTTGATGGAATGTTGATTGCTTATGATGAAAGAAGAGGTTATGTTGGCTTAGTGCGTCCTTCACGTGAAAAATGGGATGTTGTCAGCGAATTTCGTATCACAGCAGGCGATGGTCAACATTGGGGACATCCGGTTATTGATAACGGAATCATGTATATTCGTAGAGGGAATGCATTGATAGCGTATAAGATAAAGTAAGTTTTAGTAAAGGCAAACCGATGTGTTCACCCTTTTTATTACAAAAACAGTCGAAAGAAAATAATCTTTCGACTGTTTTTCGATATTTTTCTCTATCTTTGTATCTTCAATAAAATATAAAGTTATAGAATGAAACAGATAAGAAAAATCACTTCCATACTTTTCGCCATGCTCTTAATTGTCGCACTTGCAGCGTGCTCCAAAGATGACAAGCCCGTAAGAGTAAGAAGCATAACACTAGATGAAACCACATTAGAGCTACACGCAACCGAAACGGCGCCAAGACTCATCGTTACCTTTGAGCCTAGCGACGCAACAAATAGAAGCATAACGTGGACAAGTAACAACATAGATGTAGCCACCGTAGCTGGTGGAAGAGTAACCGGTGTGGCGGTAGGAACAGCTACTATTACTGCTACTTCGGCAGATGGCTCACACACAGCTACTTGTTTTATAAGGGTAGTTCCTACAAGCGTAACAGGTGTAAGATTAAGAAGCACAATCACGATACTCGAAGGTGAAAAAGAGACACTTGTCGCCACCATATTTCCTTCCTCTGCCACCAATAAAAAAGTAACGTGGGAAAGCAGCAGTCCCTCAATAGCTACGATTGATGCCGACACAGGAGAAATAAGAGGAGTAGAAGCCGGCGGTACAACTATCATCACAGTAGAAACAGATGATGGTTTACACACAGCAAGCAGTACGGTTTATGTTGTAAGTCCTACCTTTGACTACGGTATAAATATCGGTATCACCCGTTGGGCAACTCGCAATGTTGACAAACCCGGCACTTTTGCATCGAAACCCGAAAATGTCGGTCTGTTTTATCAATGGAATAAAGATGAATCGGGTTGGGAAGTCAATTGGAATGGAAATGATGCCACAACTTGGCAAAGCGACAACGGCCCCTGCCCTGCCGGATGGCGTGTGCCGACAGAAGAAGAATTAATTTCTCTTAGAACATCGGGAAGCACTTGGAGTGTAAATTGGGAGAGTACAGGTATTAATGGTCGTGTCTTTGGCAACGCTAATAATCCTATTTTTCTACCTGCTGCAGGATTTCTCAATTTCAACAACGGTGCGGTTAGCAATGTTGGCACACAAGGATATTATTGGAGTGCTACAACTAGTCCGGTAGGCAACGTGCGTCCCACTTTTTTCAATATCACAGGTAGCACTGCGGATATTGGCAGCAGCTACCGAGCAAATGGCTTTAGTATCCGTTGTGTGGCTGAATAATTCTATTATTTGTCGAGAGAAATCGTATTTTTTTTAGATACAAGGAAATGTTGAATAGGAAACTGTTCAACATTTTTTTTGCTTTTTATTTGTTTATATCAAAAAAATATCATATCTTCGTGATATCAAAATAATATCAATTTAATAAATTCTTGGATAGCGACAAAAAAGCAGCAATGGTTTCCAACCTGTTGGTGGTTTTGTGCAGTGATGAAAATGCACAACCGATTATTAATTCCGGAACTTTGTATAATTAAACGAACAATGAAAGACGATATTTTGTTTTATGGAAAACAACCCTTTTGGCGAAATTGGTTGATGACAATCGTGATTGTGTTTGTTAATCTTCTTTTTATTGGGGGATTTATTCGGCAAGTGATTTTGGGATTTTCTTTTGGAAATAACCCGATGAACGACTTAGGATTAATTATTGTGATGGTTTGTATGTTTTTAATATCTGGAATTTTGTTTTTCAAACAGCAAACCGTTATCACTGAGGAAGGAATATATTTACGATACCTACCGTTGGACTTCCGAACTCGCTTTTTTGCATGGGAAGATATTCAAGAAGTATACGTCCGTAAGTACAGCCCGATGAGGGAGTTCGGCGGTTGGGGATTTAGAGTTAAATACTATCCCGGTGGCGACATAGCTTACAATGTGTATGGTAATATGGGACTGCAACTCGTTTTCAACAACAGAAAACGAAAGGTGCTAATCGGTACAAACAACCCCGATGAGTTAGAAGAAGTTTTGAAAAAATTAAATGACAAAAGAAAGCAAAAATAAAAGTTTTGTTCTTCGGATTGAAACGGAAACAATGGAAGCCATTGAAAAATGGGCTGCCAATGAATTTCGAAGCACAAACGGACAGATACTTTATCTTCTTAACGAGGCATTGAAGAAAAATGGTCGATTGGCGAAGAAGAAGTAATTACGTATCAATGTGCTATAATACAAATATGTAAATAAAAAATAACCCTTTAATATAAAGTAAATTATGGAAGATGTATTAGTAAACTTTTTTACAACAGTCGCTTGGGCGATACCGGTATTAATCATTCTTGGTGTCATTGATTTAATTTTGAGAGGAATAGCTTTGTGGCATTCTGCACGGCGAGGTCAAACCGTTTGGTTTGTGTTTCTTTTCATTATCAGTAGTGTTGGCATTTTGCCGATTATTTATTTGTTGATAAATCGCGGGAAAAAGGAAAATAATTAAATAGAAACAATAGCTGTTGGCAAAGACATGTTTCGTTTTTGCCAACAATATATTGTACTAATCTTGGTTTAATCCTTTTAATTGCTGATATACTTCTAACGTTCGCTCTTCTCTTCTGAAATTGAGAATAACATATCTATTATCCCCATAAATGATATAAAGAAAAAGACTTTCACTTGAATTGAGTATCAGTCTTGCTTTGTGTTGTAAAGATTTAGAGCCAAAATCTCCTTTTCTGATTGCCCCCGCCGCAAAACCAACTCGTGAATGAAAAGAGGGAATTGTATCGGCTAAAAAAATTATATCGACTTCCGCTATCGGGATATCCAAGCCTGATGTGCCTGTTATTCTAATATTTTCATTTTCAATTATTATTGATGATTCTTTATACGCTTTTGTCATCATTGGTATAAGTGGAATGGTAGAGAGTGCCATAATTACCACCAAGGAAATCAACCACCCTATGGGCACTTTTCCTGTCAAATAACGTCGATTGTACAATGAAAAAAATCCGGCAATTGCTATCACTAATATAAATACAAAAATTGAAATCAGCATAAAATCAGGGTACATACGAGTAATCAGGTAATCGACAAAAGCAAAACCGATGAGAAAGATACCTGCTATTCTAATAGGTTTTGAAGATTTATATACCCAACGCTCAATGACTTCTGCGGTATATCTCTCTTTGATAACCAATTCGAAAGCTCTTGGGGAAAGATGGCGAATTTTTCTGAAATAAATGTCATTTCTTAATTGAGAATAAGGCTTTTTACGCATATACTCGGCACTGAAATACATTAATATTCCGGTAAATAAATACATTATGATAGAAAATAGAAGCATTGCATTTTTTCTTACAAAGATAAACGAAATATCACAAAATCACAAAAATTATATCTATATTTGCAAAAAAAGCAAAGCCAAATCATTATGCAAAAAATAATCTTACTCATTCTCACAATCTTCCTGTCGCTATCCGTTTTCGCACAGGCGATTATTTTGGAAGAAGCTATCGTATTGAACACAAATTCGGGTGATATTCACGGTACGTTAAGAAATCCGGCGACAGAAAGCGAAACCGCTCCCATTGTGTTGATTATTGCCGGCTCCGGACCTACCGACCGCAACGGAAATAATCCGCAAATGCAAAATAATTCGTTGAAAATGTTGTCCGAAGCACTTTATCAAAACGGAATCGCCTCGCTCGCTTTCGATAAAAGAGGAATCGGCGAAAGCGCAAGCAGTATGATAGCAGAGACAGATTTGCGTTTCGAAGACTATATCAACGATGTGCGCGAATGGATTAATCTGCTATCCAACGACAAACGGTTTTCGGAAGTCATTGTTGCCGGACATAGCAAAGGCTCACTAATCGGAATGATTGCCGCGCAAAACAATACAAATATATCAAAATTTATTTCTATTTCGGGCGTGGGCGAACCCGCCGGAAATATTTTGAAAGAGCAATTAACCACACAATTGGCAGGACAACCGCAAACGATAAAAGATATGATTTTCGGATACATCGACAAATTAGAAAATGGTGAAACAATTGATGATGTGCCGCAAATGCTGTACTCATTATTTCGTCCAAGCGTGCAACCGTATATGATTTCGTGGTTTAAGTACAATCCGCAGACAGAAATCGGAAAATTAAACATTCCTATTTTAATTTTACAAGGAACAACCGATATTCAAGTTTCGGCGACACAAGCCGAATTATTGTCAAAAGCGCAACCGAACGCACAGAAAGTGATTATCGAGAATATGAATCATGTGCTAAAAGATAGCGAAAGTACAGATATGATGACTCAGTTTGCAACCACTTATAACAATCCTAATTTGCCGATAAATAGAGAATTGATTGAGAAAATTGTTGGGTTTGTTAAGCGTCATCTGCGTGCTGAAAATTACTTTCCCCCCACACAAATTACAAATTCCCCCTTCGGCTCATTTTCGGTAAAATGCACTACCAATTCCAACAATGTTCCTCTCACGGTTTCGGCGTAAAACTTTGATATTTCGCGTGATACGGAAGCAGGTCTATCATCGTCCAAATATTCAGCAAGTTGTGTGAGTGTTTTTACAACTCGATAAGGCGATTCATAGAAAACCATTGTGCGCGATTCTTCTGCCAGTTCTTTTAACCGAGTTTGACGACCTTTTTTCTGTGGTAGAAATCCTTCGAAACAAAATCTATCATTCGGCAATCCCGATTCTACCAACGCCGGCACAAAAGCCGTTGCACCGGGTAAACATTCTACCGTCACTCCGGCTTGTATGCATGCTCTGACGAGCAAAAAACCGGGGTCAGAAATAGCAGGCGTGCCCGCATCGGAAATCAATGCGATGTTTTCGCCCGCTTTCAATCTTTCTACCACATGCGTGGCAGTTTGATGTTCGTTGAATTTATGGTGCGATTGCATTCGGGCTTCAACGGCAAGATGTTTCAGCAAAAAACCGCTTGTTCGCGTGTCTTCCGCCAAAATTAAATCGCACAATTTCAACACATTGATTGCTCGCAATGTGATATCTTCCAAATTGCCGACAGGAGTGGGTACGATGTATAATTTTCCCATAATATGATTTTAGATTGACGATTGACGATTGACGATTGATGCTTCGACTCCGCTCAACAACCGCTTAACGTCCAAGAAATCTAAAGCCGTAAATCTAAAATCATAAATCATTTGAATCCTTTTTGAATAGCAGTCAAAAAATCCATTACCGTTTGATTCTCAAAATCCCACGACATATTTTCTCTTAAAAATCGCTCAGCATCATTGTAATTGTTGAACGAATTGAGCTGTTGAATCATATTATTCATCTCATCACGGTTATTATTAAACAATTCGCGTTGAAACAGAAAGCGATCGTTGAGGCTAATACCGTGCTTCAAATCAATGGCGGCAGGTGCTTTCTGAATGGTATCGTTCAATGAACGAGATGTAGCTTTCGTTTCCTCTACAAGTTCTTCAATGACGGGATTAGTCACTACTTCAACCACAGGTTCGGGCATCGTTTCGATAATAGGAGGCAATGGTGGTAGCGAAACATTTTCAACTTTGCGCGGATTTTTGTATTCCGGTAAAACAAATTTTTCCATCATTTCTTCCGGTATCGGTGTCTCTTGCAAATGCGTTTTGGGTTGCTCTGTTTCATTTTTTTCGGTCAGAATCGTTTCTTCCGCAGGAATTTCAGCAATGACTTCTTCCTTAACGACTTCTTCTTCCTTTTTGCGACTTGCCGATTCGGAAAGAAACGAAACCAAACGTTCCATTTGATGTTTCATATCCTCAATTTGCAACGTTTCCATTTCGTGAAACAAGCGCATTATTCCTTGCGTTTTATCAAACGATTCGCGAAAAAACGAAAATGACATGGTGTCTTCGTTTTTAATCGTCAAAACGCGACTTTCGAGTGCTTTCAATTCTTGAAGCAAGCGGTCGATATATTCTTTTCTTTTGTCTAACATTCTGTATTTTGTTTTATCGCATTACGATTCTATTTATTCAATCAAAACATTGCCGTCATCTTACGTATTTCTGCCAAACGTCCGGCAAAACTTTTATCTTGTCTTACAATCTGCATATTGTATTTCAATTGCATTCGCATTAGCATATCGGCATTTATCCCCAATGCAGCCTCAAAAAGCAAGGCTGAATTGGCAGTAAGCGGTCGTCTTTGATTCAAAATATCGTTTAATGCCGTGTAAGGAATACCCATTTTTTTTGCCAAAGAACTTTGCGAAAGTTTGCGATAGTCAATTTCTTCTTTTAATAGTTCGCCCGGATGCGTTGGGCAAAAGCCATATCCTAAATTACCCATATTTTCCTTATTTATAATGGTTTGACAATTCTAAAATATTGCATATTGTTACAACCGTTTCCGATTCAACTTTGTTTACCGTAAACTCTATACGATATTGGTCGTTCACTCGAATGGAAGATATACCTTTCTTATCGCCTTTCAAAACTTCATAATGAAGAGAATTGATTGGATATAAATCTTCAATACCAACAGCACTTTCAAGCGTTTCGATACGTAACCTGTACCGTTTTATGATGTCGGGTTGAAAACGATGTTTTTTATCTGCCGTTTTACCTTTGTAATAGAGGTCGGACAGGTATTTTTTTTCAAAAACAATTTCCATATCTTATCATTTTCAAGAACAAAGGTAAATAGTTTTTTTGAGAATACACAAAAAAAGTGGATATTTCTGTCTAACAATTCAAACAAACTGTTTAAGTCTTCATTCTTTTCCTACAAAATCCTGTGGCAAATTCACCAAATACAACATCTTCGAACACCTCGTAACAGCCGTGTAAAGCCAACGATAAAACCCCTCACTCATATACGATTTGTCAACATAACCCAAATCCAAAAACACATTTGCCCATTCCCCACCCTGCGCTTTGTGGCACGTAACGGCATATCCATACTTCACTTGCAAAGCGTTGAAATAGGGATTTTTTTTCATCGCTTTGTATTGTTCGCGCTTGTTTCCAATATCTAAATAATCTTCCATTACGGCGGCAAAAAAGCGTTCGTTTTGTTCGTAAGTCAATCCTGAAGATTCGGAATGTAATACATCGAGCAGGATTTTGGCTTCAAATTCGATGTCGTAATCGCGATGATACAATAATACATTACAAAAACGAAAACCATACATCTCTTCCTCGCCGCGCACGCGATTTACTTCCACAAATTCGCCGTTGGCAAGGAAATCGAAGTTTTCAAAATTTTCGACCCAAAAGTAATTGTTTTTCGTAATCATCAATAAATCGCCCTTCGTAAGCTCCTCTTCACGATAAAGCACCGTGTTGCGGATACCGGTATTATAAGCATTCACACGCTTGTTGGAACGCGAAATAACAATCGTTTCTTCGATTCCGTTGCGCCGATACGCATCGGAAATTTCTTCGATTAATTCCGTACCGCTTATGCGTTTTATATCGAGGAAAATATCGGCTTGCAGCTTCGGATAATCTGTTGTGGCGTTGTTTCGCAGCATATTTCGCAACATTGTAGCATTGGTCAAAATACCCGATTCTTCTGCCTGTCGCACAATTTCCGTGAGTGTGGCTTCTACCACCTGCAAGAAGTAGGAGCGTAACACATTTTCATCAAGTGCAGGCGAATTTTCCTGTTTCACAGGCGGCAGCTGCGCCGTATCGCCAATGAGCAACATTCGGCAACCTTCACCCGAATAGACATATTCTATCAAATCATCGAGCAATCGCCCCGAACCGAAAATAGAAAATTCGCCCGCATCGTTGCTAATCATCGATGCTTCATCTATTATAAATAATGTATGTTTATGCAAATTGTCTGTCAGCGAAAACGAGCCTTCGCCCCCTTGTTTGCTTTGGCGATAAATCTTTTTGTGAATCGTGAATGCCGGGTGTGCAGCATAACCCGAAAAAACTTTCGCCGCCCGACCTGTTGGGGCAAGCAGCACGGTTTTTTGTTTGAAAGAAGTCATCGTTTTTACCAAACTGCCGATGAGCGAAGATTTACCTGTTCCGGCATATCCTTTTAATAGAAAAATTAAATCTCTATCTGTCGAAAAAAGAAATTCAGCGATTTTTTCCAAAGCAAAACTTTGGTCATTTGTGGGCATAAACGGGAAATTTTCCCTTATTTTCTCGACTAAGAAGCGATTTACCATATTTTTTCGATAATTTTTGCCGTAAAAGTAGTACAATTATTATTCTTTTTCTAAATTTGTAGTCTAAAATAAATATTGACACTTCTAAAAATTCAAAAATTGGGTTTTGCAACAAAGACAAACGTTGTTTTTTGGTTTTCGGAAGTATTGAGAATAAAAAAATTAGGTAATAATATAAATATTAAAAAGCCCCATGAAATTTGTATTTAGATTGCTATTATTAGCAGCAACATGTCTTTTAGTGTATCTTTGTTATAAGAGCATTATCGGCAACATCGAGTTCGACAGAGAGTCCGGAATTCGCGACAGAGCAGTTATTCAACGTTTGGTTGATATTCGTACGGCACAAGTGGCTTTTCGAAGTAGAACAGGCTCATTCACTAATGATTTCGCTACTCTTACAGACTTCGTAAAAAATGGTCAAATGGCTACCGTTCGTAGAGTTGGCGAGCTTACCGAAGCCCAATTGGAAGATGGAATGACGGAAGCACGTGCAATGGAAATCATTCGTAGAGGAAACGAAAGAGAAATCCGAACAGCAGGTCTTTGGAATGAAAGAGCCAATGCTCCGCAGTTGGAAAGAGACTCTATTTTTACGTCTGCGCGTGAAGTGTTGTTCCCCAGTCGTCCGAATTTTTCGCCCGATTCGTTGGCATATGTTCCTTTCGGACGAGGTGTAAGATTCGAATTGGCTGTTGACACTATTTGGACTCAAGCAGGTCCACTGCAAGTGTTCCAAGCACAAACGCCATACGAAACGTATTTAAGCGATCTCGACGGCAGACTACTTCTACAAAAAATCCAATCACAGCTTGATCGTCCCGGCGAACGTTATGCAGGTATGCGAGTAGGCTCGTTGACGCAAGTAGTTAATAACGCCGGAAACTGGGAATAAATTTTGCTGTTGATTTGATTATTTGTTGATTTGATTATCTGTTGCCTGTAACGGGCGATAACAAATCAACAAATAATCAAATCAACAAATAATCAAACACTATGTTTTTACCGGAAAATATTGATTTAGCTCATTCGGAAAAATACAACTTATCCATTCGGGTCGCACCGAATGGATTTTCTTTTTGTATTTATTATCCGAATGATGCTTCTGTATTTCATTTTCAAGAAACATCGTTGAGTAACAAGTTATCGCAAGTTGATAACGTAAAAAAAATGATTTTCGACTTCGGTTTTTTCAGCCAGCCATTCAAAGAAACTATTGTAACCATTGTGTCGCCTGACTATACTTTAGTACCCGATACTTTTTTTGATAAGAAACGAGCGAATGAGTTGTTTGAATTTAATTTTCACAAAATTGCGAACATCGTACTTTCAAACAAATCAGAGGCTGGTGATTATCACACTGTTTTCAATATTGATGAAACGCTTCATTCGTTTTTATCGCGACACCTTTGGAATCCGAAATTTCAGCATCAAATAACACCACTGTTGGAATTTTTCGAAAACTATGACTCCGACAAAAGAAAGAATCGTTGTTTTGTAGATCTCGATGACAAAAATATTTCCATTATTTGTTTTTCGGCGGAAAACAAATTACTTTCGGCAAATACATTTCCGATAACTAATGCGCACGATGTATCGTATTTCGTAGCGAGTATTTGGGAAAAATGGCAATTCGACCAAACCAAAGACGTGTTATATTTTTCGGGAAATACGGAATGGTACAAATCGGATATTCTGAAAAAACTAATCAAAAATGTAGAAATCGTCAAATTGGAGTCAAAAGTGTTGCTTGATGAAAAGCAAAAGAAAGCGATTCCGACGGATGTACTTGTCCTTTTATGCGAATAATCAGCGGAAAATATAAATCTAGAAGAATACAAGTCCCCACGAACTTGAAAGCGCGTCCTACAACGGATTTCGCGAAAGAAAACTTGTTCAATGTTCTCAACAACCGGATTGATTGGGAAGAAACCTCCGCACTTGACCTTTTTTCGGGAACGGGAAGTATTGCTTTGGAGCTTGTATCAAGAGGTTGTCCATACGTGGTAAGTGTAGAAATAAATGCGCAACATTACGGTTTTATCTGCAAGGCACAGGACACATTAGGAGCAAAAGAATTGTTCCCCATAAAAGCCGATGTATTCAAATATCTAAAATCGACGCAGCAGAAATTCGATTTTATCTTTGCCGATCCACCATACGACTTACATGATGCAGCAAAAGTGCCCAAAATCATTCTCGAAAAACAACTGGTAAAAGAAGGCGGTATATTTATAATGGAACATTCAAAAAATCACAACTTCTCTACTCTACCCCATTTTAGTGAGGAACGCGTATATGGAAGTGTGCATTTTTCGATTTTTGAGTTTTGAGTTATACCTTTTATCTTAATAAAACACCTGTTTCTTATTTTTATACATAAAAGGTCGTTCTACATACAAACAACCAGTAGACAAAAAACTTGTATCAAATATCCCAATCCCAAAAACGCCACACGTCTTTTTTAACAGGAGCATTAATTCTAATGTGTGGCTTGATAACTTTCAACGTATCAAAAAATTCCTGTTCCCTGACAGGCGAAATCAACATACCTGAATATTTCTTACTTCTTCCTCTAAATGTAATTTCCAATCTTTTAAGAGAAGCAGCACAAGATGAAATAGGATTATACGAACGCCTTATTGAAACAATATCCCAGATATCAACACTTCCGGTTGTCCAACCGAGCATTCTAAAATATAGTTTCCTTCCTTTTATTATATAACTCATCCCGAAAAACAGCAAGAATATAACAAGTAAGTTGCAACAAGAATTATTAATGGTACGAGAAGCATATACCCTGTTTTGGGTATTAATGCAAAAGGTACAAATATAAAAATGAGCATTAGTACACTTACACGCGACCTAAATACTTTTTTGTCTTTTTCCATTGCTTATTGTTTGTTGTTACTAAAAAGGATAAATCTATTCCGTCTCAACCAATCCTTTTAATTTCTCATACACTTCCAACGTCTTTTCCCTATCCCTAAAATTAAGAATAACGTACCTGTTACCCTCATAAATAATATAAAGATAAGGAGCTCCACGTGTGTGAAGCAACAACTTTACATTTTTCTGCAAAGAACTTGAACGGAAATACCCTTTATTGATTCTTCCCGCAGAAATACCGTTTGTGCGCAGAATGATATTGGGAACAGTGTCTGCCAAAAATACCTGATTTAATTCATTTATCGGAATCCTTTCACCATAAACACCGGTTATTCCGATTTGCTCATTATCTACTACTACGGCTGATTCTTTCATATATGAACAACCGTGTAATATAAACAATATTCCGAATATCAATGGCAATAAGATGAAAGCTCTTCTATTCACTTTGCCAACAAATTTTTCTCGATTATAATAAAATAGTATCATTAATTATTTAGTATTAAAATGTTTTGCTTAAAAGAACTCTCATACAAGATCAAATATCCCAATCCCAAAATCTCTAATATATAATTCGTGTTTAATATAATCATCTAACCATAAAAGAGAACAATGTTTTTACTGTATTCCGTAACTTATCAGCACATTACAAAATGTCTAAAACAAAAAAGAACCGCAAAACTGCGATTCTTTCAATGTAGTTGCGGAGGCAGGACTCGAACCTACGACCTCCAGGTTATGAGCCTGGCGAGCTACCAACTGCTCCACTCCGCGATATTATTTCCCTCAATTGGGAGTGCAAAGGTAGGAAGTATTTTTTGAATAACCAAATATTTTGAGATGTTTTTTTGAAAAATATTTCTGACACAAAAAATACACCGGTTTTTTCTCATTCAAGCCGAAAAATATTGTATCTTTGGGAAAAAATCGCAATCAATATGTCAGACAGCATTATTATCATTCCCACATATAACGAAAAAGAGAATATTGAAAATATTATTCGAACCATTTTCGCTTTGGATAAAGTATTTCACATTCTTGTGATTGATGACGGCTCACCCGACGGCACTGCCGCTATCGTACACCGACTGATTACCGAAGAATTTTCCGAACGTCTTTTTATCGAAGAACGAACAGGAAAACTCGGTTTGGGAACGGCTTATATACACGGTTTTCGTTGGGCGCTGGCGCGTTCGTATGAATATATTTTTGAGATGGACGCCGATTTTTCGCACAATCCTGCCGATGTGCCACGATTGTATAATGCTTGTGCCGAAGACGGTTACGATGTATCTATCGGCTCACGCTACTGCACGGGCGTGAATGTGGTGAATTGGCCTATGGGGCGCGTGTTGATGTCGTATTTTGCATCGAAATATGTACGTTTTATCACAAATCTAGACATAAAAGACACCACCGCCGGATTTATTTGCTATCGCCGTAAAGTGCTTGAAACAATTGATTTAGATAAAATAAAATTCAAAGGATACGGCTTTCAAATCGAAATGAAATATACGGCTTACGTGCTCGGATTTAAAATAAAAGAGGTGTCCATTATCTTTATAAATCGTGAGTTGGGTACATCGAAAATGAGTTCGGGTATTTTTGGCGAAGCGTTTTTTGGTGTGATCGACTTGCGTTGGCGAAAATTGACAGGAAAAATAAAAGCAGTTCAATAGTTTTATAGTTTATAGTTCGATAGTTGACTATAAAACTATCGAACTATAAACTATTGAACTATGAAACTATGAAACTATGAAACTTATCCACAAAGCAAATATAATCAACGAAGGGAAAACCTTCGAGGGCTCGGTTTTAATTGAGGGCGAAAGAATCTCCAAAATTTTCACGGAAGAAGTGTCCGCAATGCTATTCAATCAATGCAAGCAAGTGATTGATGCGCGTGGATTCTATCTAATTCCGGGCGTTATCGATACCCACGTGCATTTTCGCGAGCCGGGATTGACGTACAAAGGCGATATCTCAACCGAAAGTCGCGCTGCCGTTACCGGAGGCATTACATCGTATATGGAAATGCCGAATACAGTTCCGCAAACGACTACAATCGACAATCTGAACGAAAAACTTGATATTGCTGCCGAAAAATCAGTCGCCAACTTCTCGTTTTATCTCGGCGCAACAAATGATAATATCCGAGAATTGAAAAAAGCGGACAAAAAACAGGTCTGCGGCATAAAAGTTTTTATGGGTGCATCAACAGGTAATATGTTGGTGGACAAAATGAAAGCATTGCAGCAAATTTTCTCCGAAGTAGATATGCTCATTTCCACGCATTGCGAAAAAGAGGAAATCATTCGTAAAAATGTTGAATTTTACAAAAAACAATTCGGCGACAATATTCCGATTAAATATCACCCGTTAATTCGCAGTGCGGAAGCGTGCTATCAATCATCGGCAGAAGTGGTTGAAATGGCGGATAAATATGGGTCGCGACTTCACGTACTACATCTTTCTACCGAGCCCGAAATGAGTTTGTTTAGCAATATGCCCCTTGCGGACAAAAAAATTACGTCAGAAGCGTGTGTGCATCATCTTTGGTTTTCCGACAATGATTACAAGCGATTGGGCGCACGTATCAAGTGTAATCCTGCCATTAAAACGGCAGAAGACCGGGAAGCATTGCGCAACGCCTTGAAATCAGGGAAAATAGATGTCGTAGCCACCGACCACGCGCCGCATCTGTTGAGCGAAAAAGAGGGTGGTTGTTTGCAAGCTGCTTCGGGCAGTCCATCAATACAAAGTTCTTTGCAAGCGATGTTAGAATTGGCAAATCAAGGCGTTTTTACCAAAGAATTTGTGATCGAAAAAATGTGTCACGCGCCCGCTCAACTCTATCACATGAAAGAGAGAGGATTTATTCGTGAAGGGTATTTTGCTGATTTGGTATTGATTAATCCAAACAAACCTCAAATAGTTGCAACAAATAATATATTATATAAATGCGGCTGGTCGCCTTTTGAAGGGGAAACTTTTCAACACAAAATCGAAAAAACGTTTGTGAATGGAAATCTTGTGTTTGATAATGGTGTTTTTGAGGAAAATGTGTTTGGGAAAGCGTTAGTGTTTAGTTAATATGCTAATGTGCTAATAAGTAATGTGCTAATGCAATTATCATATTGACTACAATTAGAGAATTAGCGAATTTGCACATTATCACATTATTTATTAGCACATTAAAAAATTATTTTATGAGATTTTTATTTACTGTACAAGGCGAAGGCAGAGGGCATTTTACACAAGCGCTCGCTTTGTCGTCAATACTTCGCAAGCACGGACACGAAGTGATGGCAGTGCTGGTGGGAAAGAGTGATTCGAGAGAAGTTCCCGATTTTTTCCAACAAAAAATAGGTGCGCCTGTTTTCAAGTTCAGCAGCCCTAATTTTTCCGGATTTTACAAAGAGAAGCGTCCCAATCTGATTATGACGGCAATAACAAACTTTTCGCGTTCATTTGCTTTTCGGGAAAGTATTGTTTTTGTGAAAGATAAAATCGAAGAATACAAACCCGATATGGTTATCAATTTCTACGAAATGATTACCGGAATGGCTTTTGCAGCGTATAAATTCGATAAAAAAATGGGCATCGAAATGATTTGTATCGGACATCAATACGTGTTGATGAATCCGCATTTCAAAACATCGCCCAAGCAAGATATGGAATATTTCTTCCTGCGAATGATTTCGGAAGTTACCTCGCAAAGAGCACATAAACGACTTGCGCTCTCTTTCAGAGATATGCAAAACAGCATCGAAAAAGGAATTGTTACCGTACCGCCATTGCTACGTTCGGAAGTATTTGACATTCAATCAACGAAAGGCGATTATATTCACGGTTATATGCTCAATACCGGCTATTACGAGGAGGTTTTGGTGTGGCATGAACGAAATCCGCACATTCCATTGCGTTTCTTTTGGGATAAAAAAGAAGCTGATGAGGTAACGAAAATCGACGATAATTTTATTCTATACAAACTAAATGACGAACGTTTTTTGCATAGTATGGCGGGAAGTATGGGCTATGCCACTACTTCGGGTTTCGAATCGGTATGTGAAGCACTGTACTATCAAAAACCGATTTTGATGATTCCTGTACATATCGAACAAGAATTTAATGCTCACGATGCCGGCCTTTCGGGTGCAGGTGTGATGAGTAAAAATTTCAATTTAGACAAATTGATTGATTTTATTCCGCAATATGCGCCGGATAAGGGTTTTAGGGATTGGGTAAACGGTGCAGAAAAACGATTTCTTTCAGAAATTGTTTAATTCAAAGATTTAAAAATTCAAAGATTCAAGATTTGCACTTCGTTCAGCGACCGGCTTGAATCCTTGAATCTTCAAATTTTAATACCCGCTATCCTCCACCTCATCAATTTTTTTCCTATTCATTTGTTTCCACGCGTACCAAATATACGCTATAACAAAAGGCGCAAGCAATGAAACATAGCTCATTACTGTCAACGTATAGTGGCTCGACGAACTGTTTTCGATAGTCAAACTGCTTTGCAAATAATTACCATAAGCAGGATAAAAACTTGTGTTGTTTAGTCCCGAAACAAGGAAAAGCGCAAACACAGTGGCAATCGTGCCGATTCCGCCAAACCATATTCCTTTGGAAGATTGCTTGAAAGCACCGAAAAATATTCCCGTCAAAACCAACACTACACCAACAAGCATAATCACGGCTACAATCGGCATTTCAATCAAGTTATGCAGATATTTGTAAGGCGCCATAAAAACTTTTCCGCTTGCGTCGTAAGCAAATCCATCCTTCAGTAAAATATTTACCAAGAAGAAAAGGAAGAAAACAAGAAACGGAATCGTCATCACTTTTACCGATTGGGCTGCTTTTTTTACGATGCCTTTATCAGCCACATTATTAATAAAATAAAGTGCGCCAAGAATGCGAGCCAAACAGAAAACGGCCAATCCTAACGATAGGTTGATAAATGTTGCGTATCGAGTAAAATCGAATGCTAATTCTAATCCACGTGCTGCTCCTCGCCACACGGAACTGATTGTTCCGGCTTGATTCGTAACAATCTCAAACTGCGAACCTGTGAAAAATGTAGCGACGGCTGTTCCCAGCAAAATAGTTGCCAGCAAACCGTTTGCAAATAGAAATCCTTCATACGTTTTTGCACCCAACAAGTTATTTGCTTTTGAACGAAATTTATAGCCAATCGGCTGGATAATAAAACAAAAAAGAATGAGAATCCAAACCCAATAGGCTCCACCGAAACTCGTAGCATAAAACAATGGGAAAGACGCAAAGAAAGCGCCACCGAAAGTTACAAGCGTAGTAAATGTGAGTTCCCATTTATTGGTAAGACTATCAATCAATATATTACGCTCTTTCTCCGATTTTCCAATGCGGAAAATCAAACTTTGTCCGCCTTGTACAAACAAAAGGGAAACAAGAAATGCACCCAGCAACGATACAATCACAAACCAGTATTGTTGCAACGCTAAATGTGTCATATTTTCAAACATAGCTTTTTATCCCTCCTTCGGACCTTTTTTAATTTGTGTAATGATAATTTTCAATGCGGCAATCAGAAATACGGTAAATGTAACAACAAATAAGAAGAATGTTGTTTTCACAGAGCCTGTATCCATTCCGGAAGTTGTTGCAGCAAATGTAGGCAACCAATCTTGAATTGCCCAAGGCTGTCTTCCAACTTCCGCCACTATCCAACCTGCCCAAGTGCATATGTAAACCAATGGAATAGAAACTATCGCTAAACGATAGAAACAAGTCCTTCCTTTGCCTTCCAATCTATCTTTGTACGCCCACCAACCGAGTACAGCCAGTACAACGATAAACAAAAACCCTAAACCAACCATAATGCGAAACGACCAATAATTAAGCGGTACATTCGGCATTAGTCGGGCTACATTTTGTCGAAAAACATTGATATCTTCGTCATAAAAATAGCCGTATCCGAAATGAATCATATATTCATTCAACCACTTATCATCGTTAAATAGCGCACGTAACCTTGCGTATTCGGCAGGATTTACATCGCGTGCGTCTTTCATTTCTCGCAATGTATTTTGCGCCACTTGTCCGCGTCGTGCTCTTTCGTAAGCCGACATAATGCCGTGCGCTTCGTTTCCTTCAATCAAATCGACAATGCCGGGAACGAAGGCGTTGAAATCGTGTGTAGACATCAGCGACAATAGCTTAGGAATTTCCAACGCCATTTGCTCGTGTTCGTAAGGGCGTTCGGGATTGTTGGTTGAATTGAAAAAAGCCACAATAGAAAACGGCGCACCTTCCGTTCCTTCATACAATCCTTCCATCACGGCAAGTTTCATCGGCTGCGTTTGTGCCACTACTCTTGCGGAAGTATCGCCTGTAATCATCACAAGTGCCGAGCCAAGAAGTCCCACAGCCGCTCCCACAAGAATGCTTCTGCGAGCTTGCTCAATGTGGCGTTTTTTCAGTAAAAACCAACTGCTTATACCTACCACAACCACACCGCCTGTAATCCAACACGAAGCCACCGAATGGAAAAACTTACTGATGGCAACGGGCGAAAAGATAACTTCCCAGAAATTAATCATTTCCATTCGTGCCATATCAGGATTAAATTGCATTCCCACAGGGTACTGCATCCACGCATTGGCAATTAGAATCCACAAAGCAGAGAGACATACACTGCCGGCTACCAACCACGTGGAAAGCAAGTGAAAACCCTTGCTTACCCTATTCCAACCAAAAAACATAACGGCGATAAAAGTCGCTTCCAAGAAAAATGCCATAAAGCCTTCAATAGCCAACGGCGCACCAAACACATCGCCCACAAACCAAGAGTAGTTAGACCAATTGGTTCCGAACTGAAATTCCAAAATAATTCCGGTGGCAACGCCCAAGGCGAAATTCACCCCAAAGATTATCATCCAGAATTTTGTCAATCGTTTCCACTCTTCGTTACCTGTGCGCACATATACCGTTTCCATAATGGCAACGATAAGCGCCAGCCCTATCGTGAGCGACACGAAAATCCAGTGATACATAGCCGTCATCGCAAATTGCAATCGCGACCAATCCACTAATGAAAAATCAAATTGTTCCATAGTTTTTCTATTTATTGTTATTGTTAAATCGTTGAACTGTTAAATCGTTAAATTGGTATTCAAACTTTCGTGTTTTCGCGCCTTTACGCCTTCGCGCTTATCTCGTGATTTGCTCAATCATATACCTCCCTCTTTCTTCATCTGTTTTAAAGGTCGTTTCCATAAAGTTGGGGAAAAAATAAGGTTTGAGAAATAAATACAGAACAAGAAAAATGCTAATGCCAAAAAGCACCGCTACAACCCCTATTGTATGTGCTCTAAGCTCATTAACACAATATCGAAAAACCCTGTCAAAAACACTTTTCATTCTCATAAACAGACACTTACAAAAACTCTGCCATCGGAATTATATTCTATATTAGCATACAATGCACAAATTAAATTATTTTTTTCCACATACGCAATAGTTTGATGAAAATAATTTAATAAATATGAGAATAAAGATAGATAATATGCTTACAAAGTACGACTACAGGCATTCAAAGAACTAAAATGTAAATATTTTCTAATTGACTCAGAAGATTAGAAAATAAAAAAACTCCCTTGTTTTGGAGACAAGGGAGATTATACTATTTCAGCTACACACAATCTCATTTCTTATATTACCCAACTTCCAGCCACAATCCTTTTCCTCTTTCATTTACAATTTTAACCCTTTCATCTTCACTCAAATATTTTCGCAGTTTCGTAATAAATACATCTAAACTGCGCGAAGAAAAAGCAGGGTCATCATCTTTCCAAAAACGCTCTAAAATATCACTACGCTTGACCGAAGAATGGCGATTTTCATACAAAAGAAAAAGAATATCGGCTTCGCGCGAAGTCAGTTTTTGTTCCGTTTTGTTGTTGAGCGACAAAATACCCCGTTCGGGATCGAATGTATATTTTCCGATTTTTATTTTGTCAGATGCAGGTTGTTGCGATGCGCTGTCTTTCTGTGGATTAGGGGCGATGCTTCTCTGCACTCGTCTCAAAATCGCTTTTATTTGCGGGTGTAATTCTTGTGCGATGTACGGTTTTTTGATATATGCGTCGATTTCAATGGAAAAGCCTTCGCACACGGTTTGAGGCGAAGTAAGTCCCGATGCTAAAATAATAGGCACATTATCATCTATTTCGCGAATGGCACGCGCTAACTCAATACCATTCATTACAGGCATTTCTATGTCGGAAACCACCACATCGGGCGCAAAAGTTTTGAATATTTCAAACGCCTCTTTACCGTTGAGAGCATGGCGAATATCATATTCATCGTCTTCAATCAGCTCCAAACCGCCTTGTACTGCGTAAGCAAGCGCTTCGCTGTCTTCTACAAATAATAGTTTTATCATAATGTTGTTTTATTTTTAGGGAAAAACAAATCGAAAATAGCACCTTCACCCTCTTTGCTGTACAAATTGACTGTTCCACCGTGCACTTGCGTTATACTTTTCACATACGCCAAACCTAGACCAAAACCTTTTGCCTCTTTGCGCATTACGGCTGCACCTCGTTCAAATTTGGCAAAAATCTTTTTCCGGTTTTTCTTCGAAATGCCATATCCGTTGTCTTTTACGCTCACATTCAGCCCCGCATCACTCAATCGACAATCAATATCTATTTTCACACTTTCGCCCGAATATTTTATTGCATTGTCAATTAGATTACTAATGGCGTTTGTAAGCATTGTGCGGTCTGCCGTGAAATGAATTTTTTCGGGCACGAATCGGGTGTTGAAATGCACCTCTTTTTTTGACTGTATCGTGAATTTATCTATCAATTGATTGATAATAGCCGTTATATCTAAACTTTCACGAATAGGCACAAGTTTCGATTCTTCGCTGCGGGCAATGGTAAGAATGCGGTCTGTGAGTGCTTGCAAATTTTCTACTTGCTGTTGCGAAATAGCGAGAAAATGATTTCGTTTATCAGCATTAGCCAACAGTTTTTCGTTGTGCATCAAGTCGTTTACTTGCGCGATAGTGCCTAACGGCGAACGCATATCGTGGGTAAGCGCGTTAGAAAAATCAATTTGCATTTGGCGGAATTGTTTTTCTTTGGCGAATGAGCGTTGTAGGGAGAAAATGGAATAAATTAGAAAAATAAATAGCGGGAAGAAAATGACTGAAAAAACGATTATCATCACAATAAAAATATTAAAATCAGTTTCATACATAAGTACCTGTACACCTTCACTTTCATTGGTACGGATAGGGATAACTCTCGACTTTACCTTACTTGAAAAGTAACCTTGATTTGGCAATATGCCTGAATGAATGGTGTCGGTAGTCTCTATAATCTCGCCGGTTTCTATGTTTATTCGATTGATAATATGACTGTAAAGGTTGAAGTTGTTTTTAGTCAATTCATCGGAAAAGACAGAGTCTAAGACAACAAGTAATAAAGGAAATCCTTTTCCCATCAAGAACTCTTGCTGCATCAATTCAGGGTCTGTGTCATTGTTATTTTCAAATGCAGCAAATTCTGTATTTGCCGATAGAGAGGTAAAAGCAATCTGACTTCTAATAATTAATTCTCTGTTTACTGAGGTTGTCAAAAATCTATCAACTTCTGAGTTCTGTTGCATAAAAAAGAAGGCGGTAAGGGACTTAACCATAATAAGCCATAATAAAAGTATTACAATTATTGTAGAATAAGTCAGTATTCTTCGTTTTCCTCTTTTCATTCAATGATTTATTGATGTATAAAACTGCCGTAACCATATCTCAATAACGGAAATGATATACAAAATTGTGTTACAACGCTGCAAATGTAATACTTTTTTCGTTACGTTAATGCAACGTTAAGAGGATCTCTCTAAAAATCTTTCTGACAGTCAACAGTTTGCAATTCGTTACTTTTTCAATGTTAATGAAAGATTTGCCGCAACGTTAATAAACTACCTGTATCTTCAAAAAACAAAATTACAAATATCTGATAATCAATCAACAATTCAATCCGAATGTTATATAACGTAATTGTGCTACGTTATGTAACGTTTTGATAACGTAGTGTCCAAAATAAGCCCTCTATCTTTGCATCGTGAATTACAAATAACAAATTAAATATTAAAACAAAATGAAACGATTCAATTATTTTATTGCCTTTGCGGCATTAGCAACATAACAATGTTTACAGCGTGTGAAAAAGAAAGTGGTTTGCCGCAAAAAAATACAGGCGGATTTATCGATTTGGGAAAAGGCATCAGCTATCGCCCCATTAGTGGAAATGCTTACGCAAAAGAAATCGAAAGGTGGAATGGCGAAAAATATGATAAGCTTCCGCTACTAACCCGGAACAGTATTTTTGAATTACCGCAGCGAGAGCTTACGTCCGATACGGAAATTGACGCACTGCCTACTTTACCGCAACCCGAAAATGAAAAAAGACCGGGTACAAACAATGGAAACAAATTCGAACAAGAACAGCACGAGCCGATTCGAGAAATAGAGAAAGAGCCGCTGCCATTAGACCCACAGCCTGTGAATGTACGTTGGTCTGAAATACGAAACGAAAATGCACCCGATGCGGTGGCTGTATTGAAAGAGCGTACAGGCAAACCGTCAGTCGTATATTATATATTGCGTGGCGAGGTGGTTGACGAAAATACGTTCAATAGTGAAATCGGCAATGGTGCTACGTTTATTATTCAGGTTGGTTTGGGGATTGGTAATGTAATTGGGAATTAAATTTTTTGGAACGCAGATAACGCGGATTAGGCGGATAAGCGCAGATTTTTCCTCATAAACAATTATTTTAAATCCGTGTGAATCTGTTTAATCCGTATCATCTGTGTTCCTTTCCTTGCGTAAAATTGGCTAACGCCGAACGTTGTTTCAAAATAAAGAAATTCTTATTCAATTATTCAAGAACAATTATTATCTTTGCATTATTATTTTACGGTAATCATAAAGCAGTAATTGTATGACGAAGTTACAAAATCCATTTATTACAGGTGGTTACATTGCACCGAAATATTTTTGTGATAGAGAAAAAGAGACTGAATTGTTGTTGAAAAATATTCAAAATGGCAACAACATTACGCTCATTTCCACACGCAGAATGGGAAAATCGGGATTAATACACCATTGTTTTAACAATGCCCGGATTATGAAGAACTACACAACATTTTTTGTTGATATTTATGCCACTAAGTCATTGAGTGATTTGGTGTTTCTGTTGAGCAAAAATATTTTCAATCAACTGAAATCGACAAGTCGAAAAGTATTGGAAAATTTTTTGATAACGCTAAAATCCTTACGTTCCGAAATCTCATTTGATGAACACGGCGTGCCTTCACTTACTCTTGGCATTGGCGATATTCGCAAACCGGAAGTTTCGTTAGATGAGATTTTTCAATTTCTAAATAATTCGACAAAACCTTGCGTTGTGGCAATAGATGAGTTCCAACAAATTACAAAATATCCCGAAACCAACACCGAAGCATTGTTACGCACTTACATACAGCAAAGTCCACAAACAAGATTTATTTTTTCCGGCAGTCAGCGACATATTATGGGCGAAATGTTTAATTCGGCTGCTCGTCCATTTTTCGCTAGCACTTCCACCATTTATTTACACGCCATTGAAAAAGAGGAATATATTGCCTTCGCTCAAAAACATTTCAAGGCTCACAATCGAGAAATAACCCCAACAACTGTCGAAAAAGTGTACGATTTGTTTGAGGGCATTACGTGGTATATCCAAAAAACACTCAACACTCTGTTTGGGGAAACGCCCGAAGGCGCAATTTGCGACATAAAAATGGTAAACGAAACCATTGGTTTTATCATTGACTCAAACAAATACATCTATTCGGAAAATATGTTTCGTTTGCCGGACAAACAAGGGAAACTGCTGATTGCTATGGCAAAAGAAGGAAAAGTATTAGCGCCTACTTCTGCCGATTTTGTACGAAAATACAACCTTATTTCGGCAAGTTCAGTACAAGCGGCTTTGAAAGGGTTACTCGAAAAAGAATTTGTAACACGTGATGAAACCAGCTATGTGGTTTATGATAAGTTTTTTGAGGTTTGGTTGAGAGAGAAATACTAAAATCACAATGTCATCATTCATCTACAAACAAATCTTACTCATATTCCGCCTAAAACGGACAATTTTTATCCGTTTACTAAAACAGATGCCTCTGCCTTACATTGCATTTCTATTTGTTTTGGCAACGGTTTTGTCATATATTTTATTGAAAATAGATGTGCCAACGATGTGGAAAAGTTTACTGACAGTCGCCGTCGCACACACTTTCTTATGTAGTCAAGTGCAATATCGAAGCGAGAAAGTGTGGCTATTGAAACAATATTCATATTTACTCTTTTGTTCGTATACCATTGATTTTGTGTTGATAACTATTCCGTTTTTTCTCTTAAATCCCATTTTTGGAATAACAGCTTGTGTAACAGCGATATTCTATGCTGCATTTCGTTCTCTATTATTGCAAAAACCGAAAATAAGCATCGTTGTGCCTTCGCCTTTTTTCGTAAAAAGCAGTTTTTTATGGCACGCACAAATGCGCTATCTTATTCCTTGCGCGTGGATTCTTATACTGATTTTCGTCATCATCGGGCATTTGAACGACAATACTAATTTGGCATTTGTCGTTTTCGGTGGAGGAACGTTTTTAGCTTGTGTAGCAACGATCTTTCAATCGGAAAAGTTGGATTTCATACAAATTTATACAGATGAAAAACAGTTTATAAAACGAACAATCATCGAAACCGTACTTAACACAATCATTTTTATGCTGCCGTTAGCGATGGTAATGATTTTTCTTTTTCCCGATAACCAGTGGATTATATTGTTGGTATTCGCTTCTGTTATTTTGCTAAATATAAACGCATTGTGGATAAAATATGCTTTCTTTCCTGCACAATCGTTAGTACTTGTTTTATTTCCTGTGAGTTTGGTTTTCTTTGGCGCATTAGCTACAACAATTTATGGATTGGTACTTTTGCCGATATATTACGCCTTTCTTTTCCGATTTTACAAAAAGAATATCCGAAAAATATTGATGAATGATGAGAGAATTGACAATTAAAGATTTATACAAATCATATGGTAGTATTTCTATTCTCGAAAATGTGAATTTGCACTATTTTTCGGGCACAATCAACGGTCTCATCGGTAGCAATGGCGCAGGAAAAAGCACACTTTTGAACTGCATCGCCGGATATATCGATTATCGCGGTACGATTGAACGAAAGCATATCGAATCAGTCGGTTTATTAACTGCTAATCCATATATTTTCCCGCGAGTTACGGGACACGAATTTATCCGCTTCGCACTTTCGGCAAAAAATCGAAAGGAAGACACAGCGCGATTATATCAATTAAACGCATTATTTGAGTTGCCACTCAACCGATTTGCAGACGAATATTCCGTCGGGATGTTGAAAAAGCTGCACTTGTTGGCGCTTTTGCTGCAAGATAACGATTTGTTGCTTTTAGACGAGCCATTCAACGGGCTTGATATTTTATCGTCTGCCTATTTATCGGAATTATTGTTGGAATTGAAAAGACAAGGCGCATTTATATTCGTTTCATCACACAATATCAGTCAATTGATAAAAATATCCGATACACTAACACTCGTAGAAAATGACACGGCTGTGATGAAATCCGATTCGTTGACAAGTATCGAAAAAGAGATTGAAGAAAATGCGAAAAGTAAGGTAAAGAAAATGTTAAAAAAATGATTGAATGATATCCGGCAAATCAAAAAAACAATCCCTCATTTCCTTCAAAACTTCTATTTTTGCTCAAACAAGATAAATTTGTGCAATTTTTTAATCAAATAGTTTTATCAGACAATTAAAAATTGCTTATCTTTGCCACCGAATCAATAAAAAAGACATAAAGGAATTTCATAAGAGTCAGTTTGTGATTGAAAATCAGGGAATTATAGAGCAAATAAACGGAAATCATATTACCGTGAAAATATTGCAACAATCGGCGTGCAGCAATTGCCACGCCAAACGTGCTTGCATAGCTGCCGACTCAAAAGAAAAACGGATAGATATTTTTGATCAATCCAACCAATTCAGTGTAAATGAAACAGTCATTATCGAAGGGAAAGAATCCATTGGATACAAAGCCATTCTATGGGCTTTTGTCATTCCGTTGATTATCGTGGTAATAGTGCTTATTTTAACTGCATTGGTGTGGGAACTTAGTGAATTGAGCTCCGTTCTAAGTGCAATAGTAGCCCTAATACCTTATTATGCATTGCTTTATTTATTGAGAGACAAAATCGCAAAAATATTGGTTTTCAGTATAAAAAAACAAGTAAACGAGTAATTAGTGAACAGTGCTTTCGCGCCTTCGCGCTTTCGTACTTTCGCGCAAAACATTAGATTAAACATTAAAATATGAGCGTTATACTTACCGCTATTGTCGTATTAAGCGTTGTAGGAGCCGGTTGTGCCGGAATTCTCTATCTGATAGGACAAAAGTTCAAAGTGGAAGAAGACCCACGTATTCAGCAAGTACAAGATGTGCTTCCATCTGCTAATTGTGGCGGCTGCGGATATCCGGGTTGCGCCGGATTTGCTGTAGCTTGCATCAAAGCCGATTCGTTAGACGGGCTTAACTGTCCTCCCGGCGGCGCTGATGTAATGCAAAAAGTAGCCGCAATTCTCGGAAGAACAGCAACAGCGACAACTAAAAAAATCGCCGTACTGCGTTGCAACGGCTCGTGCGAAGAGCGTCCGCATACAAATCAATATGAAGGCGCAACAAGCTGTGCTATAGCATCGGCTCTTTACGGAGGTGAAACCGGCTGCACGTTTGGCTGTCTTGGATTAGGTGATTGCGTGTTGACGTGCACATTCGATGCGATTCATATTAACCCTGCTACAATGCTTCCCGAAGTAGATGAGGAAAAATGTACGGCTTGTAATGCGTGCGTAAAAAAATGTCCGAAAATGATTCTCGAATTGCGCAAACAAGGACCAAAATCGCGCCGTATTTACGTGAGCTGTGCCAACAAAGATAAAGGTGGAGTAGCGAAAAAATCGTGCAGCGTGGCGTGTATCGGTTGTGGAAAATGCGTGAAAGCGTGTACATTCGAAGCCATTACAATGGCAAATAATTTGGCGTATATCGACGATGAAAAATGCCGTTTGTGTCGTAAATGCGCGCCGGAATGTCCGACAAATGCCATTGTCGAATTAAATTTTCCGCCGAGAAAAGAGAAAGAAGTTACAGAAGTTACGAAAGTAAAAGAAGTAACTGAAACTGAAAATTCTTAACTTCCGTAACTTCCAAAAAAGAAATGAAAACATTCAAAATAGGTGGTGTGCACCCCGAAGAAAACAAATTTTCGGCAGGAAAAACAATCATTACCACCCCGCTACCCAAACAAGCCATTATTCCTGTTGCAGCGTATCTTGGCGCGCCGAGTGTGCCCATAGTGGCAAAGGGTGATATGGTAAAAGTCGGACAGCTCATTGGGCAATCCGGAGGATTTATCTCGTCGAATGTGCATTCATCGGTGTCGGGAAAAGTGGCGAAAATAGAAGATTCATTAGATGCTTCGGGCTATAAACGCTCGTCGATTTTCATTGATGTGGACGGCGACGAATGGCTGGAAAACATCGACCGTTCACCCGAACTCGTACGCGAATGCCATCTTTCGCCCGAAGAAATTATCAAAAAAATAGCCGATGCCGGCATTGTTGGATTGGGCGGCGCTACTTTTCCCGCGCACGTAAAATTATCGCCACCGCCCGGAAAAACTGCCGAAGTTCTGATTATCAATGCTGTTGAATGCGAACCTTATCTCACTTGCGATCACGAATTGATGTTGGAAAAACCCAATGAAATCCTTGTTGGCGTTACCATTTTGATGAAAGCGTTGAAAATAAATCGTGCCATTATCGGTATCGAAAACAATAAAAAAGATGCTATCGAACTTTTCAAGAAACAGATAAAATCTCTCAATATACAAGGCGTTGAAATTGTCGATTTGAAAGTGCAATATCCGCAAGGTGGCGAAAAACAGTTGATTGATGCCGCCATCGGTCGCCAAGTACCGAGCGGTGCACTACCCATTGAAGTAGGCGCGGTGGTAATGAACGTGGCAACCACCTTTGCCGTTTATGAAGCCGTTCAGAAAAACAAACCGCTGATTGACCGCGTAGTTACCATTACCGGAAAATCGGTAAAAACACCGGGTAATTTCTTGGTGCGATTGGGAACACCATTGGCAAATGTGGTGGAACAAGCGGGAAGAATGCCCGAAGACACAGGAAAAATCGTTGCCGGCGGTCCGATGATGGGACGCGCAGTGGTGAGTTTAGATATTCCAACGGCAAAAGGCAGTGCAGGTGTGTTGTTTATGACTGAAAAAGAAGCGCATCGTATGCAAATAAGAAATTGTATTCGTTGCGCCAAATGCGTGAATGGCTGTCCAATGGGATTGAATCCGACAGAGTTAATGAATTTTACCGAATACGAAGTATGGGATAAAGCCGAAAAATGTGCTATCACGGATTGTATCGAATGCGGGTCGTGCAGTTACATTTGTCCGGCTTATCGTCCGCTGTTGGATTATATCAGACTGGGAAAAGGAAAAGTAATGACTATCATTAGAGGAAGAAACAAATAGACTTTATGGCAAATAAATTAGTAATATCCCCTTCGCCACACGTGCACAGCGGGGACAGTATTTCAAAAAACATGTACGGTGTACTCATTGCGCTCATTCCTGCGTTTTTGGTCGCCATATATGTTTTTGGGCTTGATGCGCTGAAGATCACAGTACTTTCGGTTTTATTTTGTGTAGGATTTGAATATCTTATCGCAAAATATATTATGAAGAGGCAGCCGAGCATTTCCGACGGCTCCGCTATTATCACCGGTGTATTATTGGCGTTCAACGTGCCGTCGAATTTGCCGATATGGATTTTAGCGCTTGGCGCGCTGTTCACTATCGGTGTGGTAAAAATGACGTTTGGCGGATTGGGTAACAATATCTTCAATCCGGCAATTGCAGGGCGTATTTTCCTTTTGATCTCGTTTCCGGTACAAATGACCACTTGGCCTGTGCCGATACACGATACAACCGATGCCATCACTTCGGCAACAGTGCTCGAAAGTATGAAACTTGCACCGGAAACATTGTCTCCCACACTGTTGCAAGATGTATTTTTCGGAATACAAGCAGGCTCACTCGGCGAAACGGGCGCATTGGCGTTACTTTTAGGGTTAGCGTTTTTGTTGTGGAGAAAAATTATCACGTGGCATATTCCGATTTCGATACTCGGAACGGTATTTGTCTTCACAGGAATTTTATACCTTGTGCATCCTGTACCCGAATTTAATCCGATCATTCATTTGCTTTCGGGCGGTTTGATGCTGGGCGCTATTTTTATGGCAACAGACTACGTTACATCGCCAATGACAAAGAGTGGAATGCTGATTTATGGCGTAAGCATCGGATTTTTAACCGTTTGCTTTCGCTTGTGGGGTGCATATCCGGAAGGAATTTCGTTCGCCATTTTGCTGATGAATGCCTTCACCCCACTCATTAATAATTACACAACCCCAAAACGATTCGGGGAAAAATGTGCTAATAAATAATTTGCTAATGTGCTAATGAAAAGGGTTACAGGAAATAGGATTGTGGATTTATCGTTTGATTTTGCTTTGCGAATTATTTCATTTACTGAAATTTTGGAAGAAGAAAGGAAATATGCAGTAGCAACACAACTTATCCGCTGTGGTACCTCCATTGGTGCAAATATTAGCGAAGCGCAAAGCAGTGAAAGTAAAGCCGATTTCATTCATAAATTGAAAGTTGCGTCAAAAGAATCGGAAGAAACAGAATATTGGCTTTTACTTTGTAAATATTCAACCACTTATCCAACTAACGAGGAGTTATTAAGTATGATAGTTGAAATAAAGAAGTTACTGACAAGTATTATTAATTCATCAAAAAAACAATTATAAAACTATATAGTGCGAAAAATTAGCACATTAGCAAATTATTTATTAGCACATTAAAAAAGTTATGGCTAAATTAGAATCTACATTCAAGAATATGTTCCTTTCGCTATCTATCATCTGTCTCGCGGTAGCTTTGATATTGGCGCAATTAAATGTAATAACCACAGAATCGATAGCGGAAGCCCGCGCACTCCGTTTGCAAGATGCCATTATGGTGGTGGTACCGGAGTTTGACAATGATCCGGTAGCCGAATCTTTCAAAATGCCTGTCGGACAAGGCGATTCGTTGCTTATGTTTCCTGCGAAAAAGAACGGTGAATTGGTCGGATTTGCTGTCCACAGCTTTTCTAATAACGGATTTAGCGGTAATATACAGGTATTGGTGGGCTTCGATATGGAAGGAAAAATCGTAAACTATTCAGTATTGCATCACGCCGAAACACCCGGATTGGGCGATAAAATGGAGGAATGGTTTAGACCACAAGAACAAACTACAAGCTTGATAGAAAGAATATTCGGCTTCCAAATAGAAACGGAAGGGCGAAATAGTTCTATTATCGGCAGAAATCTTTCAGCCGGATTACTTTTCGTTGCCAACGACGGCGGTGATATTGACGCCATTACTGCCTCTACCATTACGGCACGTGCTTTTTTGGAGGCGGTAAACAAAGCCTACGCAGCATTTAGAGAAGGTAACGTAGATGTATCGCCACCCGAAATAGTGCTTAATATAGAGGGTGCCATTCAATCTATATTTTCCGATTTTGATAACGACCCTGTTGCCGAAGCTTTCAAAACATCTTCCGATGATTTACCAATGGTATTTCCTGTCAAACAAAACGGTAAACCGGTAGGATATGCCGTTCATAGTTTTTCAGACAACGGGCGAAATGGTAGCATACACATAATGGTCGGATTAGATACAGAAGGTAATATTCTCGATTACTATATTTTGCATCATAGAGAAACGCCCGAACACGCTGAAGGAGTGGAAATTTGGTTCAAAGACGAATCAAATCCGGCGAATAATATTATCGGCAGAAATCTCTCGCAGGGTTTGCTCGTTCTTGCAGATGAAGGTAGTGATATTGATGGTATCACCGGCTCTACCCGCACCACAAGAGCTTTATTGGAAGCGATAAATAGTGCGATATTAGAATTTAAAAATCAATAAAAAATAATAATATGCTAATGTGCTAATAAGTAATGTGCTAATGTAGCAATTATCATACACAAAATTGTATTTGTAGGCTGCAACTAGAATAGCATTAGCACATTACTTATTAGCACATTTGCACATTCAAAATTATTATGAACAATAACGTTAAAACATTGGTAAACGGAATTATCAAGGATAATCCGATTTTCATTTTGCTGTTGGGACTGTGTCCCACGCTGGCAACTACAAGTTCCGCAATAAACGGTTTAAGTATGGGATTGGCAACAATGTTTGTACTCATCATGTCGAACATTGCCATTTCGCTGTTGAAAAATTTGATTCCCGATAAAGTTCGTATTCCGGCATATATTGTTATCATCGCTGCATTCGTAACCGCATTGGAGATGGCAATGAACGCATACGTGCCTGTTTTGGCAGACGCGCTGGGCGTTTTCTTGCCTTTGATTGCGGTAAACTGCATCCTATTGGGGCGTGCCGAAGCCTTTGCGGCTAAAAATAAAGTCATTCCCTCCATTTTCGACGGAGTCGGTATCGGATTGGGATTTGCAGGGGCATTAACGATATTAGGTATCGTGCGCGAGTTGCTGGGAACAGGAAAAATATTCGACTTTGCCATTTTTCCCGAAACGTTCGGCGCATTGCTTTTCGTACTCGCACCGGGCGCATTTATCGCTTTGGGATACTTGATTGTGATATTTAATAAGTTACAAAAAAAATAATATTTAATATGCTAATAAATAATGTGCTAATTCAAAAGCACAGACAATATCTTGACAATTGCATTAGCAAATTATTTATTAGCAAATTAGCAAATTAAAAAAGTTATGGAATATATTGGAATTATTCTCGTTGCCATTTTTGTAAACAACATTGTTTACTCGCAATTTCTCGGTATTTGCCCTTTTTTAGGTGTATCGAGAAAAGTAGATACTGCCATTGGCATGGGTGCTGCGGTAGCTTTTGTACTCGCCATTGCCACGCTGGTAACATTTTTCTTGCAAAAAGGCATATTAGAGCCGTTCAATTTGCAATACCTGCAAACGATTGTGTTTATCCTTATCATTGCTTCATTAGTACAATTGATTGAGATTATTCTTAAAAAAGCAGCTCCGGCACTTTATCAAGCATTAGGTGTTTTTCTTCCGCTGATGAGTACCAATTGTCTTATCTTAGGAACTTGTATTTTGGTTATTCAAAAAGATTTCAGCCTGTTTCCAGGTATGATATATGCCATCTCTATCTCTATCGGATTTATGTTGGCGTTAATTATTTTTTCCGGTGTTCGCGAGCAATTGGCATTAACCAGGATTCCGAAAGCAATGCAAGGAATGCCGATAGCCATTATCACGGCAGGTATTATCGCAATGGCATTTATGGGTTTTTCAGGTATCGACCAAATGTTTAAGTAATTGACTATCTGAATATAGAGAAGGCATTGTCCTATCACTATAAAACGCAGATGATGTGGAGTTTGACCACGTTATCTGCGTTTTTTTAATAGCCCTGTAATATACATCCAATCCTTATTTTGCCAATACTCCCAAATCTCACAATTATTAAATCAAATTCCATTCATTTATCAAAAAAATACTGCAAATTTCCCTTCTCATAAAATATTTTTCATATATTTGTAGGCGAAATTTATTATTTTTTCAATCAAGTTACTGTAACAGATAGAAAATCAAAAATATAGTAAAAACTATAAAAAGAGAAGTATTAGCAGTTTTGAAAAATGATTTTTTAATTTTTCGAACATAAACATAAATTATTTTCTACTCTAGAAATATAATTTTCTCAATTCAATTTATTGTCTAATTAATAACTCTAAAACAACTGAAAAAGAATGAATGAAAAGTTAAATTTAACTAAATCGGGGGGGGTGTTTTTACTCCTATTATTACTCCCTCTAAGCATTTTTGCTCAAAATATTACCGTCAGAGGTAATATTACAGACACGCGAGGCGAACCGGTCATCGGCGCAACCATTGTAGAACGAGGAAACCGAGTGAACGGAACGGTTACCGACTTCGATGGTAACTACACACTAAGTAGCGTAAACCCCAATGCCACATTAGAAGTATCATACGTTGGTATGAGTACAGTAACCGTACCTGTAAACGGACGTACAACCATCAATGTAACCCTCACCGAAGACACTGAACTATTAGACGAATTAGTAGTCGTGGGGTACGGTGTACAAAGAAGAGCAAACTTAACGGGTGCTGTCTCAACCATCGACAGCAGAGCGCTTACAAACCGCCCGATACAAAACATATCCGGTGCACTGCAAGGATTGGCAGCAGGTGTTACTGTGATGACAGGATCCGGTCGTCCGGGTGAAGACGGCGCCACAGTGCGCATACGCGGAACCGGTACATTGAATACAAATGTCAACGGCGTTGATTTTTCGCAACCCCTCGTTTTGGTTGATGGAATCGAAAGCGGTAACTGGAACTCTATTGACCCGAACGACATCGAAAGTATCTCTGTATTGAGAGATGCCGGCTCGGCGGCCATTTACGGCTCAAAGGCAGCAAACGGTGTAATCCTAATTACCACAAAAAGAGGACGTGCAGGCGAAAAACCAACCATCAACTACAGCGGTACATTCAGTGTTATGTCGCCTTCGTTTATGGTAGAACGCTTGAGTTCGTATGACTATGCCCGCTTGATGAAAGGAGCCGAAGAATCGCGCGGCGTAGTTTCCCGTTGGACTGACCGCGATCTGGAATTGTTCCGCGATGGCTCATCACCCTACACACATCCCAATACCGATTGGCTTGGTGAAGCATTCAGAAGCGCATTCCAGCAACAGCACAACCTCACTGCAAGCGGCGGAACCGATAAGGCTGACTATATGTTATCCATCGGCTATCTTGGACAAGAAGGTATGTTGCCTAACTCTGAACGTCAGCAGTTCAACGGACGAATTAACGTAGGATTAGACGTAACCGACCAGTTGAACGTGCGCATGAATATGTCTTACATCAACAACAAACACCACGACCCTACTAACAGTTACACGAGAAACGGATCCGGACAGTTGATTCGCCAGCTGAACACTTTGGCTCCATGGGTTGTAGGACGCTATCCCGATGGAACGTATGGACCAACATCTGACGGCAACCCATTAGCTTGGTTAGACAGCGGACAGCAAAGAAGACACTACAACGAAAATTTCTCAGGACTGTTACAGGCTGAATACAAGATATTAGACGGACTGACGGCAATGATGCGAGGAGCATACACCAGTGCATCACAGCACAGACACGAATTCTCGCATTCATTTATTTACCAGCCCGGCGGCGAGTACAGCATAGCCACAGGCACCAACCATCCGGTAAATCGACTGAATGAAAGGTTTCAGGCATGGAACAGGGCACAGTTTGATGCCACTCTCAATTACGTAAAAGGCTTTGGCAATCATAATATTTCGGCACTTGCAGGATGGTCGGCAGAAGCCTATAACTTTAGGGAAAATACCATGCAGAGAGAAAATTTCCCCAACAATTTAGTAACGGATATGAATGCCGGAACTGCCGCAACACAAACAAACGAAGGCTTTACACGTCAAGCAAATATGCTTTCGGGTTTCGGGCGAATCAACTACGATTATGCCAGCAAATACTTGTTTGAAGCGAACATCAGAGCCGATGCTTCGTCGCGTTTCCATCCCAATTATCGCTGGGGACACTTCCCTTCATTTTCGACAGGATGGCGCATTAACGAGGAAAATTTTATGGAGAATACCCGCGACTGGCTCAATCAGTTACGGATTCGCGGTTCATGGGGACTGCTGGGCGACCAACACGCCCGCGGGGAGCACTACCCATGGGTAAACACCTACACAATAGTGAACTATCCGTTTGGTGGCACACTGACACAAGGTTTTGCACACAACACGCACCGCGTACCTTCTATTTCGTGGGAACAGGTGCGGACATACGGAGTAGGCTTAGACGTCGCGTTCCTGAACAGTTTTAATGTGTCTATTGATTATTACGACCGCGAAACATCGGGAATTTTGATGGATGTGCCTTCACCTGCAGAGTTTGCACTGGGCAATTATATGGACAACGTAGGTGTAGTGAGCAACAGAGGTATTGAAATTACGGCAAGCTATAGCAAACGCTGGGGCGATTTCAGCCTGCAAACTACTCTAAACGTGGCATACAATCGCGAAAGAATTGTTGACTTGGGCTTAGACGCAGAAGGCAGACCGCGCCTGCCTATTATTGACGGAGACAGAGTGCTGAGAGTAGGCGAAAGAGTCAATGCGTGGCATTTGTACAAAAGCGACGGCTTGTTCCAATCACAAGCCGAAATTGACGCATTTTTGGCAAAATACAATACCGGAATGTTTTCGCAAACGTTCAGACCCGGAGACATCAGGTATGTAAATACCCACAATACATACGACGAAAATGGAAATCCTGACAACGTATTTAATGCTAATGATCGCGTAACATTTAATTCCGCTATGCCCGACTATACATTCGGATGGAGCACAAGCCTTGCTTGGAAGCAATTTGATTTTTCGATGCTGCTTACCGCACAAGCAGGCGGGAGCCAGTTACTTACACAGGAGGCATTCGGTTCGTTTACAGGCGATGCTACACATCCCGCTACATGGTGGTTAAATGCTTGGACACCCGAAAACACCAACACCAAAGTACCTCGCATATGGGACGATATGTTTTCGAACAGCGACCAACGACGTGTTCGTAGTGATTACTGGCTATTCAGCACCGATTTTTTGCGCGTTAAAAACCTGCAATTAGGCTACAACCTCCCTGCGCAGATTATTGGCAAGGCAGGAATACAAAGATTACGCGTATTCTACACCGGCGAAAACCTGCTCACGTTTCATAAGTTACCGCTTAACATCGATCCGGAAGGGCGTAGTGAAGGGCTTTCTAATTACCCGATACCCAGAACACACGCAATCGGTATAAATTTAACATTTTAATTGAAATAATCGTATGAAAAAAATAGCAATTTATATTTTTAGTTTGGTATGTCTGCTGCAGTTCAGCTCGTGCAGCGACTTTTTGAATACCTTCCCGAAAGACAGTCTGAACACAGCAACCGTATGGCAAACCGAGGCTGACGTGGAACGTTTTTTGGTTGGATGCTATGCAGGAAATGAACTCTTTCATGGCGAGTCTTTCTTCTATTTGGATTGTGCTTCCGATATCGGATTCAGCTTTCATAACGATGGCGGAGGATGGAGAGTCATCGGCGACGGATCGATGAACGCCGCTAACACAGGCAGTGGTCGTTTTTATAACTTTCGCCACATTCGCAGGGTAAACTACCTCTTGGCAAACATCGACAGGGTAGAGTTTCGCGACCAAGCGGTGAAAAATGACATCATTGCGCAAGCAAGGTTTATACGCGCCTATCAATACTTCAACATGAACTGGTGGTATGGCGGAGCACCCCTTATCTTAGACTTGCCGAATAATGCCGAAGATGCACAACGTCCTCGCGAAAGCGAAGAACGGATGAAGCAATTCGTTTTTGACGAGGTTGACTTGGCTTTGGAGGGAATCAGGCTAACACCCGCCGCAGACGGACGTGTGGCACGAGGTGCAGTATTAATGCTTAAAATGCGCTCTGCACTCTACTACGAAGACTGGCAGAGGGCTTTGAGTGCAGCAAGAGAAATCGTATCGTTGGGGCAATATCGTTTGCTTGATGATTTTAGCACCGTGTTTTCATACGCGGGAAGGGATTCGGAAGAAATCATCTTGTCGGTGCAAAAGGTAACCCCCGGCGCCAACGAGTGGTTCATCACCATTCCAAACAACGCCGATGGCGGATGGTCGTCAATGGTGCCCACGCAAAACCTGGTGGATATGTTTGAGATGGCAAACGGTTTGCCGATTACAGACCCTGTATCGGGCTACGATCCCGAATTTCCGTTCTATGGCAGAGATCCGCGTTTGGCGGCAACAATTTTGGTACCGGGCATGGACTGGGTGAGTGGATATAACAACATCATCAACACGTTAGATGCAACTTTACCCAACGGAGCAGCAAATACTAACTTCGTAACCTTTGCTAACAATTCATCAAGAACAGGTTTGACCTGGGCGAAATTCTTTTTGCCTTACTCGCAATATCAAACCGGACCCGGTGGCGCTTTTGTTTGGGATCCTACTCAAACAGAATATATCATCTATCGTTATGCCGAAGCGTTGCTCTCGCTGGCTGAAGCCTCCAACGAACTGAACGGTCCAACGCCGGAAGCGTATGATGCAATTGACCAAATTCGCTTACGCGCAGGTATGCCCGTCGTTGACCGTGCACAACACGCTACGCAAGCAACGTTTCGCGAACTGATTCGCCGTGAACGTACCATCGAATTAGCGGGTGAAGGACATCGTCGCGCCGATATTTTGCGATGGAAAGACGCATCGGGCAGAATGCTTGCCGAAACCGTGATGAATGGACCGCTCACACGTATTAACGGAACGGTTTCGCACGATCCGGCAGTAGATCAATTCAGACGTGCCCGTGTTACCGGCACACCGGTACTGATTGAAAACAGAGTGTTCAGACCACACAATCGCTACCTGCCGTTTTCAACGGGTAACCTCGACAGAAACCCGCAGTTAAAGCAAAATCCGGGATATCTGTAAAATGTATGTAAAAAGCGACACAAAATTGTGTCGCTTTTTTATCATTATCCATTAAACCAAACCCCAAATACCACGTCTAATTTACACAAAAACAATGAAGTTCCACCACTAAAACCTCACTGATATGAAAACTTTTAACTACATATTGATTCTTCTTTTTGCCGCAATAACATTTTCATCTTGCGCATCTCAGAGATATAATGATAGAGGCTACCAAAACGACGGATATTATGTTGGCGACGGTGGCGGCGTAAATTTCAATGTATTTTATCAAGAGTTAAGTCCACACGGACGATGGATAAATAATCCGTATTACGGACAAGTGTGGATACCAAATACAAGGAATTTTCAACCTTATGCCACCAACGGATATTGGGTAATGACCAATCGTGGTAATATGTGGGTATCAAACTACTCGTGGGGCTGGGCTCCTTTTCACTACGGAAGATGGTTTTATGACGATTTTTACGGTTGGGCTTGGATGCCGGGCTACGAATGGGCACCCGCTTGGGTAGCATGGCGCGGTGGTGGAGGCTATTACGGCTGGGCACCAATGGGTCCGGGAATGAATGTAAACATTAATATCAACATTGCACCTCGTTATTGGACATTTGTACCCAATAGATATATGCATCAACGTAATATGAACAGGCATTTCAGCAGAAATAATACAACGATTATTAATAACACGACGATTATCAACAATACAACGATTATTAATAACAACAATTTTTTCAGCGGTCCGAGTGCCAGAGAAGTTCAGCGTACGACAGGAAGACAACCGAACGTTCGTACAATTAATGCAACAAATAATCGTTCGGGAAGATCGACTTCAGTGAATAATAATTCGGTGAATGTATTTCGTCCCGATGCAGCACCAAGAGGTTCTTCATCTAATAGAAATTCATCGGTAAACAACAACACTACTACTCGAAACAGTAGCAATGATAGAGGGACAGTTACAAGAGAATCGACAACGAGAAACGTTACAAACAATAATCGCTCAACCGGAACAACAAGAAATTCGTCGAGCGGAACGGTAAACAGCAACAATTCTACCACACCGAGCAGGAATAATAACGCGACATCGACGCAGCAAAATCCGTCGCGAGGTAACAATAATACAACGCAGCAAAATAATAATTCCAACAGAAATAATAATGCTTCGCAAACACAGCAAAACAACCCTAACAGGAATAACAACGCGACACCGACGCAGCAAAATAATAACTCTAACAGGAATAACAGTAACGCTACGCAACAGCAAAACAACAGTTCTTCGAATAGAAACAGCAATGCAACGCAAACGCAGCAAAACTCAAACACGAGAAATAGAGAAGCAACACAGCAGCAAAACAGTAATTCTTCTCGAAGAAATAATGAAGCTACGCAAACGCAGCAAAATTCTACGACAAGAAACAGTAATGCGACACAACAACAAAACAATTCGTCCGGTAGAAACAGCAATGCTACGCAACAGCAAAATACAAATACAAGAGGCAGCAGTACAACAAATTCAGCTACTTCAACGGGAGAAAATAACGAAAATACAGGACGAAGAACAAGGTGAAAGTGGGGTACAGGGTGCAAGGCACAGGGCACAAATTGCAGGTATTTATATCCTGTGCCCCGTGCCTTGCACCCTGTACCTTGTACCTTAAAAAAAATGAATCCAAACAAGCCATATCGAGACTTTGCTGATTTTCTCGCCGAAAATTTCCCGTACAAAGTGCAAAAAACCACCATCAATGCCGGTTTGACCTGCCCTAATCGCGATGGAAGTAAAGCCCGCGGCGGGTGTACTTATTGCAACAATCAAAGTTTTAGTCCTCGATACGAAAAATTGCCCAAAACCATTTCGGAGCAATTGGCTAACGGAATTGATTTCTTTTCGCACAAATACCCCGAAATGAAATATCTCGCCTATTTTCAATCATATACAAACACTTACGGCAGCATAGAATCACTTACCACGATGTATGAAGAAGCATTGGCATATCCCAATGTAGTAGGATTAATTATTGGCACACGTCCCGATTGTATGCCCGACGAACTGCTCGATTATCTTGAAAAACTCAACAAAAAAACTTTTCTATTAGTGGAATACGGAGTAGAATCTACACTCAATAAGACATTGGAAAGAATTAACCGGCAACACACTTACGAAGAATCTGTTGATGCTATTCATAAAACGGCAGAACGCGGCATTCCGGTAGGTGTACATATGATTTTGGGACTACCCGACGAAACGAAAGAAGATATTCTATATCACGCCGATGAACTGTCAAAACTTCCACTCACAACCATAAAGCTACACCAACTACAAATTATCAAAGGAACGGTAATGGAAAAAGAGTTTAAGTCTCTACCCGAATCTTTTCACCTGTTTCAACTCGATGAATATATTGACCTTTGCGTGGATTTTGCCGAGCGACTGCACCCTAATTTTTATATCGAACGTTTTTCATCGCACTCACCGGTAGAATGGCGTATAGCACCGGATTGGGGAATAAAAAATGCGGAAATTACGCATAAAGTTACAAAGCGATTTTTAGAAAGAGATAGCCGGCAAGGAAAGAAATTTAATCAATTACAAAGCTAATTTTATCGCCCACATTAATATTATTTCGGTAAGAAAACCCCGCATTCACTTCTACCACATATAATGCCGGTGCGGAAGAAAAATAACTCTGCTCACTCAATATTTTTGTATTCGCGTGAATATCAATGATTTTCATATTGGCATTCACATATAATATATCAAGTGAAATATGGGTGTTTTGCATCCAAAAACTTTGCATTTCTTCAAGTTCCATAAGGAAAAGCATTCCGCCGTTTTCGGGAATCGAACTGCGAAACATCAACCCTCGTCGGCGTGATTCAAAATCGTCAGCCACTTCAATATTGATGCGCGCAAGCGTATCGGACGCAGCGGCACTGATAAATGTCAATTCGCCCTGTTTCACAAAAGGGATATTCAACGCTTCCGATTGTTGCGGTGTAATCGGGCTCACTCTTTTCGAAGGAAGTTGAGCGCAATACCACGCCAAAACCGCAACAACCAATAGTCCGATGATGACGTAAGCGTATTTCGATGTTCGCTTTTGATGAGATTTTTTAGAAGATGACTTCTTCATATCATTATTTTATATTTATGGTGCAAAGATAGCATTTTTTTTGTACCTTTAAGGTCGAAATTGAAAATACAATTAGAACACTGATGACACGGATTATCACGGATTTCGTGTTATCCGCGTCATCTGCGTTCCAAAATATAAATTATATGAGCAATAATAACTATTGTGTGATTATGAGCGGCGGTGTCGGAAGTCGTTTTTGGCCCTTCAGCAAGGAAGAAAAACCGAAGCAGTTTCTCGATTTTTTGGGAACAGGCAGGTCATTGTTACAAGGCACATTTGACCGATTCAAAAAAATTGTGCCGATAGAAAATATTTTCGTCGTTACCAACGAAACCTACGCTGAAATAACAAAAAAACAGTTGCCCGAACTGCAAGACCATCAGATTTTGTGTGAGCCGATGCGTCGAAACACAGCGCCTGCCATCGCTTTTGCCACGTACCGGATAAAGGCGATAAATCCGCAAGCAAACATCGTTGTGGCGCCGTCTGACCATTTGATTTTGAATGAGGACCAATTCATTGCCGATATTACCAAAGGATTGGATTTCGTAGAAAACAATCCGATGTTGCTCACACTGGGCATACAACCCGGTCGTCCCGAAACAGGATATGGCTACATCCAAGTAAGTAAGGAGGAAATCGACGGAATTTCGAAAGTAAAAACTTTTACGGAAAAGCCAAACTTAGAATTAGCGACAATGTTTGTTGACAGTGGCGAATTTGTTTGGAATTCAGGCATTTTCCTTTGGAATGTAAATACTATTATTAGTGCTTTCCGCAATCATTTGCCCGATATTGTGAATAAATTTGAGGAAGGGAAAAATATGTTCAATACGTCTGACGAGAAGCAATTTATCGGCGAAGTTTTTCCATTTTGTCCCAATATCTCAATAGATTATGGTGTATTGGAAAAAGCTGATAATGTATATGTGAATATCTCCAACTTTGGTTGGTGTGATTTGGGTACGTGGGGAGCATTTCACGAAGTATCGCAGCATGACGATAACAGCAATACCAGTTTGCACTGCAAAACATTGTTCATAGAAAGTAACAATAATATTGTGGCTACAAGTGACGAAAAATTAGTTGTTATTCAGGGCCTTGACGGATATATCGTGGCAGAATCGGGTAACGTGCTGCTGATTTGTAAAAAGAGTGAAGAACAGCGTATCAAACATTTTGTTACAGATGTGAAGTTTAGATACGGCGATGAGTATCTTTAATAGCTTTGGCTTTTAGCTGTTGGCTTTGGCAGTTCCAGATATTGCCAAAGCCAACAGCTAAAAGCCAAAGCTATTTCTTTATTCCCCTTTCGTCAAATCCAATTTTTCATCATCTTTGCCTCTATCGAAAAACATTTTGCGAAGCGGATTTTCGTGTGCTTCATCATACGCTCGGCGATTTTTGAAAATATCGACAGCCACATACATTGCTTGACGGAACGATTCGTCCGATGCTTCATTTTTCCCTGCAATATCATACGCCGTACCGTGGTCGGGCGAGGTACGAACAATCGGAAGTCCGGCAGTATAATTCACACCCGATTCCATTGCAAAAGTCTTAAACGGAATCAATCCTTGATCGTGATACATAGCCAACACGGCATCGAATTCTTTGTATCTGCCGGTTCCGAAGAATCCATCAGCCGCAAACGGTCCAACACAAAGAATACCTTTTCCTTGCGCTTCTGTTATTGCCGGAATAATGGCTTCAACCTCTTCTTTTCCCAACAATCCGTTTTCGCCCGCGTGCGGATTTAGTCCTAATACGGCAATGCGTGGACTTTCAATCCTGAAATCGCGTTTCAATGAAAAATTGAGCGTTCTCAATTTCCCCAAAATGGTTGCAGTAGTGATATGCTTCGACACTTCCGAGATGGGTAAATGTGTGGTCGCCAACGCAACACGAAATTTATCCGTTACAAACATCATCAATGCCTTTTCACCCTGTCGCGCAAAGCGATTTTCAAGAAATTCGGTATGTCCGCGAAAACGAAATTTATCGCTTTGGATACTATCCTTATTGATAGGAAGCGTAACCAATGCGTCTATTTTAGCATCTTGCAAATCTTGTACAGCATCGTTTAAGGCTGTATAGGCAGCTTCTCCGGCTTCAGTGCTCGGCTTACCTAAATCAATTTTTATTTCCTCCTTTATACAGTTGAACAAATTGATTTTGCCTGTGTGCGCATCTTCAACCCTTGAAATGATGTGAAGATTCAACGATGGAAGATCCAACGCCTTTCTGTGATACGAAGCCGATTTTGACGAGCCGTAAATCACAGGGTTGAATAATTCCAACAGTCGTGTATCTGAAAACGTTTTTAATAATATTTCGTAGCCAATGCCATTGACATCGCCGTGTGTAATACCTATTTTTACTAAGTGAGACATTTTTTTTGAATTAAGAATTAAGAATTAAGAATTAAGAATTAGAAAGGTCGAATGCTATATTCTCAATTCCTAATTCTTAATTCCTAATTTAAAAATCGAAGTCCGGCAATTGTGGCATACTAATCGTATAAAACGATGCTTCCATATTGCGAATAAGGTTTCGTTTGGTGGTTTCGGGTGCATACACAAGTACTTCTACCACAATTACCTGCGCAGTATTTTCGTTAACAAAAGCCTGCATTACGAATGGTCCGCCCATAAAATCGGCATCCATCTCCCATAATCCGCGAAGTTCGGCACGATAAATTCCATCCACTTCGAGTTCACGAAAATGTGGTGGATATGTTGTTGTGTTTGTGGACATTCGCGAATTAAACGACCCTTGAATATGATCACCCACTATGCGATTGCGAATAGCAACCAACGAGTCTTTTTGGAAAATATCGGGCGAAGTATACGGAAATTGATAAATGACAAGGTCTTGACGCGAACGATTTGCATTGTTGGAAGCCCAGTAAAAATCCCGGCTATCAATGAGCACATTCGGCAGACCTCTCGGCGGAAAAATATTGATGCCAAACATCTCCTGTGCACGCGTCAATGGTCCGCTTCGTCCGCTGTGCATCAGCCATCTTGCATTCCTTTCCAACTCTTTTTCAATAATATAGTCAACAATTACCTCTCTATTTTCGGTAACAAATTGAACAAAAGATGCCGTATCGGGCGCAACAATATTTAGAATTACCTGTCCAACAGCATATACATCAATATTTGCATTGAGGGCGGGAGCGCTGTAAATATTTGATATTTCGGGGATAACAATATTACGCGCTGTCCTAAATGTTCTAGTGAAGTTTTCTGGCGTTAATTTTATAATTCTGAAATTCGGCTCTGCTTGCGGCAATCCTTTTGCGTTCGAACTGAGCACGCCGAATACAGCTCTTCCCGACTCTTCTTCCCAAGCCTTATCGTTCATTACCACAATCACTTCGTTTGATGCCGAAGAGGCAGCAAGCAATCCGGGCATTTGATCACACGATGCAAACAACACAACGGCAGCTATCAATGATAGAAATAGATAAAAGTGTTTCATACGTTTATCGTTTTTATTGATTTATATATTATGTGATACAAATGTACAACTATTTACGTAAAATGCGAACTATTTTCGAATATTTTTCCTTTACCCATTGAATATTCTCTATTTTTGCTTTGGCACCTTCTTACTTTTATGTCTTCGTGTTTTTATCTGTAGATAACATTCCGCACGCGGCAGAAATATCTTCGCCTCGCGATGTACGAATGGTACAAATAAAGCCTTTTGCAGTTAGAAAATCGCGAAATTTGACCATATTTTCGTTGCTCGACGGACGCAAATTACTCATCGGAATCGTGTGAAAACGAATGAGATTAATGCGGCAATCCAACGTCGAAAGTAGTTTTGCCAATTCGCGAGCGTAGAGCAAAGTATCATTTATGCCGTCGAACATCACATATTCAAACGACAATCGTCGCTGATGGCTCCAATCATAATCTTCCAACATTTCGATAATCGATTTTATCGGCATTGATTTTTCAACGGGCATCATTGCCAATCGCTGTTCGGAAATTGGGTTGTGAAGACTGATGGCAAGATGACATTTACTTTCGTCGAGAAATCGTTTGAGATTAGTTTTCAAACCGATGGTAGAGAGCGTAATACGTCTCGGGCTCCACGCAAGTCCGTAATCTGTCATTAACAGGTCCGATGTTTTCAGCACATTTTCGTAATTGTCCAATGGCTCACCCATTCCCATAAATACGAGATTGGTCAATTTTTCCGCATCAGGCACGGAATAGACTTGATTTAGAATTTCCGTTACCGAAAGGTTGCCGTGAAAACCCATTTTTCCGGTCATACAAAAATCGCAATCCATTTTGCAGCCTACTTGTGAAGATATACAGACGGTCAATCGGTCGTCTTCGGGGATGGTAACGGTTTCGATGAATTTTCCGTCAGCGATTTTGAACAACATTTTTCGCGTACCGTCTTTTGATGTTTGTACTTCTTGCGGCTCTATGCGACCGATTTCAAATTTCTCGAAAAGAATCTGTCTGTTTTTCAGTGAAATATTAGTCATTTCGTCCACTGATTTCGCTCGCTTCATGTATACCCAATCGGCGATTTGTTTGGCAGTAAATTTCGGAAGACCTAACTCTTGCACGCTTTCGCTGATTTCGGCAAGCGTCATTCCGAGAAGATATTGTTTTTGAGTCATTATTTTTGCTTTTGAAAGTACAAAGATAATGATAATTTTGTGTCAGATAATAGCATTTTCTCTCAAATCAGTCAATCAGTCAAGTATCTTTGAAAAAGAATAGTGCAATGCTTCAAAAAATTTATTTATCTTTGAAGTCAATTTTATCATCACAAAAATTACAAATTATGATTAAACAAGTTCTATTATTTTCAGTAAGTTTACTCATTTTATTGTCTTGTAGTCAAAACAAAAGAACGGAAGAAGATACCCGGATGTCGGGCAATCCTATTTTCGAAGGCTGGTACGCTGATCCGGACGGAATCATCTTTGATGACACTTATTGGATTTATCCAACTTTTTCGGCAAGATATAGACAACAGTTGCATTTGGATGCCTTTTCATCGCCCGATTTGATTCATTGGACAAAACACGAACAAATTATCGACAACGTGGAAGTCGATTGGATTTGGCAAGCGATGTGGGCGCCGTCCATTATCAAACACAACAACAAGTATTATCTTTTCTTTGCCGGAAATGATATTCAAAACAATGACGAATTAGGCGGAATTGGCGTAGCAGTTGCCGACAGACCGGAAGGTCCGTTCAAAGACTTGCTGGGAAAACCTCTCATTGATCAAATTATACATGGTGCGCAACCCATTGACCAGTATGTGTTTCGTGATGTAGATGGTACGCATTATATCTATTATGGCGGTTGGAGACATTGCAACGTTGCTAAATTAAACGATGACTTTACGGGGTTTATACCGTTTGAAAACGGCGAGATCTTCAAATCCATTACGCCTGAGAATTATGTAGAAGGTCCGTTTATGTTTATGCGTAACGGAAAGTATTATTTTATGTGGTCGGAAGGTGGTTGGGGCCTTCCCAATTATAGTGTGGCTTATGCTATTGCCGATAATCCGCTTGGTCCTTTTGAAAGAATCGGAACAGTTTTGGAGCAAAATCCTGAAATTGCAACAAGTGCCGGACATCATTCAGTGATTCACGAACCAAAATCAGGCAAGTATTACATTGTTTATCATCGTCGTCCGCTCGAAGAAACGGATAGAGATCACAGAGTGGTTTGTATCGACGAAATGTTTTTCGATGAAGGGGGATTTATTAAACCGGTGGTGATTACGCACGAAGGTGTGAGAGCTAATCCTTTAAAATAATTTACGATTTTAGATTTACGATTTTAGATTTGCAAAGTACCTGCCTTCAATCTAAGATCGTAAATCTAAAATCGTAAATAAAATTATTTCTTTTCTTTCAACGCTTCAAAAATCAATTTTTCAAGTTCTTCCGCCAATTCGGGGTTGTCTTTAATAGTGCTTTTTGCGGCATCGCGACCTTGTCCGAGTTTTGTATCGTTATAACTGTACCACGATCCACTTTTTTTGATAATATTCAAATCCGCACCTAAGTCGATAATTTCGCCCGGGCGTGAGATACCTTCGCCGTACATAATATCGAATTCGGCTTTGCGAAAAGGAGGCGCCACTTTATTTTTTACCACTTTTACCTTCGTGAGATTTCCAAGAACATCTTCACCGTCTTTTATCGCCGTTCCTTTGCGAATATCAATACGAACAGATGCATAAAATTTCAACGCATTACCGCCCGTTGTGGTTTCGGGACTACCGAACATTACACCGATTTTTTCGCGCAATTGATTGATAAAGATGCAAGTTGTATTTGTTTTGCTGATGGCAGATGTGAGTTTTCGTAATGCTTGCGACATCAATCGCGCTTGCAACCCTACATTGGAGTCGCCCATATCACCTTCGATTTCCTTCTTTGGCGTAAGTGCTGCAACGGAGTCTATCACAATAAGATCTACTGCGGAAGAACGAATCAATTGTTCGGCAATTTCTAATGCTTCTTCACCATTGTTGGGTTGTGAAATCAATAATTCATCGGTATTTACACCCAATTTTTCGGCATAAAAACGGTCGAACGCGTGTTCCGCATCAATAACAGCAGCAATACCGCCCAATTTTTGCACTTCGGCAATGGAATGAATCGCGAGCGTAGTTTTTCCAGATGATTCGGGACCGAAAATTTCAATCACACGTCCACGTGGAAAACCGCCAACGCCCAACGCAGCATTCAGTCCGATAGAGCCGGTTGAAATAACGGCGATTTCTTCAATTTTTTCATCGCCCATTTTCATAATTGAGCCTTTTCCGAACGATTTTTCTATTTTATCCATCGCCGCGCGTAACGCTTTGAGTTTTTCGCTGTTATTGTTTTTTTCTTCTGACATATTATTTTGTAGTTTTTAATTTTTTTCAAAGATACGAAAAATAATGATTAGTAATTAATGTTTAATGATTAATCGTATTCTTTCCTTCTCACAGCAACCTATAAACACCACCCGGCAATGCCTGCACAATATTTTTCATTTCCAACTCCAACAATGTGAAAAACAATTTCGACACAGGCGTATTCAATTCAATAGCAAGCAAGTTTACTCCCATCGAATCAGCTTTAGCAAGCGCGTTGAATATTTTTTCTTCATCTTCGTTGAGATTGAGAAAAAGTTCGCGTTGTTTTGGCGGAGCGGGTTTTTCGGTTTTTGCCCAACCTAAGTGTTTCACGAAATTATCGGTGTCTTGTAAAAGAATGGCTTTGTTCTTAGAAATAAGTTGATTACAGCCTATTGATTCTCGGTCTGTTATTCGTCCCGGTACGGCGAAAACTTCGCGATAATACGAATCGGCAATTTCTGCTGTGATGAGCGAGCCGCCTTTTTCACCCGACTCCACCACGATAACTGCATCTGCCATTCCTGCCACAATTCGGTTTCGTCGCACAAAATTATGTTTATCGGGAGTAGTTTCGCTTGGAAATTCCGTGAGTAACGCACCATTTCCGAGCATTTCGATGGCTGTATGGCGATGCGCGTAAGGATAAATCCGGTCTAATCCGTGCGCCAAAACGCCAACGGTTGATAAATTATTTTGTAACGAAGCACGATGTGCACAAATATCTATACCATAAGCTAATCCACTCACTACTAATAATTCCGAAAATTGACTCGATAAGTCTTTAACGAATTTTTGGCAAAATTCTTGCCCTTGTTTGGTCGCATTGCGCGTACCAACAATGCTGATTATCTTTTCGCGATTGAATTCGGTATTTCCTTTAGAATATAACAAAATAGGTGCATCGATACAGCTTGTAAGACGTTGCGGATAATCGTCGTCCGTGAAAAAGAGCGGTTGAATGTTGTTTTTGGTAATAAATTGCAACTCTTTTTCTGCTCTAAGTAATACTTCTTTGTTTCGTATTTCGCCAATAAGTCTCTTTGAAATACGTGGAATTACTTCCAATTTTTTTATACTTCCTGTAAAAATATCTTTTTCATCACCAACGTATTGCATCAATGCACGTGCAAGCGTAACACCGATTCCGTTGATAAACGTGAGGGCGATTTGGTAAAGTGTTTTTTCGTTAGTCATTATTCATTACTTCTCCCAATGCATTATCAAAAAAATCAGGTCGCGATAATTTACCGTTTACTACTGACGCTACATCCACTTTTGCTTTGGCACACAACACATTATCCGTTGTACGAATAACGCTTTGATGAAAAATATATAATACACCTTTCTTTTCAATTTTGTCAATCGTAACCACAAAAGGTTCTGAGCCATACATTGGCGTTTTATAGCGAATATCTACACGTGCCACAACGAGGTTGAGTCCGCTTTTTGTTAAATCGAAGAAGTTAAAACCGTATTGTACAAAGAATTCGTGTCGTGCTACTTCGAAATAGTGTTGATAATTGGCGTTGTTGACGTGCCCTTGTGCATCGCATTCGTAGTCACGCACTTTCATTGGGTAAATGAAGATGTGATTCATTTATTTGTTGTTTAATAATTTATCAGTCATTTTCATTTATCCTTCTTCTTCCTTTTCGGAAACCATCCCTTCTTTACACGCTCCCGCTGCTCAAAAAGTTCTTTGATTGTCCAAAACGAAGAAAAAGCAAAAACCCCACAAAGTGCAGAAATAAAAACATTTGTCGTAACAACGGAAACAACAACGCCGATAATTCCCAGAAGCAAAAATATCCACCAACAACACGTTCCCCAATAATATTCAGCTTTAATCACAATAGGGTGAAAAAGTCCGATAATCAGAAAAGTGGCGATGCCGATGGCTAAGCCCAATAGTTGGAAGTTTTCGAGAAAGTATGTCATATAATTAAATTATTTCACCTTCAACCACTCCCTCGCATTCACAAACGCCTCAACCCACAACGTAACATCATGTTTACGATATTCAAACGGGTAATAAGCATTCTGCCAAGGAAATATCGTACGCTCCAAATGTGGCATCATCGCCAAATGGCGACCATCGTGCGAACAAACGGCGGCGGTATTATAATCCGATCCATTGGGATTGCCCGGATATTCGTCATACACATATTTAGCTACAATATTATACGTCGATTCGGATTGCGGCAACTCGAAACGCCCTTCGCCGTGCGCCACCCAAATACCAAGTTTGTTGCCACTGAGCGACTTGAACATCACAGATTCGTTTTGCGGAATTTCTACACTCACAAATGTCGATTCAAATTTTTCCGAACTATTGTGGCGCATTTTCGGGTGCGTATCATCCATTTCGGGGTATACCAAACCGAGTTCCATCATCAATTGACAACCGTTGCAAATGCCGAGCGAAAGCGTATCGGGACGAGCATAGAAATTTTGAATCGCTGTTTTTGCTTTTTCGTTGTAAAGCAATCCGCCTGCCCAACCTTTTGCAGAGCCAAGTACATCGGAATTTGAAAATCCGCCACAGAAAACGGCAAATTGCACATCTTCAAGCGTTTCGCGACCCGATGTAAGGTCAGTAGTGTGTACATCTTTCACATCGAAACCCGCAAGCCAAAGTGCGTACGCCATTTCGCGCTCACCATTCGTACCTTTTTCACGAATAATCGCAGCTTGCAATCCCGATTTTTCTTTTCGGTCTGGGCTTAAGCCGTAATCTTCAAATTTTCCTGTGAATGAGGGTTTAATATCGAATTGCAACGGTTGTTTTTTGTAATTATCGAAACGCGCTTTGGCACACACTTCGCCACTTTGTTTTTGGTCAAGCAAATATGAAGTACGATACCACACATCACGCAATTTATCAATATCAAATTCTTGACGGAAATTGTCTTTTTCAATCACAAGCATACGTTCTTCCGTTGGACGAGCCACAATAGCAAAACCAACACCGTAATCTTCAAGTATTTTTTCCACCAAATGATGATGTTTTACCTGAATAAGTACGCCCGGATTTTCGGCGAACAAAATCTTAATCAAATCAGCGTGGCGAATTTTATCCAAACGCGCTTCCAAACCGCCTTGCGGATTCGCAAAACACATTTCAAGCATCGCCGTAATCATACCACCTTCCGAAATATCGTGTCCTGCCAAAATCAATCCACGATTAACAAGTTCTTGCACAGCCGCGAAAGCGTTTTTGAAATATTCCGTATCAGTTACGGTTGGTGCTTCGTTACCGACTTTGCCCAATGTTTGCGCAAATGCCGAACCGCCAAGCTTTAGAGTATCAACCGAGAAATCAATATGATAGAGATATGTTCCTTTGATATACGCCAACACAGGCGATACTATTTTGCGAATGTTTTTCACTTCGCCGGCGGCGGTAATAATCACACAGCCGGGAGAAAATACTTTTTCATCGTTGCCATATTTTTGCGTCATCGACAACGAATCTTTCCCCGTAGGAATGTTGATACCCAGTTCGCAAGCAAAATCTGAACAGGCTTCTACCGCTTTATATAAACGTGCATCTTCACCCGGATTGCGACAGGGCCACTGCCAGTTGGCACTCAACGAAACGCTTTGCAAACCGTTTGTTAGCGGCGCGAAAACGATATTGGTTAATGCTTCCGAAACTGCCAAAACCGAGCCTGCGGCAGGGTCAATCATTGCCGCTTGCGGCGCGTGTCCGATAGACGTTGCCATTCCGGTAAATCCTCTGTGGTCAAGCGCAATAGCACCACAGTCACTCAACGGCAATTGAATTTCGCCTTGACATTGCTGGCGAGCGATTTTTCCGGTTACGCTTCTATCTACTTTGTTCGTCAGCCAATCTTTACACGCAACTGATTCTAAACGAAGAACGTTTTCGATATATGTTTCAAGATTTTCAGTGCTATATTCGGGTGTTGAATATTCTTCTTCCACCGTATTGTCTTGCATAATGGTTTTGGGCGAACTTCCGAAAAAGTCGTTCAAACTCATACTTATCGGACATTCGCCATCGGGCTGACGAAATGTAAACTGCATATCATCAGTTGTTTCGCCCACTACATACATCGGTGCGCGTTCGCGTTCGGCGATTTTCCTAATACGCTCAATATCTTTTTGTTCAACAAGTAAGCCCATTCTTTCCTGACTTTCGTTGCCGATAATTTCTTTCGCTGAAAGTGTCGGGTCGCCAATCGGAAGTTTGTCAATTTCGATAATTCCGCCCGTTTTTTCTACCAATTCCGAAAGACAATTCAAATGTCCGCCGGCACCGTGGTCGTGAATGGAAACAATCGGATTATCGTCCGCTTCGGCAAGTGTGCGAATTACGTTTGATACACGTTTTTGCATTTCGGGATTAGCGCGTTGTACAGCATTCAGTTCGATACCCGAATCGTATTCACCTGTAGTTACAGAAGATACGGCTGCACCTCCCATTCCGATTCGATAATTATCGCCACCGAGAACGACAACTTTTTCGCCCGGTTTCGGCTCGCCTTTCAATGCATCTTTCCGATTTGCGAAACCGATACCACCCGCCAACATAATCACTTTGTCGAAACCAAATTTTTTGTCATTTTCGGCGTGTTCAAACGTTAGCAATGAGCCGCAAATAAGCGGTTGCCCAAATTTATTTCCGAAATCCGATGCGCCATTCGATGCTTTTATCAAAATCTGTTCGGGTGTTTGGTAAAGCCATTTTCTGGCGGGCAACTCTTTTTCCCACGCACGGTTGTCTTCAAGACGTGGATATGAAGTCATATACACCGCTGTTCCTGCCACCGGAAGCGACCCTTTTCCACCGGCAAGACGGTCGCGGATTTCACCGCCCGTGCCTGTCGATGCACCATTGAACGGCTCTACCGTTGTGGGAAAATTGTGCGTTTCTGCTTTAAGCGAAAGCACGCTATCTATTTCTTTTGTAGTGTAAAAGTCAGGTTTGTCGCCGCTTATCGGTGCAAATTGTTCGATTTTGGGACCTGCCACAAACGCCACATTATCTTTGTATGCGGAAACCAACGTGTTTGGATTGGTTTGCGATGTTTTTTTGATGAGTTGAAAGAGTGTGCTCTCTTTTTCTTCGCCATCGATAATAAATTTTCCGTTGAAAATTTTATGGCGACAATGTTCCGAATTTACTTGTGAAAAGCCAAATACTTCGCTGTCGGTCAGCTTTCTACCAAGTTTTTCACTTACGGAATTGAGGTATTCGATTTCATCTTCGCTTAACGCCAAGCCTTCTTGTTGATTGTATGCCGCGATGTCATCGATAAGCAAAATTGGCTCGGGATGCCTGTCAATCGCAAAAATCGTTTGATCGAGTTCCGTGTAGATCCTTTGCAACATTGGGTCATAGTCGGGCGAATCGGTTTGTGCAGGCGCGTATTCTTCGATACGAGCGATACCTTCGATACCCATACTTTGGGTAATTTCCACTGCGCAAGTGCTCCACGGCGTAATCATTTCGCGACGCGGACCGATATAGGTCGCTTTGATTTCGTTGCCATTCAGCATTTCGGCGTTTCCGAAAAGCCAATTCAGTTTTTCGATTGTTTCGCCTGAAAACGGCACAGTTGCCTCTACGGCAATAACGGTTTGTGAGGGTGTTTTGAAAAATGAAATCATTATGTTGTTGCGTTATTTTATTCGGATATTTAAGGGTACAAAGTTAGCATTTTTTTAATTGATAATGGATAATTGACAATTGATAATTTAAGAAAGATGTATTACCTCCAAATCACGAATATCTCCCTTATCCAACACAAATCTAATCAAAGTACGCACTTGATGAAAACCATATTTTCCCGCCGCGCCCGGATTGATATGTAAACACTCTAAATTCTTGTCATACATCACTTTTAAAATGTGCGAATGCCCGCAAACAAACAGTTTCGGCGGATTTGCATATAATTCACGGTGAATACCGGAATCGTATTTTCCGGGATATCCGCCAATATGTGTCATTAGCACTTCCACGTTTTCGAGTATGAAACGCAATGTTTTAGGATAGGCGAGACGTGTTGTGTGGTCGTCAATATTGCCGTGTACTGCACGAAATGGTTTTCCCAACGCTTCGAAACATTGCGCAAGGGCAAGCGACCCGATATCGCCGGCGTGCCAAATTTCGTCACAAGGGGCGAAATAGGTTTCGTACTTTTCGTCCCAATAATTGTGCGTGTCGGAAAGAAGACCAATTTTTTTCATTTCTTTTTGCGTAAAAACTTAAAAATGACATTCGTCAGTAAAAAGCTTGACAAGCAAGATAATCCGAAAAACACCAAGACGACTTTTAGTGTTGTTTTTTCAACTCCCGACATCAAATAAGTAACAACTGTCAGAACAATCGTCAAACAGATGAAAAAGATCCATTTTTCTTTTGAATAAGTCATCATTTTTAATTGAAATTTTTTGTGAGACAAAGATAGTGAAAAATAAAAAACGGACAGCTTCCACTATCCGTTTTCTCGTACAAAGAAATCAAACTCTTTATTTCTTCAATGTAATAATAATTACACCTTCTTTGCCTTTTTCGCCGTAATGTTCTACTGCTGTTTCGCCTTTCAATACAGATATTGATTCGATATCATCGGACGAAATGGTGGATAAATCAAAATCCGCATCTTTTATCACACCGTCAATTACATATAGTGGACTTATTCCGTTCCCAATTCTAATATTGGCTGTTTCATTAAAAGAAACAGATGTCCTTATGCCTGCTGCTCCTGCTTCCAAGCTATTAATCAATTCATTTCTTCTCATTAGCGACTCTTCATTATGTTCTGTCGAAATGAGTATCACACCATTTTTACCTTCTTCACCGTAAAGTTCTATTGCAGTTGCATCTTTTAATATACTGATAGATTTTATGTCATCAGGATTTAGTGCTGACAAATCAAAATCTACACCTTTTACTACATCGTCAATTACAATCAATGGACGGATAGGATTACCTTCGCTATCGAGAAAGGGGTTATTTGCTCTCGACGTATCTTGTTGCGTTGCATTATTTGATGCGGCAACTCCGTACGCAACTACAACAATATCGGAAGGCTCGGCAGCTATTTGGTTCGTTGCCGGTTCATCGCCCTGCAATCTGAATAATACAGATACCGTTTGGCGCACAATTACCGTATTGCCATTATGTTCGCCGGGAATCCAATCCGGCATTGCGTTAATTAAACGTTTTACTTCATTGTCCAATTCGATAGAAACGCCGTTGAGAATTTCCACATTGGTAATTTTCCCTGTTCTTTGTACGTCAAATTGCGCTATAACACGCCCTTGCATACCGGCTTCCTGTGCAATAACCGGATAACGTAATCTTTCGGAAAGAAACTTCATTTGCGCTTCTTTTCCGCCGGGAAATTCAGGCATTTTTTCCACAATTCCCCAAACAGAATTTTCGGTTATTGGCTGTCCGGCACGTTGGTGAACGTGATATCCTGGAGGAGGAGGTGGTGGTGGCGTATTTCTTTGTTGAATTGCCTGCTGTTCAATGGATGTAACTTCGACAACATTTGTACTCTCAACTATCGCCGATACAGACGACGATACGACTTCAGCATTGCTCCACAATACAAGCGTGAGCGTTACCGGAAGGATTAATGCATATTTGATTAATCCCATTTTTTTTGATTCTCTTCGATTCATCATAGTGATTCTTTTTTTTAGTGATGATACATTAAATCTGTTTGTGATTTGAATATTAGGTGAATATAATGCCAATTCAGTCAAATGATACTGGTATTTTTTTGCGTTAAAACCCGATTTTACCACGTTGTTATCCGCAAGAAATTCGAGATTTTGCCGTATTTCGGCTTTCAAAAGCCATGCAAAAGGATTTGCCCAACAGATGATTGTGAGCAATTCGCCCAGCAAGACATCTATGCTGTGCCATTGTCGTACATGTGTACTTTCGTGCGCCAACACTTCTTTCAATTCACGTTCGCTATGCGAATCGGGATTGATATAGATGGATTTGAAAAATGAAAACGGTGCAATGTCTTTCGATAAAATTCTGACAAAAGCATTGTGTATGAACGCTCTTCGACTTCTTTTTCGCCAAAGTAAAATAGAGAAAAGTTGCACAAAAAATCGCAACAGAAAAATCGTACTTACACCGATGTAAACAACAGATAAAATTTGTTGCCACGTGAGCGGATTAGTGGTTATCACTGTCTCCATTTCGTGAAAAACGATAAATTCGGACATCATTATCGGTGTCCATTCGGCAATGAAAACCTGTATCGGCTCTCGACTTTCGAGCCAACCCGACAGCGAAATAAACGGATACAACGCCGAAATCACGATTGTCGAAATCAAATAAACGCGCCGACCCACCCAAAACGTATCCCGATAAAATACGACTCGAAACAGAATGTAAAACACCGCCAAAGCGACATTTACTTTCAGGAAATAGGTGAAAAATTCATTCATACGATTATTTTATTTTTTCTTTATGGTGTATGCAACTCGCGATAATAATATTCCCAATCGTGATATTTTCACTTGCTCGTTTCATCGCCTTCTTCAATTAATTTGATGATTTCTTGTAATTCCTTTGCCGAAATTTTCTGCTTTTTTGCAAAAAAACTAACCATTTCTGCATATGAATTTTCGAAATAGTTGCTCACAATGCCCGACATAAATTTCGTTTTATACTCGTTTTCGCTAATCAACGGCGTGTATCGGTAGGTATTTCCGAAAAGCTCGCCGGCTACATAGCCTTTGCGCTCCAAATTTTTGATAGTAGATGCTACCGTTGTATAAGGCGGATGCGGCTCTTCCATTGCATTGATGAAATTTTTGAGAATGCCGTTTCCTTGCTGCCAAATGATTAACATCAATTCTTCTTCTTGTGGGGTCAATTTTTCCATATTTGATTGAGTTGTTTTTAAGTGAATGAAAACTTTTAATTATTCGTATTAATACGATTTGTTCGCAAATATACGACAGATTCGTAACGCAACAATACAGAAATGGTTCTTTATAAATATTTAACAGCAAATTTAACATTATACGATTGAAGTCTTCTAAAGTTTAAGTCTCTACTCGAAAATCAAAAATACTTTCGTATCTTTGCATTCACATTAAAATGATATAATTTATTATGCGAAGTTTCGGAAGCGACAACAATTCCGGCGTTCATCCGCGCATTATGCAAGCGATAGCGGAAGCCAATATCAATCATAGTATTGCGTATGGCGATGACGATTGGACAAAAAAAGCTACAACTATTGTACGTGATTTACTTGGCAGCACTGCCGAACCATATTTTGTATTCAACGGCACGGGAGCTAATGTTATCGGTTTGCAAGCCTGCACATTGCCATTCCACAGCATCATTTGTGCATCTACGGCGCATATTGCGGTGGACGAGTGCGGTGCACCCGTAAAATATGTGGGTTGCGCCATCAAAGAAATCGCCACACCCGACGGAAAGCTTACACCCGAATTGGTACGTCCGCAACTACACGGATTTGGTTTTGAGCACCATTCGCAACCGAAGGTAATTGCCATTTCGCAAACTACCGAATTGGGAACGGCATACACACCCGACGAAGTACGTGCTTTGGCAAATTTGGCACACGAGCACAATATGTATCTTTTTGTTGACGGAACACGTATTGCCAACGCTTGCGCTTTTTTGGGCACATCGCTCAAAGAGTTGACGGTAGATTGCGGCGTAGATATTTTTACATTGGGCGGCACGAAAAACGGTTTGATGTTTGGCGAAATACTTGTACCATTACGCCCGGAATTGGCAGAAAACATCAAATATTATCGCAAGCAAACCACGCAATTAAGTTCGAAAATGCGTTATATTTCGGCGCAATTTATCGCCTATTTGAGCGAAAATATTTGGTTGGAAAATGCTCGAAAATCAAACGCTTCGGCGCAATATTTGGCGACAGAAATGGCAAAAATTGACGGAATATGTATTACACAGAAAGTAGAATCAAACGCTGTTTTCTTTATTCTTCCAAAAACGATAACCGATAGACTTCGCGAACGATATTTCTTCTACGATTGGGATATTTCACGCAACGAAATGCGTCTCGTTTGTTCGTGGGATACTACCGAAGAGGATATCAGCGGATTTATTGACTATTTAAGTTCGATAGTTTTATAGTTTATAGTTTTATAGCTGCAAACTATCCGCTATAAAACTATAAACTATCGAACTATAAACTATAAAATTTAAAAAAAATGCTTGATTTTTTAGACCAATATCCTTATTTATTACCCGTTTTCATATTTTTCGGGCGTTTGTTCGATGTAACACTCGGTACGCTACGTGTCATTTTTGTGTCGAAAGGCGAAAAAAACAAAGCACCTATTATCGGTTTTTTTGAAGTATTAATTTGGATTATCATCATTTCCCAAATATTCTCTCGTGCCAACGACTGGATTGCTTATCTTTCCTTCGCTGCCGGATATGCATCGGGAAGCTATGTGGGTATTTTGATTGAAAATCGCATCGCTTTCGGGGTGGTTTTGTGTAGAATTTATACGCAAAAAAACGGAATGGAACTTGTACAGAGTCTCAACAGAATGAATTTTGGTGCCACAATGACGCGCGGCGAAGGATCTCAAAATGAAGTGCATATCATAGAAACCGTTATCAATCGAAAACAATTGAGACTGCTCGAACAATTACTAACCGAATTTGACCCCAATATTTTCTATGTAGTGGAAGATGTGCGAACAAAGCAAAACGGTATTTTCGCGAAAAAGAAATCCTTTTTGTCGCTATGGCGAATAGGAAAATGACGGACAAAAGATAAGACAAAGAAATCCCTAACAGAGTTTGAAGTTTCTGTTAGGGATTTTTTATTAAGCAAAAGCCTTACTACAACTTTCTCGTTCCTGTTAATCACAGCATCCGTATAAAATTAAGAGTCGAACAGTGTTCGACTCTCAATTTTTCAACTTTCAATTAATTAGTGAATACTATACAGGAATATTTTTGTTCACATTTTTGCTACCAACTAATGCATAATATAGCAAATATACAAAACCTGCCAACATTACGAAGTAGCTTAATTGATAACCAATAACTTCTGCTACCCAACCTTGAACAGCCGGAAGAATACCGCCACCGCAAACCATTACCATAAAAAGCCCTGATGCTACAGCAATATATTTTCCAAGACCTTCAACTGCCAAGTTGTAGATACCACCCCACATAATCGAAGTAGATAGACCTACTAACACAAGAAGCACCGCATTGATTGGCACAGCAACATCAACAAAAGGTATTGTTACTTGGTTGCTTGCCGGTATAATAATAGCCAACAAAACAAGAACAACAGCAAGAGCCGAACCAGCAGTTAACATCGTTTTGCTCGATACTTTACCGCCAATAGATGCACCAATCAAACGCCCTACAAGCATTAAAAACCAGTAAATACCAGCTACGACTCCAGCGGTAGCCGGTCCATATTCGGGTAAACTTGAAAGCCAGAACATCAATATTCCGGGTGTACCAACTTCAACACCTACATATACAAAAATACCGACAGCACCTAATACAAAGTGACGAAATTTTAGTGCACCTTTCATCAGTTTTCCAATAGGCTCTGACGCACTTTCTGCGTGAGGCTCAGGAATACTAACTGACCATAGCAAGAAGAAAAGAACAGCAAAAATTCCCATTGCTGCATACATCAACGGGAATATGTTGGAAATGCTCGCTTTAGCCACTTCACCAATCAAAACTCCTACAACCATAGGTGTTATTGTACCCATAACGGAATTGAAAGAACCTCCAATTTGAATCAATTGGTTACCTTTGTTTCCACCACCGCCAAGCGTGTTCAACATAGGATTCACTACGGTGTTGAGCAATGTCATAGAAAAACCGGCAACGAAAGCACCAAGTAGGTAAACATAAAAAGCAGATTGTCCGTCTACGTGTCCGGCTGCAAACTGAATCAGCAAGCCGATAAATCCAACTGCAATAGCAAGTAGTGCCGTTTTTTTGTAGCCAATTTTTTGCAACAAAATACCGCCAGGAATACCCATAACGGCATAAGCGATAAAGTTAGCCATATTCCCTAACATACCCGCACCTGCGCCAAGTTCAAACTGATTCATCAACACAACACCCATTGGTGCTGCGAGGTTCGTTACCATTGAGATCATTCCAAAAAGGAGGATCATCATAAAAATTGGCAAAGCATAATTTTTCTTTGTCTGTGTCATAATTTTACTTTTTGTTTGAATAATGATTTTATTTTAAGTTATTTATTAAACTCGAATATTGTTTTACTTTCAAACTGTTCACCCCCTCGAAGAATGACGGTGGGGTATTCCGGTCTGTTGATGCTATCCGGATAATGTTGGGTTTCTAAACAAAATGCGGAACGCATCGGATAATGCTTGCCTTCCTTAGCTACAAAATTGCCTGTCATCCAGTTTCCGGTATAAAGTTGTACACCCGGTTCGGTGGTATAAACTTTCATCATAATGCCTGTTTTCGGCGATGTTACTTCGGCGCACAAAGATAATTCGTTTTCTTGTTTATTCAAAATATAAGTATGGTCATATCCTTTTCCGAAGTGTAATTGTTGAAAATCATTGTCAATTCTCGCTCCAATTTCGTACGGTGTGCGGAAATCCATCGGTGTACCTTTCACTTCTTCGGGTTTTCCGTAAGGAATTGCCGTTTCGTCGGTGGGCAGATAGGTATTTGCGTGGATTGTCAGCAAATGATCACCAATATATAGATCGCCTGCACCGGATAGATTAAAATAAGAATGGTTGGTAAGATTGATAATTGTGTCAAAATCTGTTGTTGCTTTGTATTCGATTTCCAACGCATTATCTTCTGTGAGTGTATATGTAACGGTTACTTCAAGATTGCCCGGATAGCCTTCTTCGCCGTCCGGCGACAAATAATACAGTTCGATACTGCTGTCCGAAACGTTTTTCACGTCCCAAACTATGGCATTGAAGCCCTTTATTCCTCCGTGTAGGGTATTGGGTCCATTATTGATAGCAAGCCTATAGTGGTTGCCATTTAACATAAAATTTCCTTTAGCGATGCGATTGGCTACCCTACCGCACACTGCACCAAAATATGGTTCTTCCGACGATAGATATTCTTCGATAGTTGAATGCCCTAAAACCACATCAATCAGTTTGCCGTTTTTGTCCGGAACCAATAGCGATACAATTTTTGCGCCATAGTTTGTTACGGCAATTTCGCTTCCTGCTCTATTCGTGAGTATATATAATCCGACTTGCTTGTTATCTACCATTTTATCGAATGACTCGACAAATAAACCTGATTTCGTGTGTAAATTATCCATTATAATTTTCTTTTAGGCTTTGGATGTAAGTCAGACTTTCTAAAACCGGCGTAAAATTAGTGCTGTTTTCTTAAATATCATAATAAAACTATATGTTGTATAACATAAAATAGAATGAGAGAAATGTCATTTTTTTATTTATATATTAGTCTCTATTTTCTTTTCCACTTTCCTGATTTACAAACATCAATCCATTACTTCATCAAAGTTTTTGATGATTTTCTTTACCAAAACTTTATCCGCTCTATTTCCATCTACATCTACAATTTCGAAAGATAAGTTTTCAAACGTAAACTTATCACCCACGCTTGGAATTTTGTTGATGCGAGCAAACACAAATCCGGCAACAGTAGAATAATCTATTTCATCAAAATCTACTACAAAATCTTCATCTATTTGCGATAAAATTTCAACCGGAGCTTCACCGCTTACAAGCGCGGATTTGTCTTCCCTGAAGAAAATGAGCGGCTCTGCGGTAGTTTCCGTTTCTTCGGGGATTGCTCCAACGAGGTGTTCGATAATGTCGTGCATTGTGATTATTCCGTCGATACTGCCATATTCATCTACCACTACTGCCATAAATTTATGGCTCTTTTTCAATCGTTCAAGCACCTTTTGTGCGCTTAGCGTGTTGGGAATAATGAGTGGTTCGACAATCAAGTCATCTATCGCGAATGTTTTTTTGCTATTTAGTCGCAACAGAAAATCGCGCATCGAAATCGTCCCGATAAAATCATCAATTCGTTTTTTACACGCGAGAATTTTACTGTGTCGTGTATGCAACAGATCGTGTATGATTTCTTCACGACTTTTGTCAATGTCTACCCATTCTATATCGGTACGATGCGTCATTAAATGAATGGCTCGTTTGTCGGAAAAATAGAATACCTGTTCGTGAATAACATTTTCTTCTGCGTTGATAACACCTTCATTTGAAGCAGTTTTTAACATTGCTCGAATTTCCATTTCGGATACTACTTCATTGTTTGGTTTCAATCCGATTAGTTTAATAATCAGATTCGTGCTGAAAATCAATAATTTTACAAACGGATAAAAAATAATACTTACTATGTAAATGGGACGAGAAGCGGAAATCGCCATTTTATTTGCACTATTCAACGCAATGGTTTTGGGCACTAATTCCCCAATTACAATAGAAGCGTAAGTGATGATAACCACCACAACAATCATCGAAATCGAATCTGCAAAAGGTGCTGTAAAATTGATTTGGCGGAAAACGGGCGCGAGATATTCGGCAAAAACTTGTCCGCCGTATGCACCATTGATAATCCCAATTAATGTGGTTCCCACCTGAGCGGACGACAATAAGACTCCCGGCTCCGATTGCAATTTCAATGCACGGTCAGCTCCTTTGCTTCCATTTTTCCGTTCAAATTCCAATTTCGTTTTTTTTGCCGATACAATGGCAATTTCCGAAAGAGAAAAAAAACCGCTGAAAAGAAGAAGTATGAATATGATGAGAATGTCAAGCCACATTGTTAGTTAATAGTTTGATAGTTTATAGTTTTATAGCGGATAGTTGACAGCTATTAAAACTGTCGAACTATAAAACTATAAAACTAATTTACCAGAGCGGCGAAGGATAAATATGGTTATTCACCAGTTGTTGCAATTTCCCAACGACTTCCGGTCGGTCTTCGGCGTATGTTACACCAAACCACTTGGAAGGTGTGTCTAATACTTTTACTGTTACAATATCGTTCACAATTAGATGATTGACTAATAATGGAATGAAATATTCAGCTTTGAGGTTGTTTTCATTATTCTTGAGAAATTCCACAAACAAATCGTCCGAGTATTTGAAATAATCGGGTGTAAATCCCCACATATTCATCGAAACAGGCGTATTTTCGTCGATAGTAATCCATTCGTCGTTTTCGTCTTTGTAAGCTACCTGACCATTGTCTAAACGTTTCACTTGTGTGCGCTCAACGACGCCTGTGAGGTTATCTTTTTCGTTGGTTTCGCATACGCCGCGCGCCACTGTTCCGCTGTCGCTTAATGTGTTACCAACACGATACCCCACCATACAATAACTATTTTCAGTATTTTGTAAACTCGAAAGAAAATCGGCAAGCACTTTGAAACTTTCACGACCGTAGAAATCGTCAGCATTGATCACTGCAAAAGGTTCATTGATTACGCTTCTTCCCATCATTACGGCGTGATTTGTGCCCCACGGTTTTTCGCGACCTTCGGGTACAGAAAATCCTTCGGGTAGTGCGTCTAACTCTTGAAATACTAATTCTACGGGAATTTTCGCCTCATATTTTTTTACTATTTTCTCTCTAAAATCAGCTTCAAACATACGACGAATCACAAAAATTACTTTCCCGAATCCGGCGTTTATTGCATCATAAATGGAATAATCCATAATGGTTTCGCCATTTGGTCCTACGCCGTCTAATTGTTTCAATCCGCCATAGCGGCTTCCCATTCCGGCTGCTAATACAAATAATGTTGGTTTCATTCTATTATTTCTTTCTTATAAGATTCTTTCCACAAAAATAGATATTTTTGTGTCAATAAACACTATTAATGTATGAAATCTTTCTACAAAAACGTACCTTTGCGGAAATTACCGGATTTTAGTATGACAAACGTTGATATAGATAAGATAATAGGCGAATGTACATTCGCCACTGCACGGAGCGGCGGAAGCGGCGGGCAAAATGTGAACAAGGTGGAAACAAAGGTTTTACTTTCATTCGATATTACTAATTCTCAATCGCTTACCGATGAGCAAAAAAGCCGCATTTCGGAAAAAGTGAAAAATCGCATCAATAAAGAGGGTATCCTCCAACTTTCTAATGAAACTGAACGGACACAATTGATGAATAAAAGAGCGGTCATTGAAAAATTTGTCAACCTTATCGAAAACGCATTGAAAGTGAATAAAAAACGTGTGGCGACAAAGCCGACAAAGGCATCGATTGCAAAAAGAGTTGAGGATAAAAAAAGAGTGAGTGTGTTGAAGAAGTTGAGGGGAAGGGTTGATTAACTATCCCCGCTCACGCGGTTTTACAAACCGTGTGCAAATATTTTTTGATGCACACCGATTGTAAATCGACGCGAGCGGGGAAAATGATTTTTTTGAAAATAATTGATAGAAATCTTTGTTGTTTGTAATAAATATATTACTTTTGCAAAATGGGCACGAAAAACGATAGTATTAGACAAATATTTTTGTCTAATGAATTTTCTTTATATTACGAAGAGCTGTCTGAAAAACTAAAAGATAAATACACATACGCAATGCGTATTATTGAAACGCAAAAAATAGTTAGTACGAAATTTGTAAAAAAATCCAAGAAACCGAGTTTTATGAAGTTAGAGTTTCCATAGGAACAAACGAGTACAGAACATTGCTCGTAGCTATTGATAATATTAATTTTATAGAGGCAACAAAAGTAGTATTGTTGAACTCGTTTCAAAAAAAAGATACTAAACAGTATCGAAAGGAAATAGAAAAAGCAAGAACAATTATAATTGAGGAGGAAATAATATGACGTTTAATGAAGAAAAATTAGCAAAAATGAAGACTGCAAGTGACTTATTCAATGAGCGTTACGGAAAACCAGGAACGCAATTGAGAAATGAGTTTGAAAACAAAGCTCTTGCATGGTATTATGGCGAAGTGTTGAGGGAAAAACGCAAAGAACTAAATATAACCCAACAACAACTCGCCGAAACAATCGGAAAAAAACGAGAATACATCTCTTTATTGGAAAAAGGCGAAACGGATATACAGTTATCTACTTTTTTTACTATTTCGCAAGCATTAGGATTGAGGTTTACACTTGTGTGATGAAGAAATACAAAAAAGTGAACAACATCAGTCATTCAAAAAATCCCGACTAGTTTATGTTCAGTCGGGATTTTTTCTTTTATCAAAAAGGTCTTTACCACGAATTTCGCATTAATCCCTTGTATTTTATAGAAAAATCACCCTCACATTCTACGTATCTCAGCTCAATATCAAATATATCACGATTCTCTGTAACGGATAGTCTCATTTTTACTCCCGGATTAAAATTGTGAGCAAAATGAACATAATCATCGGCTAAGATTATCTGCATTCGGATAGAATTGCCCTTGTTCTCTGCGATAGGATAAGAATATCCGGGATGGTTTGTGGGATAAATTACATTACTTCCAATAGTCCAAAATTGTAAATGATACTCGCCGGACTGCAACTTGTCACTTTCAGAACGGATTATTATAGTTGCATTTGTACCCCAATCAGTCCCCGTTAGAGTTAATGCGTGGAAATAGGAATAATAGGGTTCAAAATCAAGAGTAGCCCCCTTTTCTTCAAGGGGCGGTCGTTCGTATGCGTTGTATAACTGATAAACACGTTCGTTATGTAAGAGTGTTCCCTTTCCAACTCTGATAGATGTATCATTTTTATCACACCCTTGCAAAAGAAAGACTGTCAAGATAAAAGCTATGTAAATATATTTTCTCATATTGTAGTGTTTTATATAATTGTCTAATATGTATTTTAGCAAAAAATAATTTCTACAAAAATACACATTATCATTAAAAGCGCAAACTAAAAACTACTTTCGCTCATTTTTTAATGAGATATTATAAATAATCAAGATTAGTCTTTGCAAAGGTCGAAAAAATTCCAACCTTTACAAAGATTTTGATTTTTCATAAGTATGCTTTATTGTACTCTTCTAGGCATAACGGTAATTGCAAACATATCATTGTCATATTCCCTTATTCGCCAAATATCTCTTGCCGGAAAGAACAAAGTGGCTGGCCGGCGCTGATAGCTCACCACCACCTTATCGCCAAAATCTACCACTACATCCCCTAGCAATTTATTCTCCAACTTATGAGCAATTTGAGTAGAAACCGTCCTCCGATGTCTTGGTGATGCTCCAAATTTAAGTCCGAACTTGGTTTCACTCCCAAAGTTTACATCAAAACCAATATTTCCGGCAAATTCAACCTCACTGGTTTCCGTTGAAGTTACTGTTATACTCTCATTATTTTTTTCAATGGAAATTCTCATAATCGGCTCAAATTGAGCTAAGTTCCAAGCCATTAATCCAACATTTAGCTGTACGGTTCGAAAGCCCGCAAGACTTGGATAAAAAGCCGTAATCATAGGGGGACCAAACACTTTCTGTGAATAAGTTACTTCAAACAACTCATCCGGAGACACTATAATAGTCCTTGTAAGCTGTGATAGATGTGGCGACGTGGAGCCCATATGCGCAACTATTCTAAATGAATAATCTCCGTTAGTCCAAAAATTAGAAGGTCGTTTTTTGGGATCTCCTGCTCAACCTTTAAGAGCGGGATCTCCACTGTAATCGGTCAGAAAGCGTAGTACTTGTTCGGGGGTATGTCGGAAATCAGAGAAACGAAATGATGTAATAGTCTCGTGGTAGTCACGAGAAAATGGTCCATTAGGATTTCCTGGGGTAATATTATAGTAGATGTAATCACGCTGCCAACCATCAGCATTTTCGTAAATTTCGAAAGCTGTTCTTAGTTTAGAATCAATACTTGATACACTATGCCGAGTGGTAGCCTGTTCCTCCTTTTTACTATTGTCAAAAAAATCATCGGTGAACTCAAACACAAAATCGCTGTTCGGATTGTCCAAAGCAGCAGAACGCGTACGCTGTGAATCTTGCGCTACTACTACTCGTGCATTGTTTTTAAGTACCACCGTTGGAAAGGCTGGAATCAAACCTTCCTCTATCATAGACTCATTGCCATATTCGCCAAAATCACCAAATATCGGCGTATGAATATGTTTGGTAACGTGCAGGGCTACAAAAGGAATTTCTTCGGCAGTATCCCAAATCTCAGCCGAAAAACTTTCCTCGGGCAGCCGCGGCACAAAAATAGTAAGCGTTGGACGACGTTTTTCAATATTGGCAAGCGCTTCTTCGCTCTCAAAATGTGTCAGCAATAGTTGGCGTACAGTCAGCCCGTTTTCCACCAATTCATCTTTGATAAACTGATATAGTACATCGTATTCCTTGTTGAACTTTTCTAACGCTCTCGTTCTAATGATTTCGCGAAGCATTTGGCTTTCGTCCATCGCATTGTACAGTGCTCGGGCGAAGGGGCGCAGCATTTCAACTTCACGGTCTGCCGAATAAACTTCTCTCAATAGCTCGGTTTTTGAAGTTTCTTTTCTATTGTTCTCGATAAAGAAATCGTCATTGTTGCAGGAAGCAAAGCAAATAGCTGCTATCACTGCGTAAAAAATATATTTATTCATTGTAGAATTTGTTTTATTTCTTCCTTTTGGGGAAGTTATAAGTTATAAATTTAATTTCTGTTTGTACCGAAAGTTGTTTGTATACGCGCATAAAAAAAGCGTGGTACTTTTATAGTACTCCGCCAACAGAGGTAATTTGCCGTAACCCAACAGAACAGAATAAATCAAAAGTCCACGCCATCGGCGCAGACATTTCAACTTAGTCTCTTTCTGTCATCTAAATCGGCAAATTTTTCTGCTGGAAAGAATAAACTAAAATGCTTTTTTCAATATTTTAAAATGTGCGTATCAATTATACGCTTATATCATAGGCTTTTTATTTTTTAATTGTTCGAACTACAAAGATTAAAATTATTTTTGAAATAAACAAATTTTATGCTGTTTTTTACGGCACCGCGCTAAAATAATTGTTTTTATGCTTGCGTATCACAATTAGCCTTGTGAGTTCGAAGAGCGAAAAAGGCGAATTTTCTATTTGGCTCACAAGATAGAGATTTTTATTCAAAAACCGACTTTTTTGAGCCGAATATCGCCTGTGCTTGAGCCAAAAAAGGCGGATAACTTTCGTCATTCGCCCTTAATTGTTTCTATGAGACGTGGCGTGCCACGTCTCTACTGTATTCGGGAATTGATATTACGATCCACTAAAATCAACACCATCAAATGCCAATGTCGGAATTCGCCACGAACTTTCGGGTCTTGCATCGTTTCCAACCGCCACCAAATTTTCCCACAGCGTAATAAAATTACCCGTGATGTTCATTTCCGAAACCGGTTTTGTTACTTGTCCGTTTTCAATCAAAAAACCTTCAATTCCATACGAGAAATTTCCGGTAGCTTGGTTGAAATTTCCACCATTGAAACCGGTAACGAGGATACCGTTGTTGATGTCGGCAATCAAACCGTTCACATCTTTTGTGCCGGGTTGGAGTTCTAGAATAGATGGTCCCGAAATAGTTGGCGCAACACCCATTCTGTTAGCATTATAAGTATCAATGTAATACGTCTTTAATACACCGTTTTCAAACACCGAACGCTTTTCGGTAGCTACGCCTTCGCCGTCGAAATAACGTGCGCCCGATGCACCGATAATGTGCGGATTATCAATCAACGTAAACAAGTCGCTACCAATTTTATCGCCTTTTCTATCCAATAAAAACGAGTTTCTTTGTTGCAACGCCGCACCCGACATCACGCTAATCAGCGGATTTAACATCCGCGACGAGTTCAAATTATCCATTACCATTGTATATTGTCCCGACGGAACTTGCTGCGCTCCAATCTGCCGTAACGTGCGCTCCAACGCTTTTTTACCGATATTTTTGGTTACCAGATTATTGAGAAAAAGCGACGATTCGCCCCACCCATTCGACGGACGCGCATCGCCCTCGCCTCTCACGGAAACACTGCACGAGAGCGAAAAACTCGAACCTGCCGTTTCGCCCTCAAATCCATTGCTCGTAATTTGATAACTAAAACCGTCGCGGTCGCCATATCTCGAATTAACCGAAATAATGCGGTCATTTGTTCCCAAAATTTCTGCCGCTACGGCTTCTGCCATACGTACTTTATCATCGGGACTTACCACACCGAAATTCGGGTCGAGAAGTTGCAAATTAGGTTTTCCTCCTCTAAAAAAACGAGACGGGTCGGGCAACGTGCGTGCCTCATCAACAGCAAGATAACGAGTGGATTCGATACTGTTTTTAATCGACGTCTCCAATTCTCTTTGATCCAATCGGTTGGTAGAAAAAGTTCCAAATTTGCCGTCCACAAAAAACGTCAAAGTCATTCCATTTTCCGATGCTTGCTGCAACTGATCCATTTTTCCGTCGCGCAATGCAAACGACGTGTTTGAGCCTGTGCCTATTGACACTCTTACGCCTTGACAGCCATTTTTTTGGGCATATTCCATTGCCCATTGTGCCAATCTTTTATTTTCGTTTGATATCATAAATTCTAATTTTTACAAGATGAAATATTTGAAAATCAACTGCTTCCGCCTACCGTTAAACTGCTTACCAATATCGAAGGCATACCCATACCTGCGGGAACTCCTTGTCCGGCTTTTCCACAAGTCCACGTTCCATTGTCTATTTCCAAATTATTTGCTACCATTGTAACATCAGACATCGCGCGTGGTCCGTTTCCAATAATGTTGACATCTTTTATTGGCTGCGTAAGTTTTCCGTTTTCAATCAGATACCCCGAACGAACGAAGAATGTGAAATCACCTGCGCCAATTTGCACCTGCCCGTTGGTAAACGAATCTACATAAATACCTTCGTTTACCGAAGCGATAATGTCTGCCTCTGCCATATTGCCGCCCAACATATATGTAACAGTCATACGCGGGATAGCGATGTGGCGGAATGATTGACGGCGACCATTTCCTGTTGGCTCAATTCCGAAATGTTTCGCACTAATACGGTCGTGCAAGAAACTCGTCAAAACGCCATTTTCAACAATAGTGGTATTTTTTCCGTAAATGCCCTCATCGTCAATGTTCAACGAGCCACGATTAAACGCAACGGTTGGATTATCAACAACGGTAACGTTTTCGTTACAAATTTTCTTGTTGAGCATATCCGAATAAATAGATTGATTTGTTCTAATGAAATCCGCCTCAAAAGCGTGTCCGATAGCCTCGTGCAGGAAAATTCCCGAAGCACCTGCGCCAAATACCACCGGCATTGAACCGCCTCGCGGCGTAATTGCTTTGAACAGGATATCGCCACTATCCACCGTTTCGCGAGCCATTAAATCGATAATATCATCGGTTACAAACTCAAAACCTTTACGAAACCCACGCGAGGAACGACCGGTTTGAATCTGTCCATTTTCTTCCATCACACACGATGCGTTAAGCGTTACCATCGGGCGATAGTCGTAATACGTTACACCTTCGGAGTTGCAAAACAGAATGTGCGAAGTGGTGTCGTTGAGTCCCACCGTTACCCTTTGTACACGCGGATCGAGCGACATAATTTTGTCATTCAACCGTTGTATATAAGGCATTTTTTGGCTTACTGCAACCTCTTCCCAAGGTTTAAGAACGGGATGAAAATTGTCTTTAATCGGTCTTTCGGTCAATGAAACCGGTGCAACTTTTGTGGTGCTGTTTGCAATGCGAGCAGCTGTACGAGCAGCACGCAACATTTCGTCGAGCGTAACATTTTCTACAAACGCATAACCCGATTGGTCGCCCGAAAGCACACGCACCCCCATACCGAAATCCACGTTAGAACTTGTGCGGTTTACTGCCCCATCTTGCAATCCAACGCTATTATTAAATGTGTGTTCGAAAAACAAATCGGCATAATCGCCGCCTCTTTCCAAAGCCGCTTCCAATGTTTTACGAATATCGGCATCTGTAACGCCAAAATGTTGCTTCGCAGCCGCAACCGACGAAAGGCTTTCTTCTTTTGCCAAACTGCGTGCAAATGAAGGCAATGCCATCGCTCCGGCAATTGCCAATCCTCCTGTTCTCATAAAATTTCGTCTATCCATAGAGTGATAATTTATTGAATATCAGTGTAAATAATTTTCTTTTCGATTTGATAAGTGTTTGAAAAACAGTGTAAAGTGTGTACGAATGTAACTTTTCTTCTTTTTCAGGTGGTAAATATAAGGTATTTTTCTTAGAAATAGAGCATTTGTTTTGAAAAAATAATGTTTTTGTAGTTTCTTTGCGTAATAGAGAGAATCAAAAGAACGATGATGAAGACAGCGACAACATTATTCCACAATCCGAAATTTCGCAAATTTCAACAACAATTGTTTCTGTCCTGACGAATCGAAATCTACAAAAGCGCGTTTATCATTTCCCGATTGTTCAATAGCAGTTACCTTTCCACGTCCAAACCGCTCGTGTTCAATAATATTGCCGATTCGTAGTTCTGATGCTTCTTGCGAAAGGGGTAAAGAAGAGGTTGTTGATGCTTGCTTGAGAGACGAAAGATTTCGCTCGCCAACACGGGTTTGTAACCCGTGCCTGTTTGATTGTGGTACGGATTGCAAATCCGTACCAGCATTGGATTGACGATAATTTCGACTATTATATTGCTCTTTCATCGTTTCCCAAAATCCGCCTTCTTGCGAAGAAGAACGCGAAGCGGAAGAAAGCGTATTTCGCTCCATCAATAAAAAACGCTCGTCAATATCGTTCAAAAACTGACTTTCACGCGATGCATTGATACTACCGTTTTTGAACCTGCTTTTTGCAAAAGTAAGCGTACAAGATTGTTTCGCACGCGTAATGGCGACATAAAACAGCCGTCGTTCTTCTTCCAATCCGCGCATTTCGCCTTTTGCCATTGACGATGGAAAAAGATCTTCTTCCATTCCTACTACAAAAACGTGGTCAAACTCCAATCCTTTCGATGCATGAACGGTCATCATTGTAACTTTGTCATCGCCGGATTCTTTGTCCGTGTCTTGGTCGGTCAATAATGATACTTCCGAAAGGAAATCAACTAATTTTATTGCTTCTTCTCCTTGCTCTAATCGTGTGGAAACGAACTCATTGATAGCACTTAAAAGTTCTTGAATGTTTTGCGCGCGACTCATTCCTTCGGGTGTTGTATCACTATATGCTTCGTTGGCGATGCCCGAACTTTTGATAACAAATTGTGCCAATTCGTAGGCATTCAACGTTTCATTTTGTTCGATAAAATCGACGATAAGTGTATGAAAAGCAGATAGTTTTTTCACTGTTCCGGCATTTACATCAAGATTGTATTCCAATGGCTGCGCGAGCACTTGCCACAAACTAACACTGTGTCGCTGTGCAACGGAAGTGATTTTTCCTACCGTTGTATCGCCTATTCCGCGCGTGGGATAGTTAATAATTCGTCGAAAAGCCTGTTCGTCATTCGGATTCACAATCAATCGAAAATAGCTGATAACATCTTTGATCTCTTTGCGTTGATAAAACGATAAACCGCCGTAAATGCGGTACGGAATATTTTTCTTGCGTAATGCTTCTTCAAAAATACGTGATTGTGCGTTGGTGCGATACAAAATCACGAAATCGCCGTACGAAACGTGGTCTTCGTAACGCATTCGCGCAATTTTGTTGGACACTAGTAAGCCTTCTTCAAAATCGGAAAAGGCGCTCAACAATTCGATTTTTTCGCCTTCTTCATTTTCCGAAAACACGTTTTTGAAAATCTGTTCCGTATTCTTTTTTATCAAACTATTAGCGGCGTTGACGATATTTTGCGTAGAACGATAGTTTTGTTCCAACTTAAAAACTTGTGTTTCGGGATATGTGGTTTTGAATTTCAGAATGTTATCAATATTTGCGCCACGAAACGAATAGATACTTTGCGCATCATCGCCCACCACGCACACACGATGATGAGCATCGGCAAGTTGCTTAACGATAAGATGTTGTGCAAAATTCGTATCTTGGTACTCATCTACCAAAATATATTGAAACTGATTGCGGTATTTTTCCAAAACTTGCGGATGGTCGCGAAACAAAATGTTGGTATAAACGAGCAAATCATCGAAATCCATACTGTTCGCTTGTCGCAAACGATTTTGGTAGTATTGGTATATCTCAAACAGTTGCGGACGTTTTGCCATTCGGTCGTAGTTGAGCAATTCGCCGTTTTGTGCATACATTTTCGGTGTGATAAGAGCGTTTTTAGCACGCGAAATTTGGCTATGCACTGCGCTTGCTTTGTATTGTTTGTCATCGAGATTCATCTCTTTGACAATCAATTTTATCAGATTATTGGAATCCGCTGTGTCGAAAATCGTGAAGTTGGATTGAAATCCGATATACTCCGCTTCATTCCGCAAAATACGAGAGAAAATCGAATGAAAAGTTCCCATCCACAACTGACGTGCTTTTTTCTCGCCAACTAACTCAGCAATACGCGATTTCATTTCGCGCGCAGCTTTGTTTGTAAACGTGAGCGAAAGAATATAATAAGGCGGTAATCCCTGTTCGAGTAAATGCGCGATTTTATACGTGAGTACACGCGTTTTCCCCGAGCCTGCGCCTGCAATAACGAGTGACGGACCGGTGCAAAACTCTACGGCAGCGCGTTGCGGCTCGTTGAGTTCATCAAGATGTAGTGAGATATTTTTTTGCTCCCTCAAAATCGTAAATCTAAATTGGCTTACGCCGAACGTTGTTTCGTAAACTTAAAATTAATCTTTACTTCCATACGCTAAATCGCCTGCATCGCCAATACCTGGAACAATGTATGACGAATCGGTCAAATGCGGATCAATAGCTGCCGCCCAAATAGTGGTTTTTTCTTTCGGAAAATGCTCTGCACAATAATCAATTGCCTGCCGGCTCGCAATGATGGTAGCAACGTGAATGTGCGCAGGCGTACCTTTCGTGAGCAGGGCGCGATATGTCAAATCCATACTTCCGCCGGTGGCAAGCATTGGGTCGGTGAGGACAAGTGTTTTGCCGTCGATATTCGGCGAAGCGATGTATTCGATATGAATATCAAAGGATTGATGACCAATTTCCTTGTATTTTCTATATGCCGATACGAACGCGTTTTCAGCGCCATCAAAATAATTCAACATTCCGTGATGAAACGGTAATCCGGCGCGTAAAATAGTACCGATAACGACTTCTTCATTAGGAACATACGCATCACAAGCGGCAAGAGGCGTTTTTATCTCTATTTTTTTATACGCAAGTTCTTTACTTATTTCGTAAGCCATTATCTCACCAATTCTTTCGATATTGCGACGAAATCGCAACCTGTCTCCTTGAATCGTTATATCCCTTATTTCGCGAACAAAAGAACTAAGCAGTGAACTACTTTCCGAAAAATTTATTATCTTCATAATGTTATATATTCTGATTTGCTTTCGGAAAACAAAGATAATGGTTTTCTTCTTCAAAAACATTTATTATTTGATTTTTTTCAAATCAACTCTGTTATTTCGACAAACAAAAAACCTCGAATTTCTTCGAGGTTTCCGTATACTAAGATATTGAGCAGGAGTAATTAATTATACAGGTCAAAATCTTCGTGGCTATAAGCAACTTTTTTCGCGCCGAAATAGATAAAGAAAGGCACAATACCCAAAACAATCGCCCAAATAATGTTGCTTACAAGCGTTCCTTGTTTCATGTTATTCACGAAAATATGCCCCAAGAAACCATTGAAAATCAACCCTGTTCCGAGCAATAATTGTGTATTAATCTTTGGTGCGCCACTAAAAAAAGCAACTGCTATAATAGCTACGCCTACTAACATCACTACTACGCTGATGTATTTCGCTAATTCTTTCATATGAGTGTAAAAATTTTGTTTTTAGTTTCAGACCACAAATAAACACAAAATTCGACAAACAAGGAAATAATTTGGCATAAAAATTTCACGAAATCAAAAAAAATGCGTTTTTGAACAAAAAAATCCCCGATTGTAGTCGAATAAAATGTAAAAATGCTTATTTTTGCACTACTCAATATAAATGATGTAAAAGTTATAATTGTATGAAGGCAATTCTTCGTTTTTTGTATCAATGGCTCATTTTTACGCCGGTATTTGTATTATTAACGCTTTGGTGCGCATTCACTGTGATAATGATGGCTCCTATTTTCGGAAGCAAATTTTGGGGATATAATCCGCCCAAATGGTGGTCACGATTGACTTGTTGGGCAGCATTGTGCAAGGTAAAGGTGAGTGGTAGAGAAAATCTCAACCCGAAACAGTCGTATGTTTTCATCGCCAATCATCAAAGTGCGTTCGATATTTTTTTGGTATACGGTTTTTTAAATCAAAACATCAAATGGGTACAAAAACAGAGTTTGCGTAAAATTCCTTTTGTAGGTTTCGCGTCGGAAAAAGCAGGACACGTGTTTGTGGATAATTCTTCGACGACAGCACGCATTTCGACCATAAATAAGGCGAAAGAACAGATTGTAAACGGCATTTCGATGATGCTTTTCCCCGAAGGCTCTCGCTCGGAAACGGGAAAGCTAGCCCGTTTCAAACGCGGTGCCTATCAAATTGCACTTGATATGAAATTGCCGATTGTGCCACTAACCATTAATGGCGCATATGATGTGTTGAAAATTAATTCTTCGCTCATAAATCCCGGTAGAAAAATGGAATTGATTATTCATAAGCCAATATCAACCGAGTCGCTCTCTGAGGCAGATATTTCGAATTTGATAGAGCAAACAAGTGGGGTTATTTATGCCGATTTGTGGGAAAAATACAAATAAGTTTTTTATCATTTCCTTTACTTACTCATGTAAAAAAAGATCGGCTGTCTCACGACAACCAATCTCCATTGTTAACCTTAAATCTAATACCATGAAAAACACGTAGCAAAGTTATAGCATTTTTGGATTCCTACCAAACAATTCGACAAGAAAAAGCAGGCATTTAACTTTGTTTTATTATGTTTGAATACACATTGATAAATGTGAGCAAATTATTTACATTCATTTGCAGATTTTACATCTCTATTTTAGTCATAAAATTTATTCGCGAAAAAGTTAATCAACCGCGAATTGAATCGATACCATTGCCGCGTGGCACGTTGTTTTCCGCCAAATTGTAAGAGAAAATGCGTGCGACCTGCCTTTTCGCTCAAAAATCCGGTATCCATAAAGTCAAAATACGAGAATCCTTCTCTTTCTGCGATTGTCATTGCCGAATAAATAGTGAAGATAGTTGGGTGAAGGAATTTATATAGCTTCGATTTTCCCCAATAATAGAGGCAATACACCGTTGTTTTTTTCTCTAATCCCACAATAATACCGCCAATAATTTTCCCATGGTATCGCGTGAGTAAAATTTTCCCCTTGCCTTGTTTGATATAATAATGATAGAAATTTTCGAAATATTTGAACGACGGAAAGCGACGCGTTATCTTTTGAACGTTCGTTTTTTTGATCAATTCATAGATTTCGGGCAAGCCATCTTCCGAAGTAAATTCTTCAATCACAAGTCCTTTTTTCTTCGCCTTGTTTACTTGATTTTTTCGCGATGCGGATAACTGCGCCCAAACTTTTCGTTTTCGCTGCAATGAATTTCGCACACTCATCCATTTGACGGAATAAAAATCATTTTCGCGAAATCCTTTGTAACCGAAAATGGCACTGTCTAAATTATCGTAACGAATGAAGAAAACTTTGTTATCTACTTCGCGTACCAAATGAGAGATAAGTTGGTGAAAAATATCAATATATGAAATTCCTTTTCTGAAAAAAGCAGGTTGTTGGGAAATGAAGCATCGTTTGAAAAACCTACTTTTAAACAAACGATTGACGCGCGCGATAACAGCAAACATAGCCGCAACAGGCTTCCCTTCTTCATCGAAAGCAACAATCATCAACGGTGTATATGCGGGAATCGCATCATACCAATCAAATGATGAGGTATAATGAAAGAAGTTGGTGTCTTCCAAAGGCGGAAGTTCATCTTTGCGGTAATATGTTTTTGTTGTGTATTGCAATTTTTTTTAAAATCCTCATTACTGCCTCTTTATCTCTATGTATTTGTTGTTTAAGCAATTTCAAGTTATCGAATTTCATATCACCGCGAATAAAATCAATAAATTCTACTGTAAGCGATTGATTGTAAAGGTCTGCGTCAAAATCAAAAATATTTACTTCCACACTTATTTCCGAATCGTGATTCAATGTGGGGCGCCTACCTATGTACAACATTCCCTCATACACAGTATTTTGAATATGTACCAACACGGCATATACTCCCAATTGCGGAATTACTTTGTATCGTTCCCACGTACGAATATTTGCCGTTGGAAAACCAATCGTTCTGCCTACCTGATAGCCCTCTACAATTTTTCCGGAAATCGTATAGCTATATGACAGCAAAGCATTTGCCGTACGAATATCGCCGCTTTGCAGTAAACGGCGTATTCTTGACGAACTCACATTTTCACCGTTCACTTGTAATTCCGTTGCTTGCAAGACGCGCATTTCAACTTCATTACCATATCGTTCGTATTCCGAAAAATCGCTTTCACGATTGTGCCCAAATCGATGGTCATAACCTACGAAAAGCGTATGCACACCCATTTCATTTCGCAATACATTATGTATAAACTCTCTTGCCGACAATTGCGAAAGTTCACGTGTGAAAGGCAAAGTAATGCAGTAGTCAATACCCGTATTCGCCAGTTTCTCCAATTTTTCTTCGTATCCGCACAAAAGCGTAGGCTGATAATCCGCTTGCAACACCTCGCGCGGGTGCACCGGAAAAGTGATAACGGCGGAAGGTAAACCGAGACGTTGTGCTTCCGCTTTCACTTGTTCGATAAGATATTGATGTCCAATGTGCACACCGTCGAAAAAACCAACCGTAGCTACAAACGGTATATCGTTTATTTTTTTCGTTTCCGATAAATCAATCCGCTTCAAGACAATTCCTTTTTATTAAAAGTGCAAATTTAATAAGTAATGTACTAATGTGCAAATAAATTAAATAATATGCTAATGAAAAGCACCGACATTTAAAACATCGGTGCTCTTACTATTGTTCAATTAAACAATCTATCACTCTGCATTAGCACATTATTTATTTGCACATTAGCACATTACTGTACTTCCCTTATCAAGTATATCAACACCGGAAAATGATCGCTATACCCGTCAATCCACGTATTGCCCTCAAAACTTCGATGTGGAACACCTCGGTTTCTTCCGGTTTGTTGTACAAGAAAATCCCTGTTGAATATCTCTGCCCGCCAAAATTTGAGCGATGAGAAATCGTCGCCCAAAAACGGGTAAGAGACCATTATTTGATCAAACAGATTCCATCTGCCTTGAAATACCAACGTTCCGAGACCTTGCGCGTGCATATTCCAAAACGGATTGAAAAAACCGCCCGGCTCTACTTCTCTCTGATGACGCTTCGCGTTGAGAACTACCGCAATGCTTCTATCGCCCGGGTCGTCATTCAAATCGCCCATAAAGATGATTTTAGGATTCGACTCTATTGCTGAAATAGAATCAATCACTTGAATTACAGCTTTTGCTGCAAGCTCACGAAGTCTGTCGGAACTTATTCCGCCACGGCGAGAGGGCCAGTGGGCAACCATTGTATGCACTCTTTCTCCGGCAAGGAATCCGCTCATTACCATAATTTCGCGTGTAACCCATCTCGGGTTTTCGGGGTCTTCAACGGGTTGTAAGCGGTAGTTGTCCAGCGTGAACAAACGCGGATTGTATAAAAATGCGACATCAATACCGCGTCTGTCGCGTGAATCTTTGTGTACGATGCTCAAACCCATATTTTCGATAGCCGGTCGCGCAACCAAATCTTCCAATACCCTACGGTTTTCTACCTCCGCAACGCCAATAATGGCGGGTCCCATTGGCGTATGTTCTCGCCCTAAACGACTGATGACACGCGCCAAATTATCCAACTTTCGCTCATATTTAGCCGGTGTCCAATTGTAAGCCCCCGTTGGTGTGAAATCATCATCGCCCGGATTATCTGGGTCGTCTTCGTAATCGAACAGATTTTCGACATTGTAAAAAGCCACCGAGAAAACACCAAAATTTCTATTATTTTGTGCGGATATATTCAAGGCACAGAAAAATGCAATGAACAGTGTTATTGATAATCGCTTCATAGTTTTGTAGTTTATAGTTCGATAATTTATAGTTTTACAGTTCGACAGCTATAAAACTATCGAACTATAAAACTATAAACTACTATCTTGGTCTAATTACAATCACATCGTTGTCCGGTTTCGATGTAATGGCAATATTATCAAGTCTCAACCCTACTGTATTGGCAGTACTTGTTATAAATTCAATGATAAGGTCTCTTTGTGTGGGAACACCTGTTAGTGTAATCGTGTAAAAACGATTATTATCACCATTAGTATTACTCACAACTAAACTGGGTACGGCAAATGGGGTACCATTTATTGAAACGCTCAGCGCATTGAAATTTACCTCCGATCCGGCATTAAACAAATTGGCTGCCAAATCATAAGTCAGTATCAATTCTTTGCCTGCACCGGCAGACGTATCAACTCCTTCGATTAATAAAGAAGCAACTCCCGTCGGCAACCAAACGTGTGGAGAAATTGAAGCAGTAGAGCGTATATCAGCTCTGCCTGTCAAGTCGCTAAACCTAACATTGCTGTTGTCGTATCCGGTATAATTCGCAATAAGCGGCCAACGACCATCTACCTGAGATACCGATGCACCGAATGTTTCGCGGAAATAAGTTGTCACATCGGGTCCGCCCGGCTCTGTAGGACCGGGAATGGGTTGTCCAAAGTTTTGTAGATCATTCAGATCACGTAAAACCAACTGCCAATCGTTGTTGAATCGCGTCAGCATACCGTAAACCGTGCCTGCACCTTTAGGCAAAATATCGGCAGCAAAACTCGAAAAGTTACTTGTACGTACAATAATTGCATTGCCGTTACCATCACGTAAAGAACGGTTGGTGGTGCGATCGCCTTCGGTAAAAGCCAACTCGCCGTGCCCTTCGAAATAAACATTGTCGAATCGTACGAGCGTTGCCATCATTGTATCATCAAGCGCGTTCATTGTTACAGTGCGTGCCGTTACCCGACTTGCTTGAGGCCAGCCATTTCTGTGCGTATAGAAATTGAATACTTCCCAAGGAATGCGATTGGCATTCGTTCCGGCATAACCGAGTTGAATTTGTCCACCGAAAGTAACTACATACAATCCATGAAGATTGATAAATACTTCTTGTCCTACACGAAAGTCATTAAACAACGAACTTTGCGCTACACTAATGACGATACCGCCTGTTGCGTCTTGCAAAAAAAGTTGGTTGAATATATTTCCGGACACATCATTACCTGCTACCACCGCTCTCAGGATAAAATCAATATCAATGAGTCTGGGATCTGTAACATTTGCATAACGCTCTCTTAGTTGTGTAATAGTAATATTTGCTGCGGGACCTGTGTAAGTCGGCTCGGTCAATGGCGGCGCTTCATATTCTTTCAAACACGAAGTGAATACGCCAAGCATCAAAAGGGCAATTATGGGATAAATATAAGTTTTCATATTGTTGTTGATTTGTTTATTCGTTGATTTGCTTATTTGTTATCAGTCTGAGATTTCTTCTAAAATAAATAACTAACATTCATAAAAGCATTTATACCTTGCATATAAGTATATCGGGCAGTGAATCTATCGGGAAAATCAATATTCACACGTCCCTGCTCAAATCCACCTACACGTATATTTCTATCATTCAAAATGTTGTTGATAGACAAATTGAAATTCACTCGATTACCCGCACCTAAAAAAATCATTCTTCCAATGCTGAAATCGGCTGTAACGCCACCATCGAACTTTTCTTGATTTGTGAGTGTACGATAAGCATTATATTGATCTTCATCAAATCCATCCGTATCGGGGGGAATAATCCCTGCATAGTTTGATGCCAAACGTCTAATCGGCGCAATTTCGATAAAGTTTCGCGCAAATCCATTTATATTGAGATTCAAAAACCAAAAATTGCGGAAGAAATTGATACCCACCGTTCCCACCGTTTGCGGTGTTCCGCCGATACGAGCATTTTTCATATATACTTTTTCCGATAAGTCTTCACGCGAGCCGTTTTCAAAGCTAATTACACCCATCGGGTTATTGCTGTAAAAATATTCGCCGGCTGTACCGATAAAATCAAAGTTCCACGTATTGTTCATTCGCCAATTAACACCCAATTCGATGCCACGATGCACACGGTTAAGACCGTTTAAAACGTGGTTTACAAACGTACGTTCCGAATCGTGATAATAACTCACTCGCATCATATCGTCTTGAAAAACAGTGTTGAAAAGCGATACACGCCCCGATACTGTCGGCATTGAGAATACATAATTAATATCTGCTGCAAAAACACCCATACTTTTCAAATTATCGGCTGTTCTGTCCATTACGCGAGGCGATAAATACGCCTGCCCAGCCATTGGGGCAAATGTTTGATAGCTGAGATTTCCTGTCAGAAAATGACGACCGCTGAACTTATACGTTGCACCGGTTTTCATTCCGAAATCAATGAAATCGTGCTGTTCGCCTCTACCGTAAGAATTGCCGGGGTGACGACCATTGCGCATCATACCCTCACGTTGTATGGCAGAATATTTCATCATTGCACCTATATGGAAATCCATACGTCGATAGTTATGTTGTTGTTGAAACCACACATCAGCGCTGTTTACGTGAAATCGAAAATCGTAGCCGAAAATATCACCCTTATATACCCGTCTATTGGGACGATTGAGGTCATTGTGCGATACTGAATGATTTCCCGGAAAATCACGTTCGGAAAATTTATCGATGTCCAACAAGTATTGTGCACCCAATAAATCCAACACGGTCGAAAACTGTTTTGACACAGAATTTCTTAAACCGATTCCGGCAGTAAATCTTACACGGTCGCTCAATCGTGTGTTGAGAGTACTGTTGACTGATGTTTCAAATAAATCGTTGCGACGTTCTTCTACCATATAAATAGCAGATCCATCACCTTCACGATTATTCAAATGATTGACTTGCCAGAGTCTGTCCCAATTGACTTGCGAAATACGATTTTGACCACTTGTTTGTCGCCAAAGATAGGTGTAATAAGCAAAAGCGGTTTCACTGTCCCGGAAATTCGACGGTAGATTTCGCCAGTTATCGGGACGTGGGTCGGCGCCGTTAAACCAATTCAGCGCACTACCGCCCCATCGGCTGTAATTTGTACCGATTCCAGTAACGAGATTTGTGATTTCGCTAATGTGCCACGTGTGCGAAAATATACCTGTGGGATTGAATGCCCGCACCACACGCGAATTGCGTCTTTTCCCATTTTGGTATCCCCAGTTGGGGTTGTAAAGGTTGTTTCCGGTAAGGTCGTATGCTTCTTGAAACGAAGGGCTTGCTTGTCCACGTTCAACAGGCGAACCGAAGGTTACAAAAGAGATGCTGTGGTTGTTGTCGGCAAAGCGTTTTTCAACCGAAAATGCATAAGCGATGTTGCGATAGAAAGTGCCTTCAATGTTTCCTTCGTGCGCATAACGTGCGCCCAATGACATTGTTACTGCCCATCCGTCGTCGCGCATTCCGGTAGAATAGCTTGTCATTGCACGTGCATAGTAATTGCGATTGGTTAACGAAACAGTGGCTCTGCCGCCGCGCATTTGGCTGCCTGCACGCATATTAATATCTTCCGAGCCGCCGATAGAGCCGAATGAATATGCCGACGGTGCAAAATAATTGGTTACATTGCGACGACGTGTAACATCGTTCAACGCACCGATAGAAGCGTGGCTGAATACGCCTCGTATTTGGTCGTTGAAATTTACACCGTTGATGCTCACTTCCTGAAATCGGTTTTCATATCCACGAACACGGTAACGAAATTGTGAAAACTGAAATCCCGCATTTCGAAGAAAAACATCGTTTGAAAAGATAACAGAAGAACTCACATCTTGTGTTAAACCATCGTCGCCGCCGTCTAGCGACAAGGATGATTCATCAATCATACCCATCACGGATATATCAAATGCCTGTATCTGTTGTACCGGAATCGTTTCCAAATCTAATACTCCTTGTTGTGGTACCGATACGGATATTTCAGATGTGATAATATCCGCTCCGGTTATCATCAAAATATCTGCTCCGCTTCGGCTGCTTCGAAGCATAAATGCGCCCCTTTCGTCTGCGGTGGCTGTTACGTGAGCATCTAATAGTCTGACCGTAACACCCGGTATAGGATTGTTCGTGTTTCTATCCACTACCACTCCCCTTATCTCAATCGTGGTTTGAGCATAAACGGCAGATGTGATGCACAGGCAGAAAAGCCAAAGATATAACCTCTGTTTCATACGCTTATTATTTTATCATTTGCCAAAATTTCATTATTTCACTACGTGTGTGTTTTTCAAAAATTATAAAAATCGGAAAGCTACCGAAAAAGGCAAGCCTTCCGATTTTGTTAAGGTTTAGCAACCCGATGTAGCATCATATGTAATGATAGTAACATCATCAAGGCGAGCACCACTACCTGATGTGGTCATCACAAATCTCAAACTAATGCTATCAGTTCCACTTGGTAAAGTGATAGGCAAATCATCTACCAAACCCCACTGCGTTGATGCTTTAGTGAATGGAATTGGAATCCAATTCGTTCCATCAATGCTGTATGAAACAGTCAACATAGCATTTGTGGCTTGAGTGCCAAACGAAAGAAATAGATTTTCTGTGCCACAGACACCGATGTCATTTATCCAGAATGTTCCGCCAGCAGCAGCAAAAAATACATTCCCATCGCCCGATGCACCTGGATACCAAGGACCTACTCCCGAAATTGAAGGCGTAGTGATTCTTATGTCAGCACCTGTACCTACGAATGAAACATTTCCAACATCAACTCCTGTAGTAGTCCAGCCGGTAAATGTGGCTACCGATGTAGTTCCCGATGGAGTACCAAATGTTTCATTGAAAATAATGACAGGCTCATTTGAGTTTTCTGCCTGTATTACAGTAATATAAATACGTTCTTCCGTTGTAGGAGCAGTTGGAATAATGGTAACGGTAGCCTCACGTTCATAATCAGCGTTTAATTCCGCAGTAAATACAATAGTAGCACCACCATCTCCGCTTTCAGGACTAATGGTTAGCCAAGGCTGGTTGCTTTCGGCTGTCCACGCTTGTGTTCCTAATGCTGTGAGTACTACTTCGCCAGTTGCACCGTCGGTAAAAGCCAAATTTACAACTGATACATCTGTAGTAAACTGCGAGGGCATAAGTACATTATCGCCTGCATTGGGGTCATTGCCGTCTTGCCAATCATCTATAATCGAGCCTGTTGGGTTCAATTCCTCTAAACCTGTGGTTGAAAGTTGAAAATTATAAGTGTATCTCATTCCCGATGCAATGATTTGCGCAGGAGGTGTCCAGTTAAACACCTGTCCGTTGAGCGTAAAGCGTACGGTAGCAGTGGAAAGGTTTTGAGTTGGCAGCATAATAGAAATAGCCTGCGCGCTCAAATTATCCGATGCAATCACAGGAACTACTGTAATGTTGCCCGTAGTACTTAGAGTAATGTCGCCATTTGCCAAGTTCATTGAGCCTTCTGTTGCCAAGCCGTCAATCTCAACTGTAAGTCCTGCAAGTGAAGGTACTCCATCGCCATTAGCCACGTTAAATACCAATTGCGCCATCTTGCGAGCAAATTGCAACTGCACATTGTGGTTAGCATTGTTGTAACCGGTGGCATTGTTTGAATAAAGCACATCGATTTTCGTTTGGTCGCTCTGGTCAGATACGTTTATCGGCAACGTAAACTCTGTAACATCTGGCGAAAAAGGATAATAAGCAATAAAATCGAGGTTGCCTGTGGCAGGAAATATAATCGCTTCGCTTTGATTACCTACGATAAAATTACCGCTGCCATTTGTGGTAAACCTGATGTTTGACGCATCATCGAAAATACCTGCGGTGGTAAGCGATTGTCCTGCATTGAGAGCAAATACACCGATTGCATTGCCTGCCGTCCAATCTGTACCCGACACACGCGGCGTGGCTACGCCATTACCAACAGTGGCACTAAACCTCACTTGATTAGGTCTATCCAGCGGATTTTCAATTTCGTTCTCTTTGTTACAAGAGACAAATAGCAGCGCTACGATAGCTACTGCAAAAAATTTCATTTTTGTTTTCATCTTCTTTTTTGTTTTAGTTATACATTATTGATTTTTTATTGTTTATCAGAATAAATTCATATTCGTATTTTCTTTTATCGATGCAGCAATACCTTCCGGCAATGTTGGGAAGAAGGTAAAACCTGTTTCTTCTTCCAACTGTCTCACCGATATTATTCTTTGCGTATGCGGTGCGCTGTTGTTTTCATTTTCCATTTTGAAACCGATGGAAGTAAAAGCGCCTGTTGTCATATTTCTACGCAGCAATGCTTTGTACATATAGGCAGGTTTATTTGAGGCGACACCGTTGTTATCAACCGCATCGAGACGGGGGGTCGGATACATAATTTGACCGGATACTACATATATTGTATCGTTTGGACGTGTGGTTGACCACCTGCGCACTTGCGATTCCAAGTTTTCCCAAGTGCCTTGATTCATTGAGCGATTTTGAATGACAAAGTTCGTGAAATAGAAAGTAGTAGCATTGAGTTGTTGTGTTGCACTTCTGTCGGCACTCGGCAACACGTGTCCACGGTCGAAAAGTTCTGTAGTTCGCGAACGCCAACTCGAAAGAAGTACAGGTTGATATCTGCCCGGTAATTGGGGGTCAAACTGCCAGTCATCCGTTCGGTTCCCCGAAGCTAAATAAATAGGATGCAATGGATAAGCTACCCAAACCGGAAGTCGGTTTTGTATGTCATATAATACTGTGTAGTTTCGAATTGCTCCACCGCCGGGAAGCGGCAAAGATGTGTTAAGCCAGTTGCGGTTGCCTACTTTATGCCGTATTTCAACTGTGTTTGGTGGCAATTCGCCGTTCATAGAAACGGGTATTTCCATATATGCGAATGGAACAACAATGATAGGCGGTTCGGGGTTACCACCACCGCCAGTATCTACCAAGTCTAATTCAACACTGTAAATATGCTCTTTGCCGGATTCGAATACGTATGGCAATTTCAAAATGTACGATGCGTTGCCTACACTGAACAGAATTTCAGTATCATTGGGGGCTGCTTCGGGAAGTACCCACATCGAAATTCGCTGTTGTCCGGCGCCGATGTTCGAAACGATGAGTGAAACGTCTGCAGCAGAATTTTCATCTACCGTCAATGTACCAGTGGCAAGAGAAAAGTTGGCTTTTGTTTTGGCGCCACGCATCACGGCTTCCAGTTGCGAGAGATTTACGTCGCTCGTTTTCGGCGAAATATTGATGACAAGTTTCGATAGCGGTCGTATGAAATTGAGTTGATTGTTTCCCGTATTGCCACGAATATTTGTCAGATTATTACTGTAAAGAAAATCGGTTTGCGTTAATATATTGATAGGAAATGTATAATCCGTCAATCCTATGGTGAAAGGATAATAAGCAATGATATCCATTGGAGAGCCATCTTCCGGACTGTAGATATTTTTTACTTGGGATTGAAACAAGCCGGTTCCTTCGGTAATAAAAGGCAGGTTACTGTTATTGTCAAGAATATTGTTTTGTTGCAGTGTTGTTCCGCTTTTGAAAGCAAATACACCAATTCGGTCGCCGTTACGCCAAGAACCACCACCCCCATTTCCTATTTCACTGTATATCTGACCGTTAAATAAAATTGGGTTTTTCAATTCGGGCAACCTTTCTTCACTGCTACAAGCCGAAAGGATGAACATAAAAACCAGCAATGGCAACAAGAGGTTACTACCACATAATGTCCTAATAACGGAGTTGGTTTTCATAATTTGTCGTAATTATTTATTTAATTAAAACTGCTACAAAGAAAACGAATACTTTGGACTTGTCCAAGTAATTAGGGAAATTTATAATAATAGCACACAGACTAGACTAATTTGCACGGTTTTTTATCTTATCTATGTGAATCAGTCTAATCTGTGTCATCTGTGTGCTATTATTATTCCTTCGGACTGATAAACTTCAACGCCTCATCTAACTGCTCCGTATCAAAATATCTCTCTTCCAATGCCTTATTTACCAAGTGAAGCGCTTTTCCCTCCACTTTTATGGCATCTTTAATAAAGCTGGAATGAGCCACTACGGCGCATTTTCCGATTTTTTGAAAATGTTTACACCCCCATATTTCGCCTTCCATAAAGGCTTTCAAATCCATATGTTTGAACACCGACATATCTTTGACTTTGAACAATAGATTGATGTGCTCGTAGCCCTCGTTCAACTTTGCTGCAAACAGTTGAACCATAAAATCTTTGTCCTCCTCTGTCCACGTATCCGTGAGTTCCAACGCGAGTGCGTTGCCTTTGAAAATTTTGATTTGAGTTAGCATAATTGTAAAATTTTAATGGTGAATATATTTGGAACGCGGATGACGCGGATTAAGCGGATTTTCGCAGATAAATTATTTTCAATTGATTGTCAATTTACAGATTATTAAACAAAAAAATCTGCGAAAATCCGCTTAATCCGCGTCATCCGCGTTCCAAATATACTCACCATTAAAATTTTACAATTATGCTAACTCAACTAAAAACTTTCAAAGGCAACGCAC
>JAIRUA010000013.1 GCA_031254645.1 Dysgonamonadaceae bacterium
TTAGTGTGCGGTGTGTAGCAGAATAAATTCGATTTATTTAATTATTTGACTATTTACCGCGGAGCGGTCGAAATTTTTTTGAAAAGCCCGGGGTGATGATTTTAAGAGAAAAATCATCACCCGCAAGGCGAAAAACAACTCTGCTGTCTTTTGGTGGGCGGCAGGGTACAAAAGCCACACGGCAGCAAAATAGAAAATCGTATAAAAAAATGACTATTAAAGAAAAAATATATCATACGGATGCTTTTGCAGTTAACTTGTACAAAGAAGGCGTTTTTTGGACGGCTTATGAGCAAAGTGCTTATGCCGTATGCCAAATAAAGCCGTATACTGCTCGCAAAAAATATGTAAAAGCGGTATCAGCCGAGGTAGTGAGCGTGGGATTTCCTGATAGTGTATTGGAAAGTATTTTGTCGGCATTTGAAGTGTTGGAAAAAAGCGAACTGCAGGTGAATTTGAAAACACGCGAGCCGATAGATTTGAAAGTATTTGAAACATGGAAATTGTCATTGCCTATTCAAGTAAGTGTGGATAAAATGGAAAAAGCCAAAGCGGGAATGCTTGAAAGCGAGTTGATAAACAAGCTTCGTTCTTTTGACCTCTCAAACGCTACTCCAATGCAATGTATGATTTTTTTATCTTCGATAAAAAAAGAATTGAAAATTGAGAATTGAAAATTAACAAAACGGAGAAGAATTGAAAACATAATTTTCAATTCTCCATTTTCCATTAAACAAAATTATGGCTACTTATGATCAACTGCCTGTATACAAGGTTACATATGATTTATTGCTTCTTATCTTTCAAACGTGTCAAAATATGGAACGTGATTACAAATTTACCATTGGCGAAAATTTGAAAAAGGAAGTGATTGAGTTGATAGTAAACGTGTATCGTGCCAATTGCCGCGAAGATAAACGCGACTTGATTGGTACGGCACGAGAAAATGCTGAAGTAACACGTTTGCTTTTGCGTCTTTTGCAAGATTTGAAACAAATCAAGTTAGAAAAATTTGTGGATATGAACGAAAAGTTGGAAAGCATCAGCAAGCAGTTGGCTGCGTGGTATAAAAAATCAAAAACATTTGAAGGTGAGAGTCGTAAGGGAGATTTTGAAAGAAATCTGTTTAGCGAGAGTGCCGATTAAATTCAGTAAGCCACCTTTAATCAATGCATAGTTGATTAAGGGTAAAGTAGATCAGTGCTTACTTCTTACATTTTTAGTTGTTTTTTTGAAATTCGAGTAGTTTTCATCGGGTCAAATATTTCAAACAATGAAACATTGAATCCCTTTGAAACTAAAAAAAACTCTTTTTGCCCGCCGCCGGGTGGCGCAACAATACCAATGGTGCGCTCAACAATGCCGGCACGAACGGCAACTACTGGAGTAGTACCCCAAGTGGTACGACGAATGCGATGAACTTGAACTTCAATAGCGGCAACACGAACGTGAACAACAACAATCGCGCCAACGGCTTTAGTGTGCGGTGTGTAGCAGAACTTAATGCAAATGTTTTACGAGTAAACGAATGGACAAGTAATTGTGAAACTAAAAAAGCTCTTTTTGCCCGCCGCCGGGGTTCGCAATACCAGTGGTACGCTCAGCAATGCCGGCACGGTCGGCTACTACTGGAGTAGTACCCCGGATGGTACGACGTTTGCGTGGAGCTTGTACTTCGATAGCAGCATCACGAGCGTGGTCAGCACCGGTCGCGCTGTTGGACTTAGTGTGCGGTGTGTAGCAGAACTTAATGCAAATGTTTTATGAGTAAACAAGTGAATAGGTAATTGTGAAACTAAAAAAACTCTTTTTGCCCGCCGCCGGGGGCCGCGCCGCTTCCAATGGTACGCTCAGCAATGCTGGTACGTTCGGCATCTACTTCAGTAGTACCCCGTTTGGTACGGCGAATGCGATGATCTTGCACTTCAGTAGCAGCGCCACGCTCGTGCTCGACAGCGGCTTTCGCGCCAACGGCTTTAGTGTGCGGTGTGTAGCAGAACTTAATGCAAATGTTTTACGAGTAAACGAGTGGACAAGTAATTGGGTAACTTCTTGTAACTCATAACTTGTTTACTTGTCTACTTGTCTACTTGTCTACTTGTCTACTTAATACTAAATTTATGTTTGAACAACAATTGAAATACGATTTATTTCAAGCTTATTACGATGCACGACGCAATAAACGTAATACTTGGAATCAGCTTCGTTTCGAAATTAACTACGAAAGCGAATTGTTTTTGCTTGCGGAGGAAATCTCGGAGCGGCGATATGATCTTCGTCCAAGTATCGCTTTCGTTATCAACGAACCGGTGAAACGAGAGATTCTTGCCGCCGATTTTCGCGACCGTGTTGTTCATCATCTTATTTTCAATTATACCAATCCGGAGCTTGATGCACAGTTTATTACCGACAGTTATAGTTGTCGGGTAGGTAAAGGTACGCATTATGGAATTGAGCGAGCAGCAGGATTTGTTCGTCAGTGCAGCGAAAATTATACCAAAGATTGTTATGTGCTGAAACTCGATATCAGGGGTTATTTTATGAGTATGAACAAGCATTTGCTTTGGCAAAAACTACAATCAATGCGCTCGTATTCGCTAAACGAAGAGATCAATGAGCAAAGCCGAACTACCGAAGCGTACACACAAGGCAAGGAAGAAACGATTTGGTATCTGTTGGACAAAGTGATTTGGAACGACCCGCGCAAGAATTGTATTGTCAAAGGGAAATTGTCTGATTGGGACGATTTACCACCGTCAAAAAGTTTATTTCATTCGGCAGCAGATTGCGGTTTACCGATTGGTAATCTTACTTCGCAGTTATTTAGCAATGTGTATTTGCACGATTTTGATTGTTTTGTAAAAAATGATTTGGGCGTGGAATATTATGGCAGATATGTAGACGATTTTGTGTTGATACATCGTGATAAGGCATTTTTGCTCGATGCGCTCAATAAGATAAAACAACATTTGGCAGAGCATTCGGGTTTAATATTACACCCAAACAAAATTTATTTGCAGCATTACAGTAAAGGCTTTGCGTTTTTAGGTGCATATATTAAACCCCGCCGTTGCTACATCGGAAATCGTACGAAAAAGAAATTTCGACAAGCCGTAGCCGAATCAAACCGCATACTTACTGCAAATAAACCGCATCGCGAAGATTTGGAAAAAGTACGCGCTACATTAAATTCTTATTTGGGCATTATGCAACATTTCAAAACGTATAACATTCGCCGAAAGACGCTGTTAGACAAGTCGCACGAGTTTTTTAAGTATGGGTATTTGGAGAAGGGATTAACGAAGTATAAGTTGAAAGTTGAAAGTTGAATTGAAAATCGGCGTTAGCCAAAATGGCAGGCTTTCAGCTAATGAACAGTGCTTCTGCGCTTTCAATTTTCCATTTTCAATTAAAAAGTACACACTCAATGTTTTGTTTGTATTTTTCTCTTTCTTGTACTACCAAGTACAAGAGTAGCAACACTAAAGTACAAACATATTGGTCATCCGGAATTCGTGAGAATACCGGATGTTTTTTGATTCACTGTCCTCCGCTACCGCGCGATTATATCGCGTGGCTTACAAAGGGGATAAGATAACAACAATCCTTGCCGTCCTTTGGTGGACGGTGGGGTACAAAAAGAAAGTTCTTTGACATATTGAGTTTTACCGAATTATAGTTTTATAGTTCGATAGTTGGTAGTTTTATAGCAAGTAGGCTTTAACTATTAACTATAAAGCTATCAAACTAAACGAAATTAATTTGTATCTTTGCAAACATAAAATTCTAGAAAGAATTATGGGAGCAATAATATTAAATACAAACAAAGCACTGGACTTAAGAGTGATTGCCGCTCTTGCTCGTGAGTTGAATATTGATATGTTCACTATCAGTAAAGAGGAGCAAGAAAAAATTGAAGATCTGCGACTACTTAGCTTTATGCAAAATGCACGAAAAGAAGGTCTTGCAGATACAGAGGAAACACTTTCAAAACTTGGAATAGTGTGATGGAGGTTGCATTTACTAAAACATTTTCTAAACAAATAGACAACATTCGCGATAACTTGCTGAAATCAAAATTGGCACAAGTTGTTCGTGATGTAATGAAAGCAAAAGCATTACAAGATATCGCAAATTTGAAGAAATTGAAAGGGCACTTAACTGCGTATAGAATAAGAATTGGCGATTATCGGGTGGGCTTGTTTATAGAAGAAGGGGTGGTTACTTTTGCTTACCTAGCTCATCGAAAGGATATCTATAGTCGATTTCCTTGACGCTCGAAAACAAATGTCTCACTTTTGCGATGCGGTTATAATGTGCGCCGTGCCAATTATAAAAAAATGGCAATCATTTAATAGTATAACAGACTTTACAGTTTGTGTATATCGAGTAGTAGCTGCAAAGTATGATTATGGATAATTAGTTTTTTAGAAAAACAATCACTATCTATACAAAAAATCGGTAAAATTCAATATGAGTTTTACCGATTTGTTTTATTCCCTTGTTGGCGCAGTTTTGTGGTTGCTGAGCGTAGTCGAGGTACAAATTGTGCCCTAAACAAAAAAGACACAGATTATAAATCTGCGTTGGTGAGCGGAAAAAGCATTGAAACAATAGCTCTGCCGTCCGGCAAAGGACGACAGAGCACATAGACACACACTCAATTATAGTTGTACTCTTCTCTTTCTTAACAACAAGGAAAGTGCAAACATATTTATCATCCGGTATTCGTGAGAATGTCGGATGTTTTTTGATTTCCGGAAGTCCACCTAAACTAAAAAAAATGAAACTATCTCGTCTGTATCACCATTTGAATGGTTCCGTCTTCGTTGAAAAACAATTTATCGACACAAATGGAGCGAAGATTTGTAATACCGCCCGAAAGATCGGCTGTATGATAGAAAACATACCATTGTCCTTTGTATTCTACTACCGAACCGTGGCTTGTATCACTGCTTTGTACATCTAAGAACACTCCTTTGGATTCAAATGGTCCTAATGGATTATCGCTGATGGCATATTGCATACGGTTGCGATTTCCTACGCCTTCAACTCTATGGTTATCGGCATACGTCATATAATAAATGCCGTTTCTTTTGAACATCCAAGCACCTTCGTGGAAATCATAGAGACCTTCAATCATTCGCAATGGCTCTGCCATTTCAATCATATTGTCAGCCAATCTTCCGCCGGCAAGCCTGTCGCCACCACCGTAAAAGAAATAGATGGTACCATCGCAATCTTTGAAAAGATGCGGATCAATCATAGCGTATGCTTCTTCACCTTCAAATAGTCCTTCCAACCAATGGTCGAGTACCACAAAATCTCTATCGGGATAATTGCTCACAGCAATTCCAACTTTCCAGTTGCTATTCCAAGGATTATCACTTGGGTGTGGAAAATAAAAGTAATATTTCCCATCTTTGTACATACAATCGGGTGCCCACATAAAGGTTGCACCATTTGCCAACGGTTTACCCCAAGGTACATCGGCAGCTTCTACAATTTGTCCGTGGTCAATCCAATTGACCATATCGTCGGTTGAAAACACGTGGTATTTATCCATCAAATCACACCCACGGGGCGGCGCAATGTCTTGTGATGGATATACATATAAGCGTCCGTCTTTCCACACACGTGCCGAAGGATCAGCAGTGAACATATGGGTTATAAACGGATTGGGACCTAAAACAACCTCTTCTGTTGTATTTTTTTTAGTTTGGCAGCTCACTATTGTTGCTATTACAAATGCTGCGAGTAAAAATTTTCTCATTGTCTATTTTAAATCTTTAAACTTACTAACGTACCGGTAGTGTTCGATTCAATGGTATTTCGCCTCTCAACATCAAACGCGCCTGCCCTGAAAGCCACAAATAATGGTCGGTTGGCAAATGGTTTTCGATACCGTGAAAATCACCGAATCTATTATACAAATCCATTGCACTGATACTCCAATCGCCGTTGATAACTGTATTGGCGGGCCAAGGAAAAGCAGGTGCAGGATTGGGCAAGTTGGTTACTTGATTCCGCCCAATAGAATAACTGCCTCCTCTGCGTGTTACGAAATAGTCTTGCGTTGGTCTGTTGCTCGGCACTTCATTCTGTCTCAACATTTTGAAAAGGGCAGTACCTTCATCAATTTCATCAAACATTGCCAAATAAATCATTTTGGCACCGGATTCAATATGATGAAATACCTGATTCCACAAAAATTGTCCTCCATGTCGCTCGTTTCTATGATTGTGATGCGGATACATTCCCAAATCCGAAGATCCGGCGAATGCCAATGGCGCATATTCAACACCATTTGTATTACACCAAGCAAGGTCATCGATCACTAACTGATGGAAATTATTAAAATTACTCATACCATATCTACCTACAAACCAAGGCAGAATAACATCTGATTTTCTAATAATATCGTGAAAACGAGGATCCGAAACGGCATCACGGTCTAATGTGCGCCAATGTGTGGGCACGCCTAACATAATGCTAAAACCCAAATCTTTTAATCCACTGATGAGGAAATCCAAATCATCAAGCGAGTAAGGACGATTGTCGTTAAACCCTACTCCCCACACAGCGATAAGGGGTTTACCACGCTCATACAGATAAAATCTTTGATGATTACGATCCAACAAACGGTATTGTTCCATAATCCATTTTGCATCGTCTAATGTTCTCTGAAAGTATGTCATTACCGGAGTACTGCGATCCATACTACTCAAGTCATACATCACACAAATAGCACGCTGATGCTGGTTTGATGCTGCCATCGCATGACCCAGCACTGTGTTGAAATGGTCTTCTCCCATTCGATTATTGATCACCTCGCCGATGAAACGTTGCATAAACGCACCATCGATGCCATATTCTTGCATCCACTTGAAATGGAGCATTACCGTAGAACGGTCGTAGCTGCTAAAAACGGTAGCATGTTCGCCATTCGGCAATACAAACGGTACAAACTCCCGATTGCCGCTTGTTATATTTGTCAATTGTTCGCCCGGAATGTATCTCACGGCGTATTCACGCATATCGGGCCACATATCTATTGAGTTTCTTCTCACACCGGGTGCAAACTGTTCATGCTCACGATAGTGATACCACTTCACATTTTCGGCAGTGCTATGTAGGCAAGTACCGGGTGCTGCAGTACTTGTTGGGCAAACGGCACCCGGAGGACAGCAAAACCAACCTTGGTAGCCGGTCATTACCAAACCGCGATAAGTATTGAATGGTTCACCGGGTTTGTGCGGCTCGAAGCCCAAATCATTGTACGGTGGACCCGGAGGTTCCGGTCTTGGTGGCGCCGGCGGTATAATATCTTCTTTCTCGCCGCAAGCTGTTGCAAACAGCAGCACCGCGAATATAACTAAACTGTAAATTATTTTGAACTTCATCTGTTTAAAAATTTGGATAAAAGACTGACAAAAGACTTTTAATTATCGCTTTATGCGTCTAAAAATCTTTATTCTAATAGTCTTTATTCTTTTTAGAAAAAGCAGAAGAAGATAACTCTTTACCCTCTCCTGCCCAAAGTGTAAAAAATGAACTATTTGCTATCCTCTACCCTTTCGTTTCCAAAAACAAGAAACGAAGGGTAGCGAATAGACTATCTAAACACATCATCAAATTACTATCTGGGAACAAAAATTCTTATTCCTTCTGCAATATTGTATCTTTGACCATCATTGATCGAAGCTGTAGCAGACCCTGTCGGACCACCAAATGCTCGAGCACCCATTGTTACATAGAAGGTTTGTCCTCTTTGGCGCTCGGGGATATCAAGTTTAATAGTAAACCAACCATTTTCAACAGAGACATTTGGACGTGCTGCTGCTGCTACCTGGTGTGTGGTGTTACTTGTTCGTCCGTCGGTTGCGATGCTCCACCAATCCGTTCCGCCGGGAAAGTTAGCCCAATAACGAGCGTTATCATACTCTCCGATATCCATTGGAGAACCCGAACCGTAAAACACATTATGCAAAGATACAAATGCTCTTACGCGTTGCAGTGGCGGAATAGAAGCAATTACTCTTTCGCCATTAAACCTTATTTCGCGTTCTGTTGCCGGAGCATGCAGGCGGGCTCTCAAAATAATTGAGTCAGCCATAGAACTCAACTCAGCAGTGAAATCTACAACGTGTAATAAGGAATGTACTTCGAAATTTTGCGTTACCGTGTTTCTGCCGATTGGCACACGAAAAACGGTATCGGGTGTCCAAATGGGCAAGTTTATCGGGAGCATATCATACGTTCCGGCAAAGAGTCTTTCATTATTATACGTTCCTCCCTGTCTGATTCGAATGCCTTGCGGTACAACATCGGGACGTCCGGTAAAACTTCTTTCCCATATACGGATATCTCCATCGTTTCCGATAATTATATTTCTCGCAGGCGTGTGGGAAATATCGATGATATTACCTGTTACGTGCGCATCGGGTGCATCAAAGTTGTCGATTCCCATACAGGAAACCATAGAAAAGACAAAAGCACCTGTCAGTAAAGTATATATTATTTTTTTTATCATATTGGTCTATTTTTTTGTGTTTGATTTACACTACTAATCATCATTTCGTTCGATATTCGGATTTCTGGCAATTGCACCGCCCGGAATCTGACGATAATAAACCCTCGTTCCCCAACTAATGCTTCTATTCTGCGTATCCCTGTGGTTCAAGAACACCCACTGATTTTCGGAAAGAACGCGCAATGCCATCAAACCACGTCTGTGGTTAGCAGGCATACCCGATTGGAACTTGGTGTGTCCTACACGCCAACGTGTATAGTCGAACCACGCATGGTTTTCGAACGCCAACTCGCGAGCACGTTCGTCGCGGATGTTTTGGCGGTTTTCATCTATCGGATAAAGGGAGCCCACATCTCTATTAGGAAGTGTGCTAATATCCATGGGAATAGCGATAAATGGCATTGGACTTGCACCTGCACGACTGCGAATATCTGCGAGGTCAGTTTCAAAAGGCTGACGTTGCATTGCAGTGTTGCCTGTAATGAGTCCTAATTCGTACATCGCTTCTGCACGATTCAACTTGATTTCAGCATAACGGAACACTTTCCAGCTCTGCCACCCACCGTATAGACGACGATCTTCTACCGCTGCATTGTAGTTCACATACTTGCGAATACCAACACCGGTGATTGAATAACCTTCGTCTCCACCGATTTGCAAACCATGCGCGCCATTCACCTGCTGTCTTCCGAAACCAGGAATATCCATAAAGAATGGGAATTGACCCGTGTTGCGGCTTCTGAAGCGAATTCCTTCCAAGAAAGAGTCGTCATTATCGTTCGGAGCGGTTAATTCAGCTACTGTACGATTACCAATGTCTGTTAAAACACCTGCTTGGTAATCGAAAGCGATACCGGTAACCGGATCTGTCATTCCTGAAAAGAAGTATGTGCCACGCGCGCGCGCCTCCATTTCCGGGCTATTCCAAAGGTCTTCTTTGTTGGCGAAGCGACGCGGTATTTCTTCGCCGGCTGCATTCAATTCTGTAAGTGCCGGCATATCAAACAATCTGATTAAATCCCAGGTAGCATGTACACCCTTACCTTCGTTTTGTGCCAAACCGGATCCGCGGGGCAATATGATTGTATCCCAACAGTTCGTCAGTTTTGAATGCCATGGTGTTGTAGCGTCTCTACCGAAAGGCTTCACAAAGATATCTTCTCCGGTACTTTCAATGAAAATTTGCGTGAAAGCCAACTCAGCATTAGCACCGGTATGTAAAACATAATTTCCGTTGGTAGTGATAAAGTTTGCCGCATCAATAACACGTTGGTAAAATGCTGCCGCATCTGCTTGTTGCATACCCTGTAACCCATTTCTATGTGCCGGACCTTGCCACGCGACATAAGGGTGGAAATTAGCTACCGAAGCAGCATATAACATTGCACGCGACATTAACGCAGCCGCCACAAAACGGTTTGCTCTTCCCAATTCGCTCGTTGCAGGCAAATTTTCCATTGCAAACTTCAAATCTTCGTAGATAAAGTCCCACGTTGCTTTTTCAGTAGCACGTTTCGGCAATGAAGCATCGTCCCAGTGAGTTGCCGGGTCTAATACAGTATCCACAAGAGGCACACCACCATACATTCTCACAAACGGAAGATAATACCATGCGCGAAGAAGGCGGGCTTCGGCTTGAATTTGTGTAATGTACTCCGGTGTGTGGAATTGGCTATAATCGGGTATCGCATGATACAAATTGTTAATGCGACGAATCATTTCCCAAGGACGCGTACGGTTTTCATTGTCTCGCCAATATTCGAATCCACCAAAATCCCCTTGACGGGTAGAGCCTTCGCCGCCGGCGCCAATTGGTCCTCGTTTAAACCATTGATCCCAGTTTTGTCCATCACGACGAAGGTAGCCGTCTTGTACCGAAAAGTTGAAATCCTCAATCGGAAGTTCATTATAAATAATGGCAAGGTATGTACGGATACCGTAGTCGGAATTGAACAATACAGGTTCACCAAGCACTCCTTTTGGATCCAAATCCAAATCTACACAAGCAGAAAAAGACACACAGAGACCCAAAATGGCTGTAATGAATAAATATTTTATTTTTTTCATATTCTTTTTGTTGTTTATTTGCTTATTTGTTTATCTGTTGATTGCTTAGGCGATAACCAAATCAACAATACATTTAAAAGCTAATAGTTGCCCCTACGTTAAGCACTCTGTTTACAGGGTGTCTAAACTGATCGTTTACGCTGGCGTCATTATCGCTATTTCTACCAACACGCTCCGGGTCAAAATTCTGCACTTTAGTAAACGTAAGCAAGTTGTATCCACTCACGTGTACACGTAAACTTTGCACACCCAATGGTTGTAACCAAGGTCTTGGCAACTGATAACCAATTTCAAGCGATTTTAGACGGAGATACGACATATCTCTAATACGGGTGCCGTTAGAATTGAAAGGTCGTCCGGTAGCCGGATAATAACCCGGAATCCACTGTGTATTGGGGTGCCAAGGATTATCGCCGATATTAGCCGTGTGCCAACGATCTGTGTACCAATCCAAGACAGATTGCCCGCCATAAGGAGCTACTTCGGTAAATACCGCATCTTCGAAGTCCGTATAAACACCCTGCGCACCTTGCCAAAGCATCGCGAAATCAATCCCTTTCCAAGAAGCTCCACCGGTAATACCATAATTGAACACCGGCAGACCAAACGTTGCCATCGGATGTCTGTCGTTTTCGGTTATAAATCCATCACCGTCCCAATCCACATACCAATAGTCGCCCGGAAGAGAACCTGTACTTAAGCCTGCTCCTTGTTGAACACCCGGGGTCATATGGTTACGAATGTCATCGATGCTATTCCAGCGCCCTCCCTCTGCAATGTTCCACCAAATATCACGATTACGACCTGATACATCTTGACGGCGCCAGTTTTCCATCGAGTTGCCGGCAGGGCTATCTAAACGTCTCACCCATCTGTTTTTGGTTGCCGATAATTGTGCGTTTGCCCAATATTCGATACCATTCCAACGATTTCTATGTCCAAAACTGATTTCCCAACCAAATGTACGATCGCTGTCCAAGTTTTGCTGCGGCATAGATGCTCCAACTTCCATTGGCAAAACCACATCGGGTGTGCGTAGCAAGCCATCGCGCGTACGTCTAAACGCATCGGCAGTGAATGTCAATTTGTGGTTCCAAAAGTTGAGGTCGATACCAATATTTTGCGTTTCGGAAGTATACCACGTTAATAGCGGATTTGGAATAGCCAATGGGTTTACACCACCCATATACGTACCGCCAAACATCCAACCTCTATTTCCGGCATTGCCATCGGTAAGCGAATAACCTACCAATGTTGCGGGGTAGTTACCGGCTCCGCCGTCATCGCCCAACCATCCGATAGATGCACGAAGCATACCGTTTGACAAGAAAGGAACCAAATCTTGGATAAAGTGTTCTTCGCTAAATCTCCAACCAGCTGAAAACGACTGAAAAAATCCCCAACGAGAAGCCGCCGGAAAGCGAGAAGAGCCGTCATAACGGAAAGAATAATCCAAAATGTAACGACCAAGGTACTGATAACCTCCTCTACCGATGAGTGCCCGACGTGCATTATCACCAACACCACCGCCACCACCAAGCTGATTTTCATCGGCTCCGGCAAAAAGATAGTCCGCATCAAAGAACATCTGACGCTGTGCGTAGATGCCATCCCAATAATTATATTGCTCTTCAAGCGCCATCATACCGCTCACCGAATGCTCGCCGAATACTCTGTCATAAGAGAGCTGAAGCTGCATATTGGTGTTGTATGAATAACCCATTTCGCGTCTCAAAGAGCCGGGCGTGTTACGCATAAACTGATTCAGTTCGCCGTCCGGTCTGCGCTCAAATAAGTTATAGGTGCGTTGTCTGTTGGTGGTGTTACTATTGGTGCGTGTATAGTTGTACATAGCGCGCGCCACAAGACCTTCTACGCCCGGAATATTGTATCTCAGCGCAACTCTGCCGCTGAAGTGTGTGTTGTTCCACAAGCGGTATCCGCTAATTCTGTGGTCTGTGTCGGCAACCGGGTTGTTGTCGCTATCAGACTCAGCGCCCCAATAAGGCAATCCGGAATTACGATTGCCGTCCACCCAAGCGGGGATTTGCGGACGGAATGTCCACGCATCTTTATAAACCGACCAAATGGTGGCATGCGGCTCGTGGCGGTTGTCCATGTATCCGCTGATATCGACAGAAGCCGTGAGACGATCGGTAATGCGCGCATCCACGTTACTGCGGAAGTTGTAGCGGTCGTACCACATAGAGCCGCTTCGGTATGCACCCACTTGCTCCATATAACCCAAGTTGAAGAAATAGTCGATACGGTTTGAACTACCATTTACCGTCAGGTTGTGCTGCGATTGTGGAGACACTTTGCTAAACATCTCGTCTGTCCAGTTGGTAGATTGTCTTCTGCCCGAGCTGTATTGGAAAATTTCATCCCAAGAATATCTCGGACCGGCAACACCAAACCAGTTGGCGCCAAAATTCGTGTTTAAGTTTTTCTCGTTCACTATCAACATGTGCGTTACCGCGTCCACTGTGTTGGGTGTATACAAAAACGATTGAAAACCGAAATTGGTAGAGAATTGAATATCAAATTTTCCGTCGGCGTTACCTGTACCGCGTCGAGTAGTAACGAGTAGTACACCATTTGCCGCTTGCACACCGTAGATAGCTGCAGAAGCATCTTTTAGTACCGACATACTTTCGATTTCGGAAGCATCCATACGTGCCAAATAACCTTGATCGCGTGGAATACCGTCCACCACAATCAGCGGTGTACCCATACCGCGAATATCAATATTGGTGTCAAACGCTCCGGGTTGCGCACTCGTTTGCTGAACACGTACACCGGGCATACGACCGGCAATCATATTGACCACGTTTTCGTTTCTAGTAGTTCTGATTTCATCACCTGTAGCTACTGCCACGGCGGCTGTGAGCGTATTTCTGTCACGCATTGTGTTGAAGCCCATCACAACTAATTCTTGCAGTTGCGTTGCATCTTCTCGTAGTACAATCATAAGAGTGGCTTGCGAAGCTGACATCAATACATCGTCGAAACCGATGTATGATATCCTGAGCGTTTCGTTGGCAGCAGCTTCGATAGAGAAATTACCATCGAAATCCGTAGCCGTACCACGTGTGGCGCCTTCAACTCGCACTGTTGCGCCAATAACGGGATCACCGATATCGTCCACCACCGTACCGCGTACGGTTCGGTTTTGGGCAAGCATCGGAAGTGCCATCATTAGGCAAAAAAGTGTGATGAACACCTGCTTCAAAGAAGCGGATATATATCTTTTTTTTGTCATGTTGTTTATATTAATGTTGTTGTTTTAGACCTTCCAAGTTTTGAAAACTTGGAAGATCTTTTAATAACGTGGTTAATTAAGCGAGCCAACTACGATAATATTTTGTCGCATTGATTGAATATTCGACATACCATTAACGTGTATATACACATACGGTAGCGGATTAACCCCCGGCGACAATCCCGGTAAAACATTTCGAAACGTCATTTTCGTTTCTTTATGAGTTTCACCCGCACTAAGAAGAGTGATTGATGTCTCAAATTCGCCCGGTCTCAATGATATACCTCCATGTCCTTCGGGAGTAGTTCCATATCTGAAATAGATACTTGCTGTAACCGAAAATGGATCTATCGGCTCATCAAGCCTCGAAGTGAGGGTAAGTTCAAGATTTCCCTGTCCATCTACGAACGCTAACGCATTAATAGATCCGGGACGATACCAACTACTTCGTAATTCAGCTTCATTTGTTTCAGCAGTCAATTCGTCTACCACAATTATATCATCACTATTGCAAGAAGTCAAACTACCTGATGAGAACATCAATCCTAAAAATAGGAATATAGAAAATATTTTTGTTTTCATAAAACTTCATATTAAATTATTTACGTTGGATTAGCTACCCCAACGTTCTTGACTCTACGGTTGAAGAAAATAAATCCAACCCAACCCTCGCGAGATACAAGATTTTTAGAACCAAACATATATTCGTATTGAATACGTGGTCTTGCACGGAAGCCCCATCCTAAGTAAGCATCTGTAAACACCATTACACCATCAGGACGCATACTCATACCTAAGTCAGCAGCTTTTTGCTGTGTGATACCATCCCAAGAGCCTGATGTGCCGCCTGCAGAATCCGGTGTGGGTGTACCCGGTAAGGTTTCAGTGCCCTCTTGTGCTATAATAACCCAATTACCTATAGACCAATGAATGCCTCTTGAATGTGTTGCTAACAATTCGCCAAGATTACCCATTACTAAACGCTCGCCATCATTTGCTACCAATGTCTGACCATCGTCTGTATTAACAGCATAGCTTTCGAAATCTGTTAAAAAAGTTGTCAAACCATCGCCATGACGAAGACCGAAGATTCCTTCAGGATTGTTCAATGCGTGGTTCCAGTCAAATGTTCCGGCACCAGCTGCCCATAATAGTGGACCACCACCTAAATCTCTATCATCATATTCAGCCTCGCCGCCAGCTCCAGTATTTCTACCAAAATCTAAGTCAGCAATTGGATCAATGAAATCAATAAAGAATGAGTTTACAATCGTTCCTGCTACAATCACGTTTACTTTGAAACCGCTTGATTTTCCTTCATTTCCCGGCTCAGCAATTTGATCTGCGGTCAAGTTAAGTGTATGTCCGATACGTCCTGCAAATTCGAATTGACCACTTTGTGCAAGTGAGCTACGCAATACATTGTAACGAGCAGTATTTACGTGAGAGTTTTGTTGTCCGTAAGGAGCCATTACAAATCTCACATCACCTGTTGCTCTCGGTGCCGGAGGTGTAACAAGTTCGTTGAAATTAATTCCAGAAATTAGGTCTACTGCATTCGGAAGTGTAGCTGCCCAAACACCATTTCCTAAATCTCTAACATTTGTTACTTTGTCGGTAAATACCGGAGCTACTAAGTCTTCGGGCATACCGGGTGTTGTGTTCAACACTACGTTGAAGAAGTTAGATACATACGTAGCACCGTTCAAAGTCATCGATATAGCAATGGCATAGGTTGAGCCTATCGTACCATCAACGGCAAGAAGGGGCACGTGTACAAAATCACCATCAAGCGTAGGATCGCCGTCCACAGTAAAATTGCCGGTAGCACCACCTAAAGCACGTAGTTCGGTTGCAGTGGCGATATCCCACGTACCGGCTGCAAGGGCATCTTGTGTAAGACCTTTTGCTAAGAAGCTTGCCTTGAAAAACGGTGTATCTTCAATGTTAATTGTCGGGTCGATAGATTCCGAAGCAAATACCAATTGCAATGCACCTTCGGCTTTCATAAGGATGTAGCCTACGCCATTAATAGTGATTTGATAAGCGTTTGTTAGGTCAGCAACTGTAATGTCAGCACCGCCACCACCACCGCTTCCCACACCGGTATTAATGATTTGTCCACCGGTTAGGGTAAGTGTCCAGCTGCCATCGGCATTTTGAGTAGCGTTTGTAACCATCATACCCGCACTTTGGGCGGCTTTGATTTCATCAATCAGTCCTTCGAGTACCGTGATTCGGTTTTTCAAATCGTCGGTATCGTCTTTACAAGAAACGAAAGTTCCCGCTGAGAGAACCATTACCCCACATAGGAGCATACAGAAAAATTGTTTGTTCATAACGTTTAATTAATTAGTAAAATGTAATTAAGAAATAAGTACCGCCGATAAGACAATCTATCATCGCTATGAAATTAAATTTTCATATCGGCATGAATTAAAAAATTTATTTTGTTTGTTTTTATAAATTCATTTAACTTTACAATGCTTTTTTCGACAAATTTACTCACTCGAATCCACTCTTGGATTTTCGATTTTTGTGAGGATAATCGAAAAAAAGTTTCACAAAGATGATGTATCGACATTAAAATCCACATTAATTTTACATTAATTGGCGCAAAAAAAGTCGACAAATCTATTTTTTAACATTATTGCAGCGCAAAAAAGCAAAAAAAATGGGTATGTGAACGAAAATATTTTTAAGTGAGGATTAGTTTTTTGTATCAGTGAGGATTGTTTTCAATCTTATTTTAGCCCCGCTGATTTCGTCATTCACATTAGTTAGGTTGGCTTACTCTATGAACAGAAAACAAGATGTGCCATTCTGTTCTCACACGAAGTTTGATAAAAGCTATAAAAGTTTCATTTCAAATAAAATTGACCGAAAAACTTGACAATAAGAAAAATTCTTCTTAAATTTGGACTCTAAATCGGGTTTGTTCTTATTTGATTGACAAAACTATCCTGTTTATGAGAAAATTATTGTGTACCATTATTGCTGCTTTTGGCTCTCTTTGCATAAATGCCGATACGCTCGAATATGGGCTTCATATCCGGTCATTCCCTTTACACTCCTCTGAATTTACAAGTATAGTTTTGGATAATGGTCTTCCTATTCAGATGCAGGGCGAATCACTGGAACTGAATTTCGATATGTGGGCAAGAAGAGATAATGTGTTTGGAACAGTATTTCGTGTCATTACAAACAACAACGATAATATCGACCTGATGTATCGCGTGAGCGAAGACAACGTCCGTTTACCCTTTCTACTGATAGGCGAAGAGATTTACCTTTTCGAAAAACCAACGAGAATAGAAGCGTGGCTGAACGTGGAGCTAACCTTACATCCAAGAACAGGACAGCTTGTGCTGCGATATGACAAAGAACAAATCAGCATCGAACACCCTAAGCTAAAAAGTGTAAGAAGCGTGCGCATCGCTTTCGGAGATTGTCCGTTTGACGGATTCGGTATCAATGATATCGCCTCGGTCAATATAAAAGATGTTCGCTTGAAAAGAGGCAACCAAGAAATTCGCCATTGGAGAATGGCGCAGCACATCGGCGATATTTGTTATGACGAAATAGCAAATGTACCCGCCGCCGGAAGAAATATCCAATGGATCGTGAATGAGCGCATAGCTTGGGAAAAAGTGTACGAACAATCTTTCGATGCTACACCCGCCATAGCTTTCGATGAGGAAAATAATCGTTTTTTTGTAATTACCGACTCGAAAATTCACGTATTTTCACCCCCCCCAATTCACAAAAACACTGAAATACAAATCAATAGCCCATCTTCGGGGAAATGGGAGTTTTTGACACATTTTTCCAATCAAGTGCTTTATGTGCCTTCGCAACAACAATTAATATTTTATAACTTAACGGAAGACAATTATTCTATTTTCTGTCTTACACAAAATAGATGGGAAGTAGTAAAAATCCCCACAAGAGAACACTGCTATTGGAATAATGCGGTTGTTTATAATCCCACAGATTCTACATTAATCAGCTTTGGTGGATACGGACATTATTTGTACAATAACAATTTACTCATCGGGTATCCTTTTCACGCAGATAGACCGAAACAACACACAAGCCTCCCGATAATAGAGCCACGCTACTCGCCGGCTTCGGTTTTGGTGGGCGAAACACTGTATATTTTTGGTGGGCGCGGCTCTCCCACAGGGCGACAAGAGCTATCGCCGCGCAACTACTACGATTTGTATTCCGTAGATCTGATAAGCAAAGAAGTTACACCGTTGTGGTCGATGCAAGGAAACCCAAGCGGCGGCAATTTTGTACCGAGTGAAAATATGATTTACGACAGCGAAAATCAATCTTTTTACGTTTTCACCACACAATCCGGCGGTGTTTTGATGAGAATGAATACGGAGGAAGCTGCATTCGAACGAATGTCTTTGCCCATCGGCATCGATTTTTCGGCGCAATATATGCATACAAACTTGTTTTTGGCGCCCGAACAAAAAAAAATATACGCCTCGGTCATTCTTTCGCAAGTAAACGGAGAATCGATTTTGACAATATACGAGATGGATTATCCGCCCATTTCTGTCCGTTCCGTACAACAAACACATCCTCCGGAAGCACAAAAAAGTGAGTTTTGGGAACTGTTTTGGTTTCTACTTGGATCTGTTTTGCTCATCATTTTTGTAATCATTGTCTGGGTTCGTTTTCGAAAGGAAAGAACAACTTCGATTGATTCAAATGAAAACACTGCCACACAAAAACCGCTAATCGTTTCTCCTTCGGTTTTCGAAGGAGAAGGAGCCGAAAAGTTTTACAACCCGTTTAAGAAATCTATCTCTTTTCTCGGTAGATTTAGGGTATTCGACAAGGAAGGGAGCGATATCACAACCTTATTTACACCAACGGTTAAAAATTTGCTGATTGTACTTATCTGCTACTCCGCCAAGGACTCGAGAGGAATTTTCGTTACCAAACTGATTCAGTTGCTATGGAACCATCAATCGGAAGAAACTGCCAAAAACAGCCGGAATGTTTATCTCAGTAAGCTGCGCGAATTGCTCAAAAAGGTTGGAAATGTAACAGTTGTAACCCAACACGGTTTTTCGAAAATCCAAATGGAAGACGATACCGTGTGCGACTACTTGGAAATGATGAAGTTTTTTGAAGAAAAAGACAATCGCAACCTCGAAAAAATGTTGGAGTTACTTACAAAAGGAGCAATGCTCCCCAATGTAGAAGTTGATTGGCTTGACACTTTTAAGAACGATTTTGCCAATGCGGCTATCAACTTTTTATGCAGGATTTTAAAAGAAAACAATCTGCCGGATTCTTTGAAATTGAGAATTGCCGACGCACTGGCTCAATACGATTTTCTTAGCGAAGAAGCCTTACAGGCAAAATGCTCCGTTCTTTCCAAACAGGGCAAAATAGGACTTGCAAAAAATGTGTATGATGCTTTTTGCGGCGTGTATATGTCTTCGTTGGGACAAGAATATCCGTATTCATTTATGCAGGTTGTGGAGGAAAAGGTGGAGGTTTGATTTTAGATTTTTAGCACGCAGATTTTTTTATTTGATAATTTAACAATGTCGATTTTTTATCTACCAATCCATTTCAAACAAACCGGTTGGCTCAATTGAATTTCTTTTCCTGTATTGCACAATAAACCTGTTCGTTGATTTATTTCAAAAATTTGTATATTGTTACTGTTGCGGTTGGCGCACAAAAGGAATTTTCCGTTGGGGGAAATGATAAAATTTCGCGGATGAATTCCGGTTTTTTGATATCCTTCTTTTGTTAGTGTTCCCCTTTCCGGACAAACGGAAAAGATGGCAATTCCATCATCTTGCAAGCGATTGGAAGCATACAGAAATCTACCGTCCGGCGTTAAATGAATATCGGCGCTTCCTTTTCGTCTCACATCTGGATTTATATATGTATCAATGGTTTGTACGAGTGTTAAAACTCCGTTTCGATAACTGAAAACAGCCACCGCTCCGGCGTGTTCATTGATACAATAAAGAAAATTTCCATTGGGGTGAAACGCCAAATGACGTGGTCCGGAGCCCGGCGGCAAATTTTTGACATTTTCCTCATCAAATGTCAAAGAATTATCCGTTTCAACATTGAAACGATAGATTTTATTTAGCCCTAAATCAGTTACGAAAAGATATTTCCCGCAAGGCGAAAAAACGGTTGTATGTATGTGAGATACAGCTTCATTATTATTGCCACGCATCAATTCGTTCATATCCCAAAGTTGTTGCAAAGGTCTAATATGTCCTTCGGCATTGAGAGGAAAATAGGAAACGCTTCCACCTGTGTAATTGGCTGTTACGATGAAGTTTCGTCCTTTATCTACTGCAATATAGCACGGATGTGCGCCTTTTGTGAGTTGCGAATTAATAAAATGCAATGCGCCGCTTCCTTTTTCAAAGCTGAACACCGAAACGGCTCCCTCATCGTTTTCATTGACGGAATAAATCAATTTTTCATCGGATGAAATCGCCAAATAGGAAGGATTCTGCACGTTTTTTATATCGTTGACGAAACTAAATTCGCCACGATCCATATCAAAATCATACACCGAAATACCGGGTGTGCTCCCATCGGAATAAGAGCCGATGATGAGATACATTTTGTTTGAACTATACGCGGATATCATATATAAACAAATCAATAACGCAAGTAAAATTAGCTTTCTCATCTTTTCAATCTTGTATTCCAAATTTCTTTGATTATTCCCTCTTGCGAATAACCCACCGGACAAGCCACGCTGCGCATATTCGCAAAATAAGAACGGAAAGATACTTCTGCTTGTTCTCCGTAAATCATTCTGATTAAAGGCATTTGTAAATGACCGTTGGGGTCGGTTTCTTTAATCCAATCGAAAGTGTACCACAACCACTTGTTGCGATCTTCTTCGTTTTTCATCGCAAACCAAGTGATATCGTCGTATCCCCAAGTAAAATGATCGTCCCAGTTGGCTATGCCCGGATTTGTTCCAAGTCCGAAATTATCAAACTCCACCAAATAAGGCATTCCGTTTTCGGCTTTCCAACCGCTTGGCGAAATTGCCGGTAAACTGCGTTGATAAATGGCATCGCTGTAGCCGACTTCCAAAACTCCCTCCATCGGTTTGTCGAGAACTTCTTTAATTCTTAATGGAAATGAATTGAAATCCAATAAACTCACACCATCTTTCACCATTCCGCCCGTTGGCGTGTGCGCGTCCATAATAATGTAGTTGCGGCGTGCATTTGCTTGTGCATAATGACGAGTTTTTTGCAAGAAATCGGCAAAATATTCCAAACCGGGGTCATCTGCTCCAATCAAACCGACTTGCCCCAAGTGAAACGCTTCGATACCGATATCGATGTAGGATTTAGCCAAAAACCAATACCACAGTCTTGTTTCCAAATTATTAATCATCGGCACACCGCCGCCTCTTTCGCCCCAACGAATGGTTGCATTGGGGTCTAAACGCCTGACCATATCGGCACTTTTAAAGTTTCGATTTTCAACGGGAAGGTCGAAATCCCGAAAAACCCAAGCCGGAATTGCCAAATTGTTTACATCGGCGCTTACGTGTTCAAATATACAGGCTTGAAAAATAATTTCCGGGTCAAACTCGTGCATATAATCCATCAATCGCTTGGCTGATGCGAGAAATTCGGGGTCGCCTAAAAAACTTTCTTCACTCCATCGGTAAAGCGCACGACCTATAAATTTCGTGCCAATATTTTTCACCATTCTAATATCATCTATTCTGAATGGAAAAAGATACCGCTCCGGCATTCCCGGCGTCAGAAAATAACCGGCTGTAACTGAGCGATTCAGATAGTTTTCCAACACTTCTCTTGATATGGAGCCGTTGAAATAATAGGGCGAATTTTCCGAAAATCTCGGCGATTGGTTTCGTTCTGCCGGTAAAATTGCTGCCTTTGCCGAAACACCGCTAAAAGCCAACCCTGCTGAAACTAAGGCGGTATTTCTTAAAAATTCTCTTCTTGTTGTCATTCGATATGCTTTATAATTTGATTGAACGCAAAAATAGGCGTCATACATTAATTTTTACATTAAAATGCGATTAATTTTGCACTTAATCTCGATATTAATGAAATATTAATCTGTTTTTTAACGTCCGGGTATTATCTTTGTAGAAAATTTCGCTCAATTACTCAGAAAAAATAATCAATAAAAAATAGAGAACTTAAAAATGAGAAAACAAAACATTTTCGCCATTCTATCCTTAGCGCTGCTATTGGCAGCTTGCACCGAAAAAGGACAAGGAGAGGATTTTACAAAGTATGTAAATGTATTTATCGGCACCGGCGGACACGGACACACGTATCCCGGCGTTGTCGTTCCGCACGGAATGGTGCAACTAAGTCCCGGCACACGCACAAGCGGTTGGGACGCTTGCTCCGGTTATCACGACAATGATATTGCCATTATCGGCTTCGCGCACACGCATTTAAGCGGAACAGGTATCGGCGATTTGGGCGATTTCCTGTTTCTTCCTTACACAAACGAGCTTAAAATGGTAATCCAGTTTATGCACGATGACGAAAGACCTGTTCGCGAAGACAAATCCCGCTTCGGCTCTTACTTCAATAAGGAAGACCAAGTTGCCTATCCCGGCTATTACAGTGTATATTTGAAAGATTACGGCATCAAAGCCGAACTAACTGCCTCTACCCGTGTAGGTTTTCACAGATATACTTTTCCGGAGGCTGAGCACGCAGGATTGTTTATCGACTTGGAAAGAACGATTCAAAACAGACGCGTTGTCAATTCGGAATTTAGGGTTATCAGCGATACCGAAATTCAAGGGATGAAGCAAGTACGCGGTTGGGCACCAAACCGTTTTGTGTATTTCCACGCAGAGTTTTCGGAGCCATTTGAAGTAGAACAAATTGATAATTTATTTGCCTATCTCAAATTCAATTCAAAGAAAGCGGGCGACCAAGTGAAAATTAAAACAGGAATTTCGTTTGTTGATTTCGACGGAGCAAGAAACAATTTGCACGCCGAAGTTCCACATTGGGATTTCGACAGAGTGAGCCGCGAAGCAAACAAAAAATGGAACGAAGAACTGTCGAAAATCCGCATCACAACTGACGATGAAGAGGCTCGTACCATTTTCTATACTGCACTTTATCGCACTGCTATTTCTCCGGCTGTCGCTTCCGATGTTGACGGACGTTTCCGCACAATGGAGCAAAAAATCGAAAAAGACATCAACTACAGAAATTTCTACGTATTCTCTATGTGGGATACTTTCCGTACATTGCACCCATTATTTACCATCATCAAGTCTGAGAAAAACCAAGAATTGATTCGCTCGCTATTGCGCAAATCAGACGAAGGCGGTTTGTTGCCGATGTGGGAGCTGCACTCAAATTATACCGGTTGTATGATTGGTTATCACGCAGTTTCCGTCATCGTAGATTCGTATATGAAAGGACAGCGCGATTTTGATATCGACAAGGCTTGGAACGCCGTAGTGAAGGCTTCTTCACACGATACCATCAATGTATCGCCAACTATCAACAGACACGTTCTTCACGACCTGCTGATGCCAATGAGCAAGTATTGGAAAAACACAAAAGGCTGGATTCCTGCCGATTGGGAAATACTATCCGTAGCCAAAGGATTAGAATATGCTTACAACGATTGGGCGATAGCGCAAATGGCAAAAGATTTGGGTTATGAGGAATATTATCAACGTTTTACGGCATTGGGTCAGCTTTACAGAGAATATTTCGACCCTTCGGTTGGATTTATGCGCGGAAGAATGTCGGACGGCACTTGGAGAACGCCATTCAACCCCATTTATTCCGACCATTTTGCCGATGATTACTGTGAAGGCACTGCGTGGCAATGGTCATTCTTTGTGCCGCACGATATACCCGGACTGGCTGAACTTCACGGCGGTCGCGAACAACTGATTGAAAAACTTGACACATTATTCTCAATGAGTTCCGAATTGGCAGGTGAACGCGTTTCGTCGGACATCACCGGTATGATTGGTCAATATGCACACGGAAACGAGCCAAGTCATCATGTCATTTATATGTACAATCAGTTGGGGCAGCCGCACAAAGCGCAAGCCCTTGTAGATTCCGTACTGGTTTCTTTGTATTTCAACGAACCAAACGGATTGTCGGGTAACGAAGATGCCGGGCAGATATCGGCTTGGTATGTGATGAGCGCCATCGGATTTTATCCCTACAATCCGGGAGAGCCATATTACGCCATTGGTCGCCCGATATTTGATGAGACGGTTATTCAATTAGAAGACGGAAATACATTTACTGTGATTGCCAATAATCAAAGCAGACAAAACAAATTCGTTAAATCTGTTCGCTTAAATGGTGTAGAATTGGATAAAAATCATTACTTCATTTCTCACGCAGATATTATGGCGGGGGGTGTGCTGGAGTTTGATATGACGGATGTAAGTCCGGAGCCATTGCCGTTTTGATAAAGACCTGATTTTTGGATAAGGAGTTTATAAATATACTTCTGCTTGTCCAAAACTCAGGTTAATGGATAGGAGAAAAGAGAAAGAGCAAAGTTGCATGGTGCGACTTTGCTCTTTTTGTTTGAAATCAAAAAAACACCTGTTCTCCATTTTCATACATAAACGGTCTTTCCAAACGTCTTTCTCGCTCAATATCCCATAACCAATACAAGGTGTTCGAGGGAACTCCGTCGAAAACAATCAAAGAATCTTTTCCGCTCTGTTGCGTTTGAAATAAAGTCCAATCGTTATTCTCATCATAATAATACAAGTTGTAGCTCTTTCCGGTTTCTACCCACGAGAGTGCACCTGTATTCAATTTTGATAATTGCAGATTTATTTTTTTATTCAAATCAGGTTTGAAAAATGTTTTGTTACCTGTTTCATTAAGATGAAAAATGGGACTTACCAATTCGTAAGAAAGCCTCACCGGCTTGGCAATCCGGTAAAACATATCGGTTCCCATATTCTCAAAACGAACTTTTCCGTTTTCTATTTTACCCCAATAAACAGGATCCCATTGACCATAATTGAGCACGCAGATATAAGCGAAATCAGTCGGAAAATCCCAATCATATTCTATCGTTGCCGTTGTGGTATGTTCGTGCGTAACATCTAACCAGTGGTTATGTTTCAAAAAGTCCAACACAAAGGGTTGTTGTTTTATCACCAGTCGAATAGAATCTGTCCACGTGCCCTGTCTTTCAAATGTATATCTCAACACTTTTGCCGGAAATCTAAATTCTCTTGCGCTGGCCGTTCTAAATCTCCCTTGTTTGTTATCCCAAAACACTTCGGATTGATGTGTGCCGTTTCCGCGTCCCCAAAGCGGTACATAATCAATTGTTGAAGGGATCCCCAGTGAACGTAAAATCATCACATTCAGATACGACCAACCGTAACAATCGCCTGACTTCAATGCCATCAGTTCATTAAAACACGAATGTCGGGTTAATTGAACCGGATTGGCTTCATATACAAACCAGTTATCTAAATCGTTTTCTAAAAACCAGTAATAGACTTCGTTCGAACAAGTGGTTATAGTGTCTGTTCCCGAACTATTCAAGAGACCGCCAATAGCGTCTTGATATCTTTGCACAAAAAACGAACGCCAATCTGCAGGCTCTTCGCCATAAATCTTATAAGGCAATAGATAGTTTAGAAAAATATTAAACGACACTTCGTTTGCCCAAGGGTATTTATTCCAAAGGCTGAAAGCAAGTTCGATGTCTCTTATCAAAAAATCATTATTGATAAGAGAAGTGTCCGAAGTCATTTTAAATGAGGGTCTAAGATTGAGCTCTTCGAGTGTTTGCATTAAAACGATATCGTTTTCTATTGAAGCCAAGTCGAATGGCGTTTCTTTTTCCGTAAGTCGATTGATAAATATTGGGATATCGGAATGATGACTGTCTATATTGCTTAAAATAAACCGGATAGCTTTTTGTTTAAGCGAGTCCTGGGGGGTATAATGATTGAACAGCGATTCTTTGTTTAATACAGATGTTGTTTTCCCTTGTTTGCAAGAGAAAAGTAAACAAATACTGATTACGATAATTATATGACTGTAAATTTTCATTTTATTTATACGATTATTTTATGGTTGTGAGAGACGAGCAGAAAATCGATGTTACAATGAATGATAGAAGGAATACCCCCGTGAAATTCTGTTGACAATAACTCCTTGATGATTAAAAACAAACAGAACAATATATTTTACTTTTACAGGCACACCTTCGTGAGCGAAATGAGTATCCCTTCGTCATTGCAAAATTTTTCATACTCAATCCTGCTCAATTTAGCGCTTTCCAATTCCACTCTTTCCGCTTGTTTCGCTTTTCGGACATTTATTCGACTGCTGCTACAAACGAGTAGAAGTGGGATGAAAACGATTGCTAAATTTTTCTCATAATTATTTTTTTCTTTGTATCCGGCAGGATAACAAAACCCTGCCGAATGATAAAAGACTTATCCCGCCATCTGTAATCTAATATAGAGTCCAAAAACTTTATATAAATAAAAGAACGCATCAGGATAAAACATCTCTATTTTTTCTATGTAAGCTGCAGTCTCTATTGCTTTTACATACAAAGATGTACAAACATTGGATGGAATCCGGACGTCTCATCCATTGCAGCTATCGTACGAAAATCTCCATTACCCACTTTTCTTGTCAACGTAATGCCCATGTTAAACTTGTTCATCACATAAGAGAGTGCTACTGCATTTTGCCGAAATGGATAAAGCTCAATGGAAAGAGCCTCATTATACATATTTTTTGCGTAATTAAAAGCAACACCTATCTCTCCAATAAACTCCGTACCGGAGCTATTAAGATTGTGACCTTTTAGATATTGGTTCAAAAAATTACTCGCAGCTTCTCTATTATGCACATTGATAGCATACACTTCTATTTCGCCATCAAATCCCCAACCATAGGTATACATCACTTCCATTGTGCGAGGTGATCCTGACACTTGTTCAAGAAAAGTATATACATCGCCGGCGGAAGGTACTGCTATTCCATTAGCGTGGCTTTTCGCAGTGGCTACCAGATTACCGCCCGGATTGGACGGGATGGAAACACTTGTCGAATTGCCCTCGCGTGCATCAGATACATGATAGGTACTACCATTACGTCCAATACTGACTGCCCACCTGTTATGATGACTGACCTTTGGTCTTAAAACATTATCCATTCGACTTTTAACAATTGAGTTGCTGAGCATTGTTTGGTTTAAATTCCTACCAACCGCCCCTTGTCCACATGCCGGCACAGAAGAATCAGCAGGTGGTGTAATTGTCGGAGGTGGTGGTGTCGGAGGTTGGGGATAATAAATTTCAGGTGGCAGAGTCGGATCACGCGGTGGCTCATCACACGATAGAGGGAAACAGCCCCCGGCATAGGGATCACCAAAAGTAGTTTTATACTCTGTATGCCAACCTGTACCATTAATCCATACTTCGCATGCGACATAACATCTAGTGCCAGTGCTTCTCAGTTGCGGTTGCTCGGTAAGGATTTTTTCCGAGAGAAGCGGATAAACTCCCTCAATGGTATACCGCCAACCAACCATGAGCTCACCTGTTAAATCGTAGAAATAAACAAACCCGGTAAAACCTTTAGGCTGTTTCAGATAGGAGAAACTTCTCAATGGATTGTCCAAGTTTTTCTCTAAATACGCCAAATCAGGGTAAGCCACCATCACAAAGCCAATTTTTTCACCCGTCTCTCTATCGGTGCGAAGCACTAATCGCATATCCGATGCCAAATAACGCGCGTCCCCAGTTTCTCGAAATCTCTCGGAATTTTCGTAAGCAGTTTGAAGAAAATCTTTTTCCCCTTCCAAACGGATTTCTGTCACCTCATAGTTCAAATCAGAGTTTGAAATAGTTTTCTTCCAGTTAGGCTGCAAGAAATTGTTGTCTCCTGCAGCTTGCCAAGGAACATATCCTTCTGCTATGTTGATTTCAAACCACGCTATTGCCGCTTCTACTTCAGGCGACAATTGCTTCGTTCGTAACGAACTAATCTCGTCTAGACAGGCATACAATATACCCATCGACAAAAATAGCAAAAATAAATGCTTTAAATACTTTTTACGCATAAATCTTTCTTTTTTTAATTAATAATTCAACTATTTATCTCAATAAAGAGCACTCTTCTACATCTAAAACGCTGTGTTATGTGCTGCCAATATGTTGTGGCAGGTACCCGAAAAGTCGGGTGGCTTTGGTTTCAGAACTTTCAAAATTGCTCTTATATAAGATTTTCTTTTTTTATATATTGCCCCTACAGGGCGCAAATCAATTACCATCCTATTACCCAACGCGATGTATCGGGTGGGGTAATATAAGGCTTGTAGCCTTTTTTATTCCGTGATTCGTATTATTAATTGGCTACCGCCGAACAATGTTTGTCAATTATTCATTAACACCTCCATTTCTCTTTTCATTCGCACAATTCTGGGTGAATTGATTTTTATCCTTTTGTTTAATATCAGTTCTGCTTTTTGTTTTGCACGTTCGTTATCGTCTAATTTTTGGTATAGTTTTGCCATATTGTAATGTGGCGTAAATAGTACAGGCATAATGTATGAAGCTGTCTGCCATACATCCAATGCTTCGGAATAAGCGCCGGTTTTTTCGTATGCATCGCCCAATAGAATAAAGGTTTGAGTAGCGGGAAATAATTTTTTCGCTTTTTCCAATATGGGAATAGCTTCGGAATATCGTTCGTTATCGTACAATGCTTTACCATAAACGGAAACAAACATAGCATTGCGCTTCAAATCGGGATAGAGTGCTTGTAATTTGTCTGTTTTTTCTTCTGAAGAATAAGCATAATATGCACGATTCCATTCTTTTATGCCAGAGAAATAGTTATGTGAAAAATAGATGGTAAATCCGCAGGCGGATATGATTAGGGGAACACAAATTACACGAAACAACGTTCGCCGTAAGGCAATTACACAAATTGACACAATTGAAAATCGACACAAGCCAAGTTTGTGCAAACGTAGATTTACTTTTGCTAAAAAATATTTTGTGTCAATTTGTGTAATTTGTGTTCCAAAAAGCACAGGTGACTGAATATCCGCCAAACAAAAAACAGCCAATATCTTAAAAGCCATAAATTCAAAAGGATAAGAAAAACACGAAAAAACAAATAACGCCGCCATTATCGCCCACAAAGACGGCGAATGTGCCGAATAACGAAATGCCATAAAAAGAATACCAATCACAAAAAGCAATCCGATAATACCTTGCTCTACACCTATTTTTAACCATTCGTTGAATGTTGAATGAGAGTTGTCGGCTAAATCTGCAAAAGTGGAATCGGGGTTATTTTTGAAATATTCCCCTTGACGAAGCAAATAGTTTTTCTGAAATCCATCGACACCAAATCCCGTTATCGGTTTTTCTGTGAGCATTTTAGCGGAAACTGTCCAAATCAACACACGCCCATCTGCCGAATCTTTTTTGAAATAATAGAGACTTATCAATAATAGCAAAGCGCAGATAATCAGTCCGAAAACAATGGCAATTGTCACTTTGGGCTTTTTCAATTTACGGAAAACGGGAAACAACAGCAAAACAGCAGTGCCGATTATCGCTGCCAGCCAAGCGGCACGAGATTGAGTGTAAAACAGTTGTATGGAAATGGGTATCAGTAAAACGCACAGGAAAATCCGAATGGCAAACTGTTTGCTTGACAACAACAACCCCAAAGCAGCTACAAAACCCATTGCCACAAATCCGCCGAAAATACCGGTATTGCCGAATCCGCCGGTAATATCGGAAAATCCCTGCCAAGGTTCAGTCAAACGACTGTGTGTATAGATAATCTGAAACACAGCCATTATCGGTAATAGATACAAGAAAATATTCGTTGATTGGGGCGGCAGCTGTCGAAAAAGAAAATAGACCGAAGCAAGACAGATAAGTTGAAGAATATATTCTTTGTTGATGGGGTAAAATAGCATTTGTACCAACAAATAAGTAAGAAAAACGAATAAAAGTAAATCGAGTTGAGTAAACGTTTTCGGATGATTCGATGTAAAAATGCGCTTGATTAAAATAATGGTGCATCCTATTGCGGATAATGCTGTGATGCCAACGAGCAATCCCGCTTGGTTTTGAAAAGCGAAGCGATTGCCGAGCCAAAATAGAGAAAAGGCGTAGAGTAGAATTAGAAAGGATAGTCCGAAACTCAATAGAGACTCGAGAGATAGGTTCTTATTATATGGAAAGGTGAAGAAACTCATTACTTAAATAACGTATTTGACATGTTTTTTGTTCAAATTTGGATAAAAAATATTTGAAACAACCTTCTTATGTATGTATGAAAACGAGAACAAGTATTTTGTGATTTTGTCCTATAATTCATAAAACATAAGATTTTCCTTTTTTTATCCCTATATTTGCACCTCGAACTTTTCGCTTTTTCAATTGTTTTATATGAATAAAAATCGATTTTATGACATACAAATTATCCATACAAGAAAATAAATCAAGCGAAAAAACTCACTCCAAAAAAAGTGTTTTTCCGATACTCAACCTTAGTTGTACGGCGTGTGCGATGAGTGCACAAAACGTACTACATTCGCTGCCGGGCGTATTGTCGGCATCAGTCAATTTTGCCAATAGTCAAGGAAATATCGAATACATTCCCGAGATTATTTCGCCCAAAGAAATGAAATTTGCGCTGCAAAAAATGGGTTACGATATGTTGCTCGAAGAAAAAGGCGAAGTATTTCAAAACCTCGAAGAAATCCGGAAAAAAGAATATGAAACACTTCAAAGGCAGACGATTTGGGCGGTCTCATTGGCACTTCCTTTGTTCATTATTTGTACGTTTTTTCATCAGCATTGGACAAATATTGTCGCGTGGATATTGTCCACACCGATTTTATTTCTCTTCGGACAACGATTTTTTGTAAGTGCGTGGAAACAAGCTAAAAATCGTTCGGCAAATATGGATACGCTCGTGGCACTCAGTACCGGAATTGCTTATGTATTCAGCATTTTCAATATGCTGTATCCGAAATTTTGGGAAAGTCGCGGATTGGAAGCATATGTTTATTTCGAAGCGGCAGGCGTGATAATTGCTTTTATTTTACTCGGTAAATTGCTCGAATCGAGAGCAAAAGGGAGCACTTCAAAAGCGATAAAAAAACTGATGGGATTGCAATCTTCGTCCGTTGTTGTTTTTCGAAACGATAAGCCGACACAAATACCAATTTCCGAAGTAATTATTGACGATGAAGTATTGGTAAAACCCGGCGAACGCATCGCAGTGGACGGCGAGGTAACCGAAGGCGCATCATTCGTAGATGAAAGTATGATTAGCGGCGAGCCGATTCACGTAGAAAAAACTGCGGGCGAAAAAGTATTTGCCGGAACAATCAACCAAAAAGGCAGTTTCCAGTTTCGCGCCACAAAAGTGGGAAAAGATACACTGTTGGCGCACATTATCAAAACGGTGGAAGATGCACAAGCAAGTCGCGCTCCCGTACAACAATCCGTAGATAAAATTGCGTCGATTTTTGTACCGATTGTTATCGGAGTTGCTATTTTAACATTCGTTGTTTGGTTAATTTTCGGCGGCGAAAACGGATTTGTATACGGTTTACTCACAATGATTACCGTGCTGGTTATTGCTTGCCCGTGTGCACTCGGATTAGCCACGCCAACTGCCATAATGGTCGGCATTGGCAAAGGTGCCGAAGAAGGAATTTTGATTAAAGATGCCGAAGGTTTGGAACTGGCAAAAGATATTGACACGATAGTGCTCGACAAAACCGGTACCATTACCGAAGGTAAACCTCAAGTAGCCCAACTTTATTGGATTTCAGATACTTCTCCGTTGCATCACGATGTCCTTTACAGTATGGAATATCGTTCCGAACATCCTTTGGCAGAAGCAATAACATCAAAGCTCCATTCATCAGCAAAACTTCTCGACAAAGTTACAATCGAACAAGTAAGCGGACAAGGCATTGAAGGCATTTACAACGGAAATCGCTATTTTGTCGGAAATGAGTCATTTATTTTTTCCAAAAATATCGACATTCCACTCGATATTCAAGACGAAATTGCCGACCAACTTGATAAAGCACACACGGTTGCTATTTTTGCCGACGAAAATCGCGCCTACGCACTCATTGGCATTACCGATAAAATGAAACCAACATCGAAAGAAGCCATTTCGAAACTGCAAAAAATGGGCATTGATGTAGCCATCTATACCGGCGATAACGAAAAAGTGGCAGCAGCAATAGCGAGAGAATTGCACGTTAGCGAAGTGAAAGGCAACATATTGCCCGAAGGAAAAGCCGCACTCGTGAAAGCGCTGCAAGAACAAGGCAGAAAGGTGGCAATGGCAGGCGACGGCATCAACGATAGCGCCGCGTTGGCGCAAGCTGATGTGAGTATCGCGATGGGAAAAGGAAGTGATATTGCGATGGATGTGGCAAAAATGACCATTATTTCGTCTGACCTCAACAAAATTCCGCAAGCGATTCGATTATCGAGAGAAACAGTAAAAACCATTCGTCAAAATCTGTTTTGGGCGTTTATTTACAACGTTATCGGCATTCCTATTGCGGCAGGACTATTGTATCCGTTTACAGGATTTTTACTCAATCCGATGATTGCAGGCGCGGCAATGGCACTTAGTTCTGTAAGCGTAGTAGCAAATAGTTTACGATTGAAACAGAAAAAAATAACAAAATGAATCGATTAACCCGTCTCACAAATATTCTACTTCACTTACAATCAAAGCGAATAGCAACCGCGCAAGAACTTGCCGATAAGTTTGACATTACGCAACGAACGGTTTATCGCGATATTCGAGTACTCGAAGAAGCTGGTGTGCCCATCATCGGCACTGCAGGCAAAGGCTATTCGCTAATTGACGGTTATCGAATACCGCCCGTGATGTTTACCCAACAAGAAATAAATGCCTTGCTCACGGCGCAACAATATTTTCAAAACAAAGCCGACAAATCTACTTACCACGAACTCACAAACGCCATTACCAAAATAAAGGCAATTATTCGTTATTCGGAAAAAGAAAAAGCCGAAAAGTTGGAAAATCGACTCTACGTTTTTTCAAACCACGAAACGAATGAAACAAATCATCTTTCCACTATTCAGTTGGCGATTACAAATTGTCAAGTGTTGAAAATAAAGTATTACGCGCATTATTCCGAAACGGTTGCCGAGAGATGCGTTGAGCCGTTGGGGATTTATTCTACCAGCGGAAATTGGATAGTGGTTGCTTTTTGTCGGTTGAGAAATGAGATGAGGTCGTTTCGTATTGATAGAATGTTGGACTTGATTGTTACGGCAGATACGTTTCCTGAACACGATTTTACGCTTGAAAAATACTTTAATTCTTTTCGTGAAGAATAATTTTCCTACTGACATACTGCTGTCATAATATGATTATATCTTTGCAACATAATTAATCAATCAAAAATTAAAAATATGAGTGCAAATACAGAAAACTTGTTGTATGTGTGCGTGTTAGAAAAAACAAAATTACACAACAAAACCACCAAAGCATTGGCTACAAAGCATGTTGAGTTTCTCAGAGATTTAGATGATAACGGAAAACTGGCACTTTGCGGAATATCCAAAGGTTATCCCGGTGTTGCCGGAATGATTATTCTAAAAGCCGAAAATCTTGAAGAAGCAAAAGAGATTTGCAAGGTTGAGCCGCTTACCGAAGCAGGGCATACAATAGTAAAAGTCAGCGCTTTACAAGTTGCAGACAGAGAAAATAATTATTTGCTATAGAATTAGAAGTTAGGAATTAATAGCCTGAAAGGCTTAATTTTCATAACCGTAGGCGAGCGAACGGATAAAAAACAAAAATATGACAAACGGATTCAAAATAATCGGAATATCCATTCGAACAACAAACGCAAACAATCAATCCGGACAGGATTTGGGAAAACTTTGGGGACAATTTTTCGCAGAAAATATTATTGAGAAGATTCCGAATAAAAATTCAAGCAACATTCTTGCTATTTACACAGATTACGAAAGCGACTATACGGGCGAATACACAACAATAATCGGCGTTCCTGTTTCCACACTCGATGAAATTCCGGACGGACTTATCGGGCGCGAGTTCGAAGCTGATAATTTTCAAAAATTTGTAGCAAAAGACGGCGAGTGGACTTCTGTTGCAAATGTCTGGATTGATATTTGGCAACAAGACAAGGAGTTGAACAGAAAATACAGTTATGATTTTGAAGTTCACAATGGAAGTTCCGAAGTGGATATTTTTATTGCAGTGTAGGGGGCGTATTGCATACGCCCAAATTACGAATTAAAAATTAGGAATTGATACTTTAATAATCGCATACAAACGAAGTGTTGTTTGCAGAACATAAAACCGCTCGAAAGGGCAAAAAAGTGAGAAAAATGAAAAAAGCATTAGTAGTAATTGATATTCAAAATGATATAACAAAAAATTACAAGGAAATAATTGGCAATATAAATAAAGCCATAGATTGGGCTGTTAATAATGATATTCAGGCTGTTTATATAAGACACGAAAATTTATCAGACGGCACAAGGACTTTTAAACCCAATACACGAGGGTCTGAATTAGCTTCAGATTTGAAAATAGTATCAAAAAATATTTTCACAAAATATAAAACAAACGCATTAAGTAGTGAAGAGTTCGCCGATTTTATCAATAAAAACGAAATATCTGAATTCTACATAACAGGTGCAGATGCAGTTGCCTGCGTTAAATCAACCTGTTTTAACTTGACTAAGGCAAACTATAAAGTTAATGTTTTATCAGACTGCATTACGAGTTATGACAAAAGGAAAATTGACGAAATGCTTCATTACTATGAAAGTAAAGGCTGTGAACTAATCAGTTTGAATGACCTGTTAGAGAGAAAATGAAGACAATAAAAACAAAAGTATGAACAAAGCAAAATTTATCGAAATCACTCTTTTTAAAACAAAAGAGGGTGTAAACCAGGCAGATTTTCAAGCCGAAATGAAGCAATGGAATACATATCTTGCAAATCACAACGGATTTATCTCTCGAAAAATCGCTGTTTCCGCAGACGGACAATATGCCGATATTAATTATTGGACAGATTTGGAAGTGTCCAAAACGTGGTTTGACAACGAAAATCCCGAAATGGTAAAACTTTTCGACAGCAATATGGCAAAAATCGACGAAGAAACATTGTCGGACACGTTTTTTGAAATAAACAATGAGGCATTTGCAGGAACAGACAAAGCAACCGTTGTCGATATTTTTCTGTTCAAACCAAAGGCAGGCGTAAACCTCGAAGCGTTTGAAAAAGAAATGATTAAATTCAACAACACGCTTGCCGATTACAAAGGACTTGTTTCGCGAACAAACGGCGTATCGGCAAACGGCAACTATTTAGAACTTGTGTATTGGACAGATTTTGAGGCAATCAAATCGGCAGAAGAAAAAGGTGCGCAAGATACCGAAATAGAAGATTTTTTCACGCAAATGACCGACGAAGAAAGTGTTTTTTCTAATCGTTTTGAGATATTTAGCGATATATAAATTATGAACAGAGCAACCAAACCCTACGAGCAAGTTCGCGCAATGCTCGGAAACGCAAGTCCGGCGTGGGAAAAGTTAATCGGGCATATCCGTTTCCATTACGAAATGGACGAGCAATGGGCAGAAGGCAAACCAACTCATAAGAATCGCAACAACCTGTATATTAGGCGCGGCGGCAAATCGTTTGTCATACTTGCCATTCGCGAGGGATATTTTATGGTGTGCGTTGTGCTTGGCAAAGAGGAGCGAGAACGATTTGACGCACAGCGAGAAACTTTCGGCGAAGCAATCTGCAAAGAATACGACAAAGCGGAAACGCTCCACGACGGAAAATGGTTAGGATTTGACATTTACGACGAATCGTTGATTGACGATATTATCCGCCTGCTCGCTATCAAACGCAAACCTAATCGCAAGGTTTTGCCCGAAAGTGCAGAAAAATGCGGTTGCCTTGATTTGGGGTTGTCGCACGAGGAAATTACAGATTTAATTAATCCCTAAATCCCCTAAAGGGGACTTTGCGGAAGTGGACTAATTAAAAAACTGCAGTAAAATGCCCCAACAACTGCAAAAGCCCCCTTTAGAGGGTTGGGGGTAAAAAACAAAAAATGAACAAAACATTCAACCACCAAACAGGAAACCACCTCGAAATCGACGGTGCAAAAATTTATTACGAAGAAATCCCCAACGCCGGCAAACCGGTTTTGATTTTTCTACACGGCGGAATGGGAGATATAGAAGATTTCAACCTCATTGTGCCGTTATTTGCACCCGATTTTCACATTGTGGGAATCGACAGTCGCGGACACGGAAAATCGACTTTGGGTGCGGAAAAATTGACATACAGGCGTTTACAACTCGACGCCGAAGCCGTTATCAATCATTTACAACTGAAAAACGTGAACATTATCGGTTATAGCGACGGCGGAATTGTGGCGTATCGACTCGCCTTGTCAAACGATATTTCGATAGAAAAACTTGTAACAATCGGTGCTATGTGCAATGGTTCTGCTGTAGAATCAAACATTGCGTTTATTGCCGACGTTCCGCACGAAACATTCACGGAAAGCATTCATTTTAAGCGCAATTTTGAGTTTTACGAACAATATAATCCGCAACCCGACACCACAAAATTCATAGACCTGTCCTTGCAAATGTGGTGCGACAAATCCGAAAACGGCTATCCGTCAAACATTAAAAACATTAACGTTCCCACGCTCGTTATCAGTGGAAATGACGAACTCGACCCACTCGAAACTTTCGTGGAAACAGTGGCAAAAATACCCAACGCTATCCTTTTCAACATTCCGTTTGAAGGTCATTTGGCGTGGGAAAAATATCCGCAGTTTTTGGTGCAAGTAACCAACGATTTTTTGAGAAAACAAGAGCCTGTAACTTACATTGTAACTGAAAATTACGTCTCTGAATTTCCCAACCCCATTTCCCTTACCGCAGGCGAAAAAGCAACAATCGGCGAAGAGTCTTCTGAACAATGGCTCCATTGGGTTTATTGCACAAAAAACGACAATTCAAATGCCGGTTGGGTTCCAAAGCAAATTATAAATTACGCTGACGAAACGATTATCGAAGATTATTCCGCTAACGAAATGACTGTAAAAAAAGGCGAAGTGGTGGTAGGATTGCAAGAACTCAACGGCTGGTTGTGGGCAAGAAACGCTATTACGGGCGAAATGGGGTGGATTCCGTTGGAAAATTTGGCAATGAAATCTTGAAAATAGTTCGTTTGCGAATAAAATAAAAATCGACCAAAAGCCTGAAAGGCTTAATCTTCATAACCGCCGGCGAGCGTAGCGTTGCCTGCGGTTAAAACAAAAAAACTATGACAGAATCAACCCCCAACGCCTACAAAATAACACCCGGCGAACCGGTTAAAAATATGTACAATCAGTCATTTTTCGACAATTTCACGAAAGACCTGCAACTCGTCATTCACAACCTCGACCCACGCGAATTTGTAGCGCAGGTAATGGACAGCGAATGGGAAAATCGCGAATTTAAACAGCGTAGCCGACACATTACCACCGTTTTGCGGAAATTTCTCCCGGCGGATTACAAGCAGGCAATCGCCGCAATTCTCGAACTGCTGGAGCGAGTGAAAGACACTTATCCCGATTTTTCTGAAATAAACGACAACAGTTTCGGCTTGGGATTGGAGTACGGTTGGATTTTGGATAACTTCGTGGAACAGTACGGATTATCCGATTACGAAACGTCGATTCGCGCCATTGAAAAAATCACGCAGTTTACAAGTTGCGAATTTTCGATTCGTCCGTTTATCATTCAGTACCCTGCCCAAACTATGGCGCAAATGCTCGTCTGGTCGCAACACGCGCATTGGGGCGTTCGCCGGTTAGCGTCTGAAGGTTGTCGTCCGCGCCTGCCGTGGGCAATGGCATTGCCGAATTTGAAGCAAGACCCTGCGCCGATTTTGCCGATTTTGGAAACGCTGAAAAACGACGTTTCGCGGTTTGTGCGCCTGAGCGTTGCCAACAACCTGAACGACATTGCGAAAGACAATCCGCAACAGGTCATTGAGTTGGCAAAAAAATGGCACGGCGCGTCCAAAGAAATCAATTGGATTCTCAAACACGGCAGTCGCACGCTATTGAAACAGGGGCAGCCCGAAATAATGGCGCTGTTTGGCTTTGGCGATACCCGGCATATCAGCGTAGAAAATTTCAGCCTTGCAACGTCCGAAGTGAAAATTGGCGATTCGCTCGAATTTTCGTTCAACCTACTGAACAACAGCGACAAAAAAGCCAACATTCGCCTCGAATACGCACTTTACTACCAAAAAGCAAACGGCACGCTTGCCAAAAAAGTGTGTAAAATCAGCGAAAAGGAGTATCCGGCGCATTCCGGCACGCAAATCACGCGCAAACATTCGTTTCGGGTGGTAACTACTCGCAAACTACATCTCGGATTGCACCAAGTAGCTGTTATTGTTAATGGTAACGAGTTTGAAAAGTGGGATTTTGAGTTAATTTAAAAAATAAAAATATGGAAACAGAACAAGTAAAAAAGGACGAAAATTTAATCGGCTACTGCGGAATTTACTGCGGCGCTTGCCCTTCTTTTACGTCGGGCGAGTGTGAGAGTTGCAGAGCGAAATCGGAAAAATCCGCCGTTCGATACAAAGCGTGCAAGGTAAAGCCGTGCTGTATTGAAAATGGTTTTTTTACCTGTGCTGATTGCACAATATACGCTTCCACAAAGGAGTGTAAAAAGTATAATCCATTGTTACTCAAAATCGCTTCGTGGGTCGAAAGTACTAACCGAAGCAAGGCAATTGAAATGATTAAAATCAAAGGGTTAGCCGAAACCATTGCGTTTATGGACGAAAAACAATGGGCATGTTTCAAGGTTAAAGATTCGTTTTTGAATAAACGGTATGGGAAAAGAATGAACGAGTAATTTGCAAAAAATGACCAACGAAACAGTAAAACAATACGGCTTAAACGCCGGTGCAATCATTGTCGGCATTGCTTCTGCCGACGATTTCGGACTTGCACCCGAAGGCTTTAAACCTGCTGATAATCTAGCCGGTTGTCTTTCCGTGATTGTTTTAGGCATTCACTCACCACCCGAAACCTTGCTTAAAAACTCGGTGGAATACACCGAAATTCGCAATGAAATGGTCAAAAAAACGAAAAGCATTGCCGAAAAAGTAGCAAAACAAATCAAAGGTAACGGATTCAAAACGAAAGTAATAGGCGGTTTTAGTGCCAAAGGCAAAAACGGCAGGTATTACGGACAAATTTCGCTGAAACACGCCGCCGAATTAGCTGGTTTGGGCGTTATGACCCGAAATTTTCTGCTCACAAACCGCGAACACGGTAATCTACTCTGGCTCAGCGCAGTGCTTACCGATGCAAACCTCGTTCCCGACAAAAAAGTGGAATATTCGTTTTGCCATAATTGCAACAAATGTGTTGAGGTTTGCCCTACAAAAGCGTTGGATAATCCTGCTTTATTCAGTCAAAAAAAATGTTATGAAATAGTTCTCAAACAATTGAACGGCAAATGGATATATGACTGTTTTTTGTGTCGAAAAGTGTGTCCATATCGTTTTGGGGAATAGAAATTAGACAACATATAAGAAATTGAATATGACCGAAAAACAAATTAACAAAAACGAAAACCTGATTTCGTTTTGCGGACTTTTTTGTGGTGCTTGCCCTTCATACACATCAGGCAAATGTGAAGGCTGTAAAGGCGATTCACCGAAATGCGCCATTGGATATAAAAATTGTCCGGTAAAGCAATGTTGTGTCAAAAATGGATTTTTTACCTGTGCTGATTGTACAAAATATGTATCCACGAAAGAATGTAAAAAGTTTAATCCCATACACGTCAGATTTGGCGAATGGATTTCTGGAACTTGTCGAGGAAAAGGAATTAAAATGATTAAAGAAAAAGGACAAGCAGAGTTTTTGGCGTTTATGGAAGACAAAAATTGGCTAACTATCAAAACTAAAGACACTTTTCTCAATAAAAAACTCGGCAAGAAAATGAACGAATAATATGGAAGTACAATTATTAAGAGAACAGAACATTTTTCCGTCAGAAGAAGTTTTAAAAAACGTTCTTGGACAAGTTTATGCCCTATGGGCAGAATTTGAGACACAAATAATACAAGGTGAATTTGCCTTAACGCCCGAATGGAATTATTACAACGACGGCAAATCGTGGTTGTGTAAGGTTTGCCATAAGAAAAAAACTGTTTTTTGGCTTTCGGTGTGGGAAGGACATTTCAGAATAACTTTTTTCTTTACCGAAAAGCACCTTGAAGGCATTTCCGAGCTGAATATTTCGGAACAAATCAAAGAAGATTTTTGTCGTATGAAACCTATCGGGAAATTGCTCCCGATGATGATTAATATTGACAAACAGAGTCAATTAGCAGATGTACTGAAAATAGTGAAGTTTAAAAAAGAATGGAAATAATCAAATGGAAAAACCATTAGTTGACAAAACCTATCTGCTCCAAAGTTTTGCCGAAAATGGCGGTTGGACTTACACGATTATCCCCGAAATTGCGCCTGACAAAAACGCCCGATTCGGCTGGGTAAAAGTACGGGGCAGTATTGACGGTTACGAAATCAAAAAATATCATTTAATGCCATCGGGAGAAGGAACATTAATGCTGTTTGTGAAAGCCGAAATTCGAAAGAAAATTAAAAAACAAGCGGGCGACACCGTTCATATTATTTTATATTCCGATAATGAACCGCTGAAAATTCCTGAAGAATTGTTATTCTGTTTGCAAGATGAACCAAAAGCATTGACATTTTTCAATTCGCTGAACGAGAGAGAACAACATCAATATATAAAATGGATATATTCTGCCAAAACAGATGAAACGAAAGTGGATAGAATAGCAAAAGCGATTGAAAGACTTTTGAAAGGACAGAAATTCGGTGATCCGAAAAGTTAAAATCACATCAAAACTTGCATATTAATTTCAAATGTATTTCCTTTGTCGAATAATTCAGAAAAAATGAGCAATTCACTACTTAATAACAGATATTGGTGGCGCAACTTACAACTCAAAAAGTCGTAGGGAAAGCAGTCGTATCTTAAAACGTAGAGGAATAAAAGATAAATAGAAGCCTGTCGCACCTGCGATAGGCTTTTTTACTATCAGTTCTCGAATGGTACACCGTAGAGACGAGGCGCACCTCGTCTCTATAACAACCCAATAACAAATAAACAAATCATCAAATAAACAACAAAATTATGCAATCATTTTCAATTGACAACAACGGTTATTACGGCGAATTCGGCGGCGCGTATATCCCCGAAATTTTGCAAAAAGGTATCACAGATTTAGAAAAAGCGTATCTTCGCATTATCGAAAGCGAAAGTTTTAAACAACAATTCGATAGCTTGTTGCGCGATTACGTCGGGCGCCCCTCCCCACTCTATCATTCGGAACAACTTTCCAAACGATTTGGCGGAAAGATCTACCTCAAACGAGAAGATTTGAATCACACAGGCGCGCACAAAATCAACAACGTTATCGGACAAATTCTCATCGCTCGCGAAATGGGCAAAACGCGTATTATTGCCGAAACAGGCGCGGGACAACACGGCGTGGCAACTGCCACCGTTTGTGCACTGATGCAAATGCCGTGCACAATTTATATGGGCAAAACCGATGTAGAGCGCCAAATGCCAAATGTGAAGAAAATGGAGATGCTTGGTGCAAAAATCGTAGCTGTTACATCAGGCAGTATGACGTTGAAAGATGCTGTAAATGAGGCAATCGACGACTGGTGTGCAAATCCCGACGATGCGCATTATCTCATCGGATCTGCCATTGGTCCACATCCTTTTCCCGATATGGTTGCTCGATTACAATCGGTTATCAGCAAGGAAATTAAAGCACAGTTACTCGAAAAAGAAGGACGCAATTATCCCGATTATCTGATCGCTTGTACAGGCGGCGGAAGCAATGCGGCAGGAACAATTTTTGAGTTTCTTAATGATGAGCGTGTTAAATTTGTTTTCGCCGAAGCCGGCGGAAAAGGTATTGGTACCGACAAAACAGCTGCCACAATGAACTTGGGAAGCGTTGGCGTGTTACACGGCTGTAAAATGCTGCTACTGCAAACCGAAGACGGTCAAGTGATTGACACATATTCCATTTCCGCCGGATTAGATTACCCCGGTATCGGACCGCTTTTTGCTCATTTGGCAACCGAAAAACGCGCCAAAGTGTTTGCCATAAACGACGACGAAGCCCTGAAAGCTGCTTTCGATCTCACAAGAAATGAAGGAATTATTCCCGCTTTAGAATCATCGCACGCATTGGCTGTGTTGGAAAAAATGCAATTTTCACCTGATGATGTTGTGGTGCTAACACTTTCGGGAAGAGGCGATAAGGATATGGAAACGTATCTTAAATATATTTGAAAGGGTGAAAGGCAAAGGGCGAAAGGCGAAAGGTACAGGTTCGCTGATGCTTTGTTTATTTTTACTTTTCCGCGAAGATGCCCTTCGCCCTTTACCTTTTGCCCTTTGCCTTTCACCCTTTCGTGCTTTCGCGTAAAAAACAATATAAAATGAAAATTCTGATTTTAGACAATTACGATTCATTTACGTATAATTTAGTTCACACTGTCAAATCGCTCGGATATATGGATATAGATGTTATTCAAAACGATAAAATCGACTTGAATGATGTGGCAAAATACGACAAAATAATTCTATCGCCCGGTCCTAGTATTCCCGAAGAAGCAGGATTTCTGTTGCCGCTTATCAGCTGCTATGCCACGAGCAAAAGTATTCTCGGCGTTTGTTTGGGACATCAAGCTATCGGTGTAGCATTTGGTGCGAAATTAGAAAACATTCCGCACGTTTTTCACGGTGTGCAAACACCGGTAAAAATTATCGGCTCCGATGTGCTTTTCAACGAATTACCCAAAGAAATCGAAGTAGGACGTTATCATTCGTGGGTGGTATCGAATGAAGATTTTCCCGATAATCAACTTGAAATCACGGCGGTAGATAACGAAAACAATATTATGGCAATGAAACACAAGTCGTTGGATATTCACAGCGTACAATTTCATCCCGAATCCATTCTCACGCCGCAAGGCACAACGATTGTAAATAATTTTTTAATGATTAGTGTTTAATGATTAATTGAATTCTGACCTCGCAAATCATTAAACACTAATCATTAATCACTAAACATTAATCATTAAAATATGACTCATATTGGCGAAATTGCCGCCCTATTCACCGCATTTTCTTGGACAATTTGCGCACTTTTTTTCGAAAAAGCCGGACGACGAGTAGGCTCATTGTCGGTAAACATTATCCGTATTTTTCTCGGTGTAATCTTCTTAGGAATAACCACTCTCATTACGCGCGGAATGTTTTTCCCGATGGATGCCACAGCACACAATTGGCTTTGGTTGGGTATTTCAGGTATTATCGGATTTTTCATCGGCGATTTGTTTCTGTTCAAATCCTATACGATGATTGGCTCACGCACATCGCAACTCGTGATGAGTCTTGCGCCGATGTTTACCGCCATTATCGGCTGGTTATTTTTGACAGAATTGCTTTCTTGGAAAAGTATTTTAGGAATTGTTGTTAGTATTACGGGCATTATGATTGCCATTGCAGGCAAACAACTGAAATTGAATATTTCGCCCAAAGGATTTTTGTTTGCCTTGGGGGGTGCCATCGGACAAGCCGTTGGTTTGGTGCTGAGTAAAAAGGGAATGGACGGTTACGATGCAGTGGCATCTACGCAAATTCGTGCTATTTTCGGTTTCGTTTGTTTCGTGTTGTTAGTAACATTTTTGAAGCGTTGGGGACAAATTTTTCGCAGCACAAAAGATTTACAAAGTGTAAAAATGATTTCCATCGGTTCTATTTTTGGTCCATTTATCGGCGTGTCGCTTTCGCTTTATGCCGTACAACACACCAACACAGGTATCGCCGCCACGCTGATGGCGCTTGTGCCGATTATAATTATTGTGCCATCTGCGATAATGTTTAAGGAAAAAATTACGGCGCAACAGGTTATCGGTGCATTAATTAGCATTGTGGGGGCAAGTATTTTCTTCTTGTAAGAAAAAGTATTATCTTTGCCAACGAAAATAAATAATTTACACATCAAATTCTTATGAATAGAAAAGATTTTTTAAAGAGCTTAGGATTTTTGGCAGCCGGAGCAACAATTGGTTACAGCTGTAAAGGTAGAAATTTACTACAGGCAGAACCTAAAAAAGTAATCGGCGTTCAGCTTTGGTCGGTACGCAGTTTGATGAATCAAGATGTGCCCGCAACATTGAAAGGTTTAGCAGATTGTGGCTACCTTGCCATTGAATGTTTCGGTTACAACGATGCCAAGTATTTCAATATTGACATCAACGACTTCAATAAAATGGTCAATGATTTCGGTATGAAAATTACAAGCTCGCACCTTCCGGCGCGTTATACTCCCGAAACAAGGCAACAAGGGCTTGACTGGTGGAAAGATGCCGCCGACAAACACAAAGCAATAGGTTGCGACACAATGGTTGTTCCCGCATTGCCTACATTACACGGTGTTCCTCGCGAAGTGGAATGGTTGGAACCTGTTTGTGAATACCTCAACGAAGTAAACGATATTGCTAGAGCGCGCGGAATGAGAGCGGGTTTCCACAACCATAACAATGACGAAACCAGAATGCAAAACGGAGAAGTAATTCTTGATTATCTCATTGCAAATACCGACCCATCGTTTTTTATTCAGTTAGACAACCACAATATGGTGGACGGTGGTCGCGACCCGATTGCATTTCTTCATCAGTACAAGTCACGTACTCAACAACTTCACGTAAAAGACGATGATATTATCGGCGCATCGGGTAAAATTGATTTCAAGGAATTGTTCACAGTAGCCGCTCAATATGGTATTTATGAGCCAATTGTTGAGGTAGAAAATTATCCGATAGAGGTGATGGAATGTATGTGCCAAAGTGCCGACTATTTACTTAATGCGCCTTATGTGCAATATTTTGGATAAGAGCGCTTTTGAATGCTGATAACGCGCTTTTAGAAGTTTCACTTTTAGTGCGAATGACGGTTGAAAAGATTGAAAAACATACACACCATCATTCGCATTTTTTAGAAATATAAAATATAATCGTATGAAACGCATAAATTTTTTTATTTTTCTTTTTGCCCTTACGTTCAGTTTCTTGAATGCTACAAACGGTAGTATTGACAACACGGAGGCCGCAACTAAACAAATTTACGAGTGGCGCATTTATACACTCACCGGAAATAATACAAAAGCACTTGATAATTTTTTCGAGAAATCGTTGATTCCTGCGTATAACCGATACAACATTCCTGTTGGTGCATTTTCCAACTTCAAACCGGAAGATGGCGAACAGCGGTATTTATTGTTCGTTTATCCCGATTTAGAAACGTATAATCGAGTCCGGCAGGCAGTTTGGAATGATGAGGAATTTCTGAAAACCGCTATGCCATTTTTCGAAACAAGCGCACCTAATCCGGCTTACTTGCCTTACGAAACTTATTTGACAGAAGCGTTTGATAAAATTCCCAAAATACGAGTACCGGATAAAAGCCGCACATTGTTTGAATACCGAAACTACTGGAGTCCAAACGAAGAGGCTAACCAACGTAAAGTCGATATGTTCAACATAGAAGAAATTGATTTATTCGATAAATTGGGGATAAACTCTGTTTTTTATGGCGAAGTATTGTCGGGAACACGTATGCCTGCATTGATTTATTTGGCTTGGTTTGAAGATGAGGATACGCGTAATACTGCTTGGAGCACTTTCAGGGTACACCCTGAATGGATAGAAATGAGGGACAGACCTCAATATAAAAATACGGCTACGAATAATACTTCAAAATTATTGTCGCCAATGAATTATTCGCAGTTTTAGAAGGTATAGAAGTAGAGGAAATTGGCATTATTTCAGTGTTTGGAAGGAATAATTTTCATTTTCTACAAAAAATCTCTCTATTTGTTTGTTCGTTCAAAAAAAAGCAGTACATTTGCACCCATAATTCAGCAAAATTAATCAAAATGAACTGTCAAGGTTTTGCATATTCTTTCTGTTTTTACTTTTACTTTAATAGGTAGAGGCAGGATTTTATGTGCAAAATTGAGAGAACAGAATAACAATCATATCACTATAAAATAAAATCCTGCCGATTAAAACGGTGGGATTTTTTTATTTGAATAAACGAATAAAAAATGAAACGAGTAGCTATTCAAGGAGGATTGGGCGCAAATCACGAAATTGCAGCGCGAAAATATTTCAAGGACGAAGAATTGGAAATTGTTCCTTGTGTTACGTTTCGGGATATTTTTGTCGAAGCGAAGAAAGATACTTTGCTTATCGGGATTATGGCAATTGAGAACACAATCGCCGGAAGCCTTTTGCAAAACCACAATCTTTTGACAATTAATAATTTGCAAATTGCAGGCGAACACAAAATGTTGATATCGCATTCATTGGCAGTACTTCCGGGACAAACTTTTTCCGATATTAAAGAAGTAATGTCGCACCCAATGGCATTAATGCAATGTCAAGATTTTTTGGATACGCTTCCCAATGCGAGAAATGTGGAACACGACGATACCGCATTGGCAGCAAAGGAAATACGTGATAAAAATCTTATCGGTACAGCCGCTATTTGCAGTACACTTGCCGCTGAAATGTACGGTTTGGAAATTCTCGCCACAGGAATCGAAACGAATAAGCGGAATTTTACACGCTTTCTGGTTTTGGCGCAAGGCGATATGTTGCAAGAAGTACAAAAAAACAACGGAATCAATAAATCTTCGCTCGTTTTCGTGCTTCCGCACAACGAAGGAAGTTTGTCGCAAGTACTATCCGTTTTGTCGTTTTATAATGTCAATCTCACTCGTATTCAGAGCCTTCCCATTATCGGACGAGAGTGGGAATATCAATTTTATATCGACCTCACATTTGCCGATTACAACCGTTATCGACAAGCAGTTGGTGCAATTTTGCCGCTTGTGAGTGATCTAAAAGTATTAGGCGAATATATGGAGTTTCCGGTTTAACAGTTTAACAATTCAATGATTCAACAACAAAAATGATACAACCCGCCGAACATATTAAAGCCGTTTCGGAATACTACTTTTCCATCAAATTAGCGGAAGTAGCGAAGCTAAACGCCGAAGGGAAAAACGTAATCAATCTCGGTATTGGCAGCCCCGACCAACCACCGTCAAGAGAAACGATTGATGTACTGTGCGAAAACGCACACCGCGCCGATGCGCACGGTTATCAACCCTACACGGGCGTTCCCGAATTGCGTCGAGCGTTTGTCAATTGGTACAAACGAATTTATAATGTGGAGCTTACTACAGACGAATTCCTTCCGCTCATCGGCTCGAAAGAGGGGATTTTGCATATTTCGATGGCGTTTCTCAACGTGGGTGATGGTGTACTTGTACCCAATCCGGGCTATCCAACCTACACATCGGTGTCAAATTTGCTTTGTGCGAACGTGATTCCTTACGATTTACTCGAAAACAACAATTGGCAGCCCAATTTCGATGCATTGGAACGAATGGATTTGTCGAACGTGAAACTGATGTGGGTCAATTATCCGAATATGCCGACAGGAGCGAATGCTTCGCAAGAATTGTTCGAAAAATTAGTTGCTTTCGGAAAAAAACACCAAATCGTCATTTGCCACGACAATCCCTACAGTTTCATTCTCAATGATAACCCGATAAGTATCTTGTCAGTGGACGGCGCAAAGGATATTTGTATCGAACTCAATTCGTTTAGTAAATCGCACAATATGCCGGGTTGGCGAATGGGACTCCTTGCCTCCAACGCCGAATTTGTGAAATGGGTGTTGCGGGCGAAAAGCAATATCGACAGCGGACAATTCAAACCGATGCAATTGGCTGCCATTGCAGCACTTAACAATGCACCCGAATGGCACGCCGAAATGAACAAACTGTATACCGAAAGGCGCAAATGGGCAGAAAAAATAATGGATTTACTCGGTTGCGAATACGATAAAAAACAAGTGGGAATGTTTGTTTGGGCGAAATTGCCTGACGATGCACCCGATAGCAAAACGTTTATCGATAATATTTTATACAACGCATACGTGTTTATTACGCCCGGCGCAATTTTCGGTAGCAATGGCAACCGATATATTCGGATTTCGTTGTGTGCTTCGGTTGAAAAATTGGAGGAGGCGTACAATCGTTGTACAAGGTTGAAAAATAATAAATTAGAATGAAAAGAATCGACATAAATAATTGGGAGAGAAAAGAATATTTTGATTTTTTCTCAAAAATGGCAAGCCCATATTTCGGCATTACAACAGAAGTGGATTGCACCAAAGCCTACAATATAGCTAAAGAAAAGGGATACTCTTTTTTTGCGTATTATTTATATAAATCTTTGGTTGCAGCCAACTTTATTGAAGAATTACGACTAAGAATCATTGATAATGAAGTCATTTTATTAGAAAAAATGAGTATCGGAACAACAGTTGGACGAAAAAATGGAACGTATGGTTTAGCTTTTGTCGAGTATTCCGATAGTTTTGAAGATTTCAATGCAGCATTACAAAAAGAAATTGAAGCCGTACACCATTCTGTTGGATTACGACTAAATGACGACGCTAAAAGAACGGACTTAATCCATTATTCGACAATTCCTTGGACTTCGTTTTCTGCGATATTGCACCCACGAAGCTTGGACAAAATAGAATCCATTCCAAAAATTGTTTTTGGAAAATATAGCGAGCGTGAGGGTCATAAATTTCTACCCATTTCCATTGAAGCAAATCACGCATTAGCCGATGGTTTTCATTTGGCAAAATTTCTCAACAAATTTCAACAAGAACTTGATAATGAATAAGAATCAGGACTAAAAAAATAAGCAAATCAACGACAATATGAATTTCGAATCAATCTTATTTCCCGAAATAGACGACAAACGTCCACTTGTCATTTCCGGTCCGTGCAGTGCCGAAACCGAAGAGCAAGTGATGACTACGGCAAAAGAATTATCTGCCGCAGGCGTAAAAATATTCAGAGCCGGCGTATGGAAGCCTCGCACGAAACCCGGTGGATTCGAGGGCGTTGGCATTCCCGCGCTCAAATGGCTGCAACAAGTAAAAAAAGAAACCGGAATGTACACCGCAACCGAAGTAGCAACCGAAAAGCACGTGTACGAAGCGTTGAAACACGGCGTGGATATACTGTGGATTGGTGCACGTACAACCGCAAATCCGTTTGCGGTGCAAGAAATTGCCAATGCGCTGCAAGGTATTGATATTCCGGTATTAATCAAAAATCCGGTCAATCCCGATTTGGAATTGTGGATTGGCGCGATTGAGCGGATTTATAACGCAGGACTTCGCAAACTAGGCGTGATTCATCGCGGTTTCAGTTCGTCCGACAAAACTATTTATCGCAATATGCCGCAATGGCACATCCCGATTGAACTGAAACGCCGATTCCCAACACTTCCCATTATTTGCGACCCAAGTCATATCAGCGGGAGATGCGACTTGCTGTTAAAAATCAGTCAGCAAGCAATGGATTTGAATTATTATGGTTTAATTATCGAATCGCACCATTCGCCCGATGACGCTTGGAGTGATAAAAATCAGCAAATTACACCTTCAATATTGGAAGAATTGCTCAACACGCTTATCATTCGCAATACTGTTCAAACTACGGAAAATTTATCGGAATTACGCTCACAAATTGATGAATTGGACAACGAGTTATTACAGCTACTTTCCAAGCGTATGCGCGTGTCGCGCGAAATTGGGCAATACAAAATTGAACACAATATGCCGATTCTGCAAACAATTCGTTACGACCATATTCTTAACGACCGGGTGAAGCAAGCGAAAAGTATGGATATGTCCGGCGAATTTATTAAACAGGTGTTGGAGTCAATTCATTCTGAATCTGTTCGCCAACAAATGGTGGTGATGGAGAAGAATAAAAAATGAAAATACTTATTCTCGGCGCAGGAAAAATGGGCTCGTTTTTCGCCGATGTATTGAGTTTCGACCACGAAGTGGCAATTCTCGACACCGACCCAAAAAGATTACGTTTTACGTACAACACGCAACGAATGACTTCGCCTGACGAAGCACAAGCCTTTGCGCCCGAACTCGTTATCAACGCCGTAACGCTGAGATATACTGTTGAAGCGTTTAACAGCGTGCTATCCTATTTGCCCGAAACGTGCATCTTGAGCGATATTGCTTCGGTAAAAAACGGTTTGGAAGATTTTTATCGCACAAGTATGCACCCCTATGTTTCCACGCATCCGATGTTTGGTCCTACATTTGCGAGTCTTAATGATTTAAGTCCGCAAAATGCCATTATTATTTCAGAATCATCGCATTTGGGCAAAGTATTTTTTCGTGATTTGTACCAACAGCTGAAACTTAATGTTTTTGAATATACGTTTCGTGAGCACGATGAAACCATTGCCTATTCGCTTTCCATTCCGTTTGCATCTACACTCGTTTTCGCTTCGGTAATGAAGCATCAAGACGCACCCGGAACGACGTTTAAAAAACATATGAATATTGCGAAAGGGCTACTTTCAGAAGACGATTTTTTGCTGACTGAGATTCTTTTTAATCGGTTTACTTTGGAACAATTGACAAGTATTCGACTAAAATTGAGAGAACTGATTGAAATTATTGATGAAAAGGATATGGATAAAATGAAGATGTTTTTGGGGGAAGTGAGAAAGAATATTGAGTAAATGTCTCTTTATTCTCAGTCGAACAAATTAATCGTGTAATCTAACAGTTCAATTCCTCCCAATTCTCCGTGTCCCGGGATAACTTTTTTGACGTTTGGAAATGCTACCTTTACTCGTCTTACGGTTTCTGCCCATTCTTCAACATTCGCTTCCGCCAAATTGCCTTGTCCGTCGCCCATCGCTTTTATCAAGCATCCACCAAACATAATATTTTCCAACGGAAAATAGCCAATTATATTATCACATGTATGTCCTTCACCAAAAAAACCGAGTATCACTTTTTCATTACCGGCATTCAATTCCAAATATTTATCAAAACCGTTTTGTGGCAAAGGAAGGGCATTTTCTTCCGCAATTTGTATTGTTCTGTTGTGGGCATAAGAGGCAATGCCTTGTCTGTGAAACTCGTTCAAGCCACCCAAATTGTCAATGTGAGAATGTGTTGAGATGACAGCTATAATTTTGCTATTCAACGAATTTACTATCCATTCAATCAATTCGCGAGAAGTTTCGTCATCAGGTGGTGTATCAAAAACAATGGCTTCGTTTTGATAAATAACAATCATTCCATTGCACGCGACTTTTCCCCACTCTCTTGCGTCAAAAAATGAAATATGTTGATACACATATCTTGAAAGCTGATTGATTATCAACGTATCGGACTGATAAACTATCTTCTCTTTTTTACAGCCTATTAGGGTAGTACTCAAAACCAAAGTAAGAATGCTTAATGTGATTATTATTTTTTTGTTCATCATTTATTTTTCTAATTGTTTATATAGTTCAATTTTTCCACTCACTATCAATACCAAAATAACCAATGCCACACATATCAACACGCCCATTACAACCCATTCCCATCGTTTCGGCTGCTCATTTTTCTCTCTTTTCGCTTTCAAAAACAGTAATGAGCCAATTCCGTAAAAAACTATCGAGAAAAACAGATATTTCAACCCAACGGCATAAATCACATAAGTAGCGTAAATGCTCCCCAACAAAGCAATTGTCAAATGTACCGGACTTTCTATTTTTCGGTTGATAATCGATATTTTTACAGCATAAAGCGACGAAAGCAAATAAGGAATCAACACAAGCGTAGTCGCAATAGTGATAGCAGCAAGATAAGTATTATTCATCTTTGGCGACAAAATAGCGAGTAAGAATAGCTGTGTGAAGCCTTGTGTGAGTAATAGCGCATTTGTGGGTGTTCCTTTCGCATTCACTTTTGCCAAAAAGCGAGGCATAACACCGTCTTTCGCTGCAGCATACATCGTTTCTACCGACAACAAAATCCACGACAAACTGGCACCCAATACCGAAACCATAATACCAATTTTGATAATCGCAGCACCCGATGTGCCAATAATTGTTTTTCCGAGAACAAGCGCCAATGGTGTTTCGGAAGCCGCCAGTTCTATTGCCGGAACAGAAGACATTGTAATGAATGTGAGCAACATATAGATACCCAACACAATCAAAACAGAAATAATAGTCGCTACGCGAACCGTTTTTTGATTTCTCGACCTGCCGGACAGTACCGAAGCCGCTTCAATCCCCACAAAACACCAAAGTACAATCGCCATTGCGTGTCTTACTTGCAAAAAAGGCGTTGTGCTTTCGCTTGTGGCGGCAAGTTCAAATTGCCAATTTTCGACACGAAAAATATCGATATTTATCAGCGACAAACCCAGCACAATGATTAAAACAATCGGCAAAAGCTTCGCAATGGTAACCACAAAATTCAAAATCGCACCTTCTTTTACACCAACCAACAAAATGGCATAGAAAAACCACAAAACACCTGACCCAATCAGGAAACAAGTGAGCGGCGACAGTGCATTTACGCCCAATAAATCGTTCAACGTTTTGAAAAAGAATATCAAATAACTGGCTGTTCCCAGCCAACCCATCGACCAATATCCCCACGCAGAGTTGAAGCCCATATAGTCACCAAAGCCGTCGTGTGCATAAGCATAAATGCCACTTTTCAATTCCGGTTTTCGTGAAGCCAGATAAGTAAAAACCAAAGCCAACATCAGTGCACCAAAACCACCAACAAGCCACGTGAGCATCACGCCTTGCGGATTGGCAACGCTGATAAGGTCTTTGGGTGAATTAAAAATTCCCGAGCCAATCATTGAGCCAACGGCTACCGAAACCAAAAGCCATAGACCTAATTTTTTGTCTGTTTTTTTCATACGGTTACATTTTATTTTTTCATTATGGTCGTATGGAACTCGCAATAACCATTTATTTTGGCGTGAAGTATTCACGTGCTCGTTTCATCTGCTTTCAAATAATCTGCAAAAGTAGGGAAAAAGAAAAGTTTACCGAAACGAATTTCAGTAAACTTTTCTATAAACATTGAGATTGCGGGTCAAACCCGCAATGACAAGTAATCGCAAATCTAAAATCGATATTAATTCTTTATTCGATATTCAAAATCAAGAATTTCCAATCCTTTCTGTACATCCGGATGGCTCATAAATAAATTCCACAACAAACCGGTGCGGTGATTTTCAATCATCACGGTGATTGGTCCTTGGTCAATTGCCAAATAACGTTGCGGAAACCAGTCTTCGGTAACGCTGAATGCATCATAAAAACCGAATTTTCCCCAAAGTCTATCGCCTAAATCTTCATAAAAATGGCGCATTACCTGCATCGAATATTCGGGCGTGTAAACGATAGAAGAAAGAGCAGCTGTGGGTGCTATCACACCTAAATCACGACTTTGGTATGGCTCGTGTGCAAAATATCCTCTCACAGAATAACTTGCCGTAAGCCCCCAGCTGTACTCGCTAAAACCTTCCCATCCGTTTGGATTGCGAATACAATAAGCACGATTTGCCAAAGTATAGTTGCGCATTTCTTTGAAATAATCAGCATATCGGTCTATCAATCCATTGGGATTCAAACCTAAAAATGAATAGTGCGCCCAAAACATTGGTCCTATATTTGCAGTACTATTATATCGCAAATGCAACGGAATGCCCTCTACTTCAACTGAGGTTACGATATCGCCATTTCGCGCCCAACCTTCGTGATATACATAAGCCGGAATACCGTGCGTGGGCGAACAGGCGGCTAATATATAGGTAATCAAACATTCATCGAATCCTTTAATCGGGTGATTCATTCCCCAATCGTGCTCGGGACTCCAATGCCAAAAAAGCACGTTTTGATTGTTGCGATACCAATTCCAATTCACATTTCGCCAAAGTGTATCGATGCGAGCGGCAAGCGCTTTTTCGGATTCCGAGCCATTGACATAATATTGATGAAGTGTTAATAACCCTTGTATAAGAAACGAGGTTTCTACCAAATCGCCGCCATTGTCTTTATCGCTAAAACCGACGGTTTCGCCCGTTTCGCCATTCCACCAATGCGGAAATACGCCGTGAAACGAGTCGGCATTTTCCAAGAAAATCATAATGCGCTCAAAACGCTCCAACGCTTGCGCGCGCGTAATCCAGCCACGTTCAGTAGCGGCAATAATTGCCATAATACCGAAGCCGCTTCCGCCTGATGTTACGGTGCTTTTGCTGTACTGACCATAATCACCGTCAACATGATAACGTTCACGTGCCATTCCGCTAACGGGCTCTGCGCCGTCCCAAAAATAGAGGAATGTGCGGCGTTGTACACTATCCATTAGCGCTTCGTCGGATATTTTGAGTACGGTTTGGTTGCGCTCTTTGGGGTTGTTACACGCTGTGATAAGAAAAAGCGTGATAAGAAAAAGTAATAATTTTGTTTTCATATTTTTTTGTTTTTTATTGTCTGAACTATGATTTTAGTATGATTTGTTTGATTGCTACGATTTTGATCCCTGAGCGAAGTCAAGGTACAATCACATTAATCAAACAAATCATACTAAAATCATAGTTCAGACTTTTTATTTCAATGTAAATCTCGCTCTTTTTACCTCTTGACTATTGCCGCCAACCATTACATCAAAATCGCCCGGCTCTACTACAAATTCCAAATCGTAATTGTAGAATTTCAGTAGTTCGGGGGTAATTTTGAAGTCGATTGTTCTTGATTCGCCCGCTTTCAAAAAGACCTTTTCGAAACCTTTCAGTTCGCTTACGGGGCGTGTTACGCTGGCTACTCTATCGCGAATGTAAAGTTGCACGACCTCCGCACCGTCTCTTTTCCCCGAATTGGTTACGGTAACGCTCGCGGTTACATATTCGTTCATATCGATTTCGGTTGCGCTAAGTCGCACATCGCTGTAATCAAATGTGGTATAGCTCAATCCGTAGCCGAAAGGATATAATGGGTCGTTGGTTACATCTAAATAATTGCTGCGAAATTTCTCAAACCAAGCGCCTTCGGCTAACGGACGACCGGTATTTTTATGGTTGTAAAACAATGGAATTTGTCCAACGTTTTGCGGGAATGTTGCCGGCATTTTTCCGCTCGGATTCACATCGCCAAACAAAACATCGCCGATAGCATAAGCCGCTTCCGTGCCGCCAAACCAAACGTTGAGAATCGACGGAACGTTTTGGTGTTCCCAAACCAATGTTTTCGGACGACCTGTGAAAAGTACCAACACAACGGGTTTTCCTGTTTTCACTAGCTCTTTCAAAAGCGTTTTTTGCACATCAGGGATATCCAAATCAGTACGACTACTCGATTCGCCGCTCATTTCCGACGATTCACCCAAAGCGGCAACAATCACATCGGATTTTTTGGCGATTTCTAACGCTTCGCGAAGCATTTCTTCGTCAGTGCGTGTTTCTTGGTCACGATGCAAAGTGCGTCCGAACATTGTAGCTCGTTCTTCGTAAGCCGCATCGCTCACCAAATGACTGCCTTTGGCGTAAAGCACATTTACGTTATCGCCGCCAACACGCTGTATTCCTTCGATTAACGTAGCCGGAACATCAAGATTTACCGCCACACTCCACGTGCCGGGCATATTGGAACGGGTGTTTGCTAAGGGACCGATTACGGCAATCGTTCCTTGTTTTTTCAATGGCAACGTTTCATTTTCATTTTTCAACAACACAAAACTTTCCGTAGCGATTTGTCGTGCAATGGCACGATGTTCGGGTGTGTAAATTTCGTTTTTCGCTCTTTCGGGATTGATGAATTTGTAGGGGTCATCGAACAGACCTAAAATATATTTCGCTTCCAAAATACGACGACAAGCTGTGTCGATTTCTTCCTGTGTAACTTTTCCTTCCGCTAACGATTGTTTCAGCGTTTTGAAACCTTCACTGACCATATCCATGTCAATTCCAGCTTTCAATGCTCGTGCCGAAACAGTTTGCAGGTCGCCAATTCCGTGATCAATCATTTCGGTAATACCTGTGTAATCGGTAACAACGAATCCGTTGAATCCCCACTGTGTGCGTAATACATCAGTCATCAGCCATTTGTTGGCAGTGGCAGGAATACCATCCACTTCATTGAATGATGCCATTACACTTCCTACGCCTGCATCAATGGCGGCTTGGTAGGGGTACATATATTCATTAAACATACGAATACGGCTCATATCCACCGTGTTGTAATCGCGTCCGCCCTCGCCTGCGCCATACAGCGCGTAATGTTTCACGCAAGCCATAATGTGCGAATTGGTACTGTATAAATCGATTCCCGGTCTGCCTTGATAGCCGTAAACCATCGCTTTAGCGATTTTTCCACCCAAAAAGGGGTCTTCGCCGCTGCCTTCCGAAAAACGCCCCCAACGCGGGTCGCGTGAAATATCCACCATCGGGCTGAATGTCCAAGCGATACCGTCGGCGCTTGCTTCGATAGCGGCAATGCGCGCCGATTTTTCAATGGCTTCCATATTCCACGTAGCCGCCATTCCCAATGGAATTGGGAAGGCGGTTTCGTACCCGTGAATCACGTCCATTGCGAATAGCAAAGGAATTCCTAATCGACTTTCTTCAACGGCAACACGCTGAATTTCTTTGATTTTTTCGACGCCTTTTACGTTGAACAATCCGCCTACTTCGCCGTTTTTAATCCTTTCGGCGATATTGCTGCTTTGTGCTTGTCCGGTAACGATATCGCCGGCAACGGGTAAATTGAGTTGTCCGAGCTTTTCATCTATCGTCATTTTGTTCATCAAATCAGTGATAAAGCTATCCATTTCCGGATTTGATGATTGGGCGTGAATAGTGACAAAAGCAACTATTACGAAAAAGAGTATCAGTAATTTTTTCATTTCTATCTTTTATTTAATTCTATAAGTTAGGGCTTGTAAATCCCAATTTTTTTAATCCGTTTTTAATTTCTTCATCTTGCATTAATAAAGACCACAGCAAACCTGTTCTGTAATTCTCTATCATAATAATAATCGGTCCTTGGTCGATAGCAATATGTTCAGCGGCAAACCATTGCGCCGTCAAGTTGAACGCGTCATAAAATCCGTATTCCGACCACAATTTATCGCCCAATTTGTAATAGAAGAAATGCAACGCTTTCATTGATTCTTCAGGTGTAAAAGGCATTGACGATAGAGCGGCTGTGGGCGCAATAACGCCTCTGTCGTTTGTTGGCGAATGGGCGCTATATCCCTGATTTCCATCGCTTGCTGTCAAACCCCAACAATTTTCGCCGTACCCGACAAATCCTTTTGGATTATCTATCGCATAGCGATAATGGATAAGGGCGTGATTTCGGTTTTGTGTCCAATAATCGGGATATTGATCTGTCAGCCCTTTCGGATTGATTCCCAAAAACGTGTATTGACTGAAAAATAATGGACCTCCATAATCTTCTCCCAACGGCAATTGAATGCCGTAGTACGACCTGCCATTTCTCATATTTCCGTTCCGCGCCCAACCTTGTGTGTATACCTCTTTCGATATGGGAAAAGTGGGTGAAGCGGCTGCCAGAATGTAGGTAATGAGCGATTCGTTCCATCCTTCGATTTTCAAATTCATTTGCCAATCGAATTGCGGACTCCAATGCCAATAAAGCACATTTTCGCCGTCTTTTCGAAACCACGTCCAATCAATGGCTTCCCACATTCGAGTAATATCATCTCTCAATTTTGTTTCTTCGGGTGTATTGGCAGAAAAATATTGTCGAGCTGTCAATAATCCTTGGAAAAGAAGCGATGTTTCTACCAAATCCGCAGCATTGTCGTATTGACTGAAAGCAATGGTTGCTCCTGTTTCTCCGTGCAACCAATGTGCGAAAGCACCGTGATAGGTGGTACATTTGGTGTCGAGAAACGTTACAATTCTTTGCACACGCTCCAATGCTTCGGTGCGGGTAATGAAACTTCGTTCTGCGGCAACAATCATCGCCATTACGCCAAAACCTGTTCCGCCGGTTGTAACGATATTGCCGGAAGTAGTGCGCTCTCTCGCCATTCCTGAAACAGGATGTCCGAAATCCCAAAAATACCTGAATGTTTGTCTCTGTACGAGGTCTAACAATTCTTCATCGGGAATGCGGGGAAATTTATCCGATAAGTCCATTCCGGTGGATAGCGAAAAGGTTCTTCCTGTGAATATATTCGTTCCCAATTGCGATTTCAGATTGGGGAAAATAATCAATTGATAACTGCTGAAAGGGATAAGATTTACATCGGATTTGACGATAATTGATTGAGCATCGGGATATTCGAATATCAATGCCACATCTCTGTTTGTACGATCTCTTAATCTAATATTCGTTTCAACGGTGTTTTTATCAATCGGGGCGGAGAATTTCAATTCAATTGATAATGCCAAAGGATCGATATCTTCAAAATTATTTTGATTCGATTTTCCGTCGATGATTATTTCGTTTAATCTGAAATCCTCGAGGGGCACGGGCTGTTCTTTTCCACCGCAAGCGAGGGAAAATAGAGCTATGATGATTGAGATGAATATATATTTCTTCATAATGTGCTAATAAATAATGTGCTAATGTGCTAATGAAAACCGCGAGTATTAAAGTATCATACCTACATTAGCACATTATTTATTAGCACATTAGCAAAAATTAAATTAATTATCGTATGCAATAATTTCCTCGATTTCCGCTGCCGACAATGCTCTGTTAAACATTCTCAACTCGTCAATCAAACTCAAATCGGATCGGTCAAAATCCCACTCTATAAAAGTTGGAACGCCGGAGCCTACCGAAAACGCTTCGCAGTCAGTCCAATCAATCGGCGCCGACATAGCGGACTCTCTTACCACCTCGCCATTAATATATAAAGTGGTACTTTCGGCATCAAGTACGAGTGCAATATGTAACCATTCGGGCGTTTCGGCATTGATGTGCGCCGCCGGACCGCCATCAACCCACACTTCGCCGCCACCGATGCCAACGTTGGCTTTGATGATTTGATTTGCACCGGTTGCTTCGCGGAAAATTCGGAAACCGCTACTCCTATCTTCGAATACATTGTTACCGATAGTAATAATTCCGGCACGGTTGGGGTCGGCATTCACTTTGTACCAAAACGATACGGTCAGTTCTTCACCCAACGTTTCCGATAAATCCGACACTGCGTAAGAAAGATAGCTGTCTGTTGCGCCGGCATAGGCTCTTCCCGATATTCCTGCTGCAAACGAAGGAGTACCCACAACTGTCGGGTTGACGCCGCTTGATATATCCCGGAAACTATTGTTGAAAGGAGCATAGAATATTTCGCCGCTTATGCCCAGTGGCGGTTTTATGTTCATCAACTTTTTGATATCGTCGGGCGACAATGTTTTGTTGTAAAGACGCAATTCATCAATCAAACTTTGGTCTGATAAATGTCCCCATTCGGTAAATCCGGGCGCGCCCGATCCGATGGAAATAACATTACATTCGTCCCAACTGATACCCGCAAAACTACTATTGGTGCTTACAGGTTCGCCATCGAAATAGAAAATCGCTGTTCCATTCGTCATCGTTACAGCAACGTGTACCCAATCGGTAAGTTCGGGGTCAATCGTGGAAGCTGCACCGCCATCAAGCCAAGCATCGCCTGTGCCTGTTCCCAAAGCCGCTTTAAGAATTTGTCCGGCAGATGTAGTTTCGCGGAAAATGCGTAAACCCTTCGAGCGTGTTTCGGGCACACCCGGTGTGATGGTGAAAATTCCGGCACGGTCGGGGTTTGCGTTCACTTTGTACCAAAATGCCACACTAAAATCGCTTTCCGGCTCTTGCACCAAATCATCTACCTTGAATGTCAGATAACTATCCGCCGCTCCGGCGTAAGCTTGTCCTTCTTTTCCTTCGGCGAATGTAGGTGTACCGACAACGGTTGCTGCAATTTCACTTTTTTCATCTATGAAATTGCCATCGAATGACATATAGAAAATGAGTCCCGTCGGATCTACCGGAGGCTCCGGCTTTTCAGGCTCTTGTGGAAAATTGAACGGTGGGTCATTATCCAAGTCCTGAAAACACGATTGCGTAGCAAATAATAGTATTGCAATCGTAAGTATTTGATATAGATATTTTTTCATTGTTGTTTATTTGTTTATTTGGTGATTCGTTGATTTGTTGTTGGTCTCTGTTTAAACAAATAAGCAGAAAAACAAATCAACGAATCAACAACAAGATTAATAATTCGGATTCTGCACTAAAACACCATTGGATTTATCAATTTCCGCTTGTGGCAACGGTAATAACGCGTGACGGTCTTGAAAACCGGTTTTGCCCACAGCGTGTAATACTTGTCGAGCAGTTCCCCAACGCACTAAATCGTAAAAACGATCCCATTCCATTGCCAATTCAATACGACGTTCGTGGCGAATAAAGTCGCGCAATGCGGCTTGGTCGGTGGTGTCTCTGAACGGAAGAACGGCAGTATTTGTTCCTCTTGCTCGCGCTCTTACCTGTTCGAGTAAATCTCTTGCTACCGTCGTATTTCCTAATTCATTTGCCGATTCGGCAGCCATTAAAACTACATCGGAAAAACGAATCATACGGATATTCATCCAAAAGCCTTCTCTATTGAACTGTGCTCTCAGTGCCGGATTGGTATAGGCTTTTTTGTTGTAATATGCATTGGTAACCTCAGCCATTGCAATCGGTCTTTCATTCCACGGTCTGTTTGCCGGAATAGACATTGGGTCTTGCCCTGTGCGAACAAAATATAGCAATGTTTCGTCTTTACGAGGGTCACCCGCTTCAAAGGCGTTTGCCAAAATGGTTGTGGGTGTGTGAAAACCCCAACCAAGATTCCACTCACCGGAACCACGCACACCCTGCGTTCGTGCAAATGGGCTGCCAATATCATCTGAGGCGGGTAGTGATGCGGTAGCAGTAGCTTGTATTTCAAATACCGATTCGCTCGAATTTTCACCCGTTTCTCTGAATATCCGGTCAAACGGTGTATTCAAGTTATACAATCCGGAAGTAACCACTTCATTTGCTGCCGCGTACATATTCGCCCAATCGTTTCGCATCATATAGGTGCGTGCGTGAAGTGAACGAGCTGCTCCCCAAGTGAGACGACCCACGAAACGGCTTTCCCACGTTTGCGGTAGCAGTTTTGTAGCTTCGATAAGGTCGGCATCAATGAGTTGGTAGATTTGCGCAGCGGTAGATTTCGGTATATTTGCCTCCGCAGCATCTTCTACTTTGAAATCGATAAGCGGTACCTCTCCAAAAGCCCTCACAAGGTTGAAATAGGCAAACGCTCTGAAGAAATGCGCCTCACCTTTGTTGATTAAAACGCCTTCGGCTGGGTTTGTTACATCGCTAATATCGCTCAATACGCGATTGGTTGAGTGAATTATTTCATAGTTGCTTGTCCAATAACCCTGTATTTCGCTGTTTGATGCAATATACTCAAAGTTCTCGAACATCGTAGTAAGATGTGCGGCATCTCCACTCAGACTTCCTTTTTCCACATCTTCACTTCTGAAATTGTGAATCGCTAACGCAGGCAGTCCCGCAGTAACGTTATACCCCCTGAGTCTGGCATACAGAGAGAAAACTTCAGTTTGGAAAGAACCACCCGGGCTGTCGTCTATTGTCCATTCCCCTTGCGGCTCCTGGTCTAAAAGAGAACAGCCTGTATATAAGCCGATAAACAAAATGGCTGTACATACGATTATTATTTTTGATATAAACTTCTTCATATTCGTTGTTGTTTTAGAAAGTGAGATTTAAGCCGAATGTAGTTACGATTGGCATCGGATACGAACCGTTGTCGATTCCCGACTCAAGAGCCGGATTACGATCTGCTCCGCCGATTTCGGGTGTGTAACCGGAATTTCTACTCCAAGTTTTCAAATTTTGCACATTGGCAAACAGACGTAGTTGGCTAAGATGCAATCTATTCAAGATGGATTGATTGAATGTGTAACCCAACTGTATGTTTCTGATTCTGAAAAAGCTACCGTCTTCAATAAAATAAGTGGAAGGAAGTAGATTTACCGAGCGAGACGGGTCAAGAATAGGTTCCCAATTGGACGTTCCTTCGCCATTCCAACGTTTCATTCTGTTTTCCAAATAGTTGAATTGTGCAAAGGCAGAAGAATCCCAATTTCGGTATATTTCATTTCCATATACGCCCATCATATCTACCGAAAAGTCGATACCTTTCCATCCCAATCCGATATTGAAACCGTAAGTAGCATCGGGTGTTGGACTACCAATCATTGTTCTGGATTTGTCCGTAATTTCGCCGTCGCCGTGAATATCCTTAAATTTGAGGTCGCCCGGTCTTACGGTTGCTAATCTGTTGGGTGGTGATTGTCTGATGTCTTCCCAATTTTGATAAACACCTTCTACCACATAGCCGTAGAAATGCGCAATCGGATAACCGGACAATGTTCGCGCTACGTTTCCGGCTTGAAAAATAGCATCGGCAGCATCTCTACCCAACGAAAGTACTTTGTTGTCTATCGTTGTGAGGTTGAAACCGAGAGAGTACCTGAAGTCGGATTGTCCGATATTATCATGCCAAGAAATCGCTAATTCGAGTCCCCGGTTGCGAATTTCGCCGATGTTTTCCAACGAGTTTTGTGCGCCTGTACGAGATGCTAACAGTACGATAATGTCTTTCGTAAGTTTGTTATAATACGTTGGCTCGATTCTTAATCGTTGGTTCAACAGATTCATTTCGAAACCGGCTTCCCAAGCGTGTGTTTTTTCCCAACCAAGGTTTTGTACCAAAAACTGATAGGTATATCCCGGGATAATGTTATCGCCGAATACAGCATTTCCACTTGAGTCCAAACCGGGGAAAGCGGGATAATTTCTGCCCCCCGTATTTTCGCTACCCAATACGCCCCAAGAGCCTTTCAGTTTAAGATAATCGATAATATCTTGGTTTTGCATAAAGTCTTCTTCCGATATCACCCAACCGGCGCCAACCGAATAAAAGTTATCCCACGTATTGCCAACCGGTCTGAAAACCGATGAGCCATCGCGACGATAAGAAGCATTGAACAAATAACGGTTGTTGTAATTATACAATGCACGCATCAAATACGACATTGTGAAACGTCTCCATTGTTCACCTTCATTTGTCATTGATCTGTTTCCGATGGAAGAAATCCACCACTTATCAGGGTTATTGCTCGGTATGGAAAAATCAAATTCACCAAGTCTTTGTGTGCGTGCTCCCCTAAACAAGGAAAACTCCCTATAGTTGGTGGTAATACCGGCAGTTGCTGTGATACCGTGTCTGCCGAATCGATTATCATACGTTAAAATATAATCCTGCTGAGCCATTAAACGGTTTTCTTTGAATTGGGTTACAACTTCTGTTTCTCTGATGTTTTCTCTACCCCCCCCATTTTGATAATCGGGATTATATACATTTATCATCGGTTGGAATTGTCTTGAATCGTTAGTTTGGTAATCCAAAGAGAAAGTAGTGCGGAGTCGTAAGTTTTTCAATATATCCACTTCACCAAAAATATTACCTGTACCGCGATAATTGGTGGCAATGTTGTGTGCTCCTTCGAGTTCAACGGCAATCATCGGATTCCATACTTGCGCTCGTTGGAAATCGGGCAATGTGTGTAATAATCTTTCTGTTCTTCCCGTAGCCGGATCAGTGAAATCTTTATATACCGGCGCGATTGGGGCTGCTCGCAGCGCTCCGGAAACTTGTTTTGCATCGGGCGGCAAAGTACGTGCACCATTCACTTGGAAACCAAAACGCAAACGATTGTTCATACTATACTCGCTACTGAGGTTGAGTGTTAATTGTGAGAATTTTTCTGATTTGATTGTTCCTTCTTCCGTCATATAACCGATACCCATATAAAAACGATTTCTGTCACTTGCGCCGGTGATACTCACGTTGTTGTTGGTAATCAATCCGGTTTGGAAAATTTCGTTTTGCCAATCGGTATCAGCTTGCCAATTGGTGTAATCAAAAGGATTCGCACCTTGATTCATCCGTTGCTCGTTGTAGAGTTCTCTAAATTGAGCGGCGTTTGTCAATCGGATTCTGTCGCCTACATTTTTGAAGCCAATTGAAGTGTTTACGTTCACAAGCGTTTGACCTTCTCTTGCTCTGCGAGTGGTAATAATAATGACGCCATTCGCACCGCGAACACCAAAAATTGCCAATGATGAAGGGTCTTTCAAGATTTCCATCGACTCTATATCCGAAGGATTCAAGAAGTTGATGTTGTCGGCAAATAATCCGTCCACTACATAAAGCGGTCTGAATCCGTTGATAGAATTCGTACCACGAATACGAATTTCGGGATCTTGTCCGGCACGTCCGGTGTTCACCACTTGCACTCCCGCAACTCGTCCTTGCAGGGCTGCAAGCGGATTGGAAGACGGACGGTTGGCAATATCCGCCGCGCTGATGCTCACAATTGAGCCGGTCAAATCGCGTCGTCTTGCCGTTCCGTAACCAATTACCGTTACTTCTTGTAACGTATGTATGTCTTCCGACAATACAACGTTGATAACGGAACGTCCATTGACTGCTTCTTCAACGGTATCCATTCCGATGTAACTAAATACCAATGTGGCATTGCTCGGCACATTATTTAATGTGTAATTTCCGTCGAAATCGGTAACTACACCCGTTGTGGTGCCTTTCACTAAAATGCTTACCCCGATTGCGGGGTCGCCTGTTGCGCCTTCCGTTACTGTCCCCGATACCGTTATTTGCTGTTGTGCAAACGTGAGAGAGGAAACTAGCAGAAAGCCAATGAAAAATACAATTTTTTGTCTCATACGTTTTCGTTCTTAAAATTTATACATTTAACTTCGAAATTTTTGACAAAGAAACACACAATCGATTTCTTGTAGAAAAAATCAACCCCTATAAAGATACGTTATGTTGTAAAACATATTTTGAAGTGTACTTTTTTTGTACGTCTCTTGTATATAATAAACAAATATACAGTGTGTTTTGTTTTGTTAAATGATCGATTTAACGTAGGTGAATTGTGAGAGAAAAAGATGCGTACTACCTAAACTCCATAATAAAAGACACCAAATTTTCTTCTTCCGACAAATTAAGCTTCTTCCGCAAACGATAACGAGCTGCCTCCACACCACGAAGAGTGAGATTGAGCATATTCGCAATTTCTTTCGAAGAATAATTGAGGCTGAGAAGGGCGCAAAGTTTTAAATCCGTTGGCGTGAGTGTGGGATAACGTTCTTGCAGTCTGCCGAAAAAGTTTTCGTGTATCAAATTGAAATTTTCTTTGAAAACCGCCCAGTCATCTTCTTTCGAATGTTTCTCACCGATGAGAGAGAGTAGTTTAGTCCCTTCGGTTTTGTTAATTTTACCGGAATGGATATAGGTTTTTACTTCGTTTTTCAGTTTATCGAGAAATTCGTTGTGGTTGATGATAATCATTGTGGCGCTTGCCAATTCTTTGCTTTTGTGTAAAAGATCGGATTCGAGTCGTTCGTTTTCCAAAGCAGTAATCATTTTTTCTTGCTTGTCGATTTGCGCTAAACGATCTTTCTCTTGCTGCGCAAATACTCTATTCTTCTTCCGAATAATCCGCTTTGTATATCTTTCCATCAATATATATATCACAAAGAGAATCAAAAATATGTACAAAGCAATCGCCCAAGAGGCTTTATACCAAGGTTGTTTGATGCGGAAAGAGAATGAAAGTGTTGAAAGCTCCTGTCCAAGGTCGTTGATAACACGTGCACGTAATGTATAGGTTCCCGCGGGAAGATTTACGTAACTGATTCTCAAATCGTCGCCAACCGTAACCCAGCGTACATCATATTCTTCGAGATAGCTCTCAATAATGAAGGCTCTACGTGAAAAATCGGTGTGTTGAAACTCAAAAGTGATATCGTTATCGGAATAATTAACCGCCTGTATGTCTGTAGAATTAATAATCAACGGATTACGAACATTAGTGTTTCTGTTATACGATGATACGGCGCGCAACCGAAGCCTATCAATCGGCTGATTGAAAACCGATTCAGGTGTAAATCTTGCAATTCCTCCATTCAATGCAAGATACGAAATATTATTTTCGCCTACATACACGTTTCCACGTCCGGTACTGGGCGGATTATTAAGAATAGGAAACGATATTTTCTTACGAATAAAATAACCGTTGTCACGAAAACCGATAAGCGAATATTCGTTATCGCGCACAAACCAAAACAGACTATCATTCACAGGAACGATTCTGTTTGTATCTTCAAATCCTTGTAAATCAATATTGAGCTGTTCGTAAGGAACGATACGTCGTTCGATATCGTCGTAAGTATAAAACATTTTTCCGTCGGAAAATACGATACGCCCCATCAATTTCATCACGCGTATTTGTGTGGCAGTAGTGTCATCGGGATTAAGGTGCAAAAAGTATGTTGATTCGGTTACGCTATCAAGCGTTTCATTCAGTCTCAGGCGATAAACGCCGCGATACATATGTTGCGCCCAAATATTTCCTGCATGGTCAATTTCTATTCGGTTGATAAGGTCATAAAAATTATCAACCCGATGACTGAACGCCCACTTTCCAAACTCATTTTTCTTGTAAATATAAAGATTGTGGTAAGTAGATTCTATTAAAACATCTTGATTGTTCAGCAATGCCTGTTTAATATCCGTTCCGCCTGTGGTAGTAATGGGAATATTTCGATCGTTTTCGATAAATGCCGTACCCCTGTTGTTGCCCGTAATGATTTGTTCACCAAAACGACGAATAAACCACGATTGTGCATCCAATCCCGGCAATCGGAACATCGTTTTGTTTTCCGGCGAATATTTGTAGACACCGTGATTAGTAGCCAAATAAAGATTATCGCGATGAAACAAAATATCTTCTACCAAACCAAGCTGTGGCTCAATCGGCTCAAAAAACGATAATCCGGAATTGGATTGAATATAAGAAATACCATTGTCGAGCGCTACCCAAATATTTTCTTCTTTATCGCGAAAAAGTGCGAGCACGGTATTGTTATTCAAGCCGTTTTGATGGTTGAGATGCCATTTCTGCGCACCTTCTCTATTGAGTGCGAATACACCTTCTTTGAGTGTTCCGATAACGATAACCGAATCGGAAGCTTTGATGGCTCGATTAGCAATACCGATTTTCAGCCTGTCATAAATATCTGTTTTCCAAGCAAATACGATATTTGTTTCGGGATTCCATTCAAAAATCCCATTTTCGGAAGAAACCAATAAATAATTGTCTTCGAACGGAATGACGGATACAATATAATCGTTATTGATGAGCTGTTTTGAGAAAAGACGCTCGAATTCCCCATTTTTTAATTGATAAAAATCTTCATCGATAAATTGGGAAAAAATTTGTCCATTGGCTTCAAAGAAATAAAGCGGCGCCGGAAATGGTTGATTGTGTGTTATCTCAGACTTTGTTTCGTTGTAAACGAAATAAGAACGAAAGGATTGAAAATAAATAGTCGAGCCCTGTCTCTGAATCGTCCAAATTTCATCATTTCGAAAAGAATAGTCTTCCAAAAGCGACGTAAGCGAATGATAAACAAGCTGATTGGTATTGTTTGTCGCAAAATATCCAAATTCTTCGAAAGAACCCACATAAATTCTTTCCTTTTCTTCGAAAGTATCTATCAGAATAGATTTTACGGAAAGTTCGTTGGGAAGTTTGTGCAAACTCCAGTTTGTACCGTCGAAACGCAATAATCCGTTATTATTGCCGATATACATCACACCATCATACCCTTGTGCAATTGTCCAGTTTTGATTGCCGGCTTTGTAATCTTTTGTGATATAATTGTAAACAGAAGGTACAAAAGAAATATTTCGTGCATTTGCAAAGGTGAAAAACACGAAAAACAAAAGTAACAAAATACGCAAACGATGGTGCATAAATTATTTATTTACGATTTTCTTTTTCTCAAAACATCCTCAATTTCCTCTTCACTCAACACCTTCACATTTGTAAAAAGAAACCGGTTATCCAAAAAATCCCCATAATTATTACATTCATTCAAAGCCATATCAAGGCTCGATTTTATATCAACAGAAAACGGAAAAAGCATCAAAATAGTGAAATAATTGTCTCGAATATCGAATTTTTCCACATCTACGCCGGCGTGTTTCAATTGAAATTCAAACTCCCGTTCCACAATTTCTCGCTGTAGTTCGGTAAACGGTTGCTGTTCACGTGTAGCAAAAAGAGCAAAAAAGCGCAATTTCTTATCGTGCCCACCCAAACCCGACGAAATATAAATTTGTTGCTGTCCCGATAAATCGGAACTCAACACAATGCGACTGCTGGTCAACGCCATTGATGCCCAATTTTGCAATTCCGGCTCTTGCGGACTGCTATGATACCTTTCGATGGCTCGATACGCGCTCACATCCGGGATAGATGCCAAAAGCGACAAGCTTCGCTTTTTTCGTTCAACCGACGCATCGGGCGAAAAGAGCAAAAACATCTCTTCGTCGCGTACAAAGGGATCATTCGCTTTTCGCAATCGCTCGAAATAACGAAAATATTCCATCTGCTCTTCGAGTGGAACCAAATCTTCGAGAATGTGAAAAGTATCAATACCTTGCTCAATTAGCGTCTGTCGCAATTTTGCCAATAAATCGTCTTCTTGTCTGTTCATCGTTTCGCAAATATAGTGAAAGCCGAGCGTATAGTCAAATTTATTTGAACTATACCAAGACGCGACCTATATTATACAAAGATAGGTGTTTTTTTGGCTCGAAAGTCATTTTTCTACGCTTTGCACAAAAATAAAATCCTTAAATTTCATCAAATTGACCGAAAATTGCTCGGAATTGTCTAAATTCGCACCATCTTTTATAAGTTCAAAGATTTAAAAATTCAAAGATTCAAGAACGGGGCTTTAAATTTTTGAACTTTTGAACTTTTGAATAAAAAATATGAAAGTAAAAATAGTCAATAAATCGCCCCACTCGCTACCCGAATATGCTACGGCTTATTCCGCCGGAATGGATTTACGCGCTCACTTAGAGCAACCTGTTGTGTTGAAACCATTACAACGAGCACTCATTCCCACAGGCATTTACATACAATTACCCGAAGGCTACGAAGCGCAAATTCGTCCACGAAGCGGATTAGCGGCGAAACACGGAATTGGTATCGTAAACTCGCCCGGCACGATTGATGCCGATTATCGTGGCGAAATTCGCGTGATTTTAGTCAATCTTTCCAACGAAGATTTCGCAGTAAACGATGGCGAACGCATTTGCCAAATGGTGATTGCGCAACACGCACATATTCAATGGGAATCGGTTTCCGAGCTAGAAGAAAGTGTGAGAGGCGAGGGCGGATTTGGACATACGGGGAAATAAAAATTCAAAAGTTCAAAAATTCAAGAATGGGACTTTGAATCTTTGAACTTTTGAATCTTTGAATTAAAAAAGAATGAAACGTTTTAAATACATATTTTCAACAATTTCGTGCTGTTTGTTGCTCAACACATTGTCAATAAATGCACAAGTGCTTGATGATTTGACACAACGAAAGTTCGATTACTACTTCTTTCAAGCATTGAATGCAAAAGCGTTGGGGAAATACGATGAAGCAATGGATTTGTTTCAACACTGCTATGCGTTGGATTCTACCAATGCGAATGTGCTGGCGGAACTTGGCGCATTTTTCACCGTGTTGGAGGAGAGCAATAAAGCGTTGGAGCTGCTTCGTCGTGCGGTATATTTCGACGAAACGAATTTTCATTATAATATGATGCTCGTTGGGTTGAGCCACCAAATGGGGCTTTTGCCGGAAGTAATCGATATTTACAACCGAATGTTGGAACTCTATCCTAATAGGATTGAACTTCTTTCCGAACTCGCAAATGCGTATGCCGACAACGGTGATTTGCAGGAAGCGATTGATGCACTCAACAAACACGAAAGAGCAGTGGGTGTTTCGCCGAACATCACATTAAATAAGTTTCGTCTCTATTATTTGATGGACGAAAAAGAGAAGGCTTTCGGCGAAATTCGGCAAATTATCGAACAAAATCCTACCGATATTCGTTTTCTTATCATAATGGGCGACCTTTATCTTGACGACAATCAACCCGAAAAAGCATTGGAATATTACAAAAAGGTTGCCAAAATTGCCCCCGATTCACCTTCGCTCATTCTCACAATGGTCAATTTTTACGAACGAACAAATAACCGAGCAGCAGCACAAGCCGAAATACAAAAGGCAATTACAAGTCAAGAATTAGACATCGAAATAAAAATGCAATTGCTCACACGATATATCGGTATTTTACAACAAACCCGCCAAGACATTTCGCAAGTGACTCCGCTTTTTCAATCGCTTTTCGACCAACATCCCAACAATACGGAACTGAATTTCATCTTTGCAAACGTGCTGATGATGCAAGAAAATACGGAAGAAGCAATCAAACACTTCGAGATTTTCATCAAAGACAATCCCGATAATCCTGTTGGATACGAAAGCTTACTGCGTATTGCTTTAGAAAATGAAGATTTAGATAAAGTAATAGCTATCACCACCGAAGCATTAACGCATCTTCCACAAGAGACACAGTTTTATTACTATCTAGGCGCAGCCAAATTTCAACAAGACAGGTTTGAAGAAGCACTGCAAGTATTCAAAGACGGTTTAGAAAATGCACAAATGCCGCCACGAATGCAATCGATTTTTCTTGGTCAAATAGGTGACCTGTACCACCAAACCGGTAATCAGGAAGCGGCATTTGAACATTACGACAGAGCGCTGCAAATAGATCCGCGGAATCTTCCGGTACTCAACAATTACGCCTATTTTCTTGCTTTGGCAAAGAGAGATTTGCCTCGTGCCGAACAGATGAGCAGCATTACCATCAGAGAAGAGCCGTTGAATCCTACTTATTTAGACACTTACGGTTGGGTTTTATTCCAACAAGGCGCTTATACAATGGCGCGAATTTATCTCGAACGTGCCATCGAACACGGAAAAGACAATCCTTCTGCCGTTGTTTACGAGCAGTTTGGCGATGTACTTTATAAGACCAACGAACCGGAGCGAGCACTCGAAGCGTGGAAGCGTGCGAGAGAATTGGGCGGCGATTCGGAAATTTTGAATAAAAAAATAGAAACAGGAACACATCACGATTGACATATGAAAAAATACATCTACAAAATACTATTCATCTGCATATTAGCTATCGGTTTTACCGCCTGTAAATCCCGACAGCAAATCATACGTTCAGATGCTCGCGTAGCAGATAAAAGCGCTAATGAATTGTTTAGTGATATTCTTGCGAATCAATTTTCGTATAATACATTTTCGGCAAGATTGAATATAAATCTATCAATGGGCACGCGTTCAATAATTTCACGAGCGCACGTACGCATCGTTCACGATAATGCACTGCAAATTTCGGTACAACCTGTGCTCGGTATCGAAATGTTTCGATTGTATATTGATCCCGATTCGGCAGTCATTGTCGATAGAATGAACAGAAGATATGTGCACGAATCAATCGCTTCGTTGAAAGAAATTTATCCCGTAGGATTTGATTTTCATACCTTGCAATCTCTTTTCACGAATGCGCTTTTTGTGGCGGGAAAAAGCAATGTTGAAGCCCGCGATTATCGCACTTTTTCCTTTTCACAAACCGACGATATGTTTTACTTGATGCGAGCACGAGATAATCGATCGGATATGGACTATTCGTTTGTCATCAACGGCGACGACCGCATCACACAGGCGCATATCGGACAGGGAACGAATATATTACAATGGAATTACAACGATTTCGCAATGGTCGATAACAATGCTTTTCCGCATCGAATGTTCGTCAGTTTTACAACCGACGAACGACGAGCAACTGCCGAAATCACATTTTCGAACATCGCCGTAAACGAATTGTTTCAACTCACACCCAACATTCCCAACGGATTCACACGCACATCGGTTTCCGAAGTAATGAGAATCCTTACCTCTGTTTTGTAATGAAGAAACTTTTTCTCATATTAATTTCGCTCTCAGCCGTTTTCGTCCTATCTGCACAAAACCGGCAGATAGAAGATTTGCGCAGGCAGCAGCGAGCATTGCAAGAGGAAATACAAAATACCAACAGACGTTTTCTCGAGGTGAGAAATCAATCGGCAAGCATCGCAACCCGCATCCAGCTTGTTACAAGACAATTAAATGCCCGCCGGGAACTCATCGAAGCGCAAAACCAAGAAATTGCCGCATTAGAAAGAGAGGAAAGACGGCTCGAAAGCGAAATCACCCGGTTAGACAACGAACTGAAACAGAAACAAGAGAGTTACGCGCGAGCCGTGAGGGCAATGCAAAACAACAATTTCAGTCGCAACAAAATATTTTTTGTCCTTTCCGGCAGAACATTCGGCGAATCAATGCGCAGAATGCAACATTTGCGCGATTATTCGAATTGGAAAAAACAACAGGCAGAAGAAATTAGAGAGCAAACCACTCAAATAGCAACACGCAGAGAGGAATTGGCGAAAGCAAAAATTGAAAGAGAAAATGTGCGTTCTTCGTTACGCGACGAACACCAAAAACTGCAAAGCGAAGAAAAAACGCATCAAACCGAAATGGCTGCCGCACGCGGACAAGAACGGCAATTACAGCGAACACTTCAAGATCAACAACAAAGGGTCAATCGACTCAACTCACAAATCGAACAACTGATTGCCGAAGAAGTCGCCAGGCAACAACGTGAAGCCGATGCCCGTCGCCAACGCGATGGAAGCGGAAACACGGCACAAAATCGTGCCGATGCAAGAGCCGATGCCGAAATCATCGCTATGACAGGTAATTTCGCCTCAAACAGAGGGCGAATGCCAATGCCCGTTACCGGAAATGCTACCATTGTGGGCAATTTCGGTACAAGACGGCACAGCGAGTGGGCAAATGTACAAACCAACAGTAACGGCATTGATATTCAAACACAACAGGGCGCAAATGTCCGTGCCGTATTTGATGGTGAAGTGACAAGAATTTTTTCCGCGCCCGGCTCTAACAATTGTGTTATTGTGCGACACGGCGAATATTTTACGTTTTATTCAAACATCATCGAATTATTTGTCAGACAAGGCGATAGAGTAACTGCCGGACAAAATCTCGGGCGCATCTTTACCGATCCCGATACGGGAGAAACAACGATGCACTTTCAATTGTGGCAAAGAACAACGAAGTTGAATCCAACAGGATGGCTTCGCCGATAATAATTAAATAATGGATAATTGACAATTATCAAAAAATTATGGAAACAGCAACAGGTACAGGAATCACTCTCGGCTCCATACTTCACGGTATGATGGGAATGTGTGCGATTTTGCTTATCGCATTTTTATTCAGCACAAATCGTCGAAAAATCAATTGGAAGCAAGTTGGCATCGGGCTAAGTTTGCAAATTTTGCTAGCATTAGGTGTATTATATGTGGCACCTGTGCGCTGGCTTTTTGAAATACTCGGCAGATTTTTTGTTGTAGTGCTCGATTTTACGCGCGAAGGAAGTTCCTTCCTGCTCGGTGATCTTTTGAACACCGAAACGTATGGCTTTATTTTCGCATTTCAAGTCTTGCCCACCATTATTTTCTTCTCGGCACTGACGAGTTTACTGTTTTATCTTGGTCTAATCCAAAAAGTAGTTTTCGGATTAGGCTGGCTGATGAAAAAAGCGATGCGCTTATCCGGACCGGAAAGTTTGGCGGTTGCAGGAAACATTTTCTTAGGACAAACCGAAGCGCCGCTACTTATCAAAGAATACTTGGAACGAATGAATCGTTCCGAAATAATGCTGGTGATGACGGCAGGAATGTCCACCATTGCCGGCGGCGTTTTGGCGGCATACGTTGGCTTTTTGGGTGGCGAAGACCCTGTTGCACGTTTGGAGTTTGCCAAACACCTGTTGGCAGCATCTGTAATGGCAGCACCCGGAGCGATTGTTATCGCCAAAATCTTGATGCCGCAAACCGAAGAGTTTGATTCAAATCTTGAAGTAAGCAAAGAAAAAGTCGGCAAAAATGTGCTGGACGCTGTAGCAAACGGCACTACGGACGGCGTGAAACTCGCTGTGAACGTAGCAGCTATGCTATTGGTATTTGTTGCCTTTATTGCAATGTTCAATTTCATAGTAAGCAGTAGCGATACACTTAACAATTGGGTTTACAATGTAACCAATGGCACTTATGAGGAAGTATCGTTACAGTTTTTATTAGGATACGCCTTTGCTCCATTGATGTGGGTGCTCGGCGTCCATCCCGAAGATATTGCATTGGTAGGACGTGTGGTTGGTGAAAAATTGATTTTGACCGAATTCATCGGCTACATTAGTTTAGCGGAACTAAAAGATGCCGGCGCTTTTGCTTCGCCAAAATCGATAATTATGGCAACGTATATGCTTTGCGGATTTGCGAATTTCGCTTCTGTGGGCATTCAAATCGGCGGAATTGGCTCGCTAGCCCCCGGCAAACGCGTTTGGTTATCACAATTTGGAATGCGTGCTTTGTTGGGCGGAACATTGGCGAGCTTGTTGTCAGGTACGTTGATTGGAGCAATCATTTCATAATTTGTTACCCGAATGATTTTTATGACACAGTAAGAGGCTGTCTTAATAATAAGTTGCCTGTTTTTCAAACTTTAACCCCTCCCCACTTCGTGGTACTCCCCTTTATCAAAAGGGGAGATTGGCAGGCTGAATTGAAAATCGACGGAGTCAAACTGCTAAAAAACACATCATTTTACGGATAATCTCCCCTTAAAATTAAGGGGAGTACCGCGAAGCGGGGAGGGATTTAAAGCAGTATATCTCTAAACTTCTTACCTAGAAAAACAATTCTAACAGCTTCTAAAAATCTTCTATTCCACTGTAAAGTACTTCATATGATTATAAAACGGAAAAACGACCAGCAGTTTTAACCCAAACTAACCAAACTATATGTTTCTTTTTTTCGTCACTAATATTTTTAACAAAATAGTAATTATTAAGTTTTGACTGAGATAAAAATTGATGCTTTTAATTGGCAACAATGTCGTTTTATAGTTTTTTATGATAGTTTTTATTTTCAACAAACTTGAAAATGGGGGGGGTATTTTTCTGTATATCAATTAATTATAGATTTTTCTGTAGTTAATTAAGGTATATTATGCTGCCGTTTTTCGGGTTTTCAATTGAAAAGTGAGTTCTTTTGTTGCAATAAAGTGTACATTGTTAGAAAATTTATATTACCTTTGTCCGCTGTTGTTTCATCAAAAAATACAGAGAGTGTATTGAAGAGACAGTATAGAGTGTTAATGTGTGTATTGAAGAGGCAGTACAGAGTGTTAATTTCAACATAAACAGACAGTTAATTTCGGCTAATATGATTAAGAAACTATTTTGAGTTTTTTCATCAATTGTTTTATAGTCATTTTTTGCGTCTTTGGATTTATATTTTTTGAGATATAGCGGGCTACATCACGAAAAATATAAATCCAAAGACGCAAAAAAGCATAAAACAAGATGAAAGAATGGAAATCATCGTCTATGAAAATTATTTCGCAAAATTCAAAACAGTTTCTAAAACGAAAATGATGTTTTTGCTCATTTATTCTATATAATATATGTATATGAAATTTTTTAAAAAGAACTTTATCACACTATTCCTGTTTTTATCAACCTTTGGATTGATACAAGCCCAGGGAATATCGCCTATCGTTTCCAATCATGGCGATACTTACATTGAGCACGTCATAATAACTCCGCCCAAGTGGGTTATTAAAAGCAACTTGCTTTATGGTGCGACCGGCACATTTAATCTCGGCGTTGAGTTTCGTACCGGCGCGCGTACCTCCTTGGATCTTCCTTTTTCTTGGAATCCCTGGGAGTTTTCGGACACTCGTCAATGGCGACACCTTTTGGCACAACCCGAATTTCGCTTTTGGACGCGCGAGACCTTTCGCGGGCATTTCTTCGGTCTTCACGGACACTATGCCTATTATAATGTAGGAGGACTTCCCGAGCCGTTCTCAACGCATATGCAAAACCACCGTTTCGAAGGCTGGCTTGCCGGCGCGGGGTTGAGTTATGGTTATCGTTGGAACTTCAATCACCGCTGGGCGATGGAGGCCACCATTGGCGCCGGTTATGCTTACCTGTCGTATGACAAATACGAATGCGGCGATTGTGGTGCCCATTTAGGCGAGGTTGCCAAAAACTATTTCGGTCCCACCAAAGTAGGTCTTTCTTTGATCTACGGCATCGGCGGTAGCAGAACAACGGAGCGAACTTTGGTCCCACCACCACCACCGATTATCATTTATTACCCCACCTTTGTATCGAGTTTCATTACTCCCCCGCTGGAAGATCCTAAAATTCGCAATGAAGTGGGTAGTGTATATTTGGAGTTTGTCGTAGACCGTTCCGATATTCTTCCTAATTTTAGAAATAATGCGGCAGAGTTGCAAAGAATGCATACCCAGCTTGAAGAGGTATTACGTGATCCGGACAGTGAAATCAGGAGTATCAACATTGTGGGGCATGCCTCCATTGAAGGTACATACGCGCACAACCTAGCGCTTACGCAACGTCGTGCCACCTCTCTCAAAGATCACGTCAGAACAATCCATAACTTGCCGGATAATCTCTTTACCGTTCGCGGCGCGGGTGAAGACTGGGCAACGCTCGACAGCCTTGTTGCCCAATCAACTATGCCCGAAAGATTCCAACTGTTGGAAATCATACGCAGTTCCGATACGCACGATGACCGAGAGAGAAGGTTGATGCAACTTGACGGTGGTCGCCCCTGGCGTTCGTTAATGGATAATCTCTTTCCTTATCTTCGCCGGGCAGACTATACGCTTAATTTCGTAGTTCTTCCATTTACGGTTGAAAAAGGAAAAGAAGTGTTCAAAGTTAGACCAAGTAATTTATCTCTCAACGAAATGTTCTTGATTTCTGAAACCTATACACCCAGAAGTCCCGAATATACCGAACTGTTTGAAGCTGCAGCCCGCTTATTTCCCGATAGCGACGTAGCCAACCTCAACGCAGCAGCTGCTGCTCTTGACAGAGGCGAAACAGCTTTGGCAGCCACTTACTTAGGTAGAGTAAAAGAGCATAGCCCTATTTATTGGAACAATATGGGTATCCTGCAATACTTCCAAAGCAACAAAACCGAAGCTGCCGAAAGTTTCAGAAGAGCCGGCGCAACAGGTGCAGGCAATGCAGAGGCGTTGAATAGACATTTTCAATCATTGCAACCCAGATAGTAACAGATAATGTGTAACAAGTAACGTATAACGGGTCGCTTGTTACACATTACTTTGTAACTCAAATAATAAATTCAAAAATCAGGCTTGATAATCAAATTTGATTATGTAAGCCAAAATCAAAACATTTTAATTCTTTATTAATTTAATTTTTTAAGTATGAAAAGTAAATTTTTTATGGTTGCCATAGCAGCAACAATGATTTTCGCCTCATGTTCAAATGAGGACAAACCAGTGGTTGAGTCTCAAGAGACCGCAGTAGCAATTTCGCTTTTAGGAGCAAAGAATCGCGCAGTTCAAACCCCTGGTACTGAGGCTGTAGCGCAGTTGGATGGCTCGGGGCACATCTATGTGCTTAATCACTTAGGAGATGTGGAATACGAAGAGGCTTTTACAGCAGCTATTCTTACATCAGCCGGTCAGCAGCTGAATCCTAAAGTACTGAACAGCAATTCTATTTACATTATTGCAAACATCCCAACAGGATTGGCAGGTGCTGCGGCAAATTTGAGTACTCTTGATGAGATCAAGGCATTCAATGCACTCATCACAACGCAACTTGATTACAAAGAAGCAGCATTAGCCAACGTTGACGCGAAACCGGTACTTATCGGCGACCCTTCGCATACCAAGACCGGTGATGTTGTAAGGATGCTTGTACAAATCAACCCGGTAATCTCTCGTATGGAGCTTGCTGCAGTAGGAACCAGCGACGATAGAATTGAGAGTTTCACGGTTACAGGTGTATATGTTGATAGCTACTACCGTCAGTTCAATTTTGGAGGTAGCTTTGATGTTGCCGCCGGAAAATATGAGCAATACAGCAGTAAAGATTTCTCAGCATACGGAACACCTATGGGACAATGGCACGCTAACACTAGAGTTGGAGGCTGGATTTCCGAAGAAATTTCAGGTAGACAAGTTGCACACCCGCGTGCAGATATTGCAGTCGCTCAACATTGGGCACATAACGTAGTAGCGGGCTATCTTCCACGTTTTATCATTGAGGTAGACAATGTTAAAGTAGATGAAACAAAGGTTGAGCCGGTAGTAGGAAAACGCTACATTACCATATCGGGCTACAAAGGACTTTCGGCCTTCCAGAGAGGCAGAATCTACGTAGTTGGCGGTAGCGGATTAAACGGTGGTATCGACTTCGAACTTGAGGACCTGAAAGAGATCCCAAATCCGGAAGAAGTAACAGTTATTGTTGATGTAGAAGTTATAAAGTGGGAAGTTGAAGACCTGCCTTACGAACTTTTCTAAGCAATACAAATAATTAATTAAAAAATAGTGGGGGGCTTGATACCCCCACTATTACCACTTTAAGCGAATCATAACTTACTTCGATTCGCATTATTTGAGTTTTTTTTATTTCTTCAAAAACTATTTATATGTTTAGAAAGATTGTCATTTTTTCATTGCTCGCCCTTTTGTGCAGTAGCTGCATCAAACAGGATTTGAGTGATTGCGTACTCCGACTGGAATTTAGTTATACCTATAACAAATCCGGTCAGAACCAAATAGGACAGATACGCGATATTCAGGTCTATGTTTTTGATAGCAAGGGTGTACTGTACGAAGTGATACGAGCAACTCAGCAAGATATTACCAGAGGGTACGTAGAGATAACTCTCCCCAGCGATACTTACACAGCCGTTGCTTGGGGAAGCAGCAGTACCAATATGATGGGGAGTTATAAAGTGGCAGAGATGACAGCTCCCGCTACCCACACTTATACCCCGCAAGTAACAACGGGAGTTACTACACTCAATAACTTCCGCAAGATGCTTTCCTACGAACAGCTTCCGAGTGATGTGTATGGAGATATTACTCCGCAGAATGAACAATTTGACGATTTGTTCTATGCAATTGCACAGAACTTCCCTGTTGTAGAAGGAAGAAATCAAACTGTATCTCTCAACTTTATGAAGAATACCAGTATATTGAAAGTAAAGGTTACAGGGCTTCAAAACTTAAGAAGTACACGTGCTCCACACCCCAACCAACCATTACAGCTTTTTGTTGCAGGTAAAAATGGAAGATTCGGCTACGATAACAGCATCGACAATTCCGCTCGTACAGTTCGTTATGAGCCGCCCGCTACAACAGTTGCAGCAAACGATATGGCTGTTGACGTAAAAGTACAACGCTTGATTATTGACAGACATCGTCAAACAGATCCGGTGGAACTGCATATCGAACACCCCGAAACGGGCACGGTAATGAGAGTACCGCTGAATGTGGTGGAAACAATACTCGCCGCTCGTGATGCCTCCAACAATCCCGTTTGGGCAAACCAAGAGGCTATTGATAAAGAAGATGAATTTACTATCGAAGTATCCATCTTGCACGATGCCAACATCGGAATTAAGGTTAACGGATTTGAAATAGTTGATCTGACTCCCGAATTAAGACCATAACTTATATAATGAATAAAAAAACAGATATGAAAAGAATCATTAACGCGCTGCTGATTATGGCAGTGTTGGTTTCGGCTTCCTCGTGTATGCAGGAAATAGGTCCCAACAATCCGACAGGAAATGGCGATACCGATATGGTAATCCACGTCCGTACACCGGAAGGTTTTGGAGGACCGGGAGCCAGATCTGCGTTCTCGGATGCAGACGAGAACACAATTAACGACATTTATGTGTTGGTTTTCAATAGTGCCGGCACACTTGTAGATGTAAAGAAAGGAGAGGTAGATGTTTTGACCACTCCCGGATCACCTAATCCGCCAAATTACAGTGGAGGCGGCAGATTTACCGTTTCACTCACGGCGAGTGCAAGCACAAGCGATGCGGATAAATTTCGCATTGTAGTATTGGCAAATGCTGCTGAGATTTTAGATGCTGACCTCAAAAATCCTCACGCGGCAATACCGGGTGGCAGAGGTTATGCAAACGTAATTTCTCGAATATGGGAAGCAGTTGACGGCAAAATGTTCCAAACGAGTGTTCCAGCCGAAAAACGAATTCCAATGTGGGGAGAAACTGAGCCTATCACAATAAATGAAGCAGGCAGAAACCAAACAATTGACCTCACGCGTGCCGTTGCACGTGTTGATGTGGGAGTAGGCAGATGGACAGGCACTACGTGGAACGGTAAACACCATACTACCGGGGAAGATATTCCGTTTGAATTGACAAGTATTCATGTTGCCAGGAAAAACAAAGGATATGCTTTAATTCCCGCAACAGCTAATCGTGGTAAGCACGCTGTTCACAACACTTTCTTGGCTACTGGTCCAACTGTGCCTACCGCTGATAAATTTGACATTGACAATGATTTGAAAAATTTCAGATTCAATGTTACGGGCTCAACTATGCGAGAAATCTATATCCCTGAGGCAAACGTAAGAATGGGTGCAACGAGCCCCGGAGGCAACGGACACCTTGACCGTATGGCGATTATCGTGGGCGGAAAATACAAAGGTGGTGTGGAAACTTTCTATCGCTTGGACTTTGCCAGAAGAGTAGTAAACGGCAACGACTTCGTATTGATAGACGTATTGCGTAATCACCTCTACCGATTTGACATTGCAAGCGTAACCGGACCCGGATATCCAGACCCCGAAACGGCTTACAAAAACTTGTCGATGAATATCAATGTTAATGTAGTGGAGTGGGAAGAAGAGCCAAGCGAAATAATTGTTGAAGGTACGCATTGGATAAAACTTTTCAACAGCCGCAACGAAAATCGCGACGACCGCACAGCGATACTCTATCGCTACACGGAGATAACAGATATTATCCCATTCCACACCACCATTCCGATGGATAGATGGGCATTGTCATTGAGCCACGGTGGTGCATTCCCCGATGTGAACAATAAAACGGTTATCGAAAACGAACGTTTCCGCGTAGAACTTTTGTTAAACGAAGGAACACAGCCTAACAGCGATGGTGTATATACAGGCTATTTCAAGTTTACGGCGAAAAAAGCGTTAAATGAAGCATCTTCCGTATCGGATAATCCTTCAACGCTCTCCATTTTAGCATTGGATAGAGTTAAGTTCTCCTTTACAATTCTACAAAGAGGATCACACCCCGACGACTGGTTGCCGGGTGGTAGTGAAGAAGTAGTCGTAGGAGGTCCCAGACCTTAATAGGCAACGGTTTACAAAACTGTTGATAATATAAAAAATGATTATAATTAAGAATGAAATTACAAAATCATAAACAGATGAAAAAAATATTATTATTGTGTACGATTCTGTTGGTCGCGATTCTAGGAACATCGTGTTTAAGTGATGACCTCTACCCAACGCCGGATAAACCCGGTACGGGAGCAGACGGTTTCACGTTAGATGTGAAATTCCAAGGCACCACTCGTAATACCCGCTCGACGGTAGAAGCGCTGCCGGGTGAAAGAAGTGTTTATACATTGCACCTTCTGTTTTTTAGTACAGAGGATAACGAGCAATATATTGATTACGTAAAGTTGGGAGATGGCGTAACACCAATGAATATGTCTGCCCCTATTAAGATAGAATATAGACCGGGCTCTACGTTAAGCCATTCTACTGCTTACAGAATACTGATTGTAGCCAATATCGAAAGCTATGTATCCAGCGAAAGCGCTTGGCTGGCTTCATTTGAGGGTGTAAGTTACAACAGTGCCCAAGCGAGAGCATTAGACCTGCAGTATGCAGCCGACAACGGCGGCATTAAGCGTGACAGGCTATTGATGAGTGTTGCCGTAGATAGAGATCCAACAAAAGACGAGATACAAGCTACACTTACGCGTGCAGTTACTCGTTTTGATGTGCATTTGTCAACGGAGACGCATATGGGCGCATTTTCACTTGCCAATGCGTCGGTATGGAACGTTCCTACAACAACATCTATTTGGAATTCTGCCCTTAACAACTATTCAGCTCATATAGGCAGGTTTAGTCCTGATGTTCCCTTCAACAATCCACGAGGAGAAGAAGGAATGCTTTACGCAGTTGAAAATACTTCAGTAAGTATTCTTCAAAACGATACAAAAACAACCGCTATAATAATCGGTATTATAGGTTTCGGTAATCCGGATCCTACCTACTACCGTGTCAATGTAGCCGGAAGTCTCACATCACAATCACTTTTGCGCAATAGTGCATACAATATAGAGATACAGAATGTGCGCGGACCGGGTGCGGCAACACCGGAAGCAGCGTATGAGAGCAATGAACAGCTTTTGAATATTAGGATCAACAATTGGACTGTGGGCGAACACCCCGGATTGATTATTGTGGACGGTGAAAATATTTTAGCGCTACCTACCGATCATATCTTTTTGAGTCCGGAAGCAGGTAATGTTACTTATAATATATTCACACACAGCCCCGATCCGCAAGTTGGTCTCGGATTGTCAAGAGTAAGTCTTCCTGAGGGCATCAATATTGTCCTTATTGGTAGTGAATTAAGGATAACCCACACGGAAAGCCTTCAAGACAGAACCGGAGAAGTAGAACTTGCCTTTGGTACTATCAGAACGGTGATAAAAATAACACAAACCGGGTCCGATAGAGATTATTTGGAACTCAGTAGAGCAATACAGGGAGAAAATGGTATTCCTACTTTCCCTGCAGATGGTGCGCATCAAATGTCAGGTAATGTAATGGTAACTGCTGCCGGAAGTTGGACTGCCCAAATTCACGGTGATGAATTTACGTTCGTATCGGGTCTTGATGTAAAGACAGCAACAGGAGCGCCGGGCGGCACTTTCAGGGTTTCAACAACAGGAGCCAACAGCAGCCCCGATATTATTTACGGATTTATTACTGTAACGCTCGACCGAAATCCCGAAATAAGACGCGTACTTGTAGTGAGACAAGCCGGCTCAGGTGAAATTGTAGTTTCGCCAAATCTTTCCGTATTGAACTTTAATGCAAACATGACACCGGTAGAAGTAAACACTTTTGAAGCCTATGCAGGTGATGGTGTGGCGATAACAGCAGAGATAGTCGGTGAAAACGCATCGCGATTCCATGTTGCATCAGAAGGTATGTCAGGTCAAAACTACGTATTTGCCGTAACAGCAGTTACTGAAAATGGTACAGGCAGCATACACAATGCTACCCTCAGATTTAGTGCAGCCGGAATGTCAGCAACAAGAACAATACCGCTCCGTCAGACAAGTTATCAAATTACGGTAACTCCACCGGCAACTACTCCTAATATCGCAATTACAGGTGGAACAACAGGTATGTATAGAGTAACCTCTGCAACGCCGTGGACAGCATCGGTAACTACTACCGGTACAGGAGGCGGACGCAGCTTGGTGCAGCACGAAGCAACGCTAAATATAACCGGCGACGGTTTCACTGTAACATTCCCGAAAGTGTACTACCCGAATCGCGAAATTCCAATTGTGGCTAATGTAACGATTACTGCCGGTACGTTGACCCAAACGGTTTTGGTTCAACAAAATGCACTGAACAGCAAAGGATTCAACATTGCCGGATACGTTAGTACCGGAACAGGTGGAATTAACGGAGGCGTTTTTGCAACCGGAGTACAAGCTTTCACAACCATACCGGGCTACGCTTTAGTGAATCGATTTACTGCCGCTACCAATAATGCTGCTCGTGCAGATGTAACCTACATCCACGTATCCAACCAAGGTAGAACAGCAACATGGAACTGGGGTAATATCAATGATAGAAGAGCAAGCAACGAAGCGTTATTCTGGATAACAACAGTTAACGGAACCGGACCGGTTGCAATGGTTAACTCGGCTACATCACCGTTGAGCACGTTCCCCAATGTGGTAGGTCGTTCAGGTGGAGCAAACAGTACATTGAACGCATCGGCAGCCACTACCAAAGTGTATCAATTCTTGACAAGCCAAGGCAATACACCGTTTAGTTCAGCCGGACCATTTATCGTTAATGGAGCGCACACAACAATGCCAATTGGAGGACTTCCAAACGGAGCTGTGCCCCTATTGTTGAAAGGTGGTACAAATGATGCAACGTTGGTTATCTGCCCTGTAACCCGAATTATATATTTGGGTGAATCGGATCACTTCGGCACCACAGCGCAAACCAACAATCCGAATGTTAGGAACTTCTTGGATAACTTGATGTTCTACGTAGGTAATGCAGCCAAGTATGGCAGCCACTTTACGGATATGTTTATCGAGGCAACACATCCTTCCGGTCGTGGAGTACCCGCACCGTGGGATGCACATTGGGGAGATAACACAGGTGTACCTTCAAAATAAATTATAGCATTGGCTATTAGCTATTGGCAAATGCAGTAACTTGCTTTTGCCAATAGCTAACAGCGAAAGCGAAAAATAAAAATATAAAAAATAGAAACAGATGAAAAAATTACTGTTATTACTTACCATTCTGATGGTTGTGGTTGTAGGAACAACATCATGTCTGTCAGATGACCTCGGAGGTGGAGGAAAAAAACCTCCGGCAGTGGAAAATGGTTTTTTAATGAGCTTTGACGTTGAAAAAAACGTACTCACTGGTTTGAGAAGTACTGCGACTGAACCGGGTGAGGCAGATGTTCAACAATTGCACTTGTTTTTCTTTGAAGCAAGCGGCAGTCAGAACTTTATCGACTACATCGTTATAGAGAATGACGATGAAGAAGACGATGAAGGTGTCGAGCCTACACCGATACGTATGTCGACGCCTATCAAGGTAGAGTTTGACCCGGCTTCACCGCTTAACGGCAGCACAGACTACAGAGTTCTTATCGTTGCCAATATCGGAAACTATGTGAATTTAGAGGAATGGATTGCTGAATTTGATAGAATGTCTTACGCCGGTGCGGAACTTATCGTATTGTCGCTTTCGGACATTGCCGGCAGAGGCATATCGCCCGGTACATTGCCGATGAGTGCTACCGCTCAAAAAGCGGCTAATCAAGATGTATTATCCGCTACGTTGCAGCGTATGCCTGTGCGTCTTGATGTGGATATGGGCAATATCGCTTGGGGCAAAGGCTTCCAACTTGGATACGCATCTGTATGGAATGTTCCGGAAACAACTTCCATTTGGAACCCGATGGCAAACAGCTATTCGAGCCATACCCGTTTGTTTGACATAGCGGAAGTAGAAAATCCTGCTCAAGTCAGAGGTGGACTCTACGGATTTGAAAACCGTGTTGTAGGTGTTACGCAAAACGATAATAAATCAACTTGTTTGATTATCGGACTTGTCGATACGGAAAATGTTTGGGGACAAGGAGCGATCAGAACCTATTATCGCGTGAATGTGAATGCATCATCAGGCGAACAAATCCTTCAGCGCAACCACGTGTATAACGTAACGATAAGAGATGTACTCGGTCCGGGTGCACCTACGCCGGAAGAAGCTTATACAGGCGCACAATCACTCTTAGATGTTTCAACAAATGAGTGGAATCTCGGTAATATGGGTCCTGTGCAGGGAATAGGCGATGATGTATTGGCGCTTCCTACCACTCGCATTACTTTTTCACCTGAAGGAAATATTGAGGGTGAAACATTCTTTGTATATACCTTCAGCCCCGATTTGCAGAAGCGTCTCACTATTTCGAGATTAGAACTTCCTGCCGGAATTGAAGCAAGCCTCGTGGGCAATACCCTTAGGGTAACAGCAACGCCAAGCGAAGATACTAAAACAGGATACATTGAGCTTGCTTTTGGCGGAATGAGAGGTATTATTGAAGTAAGACAAACCGGAGAACGTGAAGAATTCCTCACATTGAGAATGTCGGGAAGTCAAGTTGATATGGATATAGATGACATTCCAAAGTTTCCGGTAAATCCTAGACAAATGACAGGTAGTGTACGGGTAACCTCATCAGGTCCTTGGACGGCTACTTTGCACAGTTCCGGTAATGTTTTTACATTCCAGTCGGGCATTTTGCAAGATACATACTCAGGAATATCAGGCGCTACATTTACAGTAGCAACTAGACTCCAAAATATTGAGCCAAGACCCAGATTAGGATTTATCGTCGTATCGCTCGACAGCAATCCCGATGTGAGCCAAGTACTTTTGGTAGAGCAAGAAGGTACGGGTGAAATTTTAATCACACCGACTCAGGCGTTAGTGGAGTTCAATGAAGATGGCAATCCGCTCACCAACAATGTATTCCATATAGATGCAGGAGGAATGCCGTTTACTCCTCAACTTATCGGAACCGATGCAAACCAATTCATCATCGACGATAGCAATTCGCCAACCCTTACGATTGTGGCGAGAGATAGAAACTTCTCAGGTAGAGTTTATGATGCACAGCTCAGGGTGTTTGTAACCGGTCAGTTGAGCACAGCAAAACACATCAACTTGACGCAGACAAGCCACGTCTTGACATTGAATCCGACTGCTGTAGCTCCTGTACCTACTATTGGAGGATACACGCCTTGGGTTACAGTTACTTCGGCAGTGCCTTGGAGAGCAAAATTGGAAATTGCGCAAGGACTCACATCGCCGGACGGACGTTCGATAGTGAACCACAACGTAAGACTCGAAACAGAAGCAGGCGTTGTGATAACAGAAGGAATGGATGTTCCAGTCGGACAACGATTCCGTGTATGGTTTGATAAACTCTACTATCCTAACCGCGAAATTCCGGTACAAACCACCGTAACCGTATGGATAGAGGGCACACCACTTGAAAGAACAATGAACGTTAATCAGGTAACATTGACTTCGAGAGGCGGAATGCAAATCACAGGTCTGAACACTCACAGCAGATGGGGAGGACTAACCGGTCCTTATACCGGTACAAGCGGTACATTTAATGAAAGAATGAGACGCGAATTGGGAGCAACATCAACCGCTACCACGCTTGCATTACAACCTCCGATGATTGCCAGTACAGCCGGTACTACAGCGAATAGTACTGCCGGTAGAGTGGCAATAATGAATAACCACGTGATTGCCCATAGTACAACAATGGTATGGGTAAGCAATCGTGAGTTACTAAATGGAACAGGCGTCAATAATAGAGTAACCTGGAATAATGTTAATAATTACAGACAGGATCTGCATTATGGTTTGCTGGTTATGAGTGCAACTGATGGAACTTCTGCAGGTGCTACAGGTGCTTTCACCAACGATAATTCGCCATTAAGACAGGCAGGTATAACCAGTATTGCACGCACGAATGATACCGGCGGTACTTCAGGTGCTACCGGTAGTACAGCAGGTCGAGGAACAATTAGTACGCTTGGAAGTGTTACAAGTACGAAACTTTACCAATTCTTGGTAGGAGCGCACGCACCAACACCGATAGCAAATCTGACTGCTTGGTTCGATGGTGATGGTAATCATACTTCTACACCGGTAGCCAGTCTTCCCGCAGGAGCTGTTCCTTTGATTACACAAGGAGCATCAGGTGTTGAGGTACGTGCCGGACTGGTAATTGACCCTGCCAATAGAATTATTTACATAGGTGAATCTGACTATTTCGGTAGTAATAATACGACAGTAACGAGCGACCAGTTCTTGCATAACTTTATGTTCTATCTGGAAAATGCTGCTAAGTTTGGCACGGCATTTATGGATATGTTCATTGATGATCCAAATCATCCTCGCTATGTACCCGCTCCATGGGATCCTATTTGGGGTGCTAACCGTGTTGATCCACGTACTGGTGTACCAACTAGATAGTAGTTTGAAAAAGGTATTTAATTAGATAAGTAAGAAGGCTGTCTCGTGAGTGGGGCAGCCTTTTTTGTGTAGAGATGTAGCGCGATGTTACGGTAAAGCCACGCTGCTACCGCGCGATTGTATCGCGTGGTAAGTAAAAGAAAGCCACACGATACAATCATGCGGCAGCAAGAGTAATATTATTAACCTGAGTTTTGGATAAGAAAAAAATACTCTTTTGATAGCCTGCTGTTTTGTAGCTAACCCCTCTCGCTTCGCGTACTCCCCTTTATCAAAAAGGGAGATTGGGAACTGATTATCCAATTTGGGAAGTTTCATCAAGGCATAATCTCCCCTTAATTGTAAGGGGAGTACGCGAAGCGGGAGGGGTTTAACTGAATATCATTAGATTATATTGTTTCGCCTGCGCGCTACGTCGCCGCTACCGCGCGGCTGTATCGCGTAGTAAAAAGGCTGTTTTAGATACCCAAAACGCGAAGGCGCGAAAGACTTCAACCGTCTTTCGCGCCTTTCGCGCTTTAATACTTTCATACCTCTACATCGTATAATACATCGACACACCCGGACCCAGCGGTAATCTGAGCAATACCCAAGTAATCAACAATCCTACCCAAGCAATGAAGAAGGTAATAGCATAAGGCATCATACTGGCTATAATGGTTCCAATACCGGCATTCTTATCGTATTTCTGATAATAAACAATGATGAGTGCAAAATATGGCAGCAACGGCGAAATAATATTCGTAGCATTATCGCCTGCGTGATAAACCGCTTGCGCCAATTCGGGTGAATAACCCAAAAGCATAAAAATCGGAATATAAACCGGAGCAAGGATTGCCCATTTTGCCGAAGCACTACCGATAAAGATATTCAAGAATCCGGTAAATACCGTAAAAATAAGTATCAAAGGGATGATACCAAGCTTAAGACTTTCCAATGTACCGGCTCCGCCAATGGCAAGCAACATTCCCAAATTACTCCAACGGAACCACGCTACGAATTGCGCAGCAAAGAACGTGAGAACAAGATAAACGGCAAGAGCTTTGAAGTTATCGTTCATTCCGATAATAATATCTTCCGCTTTTTTGAATTTACCAACAGTAAATCCGTAAACCGCTCCGGCAGAAACACCAATCAAAAACAACAGTGTTACAATTCCTCTTAAAAGTGGTGTGCTCAAAAGCGTACCGTCATTTCCGCGCAAAATGCCGTTTTCAGGAATCAACCCAATAGCAAAAAGAATAAACCATCCCAAGAAAACCAATCCGGCTCTTCTCAAACCTTTTCTTTCCAAGTCTGTTGGTTGTACAATTTCTTCGCGTTCTACATTTCCAGTATATTTTCCTAGTGCCGGTTCTACCCATTTCACGGTAACAATAGCACCAACAATGCTTAACACAAATGTTGCTGCCGCCAAGAAAAAGTAATTTGCCGTTGGCTCCACATAATAACTTGCGTCAACAATATGCGCTGCTTCGGTAGAAAGACCTGCCAACATCGGGTCGAGTGGCGTGATAATGATGTTCGCGCTAAATCCGGCGCTTACTCCTGCAAATGCGGCTGCCAATCCCACCATCGGGTTTCTGCCCAACGAATGAAAAATAACACCTGCCAACGGAATAATCAATACATATCCCATATCCGAAGCGATACTCGAAATAATTCCGGTAAATATAACCATAATGGTAATGAGTTTTGCCGGCGCTTTTACCAACAAACTGTTGATGGCAGCTTTTATCAATCCGCTCGTCTCAGCTACGCCGATACCCAATAATGAAACCATTACAATTCCTAGCGGTGCAAAACTTGTGTAGTTGGTAACCATTTCGAGGATGATGCGATGAATACCCTCACGCGATAGCAGATTGACGCTTTCAACCATTTCGCCCGTAGCGGGATGTACACCACCCCAACCCAAAAGCGAGCCGAGCGCGGATAGCAAAAGTACGGCAACAGCCATTATTCCAAACAGTAACGCCGGATGAGGTAACGCATTTCCTGCTTTCTCGATAAAATAAAGAAAACCTTTTTGAGGTTTCGTAGACGATTTTCCCATTGTAGTTTTGTTAGTTTATGATTCTGTATGACACAGATAAGATGTCTCGATATTTTTGAAAAACAGTCGCAAAGGTAAGAAAATCATTCTTCTTGACCAAATTTTTAGTATAAAATAGACTTATGGGCACTGAAATAGTAAATTCTCATATTTTTGAAAATTAAAATATGAAATTTTCACTACTTACATATTGACTTTTTTCCAAATAAAACCGTATCTTTGAGAAAAAATATTTAAACACTGTAATTAATCTACTTTTATTTGCTATGGTTGAATGGTTTAACACTCTCGAGCCGATGCTCAAAATTTATTGGAGCATTGCACTTGTTGCATCGTTGATATTTGTGATACAAATGATTATCTCGTTTGTAGGAGGCGATTTTGACGATATGGATTTCGATGCCGACGGCGATTCGCACGGTGCTTCAGGCTTCTTTTCGGTACGTAATCTCGTCAATTTTTTGCTCGGAGTAGGCTGGGCAGGCGTTGCTTTTCACGGAACAATTTCTTCAAAAGGTCTTTTGATGTTTGTTGCCGTAGTGATTGGCGTTGTTTTTGTATTGATGTTTTTTGCAATGATAAAAGCACTACTTAAATTGCAAAAGGACAATACTTTCCGTATCGAAGAAACGCTCAATAAAGCGGCAAGTGTTTATCTCACTATTCCCGAAAACAAATCGGGAAACGGAAAAATACAAATCAGTGTGCGCGGATCTACACACGAAATTGATGCGCTCACGTCAGGCGAAAGAATTTCTACGGGCGAAAAGGTGCGCGTAGTTGAAATTCTTGGAAATTATTTGGTATTAGTCGAAAAATTATAAATTCTCGTTTACGGTTTCTGATTTTCAATAAAAAATCATAAATCGTAAATCTAAAATTGTAAATTAAATTTTATGGAAAGTCCAATGATTCTTATTATTGTTGCCGTAGTAGTCGGCTTTATTCTTTTTATCTCTCTAATTAAGAGATACAAACGTTGTCCTTCGGACAAAATTCTTGTTGTGTATGGAAAAACGGGTGGCGGTTCAGCCAAATGTATTCACGGTGGTGGTGCATTTATTTGGCCTGTAATTCAAGATTACGCATTTTTGTCGCTCACGCCCATTTCCATTGAGGCGAATCTGACGAATGCGCTTAGTAAACAGAACATTCGCGTTGATGTACCTTCACGTTTTACCGTTGGTATTTCTACCGATGTTGATTCGATGGGCAATGCGGCAGAGCGCTTGCTTGGACTGTCGAGCGACCACATCAACGAACTGACGCGCGACATTCTCTTCGGACAATTACGTTTGGTAATTGCCACAATGAGTATCGAAGAGCTCAATTCCGACCGCGACAAATTTCTCGAAAACGTATCGAAAAGCGTTGAAACCGAACTCAAAAAAATCGGTCTCAAACTCATCAACGTAAACGTTACCGATATTAAAGACGAAAGCGGATACATCATCGCACTCGGAAAAGAAGCCGCCGCAAAAGCCATCAACGAAGCAAAAGTATCTGTGGCAGAGCAAGATAAAATCGGCGAAATCGGTAAAGCCATTGCCGAGCGTGACACACGTATCAAAACGTCGGAAGCAAACGCTGTTGCCGTGCAGGGAGAAAACAGCGCAAAAATCGACATTGCCAATTCCGATGCCGCTCGTCGCGAAAAAGAAGCCGAAGCAATGAAAATTGCCGTTACCGCCGAAAAAGTACAGGAAGCCAAAGCATTGCAAGAAGCATACGCAGCCGAACAACAAGCCGAGCAAGCGCGTGCCGCACGTGAAAGAGCTACGCAACAGGCGAATATCATCGTACAGGAAGAAATCGAAAAACAGCGTCGAATCATCGAAGCAGAGGCAGAAGCGGAAAAAATTCGTGTGAACGCCAAAGGGGAAGCTGATGCCATTTTTGCTAAAATGGATGCCGAAGCACGCGGTTATTTCGAAATTTTGACCAAACAAGCCGCCGGTTACGACAAAATGGTGCAAGCCGCCGGCAATGCACAAAATGCTTATCAACTGCTGCTTATCGAAAAACTTCCGGAACTTGTCAAAACACAGGTGGAAGCAATCAAAAACATCAAAATCGACAAAATCACGGTTTGGGATGGCAACAATGGAAAAGACGGAAATACTTCGACCGCTAATTTCCTTGCGGGCTTAATGAAATCCGTTCCGCCACTCAACGACCTTTTCAACCAAGCGGGAATGGATTTACCGACGTATTTGGGTAGGGAAAGAGAAAATGCAGTGGATGTGGAAGAAGTGAAAGAGTAATTTTTGAACAGTTCTGAAAATGAAAAAAACAGTATTATTCTGTATTTTAATAAGTACATCAATAGCTTTGTGGGGACAAATAATCCCCACAAGGCGAATATATCCTTGGGAAATGATAAAAAATGAAGCTGCCAAAGGTGATGCGTTCGCTCAAACTCTTGTTGGGCGAACTTATTTTCACGGAAGCGATGAATTTTTTAATAGTGATATTACTCTGGACACAAAAGTGGAAGCTGATGCTACTCAAGCGGTTTATTGGTTTCGAAAAGCAGCAGAGCAGGGCATTTCATTGGCACAAGGTATGCTCGGTGCGTGTTATTATGAAGGAATTGGCATCGAAAAAGACGGAAATTTAGCTTTATTTTGGTTGGAAAAAGCGGTCGAAAATAAAACTGAAGACATAGACGAAGAACAGATGCAGACAATCGTAGAAATAATAAATTGGCTTAAAAATGAAGAATTTGACTCTTCTCGTGCTATAGTGTCTGATAACCATCCGAATAATTCAGCGAATATTTCGTATTTTGAAATGATTCAAAAAGAAGCTTATCAAGGAAGTGCTTTTCCGCAATTCATTATCGCTCAATTGTATTTTCAAGGAAGTGAAGCTTTCCCAAATATCCATAATACGCTCGATGAAAAAATTGAAAAAGAGGGAAACTTAGCTTTATATTGGTTTGAAAGAGCTTTTCAAAACGAAGACGGAGGATTGGAAATAAGGCATTTAGCCAACGTCATCGAAGCCATTAAAGAGTTAAGAGCAGCGGGCTATTCTTCTCAATCAGCAGTAGTGGAAGAAGCCATTAAAAACGGAAATCTTCAACCGCAGCAAACAATAGAAAACTTGTCATTGATACCGATTTTTGCCACCGATGTTTCTTATGGATATTCGGAAGAAGATCCTATTAATGTAGGTGGTTTACAGGTTGGTGCGATACAACAACAGATGTTTTTGAGTGCTTTGGCAGGTCCGAATGGCGAAGAAATTAGTTTTCAGCGAATAGGCAGCTGCTGTTCATTCCCCACTCCCAATGGTTTTAATGGCACCGGTGCTCTTGACAAATACGAAATCACTTATGCGGGACTCTCGACACCCATTATCTTGTATTTGAATCTGTATGATTCTGATGTATTGAAAGTACCTGTTGGATTTACGTTAAAGAAATAAGAATGCTACATTTGCACAGAAGTAACAATATAAAAACATACGAAATATCGCAAGTCTATTAGATAATTTATAATCCGACATTGAATGGCGCATTTTACATTGTCAATGTGCATTGACGCCATAATAACAATACAAAATGCATCACAGTAAATAATGCTTAACTATCTTACAAATAATGTTTTGGATAATTTTGTAGTGTTGAGGGAATGTTGTGTTTTTGGCGTATATTTACTCGTTATCGGCAAGCGGGACAGTGCGGTTTTCAGCAGACAGTTTGGCGAAAATCCACTAACTTTGCAAAATATTGAGAGAAATGAAAAAACAATATAACAAATAATGAAAACAACTTTAACGCTCGTAGCCATAGTCTTGGCGATACTATTCGCCAAACCGCTGTTTGACACTTTTATGACAATGCCTATTCGCGGTACCAACCATAGTAGTTTGGGACCCGGATTTACCCTTACTATTGACTCCCTCTTTTACACAATCCTTACGCTCATTGGGGTTTTAACCTTGTTGATTGTTTCGGCACATAAAATATCCGACACTCGAATACTCGTAGCGGTATGGACTGTTACCATTCTCTTGGGTGCAACCTATCCTATCATTCTAACAGTTAAAAATAAAAATAATCCTGAATATCAATTTGAGAAAAATTGGAAAACATTGAGGGAAAAGGCTGAAAACAAAAGAGTTTCCGATGCCGAAATCAGACGACTTGCCCAAAAAGTTGCCAAAACAGAGAGCGGTATAGCATTTGAAATTTTGGTTAAAAATTTTCGATTAGATATTGCCCACGAAATGATTGAGAATGGCGAGTATAAAATATGTGAGAACGCTTCAATTTTATTGGTAGATATGGTAAGATATGACTACGATGATAAAGAGTTTAAAAGGGCTACGTTTTTGATTGAAAACAAGACAGATGTCAATAGAATCGTCAGTCATAATGGACGTACCCCGATTTTTTACGCTCTCGAAAAAGGAAACATACAATCAGTAAAATTATTGTTAGAAAATGGAGCAAATGTAAATATTCGTGATAATGACGGCATAACACCGTTGTCCATTGCCATATTGCAAGATGATCAATATATAACGCTATTACTCGAATATGGGGTAACTCCCGAAGGCAATGAAATTCAAAAAATAAAATCGAAATGAAACACGAAGAAAAAGAAATAGTAAAAAAATGCCTGCACTTAACAAGCGTAGCTGTTGCACAACAACCAACATTTTCAAAAATATTATATCAAATGAGCCTTTTTAAGCGAGTCTCATTTTTCACGGATATTGAAATCGAAAAAAACAAGGGCTTATTTTGACC
>JAIRUA010000006.1 GCA_031254645.1 Dysgonamonadaceae bacterium
GGCGCTACTGTTCAGGTAAAAGGTACTACGCAAGGGACGGTTACCGATATGGACGGTAATTTTACGATTTCGGCTCCGGCGGGCGGAACGCTTGTGATATCGTATGTAGGATATAGAACGCAGGAAGTAGCTGTGAGTGCGAATGTGAGGGTAGTATTAGCATCAGATGATGAGTTGCTTGACGAAGTTATTGTTACTGCTTACGGAACAACAACGCGAAGAGCCTTTACAGGTGCAGCCGGTGTGGTAACATCGCGAGAACTCGAAAGGCTTCAAGTATCAAACCTTTCGAGAGCACTCGAAGGCTCTGTACCAGGTCTGCAAGTAGCTGCTTCCGGTGGACAACCCGGTTCAGGAGGAACAATGCGTATTCGCGGATACGGATCGCTCGCGGGCGGAAACAATCCTCTTATTGTTCTTGACGGTGCTGTTTTTGATGGCAGTCTTAACTCTATCAATACACAAGATATTGAGTCGATTTCGGTATTAAAAGATGCTGCTTCGGCTGCTCTTTATGGCTCACGTGCTGCAAATGGTGTAATTATTGTAACAACCAGAAGGGGACAAGCCGGCGCTCCAAGAGTAAATGTGGATATACGCCAAGGTATTAACATCAGGGCACAATCACTTTACGAAACACTGTCAGATCCGGGTGAATACTTGAAAACATTCTGGCAAGCCCTCCATAATGCTGCAACGCCAGGGCAAATAGCTGCAGCAGGGAGCGCGGGACAGCATGCATCAAACAATCTTATGTCTACTTTAGGAAGATACAATCCTTTCCTTGGCGTTGCAAACGATCAGGTAGTAGATGCCAACGGAACCTTAAACAGAGGTACAGGAATGCGTTGGAACGACAACTGGCAAGACGAGTTGTACAGAGTGGGGCATAGAAGTGAAGTAAACTTGTCTGTGAGCAGTGGAACAGACAAATCAACATCATTCTTCTCTGTCGGATTCTTGGATGATAACGGTATTGTGGACAATACAGGCTTTACTAGATTTTCTGCACGTTTGAATTCAACGTACGATATTACTCAAAACTTCAAAGTGGGTGGTGGATTGGCTTATTCTCGTACAGATCAAAACCAAATTCGTACGGCTACAAGCGGTGCGGCGTTCTCAAACACATTTTTCTTTGTGAATAGTATTGCGCCTATCTATCCTGTTTATATGTATGAGTTAGACGGTACCAGAATGACCGGTTCTGACGGACGTCCGTTGTTCGATTGGGGTAATGCTCGTATGCCGGGTGTTGCAGGACGTCCATTTGGATCAAACACCAATCCTGTTGCTTCGAACAGAGATGATCGCAACCAACGTCTCGAAGACAATATCTCCGGACGTGGTAACATTGAGTATTCTTTTTTAAATGGATTCAGAGTTACATCTAATTTAGGTTATGATGTAATCAATCAAGCAACGGATGTATTCTTCAATCCTGTGAATGGAGACGCTATGAGTATTAGAGGACGCGTGCAAAAAACAAATCGTCGTATCGAAACAATGACATTTAACCAGTTGTTGCACTACAACAGAACATTTGGTGGTGTTCACAACTTTTCAGCTTTGGCGGGACATGAATCCTATTCGTACAGGCTTAAATATCAGTATGTGCAAAAGACGGGATTGCACTTAGACGATGTTGGAGAATTCGACAATGCAACAGTGATGGCAGATATGGATTCTTATACACACGGAAAAAGCTTAGAGTCTTATTTGGGGCAATTGCTGTATGACTATCAAGGTAAGTATTATTTCTCTGCAAGTTTAAGAAGAGATGGCTCATCGGTATTCCATCCCGACAATCGCTGGGGTAACTTTTGGTCTGTTGGTGGATCTTGGAGAATCTCTGAGGAAACGTTTATGGGAGATATACATGTTATCAACAATCTACGTCTCAGAACAAGCTATGGTACGTCCGGAAATGATGTGATTTTAGACAACACAGGTATGCAGATATTCACGCCTTACGAAGATCATTATTCTTTGGACCCATCAGGAGGATTGTCTCTAGTTTATAAAGGAAATAGAGATCTTCGCTGGGAGAAAAACAATAACTTTAATGTGGGAATAGATTTAGGTATGTATAGCAATCGTTTAAGATTTGAATTCGATTATTATATTCGCAACTCTTCGGACTTGTTATACAATAAACCATATCCTACTTCTGCAGGCTTCTCATTCATTCCGGAAAATATAGGAAGTATGCGTAACTCGGGTATTGAATTTACTTTATCCGGAGATATTATTAGCACCAGAGATTTTGGATGGACTGCAGCTTTTATGGGCGGACTCAACAGAAACAAGATCACGAAGCTACCACAGGCACGTATTATTGCCGGAAACAGAATTCGCCAAGAAGGTGGAACAATACACGATTTCTATATCCCTGAATTTGCGGGAGTAAATCCAGACAATGGAAATAGTCAGTGGTGGGGTATTAATCCGAATACCGGAGTGAGAGAAGTTACTCAAAGCTATGGTTTAACTTCTAATGCAAGAATTGTAGCAGGCTCTGCTCTTCCGGACTTTTTAGGTGCTCTCAATATGAACTTTCGCTATAAGCAGTTTGATTTTGCAGTAACTTCAAATTTCCAAATAGGAGGTTATATATATGATGCGGCTTATGTAGGTATGATGCATGCCGGTGCAACTATGAACAACTGGCACGTAGATATACGTAATGCATGGACAGAAACTAATAGAGATACAAATGTTCCCCGCTTAAATAGAACAGATCAAAATGCCAATGCGCAATCGACGAGATTCCTTACAAAAGCAGACTTCTTTAGCTTAAGAAGCATGACGTTGGGTTATACACTACCAAGACATTTGTTAGCAAATGTAGGCTTATCGAGTATGCGTTTTTATGCAACCGGAGATAATATTGCACTGTTTTCTCACAGAACAGGTATGGATCCAAGACAAGCATTATCAAGCGGTATTACAGGGAATAACAACATTACCGCAGGTTCAGAATTTGGATACACGCCTATCGGCACTTATTCAGTGGGTGTAACATTAGGTTTTTAAGCAGACAAATCAATCATTAAAAAAGAATTAAAGATGAAAAATAAATTTTATATATCACTCTTGTTATCAGCAATGCTGGTAGGAGGATTTATATCGTGTAGCGATGATTTTCTCGATGGAGTTCAAACAGATGTTATTAGAGATTCTCAAATACAGCAGGGAGACCCCGTCAGAAGTGCTCGAGCCCTATTGGATGGCGCATATAAAAACTTATTTAATCCAACAGCGAACATACTTCGAACGAGTCATGATGACTTTGGCTTAAGGGCTATTCAACTAGCGACAGATCTCATGGCTGACGACTTTGTGCTTCTTGCACCATCTGCAGGAGGAGGCTGGTGTAGGTTCGATTACGAAAATGATAATAGACTATTAAATTATCGTAGGCCAACTAACACTTGGAGGCAACTTTATAATCTTATACTCTCAACCAATGATGCATTGAGAATATTGGAGCGAATTGAAACCTCCTCAGCGGCGTTAGATAGAGTAGAAGGAGAATTACGCGGAATGCGTGCTTTTAGCTACTTCAAACTGATTAACCTTTATCAACAGCCGTATAACGTAAATAAAAATGCACCCGGTGTTCCTATCCGTGACATAGACATTTCAAAGCCTGGACGCAATACGGTATCAGAGGTTTATGATTTGATTCTTTCAGACCTATTCCTTGCATACGATTTATTGGAAGGAAAAGGTATGTCTTCAGCAGTGGCTTTGTCAGAATATAGTGTTGCAGGTATGTTGGCAAGAGTACTTAGTTTTGTAAACGATTATCCTAATCAATGGCAAGAAGTAGCAAAATTTGCAGGCATTGCAGCGCAAGGTGCTCCATTAATGAACACACAAGCGCAGTTTAGGAGTGGCTTAAATTCTATTACAGTTCCTGAAGTGCTTTGGGGCTCTTCTATAAATGCAGAAACGACCACCTTTTTTGCTTCATTTTTCAGTCACTTAGATCCGTTTGGATCAGGATATGGTGGTGATTTAGGATCATTTAAGGGAGTTACCTCTGTTCTTTATGACAAGATGGATCCGGCAGACTTGAGATTGTCTTGGTTTTCAGATGGAACTTCGGCTATTTACGATCGTCGTCCGTATTCAACTGCCGGACTTCAGGGTGTTTTGCCTAAATACGCCTCATTAAAGTTCACAGAATTTTCAAGAAGGAATTTCACTGCGGATTATATTTATATGAGATCAAGTGAGTTTTTCTACGTGCAAGCTGAAGCTTTATTCTTTGCCGGCAATGAGGGAGGCGCTCGAACAGCTTTAGAAACTGTTATGAAAACACGTATTGAAGGTTATTCTGCAGCTGCTTTATCGGGAACAGCTTTGCTCAATGAAATACGCTTCCACAAACGAATTGACACTTGGGGGGATGGAGTTCGCCTGTTTGATATGAAATGGAGGGGTGAAGCGATGGATAGAACCGGAACTAACCATGCGGTGGTTGCTATTATGAAACTTGACCCAAACCCAATGGAATGGATTTTCCAAATTCCACAAGCGGAAATGGATGCGAATGATGCGATAACGGAGAATAATCCGTAAGATAGATTTGATAGAAATAGAGACAGAATTAGAAATATCTTTTCGAATACTTAGAAACTGTTTTGATTGGAATATCCTCTTTTCATAAACTCTATTTTGCTCTTTTCAAAACAGTTTCTATTATTCGATAAACCCCAACAGAGTGAAAGACTTTGTTGGGGTTTTTCTATCATCATTATTTTTCGTACCTTTGCAAACTTGCATTTATACGAAAATGGCAAACAAAAAAGAAACCATCAACGTGTACGGCGCTCGCGTACACAACCTCAAAAATATCGACGTAGAAATTCCACGAGATTCGCTCACGGTGATTACCGGATTGAGCGGCAGCGGAAAATCTTCACTTGCTTTCGACACTATTTTTGCCGAAGGACAACGGCGTTATATCGAAACTTTTTCGGCATATGCACGTGGTTTTCTCGGAAAAATGGAACGCCCCGATGTGGACAAAATCACAGGGCTGAGTCCGGTAATTTCTATCGAACAAAAAACGACAAACAAAAATCCACGCTCAACCGTTGGCACGACCACCGAAATTTACGACTTCCTGCGTCTTCTTTATGCTCGCGCGGGAGAGGCATATTCGTATCTTACAGGCGAAAAAATGGTAAAATATACCGAAGAACAAATCTTAGAACTGATTCTAGAAAAATATATCGGTCGGAAAATTTATATTCTTGCTCCAGTTGTTCGCAATCGAAAAGGACATTACAAGGAACTGTTTGAGCAAATCCGCAAAAAAGGTTATTTGAACGTGCGTGTCGATGGCGAAATCCGCGAAATTTTGCCCGAAATGCGTGTCGATAGATACAAAAACCACAGCATCGAAATTCTTATCGATAAACTGATTGTATTGAATAAATTTGAAGATAAACTGAAAGCAAGCGTGCGCACGGGAATGAAACAGGGTGCGGGATTGATAATGATTCAAGACGTTGAGTCGGGCGAAGTACGTCATTACAGCAAACAATTGATGTGCCCCACGACTGGATTGTCATACAGCGAGCCGGCGCCGCATAATTTTTCGTTTAATTCACCGCAAGGCGCGTGTACGCAATGTAAAGGAATCGGTACGGTTGACCAAATTGATATCGAAAAAGTGATTCCAAATCCCGATTTGAGCATTGCTGCAGGTGGTATTGCTCCGCTCGGGAAAGAGAAAAGCAATTTACTTTTTTGGCAAATTATTGCCATTTGCGAAAAATATGGCGTTACACTGAAAACGCCCATCAAAGATATTCCGCAAGAAGCGATTGACGAAATTATGTATGGCACAAATGAGCGACTGAAAATTAAAAATGAGTCGCTCGGAAATTCCAACTATATGGTTTCGTACGAGGGCGTTACCAAATATATCGAAATGCAGCAAGACGACGAAGCATCGGCTACGGCGCAAAAATGGGCAGACCAATTTATTACCACCTCGAAATGCCCTGAATGTAACGGACAGCGATTGAATCAAGAAGCGTTACATTTCAAAATAAATGAAAAAAATATTGCCGAACTTGCTGCAATGGATATTCGCACGCTATTCAATTGGCTACAAACGTTCAATAGCCACGTGTCGGAAAAACAAAAGTTGATTGCTGAAGAAATCAAAAAGGAAATTCTTTCACGTCTGCAATTTTTGTTGGATGTTGGGTTGGGATATTTATCGCTATCGCGTTCGTCGGCATCACTGTCGGGTGGCGAAAGTCAGCGTATTCGGTTGGCAACGCAAATTGGGTCTCAGTTGGTCAATGTGTTGTATATTTTGGATGAACCTAGCATTGGGTTGCATCAGCGCGATAATCGACGATTAATTGATTCGCTGAAAAAACTACGTGACACGGGCAACTCCGTTGTGGTGGTTGAGCACGACAAAGATATGATGCTCGCTTCGGATTACATCGTGGATATGGGACCGTTTGCCGGACGAAAAGGCGGCGAAGTGGTTTTCGAGGGGACGCCCAACGAAATGCTGACAAAACACACACTTACCGCAAACTATTTAAACGGAAAAGTAGAAATCGAAATGCCCGAAAAACGTAGAAAAGGCAATGGTTTTGAATTGATAATCGAAGGCGCAACAGGCAACAATCTAAAAAACGTTACTGCTAAATTTCCGCTTGGAATGTTCATTTGCGTAACAGGTGTTTCGGGTAGCGGAAAATCAACGTTGATAAACGAAACGCTGCAACCCATTCTCAGTCAGAGGTTTTATCGTTCGCTAAAAGATCCAATGCCTTACAAAAGTGTGAAAGGGGTTGAGCATATCGACAAAATTGTGAGTGTAGACCAGTCGCCTATCGGACGTACACCGCGCTCAAATCCTGCCACTTACACAGGCGTTTTTACCGATATTCGCAACCTGTTTGCCGGAATGCCCGAAGCGAAAATCAGAGGCTACAAACCGGGGCGATTTTCGTTTAACGTGAAAGGTGGACGATGCGAAACGTGTGGTGGAAATGGGTATAAAACAATAGAAATGAATTTCTTGCCCGATGTAATGGTGCCGTGCGAAGTATGCCATGGTAAACGATACAATCGGGAAACACTTGAAGTGCGTTTCAAAGGAAAATCAATTGCTGATGTGTTGGATATGACGATTAATATGGCAGTAGAATTTTTTGAAAATGTGCCCGCTATTTTGCACAAAATAAAAGTATTGCAAGAAGTTGGCTTAGGCTATATCCGTTTGGGACAATCATCAACCACGTTATCGGGCGGCGAAAGTCAACGTGTGAAACTCGCTACCGAACTTGCCCGAATCGCCACAGGAAGCACACTTTACGTATTAGACGAGCCTACAACAGGATTGCATTTTGAAGATATTCGTGTGTTACTCGGTGTATTAAATAAGTTGGTGGATAAAGGAAATACGGTTATCGTTATCGAACACAATCTCGACATCATCAAATGTGCCGACTATGTGATCGATTTAGGTCCCGAAGGCGGTATCGGTGGAGGAAATATTCTCGTATCAGGCACGCCGGAAAAAATTGTCAATTGCAAAGAAAGTTATACAGCAAAATACTTGAAAGAAGAAATAAATTGAATGTTTTCAAATTAAAAACATTGATTGTCAGCATGTTACGTTTTGTTTCGAAAATAACATAGTTAAATAATATTAAACGTTGAACTTTTATCAAACTTCAACGTTTAATAAATAAGAAGACAGAGATAATAGATTAATAATACAGTAAATCGACTCCGGCGACTGTAACGGATCGATGTTTTCAATTTACAGTCAACTCGATAGTGTAGTTTGTTTCATGAAGATTGTGTTAACAAGGGTAGCCTCCAAAGTGATTTGGGGGCTATTCGCTTTTTTGTCTGAACTGTGATTTTGAATGATTTTTGTGATTAAGATGATATACGCAATCACCCTAATCACAAAAATCATTCAAAATCACAGTTTAGACTATATTTTCTCAAATCTCGCTTGGAAAAAACGTAGATATTTCGGTTCATATACCATTTTCAACCCTCTTGCTTGGTCTCTGTTATTATATAAATCAATAACGGCATCGGCAACCACGTCAAAATGCGATTGCGTGTAAACTCGACGAGGAATCGTTAAACGAACTGTTTCCAAACTCGGACGGATTTCTTCGCCTGTATCCTTATCACGTCCGGCAGAAACTGTTCCTCGTTCCATTGAACGAACACCCGAATGAACATAAATGTCATTTGCAAGTGCTTGTGCTACATAGTGTTCCTGTGGAATATGTGGATAGAATTTACGTGCATCGAGGAATACACCGTGTCCTCCAATCGGTAGAACAATAGGGATTCCGGCAGCCATTAGTTTGTTACCCAAATATTCCGATTGTGCAATTCTATGTGCCATCACATGGTCTTGGCATGCTTCCAAAATGCCGCGCGCCATGGCTTCCATATCGCGTCCGGTCATTCCGCCGTAAGTTTGTAAGCCTTCGTAAACTACTACCATTGAGCGCATATGCTCAGCGAATGCATCGTCATTACAGGCAGCAAAACCACCGATATTGGTATGAAAATCTTTCTTTCCCGAACAAGTGGCGCCGTCGGTATGCGAACACATTTCGCGTAGAATTTCTTTTACCGATTTATTTTCGTAGCCTTTTTCGCGAACCTTGATAAAATAAGCATTCTCCATTGCGCGAGTGGCATCAAGAATTACTTTGATACCGTGTTTGTGCGCCAATTCGCCTGTTGCTTTGAGGTTTGCCATCGAAACCGGCTGTCCGCCGGCAAGGTTTACGGTAACGCCAACGGTGATGTAAGCAATATTTTCGCCACCTACTTTTTTAATCAAATCTTCGAATTTTTGCAAATCTACATTGCCTTTGAACGGATCGGTGTTGTATGGGTCGTGCGCTGCATCAACAATTACATCAACAAAATTTCCGCCTGCCAGCTCTTGGTGTGCTCTTGTGGTGGTGAAATACATATTACCGGGAACGTATTGTCCGGGTTTAATTAATGCTTGCGAAACCAAATTTTCAGCACCACGCCCTTGATGCGTAGGTATTAAGTGCTTGTAGCCGAAACAGTCATACATCACTTCTTCGAGGAAATAATAATTTTTGCTTCCTGCGTATGCTTCATCGCCGAGCATCATTCCTGCCCATTGGTTTTCGCTCATTGCGTTAGTACCGGAGTCGGTTAATAAGTCAATGTAAACGTCTTCGCTGCGAAGCAGAAATGTATTGTAGCCGGCTTCCTTGGCGGCTTTTTCTCTGTATTCTCTTGTTGTAATTTTTAGCGGCTCAACCATTTTAATTTTGTATGGTTCTGCCATTGGGTTGTTTGTTAAAGCCATATTTTTTAGTTTTATAATACCTATGTCTAATAGTTGCATAATTTAAGCAATTTGTCAATAAAAAGCTGCAGCAACATCTGTTTTATATGGTGCAAATATACAAATTACTATTGAACTATTTGCAATATGCGGCGATTTTATACGAATAAAAAATACTTTAGGACTTTTATGTCGATTCTTTTGGGTGTTTTGTCGATTTTTGTGAGTGCGAATGTTTAAAATCTTTATCTTTGTACTAAATCATTTATCAAAAACAGATATGAAACGAGCACGTGAATTTTTCACGCCAAAGTAAATGCTTGTTGCGAGTTCCATACGACCATAATGAAAAAAATAAAACCGTATGAATAAAACATTAATCGCTTACTATTCAAAATATGGGCATGCAAAACAATATGCCCAATGGTTGGCAGAAGAATTAAATGCCGATATTTGCGAAATCAAAAACTTGAATTTCAATAATCTGAAAGATTATTCAACAGTCATCTTCGGCAGCAGCATATATGCCGGACAAAACAAAGCTGCGGTCTCAATTGTCAAACATTTTGAGCAACTGAAAGACAAAAAAATCGTTTTGTTTACTTGCGGACTCACAGATACAAGTTCCGAAGCAATCATTGCCGACAGAAATCAACAACTTGAAACGGTTATTCCGCCCGAAATCAGAGAAAAAATAAAGATTTTCCACTTGCGGGGCGGTATGGATTACGAAAATTTGAATTTTCTGCACAAAACGATAATGAAAATGTTGTTCAAATCACTATCAAAAAAACCTGCCGAAGAATTGACAGAAAAGGACAAGGATATTTTGACAGCTTACGGACAAAAAGTCGATTTTTCGGACAAAGAAATGTTGAAGCCGATTATTGAGTATTGTTTGGGAGGGTAAAAATAAACAATGTCGCAATTATCCAATTTTTGAACGTCCGGAGGCAGTAACTTTGCACCGAATTATTTCGTTAAGCAATGAGCAGAAGCAAAATTTATTTTGATTATGCCATTGCGAGAAATAATGGAATGAAGTTCAATTTAATTCAAAAACAAAAAAAATGGAAAAATTAATTGCTTGGGTAGAAATACCAACTGCCGACTTTGAACGTGCAGTGAAATTTTACAATTCGGTGTTCAAAATGGAATTGCCAATATGCGGCGATGAAAATGAAAAAATGGCTTTTTTCAAAACGGGAGAGGGCGCAATCGTTCACTCACCTTATGCTAAACCGTCAGAAAATGGCGTGATTGTCAGTTTCAATGTTCCCGATAGCATCGAAGAAACGATTTCTCGAATCGAACAAGGAAACGGTAAAGTTATCATTCCGAAAACAAAAATCGAAGCGGAAGGAAAAGGCTATTTTGCGGTGTGTACGGATTCGGAAAATAATAGAATTGGACTTTACGAGTAACAGGGAACGCAGATGACGCGGATAGCACGGATTTTCGCGGATTTTTATTATGCAAAATGCGAAAAATTATCCGCGAAAATCCGTGCTATCCGCGTCATCTGCGTGCTAAAAATCAAAATCAATTATGTCCACCCATTTCGCCCAACCCTCAACAGTTTTGTCACCCTACATCAAACGATATTGGGCGATTGAAAATGTTTTGGACAAAGGCGAAGTGTGTACGCAACGAATTGTTCCCACAGGATTAACCGAATTAATTCTCTATTTTACCCCGCGACCCAAGATATTGACTGACAACAAATCTTTGTCGGATAGTGTTGCATTATACGGACACCAAAATGATTTTTACGATATGGAATTAACAGGAAATCTTTCTGTTTTTTCCATTATGTTTCAACCGCAGGGCTTGATGCAATTTTTCAAATTTCCGCTGACTGAAATTCGCAATCGAAATGTTTCGTTGAAAGATATAAGTGGACAAGCGGGGCGTGATTTGGAAGAAAAAATGGGTGAAGCAAACACTTTTTCGCAACGAGTAAACATTGTGGAAACGTATCTTGGTAATTTATTGAAAACCAGATTTTCCGAATTTGAATTCCGTAGAATAAATCATATCATAGAATTGATAAAACAGGCGCACGGAAACATCAATATCAACCAAATGGCTTCGGAAGTTTGTTTGAGCCGCAAACAATTTGAACGGATTTTTTCCGAACATATCGGAATTAGTCCGAAGCAATACCTGAAAATCATTCGTTTTCAATCTGCCATATTTCAGAAACAGAAAAACAATACGTTGAATATGACTGAACTATCCTATAATAGCGGTTATTTTGACCAATCGCATTTTATCAATGATTTCAAATCGTTATCCGGAATGACACCGAAACAATATTTCGCTGAAAGTGAGGTGTGTTCAGATTTTTTTGAGTAAAAATCTTAGTTCCCTTTTGAGCCAATTAGTTTGACCATTTCCGTACTATTATAAGTTCCCAAAATACCAAATCCGCCCCGCATATTCGAATAAATTTTGACAGGCTCGGCAAAAAGGTTGCCAACAGTACCGGAAGCCAATTCTTTTGAACGCAAGTTGCGGTATAGTTTTTCGGAAAGGGTTTGTATTTCCACTTTTATGTATTGTCTTACAAAAGTATGCCAAGGCGATTGTGCAACATTAGTCAAATCAACATAAACGTTCAAAGTATATTCTTGTCCTTGAAATAAATCATCAGTGAAAATCCGATAAAAATTAGGTGTGCTACCACCTTCTTCCGGCTCAGAAGGTTTGTTGAAAAGAATTTCATCTTCAATAAAAACCTCGCGTAAACTCCAAGAAGGATTCGGGTCTCGCGGTACAATTTGTGAGTAATCCAGTACTCGTATTCTGTAATAATTTCGCTCATCAGGATTGTCTTTGATGGTTATGAAAAGTCGAAGATACGACATCTCATTTTTCCAAAACCACGAATGCTCTATGTTTTTTATCTCAACTGTACTTTCGGGTACAATATCATATCCGCTTACCGTTCCGTGCTTTGGCGTATAGGCTGAAAATTCAATTTTGTCGCCGGCATTTAATGAGGCTTTGAATTTATAAAAACTATAACTATCATAATCATCCTCAAACGCAATCTCTACTCCATTAATTTTTAGCTCAATTTCAGGATTTTCAACTACGGAAGACTGTTGGTCGGAAAAAATAAAGACACTTTCAGCAATCTGAATCGTATGAGTATCCGATTTTGCATCGATAATCGAATTAACAACCATTCTTGGGGATGGCTCTTTTCCGGTAAAATTGACATCGTGTTCGCAGCCGGATAACATTATGGTGATTAAAACCAATATGATAGATAATTGTTTTCTCATAATTTTTAAAAATGATAGGTGAATGATAATCCCGGAATAATCGGGAACAGCGTAATCTGTTTTAAGCGATAAGTATAGGTATAATCTTCTTTTGAGTCGGCAGAAACGATTACTCTATACGGATTCATACGATTATAAGCGTTGTAAGCGCTCAGATTGAGCACGCAGAATCTATTATTTCTTCTTGCAAATGTATAATTAATGCCTATATCTAAGCGATGATAAGGCGCCATTTGAAAATTATTTCGGTGCTCTAACTCAAGCAAACCATCAATAAAATTCCAGTCGTCCGGCATCGGATGACCAACGTGGGACATCATTGCCAACGTTATTCTATCACCCGAATGATACGTCCAAGCGGTGGCGATATCAAAATTCTTATTAATTTGATAATTGAGCGAAAGATTGATGACGTGTCGTCGGTCGAATTTTGAAGGAAACCATTCACCGTAATTGATTTCATCGAACTTTCGTTCCGATTTCGACCACGTATAAGCTGCTATTCCGGTTGTTCGCCCCGCTCTTTTTTCCAAAGAAAATTCTATGCCATAACTGCGTCCGATGCCTGCTTCTACGCTATGTTCCCAACCGGCTGATACGCCTGTATAGCTAATACCGTCTTTGTATTCAATCACGTTTCGCATATCTTTATAATACGATTCTACCGAAAAGAGAAACGATTTGGGCAATTCATAAAACATTCCAAACGAATATTGATGAGAACGCATCGGTTTCACATTTCCGGTAACGGGCACCCACAAATCGGTTTGTAAAATAATAGAATTGCTTGACAGCAGATGTACATATTGTTGCATCATTGTGTAACTCGTTTGCAGCGCCATTTTTTCTGTCAAAAGATAGCGCAACGATAAACGAGGGTCAAGCCCTGTATAGGTTTTGTTATCAACATTGAACAGCGAAAAACGCAAACCTGCATTCAAATTCATTCTGTTTGAAATACGCCAATCGTCTTCCGCATATAGCGCCCAATTATTTGCGTAAGTGTGTTTTGGTGTGTTTTCGCTTGTTTTTGTTTCGTCGGTCTGTATCGATATGGACACCACTTCGGGTTTGAAATGGTGAAAAGTATATGTTGTACCAAATCTTATGGTGTGATTGGGAAGTGGGAAATATTCGAAATCGGCAGCAGCGGAATAATCTTGTATGCCCGATGAAAAGAGGAAGTTACGAAAAGCCTTTTCTTTCGTTTGCCAATCGTTGCCGGTAGTAAATTCGTCTTCCGTATTTACTTTATAATGATATCGATTGTAAGTCAGCATTGTTCGCATCGAAAGATTTGGGGCAAGCATTCGGCGCAATTGTCCGTTGATAATGGTCGTCCCCCAATCTAAATTCCCCGATGATGCACTGTGACCGGTTGCTGCATTGCCAATGTCGCTTGTTTCCTGCATCAATTTGTCATAACCATTATAAACACTAAGACTCAAAGATGTTTTATCATCAACTTTGTGGTGAATTTTTGCGTTAATATCGTGAAAGAAAAAATTGGCGGTACTACTCGAATTTTCATCAACAAACCAATCATTGATAGTACCCATAAACAAATCGACGTAACTTCGTCGAGCCGAAAAGGTAAACGAAGTTCTGTCTTTAATAATCGGACCTTCGAGATTGAATTTCATAACAGGCAAACCAATGGAAGCCGAGCCGGAAAATCGCTGTTTGTTGCCGTCTTTGGTGGAAATATCGATAACAGACGAAAGTCGTCCGCCAAATCGTGCCGGAAAACTCGACTTGTAAAGCATAACATCTTTCAACGCATCGGTATTGAAAACCGACAGAAAACCAAACACGTGGTTGGGATTGTAAACCGGAACGCCGTCGAACAATATCAGGTTTTGGTCGGGACTGCCACCACGTACCGACAAATCGCTTTTTCCTTCCGATGTACTTTGAACGCCCGGAATAAGCTGTAATGTTTTCATCAAATCGGTTTCACCCAACAGTGCAGGCGTGGCTCTTATGGTTGAAACCGGCATATTGACCACGCCCAGTTGCATCTCCCGGAGCTGTATATGATGGCTGACAATTACTTCGGACAGTTCATTCACTGCCGGATTTAGATAGATATGAATGGTGGTATCTTTTTGCAAATCAAATTCCATTGCCATACTTTCGTAGCCTAAATAGGAAAAGATGATATTTCTTTTCCCTTTGGGTAATGATATGGTGTAAAAACCTTCAGCATTTGTGTGGCTACCTGTTCTGCTTTCCGTTTCAAATACATTGGCACCGATAAGCATCTCTTTTGATTCGGCATCGCGAATATATCCGTTGATTGTGTGGTTTTGAGCGGATAATGAGATGCAGAAAAAAAGGGAAAAGATGACGATAGTTGATTTTTTGTTCATAAATAAAATACACATATTATTTACAAGATACAAAAATAAGAAAAACGTTGCGTGTAAGATGATATATTTTTAGATTTAGTTTTGTTTAACCTAAATATTTGAAGTGCGTGAATAAAAATCAAGCGAAACAACAATTTGGTAAGATTGGACAATATTTTATCCACATAAAAACGCTAATTTTGTGTCTGAAATACTAATAAATATGCGAAGCGATACAGAAAACATATACCGCCAAAAGGTTAATCAAGCGATTGATTATATTAGTGCGAATTTGCACGAGCCGCTTAGACTAGACAAGTTGGCAAGTCAAATGAATGTTTCGCAAAGTCAGCTCCTTCGTATTATGCGCTCTTCTCTAGACGAATCTTTATCTTCTTACATAGCAAGGCAGCGCGTAGAAAGGGCGGTTCTGTATATGCAAGCGGAAAAAATGAGCTTGACGCAACTTGCCGAAATGGTCGGATACGATAATGCGCAATCGTTTTCGAAAGCGTTCAAAAAGCATTTCGGAATATCGCCGAAAATATACATAGACAAGCAATTGGCAAAACTGGAAAGCTATCTGAAAAGTAGTGGGAACAGGCAAGATACTCCTCAGTCGGAAATATATGAAACGTCTGATCTAGAATTAGTCTATATTCGAATTATCGGTAAATACGGCGAAAAAAATCCGTATGAAACGGCGTGGAATAAACTTTTCCGTTTTTTGTCGGAAAATCAGGCGTTATCGGAAAAAACACGTGTGATTGGCATCAGCTTCGACAATCCGAATGTAACGAAAGAAGAACAATGTCGATTTTACGCTTGTGCTTCCGTAGAAAAGAAAATCGCGCCAACAGGCGAATTTGGAACAATCAGGTTACAAAAAGGGAAATATGCAGTTTCCACACTCCGAGGCAACTATTCGGGACTTCAAGCGTTATACAACAATATCAGTATCAACTTCGGTTATAATTTGCGTTATGGTTTAGCGTTTGAAGAATACTTGAACAGTCCACATAACACGCCGGAAGAAAAATTACTTACTAAAATTTTTATCCCAATAAAATAAGAAAGATGGAGAAGAAAAATAAATTTTGTCAGAGTTGCGGGATGCCGATGAGCAAAGATCCGCAAGGTGGCGGCACTGAAAAAGACGGTTCAAAAAGTGCGAAATTCTGCCATTGGTGCTATAAAGATGGCGAATTTTTGGGTGGTGACACGTTAGACGAGTTTCGAGAAAATTCACGAAAAGGAATGATTGAAAATGGAGACACAAACAGATTTATGGCGTGGCTATTTACAAGAAAATTTATTTATAAGAACTTGGAACGATGGAAAAAGTAATCGATTACAAGAAAGAATACAAAAACTTGTACTTGCCGAAGGAACAGTCAGTTGTAGTAGAAGTTCCCGAAATGTCATTCGTAGCCGTAGAAGGCAGAGGCAATCCGAATGAAGCGCAAGGCGAATACCAAAAGGCAGTAGAAATTTTGTATGCCATTCAATACACCATAAAAATGAGTAAAAAGGGTAGCGAAACGCCGCACGGGTATTTCGATTATGTAGTGCCGCCATTAGAAAGTTTTTGGTGGCTTGATGATAGAAATGAGGAATTTACCGCCGAAAATAAGTCAAAATATTGTTGGATTGCTGTGATTCGGCTACCTGAATTTGTCGGTGAAAAGGTGTTTGAATGGGCTTGCTTAGAAGCATCAAAAAAGAAAAAAATCGACACGAGCATTGCTAAATATCTGACAATAAACGAAGGATTATGCGTGCAATGTCTTCACATAGGTGCATATAACGATGAACCGAGAACACTGAAATTAATGACAGATTTTATCGAAGCAAATAACTTGCAAAGCGACATCAACGAAACAAGAAGGCATCACGAAATATATCTTTCCAATCCGCAAAAAACGGAAACATCGAAGCTGAAAACAGTTTTGAGAATACCGGTAAAAAAATAAATAGTTTGGTATGGACACAAAATTTATCACACTAGCCAAAGAAAATATTGACACGGAACATATCTGTTGCGCTATTTCCGACAAAAAATGTGCTGAAAGCTATGCGGCGAAAAAAGCGTGGCTAAAACGCGAATTTGACAACGGATACGTTTTTCGTCGACTTAACGAACGAGCAAAAGTATTTATTGAATATGTTCCCGCCGAAAAAGCGTGGATACCTGTTAACGTACTCAATTATTTGATGATAAACTGCTTTTGGGTGTCAGGGCAATACAAAGGAAAAGGCTACGCCAAAGCTTTGCTTCAATCGGCAATTGACGATGCCAAAGTGCGAGGAAAAGATGGACTTGTAACGGTTGTCGGCACAAGTAAATTCGCTTTTATGAGCGACCCAAAATGGTTTTTGCGACAAGGTTTTGAAATAATCGAAAAACTGCCTTATGGATTTAGTTTATTGGCTAGAAAATTGAATCCCAATGCGAAAAATCCTTCGTTCAACCAATCTGTACAAAGTGGCGAATGTGAGGAGAAAAACGGTTTGGTTGTTTATTACAGCAATCGTTGTCCGTTTACCGAATACCACGTAAACAACGAGCTCGTGAAAACAGCTGAAAATCGAAATCTTCCGCTAAAAGTGATAAAACTTGAAACGATGGAACAAGCGCAATCCGCACCGTCGCCGGCTACGATATTCAGTCTGTTTTTCAATGGAGAATTTGTTACGACAGATGTGAGTGTTTGTATGGATAATAGATTTGATAAAGTGATAAAGATAAAATGATGATGAACGAAAACGATGTAGTCGATTTATTGAAAAAAACTGAACAGATTAACGTTACAGTTTGGATTGAAGGCGGTTGGGGAATAGATGCGCTCGTAGGGAGACAAACCCGACCACACAACGATATAGATATTTTCATTCAAAAGAAAGATGCCGACGAGTTTACAAAAATGCTCGCTTCAAACGGTTATCGTGAAACCAAAATGGAATATACTACCGATGACCATACGGCTTGGTGCGATACTTCCAATCGCACTATCGACTTGCATTTATTTGAATTTGAGGATAATGAAACGCTCACCTTTCTAAATGAAATCTATCCGTCTGAAATATTGAGCGGAAAAGGAAAAATCGGCGAAATGGAAGTTCGTTGTTTGACTGCCGAAGCACAATTATTGTATCATCAAGGCTATGAACACAATGAAAACGACAAACGTGATGTATTGTTACTTTGCAAAACATTCGGGTTTCCGATTCCGGAACAATATAGATAAACGAAACATGAGATAAAGCAAGACAAAAAATGCAAATAGAAAAAATTACCGATAATAAAAAACAATTTCTTGACTTGCTATTATTGGCAGATGAGTCAGAAAATATGATTGACAAATATTTATCGAAAGGCGATATGTTTGTTTTATATGATGATGATTTGAAGAGCGTTTGTGTTGTAGTGCCAATAGACAATGAAACCTGCGAACTAAAAAACATAGCAACATATCCAAAATATCAAGGCAAAGGATACGGTAAAGCGTTGATAAAATATATTTCCGAGTTCTACAAAAATGACTACAAAACAATGCTTGTCGGTACAGGTGAAACCCCAACAACTTTGTCGTTTTATGAAAATTGCGGATTTGAAAAATCACATCGTATAAAGAATTTTTTTACGGATAATTATGAGCATCCAATGTTCGAGGAGGGAATACAGCTTGTTGATATGATTTATCTGAAAAAAGATTTATGTCTTTCTGAAAAACTTTCAATTAATAAAAACAATGGAAATTAAATCACTTTCAAGCACCAACTTTGAAACCATTTTCAAAGGATTCAGTCGAGCTTTTGCCGATTACGAAATGCAACTGAACAGCGAGCAACTTCAAGCAATGCTGAAAAGACGCGGCTTCAATCCCGATTTGTCGTTTGCTGCATTTGAAGGAAGCGAAATCGTTTCGTTTACATTCAACGGAATTGGCAATTTTAACGGAATACCTACCGCTTATGATACCGGAACAGGTACATTGAAAACGCATAGAGGCAAAGGATTAGCCACCAAAATTTTCGAACACGCCATTCCATTTTTACGCGAAGCGACTGTCAAACAATATCTTTTGGAAGTGTTGCAGCATAATGAAAAAGCCGTTTCCGTTTATCGCAATCTCGGATTTGAAGTCAGTCGCGAATTCAACTATTTTATTGTGGAAAATGAGAAAATCAAAAACTTAGACAATAAATACGCTGTCGAACAAATTGATATGAGGCAACTTGTCTCCGTTTCCGGTTTTTGGGATTTTTATCCTTCGTGGCAAAATAGTTTCGAATCTATTCAACGAGTGAGCGAAAATTTTATCGTATTGGGCGTATTTATCGAAAAACAGCTTGTGGGTTATTCTGTTTTTGAGCCTTCTTCGGGCGATGTTACGCAAATGGCTGTTGATAAATCGCATAGAAGAAAAGGCATTGCCACATCGTTGTTTCATGAAATCAGTAAACGAAACAAAAACAGCACAACGAGATTTATCAATACCGATATTTCCTGCCAAACGATAACCGATTTTTTACAATCGAAAAATATCGATGTTACAGGAAAACAATTCGAAATGATAAGAAAAATATAGAGAAATGGACAAAAGAATATTGCAAGAAATTCGACAAACGCTCAAAGATTCTGTCGATGAAAAAACGCTTAAACTGTCCGACCATTTTTTCAAAAACGGCGAACAGCCATTGATTTATGGCGTAAAAATGGCAGAAGTGAGCAAAATCGGAAAAGAATTTTGTAACCAAATCAACGATTGGTCTAAAAGCGAAATTTTTAACCTCTGTGAAGAACTTTGGCAATCGCAATATTTTGAAGAAGAAGTTATTGCCTGTCTATTTTCGCAATCGCAGTACAAAAAATACGAGCCTGACGATTTTCAAATTTTCGAACATTGGGTGAAAAACTATGTGAACAATTGGGCAGATTGCGACACTTTGTGTAACCACACCATAGGCACATTCGTGATGATGTATCCCGATTATTTGAACGAGTTGAAACAATGGGCAAAATCATCTGCGCGTTGGGTAAAACGAGCCTCAGCCGTAACATTGATTATTCCGGCGCGAAAAGGGATGTTTTTGAACGATATTTTCGAAATTGCCGACACACTGCTTCTCGACAAAGACGATATAGTGCAAAAAGGTTATGGTTGGTTACTAAAAGCGACAAGTGAAGCCCATCAAAAAGAAGTATTTGACTATGTAATGAAAAATAAATCGGTAATGCCACGTACCGCTTTACGCTATGCGATTGAAAAAATGCCTGCTGACTTGAAAGCGGAAGCAATGAAGAAATAAAAACGAAATATAAAAATGAAAACATTAGAAGAAAGCATTGCTGTAGCAATGGATGTGCAAGAAACAGCAATTGTACCCTTTTTGTCGTATATTTTGCAAGATTTTTGGGAAATCGGCACGTCGCCAGAAATTGTAATAAACCTCGTCCAAAAACATTGTCAAGATTATTCTACGTTACGAGTTTTGGATTTAGGCTGCGGAAAAGGCGCTGTTTCGGTGAAACTGGCAGCTACTTTGAATTGCAATTGCTTAGGAATAGATGGTGTTTCCGGATTTATTGAAACAGCAAAAGAAAAAGCACGAGAATATAATGTAGAAAAATTGTGTCAATTTGAAACAGGGGATATCCGCGAGAAAATAAAAGAATTAGATAAATTCGATGTTATTGTTTTAGGTGCCATCGGACAAGTTTTCGGTAATTATTACGAAACGCTGATAACATTAATGAAACACCTTGCACCGGAAGGAATTATCATTATCGATGATGCCTATATCGAAGACTCAAGCACATTTCAACATCCTGCTATATTGTCTCGTCGGGAGCTCTTGATGCAAATCAAACAGGCAAAAATGGAATTGATTGATGAATACATTGGTGGAGAAACAGGAGCTTCCGAAGAATTTGAGAATCTGAAAAAAAGATGTGAGGAGTTGATAATAAAATATCCCGAGAAAAGTGCTCTTTTTGAAAATTATATCCAAATTCAAGCCGATGAATACAATGTATTGGAAAATGAAGTGATTTGTTTGACTATGGTAGTCAAAAAGAAAACGAATTTCCAATAAATTTTTTCGGTTTTTTGAAAATTATCTGCAAAAAAATCACGACATTTGTGTCGAATTATAACCACCTAAATAAAAATGTATTATGAAATTAGAATTATTTATCAATTTTGACGGAAACTGCCGTGAAGCAACGGCGTTTTACGCAAAGGTATTCAAGTCGGAAGTAAAAAACCTAATGACTTTTGGACAAGCGCCACCACACCCCGATTATCCAATGGCTGAATCAGACAAGGATAAAGTGATGTATGCCGATGTAGAAATTGGTGGTCTAACCGTGATGTTTATGGATATGCCTGCCGGTTCTCCACTCATTAAGGGAAATAACATTACGCCAACTGTTAGTATGTTCGACAAAGCGGAAGTTGAGCGAATTTTCAATGAATTAAAAGTTGATGGTAAAGTTTTTATGGAGCTTCAACAGACTTTTTTCAGCGAATTATATGGTATGGTAGAAGACAAATTTGGCGTTATTTGGCAGATTTTGTATTATAATCGCTAATAGCTTTTTAGCACGCAGATGATGCAGATTTTTGGAATTTGCGCAGATTTTTATTTGAGTTATCTGCGCAAATTCCAAAAATCTGCATCATTTGTGTGCTAAACACTGAACTCTTTTCATCGTTTTTTGTTTCTTAAATACACACTTCACCAAAAAAATGATTGATGTATGGAAAATATCGTAAAAGAATATACCAACGGCGAAATTACAATTGTCTGGAAACCTGCTTTGTGCGCTCACGCTCGATTTTGCTGGCAGGAATTGCCTGAGGTTTTTGACCCCCAAAAGCGTCCTTGGGTAAATATACAAGGCGCTAATACCGAAAGAATTATCAAGCAAATTAAAAGATGTCCATCAGGCGCATTAACCTATTATACAAACAAGTAAAAAAGAAAAATATGAAAATCGAACACAAAAACTCAGACAAAAAAGGAATCTTTTTAGCAAAAACCGATGAAGAAATAATCGGTGAAATGACCTATGTATGGGTGAGTAAAGACAGTTTTATTATTGACCACACAGAGGTTAGTCCCGAATATCGAGGTAAAAATGTAGGAGGAGAATTGGTAAAAGGTGCAGTAGAATTTGCACGCGAAAACGATTTTACGATCATTCCCTTATGTCCGTTTGCTGCTGCGGAATTTGAGCGACACTCCGAGTATAAGGATGTCAAAAAATAAGGAAGCTATCAATCAAAACAACATACCCTGTTCTTCCGCCCTGCTTCTTCCCAAATGACGATAAGCCAATTCCGTTGCTTCTCGTCCGCGTGGTGTGCGCTTCAAAAAACCCTCTTTGATGAGAAACGGCTCGTATACTTCTTCAATTGTGCCCGCATCATCGCCTACGGCGGTAGCAATTGTTGTAATTCCCACGGGACCGCCTTTGAACTTATCTATAATTGTAAGCAAAATTTTATTGTCGATTTCGTCTAACCCGAATTTGTCAATATTCAATGCTTCGAGCGCGTAAGACGAAATGGCTTTATCGATTTTTCCATTGCCTTTCACTTGCGCAAAATCGCGCACGCGACGAAGTAAAGCGTTGGCAATACGCGGTGTTCCGCGACTGCGCGATGCAATTTCTTCCGCTGCATTTGCCGCGCACGGCACATTGAGAATATCTGCCGAACGCAAAACGATGTTCGTTAAAGTCGGCATATCGTAATATTCCAAGTGCATATTGATGCCGAATCGAGCGCGTAACGGACTTGTCAGCAAGCCACTACGAGTAGTTGCACCGACAAGTGTAAACGGATTGAGGTCGATTTGAATAGAACGCGCACTCGGACCTTTATCAATAAGAATATCAATGCGATAATCTTCCATTGCACTGTACAAATATTCTTCCACAACGGGCGAAAGACGGTGAATTTCGTCGATAAAAAGCACATCATTCGCTTCGAGCGAGGTTAGAATACCTGCTAAATCGCCCGGTTTGTCAAGCACGGGACCCGATGTTATCTTAAATCCAACACTTAACTCGTTGGCAATGATATTTGAAAGCGTCGTTTTTCCCAATCCGGGAGGTCCGTGTAAAAGGACGTGGTCGAGCGATTCGCCACGCATACGAGCGGCACTCACGAAAATTTTGAGGTTTTCCACAATTTTGTCCTGTCCGGCGAAACTGCCGAACGTGAGTGGACGCAATGTGTTTTCAAAATCGCGCTCGCCGTCTTGAAATTGGCGATTTGTATGTATGTCGAATGTTTCTTCCATATTATTTTTTAGAACGCAGATGACGCGGATAACACGGATTTGGCTCCGCCGATTTTCAATTGCGCCGATTTTATTCGCAAAATAAGCACATCATAAAAGAAAGAATCCGCGAAAACCCGTGTTATCCGCGTCATCTGTGTTCCTCAAAGCTAAAATTGTTCCAACACTGCTATTCGTTTTTGTATTGGCGGGTGTGTGGCGAAAATCGATGCAAATGCTGCTTTTTGCGGCGCGTGTTCAATAAAAAGCTGTGCAACGTCGTCGGGCGCTTTTTTCTGAAGATTCGAATTTCCTGAAATTTTACGCAAAGCCGAAGCCAATGCCAATGGTTTTTTTGTCATTTCGGCTGCCGCCGCATCAGCTAAATATTCGCGCTTTCGGCTGATAGCGAAGCGCATCAACATCGAAAGAAAATATCCGATAACGGCAATCAAAATAATCACAACATACATCAATGCCACGCCTTTATTATCATTACTTCTTCTTCGTCCTGCGCCGCCCCAAAGTATTGAGCGAAAACCGATTTGCGCAATCATCGCAAAAATTCCGACAAAGACAATGGAAATAACGAGTAGTCTTACATCGCGGTTGCGAATATGTGCAAGCTCGTGCGCAATAACGCCTTCCAGTTCGTCATCGTTGAGACGATTGATAATTCCGCGCGTGAGCGTTACAGTGTAGGTTTTGTCGCTCAATCCGCTTGCAAAAGCGTTTAACGAGGGGTCTTCAATCACATTTACTTTTGGCATTTTCATACCGGTTGACATACAGAGGTTTTCTACCAAGTTGTAAATGCGCATATTCTCTTTACGTTCAAGCGGTTTTGCTTGCACAGCACTTTGTATGAGAGACGAATTGATAAAATAAGCGATCAGAAACCAAAGCAACACGCCGCCAAATACCACCGGTGCAGTATTCACAAACATTTGATTGACGACCTGACTATTAGCAACATCGTATCCGAAAGTTACAAACGCCCATATCCCGACATAAGTTAATCCGATAACCAACAGGGGAAACATTACAACAAGTAACAACGATCGAAAATTATTTCGCCGTTGCTGAGTTGTTAAACCAACGTATTTCATTTTTTGTTGTTGATTTGTTGATTTGTTGATTTGCTTATTTGTTTATTTGTTTGCTGGCTTTCGTCCGTTAGGAACAAATCAACAAATAAGCAGATAAACAAATCAACATTTATTTAAAAACTAATCTTCGGTGCTTGTTCCAACGTCGCTCTTTCCGTTCCCAAATCAAACATCGGCTCTTTTTTGAAACCGAACATACCGGCAAAAATATTCGACGGAAATGTTTGTACGGCGTTATTAAGCTCTTTTGTTGCGGAGTTAAAGAATCGGCGAACGGCAGAAAGTTTGTTTTCGATGTCGCTCATTTCTGCCTGTAACTGCAAGAAATTCTGATTGGCTTTCAAGTCGGGATAAGCTTCGAGCGTAATTTTTAAGCCTGCCAATGCCGAGTTTAGTTGATTTTCTGCTACAATTTTGTCGTCAACAGTGCGTGCGCCGGCGGCGGCATTACGCAAATTGATTACATTTTCGAGTGTTGTTTTCTCGTGTTTTGCGTAACCTTTTACGGTTTCTACCAATTGCGGAATTAAATCGTGCCGCTGTTTCAATTGCACATCAATGTCAGCAAAAGCGTTTTCACGGTTGTTGCGCAGTTTTACCAAGCGGTTGTAAATCCCAACTGCCCAAATAACCAAAACGACTACAATAATTAGAATAATGATAGGAGTTCCCATAATTTTTTATTTTGAAATTTGATTTGAGGACAAAGATACAAAAAACAATTAGGAATTAGGAATTAAGAATTAAGAATTAAGAATTAAGAATTAAGAATTAAGAATTTACGATTTCGCTTCAATCCCTCAAATTTCATTCTTTTTACCGCTGATTTTTGAAAAATATGACGGAATGTATCTTCATTCATCTCTTTTAATTTCTCAAAATCAAGCGATAAAAACGTTTCCGAAGGAAAAAATTCTTTCGTATAATGCGGTGCAGCAAAACGATTGAAAGGGCACGTTTTTTGACAAATATCACAGCCATATATATTATTATGTAATGGAATCGTTACTTTGTCCTTATTTTCAATGGTTTGATACGAAATACATTTGTTGGCATCAAGAAAATACGGTTTTTTGATAGCACTTGTCGGACAAGTATCAAGGCAACGACGACAATTGCCGCAATCTTGTAAAATAGGCACATCGTAATCTAATTCAATGTCGATAATTAACTCTCCAAGAAAGAAATACGACCCTTTTCGGGGGATAATCAACAATCCGTTTTTGCCCATAAATCCAATTCCGGCACGAGCTGCCCAATATCGTTCCAAAACGGGTGCGGAGTCGCAAAAATATCGCCCTGATGTTTCGGGAAATTGCTGTTTGATAAAATCGAAAAGCTGGTTGAGTTTCGCTTTCACCACATCGTGATAATCCTCGCCATAGGCGTAATAAGCAAATTGTGGAACATTTTCGGGCAGTGTTTCGTGCGGAAAATAGTTGAGTGCCACGCAGATAATCGATTTTGTATTTTCAACCAACAAACGTGGATCGAAACGCTTTTCGATATTTCGCGCCAAATAATCCATATCGGCATTTCCGTTTTTCGAAAGCCACTGTATATAAGCATTTTCGGCTTCCGCATCTATACGTTCGGCTTTACAAATGCCACAGGCATCGAAACCGAGCGAAAGAGCGTATTGTTTTATTTGTTCGGAAAATGACATTTAGAGTTTTTGATTCAAAATTATGAAGAATATTTTGAATAACCCAACAATAAATACCCAAATCTGCATTTTTTTATAACTTTGCACTAATTAAGTGATTGGTACATCTTATCAGTGTATTATGAAAGTATATCACGGTGGTTATACGGCTGTTGAGAAGCCAAAAATAATAATAAGTAAATTTCCAAAGGATTTTGGAGAGGGTTTTTATTGTACTGAATTAGAACAACAAGCCATTCGTTGGGCAAGTCGTTATGATACATCTGTTGTTTCAATATATGAATATACAGCAGATGAAAATCTTAAAATACTTGTTTTTAGTGAAATGACAGAGGAGTGGCTTGACTTTATCGTTGCTTGTCGCTCAATAAGAAACATGATTTCGATATCGTTATAGGTGCAATGGCTAATGATCAGATTTATAATTATATATCCGATTTCGTGGATGGTGTACTTACTCGTGAACAATTTTGGGTTTTGGCAAAGTTCAAGCATCCAACACATCAAATTTGTTTTTAGTAATGAAAAGGCATTGGATACATTGCAATTTGCTGAATACAAAAAAAGTAAATGATTATGAACGGCAGAGAAGATAAAAATGTAAACAACCTGTTTTTCCTTTGCTCTTTGATTGAATATATTGGCAGGAAAACAAAAAATCATCGAAATGTAGTTGCAAACGCCATAGGTAGAGATGGTTTACAGCATATTTTTGAGTTGGCAGATGTCTACCACAGCGAAAATATGGATAAATTAGTGTTTGAATTGTCAGAAAAGTATCACATCGAAAACGGAATATTTGACAATATAGAAGACGCAAAATACGCAATTCCTACGCATTGGGATATTGGGAAAGTGTATAAGCGTTTAATTATCAATGTCAGTGAAGAAAGCAACAAGTCATTAATTGATACGCTCTTGGAAGTTTATAATTCGTGGCTGTCGCGAAAGATAGAAAACTTTAATAGTAGTATTTACTATGAAAATCCCGCCTATCTTTATCAATCGTATTTGAAAGGCGAACCATTATAAATCAACTTTTTTGCGCCGTCCTTTGTCATTCCAAATAAAATCATTATCTTTGCAAACTTTTTCGCTGATAAAGCGATTTAGATAGAATTATTAATAACAAATTGAGTAGCAAAATGCCAAAAATGAAGACTAATTCCGGTGCCAAAAAGAGGTTTGCCCTTACCGGATCAGGAAAAATTAAGCGTAAGCACGCGTACAAAAGTCACATTTTGACGAAGAAGTCCACCAAGAGAAAAAGAAATTTGACTCACACAGGTCTTGTTCACAAATCAGACGAGAATAACATCAAAATCCTTTTGGCTTTGAAGTAATTTTTCACGCGAGTTTCAAGTAAAAATTTAATTAACAGGATGTATGCTCCAAAGATTCCTTCTTGAAAGCAAGGAACGCTATCATTCAAAACAAGTAACATTATGCCAAGATCAGTCAATCATGTTGCATCACGCAACCGCAGAAAGAAAATTCTGAAACTAACAAAAGGTTATATCGGCGCACGTAAAAATGTGTGGACAGTAGCCAAAAACACGTGGGAAAAAGGTCTTACTTACGCCTATCGTGATAGAAAAAACAAAAAACGTACGTTCCGCGCATTGTGGATTCAGCGTATCAACGCCGGTGCTCGCGAGCACGGAATGTCATATTCTCGCCTAATGGGCGCATTGCACAAAGCTGAAATCAACATCAACCGCAAAGTTCTTGCCGACTTGGCAATGAATCATCCGGAGGCTTTCAAAGCAATTGTGGATAAAGTGAAATAGTTTCGAAAGAAATATTTGCAATAATAAAAAGAGAAAATTCCGGATTTGGGATTTTCTCTTTTGTTTTACTTTGTAGTGAAAACTCTCGTTATCACGTAAAACAGCATTTGATGGGGCAACCCTTTCGCGTCAATAAGCACGCGCGATATAATCGCGCGGCAGCGGGGCATTGTATGCAGCAGAGAAACTAACTAAAATATGCCATAAAATCTTTTTCAAACTGCGCAAAACCGCCTTCATAATAGCTATCGAAAACATCTATTGTTGATTCTGCACCAATCAGATTACGAAAAATCTCAAACACCTGTGCTTCATTTTTTTGCTTCATTAAAAAATATACCATACCATAGCCAATTGCATAACCGTAACTTTCTTGTGTGAATGATTCGGTAGAAAATCTGTGATAATCCCAATCAACAAACTCAGCGAGATTAATTTCTCGAAGTTCAATCAATGTTTTTAAACGCGCAATCTGATGAGTATCTTTTTGATGCCTGACTCGTCTGGAAGAGTAAGTCATTTTTGCAAAATATACTGCTAATCCTTCGTTGAACCACGCAGGAATATTTTTTTCGTCAGCATATTGATGCAACAATGCGTGGCTCAATTCGTGAAAACAAGTATTTAGAAAAGTATTTTTGAACTTATCTTTATCATTGCAAACTACTAGTTCTCGTTTTGAATGTGAATAATATCCCGCACTTTGATACACAGTATTACTGTTTTCCGCCTGATAGAGCATATACGCTATATAATTTGGAATAATCGTAAATTTGATGTCTGAAAAATACACAGTCTTATCCGTAAAAATACGACTGTAAAAATCTGAAATATAATTCACTGCGGCTTCAATAGCCGCTTTTTCTTGCCTTGTAAGAAGATTCTCGGGGTCATTTAATTTATTATCCTGCCCAAAAACCAAGCCGAAGTTCAGAAAAACGGAAAATATAAAAAGTAAAATACTCTGTTTCATTGTTCTGCTCTGTTTTGTAAGAATGCTCTTCGTTGACGACTATTCATACCCTGCATCAGCATTTCATCATTCAGTTCACTGATATAGGTTTTTCCGTGCTCTAAACGCACTTTCCCTGCATCAGATGTTTGAAAAAACGGACGAAAATGAGTGTGTTTATTACCGGTTTCCCTACTGTTCACTTTATTTCTATCTAAAAAATAAACAGAAAACCTCAATGAGTTAGTATTCATTTCTTGCTGAATTACAGCAATCGATTCGCCCATTTTTACAACCTGTCCGGGACGAACAAGCGACCTGCCTTCAAAAATATATTCCCCAAAAGATGCATCATCGTGATAAACAGTTATCTGTTGCATTCTATGGTTTCCATTAAAACTACGGTGTCCTCTGGCAGTCTGGTCTTTCAAATTATCATCACAAACCACTCCACTGCGAGTGGCGTAAACAGTATCCGAAGGCAATTGAAATTCAAGCTGATAGCCCAATTGATTTTCTCTGACATTTGCTGTAACGGTTTGATTTTTAAGCGTTGGTAGAGAGTAGATATAATCTACATCCGCTTTTTTGTTAAAATTGCCTCTATACATTACGTATTGATAGTTATAGCTATAACCCGATGCATTTTCTTGCATTCGATAACTTATAATTTGATTTTGTCCGGGACTGACAACCACCAAAGCGCCACGCCCCATTTCATCAAATCCCTGCGCATTGATAAAAGTGATGTAAACATAATAGTCGCAATAATCACGATTATTGGCAGTAAAAATTAACCTTCTCTGACTTTGTAGCAATTCGCTGGAAAGCTGTACAGCATGATCCGGATCTTGTTGTGCGTGAACATTTACACCGCAGAAAGACCATAAGAGGGTGAAAAACAATAAATTATATTTCATTTTTATTATTATTTGACCGGATATAATTCGGTTGTTGTTTTTCTGCATTCAGAAAATTGTTTCAAAGATAAATAAAATATTTGTCATAAAATAACATTATTATTATCTTGTAAAAATCCCGGTTCAGACAATTGTATCCGGCAGGATACCAAAATCCTGCCGAATGATAAAAAATTTCTCTACAATTTCACATCAATGGCATACAAAATAAAATTTAGTTGCCTGCCTTTTGCCGTTGGGGTAAACTTAACCTGATTTTTCAGATTGACCTCTATGGTGCGATAAACCGACAAAGGAATTGTATTAAACGGACTGTCTAACATAAATCTAAATTCTACTTCAGATATTACACCTGTGTCAGGATTAATACGTGAAATCACTTTTAACTTGTGATTTCCTATTCGCTGTCTTTCAGCAGCAGAAAGCGCATTACGAACAATGGTTGTGATTTGGTTTTCGATTACATCACTATTATTCGAGAATGAATAAACCCCATCACTCCAAAAGGTTTCAGGGATTGCAGAGCCATTTTTAAGACCCTGACTACCTGGGAACGAAAACTGGTTTGCTGTGTTGTACAGTATAATCATACCGGAATTTCGAGCTTGATAAGTAAAGCCATTACCTTGAAGAATGGTCTTAGTCCCTAACTCAATGGAATATAGGTTGGTTTGTGCTATTGCCGATGTGGCAAATAGCAGTATGCCGATAATTGATAATATTTTTATTGTATTCATATTATTGATATTTTATGTTTGTTTAGTTTTTTGGTAATTTACTGCGGCAATCCGCACTCGCTGTCCATAAATCTCGCATAGTTGCGAACATCGTGTCGTATGACATTTTATCATTAAACTGAGGATTAGGACGGCGTTCGTTTGTATGCCCTCTTATAAATGCCGGAACAACAAAATCTATTAAATAACGTTCAAACGTCGCTACGTTTTTTATCCTTCCGTTGCTGTCAAAATGCTCAGCGAGCTCTGCGATTTCCATATACATATCTTGCTCTCTATATACTCTTTTCCAATGCTCATTCATTCCGTTCGGCTGGCTTGAAATGTAATAATAATACAACAGATGCGTTTCTATTTCAATGTTGATAAAATTTCTATCCCATTGTGAGCCGGGTATCAAACCTGTCCTGTCAGGATTGTACCAGTCATACATTCTTAACTGATATCCGTGAACCAGTTCGTGAAAGAGGTAGAAAGTGCTAAATCCATCTCTAACCAACGACATTTTTCTATTTACCGGATGGATTGTACTGTAGTTGCTGTTCCAAAATTCAAAAGTGAAATTATCTCCGCGCCCTACAAGTTTGTCATACAGAGCTTGTCCCAAACAGTTTTTCAACATATCTTCAATCATTCTTTCTACCCGCGGTATATCTGCCACATTAATGAAATTAAATAGCCTGCGAGAAATTCGCGTGAGATCCTCATCTTCCAACAATGACTGGTTGGGCATAGGTCCGGTATTACCACTCCCACTTCCATTTCCCGGTGATACAGGAGTAAAAGTAGACCAATCTCCTCCAGGTGGAAGACTCAACAATGGCGGACCTGTTGGTGGACTCGTTGGCGGAGTTGTTGGTGGACCTGGAGGCAGCGGCGATATTGGCGGTAGCGTCGGATGCGAGGGGGTATTTAGTGGCGGGTTCGTTGACGGTGGCAGCGGTGGTTCCCACCATCTCCCTCCGTCGCCAAATCCGTCATCATGGAATGAGTTATTCTGATTAATCAAAAAGTCAAAATTCCATCCATCCCTACCACCATCACTTCTTGTTGTTGGTGCATTCACATCTTCAGCAGTTGTCTCCCTTTTCGAAACGAATTCTGCAACAATTTCGCCATTTTGGTATCCCCAGCCATTCACAAACAAATCATCGAGGGTGTAAAACAGTACTATACCGCTCAATTGGCTGTCGCGATCAAGCAACTTGTTGTCGCTCAGGTTTTCGCCGTAACGTAACAGGTAATCCAGCGTGGGCGCAACCATCATCTTGACACCATACGTTTTCCCTGTCTTTCGGTGTTGCATCACTACCAATCGGATTACATTTTCGGGTACGGTATTGGTTGCCACAGCGTGTTGCCACACTTCCCTAAGAGCAAAAATTTGCACGGCATTTTCGTATTCCCACGGCAATTCTACCACTTCCCACGCCGTATTGTCGCTCGTTTCGGCAACGTTCCAATTGAGCACAGGTGTCAGCGACTCACCACCTGCGCTTCGCAAAGCAACGGTGCTCTGCCCTGTGGTTTCAAACCAGTTTTTAGCGTCGGACACGCTAAAACTGTTACTTACTTCCGATGTTTCAATTTCATCGAAAACATCGGTTTGGCAAGAATACAGTATGACTCCTGCCAGTACAGATAAACAAAGTAACTTTGTTTTTACACAATTTGTTCTTCTTCTCATAGAAAAATCTTTTTTTAAGTTAGACATGTAATTAATTTACTTGATGTTATGTGATATGGCTCTTGAGTGCTCTTTCACAAATCAACAATTATTATTTCTAACTTATTGGGTACAAAAAAGCGTGAAACCGTTCGTTGATTGCTTATTTTACTTCTGTGGCTCTGCAAAACCTTTTTCCTAAATAAGCACGAAACAGTTCACGCCATACAGCGTGAACCTTCGCGAACTTATTCTCAGGAAATTTTGAAATTTTGCAGATTTCAGAAGTGAGAACAAGAGCGTTTAGCTCAATAAAATGTTATTATTTCTATGTATTTATATTTCGTATATTTTATCTTTTCTTTAATTTAGATTGCAATATTACAACAAACTTCTGTAAATGCAAAATTATTCTGAAAGAAAATGAGGTTTTTAACAAAAAGCGATAGAACAAACTTGTTGAAAAATGAAAAAAATCAAAACAGTTTCTAAGAATTTATGCTTATCTTTGTATCAATAAAAATCAATGACAATTCAAAGAATATGAAAACTTTTCCCATATTCGATCAACAACGTATCGAAGCCATCATGAAATCCTGCCAATATTGTACGATAGGGGTGGTCGACGAAAATGGCATTCCATACGTTATTCCGATGAATTTTGGTTACGAAAACAATACAATTTATCTGCATTCGGCACAAGAAGGACGTTCTATCCGTGCGTTGGAAAAGAATCCGAATATCTGTATTACCTTTTGTACGAATTCTAAAATTGTTTATCAAAATATTGAAGTGGCGTGCAGCTACAGCGCACAAAGCGAAAGTGTTATCTGCGAAGGGAAAGTAGAATTTGTGGAGGATTTCGATGAAAAAGTGCACGCACTCAACGCTACAATGAAACAGTACAGCGACCGTACGTTCAGCTATTCCACTCCGGCTGTCAGTAATGTGAAAATCTGGAAAGTGGCGATAGAAAAAATATCGGCAAAAGAATTTGGCGCGAAAAGACGTTGAACAATCAAAACTAAAAAAGATGAAGAGAAAAAAAATATCAATACTATTTGCCTTTTTGATAATAACGCTATCCGCTTTTGCTTCAAAACCAATCGCGATGGACAAGCAAATGTTTCTCGAAAAAGTATTTGACTATGAAAGCGGTGCCACCGAATGGAAGTACAAAGGCGATAAACCTGCGATTATTAACTTTTGGGCATCGTGGTGCGGTCCGTGTCGAATACTTGCGCGTACATTGACGCAAATAGCAACGGAGTTTGACGACGAAATCTATGTATATAAAATAAATGTAGATGAACAATCCGAATTAGCCGCCGCGTTTGGTGTGCGTAATCTTCCGTTTTCGCTTTTTGTGCCGATGGAAGGCGTACCGCAATCCGCGTTGGGTGCTTTGTCGAGAAGAGCGTTGAGAAACAATGTTAATACTATTTTATTGAATAAATAGCATTAGCTGTTAGCTTTTGGCAATGGTAAATTCGATGAACTCTTTGCCATTGCCAAAAGCTACAGCTAACAGCCAAAAAATATGATAACAAGTCTTCAAAATACGGCGATTAAAAATATCGTAAAACTCTCGAAAAGCAAAGAGCGAAAAGAACAGCAACTCTTTGTAATTGAGGGTGCACGCGAGCTTTCATTGGCAATTAAAAGCGGATATGCTATTGTGGCTGTGTATGTTTGTAGCGAGCTTTTCGCGAAAACAGATTATCCCGATGTATTAGATACTATTTTTGAAGACAACATCTTTTACATTTCGCCTGCCGTGTTTGAAAAAATCGCTTATCGCGAAAATTCCGATGGTGTTGTGGCTTTGGCAAAACCGAAATCGCATACATTGAGCGATTTAAAACTGTCGAAAAATCCATTTGTTATCGTTCTCGAAGCGGTAGAAAAACCCGGCAATTTGGGTGCGATTTTGCGTACTGCCGATGCTGCTGCTGTTGATGCGGTTATCGTGTGCGACCCGCAAACGGATTTGTACAACCCGAATGTCATTCGGTCGAGTGTAGGCGGATTGTTTACCGTGCAAATGGCTGTCTGTTCGTCGGAAGAAGTGCTTATTTGGCTGAATAAAAACGAAATAAATTCATACGCAGCAGAATTGCAGGCGGCTGAATTTTATCAAAATATTGATTTTCGCACACCTTCTGCCATTGTGTTGGGGACGGAAGCTGACGGATTAACCGGTTTTTGGCTCAAAAATGCGAAAACGCGAATTAAAATCCCGATGTGCGGAAAAGTTGATTCGCTAAATGTGTCGGTTTCTACCGCAGTGCTTACGTTTGAAGCAATGCGACAGAGAGGATTTTAATAACAGAAAAATTATATAACATCAAAAATCAACAAATTATGGTAAGTAAAAAATTAGAAAAAGCATTAAACAAGCAAATTAATGCTGAGTTTTGGTCGGCGTATTTGTATCTTTCAATGTCGGCACATTTTGCAAATACCGGATTGCCGGGTGTAGCCAATTGGTTTAAAATTCAGTTTCAGGAAGAGCAAGAGCATGCCCTGAAAATTATGAACTATCTGATTTCGAAAGGAAATAGAGTTGAATTGGATCCGCTTGCAGAAGTAACTACTTCGTGGAAATCGCCATTAACCGCTTACGAAGATACATTGAAGCACGAGCGGGAAGTAACTATCCTCATCAACAATTTGGTAGCATTGGCTCGCAGCGAAAACGATTTTGCTACTGAAAATATGTTGCAATGGTTTGTAAACGAGCAGGTAGAGGAGGAGGAAACCGCACAGGGACTAATCGACAATCTGAAACTTATCGGCGACAACGGATTTGGTCTGTACACAATAGACAAAGAGTTGGGGCAGCGAGTGTTTGTGTCGATAAACGCTTCGGTAGAGTAAGATTGAAAGCACTCAGATAAAATTATCCCAAGAGTGTTTTTTACCACAAGGAGCACTAAGTTTTACACAAAGTGCACAAAGGACAGGTTTTGATTATTAATAATTTGTGAACTTTGTGCTCTTTGTGGTAATTTTTTTTGACTTCATCTGCGTGCCAACAAAAACTGATTTCTCTCATTATACAACGTCTTATACCCAAAATACAACGAACAAAACACTGCTAAACAGGTTACTGCCGTGATGGCAATCACAATGGCTATTTGATAAAAAATGGCTGTCATAGGCAACGTACCGGATAAAATTTGTCCAGTCATCATTCCGGGTAAAGAAATCACGCCCATACTCAACATTGAATAAAGCGTTGGTAAAAGTGCCGTTTCAACAGACTGATTCACAAATGGAATGAGAATTTTTTGCGGTGTTGCACCGACGTTTATCAGTGTGTTTATTTTACTGTGCTGTGCTTTAATACTTTCGTCAAACGTTTTCAGTCCGAGACTTACGCCGGTCATTGCGTTACCGATAATCATTCCGCCAATGGGTATGGTGTATTGCGGATTAAAAATACTCACACCCACCACTGTTATAATGAAAAAACAAACAATAGCAATGCCGGAGCCGGCAAGCGATAAGGCGACTATCAATTTGAAATTTCGATTAATTGTTTTGTTTCTGCTGAGTATCATATAAATGGCAAATCCCGTCATCAGTAAGAGATAAAAAATGGTAAACGCAGGATGCGGATTTTCGAAAATATAGGTGAGGATAAAACCCGCCAAAACAAGTTGAACCGTCATTCGCAAACTTGCTACAAGCAACAATTTTGTCTGATGTATCTTGCTTTTTTTCATCACAAAAAGCACAATCAACAACAAAAGATATATGAGCGAAAATTGCCCAATGCTCAATGCAACTACTTCATTCATTATTCTTTTTTTCTTTTGAAATGTTGATTATTTCATCGGCATATTTATCCATCAACGTTTTGTCATGCGATACTACAATGAGTTTTTTTTTCTGTTCCTTACAATAAGTCTTAATGTTTGACATCAAGGTATTTGCATTTTTATGATCGAGTGCGCTTACCGGCTCATCAAGCATCAATACTTTTGATGGAAATGAAAGATTAATTGCTGTAAAAATCCTTTGTCGTTCGCCGCCTGACATCACGTTGCAGTTGTCATCAAGCTGATTATCAACTGCACAGATTTTCAAAAAATATTGCATTTGTTCATTGCATATATTCTCCAACTCTCTATAAGCATAATATTCCTGAAAATTATCTCGAATAGACATGTCAAACAAATATGATTGTTGACTAACTAACAAAATTTCTCTGCGTAAGTCCATTGTGGTGTAATCGGTAATGTTTTTGTCGAGGTAAAATATCTCGCCACTCGTGGGCGAAGTAATACCGTTGAGTAATTTTAGCAAGGTGCTTTTCCCTGAGCCGCTTTCGCCGCTGATAAAAGTGGTGCAGCCTTGTTGGATTTCGATATTTGGATATCGGATAATATTCTTATAGTTGACGTTTTTTAATCTGAAAATTGACATAATCATTTACTCTTTGAATTCTCACAACCGTCTCACACACTCTTTAAACCGGTCGCCTCTATCTTCGTAGTTTTTAAACAAATCGAAACTTGCACAGCAGGGTGAAAGTAGTACGGTGTCACCTTTTTCTGCCAGTTGGTAGGCGAAATTAACGGCTTCTTGCATCGATGATGCATCTCTGATGGTGTCGATTTTTCCATTGAAAAAAGAGTGCAACCTGCTGTTATCTTTTCCAAGAAAAATCAATGCGCGCGCTTTTGAAAGCACAAGGTCTTCGATTTCCGTATAATCGTTTCCTTTATCTGTTCCACCAAGAATTAACACTGTTTTTCCGGGCATACTTTGCAGGGCGTACCAACAAGAATTGACGTTCGTAGCTTTGGAATCGTTGATATATTGCACACCACGCACGGCTGCCACTTTTTCGAGCCGATGCGGTACACCTTTGAAATCGGAAAGTGCTTGACGAAGGTTTTCATCGTTAATATCCAGTAGCTTAGCTACGATTCCTGATGCCAACGAGTTATACAAATTGTGCATTCCTTCGAGCGCGAGCAGTTCTAATTCCATATCGAAAGTGTGTTCTTTCGTTTGAATATACAGTTTTCCATTGTCGGTGTAAGCGACACTGTTATTGTGCTTTATTTCACCAAACGGATATAGCGTAACTTCCGGTTTTAGTTTTTTGATTTCTTTGGTTACAATTGGGTCATCAATCCAATAAATGAAAGCATCGTTGATTTTTTGATTACGAATGATACGCATTTTTGCATCAACGTAATTTTGCATATTATAATCGTACCGGTCGAGATGATCGGGTGTAATATTCAGTAATACAGCAATATCAGCTTTGAAATCATATACGCCGTCTAATTGAAAACTACTCAACTCAAGCACGTAATAATCGAAATTTTCTTCCGCTACTTGACGCGCGAAACTTTTTCCGATATTTCCACCCAAACTTACGTTTAATCCTGCCGATTTCAAAATATGATAAATCAAACTTGTAACGGTAGTTTTCCCGTTACTGCCTGTGATACAAATCATTTTCGCATCGGTATATCGTCCGGCAAATTCGATTTCGGAAATTATTGGAATCTCTTTTGCGATTGCTTTTTGTATCAATGGTATGGTGGAGGGAATGCCGGGACTTTTGATGATTTCATAGCCCCCTAAATCCCCTTCAAGGGGGACTTGTTCAATGATTTCCTTTACCTTATCGTGCGTCCCTTCTTCAAATTCGATGTTATATTCCTGTAACGTTTTCCGATGTTCATCTGTCAATGTTCCGCTATCGGAAAGAAACACATCAGATCCTTTTTGCTGTGCGAGAATGGCAGAGCCAACGCCGCTTTCACCGCCGCCTAATATAATAAACCTCATTGTTTAAAAATTTAAGGTTTAAGATTTAAGGATAGAAATTCAAGGATTTGCAACCTTAAACTTTAAACTTTAAACCTTAAACAGATTTATCTATCGCATTTTGAGTGTCGCCACTGCCAAAACCGCCAAAATAATCGCTACCAACCAAAATCGACTTACAAGTTTTGGTTCGGTTATCGGCACATACGGGCGTTGAATAATCGCATCAATACTTCCGTCGCCCGGTTTCTGATAATGATGATGCAGTGGGGTCATTTTGAAAATGCGTCGTCCGATACCGTATCTCTTCTTTGTATATTTGAAATAAAGTACTTGCATCATTACCGAAAGCGCTTGTACAAAGAAGATTCCGCACAAAACGGGCAACAATAGTTCTTTACGAACCAGCACAGCAAACACGCCAATAATTCCGCCAAGTGTGAGACTGCCCGTATCACCCATAAACACCTGCGCGGGATAGGCATTGTACCACAAAAAACCGATGGTTGCGCCCACAAATGCCGCTGCAAATACCAACAATTCATCGCCGCCGGGAATAAACATAATGTTGAGATACGAGGCAAAATCGACTCGACCGGACACATACGCCAAAACGCCCAATGCCGCTCCGATAATTGCCGATATACCCGACGTCAGTCCATCTAATCCGTCTGTGAGATTGGCGCTGTTGGAAACGGCTGTAACAATGAAGATTACTGCTAAAATAAAAATGATCCATACTGCTTTGTCGGCAATATCATCGCCCATCCACGAAACGAGCCACCGGTAATCAAAATTATTATTTTTGAGAAATGGAATTGTTGTGGTTGTAGCTTTCACATTTTCAGGCTGATGTGTAACCTGTTCAATCACGTTATTGACACGTACTTCGGAGTTTTCGCGTACTACGATTTCGGGGCTTAAAAGCATTGTCAGACCCACGATAAGTCCAAGTCCTACTTGTGCAATGATTTTGAATCTTCCCTTCAAACCATCTTTATCCTTTTTGAAAACCTTGATATAGTCATCGGCAAAACCAAGTACGCCAAGCCATATTGTGCTCACAATCATTAGTATGATGTAAGTGTTTTCCAGTTTTCCGAAAAGAAAGATGGATACCAAAATTGACAAAATGATAATAATTCCGCCCATTGTTGGCGTTCCTTTTTTGCTGTATTGTCCTTCGAGACCGAGATTGCGAATGGTTTCGCCCACTTGCTTTTTTTGCAGTTTGGCGATGATGTATTTCCCAACAAATATGCCGATTAGCAGCGAGAAAACCGCTGCCATTGCGGAGCGGAACATTACGTATTGAAACATTCCTGCGCCGGGGAAATTGAGAGAGTTTAGATAGTCGAAAAGATAGTATAGCATTGTTTATCCCAAAAATATTTTTTCTACTTCTTCTTTATCATCAAAATGATGCTTAACGCCTTTTACTTCCTGATAATCTTCGTGTCCCTTTCCCGCAATCAAAATCACATCGCCCGATTTTGCCAATGCACAAGCAGTTTTTATCGCTTCACGTCGATCGGCGATAGAAAGCATTGTTGTTTTTTCTTTGTCGGTAAGTCCGTCAATCATATCGTTGAGAATATCTTGTGGATCTTCAAAACGAGGATTATCTGACGTGAGAATCAATCTGCTGCTGAGTTTTGCCGCTTCACGCGCCATAATCGGGCGTTTGGTGCGGTCGCGATTGCCGCCACAACCCACTACTGTGATGATATTTCCATTGTTGTTCAATACTTCGTGAATAGCTTCTAACGAGTTAACTATTGCATCGGGCGTGTGTGCGTAATCTACAATTGCCGTGAAACCTTTCGGCGAGTGAATGGTTTGAAAGCGTCCGGCAACAGGTTTCAAAACCGTGAGCGCACGCAACACATCTTCTTCCGACAAGCCGAGAAGAATACTCGCGCCATATACCGCCAAAAGATTATATACATTGAAAACACCGACAAATTGCACTGTCAATTCTTTTCCGTTTATCTCAATATCCGTTCCGTCAAAATGCTTTTCAAAAATGCGGGCTTTGAAATCCGCCATATTTTTAACGGAATAGGAATATTTTGTCGCTTTGGTGTTTTGCAGCATTACCGCTCCGTTTTTATCATCGATATTCGTTATTGCAAATGCTTCAGTAGGAAGTCCGTCGAAAAACGCTTTCTTTACATTTCGGTATTCGAGCATATTTTTGTGATAATCAAGGTGATCTTGCGTAAGATTGGTGAAAATTCCGCCCGCAAAATGCAATCCGTGAATACGGTTTTGATGAATGGCGTGCGAACTCACTTCCATAAACGCATATTCGCAGCCGTCATCGACCATTTTTTTCAATAGTTCGTTCAACTGAATCGGGTAGAGTGTAGTGTGTGTAGTCGAAAATTCCTCATCGTTCACATAATTAGCTACGGTAGAAAGCAATCCCGCGGGATGGCCCAGTGTGCGAAACATCTTGTATAGTAATGTGGCGATGGTCGTTTTTCCGTTCGTTCCGGTAACACCCACCAATTTTAATTTTTCCGAAGGATTTCCAAACCATTTCGCCGCAATTTCTGCTAACGCAACCGAACTATTTTCGACTTGAATATAGGTGGTGCGCGAAAAATATTCTTCAATCATCGGCTTGTCGTAAACCACTACGGCAGCGTGTTGTTCAATGGCTTTGCCAATGTACGAATGTCCGTCGGTACATATTCCTTCTACCGCGATAAACAACGAGCCTTGTTCTACCGTGCGCGAATCGGACGTGATGCTTGTAACTTCGATGTCGAGATTGCCGCGAACATCAATTGTTTTTATGTTTGAAATTAATTCTTTTAATTGCATAATTTTCGTTGATTTGTTGTAGAGACGTGGCGCACCGCGTCTCTACGTGTTACCGTAATGTAATGCCGATTGTTGCCCCCCTTGCCAATCTGCTTCCCGGCGATAATGTTTGCGAAATCACTCTTCCCGAGCCATCGAGATTGACACGTAAGCCCGATTTTTCCAACAAATACAACGCATCGCGCGCACCCATTCCTCGCACATCGGGGATAACACCGGTTTCTACCGCTAACGCTCGTGGTTGGTGATTACCAACACTATCGCGTTGCATCCTTACCCAATCTGATGCTTCTGCAACATTTCCTACAGGCATTCGCAGAGAAGATAGCAATGCTCTGTTGTGTTGCCATTTGCCATTTTTTAATCGCGGATCAGTTGCTAAAGTTGTATCTACTCGTACGTGGTCAACCGTAAGCCGGTTTTCGCGCACAAAAATCTGCTCGGCGATATTCTTGAAAACCATTCCCGAATGTCGCGCTCCCGACGGTATGCCCGACGGATTCCGGATTCCCACAAAAATGGTGTATTCCGGATTATCGGCTGGGAAATAACCGGCAAATGACACGAAATGTCCCGCGCCGTAACCGCTTCGATTGGCAAGCTGTGCTGTTCCGGTTTTTCCGGCAATATCAAAATAAGGCGATTTTATCGAAGTTGCCGTGCCGCTTTCTACCACGCCGACCAACATTTCGTGAATCTGCTCCCTTGTCGTTCTTTTTTGGAAAATATTCGGATTGACAACACGTGCCGAAAATTCTTTTATCGTTCTGCCATCTCTTGCAATCCGTTGAGCAATAAACGGCTGAATCATTTTTCCGTTGTTGGCGATAGCGTTGTAAAACATCAACATACGGATAGGAGGGATTTGCGTTTCGTAGCCGTATGACATCACGCCAAGCGACGTGGCATTCGACCAAAATCCATCGCCGGGGCGACGAACAAACGCAGAGCCTTCTCTTCCGCGCAATGGAACATCCCAAACGAGCGACGTATCATTCAAACCGATTCTATCGATTCCTGCCACAAATTTTTCGGGGTTATCACTATACCCTTGCAGCAACATTTTCGCCATTACCACGTTAGATGACATCTCCATTCCACGTTGCAACGTATAGTGACCGCGATTGACGCGCCGCGCATCCCAATCGGTTACGGTCAGTCTATTGTTTCGTACCCAAACACCATTGCCCACAAGAAACGAATCGGTCGTCTGCACAACGCCGTCTTCGAGTGCAATCATCGCGGCAACGGTTTTGAAGGTAGACCCCGGCTCGTGCATCCACGAAAATGCGTTGGGACTTCCTTCGGCATATATACCCGAACGCACACGATCGAGGTTTGTAATGGCTCTGATAGCACCTGTTTTCACTTCCATCACAATAGCTGTGCCCGATTCGGCATTGGTTTCAATTAACATATCGCGAAGCGAACGTTCGGCAATATCTTGGATTCCGGCATCGAGCGTAGTAATAATATCGTATCCGTTTTTTGCCGGTGTTATGATTACATCTCGCCACCTGCCTTGTATTCTTTGGCGGTCTTTTACGCCGTTTTCACCACGAAGTAATGAATCGAATCTCAATTCCAATCCACTACTGCCCCCTTTTTCGAGGTCGGCAAATACGTTTCCAATCGTGCGTGAGGCAAGGTTGTTGAAAGGTGTTACACGGGAACTTCTTTCCTGTGCAATTAACCCATTGCGCAGTGTTGATTGATTCAAAGCCGGGCAGGAGCGGATTTCTTTTAAATCGGCATAATTAATATCACGACTGATAATTCTTGCACTTCCTCGTGATTTTCGTACATTATTTCCGGCGGCAATTTGTTGTTCTTCTCTTTCGCGCGTTTGCCAGCCGCCCATCATCAGATTTCTGTATTGTGTGGCTGTTCTGTCCGGAAATTTTCGGGCGAGCGATGCCGAAAGCGCATCTATGTGATTCAAGATTGAGTCTTTTACGATTCCGTCAGCCCAAAAATCCATTGTGATGATGTATGACGGCTCGCTTGCGGCGAGTAATCTACCGTCGTGTGTATAAATATTTCCTCGTTTTGGTAAAATGATACGACCCTCTCGCACGGTTTGTCTTCTTCCTTCCCTTCGCCATTCTTCTCTTGTGTCGGACGGAAAAGCAATTTTTGCTGCCGAAATAAAAATCAATACGGCGAACAGTAACAAAACAACCACTATCGCACCATATTTGCCTAAAATAATGCTTTTATTTTTTTTCATACCATTATTTATTTTTTCTTGTTGGTCGTATGGAACTCGCGATAATGATGTTCTTTGGCTTGAACTGATTTTAATGCTCGTTTCATCTTCATCTTCTTCGTCCTCTTCTTTCAATGTAAAACACAGGCTCTCTTGTTATTTGAAGGTCAAGCCCCGCTTCGCGTACACGCCGTTCGATTTCTTCTTGTCTGCCCGCCCTTGTCAGTTGAGATGAAATGGCGAGTGATTCGAGTCTTGCGTCTTGAAGTTCACGATTCAAACGGTCGATGGTTGCCATTTTTTGCAATACGTTGTATCGATAACCGGTAAAGGTAATCATCAAAACCACGATAGCAATGATAAATGGCATATTCCGATAGAAAAAATTTTCTCGAAGAATATTTCCACCGAAAACGTGGATAAATGATTTTCGTATATTTTCTAATTTTATCTTCATATTGCTGATTTATAGTTTTCTTGCCACGCGCAATTTTGCACTGCGAGAACGAGGATTCAAGCGTTGTTCTTCATCGGAAGGAACAATGACTTTACGATTGACCACTTCAAATGGCGTTTCCAAATTCCCGAAAAAATCTTTCACTGCATTTCCTTCAAAATTGCCGGTTCTAAAAAAGTTTTTTACCAAACGGTCTTCTAATGAATGATACGAAATTACGCTCAATTGCCCGTCCGGCTTCAACACTTGCAATGCCTGCGTGAGCATATCGGTCAGCACCGACATTTCGTCGTTTACTTCGATACGAAGCGCTTGAAAAGCCTGTGCCAGAATCTTTTTCTCTTTGTCTTTGTACGCAAACGGTTCGAGAATTTGCAACAAATCTTCTATTGTTTTTACTTTCGTTGTTTGTCGAAAAGCGACAACCGCCGAAGCAATACGTCGTGCATTTTTGAGTTCACCGAATCGAAAAAACATATCCGCAAGCTTCTCTTCCGAATATTCGTTAAGAATGTCTGCCGCTGTTTTTTTTGCGTTGCGATTCATTCGCATATCCAATTCGCCCGAAAAGCGAAACGAAAATCCACGTTCGGAATCGTCAAAATGATGCGATGATACGCCCAAATCTGCCAATATGCCGTCCACTTCATCGATTTCGTGATAGCGAAGAAAATTTTTCAGAAATCGAAAATTGCTTCGCACGAAAATAAATCGTGGGTCATCAATCACGTTCTTTATCGCATCTTCATCTTGGTCAAAGGCAATGAGTTTACCTTTTTCACCCAAATGAGAGAGGATTTCTTTCGAATGTCCGCCGCCGCCAAAAGTTACATCTACGTACACGCCGTCGGGGCGAATATTAAGTCCGGCAACACTTTCGTGGAGTAGGGCGGGGGTATGATATATTGTCATTTTTGAACTGTCTTTTTGCGCGAAAGCACGAACGCACGAAGGCGCGAAAGTGCAAGTTCACTGTATAATTTTACTCTAATTTATGCCTTTTGCCTGTTTGTGCTTTTACGCCTTCGCATGTTCGCGCTTGACATTTTCTGCGAAAATACAAAAAACTATTCGCCATATTGCACTTTGTCGCGTTATTTTTTCAAAAAAGTTATCAACAGGCATTCTGTTATTCGAGAAAAAGGGACTATCGCAAAAATGCGATAATCCCTTTTTCAAATTTAGAGCCTGTTTGGTTATACTAAAATCAGCAGGCTCTTAGCTTCTTCCTGCTAAAAATGAAACCTCACCCCGCCAATCGGCATAAACCCAAACTGATAAAAGTTTTCCATACGACCACGATTTGCATTATAAAACTGCATTAATATATTGTTGTGATTCGTTACATTGTTGATTTCCGCAAAATATTCTATCGAAGTACGGTTGAAATTCTGCCTCATTGTTGCTGTCAAATCCAAACGAAAAAAATCGGGCAGTCTTCTTTTATACGCTTGCGAATAATCGAACTGAAAAATATCAAATAGACCTTCAACAGAAAAATCTACCACTCCCGGCACGTAGCGTTTTCCACCTACCCACGACAAACGGCTGTTTACCGACAACAGATTACGTTTGCCAAGTCGCCATTCGTAACCGCCCAAAGCGTTGAATGCAAAATTGCTCGCAAACCGGGTACGGCGTTCTATTCCATCGAAACCTTTGTATTTAGAATCGAAAAGCGAACCGGTAATCAAGAAATAGTAGTTGTTTTCGAAAAATCGCTCCAATGTTACTTCTACTCCGTAGTTTCGCCCTGTTCCTTCGTTTATAAACACGTAGTTCCAATTGTTGAACATTTCATCGCCAAAATTGAGAATTGATTCTTCGGGAATGTCAGCTGTTACGGGGATATTGAACAGGTGCTGATAATACACTTCGGCTTTTAGGCGCATTCTGTTGCCTAATCGCTGATTGAGCCCGAGTGCCGATTGCCAGCTTCGATTCATTCCCAAATCGTGATTGGGGTGGACGCCGTTTTCTTCGAAAAGATATACTTCCAACGGTTGAATTTGCGAATGCAGTCCGCTTCCCAAACTCAATGCCGTGCGTGGCGAAAGTTCGTATCGCAAACCAAGACGCGGCTCAACGCTAAAATCGCTGTTTAGTGCAAAAACTTGCGAGTAAACACCCGTTGTCATACTGAAAGCGTTGTTAAAACGATGTTGCCACGAGGCAAAACCTCTAACCAATCCCGAATTGCCACTGTAATCGTTAAAAACAGTTTCGACAAATCGCGTGTAAAGCGAAGTCATATAAAGGTCTGCGCCTGTGCCTGCACGAATGGTGTTGCGGGCGTTGATTCGGTGGTTGAGTGTGGACATAAAGGCAAGTCTTCCCTCTTGCATTTTCACATCGCCTGTGCCGGAAACTATTTCCAGCGAGGGATAAATAACGTCATCTAAATCTACATTTTGTCGGAAAAATTGATACGATAAACGATTTTCCAATCGGGTGTTCGGCGTAAACCGGTGCGTGTAGTTTAATCCTGTAAATAGTTGCCGATTGCGCATATTCAAAGCCTGCCCTCTGTCGCCTTCCGCCCAATCGGTAAAATCAATATCTTCGGCAGAATTCCGAATCCGGCTTGCTCCGGCAAGAGCCATCCATGATAGATTTCCGTTTCTGAGCGGAATGTTTATTTTCGCCGTAATATCTTCGTATTCGGGCACACCCGGTGCATCAAAATCAGCATTAAACAATTCCATCACAGCTATTACGGGTTTGAGAAAAGAGTAGCGGGCGTTTACCATATACGAAGCACCTGTTTCGCGCGAAATGGGTCCTTCAGCACCGAGTTCGAAGCCGTTCATTCCCATACCGGCTAAAAATTCGTGGCGGCGGTTGTTTCCGTTGCGCAGGCGAAGGTCGAATACGCCCGACGTGGCATTGCCGAATTCTGCGGGGAAAGTTCCTGTGAGAAAATCGGAATTACTTAATTGATTGGTGTTTATCATTCCGATAGGTCCGCCCGTTCCACTCATTGCACCGAAGTGGTTGGGATTCGGAATATCGAAACCGTCCAATCGCCAAAGCACACCGCGAGGCGAATTTCCGCGAATGATGATGTCGTTTCGTGTATCATCTGCCGCCACAACGCCTGCAAATCCGGTGGTCATTCGTGCCACGTCGCCGCCCATCGTACCTGCGTAGCGGTGTGCTTCTTCCACACTCAACATTCGCGCACTCACTGCCGTCATCTGATTGATGGGCTGTGTTCTGTCCACTTGCGGCGTAACCACGAGTTCGTCGAGCATTGTGAGGTCTTCTTCCAAGAGGATTTCCAACACGGTTTCGCGTCCTTGAAAGACCAGGATGTTGCTTGCCACGTGTGTTCTGTAGCCTATCATCGAGATGGTTACATGGCATCGCCCTACGGGAATGTTGGGAGTTGAGAATTCGCCTTGCAAGTCGGTGGCTATGCCAAATTGTTGGTCGCCGGACAATACGATGACGGTTGCGCCGGGTAGTGGTTCCTGCGTGTTGCCGTCTAAAACTACGCCGCGCACGTTTTGTTGTGCGAACAACAGCGTGGGGAATAGGAAGAGGAAAAATAAAATGTAATAGTGTTTTGTTTGTTTCATTTTTTTATTTGTTTCATTATTTGCTGTTCCCAATTGAGTAGCTACTCGTTTTTTGCCGGATGATTAATAATTACAATCGCCACCTCACGCTCATTCTCGCACCCACAACAAATTCATTTCTATCATCAATTTTAAAATTTGCGAGACTAAAAATCGGCTCTAACGAATCAGCATTGCGAGGACTATGCCCCCATCGGTGAGCGTACGTGATCGAAGGCGCTGCCGTAATGCTGAAACGGTCGCAAAAGTTATATCCAAAATATGGCACAAAACTTGTCAAACTTTTGTTGTTTTTCCCCCACGATGTTAAACCGGTCATTTCGGGATTAAAAAAGAACGAATCGCCCATCGGAATAATTGTACCAATACCTAATCCGGCTGCAAAACGATTCGAATTCTGTTCTGCAAACGGATTGTAACCCACAGAAAATGTGGTATAAAATCGCTCAACACCGGTTTTGAAACCTACATTCATCAAATAAAACTCCGAAACGCTCAACTCAACAGCTCGATATCCACCACGCCTTACAATTGACAAAAATCCAACCGGAACGCCGTTCTCTATCTCATCGGCAAAATTGACAAAACCGAGTTGCCATCCATTCAATTTTCGAGCTATGTTTACAAACCCAATTTGCGCACCATCAATATCGCTCGTTGCTGTATTGATAAATGCTATTTGTGTACCATCAACATTGCTTGTCGCTGTATTGACAAACCCCACTTGTCCACCATTAAGACCTCCTCTTATAGTATTTACAAACCCTACTTGTGCGCCTTTTGTGTCGTTAGTAGTGGTATTTAGAAATCCTACTTGCGCACCGTCGAAACCTCCTCTTACGGTATTTAGAAATCCTACTTGCGCTCCTTTTGTGTCGTTGGTGGCAGTGTTTAGAAAGGCAACTTGTGAACCGTTGAAACTTCCGGCAACGGTATTTATAAATCCTACCTGCCCGCCTCTTGCATTGTCGGTAATAGTGTTTAAAAAACCAATTTGTGCGCCGTTGAAACTATCGCGCATCGTATTGACAAATCCCACTGTCCATCCCGACCGATTATAGGCGTTGGAATTTTGTTCTTGAATAACTTGTGAAAGAAAATCAGACACGGCATTGTTTGTAGAATCTGCAGGATTTTGAGCCGCTACATTCACGGCAAAGATGCCTAAAAAGGCAATGGATAATAATATTTTTTTCATATTTAATTTGATTGTTATTTTTTATGAACGGTCGCTGCACTCCGACTACGCTCAGTAACCAAGCGCCGCCGAAGCGTTGTTATCGTAAATTTCTGATAGTGGTTGCTAATTGAGACAAATCGCTGATATCTATATTGCCCGTAATGTTCACTATGGTGAGCGATGCGTTGTTGATATTACTTATCATCACAACTTCGGTTGTTCGGTTGTTTTTGGGCGTTAGAGCAACAATGAGTACTTGCTGTCTGCCTTCTTCCATCGAAAGCAATTCTTCAAAATCTTTGTTTTTTCTTAGCAATGAGATGGCAGTTTCGTGAAACGCAGCCGCATTTCGCGGATTGTCAACGATCATAATTCGAAGGAAATTCAATTCGCTTAAAAAAGCCTGTACTTCTCTGTTTTGCTCTCGTCGTCGTAGCGATTCAATCATTGATGAATTAATGGTAGTTACCGATACGTTTCGTTGGGTAACTAACCCTAAAAACTCGACCGACACATTTCGTTGATTGATCGAATTCAAAAATTCGGTAGAAAAATTTTGTGCATTTGCTGTTGAAATACAGATGATGCCGATTATTAATGCGATGTATTTTTTGTTCATAATCATTTTGGTTTTCGATGGGGGTAAGCATTACACCCCTACATTTATTGTATTGCTATTTCAAACGCTTCTAATCCTCTCAATATTAACTCTTCTCCTTGCTGCAAATTATCGGAAATCATAAAAAGCGCATCGAGAACCGTTTCGCGTGCTTGTACCTGTTCCGTTCTCGCTTGGTGCAGATGCATTGTGAATCCCACGCCGATAAATATGGCGATACTTGCCGCCACTGCCATTACTTGCCGAAGATAAAATCGCTTTCTTTTCGGGTTGATTTGATTCAGAATTTTCTTGTCAAAATCATCGGACAGCTTTTCCGCTTGTTTTTCGCTTCGATATTCGAAGAGCGATTGATATTGAATCAAATGAGGCGGAATATTCTGTTCGTTCAAGAAAAAATCTTGCAACGTTTTTTCTTCCTTAACGCTTGTTTCGCATTGCCAGTATCTATTCAACATTTCGTCTATATGTCTATAATCTTTCATACGAGTTGATGTTATTGTAGTGCTGTTTTAATTCTTGTCTTGCTCTGAAGAGATCGGTTTTTACCTGACTTTCAGGAATATTCAATGTTAGCGCGATTGCTTTATAACTTTCACCTTCAATATCACGCAATTGAATAATCATACGTTTTCTTTCGGACAATTTTTCGATAAGCCGATCTACCAAATTCATTTGTTCGTTCTTTTGCATCGTGTGAAAAGGCGTATTTGTTTCGGCAATATCTACTACTGTTTCTATCTGTACCATCGTTGTTTGCTGTTGTTTTTGTCTCAATCGGTCTAACGATAAGTTTTTTGTTACAATCGTGCAATATCCTGCCGGATTCGCTATTTGCGTTTCATCGCCATTCCAAATCTTCATCATTGCTTCCTGCACAATGTCTTCTGCATCAGCCCTGTTGTGCAATAGACACAAGGCGAGCCTGAACATTTTGTCCTTCATAGGAAGTATGTTTTGTTTGAAAAATTGTAACTGCATATACTCTAATGACGAAATAGGTGGGGAAAAGTTTCAAGAAAGGGCGATTTTTTTTGAAAAATGTGGTTTTGCAATCGTTTTAACCATTAACCACTAACCATTAATCATTATTATTCGTACCTTTGCACCTCATATAATAGAAATAGAATGAATGCAAAAAGTGCATTTAGAATTGATATTGACGGCATTTTAAGAGCAAAAATGCCAAGGCATTATAAGCTAATTCCGCGATTTTTGATTAATTATCTTAAACGAACGATACATCAAGACGAGATTAACGGCGTTTTGGATAGGAATAGCGATGTGGAAGGCGTAGCTTTTATGAAGCGGCTTGTCGATAAAGAGTTCAATATCAAAATTAAAATTGAGGGTGAGGAAAATATTCCGATCGAAGGACGATTTGTTTTCGTTTCCAATCATCCGCTCGGCGGAATGGACGGTATTTGTCTGTCCGCGTTTTTGGGCGAGAAATATGAGGGAAAAATCAAATACTTGGTCAATGATATTCTCTATTTTCTAAAACCCTTGCAGCCGATTTTCGTTCCAATTAATAAACATGGTTCACAAGCGAAAGATTCGGCACAGGCAATAAACGAAGCGTACGCGTCAGACGATCAGGTGATTACCTTTCCTTCCGGAATGGTTTCGCGAAAACAAAAAGGTAAAATTAGAGATTTGACGTGGCATAAAAGTTTTGTTATGAAAGCAATAGAGAGTAAGCGCGATATGATTCCCGTTTATTTTTCGGGACAAAATTCGAACTTCTTCTACAACTTGGCAAATATTCGCAAAATGCTCGGTATCAAGTTTAATATTGAGATGCTTTATTTACCTGACGAAATGTTTAATAGCAAAAATAAGACGTTTACCATCACATTCGGTAAACCGATTCCTTGGCAAACATTCGACAAATCGAAAACGTTTGTTGAGTGGGCGCAATATGTAAAAGAAATGGTTTATTCATTGCCGTAATTGTAGGAGACGCGCGCTACGTCTCTGCAGATTCCGCAATAAAACGGAAAAAATATGGAAAAAATTATCGAGCCGGTTGATAAAAACCTAATAAAAAGCGAACTGACAGTTCAAAAACGTGTAAGAAATACAAATAAAGCAAATAATGAAGTATATGTATTTACGGCGCACGATTCGCCCAATTTAATGCGCGAAGTGGGACGTTTACGCGAAGTTGCTTTTCGCGCCAGCGGCGGCGGCACGGGCTTGGAAGCCGATATCGACAAATATGATACGATGGACGAGCCTTATCGTCAGCTCATCGTGTGGGATCCTGAAAATGAAGAAATTCTCGGCGGTTATCGCTTCATCTTCGGCAACGATGTGCTGTTTGACGAACATGGAAAACCGATGCTCGCCACAGCACATTTGTTGAATTTTTCGGAAAAATTTATCAAAGATTATCTGCCTTATACGATAGAACTTGGTCGTTCGTTTGTATCACTCGAATACCAATCCACGTTGATGAGTCGCAAAGGTATTTTTGCCCTCGACAATCTTTGGGATGGGCTTGGCGCACTAACCGTTATCGACCCAAATATGAAATATTATTTCGGAAAAGTAACTATGTACGGCACTTACAACAAAGATGCCCGCAATATGATTCTCTATTTCCTTAACAAACATTTTCCCGACAAGGAAAATTTGGTAACAGCAATAAATCCGCTTGAAACGCACACAAATAAAGAGAAAATGCAAAAACTATTCGTTGGGAAAAATTTCAAAGATGATTACAAAATTCTCAATAAAGAGGTACGCGAACTCGGCTACAATATTCCGCCACTGATTAATGCCTATATGGGGCTTTCTCCCTCAATGCGCTTTTTCGGTACAGCCATCAATGATGAGTTTGGCGATGTGGAAGAGTCGGGTATTTTGATTGAAATTGGACAAATTTTGGAAGAAAAACGTGCACGACATATCGAAACGTATTTGCAAAGCAATCCGAGTAAGCGTTTTTTGATGATGTTGAGGGGAATGTTGCCGGGAAGGAAGTAGGTATTAGTTTTTCATTTTGCTAAGAGTCTGTTTAAATTTCTACCAAAACGCCTGAAAGGCGAAAATTTCATAACCGCAGGTCAAAGCGAAGCGGCGACCTGTGGGAACACGCAACAAGGAAAACCTGCCTGAAAGGCAGAACATCTATTGCTTTTGTTCTGCCTTTCAGGCAGTTGTTTGATGGCTGATTTTACCACCGCAGGCAACGCTTCGCTCGCCTGCGGTTATGGAAATTAGGCTTTTCAAGCCATCAATATAAATTTAAACAGATTCTTTCCCCGTGTTCGCATTAAAATTAAAATGAGATAGTGATAGCTCTATCTCATTTTTTGTTAATCAAGGTAGTAGAAATTATCTATTTTCAATAATAATTTTTTGTACTATTGGTACAATATCTATACCGTCATAAATATGCAGGTAATAATCGCCATCGGGTAAAGTGCTTATATTTAGTTGAGCAGTATTACTTGTAGAAGCCATTTGGCGGACTCTGTTACCTTCGCTGTCGTATAAACGAATATCATATTGTAGTTCGTTTATCGTTCCATTTACTCGCATTAGGCTCGTTCTTCTGGCAATTTGCTGAGGGTGCGGCGTAATTTGAATGGGAAGAATAGTAGAAACCGGGTTCGGGTGTTCTACTGTATAGGGAAGTGCTCTGCCGAAGCAGTTATCAACCACGTGAAACATAGCACCAACTGTTGCAAACGAAGAGCGTATAAGAATATCGCTACCGCCACCCGGAGGCGAACAACGATTAATTGCCGTTGCGGTTACTATTTGCGTTGATGGAGCTTGACCTCTGTGCAAGCGTATGTCTCTATGCTGATTAGGAATAGAAGATGGAGCACGGGAATTTGTTACAAATGGTGCCCAAGAGCCGAAAAACCAGTCGTATCTTGTGATACCATCATCTCTCAGATGGCTTCGCTGCACTGCCAATGTATGGTCTGTACTCCAACAAAGATTTCTGGAAAATGGAATACCGGTTAGGGCGACAAATACGTCCATACCATCTGTGTGGGGTATGCCGCACCATACTAGCCTTCTTGCTGACGCTCCGTTCACGGTTGCTTCTACCCAACCCTCGCCATTACCAATCATTCGAAAAGTAGCAGTATTGCCGGAATTACTTACTCGTTGTAAATTGGGACTGTGTGTCCAAGCTACACTTGCGCCTGTCGGCATATTTTGAATGGTAAAAACGGAGGATTCGCCTGAACATATAAGAGTAGGACCGGAGATTGTAGGGGGAGGGGAAAGTGTATGCACCGTAATCTCTTGGCTTCTTGCAGATGCATTAGCACCATTAACTGCACTTATGGAAAATCTATAAGTTGTATTCGGCGACAGATTACTAATCGTTGCAGTAGTTGCTGTTGCAGTCTGCAAAAAAGTATCGTTTCTATAAATTCTATATCCGGTTACTGTTCCGGTAGGTCGAGTCCAAGATAGTGCCACACTATTAGTAGTTATGTTATTGGCGGATAAATTGGTTGGTACACCCGGCGCCACTGTTTCTCTTGGTGTATAAGTTACTTCAAGAAAAGCAGAATTTTCAGACATATTAAATCTCATAAAACGGCTACTTTCCGATCGATGTATTATACTGAAAGCAATTGATCCAAGTGCTAACCCATTTTGTATCTGGCCTGACGCGATAGAGACTCCACGACCTGTTCCATTTGAAAAGTTAAATTGTTCGATATTTTCTCCCATCTCGGCTAAAAAACGCCACATTGTCTCATTTGCTCCATTTAAAACAAAATCAGCCCTTCTTAGTGTAAAATTTCCATCAAAATTAGCCGAAGATGAAGGATTAACTGTTAATTGCAGCATGGCACTATTTATTGTAGCGTCCTGTGGTATTGAAGACAAATCAAAATACAAATAGCCCCTGCCGGTAACATTATTATCACGACCAACAAGAACATTTGTATTGGTGGCTTGAAGACTAAAACCACTTGCAGAGTTAGTGAGCCCAAAAAGATTTGGTCTTGGTTGTAATCGTACTGTTGTTTGTTGAGCATATAGGCTTCCTATCCCAATTAAGAATATAAAAAAAATCAATACAGAAGCTCGTCTCTTATCCCTTAAAGGGATGTATATTTTTTCAAAAATTTTCATATCAAATTACGGTGTTAATTGCGTTTCTACCTTATTCTTATTTCATCAATAGTTGCAGTTATGTTATTCATATAAATAATGTCTGCCATACGCACAATGTCTATCACAAAAACGCTGACATCAGTAACAGCAGTACCCGGTGCAAACACAACCATATAAGTACCTTCGCCTGTTACGGTTATACCTGGTCCGTTTCCGGAAACACTACCATCTGAATTGGCAAAGAAAATAGAGGCACTAAGGTGGCCAACCGGAAGTTCATCTAGAGGTACAGAGAAAGTAAAATCACTTAACGTAAATGTAACCGAAACCTCGTTGGCAAAAGCAAAGTTGGCAACATTTAAACCGGAATTTGATGCTGTTGGTCCATCGGCATTGTAGATCTCCAAACGTAAGTTTCCGTTGCCTTCGATGTCACGGTAGATCAGTTTCGAATTATCAAACGGAACTACTGTATAGCCTGGCTCCGGTTCATCTTTTTTTTCGCAAGATAAACTCACAGTTAAAAATAAAATAAATACTACTGCCTGTGTTACTGATCTTCGCACATTGGCAAAATTTTTGTTTAATTTTTTGTTCATCTAAAATTTGTTTTAGAAATTAGGAATCAATTGAACTTCTCGCTGCAAAAATATACTAAATTTTTTCCACTCACAATACTCAAATGAGTAGTTTTTTAGTTATATGATAAAAACTACTCATTTGAGTATTTCGTTATTACAAAAACTACTCCTCATTTCAGAAAAACACTTTTCGTGCGCATATTCACTAGAATTCAAAGAACTTTCAACATCAAAAGCCAACGATTGATTGCGCAATACGAATTCAGTTAATCCACTTCGGGTCGTGTAAGTTGGAATTGTTAGTGAGCCAAGAATTTCAATTCCGTCGCTTAAGGCTATTGTCTCCATACCTAAATAACGCACTATCTTAAATAATTTACTATCACACTCTGCAAACATAATCCCCTTATCGTATTTACAGATTGGAGCTATCGCATAAAGCATAAGAACCCGAAATAAATTTAAGCCTTGTATCCCTAAATTTGAACTAACAGCAAAACGACCTACATGCCAAAAGTGTTCATTATCATCTGCATTTAAGATTTTATCCATAAAAATCTTTGAACTAAAAAACTCTTGTTCTTTGTTCCACTTCATAATACGTATAGAACCTACTGTTTCATTTTGATCATTTCGTGCAACATATATCTTAGACTGCTCGAAACAGTTTAATTCCTCAGAATAGATCTGCAAAACCTCTTTGTTCATTTCCGTATTTTTAATAAACTCTTTTTGATGATGTTTATAGTTTTCAAAAACTACGAATTCAGCTAATCCTAATAGCCCATCTTTAGATAATTGCCAGATTGAAAGATTATTATACAGAGTAATAAATTTGTCCATATTCTCGACGTGTGTAAGATAAAAATTTGAAAATACAAAGTTATTATTTGATTTTTTAATGTGCAATACTCAAATGAGTAGTTTGTTGGAAACAAAGAGGGGTGAATAAATTCTTTTTCTTAAATAATAATGTATTATCAGTAGTAAGGTAAAAAAAAGCAGCTATCTTTGTTTTCTGCTTTATAAAAACTGTACCCAAATATGACAAAAGAACAAGATTTTTTTATCGAAGAAAACAGAGTAAGTGGTATTAATTGTGACTCATACGAAAGCATTCATCACATTATCGAAGATTTAGAGGCATTCACTCGACTCACATATAAAAGTGTTTATGTTATTGACTATCATAAACAAAATTTTCTATTCGTTTCGAATAATCCTTTATTCCTATGTGGTTTTACAGCAGAGAAAGTAAAAGAGATGGGGTATAGTTTTTATATCAATCAAGTAGTACCCGAAGATTTATCATTGTTATTGGAAATAAACAAGGCTGGCTTTAAGTTTCTTTCCGATATTCCGAGAGAAGAAAAACGAAATTATACTGTATCGTATGATTTTCGTATTATGATAAAGGATTCGGCTATAACACGGCTCATCAATCATCAAATAACCCCGCTCCGATTGACAGAAAAAGGCGAGGTGTGGTTGGCGCTTTGTGTCGTATCGATATCTACTAAGCTGGTTTCCGGCAACATAACGATGTTTAAAAATGGTTCAGACGATCATTGGCTTTATAATAAAAATAATGGAAAATGGGAAAAAGCATTACGACCGGAGTTAACCGAAAAAGAGAAAGAGGTATTAAAGTTTTCATCAATGGGTTATAATATGAAAGAGATTGCAGTTATGCTACATCGGTCATTTGACTCGGTCAGGTTGTATCGAAAAAATATTTTTCTAAAACTAAATGTTGATAGTATAGCTGCTGCTGTCAACTATGCAAAAAATCACCGACTAATATAAAAAGAAGCCGAATGACTCTAAATGAACATTCGACTTCAACGTAATAGTATTAGAATAATACGGTTTCTCAACTATCAATAATGGAAGAAAGATGAAATTTTGGATAATACTTCACTTTTTGCCCTGTAGCAATATTAAAAATGATATTAGTACACAATCCGGCAACAATCCACGATGCAATGGAGAGTTGAGGTGCCGGCAGTATACTTTTTTCATTCTCATACTGTATAATAATATTCTCTATCCATGGCTTGGGTTGTTCCCAAAACTTGCAATAGTTTACGATGTGTTCAACGAGTTTTAACTCGAAGTTTTCCCAACCATCAATAAAATCTTTCAGTTGCATTCCCGTAGGTTTAACAACTATCACTAATCCTCCCCAACCAATATTGTATGGATGAATGACAGGAATATTGTATTTTTGACACCACTCATCGAAAACCAATGGAATATCTGATTTGAAATCCAATGCATTAATGGCAATATCGTGTCCATTAATCAACTCTTCCATATTATCAGTATCAATAAATGTATTTATTGATGTGATGTTTGCAGTAGGATTAATACTCAACAGGTGTTTTTTCAACGCTTCTGCTTTTGATTTTCCGATATCTTCCATTCGATAATTTTGGCGATTTAGATTTGATTCTTCCACTATATCGCCGTCTACAATAGTAATGGATTCGAATCCGAATCGTAACGCACATTCGGCTATAATGCTGCCAATACCTGCGCCGGCTAACAAAATACGAAAATGCTTAATAAGTTTTTGCTCTTTAGGATGTACATAAATCCGATTTCTGCTATACCTTTCTTCCATTTTTTTGTTGCTCTATGATTGAATTATTGTGCAAATTTCGGAATGTTTCTTTAGATGTGCAATACTCAAATGAGTAGTTTTTCGATTCACGAATTAAAATCCGCGAAAAATTCACACTCTTTAATTATTAATTATTCATTAAAATCACTATCTTTGCACTATACACAGCCGAAAACATATACAATGCACAGATATATTTTTCTGTTTCTACTCTTTTTTCAATGCCTTGTCGTTTACTCACTGAATAAACGGACTGATTCCTTGTTGCTTGTACTAGATAAAACAATACAAAGAAAAACATTGTATGCCGAAAAAAGAGAACAGCAAACAGACAGTCTGAAAAATCTGTTATCACAAACAATTGATGCTTCTCAACGCTTTCAACTCAAAGATGAAATTTTCCATCAATATCGTTATTACAACTTGAATTTGGCTTTGGAATATGTCAAAAAACAAGCGATAATTGCTGCAGAAGCACAAAATAAACCGTTTGAACACAGGGCAACAATGAACAAATCCGAGATTTTTGGAATGATGGGAATGTATATGGAAGCGTTCGACTTGTTGAGCGGAATAGAGCGAATGGAAATGAATGATGAAATGCTGTTGCACTTTTACAATCGTCATCTGTCTTTATATCAGCTAATAGCGCAAAATACATTGGCGCCGGAAAAACAAGGCAAATACCGACAGAATATCATACATTACAGAGATTCTGTTTTGATAATTGCAGCAGAAAGTTCGCCAAGTTATAAGTTTGCGAAGACCGAAATGCTAATAGAAAGCGGACAATACGATGATGCATTGAAGCTACTCAACCAATTTTACGCAGAATATGGGAGCGATGGTGCATCTTTCGGCGCTATGGCACATATTTTTTCCAAAATTTACGCACGAAAAGAAAGTGTGGAAGAACAAAAACGATATTTAGCCATTTCTGCCATTGCCGACCTTCGAAAAGGTGTAAAAGAGCATATCGCTTTACGAGAATTAGCTGTTTTATTGTACCACGAGGGCGATATACGCAGAGCATACAAATACGCCAAATCTGCCATCGAAGATGCCACATTTAGCGGTGCACAGTTTCGGATTCTTGAAATGTCGGAAACACTGCCGATTATTATTGATGCTTATGAGCAAAAAATAAGACAAGAAAAGAGAAACTTAGCCTTATTTTTGATACTGATATCCATCCTTTTGTGCCTTTTGTCGATAAGCACATTGATTACTTGGCGACAAAAGAAAAAACTTGCTACCGCAAAAATGACTTTGAAACTAACGAATGACGACTTGTTGTTGACAAACAAGAATTTGGATAAACTAAATAAAAAACTTTTAGAATCTAACCGCATCAAAGAAGCATATATCGGGCATTTTCTTGACCTGTGTTCTGATTATATCCGCAAACTGGAACAATTTAAAAGCACTTTGAACAAAAAAGCAATGGCAAAGAATTGGGACGAACTGCAAAAAGCGCTGAAATCGAATGAGATGATAAACAGTGAACGAGAAGTTTTATTTGAGAATTTCGACCGGATTTTTTTACACCTTTATCCTAATTTTATAAACGATTTCAATGCTCTAGTTTTTGAGGAAGAACGTTATACACCAAAACGTAACGAGTTATTGAATACTGAACTGCGCATTTTTGCACTTATTCGCCTCGGCATTACCGATAGCTCTAAAATTGCTCAATTTCTTGATTACTCCCCAACCACTATTTACAATTACCGAACGAGGGCGAAAAACAAATCCATCATTCCGCGCGAAGATTTTGAAACAACCGTGATGAAAATTGGATCTATTTCAAAATAGAACCTTATATTGCGTCTACTTTTTTACTTAATATGTAAACGTGTAATGTTTTGTAAATAAATCGAATATCGATTTTAATTTTCTATATTTTTACTTCACATCGTTTTTTGTTTTCCGAAACATCGTACCTTTGTATTATGGGTATCAATATGATTGCAGAAAATAAACAATCTATTTTTGCCATATTGAATATTAGGTATTTATTTCGAATAGTTGTTAATTGCTTGCAACTCTTGAACTTTATGCATTTCGAAATTGTTCAATTATTGAATAATAATGAAAATAATCCACATTGCAAAATTGATTTTTGCATACTTCAAACGAATAAAATGACAAATACATCACTGCGATATTACAAATTGGGGGGGGCGTTTTGCAAACTGTCTCTAAATAGCTTCATTTTGATATGTTTTTCACCTGTCTTTGCTGCCGTTAGGTGTAAGACAGGTTTTTTTGTGCCCAAAACAAACAAAATAGAAAAATAAATTTTATAAACCAACTTATTTTATGACATTTACAATTATGCATTTGAAATTAAAGAGAAACATCAAAGTGTTCCCAATCATTCTGTTGGGACTGCTAATGATGGTATCGGCAATGGCTCAAAGCGGTTCGCCGATAACTGTACGTGGTACGGTTGTAGATACAAGTGGGGAAACCGTTATCGGTGCCAACATCTTGCTGCAAGGCACTACCACGGGAACAATTACCGACATCGACGGTAATTTTACCATTCAAGCACCGGCAAACGGCACATTGGTGGTCAGTTTTATCGGCTACCACAGCCAAATTATTCCTATTAACAATCAGAATCAATTCAACATCACGCTGGTAGAAGATACCGAAATGCTTGACGAGTTGATTGTGATTGGATACGGAACGGTGAGACGAAGTGATGCCACAGGCGCTATTACCACCATTCGTCCCGACGAAATCAATCGCGGTGTCATCACCAATCCGCAAGATATGATTACGGGCAGGGTAGCCGGAGTAAACATCATTTCCGATGGAATGCCCGGTGCGGGCGCTACGATTCGTATTCGTGGCGGCTCTTCGCTTTCGGCAAGTAATGACCCGCTTATCGTTATCGACGGTCTGCCGATGGATAACGAAGGTATCAAAGGTATGGCAAACGCTTTGAGTTTGTTGAATCCGAATGATATCGAAACTTTTACGGTATTAAAAGATGCTTCGGCAACAGCCATTTACGGTTCACGTGCATCAAACGGTGTTATCATCATTACCACTAGGCGCGGAACTGCCGGCAGCAGACCTAGAGTACAATATGACGGCAATATGTCGCTGGGAATGAGAAGAAATTCGGTTGATGTAATGACGGGTGACCAATTCCGTGATTATGCTACACGATTATACACAGGAGTGAGCGAAGATGCACTAAGAGCTTTAGGTACAGCAAATACCAATTGGCAGCGTGAGATTTTCCGTGTAGCAGCCGGCACCGACCACAATATCAGCGTGATGGGCGGATTGAAAAATATGCCGTATCGTGCTTCGGTGGGATATACAAGTCAGCAGGGTATTTTGAGAACGTCAAAATTTGAGCGTATTACCGCATCGGCAACAGTTAATCCGTCGTTGTTTGATGACCATCTTCGTATCAATTTGAATGCCAGAGGAATGGTTTCGAACAATCGTTTTGCGGAAACCGGAGCCATTGGTGCCGCCATTGCGATGGATCCTACGCAGTCTGTAATGTCGAATGCACCTATTCACAGAGACAATTTCGGTGGATTTTTCCAATGGGCAAATCTTGCACCTGACGGCTCGGCTGCTTTCAACAGATTAGCATCGCAAAACCCGGTGGCGCAACTTAAATTGAGAGACGAAAGAGCAACGGCGCACAATTTTTTGGGAAATGCCGAGTTTGATTACCGTTTTCACTTTTTGCCCGAACTTCGTACACGTTTAGGATTGGGTATTGACGTGTCTGATGGTATTCAGTATTTGAATGTTGATACAAGAAACCCTCAAGAGAACCCATACGGACGAATTGGCGAAGACCATATTTACAAAACAAACCAATCGCTCAACTGGACATTGCAATATGCTAATGTGTTTGCCAACCGTCATTCGCTTGATGTAATGGCAGGATATGAGTGGCAACATTTTTATCGTGAAGGCAGTGAATGGCAGAGAGGAATTGTTCCATTAGCGAACGGCAATCCGCACAACCCTACATCAAGTGCATTTAAAACCGAAAGTTATTTAGTATCGTTCTTTGGGCGTATCAACTATGTGTACGACAATCGCTACTTGTTTACCGCTACGTTGAGAAACGATGGAACATCTCGTTTTTCGCCCGAAAATCGTTGGGGACTTTTCCCATCGTTTGCCGCTGCGTGGCGAATTTCGGAAGAGGCATTTATGTTTAAGCAAGGACTTTTCTCTGACCTGAGACTTCGTTTGGGATACGGTATTACCGGACAGCAAAACATTGGAATGGGCGACTATCCGTGGATTCCTGTTTACAGTGAAAACAGAGACGGCGCTTACTACATTTTTGGAGATGAGTGGCAAACCACTTTCCGCCCCGATGCTTTTAATCCCGGTTTAAAATGGGAAGAAACCACGACCTACAACGCCGGTTTGGATTTTGGATTTGCCAATCAACGTTTCACAGGCTCGGCAGATGTTTACCACCGGGTAACCAATGATTTGATTAATGTGATAGACATTCCCGTAGGAACAAATTTCCGCAACCGTGTGGTGAGTAACATCGGGTCGATGACCAACACCGGATTGGAGTTTTCTTTGAACGGTGATGTTGTTCGCACCGGCAACTGGAACTGGAACGTAGGTTATAACGTTACGTTTAATCGCAACGAAATTACCCAACTCACAGCAAACGACCGCGAAAACTTTGTAGTAGAAACAGGCGGTGTTTCTGCCTCAACGGATACCCACATTCAGGCACACGCCGTAGGTTTCCCAATGCGTTCGTTCTTTGTATTTCAACAAGTATATGACAGCAACGGACGACCCATCGAAAACCTTTTTGTAGATAGAAACGGCGATGGTATTATCAATGAAGACGACCGCTATTTTTTCAAAAGTCCGGTAGCCGATGTATTAATGGGATTTGCCTCTACACTTAGCTACAAGAATTTTGATTTGGGTTTCACATTACGTGCCAGTATAGGTAATTATGTGTATAACGATGTGGCAGCACGAAACGCCGACGTGGGAATTGCCGGAATTTGGGCACCTTCCGGATTTTTCAGCAACAGACCGATGTCGGCATTCAAAACCAATTTTCAAGGAATAGGCAACTTTGCGAGATCTGATTATTTTATACAAAATGCTTCGTTCTTGCGTATGGACAACATCACGCTTGGGTGGAACTTTACACATCTTGCAGCCGAAAGATTGTCAAATGCTCGCCTATTTTTGTCGGTACAAAATCCATTTGTATGGACGAAATATACAGGATTAGATCCTGAAGTAAGAGATGGTATTGACAACGACATCTTCCCACGTCCGGTAACAACCCTTATGGGAGTAAGTCTTTCATTTTAATAACGCTTAAATAATTGTATGATTATGCAACATAAAAATAAAAAACTGATTTTCTCCATTCTTACCCTATTGTTTACGGTAAGTATATGTACATCGTGCATTGGAGACTTAGATGTAGATCCTATTGATCCGAATGTAAACCAAACATTTCAACAAGATGGCGTGTTTGCTAAAATATATGCCGGTTTGGCGCTTACCGGACAAGAAGGGCCGGCAGGACAAGGCGATTTGGACGGTATTGATGAAGGTTTTTCGTGTTTTGTACGCCTCACTTGGAATCTTAACACGTTGCCCACCGATGAAGCAATTTGTTCGTGGAACGATAACGGTATTCCCGAACTGAATTCCGTTCAATGGGGTTCGGCAAATAGCCAAATCAATGGCGCTTTTGCACGCTATTATTTCAACATCACGCTTTGCAATCATTTTTTGGAGAAAACCGACGGAATGACCGACGAGAAAACACGTCGCCAACGTGCCGAAGTACGTTTTATCCGTGCGCTTAACTGGTTTTACCTGATGGATCTTTTCGGCGATGTGGTATTTTTAGATAGAGTAACGGCTGATTTACCTGAGCGCATTCTTCGTGCCGATTTGTTCAATTATATTATTCAAGAACTAACCGAAGCTGAAGCCGATATGTTTGAGCCGCGCCAAGCACCGTATTATCGTGCTGATAAAGCGGCAAATTGGTTGTTGAAATCAAGAGTTCTCCTCAATGCAGAGGTTTACATAGGTACAGCCCGATGGTTGGAAGCAGCCCAATACGCCAAAAGAGTAATGGATTCGGCTTATCAGTTGACGGCAGTATACGAGCACTTGTTTATGGCAGACAATAACGGATCAAGTATAAACCGTGCACCGGAAGAAATCATCTTACCGTTGGCAGCATTCGGACAGCGCACCCGTAGTTTCGGCTCATCGTTGTTCCTCATCGCTTCTACTCACGTGGTAGGTATGCCCGATTGGGGAACACCAACAGAGGGTTGGGCAGGTAATCGGGCTCGCGAATCGTTGGTAAATAAGTTTTTTCCCGGCGGAAATATTCCGGATAATGCTTTCCTTTCGCCCAACACTACAGGTGCTGCCGATAGAAGAGCTTTATTTTTCATTCACTTCGAAACAGATGATGACAATGATGATCCCGACCGCAGACCGGAACAAATCAACCGTCCCAGCATTTTCAAAGAAGGACTATCGGTCAGAAAATTTCGTAACATTAGAGCCGATGGAGGAGTAACAAGTGATAGTCGTTTTGTAGATATGGATGTGCCGTTTTTGCGTGCAGCCGAAGCCAATCTTACTTTTGCTGAAGCTACACTTCGTAACAATGGGTCGTTAAGTGATGCGCTTGCAGCCGTAAACGTTATCCGTATACGTGCCAATGCACCAATATTTACAACGCTCACGTTGGATATGATATTAGATGAGAAAGCCCGTGAATTTTATTTCGAAGGGCAACGTCGTACCGACTTGATTCGTTTCGGAAGATTCGGCGGTAGCGATTACAATTGGGATTGGAAAGGTGGCGTACAGCAAGGAACTCGTTTTAACGTCAACTACAATCGATTCCCCATTCCGTCAAGTGCGTTGAATGCCAACGAAAATTTAATTCAAAATCCGGGATATTAAGTTTGGGGTTTAAAGTTCAAAAATTTAAAATGAAAGAAATATGAAGAATATTAATAAAATATTGATATTGATGCTGACTGTTATCGCTTTCGCTTCGTGTGAAACCGATAATGTGGTTGCAGTAGTTAATCCCGAAGCCGAAAAAGGTACACTCACATTTGTGCTGAATAAGCCCATGTATGCTAATTTTACATACGTGCTTGAAGAAGCAAATAGAGGCGAAACAATGGAAACACTTACCACCTCGCAACCCGATTACGGATTTACGGCAGCAGTAACATATTTCGTTGAAATTTCGTTCAACGAAAATATGAGCAGCAGCGTAACATTAGCATCGTCTGCACAAGGCGAAACAGTACCCATCAACGTGCGCGATATGAATATGGGATTTTTTAACCTTTATGGCGGAAATATGCCCAACCCGAGCACAGCGACGGATATCTATGTGCGTTTGAGGGCTGTGATAAGTAGCTCTACGCCATCACCGTTAGATCCGACTCCAACAGTAAAGCCGCTTTTTTCCAACGTGATAAAAATAAACGTGCTTCCTTACTTTGTGCCAAACTTGATGCCGTTTCATCAAGTTGAGCAGCTGTTTCCATATTACATTATCGGTTATGGTGGTGATAATGCTTGGAACAACAGTCTGTCGGGACTTGGTACGAGTCTTATGCCGATGAGTGTGATAGAGGGTGACCATTACAATATCGAAGGACAAGGTACATTTGTGTTTACCAGCTATTTCGAAGCCTCCAGATCGTTCAAACTTGTGGGTGAAATAAGTAACTGGAATATACAGTGGGGCAACGACGGTGGCAACGGAATAAACAATCCGGTGCATAACATTGGCGGCTCATCGAATTTTCAAGTGCCTGCAGATGGCTACTATACCATTACCCTCAATACAATCGACAACATTCTTTCGATTGAGGCAATTACTATCAGCCCAACATTGTTTTCAAATATGGGCGTAGTGGGTACGATAAACGATTGGGGCGGAAGTCCGGATATTGCGATGACACCTTATCAAGCTGTAAACAATCACGTGTGGTTTGCAGAAGTAACATTGACAGCAGACGATGAAGTGAAATTCCGTTACAATAGCGATTGGGCTAACAACTGGGGAGCCACTACGTTCCCGTGGGGAATTGCCACAGCCGGCGGTGCAAACATCAAGCCGACACGAGCAGGTGCTTATATGGTGTTTTTCAACGACCTTGACGGAACATATTCATTCATTAGGAGATAAATAACCTGTTTCAAAGTTTCACGGTTTCATAGGTGTCACGCTTAGCAACCTACTGAAATCCTGAAACTTTGAAATCTTGAAACAAAAAAATAATAGAGATGAAAAAAATAACATTATATCTTTTGGCCCTAATGCTCACAAGCGTAGCATTTACGGCGTGTGATGACCAATTTGCAGGGCAGTTTGTTGCCGACCCAACGGTAAATGAGCAAGGCGAATTACAGTCTGCCAACGGATTTACTTTTGCGATTGGATCAGGCGTAGCTTCTGCCGTTGTTTTGACGGAAGAAGACATTGCAAATTCGAAAATGTTTGAAGTAATCAGGACAACAGCAATGCCCCAAGTAGCAGAAAACGCTGTTGTGAATTTTAGAATAGAGCTATCGGACACGGAAGATTTTGCAAATATAGTGCAAATTCCGTCCGTGAGCGAAAACAATGCGGCGTCGATTATGGCAGACGATTTAAACGCAACCGTTAAATCACTTTTTGGAGTAACCCCTGTAGCACGTGAATTGTTTATGCGTGCCACGCCATTTTTGATTGCCGGAGGTACACAAGCGCTCATTGCCGCTCGTCCTGTGTTTGAAATAACGGTAACGCCCATTAGTCCGGTTATCGAAACCGAATATTATCTGATTGGTGATATCAACGGTTGGGATATCGAGGATTTAGCAAATCATCAATTCAGCCATAGCGGTAGAAATGTGTACGAAGATCCGATTTTCACTATTTTAGTGGAAAACTTACAAGGATATTTCAAAATCGTTCCAAAATCGAGCAAAGATTTGGCTTCTTGGGACGGTGTTTTGGGTAATCTCGTTGATGGTAATACTGATTTGACAGGTACGCTCGTAGTTGATGGTGGCGCAATGCAAGTTACTGAGCCGGGCTGGGTAAGAGTAACGTTGAATATGTTGGAATATACCTATACAATTGAAATCATTGGCGAAATGAATCTGACACTTTGGGTACCGGGCAGTCATCAAGGTTGGAATCCGGCAACGGCACCAACACTTTTTGCCCGTAATTTCGATTTCAAGTATGAAGGATATGTAAATTTCAGTGCAGGTGATGAATTCAAATTTACGGCACAGCCTGATTGGGGACCTGTGGAATACGGTGATGGTGGCGATGGAACGCTCGTAACAAGTGGCGGTGGCAATATCAGTATTACCGATGCCGGTTTTTATCGCATCACCGTTGATTTATCAGGAAATCCATATACTTATCTTTTGGAAAAAACCGATTGGGGATTGATTGGTGATGCTACCGGAAGCTGGGATAATTCTACACCAATGACTTTTGATCCTGCCACAAGTCTTTGGACAGTTACAACAGCATTGAGTGTCGGAGAGTTTAAATTCCGTGCGAATGATAGTTGGAATATCAACTTGGGCGGCGATTTGTTAAACCTGAGTTACGGTGGCGATAATATCGCTGTAACAGAAGCAGGAACGTATTTGGTAACGCTCGATTTATCGAATTCGATGACGTATAAGGCAAGTTTCGTAAAGCAGTAAAATTTTCAGTAACTCTCTTGAAATTAGTTTTGAAATGGAGTATCAAGGCAAAATCTCCCCTTAATTTTAAGGGGAGTACCACGGAGTGGGGAGGGTTTAATAAAAAGTCTAACCCTTCCCCGCTTTGCGGTACTTCCCTTTATCAAAAGGGAAGATTGCGCTTTGATGAAACATTCTGAAATTGATTTACCAATAAAATTTTTAACAACAATGAAAAAAACAATCCTCTCTTTTCTTCTGTTTTCTCTTGCATTTATATTGCAAGCGCAAAACGTAAAAATCGAGCCTGCCTTTTGGTGGAGTGGTATGCAAGAACCCGAACTGCAATTGATGGTATGCGGCGAAAATATCGCTGCTTTTCGACCCGAAATCAAATCGAATAATGTTCGTTTGAAAGAAACGGTTACGCTCGAAAGCCCGAATTATTTGATTCTGTATCTCGATATTTCCAACAGCGTTCCCGAAACGTTTGATATCACTTTCACAAACGGAAGACGAAGCATTACATATAACTACGAACTGAAACAGCGAAATCCGTCAAGAAAAAATATCCAAACATTTGATTCTTCCGATGTATTGTATTTGATTATGCCCGACCGTTTTGCCAACGGCGACCCGTTGAATGACCAAATTCCAATGCGAATGTCTTATATTGTGGATAGAAGTACACCGAATAGGCGACACGGCGGTGATTTGAAAGGCGTTTCCAATTATTTGGGTTATCTGTTGGATTTGGGAATTACCGCCATTTGGTTCAATCCCATTTTAGAAAACGATATGACGGATGGCTCGTACCACGGTTACGCAACTACTAACTATTATCGCGTTGATCCACGACTTGGCACCAACGAGGAATTTGTGCAACTTGTTACTGATGCCAACGCAAAAGGAATCAAGGTGGTGAAGGATATGATTTTCAATCATATCGGAAGTGACCACCCGTGGATGTTAGATATTCCTTCGCGCGATTGGTTCAACAATCTCGACGAATACGTGCAAACAAACCATCGCCATCAAGTCTATTTCGATATGTATGTTTCCGATTATGATACAAAACGAATGACAGACGGCTGGTTTGTACCCACAATGCCCGACCTCAACCAACGCAACCGACACTTAGCGAAATATTTGATACAAAGCAGCATTTGGTGGATTGAATATTCGGGCATCAACGGAATCCGTCAGGATACGTATCCGTATGCTGATTATATGATGATGATTGATTGGGTGAGAGCGGTTGAAAAGGAATATCCGGGATATAATATCGTAGGCGAAATATGGTTGCAAAACCCTATTGGTACATCGTTTTGGCAAAAAAACAGCCGAGTAAACAATATTTTGTCCGATACGGAATTGAAATCGGTAATGGATTTCCAATTTTTCGATTTGTCGCAAACTGCATTTTTCGAAGAAACAGGTATGTGGAACGGTGGATTACACTCCATTTACAACCATATGGCGTATGATTTCATTTATCCGGACATTAACAATGTGATGCGTTTCCTTGACAACCACGATACAGATCGTTTTCTCAAAGAATTCCCGACCGATTTATCGAACTGGAAACAAGGAATCACATTTTTGCTCACAATGACCGGAACACCGCAAATTTATTACGGTACCGAAATACTGATGTACGGCAACAAAAGTCGATTCGATGGCGATATTCGTTTGGATTTTCCCGGCGGGTGGGCGGATGACCCAGTGAACAAATTCACGCGCGAGGGCAGAAATGATATTGAAAACAAAGCATTCGATTTCTTACGAAAGTTGTTACATTGGCGACGTGGAAACGATGTTATCGCTTTTGGCGGAATGAAACATTACAACCTGCAAAATGCAGTATATGTGTATGAACGTTTTCTCAATGACAAAAATGTCATTATATTGATGAACGGCTCGTCAAACGAACAAGAAATCAATCTCGACCGTTATGCGGAATCAATCAAAGGTGAAACTTCGAGACGAGATTTGCTTTCGGGACGAACATTGTTGTTGAATAATATATTGACATTGAGTCCGAAAGAGATTTTGATTTTGGAGTAAATTAATTTACGATTTTAGATTTACGATTTTAGATTTTCTGGTCGCTGAGCGAAGTCGAAGCGCAATCCAAAATCGTAAATCCAAAATCTAAAATCAGAGCTTATGAAACACCTCAACTTACTTTTTCTTTTCCTCATTCTTATTTCCTGCGGGAAAGACCCGATTATTCCCCCTAAACCGCCCGAACCGCCGACGGAAATTCCGGTTGGATTTTCTTACAATCTTGAAACACCCGATGCGGATAAGGCATTAACTATCACGTTCAGAGCAGCATCAACTTCAGAATTGTTCAATTACACAGGCGAAGCCTATATCCACACCGGCGTAATTGCGGAAGGTGTTTGGTTGTATGTTCCTGCCGATTGGGACGAAAACATCGATAAATGTCGAATGACAAGAATCGAGCCGAATATTTGGCGCATCGAACTGAAGCCTACAATAAGAGAGTGGTTTGGCTCCGGTACAACACCTGTCAATCGTTTGGGAATTGTCATTCGTAGTGCCGATGGGACAAAAAAAGGCATCATTCAAGACTCTTTCGTAAATGTAACCGACGAACAGTTTCAACCGTTCGAACCGGCAGAAATCAAACGGGCAACACTTCCGGCAGGTTTGCAGCACGGTATTAATATTATCGACAATTCAACCGTAACGCTTGTGCTTTTCGATAAAGACACCAACGGTAACAGTTTCGATTTCGCCCACGTCGTCGGTGATTTCAATAATTGGACATTGAGCAACACCGATACTTCGCAAATGTTTCGCGACGATGCTGCAGGCGTTTGGTGGATTACGCTCAACGGATTGAATGCTACAACGGAGTATGCATTTCAATACTTTATCGGAAGAAGAGCCGGCAATACACTTCGCATTGCCGATCCTTACGCACGGAAGATCCTTGATCCGTGGAACGATCGCTATATTCCGGCAAGTACTTATCCCAATTTAATGACATTTCCGGCAGGAGCAATCGGTTTGACATCTGTTTTTCAAATCCAAAGAGAAGAATATATTTGGCAAGTGAATGATTTTGTGATTCCATCGCGCGATAATTTGGTGATTTACGAGTTGTTGCTTCGCGATTTTACGGCATCGGGCGATATCAACGGAGCCATCGAAAAGCTTGATTATCTGCAATCGCTCGGCGTAAATGCCATTAGCTTGATGCCTGTGCAGGAGTTCGATGGAAACGATAGTTGGGGCTACAATCCCGCTTTTTTCTTCGCATTGGATAAAGCGTATGGCACGGATAATATGTACAAACGTTTTGTTGATGAGAGCAATAAGCGTGGCATTGCTGTTATTTTAGATGTGGTGTATAATCACGCTACGGGTGCCAATCCGTGGGTGCGAATGTGGTGGGATTCGTTATTGAATCGTCCCGCTTCATACAATCCATTTTTCAACCCATTTGCGCCGCACGGCGCATTTGGTTGGTTTTACGATTTCAACCACGAATCGGATTTAGTGAGAAATTTTGTAAAACGAAACTTGCAGTTTTTGCTGGAAGAATATCGATTTAGCGGATTCAGATTTGATTTTACCAAAGGTTTTACACAAAAACGGACAAGCACTAATGAACAATTAAGTGCTCGTGACGATTCTCGAATCGCTATTTTGAAAGATTATAACGATGCCGTTTTGGCTGTAAATCCCGATGCGTTTGTTATTCTCGAACATTTTACTGATGACGAAGAAGAAATTATTCTGAGTAATGCCGGAATGATAATGTGGCGAAATATGAACGATGCGTATTCTCAATCGGGAATGGGTTGGAGCGACCGTTCCGATTTTAGACGCGCGTATTACGGCACAGCTTCCCGTCCGGTAAACAGTCTTGTGAGTTATATGGAAAGCCACGACGAGGAACGTGTCGCCTACCGGCAATCGCAATGGGGCAATGGCGTATTGAGAACAAATTTGGCTGCGCAAACAAGACAATTAGCTACTAGCGCCGCCTTTTTCTTTACCATTCCCGGTCCGGTAATGATATGGCAATTTGGTGAAATGGCGTATGATGTGAGTATTGATTACAATGGCAGAACAGGAAGAAAACCGGTTAGATGGGAATATTTAGATGTGCCCGAACGTCGACGATTGCACGATACTTACACACAGCTTATCGCTTTGCGACACAATCACCCCGAATTGTTTGCGCCTACGGCAACGCTCAATTGGCAAGTAACGCCGGCGTTTTGGAACAATGGTCGTTTTCTCACGCTTTCGTCTTTCGGAAACGAAAAACGGATGGTGGTAGTGGGTAATTTTACGAATAATCCGATAAATGCGACTACTACTTTCCCGACAATGGGCGCGTGGTATAATTATATGAATCCGCAGGAAACGATTAACGCTACATCTCCAACGATGTCGATTTCCGTTCCTGCGAATGATTTTAGGATGTTTTCTACTTTTGCACCATAGGATTTTTAAAACCCTTCCAAGTTTTCAAAACTTGGAAGGGTTTTAAAAATCCGCGCAAATCCTAAAAATCTGCGTTATCTGCGTGCTAAAAATTACTCCTCAAAATTCCCCTGCATATCGCACAGTTTCGTATAATAACCTTTCTGTGCATAAAGTTCAGCGTGCTGCCCCGACTCTACGATTTTTCCCTCTTTCATCACATAAATTTCGTCCGCATTTTTAATCGTCGATAATCGGTGTGCGATTACAATAGTGGTTCTGTTTTTCATTAAATTGTCTAATGCCTCTTGCACAAGTCTCTCCGAATCAGTATCTAATGCCGATGTTGCTTCGTCGAGAATCAAAATTTCGGGATTTTTTAAAATTGCCCTCGCGATACTCACGCGCTGTCGTTGTCCGCCCGACATTTTTCCACCACGGTCGCCGATATTGGTTTGGTAACCGTTTTCGGTAGCCATAATAAATTCGTGCGCGTTGGCAACTTTCGCAGCTTCAATCACTTGTTCTTCCGTAACATCGGCAATGCCAAATGCTATATTATTATAATAGGTGTCGTTAAACAAAATCGCTTCCTGATTCACATAGCCCATCAACGAACGCAGGTCGTGTAATCGAACATCTTTTATATTGGTACCATCAATATAAATGCCGCCTTTTTGAATATCGTAAAATCGTGGAAGTAAATCTGCCATCGTCGATTTTCCCGAGCCGGATTGACCTACAAAAGCGATTGTTTTTCCTTTCTTCACTGTCAAATCAATGCCTTGTATTACCCAATCTTTGCGATATTTAAACCATACGTCCTTGTAATGAATCTCTTTTTCGAAATGAATCGGTTTTGGATTTTCGGGGTCGGAGATTTCGTTTTGTGCGGCTAAAATTTTATCGATACGCTCCATCGACGCCAATCCGCGTTGAATGGCATAAGCCGAACGCGAAAATTCTTTTGCTGGATTGATAATGCCGTAGAAAATAACCAGATAAAAAATAAATCCAGCCGCATCAATAATACCTGTACCGTCCAAAATCAGCTTTCCGCCAAACCAAAGCACAATCGCAATTGTCGCTGTACCAAGTAATTCGCTCATCGGATGTGCTAAAAATTGTCGTTTCGCAATTCGACTTGACATTTTTTTGAATTCATTGCTGCCTTTTTCAAAACGGTTTGAAATTTTTCTTTCCGCATTAAACGCTTTAATCACGCGCAATCCACCGAGCGTTTCCTCGATTTGCGCCATCAGTTCGCCCCATTTATTTTGTGCCTCAAACGATTGCCGCTTCAATCTCTTGCCAATCGTTCCCATTACATAACCCATTATCGGCAATAAAATCAATACAAAAATCGTCAACTGCCAACTCATAAGCAGCATCGCAACGAGATAAATCAATATCAAAACCGGATTTTTGAACAGCATATCTAATGAACTCATTATCGAATTTTCAACCTCGTTCACATCGCCCGAAATCCGCGCCATAATATCGCCTTTTCGTTCTTCCGAGAAAAAGCCGATCGGCAAAGCTAAAATCTTATCGTTAATCTGATTGCGGATATCGCGCACCACGCCCGTTCGCATCGGAATCGTGAAACACGCACCCAAATACGCCGTCCCTACTTTTAATGCAGCCGTAATAATCAGCCAGATACCCAAAAAAATCAATACCGTAGCACCATCATATATCTCAATCAGATGCGAAATGTACGCATAGCCGTTGTTCATCAAAATATCTTTGAACTGCATATCCGCGTCCCACGGAATAAAGGTATATTCCTTCGCTTCATTCGTTTTGAAAAGAATATTTAGGATAGGAACAATGGCGAAAAAGGAGACGATGGTTAGCAGTGCCGTCAATATATTAAACAGGAATGTCAGAAAAACATACTTCCTATATGGCGGCAAAAACCGCCGTAAAATGCTGATAATACCTTTCATTTGAATAAAAGAGCTCGATAAATACGTTATATATATATAATGCGATGTTTGAAACAACGTTCGACGTTTCGTCAAATCGGGCGCAAGTTACGCATAAAATGTGAATTTTGAGAATAAAACCGCTCCCATTTCACCAAAACGGCAAAAATAGCGGTTGAACTTATTTTTCATTGATTTTGTAAGATGCAGAAAGACAGATATATAGTCTTTTTGTTTGAAAAAGCACCCTATTTTTTTCTCCAAATATTTTCCCATGTCAAAAATAGTTTCTATCTTTGCAATCCCAATTCAAAAAGAGTTTAATTAGTCAGAGTGCTGACTAATTTTTTTGCAAAGTCAAAAGCATTTTATCGAACTGTTTTCATCGTTGAAAAAATATTTCAAAGATTTCTTCAAAAATATTTGGTCAGTTCAAAAATAGTTCTTACCTTTGCACCCGCTTTCAGAAAATGGGCAAAAATGTAGGAGGTGTAAAGCTTACATCCAATACAAAAACGAGTTCTTTAGCATCTTTCCATACTTAGTTTTTTAAAGACAAAACAGTACAAGGTTTTATTTAATTGCTAATTGACAGTTGATAATTCAGTATTTTCACTGTATAATCAGTGCTTCAGTA
>JAIRUA010000003.1 GCA_031254645.1 Dysgonamonadaceae bacterium
AAGATGCTAAAGAACTTCTATATATTACTCCCCGTTTCAGAGAGAAATACCCAATATCTCTCAATTGGGAGTGCAAAGGTAAATACTATTTTCTAATATACCAAATAATTTGTGGGGAAAAGTTGAAAAATCTTTTAGAAAATTAGAGAGGAAAATAAAAGTGGTTGTAAAACAGGAGAATAGAGAAAATGAAAATGAGAAATTTATGAACGAAATAGAGTTAAGAAAAACGGACATTTTGAAGTTGAAGCCTAATTGACCATAATTTGTGAACTCGTAAGAATTAGAGGTGTTACTTCAAAGAAAATTCGGTTACCGTCTCTATTCACTTCGATATTGAGTGTACGTGGCGTTTCCCAATCTATATATTGATTGAAATTGAAGAGATAGGAAAAAACAGCGCGGTATCTCCGGTGATCGGCAATGGCGCGGGCAACTTCGGCATAACGCGAGATGTCCCAAAACATATTGTCGACAAATCCGCTGGAATCAGTAAAACGCGTGCTCGGATCACGTAAGGACATTGTTTCGGCGATAAATCTACGATAACCTTCATTAAGTTGATTAGCATTTCTATGATTGAGCGGTTTGCCTTGTATGCTCAATATTTCATCGTCGGGAAGGATTCCGGCTATGGCAGCAGGGGAGTCACGATCGACAGAAACAACGGTTCTCAAATCGCTCAAGTTGTATCCGATACCGGTATAATTATATCTTATTTGTCGAAGTTGATATTGCGCAAATGATTTATTACCGGGGTATGGATATTTTTTAAATATCAAGGGAAGATTGAGTTCGAGATAATCAAGCAGACTATAATGTGCGCTAAGCTGCTCTCTTACTTCGCCTTCCCAAATAAGGGCTGATTGTCCGGGCTCAAAAAACCTTCTATCAAAAATTTGATAACCAAATTCGAGAATGAAGGCTACATCTGTAATACGAATTGCTTGCGCAGGGTCATACACAGGTATGCGTACCATTCGATTGTGGCGAGTATCGAAACGCCAAACGGGATTATAAGTCCCGAAAGTTGGCGAATTGGGGTCAAACGACGGATTGGGTTGATAACTATAATGAGTTTGAATGACAAAATCAGGATCAATGGGGTCATACACCAAACCTCTTTGTGTTAATACTCTGATGAAAATAGCATTGATACGAGCATCGAGCGCAGCTATGCCTTCACTTGATGGCGCAAATGCAAAGGTGCGATAGTCGTAGAAAAGAGCTTCATCGTTAGTTGTTGTTCGTATCGGAATGACAAAACGACGATTTTGTACATCTTCCAAACTATAAAACGAAAAAACGGGTGCTAATCGCGCTTCATCAATGGCATTAATATGACGGCAATCTTTGGCAAATTCTATTTCACGAAATGAATGATGAAGGTTACGAATAGCAAGTCGTACCGAAGTTGGATTTTCGTCAAACCATCCTCTTATCGTTTGGCTATTTTGAAGGAAAGTGCCTCGTCCATTGATTGATAGAATAATATCGTGTAACTGCAAACCAGCTCTTTCAGCGGGAGAGCCGGGCGTGATGTCAATAATAACCGGTTCATTATTTCCCCAGCTTTTGCTATTACTTATCTCATATACAAAGCCTAAGTTGCAAGAATAGTTTTGGTTTTGCGCTATTGCATTACCCAAAATGAGAAATAAGAGAAATAATGTATATAAAATTCGTTTCATTTATGTTTTAATAATTTAGAGGGACAAAGATAGATGTTTTTTTGATAATTGACAACGTATGAATACGAGAAACGGTTTCTTACAAAGATTTTACACAATAATATATTAATTAGTTCACAGATTTTATTACCTTTGTACAACGTAATATTGTATATAATTGAATACACAATGCTGGAAATCATCAAAAACGACCCTTGGCTTAAACCATATCAAAAAGCCATTGAAGGCAGATTTGCATATGCAGAAAAAAAGGAACAGCAATTAACGCGCAACGGCGAAATCACACTTTCTGATTTTGCTACCGGACACCTTTATTTCGGGCTGCACAAAACGCAAGATAGCTGGATATTAAGGGAATGGGCACCCAATGCTACGGAAATATTTCTGATTGGCTCGTTTAATAATTGGCAACGAATGGAGTCGTATCGATTGCATCGCAAGGAAAATGGTGTATGGGAAGTAAAGCTGCCTGTCGAGCGGATTCATCACGGCGATTATTATAAATTGCTGGTCAGTTGGGACGGCGGACAAGGTGAACGTATTCCGGCGTGGTGTCGGCGTGTGGTACAAGATTCGGATACGAATATTTTCAGCGCGCAAGTGTGGGAGTCACCAGCGCCTTATATATTTCGCAATAAGAATTTCAAACCCGACACATCGCCATTGCTCATTTACGAATGTCATATCGGAATGGCTACTGAGGATGAAAAAGTGGGTACATACAATGAGTTTCGCTCAACTATTCTTCCGCGCATAAAGGCAGATGGATACAACGCAATACAAGTAATGGCGATACAAGAGCATCCATATTATGGCTCGTTTGGGTACCACGTTTCAAACTTTTTTGCGCCTTCATCGCGATTCGGAACGCCCGAAGAATTGAAACAATTAATTGATACGGCGCACGATATGGGTATTGCCGTTATTATGGACATTGTACATTCGCACGCAGTAAAAAACGAAGCCGAAGGAATTGCTCGCATAGATGGCTCATACGATCTCTATTTTCCTGCCGACCCGAAAAGAAGATACCACACAGCGTGGGATTCGCTTTGTTTCGACTACGGAAAAGATGAAGTATTACATTTTCTACTTTCAAACTGCAAATACTGGTTGGAGGAATATAAATTCGACGGATTTCGTTTCGATGGCGTTACTTCAATGATTTATTTGAATCACGGACTTGAAGAATCGTTTACGGAATATGGCGATTATTATAATACAGGACAAGACGGCGATGCAATTTGTTATCTCACGCTTGCCAACAAACTCATTCACAGCATCAATCCCAATGCAATAACCATTGCCGAAGAAGTGAGCGGAATGCCCGGATTGGCAATGAAACCCGAATCGGGTGGATATGGTTTCGATTATCGAATGGCGATGAATATTCCCGATTTTTGGATTAAAATCATCAAAGAACGAAAAGACGAAGATTGGAGTCCGTCCACTATTTGGTGGGAAGTAACCAACAGACGCTCAGACGAAAAAACAATTTCATACGCCGAAAGCCACGATCAGGCACTTGTAGGTGATAAAACGATTATTTTCCGACTAATTGACTCGGATATGTATTGGTTTATGTCAAAATTTCACGACAGTTCGCTTTTGGTAGACAGGGGATTAGCCGTTCACAAAATGATTCGATTGGTTACGGCAACCACGATAAATGGCGGTTATCTGAACTTTATGGGAAATGAGTTCGGACATCCCGAATGGGTCGATTTTCCGCGTGAGGGCAACAATTGGTCACACAAATACGCTCGCCGGCAGTGGAGTTTGGCTGACGATAAAAATTTGAAATATCATTATTTGGGCGATTTCGACAAGGCGATGCTTACACTTATCAAATCTACACCTAATTTTCAAGCTACGAATATCGAAAAAATTTGGGATAAAGACGGTGATAATATTCTCGCATATATGCGTGAGGATTTGCTATTTGTGTATAATTTTCACCCCGAAAAATCGTTTAATGATTATGGTATTCTTGCGCCACAGGGCGAATATGAAGTAGCGTTAGATACCGATAGTTTGGCATTTGGCGGATTTGGATTGAATGACAATAGTGTACATCATTTTACACATTATGACCCATTGTATGCTGAACACGATAAAGGTTGGTTGAAATTGTATTTGCCGGCAAGGACAGCACTAGTACTGAGAAAAGTAAACGATCAATCAGTATAGTAAATAACATAGAAACTTAACATAGAATGAACCTATATCCTCTCAAATTCAACCCCATACTAAAATCCATTATTTGGGGCGGCTCAGAAATTTGTACATTCAAAAACATTGAGCCAAAACAAGACTACATTGGCGAAAGTTGGGAAATATCCGGCGTTAAAGACAATGTGTCAATCATTTCAAACGGCGAACTTGCCGGAAAATCACTTGATGAAGTGCTTGCGGAAAGTAAAGAAGCATTGGTCGGAAAAAAAGTGTACGAACAATTCGGCGACACGTTTCCATTGCTTATCAAATTTATTGACGCACGCGACAATCTTTCCATTCAAGTGCACCCCGATGATGAATTGGCAAAAACTCGACACGATTCTTTCGGAAAAACCGAAATGTGGTATGTGGTAAACGCCGCGCCAAATGCGTTTCTCTATTCGGGATTTGAAAAAAATATCACGTCCGACGAATATGTAAAAACGGTTGAAAACAACACGTTTACCGATACATTGAAAAAACACGATGTAAAAACGGGTGATGTTTTTTTCCTTCCCGCAGGACGTGTACACGCCATTGGTGCAGGGTGCTTTATCGCTGAAATTCAACAAACTTCCGACATTACGTATCGCATTTACGATTACAACCGAAAAGATGCGCAGGGAAATTCGCGCGAATTGCACACCGAACTCGCGAAAGATTCGATAGATTACAACGTATATGATTCATATAAAACCGATTATACACCAAACGAAAATCAGTCTGTCGAATTGGTTTCGTGTCCGTATTTCACGACAAATTTGTTGGATATAGATGTTCAAATGGTGCGAAACTATGCGAATTTAGATTCATTTGTTATCTATATCTGTTTAGAAGGTCATTGCACGATAAGAGATTACAAAGGAGATTCGGTGTTTCTTCAACAAGGCGAGTCAATGCTCATTCCGGCAGATACGGAATCGGTTCTGGTTATTCCAAGCGTAGCATCGAAATTGTTGGAAACGTATATTTAATAATGGACAATATTATTAAAAGCAAGAAAATTACCCCAAACATATTCTATACAAAACGTGAAGAGAATATGAATACACTTACCCACTGGATAGGCACTATTATAGTGAGTTTGGGGAGTGGCTGTCTTATTACTTTAAGCGTATTAAGCGGCTCAATTACAAAAATTGTCGCGATATTTATGTACAGTTTCAGTATGATAACACTTTATTGTGCTTCCACACTCTACCATTTTGCGGAAAATGAAAGCACAAAAAAGAAACTGAAAGTATTTGACCATTCTTCCATTTATCTCCTGATAGCCGGTACATATACGCCGTTTTTGCTTATTAACTTAAAAGGTAATATCGGTACTATACTTTTTGTCGTCGTATGGAGTATGGCTCTTTTGGGAATAACAGCCAAATTGTTTTTTTTGGATAAATTCAAAAAACTGTCCCTGTCGGTTTATCTGATTATGGGTTGGATTATAGTTTTCGCGATAAAACCACTCATTAACACGACAAGCATAACAGGGCTTATTTTTCTTCTTTTAGGTGGTCTGTTTTATTCCGGCGGCGTGTTTTTTTATGTTCGTAAAGACAAGGAATTTTATCACGGCATCTGGCATATTTTTGTTTTGTTGGGAACTGTCATGCACTTCTTCGCCGTTTTGTATGGCTGTTTGCTCCCAATAATTGGTGGAAACAGTTGGGAAAATTATTGAGAAATGAAAGAAATTTGTTGAAAAAAATGTCCCATAACTCATATTTTTACACTATCTTTACGCGACAAAACAATAAAATATATGGAAAATTTCAACCAAAACAACCAAATTCAAATAGAGCTTTCAGATGAGATTGCACAAGGTACATACTCAAACCTCGCTATAATTTCTCATTCGTCATCGGAATTTATCTTAGATTTCGTGCGCGTTGTTCCCGGCGTGCCGCAAGCAAAAGTAAAATCGAGAATCATTCTCACACCGGAACACGCCAAAAGATTGCTTTTTGCACTAAAAGAAAACATCGATAAATTCGAAAAAATGAATGGGAACATTCAAATGGCGCCCGAAGCAAGCGGATTTTTACCACCAATGAATGGTATGGGACAAGCGTAAAAAGTTTAAAGATTTAAAGTTTAAAGATTCAAGGATTATGAAAATCGGAATACCCAAAGAAATAAAATCCCAAGAAAGCCGGGTAGCAATGACACCCGCAGGAGTGATGGAATTGACACATCGCGGACACGAAGTGTATGTTCAAAAAGGCGCAGGAATAGAAAGCAAATTCACTGACGAGCAATACGTTGAAGCCGGAGCCAACATCCTCGACACAATCGGGGCAGTATATAATATTGCCGAAATGATTGTGAAAGTAAAAGAGCCCATTGAATCAGAATATAATCTATTGAAAAAAGACCAAGTGCTGTTCACTTTTCTGCATCTTGCATCGAGCAAAACCTTGACCGAAGCAATGATGAAAAGCGGTGCAGTATGCATTGCTTACGAAACGGTGGTGGCAAAAGATCATACGTTGCCCCTGCTTACACCGATGAGCGAAGTGGCAGGACGCAGCTCCATTCAACAAGGTGCAAAATACCTCGAAAAACCGCAAGGCGGAAAAGGCATTTTGTTAGGCGGCGTACCCGGTGTTCGTCCTGCCAATGTAATTATTATCGGCGCCGGCGTTGTAGGAACACAAGCGGCATATATGGCTGCCGGATTGGGCGCAAATGTTACCATTCTTGATATCAATCTCAACCGCTTACGTTATTTAAATGATGTAATGCCCGCCAACGTAACAACACAATTTTCGAATAAACACACTATTACAGAACTTTTACCAACAGCAGATCTAGTAATCGGCGCCACATATACAGTTGGTTTAAAAGCGCCGCATTTGATTACAAAAGATATGCTTTCATTAATGCAATCCGGCACTGTTTTGGTAGACGTTTCGGTAGATCAAGGCGGCTGTTTCGAAACAACAAGACCTACTACACACGCCAATCCGGTATACGAAGTGGACGGAATTTTACATTATTGTGTAGCCAATATTCCGGGTGCTGTACCGATGACTTCCACACGTGCACTCACGAATGCTACACTACCTTACGTGGTAAAATTGGCAGAAATGGGTTGGAAAAAAGCGTGCGCTAAAAACGAAGATTTGAAGCAAGGATTGAACGTTATCGACGGAAAAATAGTTTTTAAAGGTGTTGCCGATTCGTTGAATTTACCGTACACTGATATTGAGACTTTTTTCTGTTGATTTGATGATTCGTTGATTTGGTTATTTTTTTGAAGAATATTTGTCAAAAACAACCAAATCAACGAATCATCAAATCAACAAATAATTTTCTATTCCCACAAAAAAACACTACTTTTGTAGAATATTTGAAATCAAAATTTATTATTCAAAATTCATACTATAAAACTATGGTAAGTTATAAAGAACTCGGATTGGTAAACACCAAAGAAATGTTCCAAAAAGCAATGGAAGGCAAATATGCTGTTCCGGCTTACAATTTCAACAACTTAGAGCAAATGCAAGCAATTGTTTCAGCTTGCGTTGAAACGAAATCGCCTGTTATTCTTCAGGTCTCTAGCGGTGCACGCAAATATGCCAACCAAACTTTGCTTCGCTACTTGGCACAAGGTGCGGTTGAATACGCAAAAGAATTAGGGTACGAAATTCCAATTGTCCTTCACTTAGATCACGGCGATACTTTCGAACTTTGCAAAAGTTGTATCGATATGGGATTCTCTTCGGTAATGATTGACGGTTCACACCATTCTTATGAAGAAAACGTGGCTTTGACAAAAAAAGTGGTAGAATATGCACATGCTCACGGCGTAACGGTTGAAGGCGAATTAGGCGTTTTGGCTGGCATCGAAGACGATGTAGTAGCTGAGCATCACGTATATACACAACCTGAAGAAGTAGTTGATTTCGTTACACGTACAGGCGTTGATTCATTGGCAATTTCTATCGGCACTTCGCACGGAGCTAACAAATTCAAACCCGAACAATGTACACGCGATGAGAACGGCGTTTTGATTCCACCACCATTGCGTTTCGATATTTTGGAAGAAATCGAGAAACAAATTCCCGGATTCCCTATCGTATTGCACGGTGCATCATCTGTTCCACAAGAGTATGTAGATACAATCAATAAATACGGCGGTGCGTTGAAAGATTCAATCGGTATTCCCGAATCGCAACTTCGTAAAGCGGCTCAATCAGCTGTGTGTAAAATCAATATCGATTCTGATGGTCGTTTGGCAATGACAGCATCAGTTCGCAAAACTTTCCACGATCAACCGGCAGAATTTGACCCACGTAAATACTTAGGTCCCGCTCGCGATGAGTTGAAGAAAATGTATATGCACAAAAATAAAGAAGTACTTGGCAGCGCAGGAAAAGCATAATCAAGTAATTCTTATCCTTTATAAAAAAGTTTATCGAGATTCGTTTCGATAAACTTTTTTTTGTGAACAATAATATTCAAATATAATAGCCCAATATTAATAAAAAAAGTTATCTTTTCTCTACAAACACTATAAATAGTTACAAAACGGCATCAAAACAAAATAGTTTTCTGAAAAAATTGAAGTTATCAATTGTATCTAAGAAATATTATTCGTATATTTGCATACTAATCAGAACTATATAAATACAAATAAGACATCAATTTAAAATCGTATGAAAAAAATTTCAATTTTATTTTTCATCTGCTTTGCCTTCTTGAATTGCAATAGTAGTAACCAATCGAAAATCGAAAATTGGGCACAATTTCGTGGACCAAACACACAGGGAATTTCTCAATCAACCGGATTGCCAACCACTTGGAGTGCAACCGAAAACGTTGCTTGGAAAACACCTATTCCGGGCGAAAGTTGGTCATCACCCATTGTTTGGAACAATCACATCTTCGTAACTACCGTAACAGAAGAAGGTGCAAATTGCTATGTAATTGCCATTGACCGCAAAACAGGCGAAATCCTTTGGAGCAATCACGTTTTCACGCAACAGGCAAATCAGCACAGACACAATATGAACTCTTTCGCTACACCAACACCCGTAACGGACGGAAAAAGCGTGTATGCTGTATTCGCCGACGGTAGTTTCGTGTCATTGGATTTCAACGGCAACATTCAGTGGACAAATCGTGATTTAAATTGGTATTCGCAACACGGTTTAAGTACTTCCCCGATTTTATACAATGATTTACTGATTTTGGCAGTTGACCAAAGCAGTCGCGATCCCGAAAACAGAAGTCTCGGCTGGCATCAGCCTTGGGATGGAGGATATGTGCTTGCGCTTGACAAAAATACCGGAAAAGAGCGTTGGCGCACATCACGCGGTTCATCACGTTTGTCGCACGCAACACCCGCTATATTAAACGTAAATGGCAAAGACCAACTAATTAGCCCCGCAGGCGATGTCATTCAAGGATTTGACCCGACAAACGGTCGATTGATTTGGACAATCCAAACCAGCGGCGAGCCGGCAGTTCCTTCGCCCGTTTTTGGTAAAGGAATGATATTTTCGGCACCCACAGGCGGCGCACCGATTTTCGCAGTTCGTCCTAACGGCGAAGGTGATGTTACAGAAACGCATATCGTTTGGGAAACAAGAGGTTATACGCCGATGATGTCGTCGTTCCTGTTTGTTGACCCATACTTGCTTACATTCCCTGATAATAGAGTGTGCGTTTTAGACGCTGCCACAGGCGAATTTATTTGGCAAGAGCGTTTGGGAATTGGTCCAATGAATCCCTCTCCCATTTATGCCGACGGGAAAATTTACGCTATCTCCGAGCACGGTGTAACGGTTGTAATGCAACTCACAGGCAATGCAGAAAATCCGTTAGAAATCATCGCTACAAACGATCTTGACGAAATGACAAGAGCGTCAATCGCCGTAGCAGGAAACAATTTGCTTATTCGTACCGAAGATTATCTTTGGAGTATCGGACAGTAAAAATTATGCGCTTCGACTCCGCTCAGCGACCGGTTGCTGAGCGGAGTCGAAACATAGGTTTTGAAACAAATGCAAAAATATTTTCTCTTTTCTTTATTCCTTTTCTGCTTATTTTCGTGCAATCATAAAAAAGAAACAGCACAAGAGGAATTAGTCGAAGAATACACTCGACAATATCGCTTTGGTATTTGGATTGATTCGCTCGATGTTGTTGATTTTCAAGTCCGACAGGGTGAAAGTTTCTCAAGAATATATGCAAATTTAGGATTTTCGGCAGCACACAGCGAAAAAATTGTCAATGCAAAAGCCGATTTATTTCCGCCACGTAGCTTGCGCACCGGAATGAATTATCACGTTTTTCAAACATTGGATTCCGTTCCCGAAATCACCCACATTACATTCGCACGTTCGCGGCGACACTTTTTAGTTATTGATTTACAAGGGGATAGCATACAGGTAAGTGAATTTGAAAAACCAATAACCATACATCGCCGCTATGCAGAGGGCACCATACAAAGTTCGCTTTGGAATGCTCTTGCGTATAGAGGTAATGACACACAGTTGGCAATTAATCTTTTGAATATTTTTGCGTGGCAAATTGATTTTACCGGATTACAACGAGGGGATAGTTACCAAATACTGTATGATGTAGCGTATATCAATGATACTATCCCGTTGGGAATCAACTCGATCGAAGGTGCAGTTTTCACACACAACAATCGAACATTTTACGCTTTTCCTTTTGAACAAGATAGTGTACGGCAGTTTTTTGATGAAGAAGGAAACAGTTTGCGCAGAGCGTTTTTGAAAGCACCGTTAGAGATTGTTCGCGTTACTTCCGGATTTTCAAATGCACGTATGCACCCCATTTTGCGTATTGTTCGAGCACATCACGGCGTTGATTATGCCGCACCTTCCGGAACTCCGGTAATGACTATCGGCGATGGCGTTGTTATCGAAAGAGGGTACCAAGCAGGAGGAGCTGGTAACTTCCTAAGAATAAGACACAACGCTGTTTACACCACTACTTATATGCACCTTCGCGGTTTTGCGCCGGGAATACAAAGAGGCACACACGTAAAACAAGGACAAGTGATTGGATATGTAGGCGCTACCGGATTGGCTACCGGTCCGCATCTTGATTTCAGGGTGCATCAAAACGGTGTTCCTATTAATCCGCTTACAATGGAATCACCGCCCGAATTTCCTGTTCATTCCGAATTAGTGGATAGCTTTAATGTTGTGAAACAAAATGTATTAAATGAAATCACACGTTTTAGTTTCGATGTAATGGCTGCTGATAGAGAAAAGAATAACAACAGCAATGATATGGAAGAATAAAACAAAAAAGTGGCTTAAATGAGCCACTTTTTTATTTTCTAATCCCTATATCTCTTTGTAATTTCCTCAAATGCATCAATTCGTCTATCGCGAAAAAAAGGCCACCAACGACGCACATTTTCCGTACGATTTCTATCGATTTCAACCACTTGTACTACTTCTTCGTTGGCAGGCGCCTGATACAAAAATTCGCCTTGCGGACCACAAACAAAACTATTTCCCCAAAAAGTAATACCATTTGTTTGTTCCGATGGGTCAGGCTCGTACCCTGTACGATTAACCGAAATAACAGGCAACCCGTTGGCAATAGCGTGTCCACGTTGTACAGTAATCCATGCGTTGAGTTGGCGTTGTTTTTCTTCGTTCGTATCGGTCGATTCCGTACCGATTGCAGTGGGATAAATGAGTATCTCCGCACCTGCCAAAGCCATTAAGCGTGCCGCTTCGGGATACCATTGATCCCAACAAATTAACACTCCAAGTTTACCAACTGATGTTTCAATCGGCTGAAATCCCAAGTCGCCGGGCGTAAAATAAAATTTTTCGTAATATGCGGGGTCGTCGGGAATGTGCATTTTTCGATATTTTCCGGCAATACTGCCATCTTTTTCGATGACTACCGACGTGTTGTGATACAAACCGGCAGCACGTTTTTCGAAAAGCGACAGCACAATAACTACTTGCAATTCTGCCGCCAATTTACCAAAAACGTCGGTTGATTTTCCGGGAATTGTTTCCGCTTGGTCGAACACATTTGTGTCTTCGGTTTGGCAGAAATAAAGTCCGTTGTGTAGCTCTTGTAGCACAATTAACTCCGCGCCTTGTTGCGCCGCTTGGCGAATATTGATTTGCAAACGAGCGATATTTTCATCGATGTTTGCCGAATTTGATTGTTGTATGATTCCGATTTTCATCTTCTTGGTTTATAATTTTATAAAAAACCTTCCGGATACTGCATCGTTACACAATGTAAAGACCCGTGTTGTTTAATCAATGAACGACAATCTATTCCAATAATTTCTCTATCCGGAAATGCTTTTTGAAGCTGCGCTTTTGCAATCTCGTCTTTCGGCGACTGATAGATAGGAACAAGCACCGCACCATTGATAATCAAAAAATTGGCATACGTTGCAGGCAGTCGATATCCTTCAAAAAATACCGCATCTGCCATTGGCAATGCAATAAGTCTGTAAGGATTTCCTTCGAAATTGGAAAAAAAGCGAAGTTGTGCTTCCATTTTTTGTAATTCGTCGAAATGCTCATCATTTTCATCATCACATTTTACATACGCAATTGTATTTTCATCACAAAAGCGAGCCAATGTATCAATATGATTATCAGTATCATCGCCTGCTAAATAACCGTGATTAAGCCAAAGGACACGATTAGCACCGAAAACTTTTTTCAAGTGCGCTTCAATTTCGTCTTCGCTCATCGGTTGGTTGCGATTGGGTGCGGTCAAACATTCGGTAGTAGTGAGAATAGTACCTTTCCCATCAGATTCTACCGAGCCGCCTTCGAGAATGAAATTCAATTGATTATGATACTTTACTTCGGGTTGAAAAGCCTCTTGTTCGTACAGTTTACCGGTAATTTGATTGTCGAAATTGGCGGCAAATTTTAATCCCCACGCATTGAATCCGAAGTCGATAACAGTTGGTTTACCGTTTACGAACACCGATATGGCGGCGTGATCACGCGCCCACGTATCGTTGGTTTCCATTTCTATAACAATCAGATTTTTCTGTTCTTCTTGCGAAAAATATTTGGTAACCTCATCCACTTCGGGACAAACAACGAGCAACTTTTCTCGTTTCAAAATCTCTTTCGAAAATGAAACGTAACACTCAATGACTTCTTCGAGCATATCGCACCAATCGGTATTATTATGAGGCCAAGCGATTTGCACACCACTTTGGGAATACCATTCGGGGGGAAAAAAAGTTTGCATATTTTTTTAGTTCAAAGATTCAAAGATTTAAAGTTTAAAAATTCAAGGTTCAAAGTACCTTGAACTTTGAATTTTTGAACCTTGAATCTTTGAACTACGTTTATCCTTCCAAATTACCACGCACAATACCGCGAGTCGAAGAACGCACAAATTGCACGATGAAATTACGCTCCTCTGTATCGGGAAGCTCATTTACAACTCTTTCCAATGCTTGTGTGGTATTGTATCCGGATTGATACAAATAGCGGTATACTTCTTGAATGGAATTCACTTGTTCGCTCGTAAATCCTCTTCTGCGAAGACCTACCACATTGAGTCCGGCATAAACAATCGGCTCACGCCCTGCCATAATATAAGGCGGGATATCTTTTGCCACTTTTGAGCCACCTTGAATCATTGTGTGCGCACCGATTTTCGTGAATTGATGCACAAGCGCACCACCACTAATAATAGCAAAATCGTCTATTTCTACTTCGCCTGCCAACTGTGTACAATTGCCTACAATAATATCATTATTCAACACACAGTCGTGCGCCACGTGGCTATAAGCCATTAATAAACAATTATTTCCGACTTTTGTAAATCCTCTTGATGCTGTTCCTCTGTTTACGGTTGCACATTCGCGAATGGTGGTATTATCTCCCACAATGGCAAGTGTTTCTTCACCCCGAAATTTCAAATCTTGCGGCACAGCTCCCACTGTGGCATTAGGAAAAATGATGCAGCTTTTGCCAATGCGCGCACCCGAAAGAATGGTTGCTTGTGCCATTACTCGCGTGCCATCGCCAATTTCGGTGTTGTTATCAACATAGGCAAAAGGTTCAATGATGATATCGTTTCCGATTTTTGCATCAGGATGTATATATGCTAAACTTGAAATGTTATTCATAATGGATTACTTGTTTTTTACGATTTGTGCCGTGAAATCGGCTTCCGAAACCAATTTATTACCAATAAATGCCAAACCGCGCATTGTTGCAATACCTCGTCGGATTTCTGTTGTAAGTTCTACCCGGAAAGTTAACGTATCGCCCGGCACTACTTTTTGACGGAATTTCACATTGTCGATTTTGAGAAAATAAGTCGAATATCTTTCCGGTTCATCTAATCCCGAAAGCACAAGAAGTCCGCCGGTTTGTGCCATTGCCTCCACCTGTAACACGCCGGGCATTACCGGCTCTTGCGGAAAATGTCCTGTAAAAAACGGCTCGTTAGTTGTTATATTTTTTACACCAACAATGTATCTGTCTGTTTTTTGCACCACCTTATCCACCATTAAAAACGGATAACGATGCGGAAGTAATTCACGTATGCGAATATTGTCCATTACAGGAACATCGTTCACATCGTAAATTGGTGGTTGTACTTCGTTCTGTTTGATGTCTTTACGTACAAGTCGAGCCAACTGATTGTTGATTTTGTGTCCCGGACGTGTAGCAATGATGCGTCCTTTAATCGGTTTGCCTATAAGTGCCATATCACCGATAATGTCTAACAATTTATGACGTGCCGGCTCATTGGGGAAAGCCAACGGACGTTTATTAATATAGCCCATTTCTTCGGCGTTTTGGTGCGGAAGATTGAGGCTATCGGCAAGGCTATCCAAATCTTCTTGCGATAATTTTCGCTCGTAAATAACAATAGCATTATCCAAATTACCGCCTTTAATCAATCCTGCTTGGCGTAATTGTTGTAACTCACGAACGAAAACAAATGTGCGCGACGGAGCGATTTCTGTCTCAAATGCAGTCGTGCAATCCATTGACGCCGATTGATTTGGAATATATTTCGATTCAAATTCGATGAAAGAGTTGATACAAAAACAATCATCGGGCAACAAAACAAGTTTCGATCCTGTTTCAGGGTCAGACACTTCCATTTTCTTGCGAACAATGTAATAATCTTTGTCTTTTTGCTGCTCACAAATGCCCGCTTCTCGAATGGATTTTACATATTCGATAGCGCTTCCGTCGAGAATTGGAAATTCCGATGAATTCACTTCGATAAGGCAATTATCTATACCTAAGGCATATAACGCAGCGAGACCGTGCTCGACGGTACTCACAGTTACGTTTCCTTTTCCGATAACCGTTCCACGTTGCGTATTAACTACATTCTCTGCTAATAGTTCAATGATGGGCTGATCTTCAAGATCAATCCTTTTGATTTTGTATCCGTGGTCTTCCGGTGCAGGATGAAAAGTAACCACAATATCTAATCCGGTATGAAGTCCGATACCGCTTAATGTGAAGCTTTTTTGTAATGTTTTCTGTTTCACTTTATGTTTGATTGATTACACATATTTTCTTGTTGTGCAAATATACAACTAAATATAGAGATAACTGTCATATTTATGGGAAATTTTCTAAATTTTCCCCTAGCAACAACTTTTTTCCCTCAATTTATAACTTGACACATTATTTTTGGAGCAACAAAGTTAATATCGAAAACTTGGAACGCCAAACTTGGTTTTCTCAGCTTCAACAAAATTTTCAAAAATATTTGCTGCGATTTGAAAACAGCGCAAAACTACAACACATCGGTCAATTATATTTCATAAAATTGACTGAAACGGAAAAATTGAACGATGGAACGGCTTATTTTTTATCGACAAGCATTTCTTTTAATTGCGCGATTTCTTTTTCGAGTGCATTTAATTGACGATACATATCGGGGAGTTTTGGAATAACGATGCTCGATCTGAAAAAGTTTTTTACCGGCATAGCAGGTGAGCCGATAATTTCCGAGCCTTCTTTCGTATTGCTAATAATACCTGCCTGCGCACCTATTTGACTGTTTTTACCGATAGTGATATGTCCGCCAATGCCCACTTGTCCACCAAGCACACAGTTTTCTCCGATTTTTGTAGAGCCGGCAATGCCCACTTGGGCAGCCATTGCAGTATTTTCGCCAATTTCGCAATTATGGGCAATTTGAATCAGATTGTCGAGCTTCACGCCACGTCGGATAATGGTAGAGCCCATTACAGCACAGTCTATTGTAGTATTTGCACCGATTTCTACATTATCTTCGATAATTACATTTCCCATTTGCGGAATCTTCTGATAGACACCGTTCTCGTTGCTAAACCCAAAGCCATCGGCACCAATCACACAACCTGCATGCAAAATACAATTATCTCCCACCACACAATTTGGGTAAATACGTGCGCCGGAATAGATTATTGTGTTTTTTCCGATGGTAGCATTATCGCCAATATACGCGTGCGGATAAATTTTTGCCCCCTCGCCCACTGTTACTTTTTCTCCGATGTAGGCAAATGCTCCTACGTATGTTTCTACACCTACCGATGCGGTATCGGCTACGAAACTCATCGGTTCAATGCCATTTTTTTTTGGTGTAGCATTGCTGACCATTTCCATCAGTGTGGCTAATGCTGCATATGCGTTGGGAACTTTTATAAGTGTTGCCTCTATTTCTTTTTCGGGGAAAAAGTCGCTGTTTACAAGAACAATATCGGCTTTTGTTTCGTAAATATAAGATGTATATTTAGGATTAGCCAAAAAAGTGAGGGTTTCGGGCTTTCCTTCCTCAATTTTTGAGAAATTGCTTACTTTTGTGTCGGGATTTCCGACGATTTCCCCTTTCAAGAAATCAGCTATTTGCCTCGCTGTGAAGATCATATATAAATTTTATTTTCTTACCTATTATTTGTAAGGTGCAAAATAACAAGTAATTTTCCAACGATTCGAATATTAATCCGTAAAATATATTAAATCCATAAAAAGTAAACTTCTGTAAGATAAATTTGCACGATTCGGAATAATATAGTAATTTTGCACTCGCTTTTTTTACGGGATGTAGCTCAGTCCGGTTTAGAGTACTCGTCTGGGGGGCGAGTGGTCGCTGGTTCGAATCCAGTCATCCCGACAAAACATATTCTCATATGTTTTTAGAATTTAGAAAGTTAATTATGAAAGTGATTGCAAGCGATTGTAGTCGCTTTTTTTATTCCAATCCAACGTTGTTTTAACGCTCATCTCATTTTCAATCAATAAAAACATCCTTTTATCAGCAAACTTCGAAAATATTATTTATATTTGCAATCAAGTTTCAAATTCAAAATATTAAAATGATGACCATAGCACCTATTTGGATTATTTTCGGCGTGATTGCACTCGCCAGTTGGTTGGTTCAATCAACATTACAGAGTCGATTCAAAAAATATTCTCGTATCCCGCTTCGCAATGGAATGACAGGAAAAGATGTGGCTGAAAAAATGCTTCGCGACAATGGAGTTTATGATGTACGGGTAATTTCCGTAAGAGGGCAATTGACTGACCATTATAATCCGCTCAACAAAACGATTAACCTGAGCGAACCTGTATATGACACCAACAGTGTAGCCGCTGCCGCCGTTGCTGCACACGAAACCGGGCACGCTATACAACACGCGATGGGATATGCGCCGTTGAAAATGCGTTCGGCATTAGTGCCTGTTATTTCCGTTTCATCAAAATGGATGACGTGGGTGCTTCTTGCTGGAATTATTTTTCTTCAAACGTTTCCTGCATTGATTTGGATTGGAATAGCGATGTTTGCAATGACAACATTATTTAGTTTTGTAACGCTTCCTGTGGAGAAAAATGCGAGCAATCGTGCCATTCGTTGGCTGGACAGTGCCGGAATTACCGATGGCAGTAATCAGGCTCAAGCGGTTGATGCACTGCGTTGGGCAGGATATACGTATGTGGTGGCTGCGCTTGGCTCGTTGGCAATTCTTCTTCATTATATAATGCTTGCGATGGGTAATAGAAGATAGATTATGACACACAAAGATCTTATTGGCGAATTGGCGAATCGTCTTGATTGGAAGCAAACGAAAGTGTCTGAAACTCTCGACACTTTTGTTATTGTTATGAACGAAAAATTGAGTGAAAACTGTCAATTATCCATTCATAATTTCGGCGTTTTCGAAACCAAAAAGAAAGCCGAGCGCATATCCGTTAATCCGCAAACACAGGAACGATATTTGGTGCCGCCTAAAATTGTGGCAAATTTTCGACCATCGGTAAATGTGAAAGAACATTTGAAAAATTTGAATACCTGATTTCAGAACATCATTGGTTATGGAAAAAAACAAAAAACTCAACTTACAAGACATTGTAGATATCGTGGCTTCCAAACAGAATGTTGCGAAAGAAGAGGCTGATGTGTTTGTTAAAACATTATTTTCTATTATTCAAGAATCCTTGTCGGAAGATAATCCGGTAAAAATAAAAGATTTCGGTACTTTCAAATTAACACTGATTCAAGCACGCGAAAGTGTAGATGTGAACACGGGCGAAAAAATCGAAATTCCGGCGCACTATCGCTTCTCTTTTTTGCCTGCCACTATATTGAAAGAACTTGTTAATAAACCTTTCGCAAATTTTGAGACAACGCTTTTGAATGACGGATTTCATAGCGATGATATTCCGGTTGAAAACGAAGATGAAAATGAACATCATGACATTATTTTTGTGGTCGAAAAAAAATTACCGGAAGAAAATGTTCAATATGAAGTTGAGCACAAAATGGCAATTTTCGAAGAAAAAACATCGATTATTGAACAGAATCCAAAAAAACAGCCTTTTATTAGTATTTTGGGCGTGGTTGCCGCATCGGCAGCAATCATTGCGGTGGGATTATTGTTTAGAAAGAGATAAACAATGACATCTAGAAAAACCATTCTCATTTTAACTTTATTCTCTTTTTTGCTCGGAAATGTATTCTCGAAAAATGATTACAGGTTTCATACATTTTCGCCCGAAGGAGGCTTCTTTTATGATGGTATAAAATCTATCGTGCAAGACAGAGATGGTTTTATTTGGATATTACAAGACAATAATATTCTGCGACTGGACGGCTATGAACATAAATCATATTATCCTATATTCAACAGCATAGACAATCATCAAAGATGGTTTTTTAATTCAATGACAGTAAGCCCAACCGGAGAATTGTACGTTGCAACCAATAACGGTTTGTTTATATACAATAGGACAGGAGGAACATTTAAATCCGTTTTCCCCGGTTTGGTTGCGGAATTGACCATTGATAGTGATAATAATATTTGGCTAGTACATAACGGTTTACTACATCGATATAATTCGCAAACAAGTGAGGTAATCCCCTCACTATATGAAGGGAACACAATTAGGCACATTGCACACTTTTGCACTGAAGGCGAGGGCTTGTATATGGCTACCATTTACGACAGAATATATTACTGCAATTATATAGAAAATCCGAATGAAATTTCACTTCTCTATCAATTTTCTCATACACATCATATTACAGATATTCGGAGAGTGGGGAGCAAATTGTGGGTGCTAACCAGAGAGCACGGATTGTTTAAAATTGATACGGAAACAAAGCAAATCAAGGGACAATTCGATGTGTTTTATGAGCACGAAGGAGAAATTATATCGCCAAGAAAACTACACATAGATAAAACCGGAAAAATATGGATTGGAACACGACAAGGCTTATTGATTTTTGATCCGCAAACGAATCTATACCAAGTGCATAGACATTCTGCAGCGAACGATTTCAGTTTGCCAAACAACTCGGTGTGGACTATTGCCGAAGATGCTCAAAAGAACATTTGGATCGGAACATTTTCGGGTGGATTGAGCTATGTTAATATTGAAGACCGTCCTTGGTTTGAAACATATACAACCAACAGAATGATGCTAAATGCAGATATGGTAAGTAGTTTTGCCGAAGACGATAACAGTTTGTGGATAGGTACGGATGGCGGCGGCATAAACCGTATAGATAAAAAAACAAGGCAATTTACATTCCATCATTCCAGTAGAAACGGAACGCGTCTTCTCTCTAATCAAATCAAATCCATTGTATTGGATACCGGAAAAAACCTTTGGATATCAATGTTTGTAGGGGGATTATCTCATTACGATACCAAAACCGGACAATTTACAAATTTCCTTGTCGAAAATGGCTTGCTTTCAAACAATTTACGAAAAATTATATTAGAGAAGGATTCCGGTCTTTGGATTGCTTATCAAATGGCAAGACCACAAATTTCGTATTTCTCTTTTGATACCAAAACATTCACACATTATACTCTCGATGAGACAACATCGGAATCATATATTTTTGATTTTCAAAGGAGTGATGATGGTTATTTGTGGTTGGCAACCCCTTTAAAGTTATATAGGTTTAACATCGAAACACGCGAAACAGAAAAAATTGCATCCGAAGAAGGATTTCTAAACGCACAATCTTTGTTTATCGACAAAGAAAACAATATATGGATAGGAACGTTAGGCAATGGCTTGTTTAAATACAACACCAAAAACAAAGATTTCACACCATTTGAAGAGATTTTAAGCCTGAACATATCAACAATATATAGTATTTGCGCAGATTCGGATAACCATTTATGGTTGGGAACAGACAACGGCTTGGTGAGATATAATATTGAAAATAAATCATATACAAAATTTGATGCCGCCGACGGACTGCAGGGGCAAGTATATTATCCGTTGGCAGCAATGAAAGGAAAAAACGGAGAACTCTATTTTGGCGGCACAAACGGTTTCAGCATCATAACCCCACAAAATATCACACAAAACCAACACAAACCGAATGTTATTATAGCTGATTTTTTGATAGATAACGTGTCGGCATTGCCAACTTTCAAGGACAGAAATGCCGGTTTTTTTGAAAACACAATTGTATTAACGCATCGTCAAAGTAATTTCGGATTCAGATTTTCGTCGGATAACTATCTTATTCCGCAAAAAAACACCTTCAGATACCGTTTGAAAGGCTACGACGACAGATGGATAACGGTAGATGCCAACAATCGGACGGCTTTTTATTCGAAAATTCCTGCCGGAACGTATCAGTTTGAAATAATGGCGGCTAACAACGACGGCGTGTGGAACGAAACACCAAGCGTGATTAGAATAAAGCGCCGTCCCGCGCCATTGCTCAGCGGAGTAGCTTATTTTATTTACGTGCTGATAGCGTTGAGCATTTTGGCAGCTATCGTTCACTATTACAACGATAAAAGAAAGCTGAAAATGCAGCTTTATCTCAACGACCTCGACAAACAGAAAAAAGAAGAAATTCACCAATCACAACTTCGGTTTTTCACCAATATTTCTCACGATTTCAGAGCGCCTCTGTTCCTTATTTTGGCGACAATCAACAACTTGAAAGAAGAAGGAGTAAAAAAATACTATCACCGAATTTTGCACAACAACGCAACCCGATTGCTGAATTTAGTAAACGAACTGATGGATTTCAAAACCGTTGAAAATGGTAAAATGCAGTTGCAAGTTCAAAAAATGGAAATAAACCCGATGGTCAAAGATCTATATCTCGATTTTGAAGATTATGCAAAAAAAAACAACATCGATTTCAATATTGCCCTCGACACGGAACTCGAGTATTATCAGACATATATCGACAAACAGGTGTTGGAAAAAATTATAATGAATCTTCTTCGAAATGCGTTTAAATATACTCACAACGGCGGAAAAATTTCTATTGAAACGTATGCCGAAAAAAGTAAATTTACGTCCGAATACAAAAATTTTCATACTGTTGCCGGTGAAAATACCGTCGCCAACGCCTTTTCTATTGTGATTCGAGACAGCGGAATAGGAATAACAAAAGATTCCATCGAAAGTGTTTTCGATAGATTTTATAAAGTGAAAACTGACAATGCCGACAATCATTTGGGTACAGGAATAGGGCTTGCCTTGGTTAAAAGTCTGGTTTTATTGCACAAAGGAGAAGTTACACTGTTTAGCGAAAGAGAAAAAGGAACTGATATCGTTGTCAGCTTACCGTTCGATTCGGCTATTTATACCGATAATGAGTTTTTGAATACGGAATCCGAATCGGAACAAATGATTACACGTTCATTATCGGAAAACAACGAACCCAAAAATGCCATCAAGCCCATTTCGTATGTTGATGATATATCGCCGAAAGGCAAAAAACGGATATTATTGGTGGAAGATAATAATGACTTACGAACACTTATTTCCAAATTTCTCTCATCGTCATATATGATAACAGAAGCCGTAAATGGAGTTGAAGCACTTATTATACTGAAAGATACGGAAGTAGATTTGATTGTAAGCGATATAATGATGCCTGTGAAAGATGGAATCAGTTTACTGAAAGACATAAAAAATGATATAAACACATCTCATATTCCTGTTATTTTGCTGACTGCCAAAACAGACCTCGAAACAAAATTAGAAAGTAGCGAATTTGGCGCAGACCTCTATTTTGAAAAACCGATAGACCTCAATTTGTTACAACTTTCTATTCAAAATGTTTTCACCCAGTATCGAAAATTGAGAGAACGTTATGCCAAAAATTTCTTTGCAGATAGTGCCGAATTATCTACAAATGAAAAAGATAACAAGTTTTTACAAAAACTCACCGAAGTGATAGAAAACAATCTCGATTCATCGGATATTGATGTAAACTATATTGCTTCAGAGTTACTCGTGAGCCGAAGCAAACTGTATTCGAAAGTGAAAATGTTGACAGACATGTCCACTGTCGAATTTATCTTGCAATACCGATTACGAAAAGCGGCTCGCATACTCATCGAAGAAGATTTGCCTGTTTATCAAGTGATGCAAATGATTGGTATACAAAGTCAATCTTATTTTACAAAAGTCTTCAAAAAAGAGTTTGACGAAACGCCGACGGCTTTTGCAGCAAAGCATAAGAAGACGAAATAACACTCTCCAACCTTTTACAATCATACGGCAACCGTAGTAGAGACGTAGCCCGCTACGTCTCTACTACTCATACCCCATCTGTCCAAAAAACACCAACCACCCACTCAAAACGTTAAAAAGCAAAAAGAGCAAAATAAAAAACAAAAAGAGCAAAACGGGTTTCTGAGAAGAAACTACTTTTGCTATCGCTTGGCTATAATTTGATATTACTAAAAAAGATAATATTAAAAGACCAAGTTCTAATAACAAATTACATATAATAAGAATGGTAAAAGACAAAAAAAATTTTAGACTATCTGTTTTTCTTTTCGCACTCTTTGCTCTCATTTCGATCATCGTTTTATCAACGATGAGTTGTTCGGGAAGCAAAAAAGTTGCTCAAAACGAACAACTATCGCTGTCAAAATTTGACAAGGAAGCACTAAAAATTCAAATGGCAAAAGTAGCCGACTGGCAAATCGAACATTTCACTTATTCCACAGAAGGCTCACCCGGCTATCTACACGATTATGGTATAGATGCTTGGACAAATGGAACTCTCTTTTTGGGAATGACAAAATGGGCGGAAATAGCAGGTAATAATATCTATTACGACTGGCTGAAAGATATCGGACAGAAAAATAACTGGAAGATTCCGGCAAACTTCGAAGGAACACGCCACAGCCTTTATCACGCCGATGAATTAATGGTAGGTCAATTCTATCTCTACTTGTATGATAAATACAAAGATCCTGTGATGTTGACACCAACCAAAGAGAGAGTCGACTGGATTATCGCCAATCCGCCCAACCCCTCTATGGACGCAAACAACAAACAATCGTGGACGTGGTGCGATGCCCTCTTTATGGCACCACCCGTGTATGCGCACATAGCAAGAATCGAAAATAATCCAAGATATTTACAGTTTATGGACTATGAGTTCAGAAGAACATACGAAAAACTGTATGACAGAGAACATCGTCTGTTTTTCCGCGATGCGAGCTTTTTCGACAGAAGGGAGAACAATGGCGAAAAAATATTTTGGGGCAGAGGCAATGGTTGGGTTGCCGGCGGATTGGTAAATACAATGAAACAACTGCCAAAAAACTCGGAATACTTGCCTTTTTACCAAAGTCTATTCAAGGAGTTTATTCCCGCCTTGGTTGCTTTGCAAAATGAAAGAGGCTATTGGCACGCCAGCTTGCTTGATCCCGAAAGTTTTCCTGCTCCCGAAACAAGCGCTACCGCCTTAATAACATACGCCGTAGCATACGGCATCAATTCTGGATTACTTTCAAAAGAAGAGTACTTACCCGGATTATTGAAAACGTGGAACGTCCTCAATTCCTTTGTGAACGAAGACGGAAAACTAGGTTACGTGCAACCAATTGGCGCTGATCCCCGACGAGTAACTTCAGATATGACAGCGGTGTACGGTGTGGGTGCTTATCTATTAGCCGGAAGTGAGATATACAAGATAGATTTCAAATGACACAACTTATAATTAAATTACAACAAATGATTTTTTAATACTCAAATTTGAACACTTATGATTATAAAAAATGTAAAATGGGGGGGGGCGAAACGGCTCTTTTCTTAAAATTCATCAAAAGAGAAAATTATTGATGTTTTTTGCTCTACTCTTTATGGGGATAGGGCTGGCAACAGCTCAAACACAAGTGCACGGCACAGTAGTAGATGAGTTTGGCGATCCTGTTATTGGTGCTACCATTCAAATACGTGGCACTTCACAGGGAACAGCTACCGACCTCGATGGTGCCTTTACTATTTCAGCACCCGCAGACGGAATACTTATTGTCTCATACGTGGGATACATAACACAAGAAGTGAGTGTGCGTCCGAATACGCACGTAATACTTGTGCCGGATTCCGAAGTATTAGATGAGTTGGTAGTAGTGGGATATGGCACAATGAGGCGAAGAGACTTGACAGGTGCGGTTTCTATGGTAAATGCACAAGCAATGGAAAGAGAGATGCCAAGCACGGTGCAAGATATGTTGAGAACCGGAGTACCGGGCTTATCGGTAGCCACATCTACAACTGCACGTGGAGAAACCGATGACCTTATGCTTCGCGGACAAAACAGTTTTGCAGCTTCCAATGCACCGCTTTTGGTGTTAGACGGTGTGATTTATTTCGGACAATTAACCGACATCAATCCACTCGACATTGAGCGCATAGATATATTGAAAGATGCCAGCTCCACCGCCGTGTTTGGAGCAAGAGCTGCCAACGGCGTTATTATGATTACCACCAAAAGAGGAACAACCGCCAGACCTACCATTCGCTTCAACTCGAACATTGGTTGGGCTTTCACTAATGCTTTGCCGCCCACATATAAGGGTGAGGAGTACGTTCACTACCGTCAGGCTGTAATGAGGGCACAAAACCCTGCTCGCCCATCGTTTTATTATGACGACCCGGCAACACTCAACAACACCGACCTTTCGCAGTGGCTTGATGGCATACCGGCAGGCGATATGAGCACGCTGCGCAGAGCGTGGATGACGCGTTTGCGCTTTGACGACATTGAGCTATACAATTATTTTGCAGGAAATGTAATAGACTGGGAAAAACTGACTTATCAAACTGCCCTTAACCAAGACTACACAGTAAGTGTTTCGGGGAAGGCAGGAGAAACCTCTTATTTTACCTCGTTGAACTACGTTAACAATGAAGGCAATCAGATAGGAGACCGATTTTCTGCCGTGCGCGCTCGTGTAAATTTGGATAGCCGTGTAACAAATTGGTTGTCTTTTGGAATGAACACCCAATTTACCGTAAACAATCAGGGCGGATTAGCTACAAGCGGCGATGCTTATCGAACAGTTTCGCCTTATGGAGATGTGTATGACGAAAACGGAAAGCTCACGCAATTTGCTACCGGCAACCTCAACCACATCAATCCGCTCACAAATCCATACTTTACAGACAGGGCAGAAGAGGTAAGTATATTGAATGCCTCTACTTTTTTGAGATTGAGCCTGCCATACGGTTTTTCGCTTCAAAGCACCTATTCACCACGTTTCCGTTGGAGAAGTATGAGACGGCACCAATCTACGGAACATCCGGCTTGGAATACCAGCGGACACGAGGTGGCTCGACGTGAAAACAACTACGACTTTTTGTGGCAGTTAGACAATGTATTGAGTTGGAACAAAGAGTTCGACAAACACTTTATCGACTTTACCGGTCTGTTCAACCTGGAAGAGCAAACCACACGCTCCGACAGAATGATAGGAAGAGCCTTTGAGCCGTCTGACGTATTGGGAGCCAGTGGTATGGGTTGGGCAACCGTTTCCGAAATCACAAGTGATGATACTTATAGAACAGCTTTGGCACTAATGGCAAGAGCGCACTACACGTTTGACAACCGCTATTTGCTTACCACAACAATCCGTCGCGATGGTTATTCAGCTTTTGGTGTAAATAATCCGTATGCCACTTTTCCCTCTGTTGCAGTTGGCTGGGTATTTTCTGAGGAAAATTTTATGCCCGAAACCGATTGGCTTAACTTCGGGAGGCTTCGCTTGTCGTGGGGAAAAACCGGTAATAGAGAAATTGGTATCTACGATGCATTAATGAGAATGGCTGCTCAAAAATATTTTATTATAGATGAAAGAACCGGAGAATTGGTTACTGTAAACACCTATTATGCTTCTCGAATGGGAAATAATAATTTGAGATGGGAAACCACAACTGCATATAACTTAGGGCTTGATTTTGGTCTATTCAAAAATCGCTTGACAGGTAGCGTAGAAGTGTACAGCAGCAAAACCAATGATCTGCTTATATCACGCCAGTTGCCAAATATTACCGGCTATGTAAATGTTCTGAGCAATATCGGAGAAGTACAAAACACGGGTATTGAAGTAACACTCAGTTCAAGGAATATACGTACACGTAATTTTAACTGGAATACTGATTTTGGACTTGCCCATAACAAAAACAGAATCAACAGTCTGTATGGGTTAATGGAAAATGTGTATGATACTGCCGGAAACATTATCGGGCAAAGAGAAGCCGATGATATTACCAACCAGCGTTTTATCGGTCGTTCCATATACGAAATTTGGGATTACAGAATATTGGGCGTGTGGCAGGAAGGTGAAGAAATGGACGAAGCCGCTATCAATGCCGGTTTGCGACCGGGCGACTTCAAAATTTTGGATAAAAACGGCGACGGACGATACAACAACGATGATAGAGAATTTATAGGCTCGCGCGCACCACTGGTAACGATGAATATGCGCAACTCTTTCACATTCTACAACGATTTCACCTTCTCATTCAATTTGATTTCGCAATTGGGACAGTGGCGTAGCTACGATAGAGCTAAAAATAACAACGCTTTGATTAATACAACCAATCAAATCAAAAACAACTTTTGGACGCCCGACAACCCCACCAACAACTACGCACGCTTAGGCTCTATAACACCCGTTGGTTATACTATATGGCGTAAATCCAGCTTTGTTCGTTTGGAAAATATAGCCCTCAGCTACCAAGTACCCAGAGCGTTTATCAGCAAAGCCAACTTGGGCGTAGAGGCAGTAAACCTCAACTTTTCGGCAAGAAATCTGTATTATTGGACAATTTGGCCAGGACAAGACCCCGAAGCTCGCACACTAACAGGTCGCGATCGCACAGCAGGAGATCCAAATACAGAAGTTACCGGGATAGGAAATGATAGAAACGTGCCAATAACAGTGTCGTTTGGATTAAATGTAACATTTTAAAACTATTTGAATATGAAACTTTTCAAAAATATAAAAACAGGAGTAGCAATTGTTGTGCTCTCGCTTTCAATAAGTGCTTGCGAGGGTTGGCTTGACCCAAAACCAATGTCATTTTACACACCCGAAAATGCCTTGACTACTTTTCAGGGTTTAATGACAGCAACACATATGTTGAATAGAGACTATCGTTTTATAGAATATTACCCGACAGCATTTTCCGGCGTTCCGGCATTTTTGACCGAGATGGTGTTTTCGGATCTTGCCGTAAACGGTATGACGGACACAAATGCACCACCCCAAGACCTAATAAGGCAAATAACGCCGAGCGCCAACACAGATAACGCAGCAAATGCAGCAAGAATGGCTTTCTACTGGCGAGTTCTTTATAAGGGGATTGGCGATGCAAATACTATTTTGACAAGAGCAGAGAGTGTTCAATTTGATAATGAAGAACAAAAAAGAACAATCTTGGCACATGGACGTTTTCATCGTGCTTTGCGCTACTATCGCTTGGTGCACCAGTTTGGCGATGTACCGTTTATAAATGAAGAGGTAGTTACGCCCCGATTCGACTTCTATTCCACACAAAGAGAAGTGATTCTTCGTTACTTGAAAGCTGATTTGGAAGATTCGGCAAACGATATGCCGAACGTTACACACAGAGGAATGGTCAATAGAGGTGCTATGTATCACTTACTAACAATGATAAACTTGGCACTTGGCGAGTTTGATGATGCCATTGCTTCTGCATCAAGAGTAATTGATGGAGATACCCACAGCCTGATGGAGCACAGATTTGGTGTAGATAGCAGCAATCCTTCAAGAAACGTTGTTTGGGATTTACATCGCCCCGAAAACAAAAGACTATTGGAAAACAGAGAGGCGATATACATTGTATTAGACCAGTTTGGGGAAGAAGGTGCATCGAATACCGGAATGGAAATAATGCGTAATACCACGCCTTGGTGGGCAGCACCAAACCAGTTGAGAACGCCCACCGGTGTGAATGCATTTGTGGATAACAATGAGGTAAACAACCCCTATTTATTACAAATAGGTCGCGGGATCGGAACATTGCGCGGAACGTGGTATCATCAAAGGCTGATATGGGGATTGGATAATACCGACCTGCGCCGTTGCAGAGAATCAGGCAACTGGATGGATATGGAAGACCTTACCTACAATAACCCTGCGCTTCGCGGTACGGAATGGTACGGACGCAATCTGGAAAGAGGTGTAACGTTGATTAACGACACCATACGCAACTGGTACGGCTGGCCCAATTACAAACTGTTTGTAGGCGAGCAAAGAGCAAACAGTTGGCGAGGAGGTAACAGCGACTGGTATATTTTCCGCTTGGCAGCAACATATCTATTTAGAGCTGAAGCTCATTATTGGAAAGGAAACCTGCAACTTGCCGCTGACGATATCAACAAAGTGCGTGTAAGAGCCGGAGCACGCCCTATTACGGCAAACGAAGTGGATATGAGAATGATTCTTGATGAACGCGGACGTGAATTATTTTACGAAGAGCCGCGCAAAACAGAACTGACACGCATTTCCTATCTATATGCCAAAACCGGAAAACCGGCATATACCGGAAAAAGTTATACACTTAACAGATTCTCGCAAGAAAACTTCTTTTTTGATCACATTATGCTCGTTACCGATTTTTATAATCAGGATCCTCTTGTAAGAACAGCTATGGGCAACGTCTATACAATGGCGCCTTTCCACGTTTTGTGGCCTGTGCCCGAAGGTGCTATTGCTGCCAATGTACAGGGACGCATCAATCAAAATTGGGGTTATGCGGGATATGAAAATAATGTGCCACCGATAGATAGTCCGAACTAAATTCTTCAATAATTATGAAAACAAAAATACTTTTATTCTCTGTTATCCTCATCTTTTTCGGTTGCAGCACCGGTAACAGCGATTTAATCGACCAAAAAACAGAATGGTTACGAATATTGCCATTAGAATTGAACTTTGCCGCCAACGGTGGCGAAAGAGAGGTACGAATGTACGTAACCAACGACGTGGACATCAACCAAGTAACCTACACTGTTAATACAAGCGGTGAAGATTGGGTACAATTGTCCAAAAACGGAGAATTATTGAAAATAACCGTTGAGCCTACCTTTCATCAAGTATCGCGCGCAACCGTTATCACACTTTCGTACGGAAATTATATACGTGAAGTGCCTGTTATTCAACAAGCTTCGGAAGGAGCCGTTGATATACAGATAAAGGTAGCTTCTGCGTGGGCAACTTCCGAAGAAACAGTGTCAGAGCCTCGCGGTATAGAAAAGTCTTATGATGGCGACTTCAGCACTTATTTCAACTCACTGTTCGGTGCCATTACCAGCTGGCCCTTTATTGTGGAATATACGCTGGAGCCGGCAGAGCGTTTGAATTATATTGTGTATTATCCGCGTCCGGACGGATTCAACGCTTGGGGGCAGTTTAACAGGTATTCGATTTATGTTTCAACAGTGCAAGCACCCGAAACATTTGTAAAAATTGGCGACTACGAACGCGGCAATGCCAATTTCTCACCACATCGTATAAATTTGGAAACGCCCATAGAAAATCCATACAAAGTACGATTCGAAATTCATTCGGCAAACAACAACCGGGTAAGTATTGTTCAAATGGAATTTTACCAGTCGAGCTTAAATCGATTCGATTACACAACAATCTTTACCGATTTTACTTGCAGCGAATTACGTCCCGGAATAATGGAAGCCGACATTAGAAGAATACCCGATGCCGATTACAGACGATTGGCTACCGCTCTTTTGAATAATACATACAACAAAGCGTTTAGAGTAGCAGAATATCGTCCGTATCAAGACCCTTCCATTATGGCAAATATCAACAAAACAGAACATTACAGCTTGCGAGACAATCCCACAGGAATATACGTAAATGCAAACGAGGAGTTTTTGGTTTTTGTAGGTAACACACGCGGACAAAATATATCTATGGTGGTGCAAGATTTGATGAATGGTTACGGCAGCAGCAGAACATTCCCTCTATTTGAAGGCGAAAACAGAATAAGAACTACTACCGGCGGCTTGATATATATTCTTAATATAACCAATGACGATATTCCACTTATTTTGGAAACGGAAGCAGACAAAGCGAGAGCCGCAGAAAAATCGGTGAAAGTACACTTTGCTTTCGGAAAAGTAAACGGATATTTCGACAGCCAAAAACATACGCTTGCTGATTGGCGCGAGATGTTGAGAACAGCGCCGTACAGAGAAATTGACGTGGTAGGCGTGCGCTCGCACATTACGTGGGCTGTTGCGGATTTCAGAGAAGCTGACTCCGATATTGTGTCGATTGTGGAAAAATTCGACCGTTTGGTTTATTTGCAACAGGAATTTTTGGGATTAGAGAAATACAATAAAATGTTCCGCAACAGAATGTATTTCCATATCTACTACAATCCGCCGCCGGGTGTAGCGGCAATTGCAGCCCGCAACCGCACGGCTTACGGACCGGGTATTACCGAAGCGTTCACACGCGCCGACCGTTTCGAGGCGCGAATATGGGGACCGGCACACGAAGTGGGGCATATCAACCAAACACGTCCCGGACTTCGCTGGCGTGACAAGACTGAAGTTACGGTAAATATCTACTCAATGTATTCTCAACAGCAATTTGGACAACCATCGAGGTTGCTTCAATCCGATGGCTATGCCGCAGGGTGGGCGCGTATTGTAGATACAGGCGTTCCGTTTGGCAGTAACGCTATTGCGAATCAATTTTTCCCAAAACTTGTTCCGTTTTGGCAGTTACACCTTTATCTTACAGATGCGTTAGGGCAAGCAGATTTCTATCGCGACCTGCACGAGCATTACCGAATCACACCAACCTTAAGCAATGCAGGTGTAACCGATGGCGTGTATCAACTCGATTTTGTACGCCAAGTGTGTCGTGTTTCGGGATTCAATTTGGAAAACTTTTTCCGCAGCTGGGGATTTCTTACACCTATCGACGAACCGAATATGGTTATCACACAGGCGCAAATTAACGCACTTCTCAGCGAAATTCGTCAATATCCGCAGCCGCCTCATCAAGATATTCATTTGATAACAGAGACAAATTTAGATTCGTACAGATAACTAAAACATAAAAATATATGAAAAAGATAATGAAACTCTTTATCGCCACACTGATAATGTTTCCTCTTGCATCTATCGGCTGTAGCGACAATGATACGGACTCTCTCGCAAAAGTAACAAGCCTGAAAGTCAGCAACGCCGAAGACAATATAATTTCACTGATTGAAGGTGATACCAAGCAAGTAGAAATCGTCCTTTATCCCGACGAATCTGTTGATAAAGCAGGTTATACATTCAAATATTCATCAACCGATGTAAAAGTTTTCACCGTAGATGAAAACGGTGTAATCACCGCCACAGGCGTAGGCGAAGCCGCTCTGAGAATAGATGCTGTAAACAACACGGATATGTGGACAATATGTATCGTGAGCGTAGAAGAGCGCATCTATCCGGTAACATCTATCGAAATTCCTGCCGAATTTAAAGTTCATTACATCGGCGTAGAGCAAAGTTTCGACCTTGGTGCAATAACAGTTGTCAATCCCGAAAATGCAACAAATCCCGATGTGATTTTCATATCGAGCAACGAAGAACTGGCTTTCGTTGATGAAAACGGTGTTATCTATACGCGCGATTTATTTGGCGATGTTACCATTACCGTAAGAGCTACCGATGGCAGCAACGTAGAAGCGACTTGCGAACTGAGAATAAGAAACGTGGTTTACAACGATTTAACTCGTACAGGTTGGAATGTTATGCTTTCGGAAGCACACACGCCTGTTAATATTATTAACGGTACGATGACCGATGCCTTTGGAGGCTTTCCGCATCAGATGATTGACGGTGTAAACCCGAACACAGGTATCATTATCGTGAAACCGAACGCAGTATTTGCCGGTATCACGGGTGGTTCATACAACGCTTACTTTGTGTTGGATATGGGCAGCAGTCAAAATTACAACTATTTCAGATTGCGACACAGAACAAACAATACATCAGCAAACTTGCGTGCGAGTGCAGTTGCTGTATTCGGTAGCAACAACGGTGAAGAGTTTACACAAATAATCGAAAGAGCCGCCATTCCGACAGCAGTGGCTATCAATGAGGCAAGAGTAGATTTACCCGAAACGGTGAATTACAGATATTTAAAAATTGAAATAGTAGGATTCCTGCCTGCTCCGGGCAGTGGTAATACCATTCAAATTTCGGATTTCAATGTAGGACTTTCCAGTTTTGAAGATTAATTTCTTGGATGACATTTTATAGTTTGATGATGAGGCTGCCTTGCTTTTAGGCAGTCTCGTCGTCAATTTTATCCGATATTCTTTTTATTTTCGCAAAAGATAGTACATTTTTCAGAAATACAAGATATATAGCCACATATTTGAGACTCTCAGATACGTTTTTTATTTTATAAAACATTATCTTTGCATCAAATTTGTATCAACAAAAAACAACCAACTAAAAACATCTAAACATTTCATTTTTATGACAAAATTCATCAAATCACTATTTTTAGTGTGTTTTATCGCTGCCGCTTTTGTTTCGTGCTGCGAAAAATCAAAAACAAGTTACTTAATTAAAACAGAAACGCCTGCCCGTCCTGCCGGACAAACACACGTAGTCGGATTGGCAGTTGACCCAATCGAAACCATTCGTGTAGGATTTATCGGCTTGGGAATGCGCGGACCGGGTGCTGTACAGCGTTTTATGCACATCGAAGGTGTAGAGGTAGTAGCTTTGTGCGACCTACACTTGGATAGAGTAGAAAAAGTACAACAAATGCTTATCAATGCTGAAATACCCAAAGCAGCAGTCTATTATGGCGCAGACGGTTGGAAAGAATTAGTTGCGCGCGACGACCTCGACCTCATTTACATCGCTACTAGTTGGGACGAACGTGGCGATATGATTGTTACCGCTGTGGAAAACGGTAAACACGTAGCCGTAGAACACCCCGGCGCTTTAACAATGGAAGATATTTGGCGCGTTGTGAATGTTGCCGAAAAACATCGCAAACACGTGATGTTGCTTGCAAATGTTGTGTACAACAACTTCGAGCTCACCACTTTGAATATGATTCAGCAAGGTGTCTTCGGAGAAACTCTTTATGCTGACGGTGCATATATCCACCAACTCGAAGCATTCTGGAATGCATACGAAGGCGATTGGCGCATGAAAGCTAACCGCACTATGCGCGGAGACCTCTATCCCATACACGGAATAGGCTCGGCAGCATTGGCATTAAACATCAATCGTGGCGACAGATTAACACATTTGGTGTCTATGGATACCCGTCCGGTAAGTATTCCTAACTGGTTGAGAGAGAATCGTGGCGAAAATGTTACTTGGGAAGATGTTGCCAACGGTCAAAATACAATGACTTTGATTCAAACCGAAAAAGGCAAAGCAATCAACCTTCACCGCGACATTGCCAGTCCACGTCCGTATTCACGTATGTACGCCGTTGCCGGTACAAAAGGTTATTTGAGTGCATTTCCACGTCAAGGCATTGCGCTGGAAGGCGATTTTGTGGCTCAAGCATTGGGTGAAGACGGCAGACCTGATTTGAACGATTTAGATGCGCATAGCTGGTTGCCGGACGATGCACGTCAAGCTTTACTGGCAAAATATCGCCACCCGATTATTAACGATGAATTGTTGGAAACAGCACGCAGTTTAGGACGTATTGCTCACGGCGGAATGGACTTTATTATGGATTATCGTTTGATTTATTGCTTGCGCAACGGTCTGCCACTCGATATGAATGTGTACGACTTTGCAACGTGGAACAGCATGGTGCCATTGACAGCCGTTTCTTTGGAACACGGAAGTGCACCGGTAGAAATACCCGACTTCACACGCGGATATTGGAATCTTGTGCAAGGAGTGAATTTTGCGTTGTCAACGGAATAATCTTCTATTGATAGTTAAAGTAATACGATTTTTCTTGTTAGCCCAGTTTGTTTTAACAAGAAAAGTCGTATCTTTGTATGCAATGACTAAAAACAAATCAACAACAATATGAAAACCAATTATGAACTGCGCTACGCAGCGCACCCCGAAGATGCTAAGTCGTATGACACAGAAAGACTTAGACGCGATTTTTTAATCGAAAAACTTTTCTCGGTAAACGAAGTAAATATGGTCTATTCTATGTACGACCGTATGATTGTAGGTGGTGCAATGCCCATTGGCGAAACGCTTCACCTCGAAGCCATTGACCCATTAAAACAGCCTATATTTTTAACACGACGTGAAATCGGTATTTACAACGTGGGTGGAAAAGGCTGTGTAAAAGTGGGCGACAATGTTTTCGAACTTGATTATAAAGAAGCGCTATATCTCGGAGCGGGCAATCGTGAAGTATATTTTGAAAGCGCAGACGTCAATCAACCGGCGAAATTCTATTTCCTCTCTGCAACAGCACACACCGGTTATCCCGACAAAAAAATAACGAAAGAGAACGCCATTGTAATGGAACTTGGTTCGTTGGAAACAGCCAATCATCGCAATATCAACAAAATGATTGTGAATGAAAATCTTCCCACTTGTCAATTGCAAATGGGAATGACTGAGCTCGCCCCGGGTAGCGTGTGGAACACGATGCCGGCACACGTGCATAGCCGCCGAATGGAAGCCTATTTCTATTTTGAAGTACCCGAAGATCAGGCTGTTTGCCATTTTATGGGTGAGCCCAACGAGACGCGTCATATTTGGATGAAAGGCGACCAAGCCGTACTTTCGCCTGAATGGTCAATTCATTCTGCCGCAGCCACAAGTAATTATACTTTTATTTGGGGAATGGCTGGTGAGAACTTAGATTATGGCGATCAAGATTTTTCAAAAATAACAGACTTGAAATAAAATATTATGCTAAACTTTTCACTACAAGGAAAAATTGCTCTTATAACAGGAGCTTCCTATGGTATCGGCTTTGCCATTGCCCAAGCTTATGCCGAAGCAGGTGCAACAATTGTTTTCAACGATATCAACGAAGAAAACATAACAAAAGGACTTAACGCTTATAAATCCCTTGGTATCAACGCTCGCGGCTATGTATGCGATGTAACTGACGAAATAGGCGTAAACGCAATGGTAAAGCAGATTGAAGCCGAAGTAGGCGTTATTGATATCTTGGTGAACAACGCCGGTATTATCAAGCGTGTACCAATGCACGAAATGAGTGCAGCAGAATTTCGCCAAGTAATTGACATCGATTTGAACGGACCTTTTATCGTTTCAAAAGCCGTTATACCCGGAATGTTGAAAAAAGGACACGGAAAAATCATCAATATCTGTTCGATGATGAGCGAATTGGGTCGCGAAACCGTATCAGCCTACGCCGCAGCCAAAGGCGGATTGAAAATGTTGACAAAAAATATCTGTTCCGAATACGGCGAACGCAATATTCAATGCAACGGCATCGGACCCGGTTACATTGCCACGCCACAAACCGCACCTTTGCGCGAACGACAGCCCGATGGTTCGCGTCATCCCTTTGATTCGTTTATCATTGCCAAAACGCCCGCTGCCCGTTGGGGAACACCCGAAGATTTGATGGGACCTGCTGTATTTTTAGCATCGGAAGCATCGAATTTCGTAAACGGACATATTTTGTATGTGGATGGCGGAATTTTGGCATATATTGGAAAACAACCATAAAATAATTGTAGGGGCGGACCCTTGCTGGTCGCCCTTAATATAAAATACATAAAAAAATAAAATATGAAATACATTTTTTATTCCTTATTGTGCGCGTGCACGTTGTTTGTTTTTCAATCGTGCACCGAAAAAACGGTAACTATTTCGATAGAAAATACATCATCTATTGACCGAAAAAAAGAGATGGTAGAAGTCGATTTTGATTTGATAATAAAACGACTATCTCTAAAAGATAACAATGTTATTCTTACAAATACTGATAATATTCAAGTGCCTTACCAGCTGTTGTCTGACGGAAAAACGATGATTTTTCCTGTGAACGTTGCCGCTAACAGCACAGCAACATATCAGATAAAAGCCGGAACACCGTCGGATTTTCGTCCGCTCACTTTCGGACGATTTATTCCCGAGCGTTTGGATGATTTTGCGTGGGAAAACGATAGAATGGCTTATCGTATGTACGGACCTGCACTTGCACCTCAAAACCCGAGCAATGGCGTGGATATGTGGCTCAAACGAACAGAAGACTTGATTATTGATAAATGGTACAAAGAAGATCTCGCGAGAGTGGCATCATATCACGTGGATCACGGACAAGGTTTAGACTGTTACCGAGTAGCACATACGCTCGGCGCGGGCGGAATTGCGCCTTTTGTAGACGATGTACTTTGGATAAATGGACCTTATAGCCGTTATGAAATCCACGAAAATGGTCCGTTACGCACAGAGTTTACACTTTATTACGATGCATTAAATGTTGGTTTTCCCGACGGAAGATGTGTATCGACACCACATCGCACACTAAAAGCCACACTAACTATTAGTTTAGACGCAGGTAATCAACTAAATAAAGCATCAATTATTTACGAAGGCGACGATGTAAACGGAATGTCTGTTGCGCCCGGTCTTTTCTTGCATCGTTTCGATAATATCAATGAAAGAAACGTGCCAGTTGCCGAACGTAATATTTTGAAAGCAAACAATATGATGGCAATAGCGATAGATGCTGTTTCCGATGCCAACGTACATTCCGGTCGTGCTTACAAGGGAATTATTGTGCCTGCATCGGTAGAAATTAAGGCGCACGAAGACGATTGTTTTGTCGGCGAACATTTGCTTGCCGTAGGCACTTTCAATGCCGGACAACCGTTTGTCTATTATTTTGGTGGTGGTTGGAACAAATGGGGTTTTGAAACGGATGACGATTGGTTTGCGTATATGAGAAATGCACAAATAAGAATTGAGCAACCATTGAGAAGTGTGATTAGGTAAGTAAAAATATTTTTGACAGCAAAGTGCTTTGAACTGCAAAGTATTTTTACCATATGACTATAAATTGAATAAAAAAACTCGCAAAGTAATAACTTTGCGAGTTTTTTTATTCATAATAATTTTAATACGTCCAACCCGGCGTAGGTTTCAAGTTGGGATTTCTTTCTATTTCACCACGCGGTATAGGCCAAACCAACTGGTCTCTGTTATATACATCGGGCCAACGGAAGGCTGCTCCTCCTCCGGGTATTCCCCATACTTGTTTAGTGCTCGCACCGGCTGGGAATTTAGTTTCCTTTAGCGTACCCCAACGTAACTCATCGAAGTAAGCGCCACCCTCGCCCAACATTTCACGGCGACGCTCATCACGCACATAATCGCGAGCTGTAGCTTGGTCTGCAAAATTAGATGCCAGTGTAGGCATACCCACACGATTTCTTACTTGTGCAACTTTATCCATAGCATTCGTTAGCTGATTAATTTCGACCAACGCTTCCGCCCACATCAACAGAACATCGGCATAACGAATCATCGGGTCATCAATACCACCGCGAGTACGATCGAAAGTTGTACCGTTAAAACCTTCGTAAACAAATTTACGCTGGAAATATTCAAACTCTGCTTGACGGTCTGGTCGTAGATCTCCAACCGGAGTATTGTCCGGCAATCGCACACCATCATTTCCTCTATAGGGCCAACGGAGAGTATGCGTGAAGTTTTGTGTTCCTCCTGTACCTTCGTTCACTCCTAAAAACTCCGCGTATGGCGTAATCACATTTGCCGCTAATCTTGGGTCTCGATCGGCATAAGCAGTTTTAATCCGCGCCTCGTTTCCATACGGCAAATAGTGGGCAGAAATGCCGGGCATAATCCCCTCTAACGTAGCTAAGCGTGCTCTTACCAAAACCGGTATTGATCCGGCAATGGAAGGCTCAAGTGGTGTACCATTCGCTCTGAGTGTATCGCGTAAGAAGTATACTTGTCTGGCGGCAATCGGTAGTGAACTATATCCGGGAATATAATCATCCCAGTTAAATGGCGTACTGTCGCTGTTTTCGTATAATTCAACGGCAAAGGGTGTTATCCGGTGGTCGCCCCAGTTGCTACCTTGTGCCGCTCGAGTACCGAGATACTGTTGTGCAATACTTCCGAAGTTGGCATAACCTTGCATATTTTCTACACTAAATATCATTTCACTGCTACGCTCGTGGGCTTCGGTAAACAGTGCTTTATAATTAACTTGAGCAAGTCCATAACCCATTGCTCCTACTCGTTCAAAATCCCTGATAGCATCTTGCCATTTACCTTGCTGCATATATACTTTGCCGCGTAGAGCGTATGCCGCTCCTTTAGTTACTCGTCCGGCGGTGAAGTTATTATTGGGAAAATGAGGCTCATTAATACAAGCGGTCAAGTCTTCAATAATTCTTTCCCAAATGAACTCTTCTGTTTCCTGTCCTTTTGTTGCTTCCGTAACTAAAATGGGTACATCATAGTAAGGCACACCACGCCACAATTCATTTAGTCGATAATAGTGAAATGCACGCAAAAAACGGGCTTCGGCTATCAGACAGGCTTTCTTTTCTTCCGAAACCGGAGATTTTATAGGAATATTATAGATGGCATCATTGGCACGATGTACACCTTCATAAAGACGACGCCATAAATTATTCACATTTCCACTACCCGGATTTAAACCTCCATTTAAGAAATCGGGCACACCGTGTGATTGTCCAAGTGGTCCTAATATTTCATATCCCCACTGCCCCACTCCATTTGAATTTGGAAAAGGGGTAGCAGTAGTAGGAAAACTAATGCTCGTTGTATAAATACCCCAGTTGCGAAGATTGGCATAAATACCGTTTATCCCCATATCTGTGAGGTTTTCGGTTGTCCACATAGTACTTGTCGCGAGTTGGTCGTAAGGTGCTGTATCGAGATCTACACATGCCATTAATCCACCACATAAAGCGACTATTGCTATATATTTTTTTATTTTCATACGATTTTTTAATTAAAATGTTATATTAATACCGCCCGAAATCATCCTTGATATCGGATAAACATTGACGTTAGCACCGATTTCGGGATCCATACCCGGATACTTGGTAAAAGTCAGCAAGTTTTCACCGTTTACAAATAAACGCAATCTGTCAATCTGCATTTTAGATGTTACCGCTCTGGGAAGGGTATATCCCAACTGTAAGAATTTCAACTTAAAGTATGAAGCGTTGTATAAATAGTGGTCGCTATCTTGGTGAGTAGCACTTGTTCCCACTAACATCCTTGGATAAGGTGCGTGAATGTTATTGTTTGGGTCATTCGGATTGGCTTCATTGAAATAATAGAACATATTGCGTGCGTTTGCCGCAATCACATTCCCGGGACTAACGAAATCGTTCTGATTGATTCCCCTTGCGCGCAGGTAATAATGCATTCCAAAATTTCCTGCCCAAGTCATATTTAGGTCGAAACCTTTCCATTCTACGCTTCCTGTAAATCCAAGTGTATATTTGGGAATATCCGACTTGCCTGTGAACGCGCGGTCGAAGCTGTTTCCATAGTTGCCATCACCGTTTAAGTCGGCATAAATCAACTCGCCATAGGTCAATCCGCCGTTAGAAATAGTCCTTACTCCATTGAACGAATATCCTGCTGCAATCATATCTCTTACCCATTGCAGGTCTTGAGGTGTACGAATCATACCATCACGCGGTCCGCCATTGATATCCACATCTCCATTAGACAAATTGTAAGTACCTGTTCCTCTATAAACCTTACGCAAGAAAAATTCATCAAACATATGACCTTCTGTTCTGATTTGACGATTATCATTTTGCAATGTTGCTGTTTGACCAATATTACTTACATATGTATCACCTTGCCAGTCTTCAACCATTTTACCTAAAAATCTCACAATTTCGTTTTGATTATAAGCGAAATTAACGGTAGCCGAATAACGGAAATCGTTGACTCTCTGATTCCATGTTACTGCTACTTCGATACCACGATTTCGCATATCGGAAGTGTTCTGAGTAGGAGCATTTGCCATACCCATTGTTGAATAAATGTTAGGAGTAGTAAGAATACCTTCGGTTAGTTTGTTGTAATAGGTAAACTCTAAATGTAGCTGCTGTTTGAAGAGTGAGGTATTCAAACCTACTTCAGAAGATGTAATACTTTCCCATTGTAAGAATGGATTGGCAAATTTTCCTACTGCAAGACCCGGAGCATTGGCACCACCCGAAACATTAGGTCGAGTTGCATAGGTAGCTTGCCAGTCATAATAGCCGGAAGTGGTATTACCCAATTTACCCCACGACGCTCTCAGCATTAAGTTATCCATAAAATGGCTTATTGATTCCATAAAAGCCTCTTCCGATATACGCCAGCCTGCCGAGAGAGAAGGAAATGTACCCCAACGATTTTCGGGCGAAAAACGAGAAGTTCCATCGCGACGAACATTCGTTTCAAACAAGTATCTACCTTTATAAACATAGTTTATTCTTCCAAAATAGGATCTCATCGCGTAATCACGCTCAGCTTGACCGCCAATACTTTGCATCTCGGCTCCGGTAGTGATATCGGTGATAGACATATCTATCAGTCCGGTTCTTGAAGCATCAAAGCGTTTATCGTTCCAGTACATTTGCTCATAACCCAATAAACCGCTCACACTGTGGTCGCCAAAAATTTTGCTGTAATTCAACAATAAGTTACTTGTATAGCGATACTCTTCTAATGAATTACGATAAGTAGTGGCTGTTTTCGCTTCTGCTCCCGATCTTACTATAAGCCCTGTTCTGAAATTATATACATCAAGACTCACGGGCCAACGCTCTTCATTGTATAGACGGGTTTGATAATTGAAACGAGCATCAGCCGTCAAACCATCAATAATACTCACTGACGCAAACCAAGTAGTATTCAGACGATGCGTACGCTGATTTCCGGTACGTTCATTGAGAAGTCTCAGCAAATTATTTGTCTGAGCGTTATCTCTAGACGAAGTTTGTCCGCCATATCTACCCTCATAGTAAGGATAAACACCCGCTATCTGTTGGTACAAGTTTGTAAAAACAGCACTTTGATCTCCTACCTGTTTATCATCTCTGAGCGCAAAAGTTTGTGTACCTACTCTCAAAAAATCGGCAATTCTGCTTTCTAGATTTACACGCATCTGGAAGCGTTCAAGTCCGGTATTTTGCATCACACCGGGGTTATCTAAGTAACCTAGTGAAAGCAAATAGTTACTGTTTGTGCTTCCGCCCGATACCTGTACATTGTGACTTTGTGCAAATCGTCTCTCAAAAAGCACATCAGCCCAATCTGTATTGGGATATGCCAAAAAATTAGGCACACCAAATTTACTCATTCCGTTGAGATTACCTTGCGCAGCTCGCCATTCTGTTATCTCTTCCGGATCATATGGTAGTGTTGAAGCGTTATTTGTGGCAAATGTTGCCATGTTCATCAAGTCCATATATTCGGCGTGATCCCAAAGAAATTTGTGTTTGGTACTTGGTGACTGTGCCGAAAGAAGACCGGAGTATGTAATTGTTGGACGAGCATCGCGAGCACCTCTTTTGGTTGTAATCAATATCACACCATTAGCCGCACGAGAACCATAAATAGCTGCCGATGATGCATCTTTCAATACAGAAATACTCTCTACGTCATTTGGATTCACTGCGTCCATATTACTTTCGATACCATCTACAATCACCATAGGTCCGCGATGGTCACCGGAGAAAGTGCCCAATCCGCGAATACGGATATTGGCTCTACTGTCATCGCCGGGATTACCCGAATTTTGGCGTACACTCACACCGGCTGCCAAACCTGCCAAAGATGACGAAAGGTTAGGTGAAGCCCTGTTTTCGATTTTAGTATTGCTGATACTGGATACCGAACCGGTAAGGTTTGCTCTTCTCTGTACACCATAACCCACTACCACAAGTTCGTCAAGTGCTGTATTTTCGTCTTCCAATACAACATTCAATACAGTACTGTTACCAATCCTTACTGTCTGTGTAATAAAACCAATATAGGATATTTCCAATACGGCATTAGCATCGGGTACACTGATTACGAACTCGCCGTCGATGTCAGTTGCCACGCCCGTAGTAGTGCCCTTGATCACGACAGCCACACCCGGCAAAGCTTCCCCGGTTCTGTCTGTTACTATTCCTCTTACGGTTATCGACTGTTGATTCGATTCGCTCGTTGTTGCAAATGAATTCACAGGCATAACCAAAAAAAGAGAAACCATACACATTAAAGTGTAAAAGAATTTAGTTTTAATTGCCTTCATACATAAAATTTGATTTTAATGGATAAATAAATAGATTTGATTTTTTAGATATTAAAGACAAAAGCCCATGCTCCGAAAGTTCGCACTTTCGAAGCATAGGCTTCTGATACTTGTAAATAAATAAGGTTTTCCTGTTCTTAACGAAAGGGTATAGCTTATTTCTCTCTCTCTCTCTCTCTCTCTCTCTCTCTCTCTCTCTCTCTCTCTCTAACAAAACATAGTTAACTGCCAAATATACAAGAGAAAAAATAGTTAAAAAAACAACAAAAGAAGATGCAAAAAATATCGATTCCATATTATGTCAAAATTTAAACACGTACATATTAAATATTATGAAATATTGCGCAAATATATACTATCAAGCTAAAACAAACAATGCTTTTTGTCCAAAAATAGGTACAAAATAGTCTTTCGGATATTTTTATACCACAAATCGGACAATATTACTCCCTATAAAGAGAAGTATTCATTTATTTTTGTACAAAAAAATTAGAAAAAGATTTTTTTACACGTTTTATTCAATAAAATAATGTACATTTGGCATTCAAACGTTTAAATATTTTCCACGATTATGAGAAGTAACATTTACAAACTCCTATCTATCACTCTATGTCTGACTTTCAGCATAAACCTATTTCCTCAGGAAATAAAAAACCACGAACAATTTGATGACAGAGCCTATTGGGTAGACTTAGCTTATCAAATGGCTGCACCGGTACTCAGCAATATGAGCAAAGGTGAGTTACGAAAAAATATGCCGATAGAGTATAGTCCCACGTGGGATAACCGCAACAGCCAAGTAGCTTATATGGAAACGTTCGGTCGCCTTATGGTAGGTATTGCACCGTGGCTCGCACTTCCCGATGATGATACACTTGAAGGCAAAAAGCGTAAACAATTACGTGAATGGGCACTGTTGAGCTATACCAATGCAGTAGACCCGGATAGTCCCGATTACTTATTGTGGGGCGGGGCTAATCAGGTGTTGGTAGATGCCGCTTTTTTGGCAAATAGTTTTATCCGCGCACCTGAAGCATTGTGGCATCCATTGGATAAGGTTACAAAAGAGCGATATATAAAAGAGTTTAATAATGCGATGAAAATAAGACCTTTTTTTAACAATTGGATTCTTTTCAGATCGATAATTGATGCCTTTTTACTAATGATAGATGAGGAATACGATATTTATTCGCTTGACAGTACCATTCGCCGCATTAATGATTGGTACATTGGTGACGGTTGGTACACCGACGGACCGGACTTTGCACTCGACTACTACAATAGTTTTGTAATACATCCGATGTTTGTAGAAATAATAGATATAATGGGACAAAAAGACGTTTTCAGTCCCGTAAGGCTCGACCTCGCACTCCGACGAATGCAACGATACAACCAACAGATGGAACGATTGATTGCACCCGATGCCTCTTTTCCGGCAATCGGACGTTCAATGACTTATCGTATGGGGGCTTTCCAGACACTAGCTTTGTCGGCTTGGAAATACGGTTTACCTGCAACAATGACCAACGGACAAGTAAGAAACGCCCTTACATCTGTGATGAGAAGAATGTTTTCGGTAGAAGGTAACTTTTGCGAAAAAGGATTCCTCACACTTGGTTTTGTAGGACATCAACCCGAACTTGCCGATTCGTACGTCAACAATGGTAGTGTATATCTCACTTCCATAGTATTTCTACCCTTGGGCTTGCCCGCCGATCACGATTTTTGGACGGCTCCGGCTGAGGATTGGACAAGTCGCAAAATATGGAATGGTGAAACGGTAAGGAGAGATTATAAGGAATCAATAAGACAATAAAATTAACAATAGCAAAATGCACACAAAATGAAACAGTTACTCACATTTACACTAACGCTTCTACTACTCACTGCGTGCAAAACACAACAAAAAGAGGATATTGTGCAACAAAACTTTGATTTCGCTGCCCGTCAATTGACATTAGCAATGATAGAAGTTGAAAATGCTTTGGCAGAAGACACAACAGCTGCTCGCAGAATGTTGTTTTCTCCACGCAGTTTGACGCACGACGGAAAACTTATTTTGGTTGCTTCGCGCGATTGGACAAGCGGATTTTTCCCCGGATCACTTTGGTTTATGTACGAATATACGAGAGATAAAAAATGGGAAGCAGCAGCACGAAAATTTACGGCACCGATAGAACGCGAAAAAACCAATGGCGTTACGCACGATATGGGTTTCAAAGTCTATTGCAGTTTTGGAAATGGATTTCGATTGACGAATGATCCTGAATACAAGGATATTCTTTTAGAATCGGCTTATACACTGATAACAAGATTTAATCCGATAACCAGAGCCATTCGCTCGTGGGATCACAGCACAGCCAAATGGGGAAACCCTGTCATTATAGACAATATGATGAATCTCGAATTGCTTTTTTGGGCATTTCAAGAAAGTGGAGACTCTACATTTTACAATATCGCTGTAAATCACGCGATTACGACAATGAAAAACCATTTTCGCCCCGATTTTGGCACTTATCACGTGGTCGACTTCAACCCAACAACCGGTGAAGTGATTGCTCGCCACACGCATCAAGGTTATGCACACGAATCCACGTGGTCGAGAGGGCAAGCTTGGGCATTGTATGGTTACACAATGTGTTATCGTGAAACAGAAAAACCTGAATTTCTCGAACTAGCAAAAAATATCGCCAATTTCATCTTCACGCATTCGAACTTGCCCGAAGATCTAATTCCGTATTGGGATTTTGATGCACCCGAGATTCCCAACGAGCCACGCGACGTATCAGCTGCCACCATCACCGCTTCCGCACTCTACGAATTGAGCACGTTTGGTACAGAAAAAAGTGTGCAATACAAGAAATGGGCAGATACGATTATCGAAAACCTAACAAATAGTTACCGCGCACCCGAAGGAGAGTATAGAGGTTTCTTATTGACGCAAAGTACCGGTGCTGCTCCAAGCAATTTGGAGGTGAGCGTTCCATTGTCTTACGCCGATTATTATTTTTTAGAAGCGTTGCTAAGAAAAAAGGAATTAGAAGAAATATAAAAATATATAAAATCAAAAAAAATGAACGTAAACTTTAAGCTATTTCTCTTAGCTTTTATTTCAATTGTAACAGTAGCTTGTAATACGAAGCAAAAAGAAAAAGAAAATTTCATTAACGAAATCGTAGAATTTGCCACTGCGCAAACAGAACTAATGCTGACAGCTCTTGGAGAACCCACAGGTAACAACTATCCACGGCGTATACGAGAGGACGGAACAGTAGGCACAACCGGTATGTATGACTGGACCCCCGGTTTTTTCCCCGGTTCATTATGGTATCTGTACGAACTGACAGGCGATGACAAATGGAGAGAAGAGGCTACAAAATGGACAGAAACGCTGGAGCCGCTGAAAACATTTACCTCGCATCACGATTTGGGCTTTATGATGTATTGCAGTTATGGCAACGCCATACGTTTAGCGCCAAAACCGGAGTACAAAGATATTTTGATACAAAGCGCCGGGTCATTGTCAACCCGATTTGACGAAAGAGTGGGTGCAATTAAATCGTGGAATAGATTTAGACCTTGGGGAGATACAACAGTGTATCATTTTCCGGTCATCATTGATAATATGATGAATTTAGAAATGCTTTTTTACGCTTCGAGAGTGACAGGAAATCCCCAATATTACGATATTTCGGTAAAACATTCGGATGCGACGCTAAAAAATCAATTCAGAGAAGATTTCGGAACTTGGCACGTAGTTTGTTATGACCCGGAAAGTCCGACCGTTTTGGGTAAATTCACTTCGCAAGGATATAGCGACAACTCTACTTGGGCGCGTGGACAGGCTTGGGCAATATACGGATACACAATGACATATCGTGAAACAGGCGACAAAAGGTATCTCGATGTAGCGACAAAAGCTGCTGATTTTTTCTTAAAACATTTGCCGGAAGATCTTATTCCGGTGTGGGATTTCAACGTGGGAATGGAAGGGTTCACGCCCGGCGAGAGATCTAATGCCGTTGTATTCAAAGAAAAACTAAGAGATGCTTCTGCAGCTGCCATTGTTTGTTCTGCTTTATTTGAATTGGGGCAATTGGCAAATAATCAGTCGTATATTGACACAGCAATAGAAATGCTTCGTAGTTTGGCTTCACCGGCATATAGAGCCGAGTTGGGCACAAATGCAAACTTCCTGTTGATGCATAGCGTTGGCGCACTTCCGCAAGGATACGAAATAGATACGCCGTTGGTGTATGCTGATTATTATTTTTTGGAAGCGTTGGTGAGATATAGAAATCTGAACAAATAAAAGGGAATAAAATCTATACCGAATTACATAAACGCCATTGATTCGCTTCGCTGTGGGTCAATGGTGTATTTTTATAAGCAATACAAACTTCTTTATCTCACGGTAATGGCGGGTACATATTCATCATTGATCTCCTCTGAATATGCCTGTCTGTTGAAAAAAACTCTACAGTTTCTTCATTAATAATGCGCATTCCGCCACCCATTCTAAATCCGCGTCGTTGGGGTGTAAGTAGAATTCGAGCAATCATTCGTATATCAATTTCGGAAACTAAATCCGGCTCGCTTAGAGAAAACACATCAATGGCTTCGGGATTGTTGTGAAACATCAGCAGATAATATTGTGGCTTCGACAAGCTATTTTCACGTACTTGTACCAGATTCATATTTTCATATCGCTGTCCAAAATCTTGCCATTTTCCGAATGGCTGCCATTCTGATTTGTCTTGATTATCGGCAATCCATACTTGTTCAGCCACTTTATTGAATGATTTATCGAAATGATAGAATTTAATCGCTTTTCGTCCGTAATAGCGAGCCACTAAGTAGTTATTACCATAAGAAATGATTCCAACACAAAGAGCTGATTGAGAATCAGACAAGTAAGAGCCTATTAAAACCGGCTCAATAGGATTTTCCAGTGAATAGAAATTAAGTTTGGCATTTTTTCCTCTGTTGGTAAACGGCACCGCCAATATATTGTCATATATTTGTATCCCTCCGGGATGTGAGTAGTCCGGATCTAATGTTAAGTAACTCACAACCATTGCTTTTTCTTCATCAATTATTATTAATTGCTGATTATTCCGGTTTTGGGGACGATTTCTGACGAGATAAAAATAGCCGTCTGAATATGCAGCACCTTGTATGTGTTTGGTCAATGCTCGAAACAATGTTTCTCTTTCTACACCTTCGGTTGTAAAATAAAACGGACGAGCTGTTCGATGTGTCTGAAATATGTGGTCAATACTATTGATATAGTTTTGACTGTAAACATCCGAAAACGCAAAACTGATGAATAAAAGAATGGTTAGTTTTTTCATCTTTTTCAAATAATTACTTCTCAAAACTCGATTTTTCGGGCAAAATACCTTCAAACGCATTTTTAATATTCTCCATTACTTGCCGATAATTACGAATATGCACATTATCATTCAAACAAACAAGTTTGTACGATTGATTTTTGATTGCTTCAACAGCTTGTTTCGGTCTTATCAAAAGCGGAAACATTTTTGTATCGCTGTAAGTGTTGTATGGCTCGAAATTGCCTTCACAGATTTGCCACGTGCGAAAAAGTTCGGGTGTGTAATCGTTCACTTTTCGGAATCTGTTCACAGATGTTTCTGTCAATTCTTTTTCGGCAACTGCCCACACTACTTCAAACGTGGTTTTCAAAAATGGTTGTGCATTGTGTGGTACTCGCAAAGTGATGAATTTATTATATGGTTTTAAAATATAGTTCATACGGGCTTTACTACCGTAACTTTTGTCAAACCATTTATTGTGAAAACGGCGCATCACTTCCTTTTTATCAAAGTGTTGGTTGATAAGATTGATATTGTTTTGAATACGCTTATACCATTGCGACCAAGGAAGATTATATTGAAAAGCGGCAATATCGCACGGTAATCCGCCTTTGAAAAAACGTTCTTTTTCAACATTGTTGATAATGAAAAAATCGTCGTTAAAATAGACAAAATGTTCAGCCAAATCGGGTATTTTATGAAAATAGCGCTCAATTACGACGGAATTGTAACAGGGCAAAAACTGTTTCGGAATATAATCTTCGTGGTTAACGAGATTGATTTTCGGGTTGTTTTCGTCCAACCAATCAGGTTTTTGTCCACAGGTTACGAAATGAATTTTACGCACCCAAGGCGCAAATTTTTCTACACCGCGAAACCAGTATTTCAGAAAACCATAGTCGCGGAAACGAGCTTCCGAAACGGAATTGCTATCGTTGGTGGTTTTACCGGAATATTGTGTAAAATCGGCTTGCCATTTTGGGTCATCCATATCTACCCAAGTAATTACAAAGTCTATTTCCATTGTTTTTGTTTTTAGCACGCAGATGACGCGGATTTTACGTCATCTGCGTGCCTATAATTATCTATTCAAATACGGAATAAACATATCACTAACCGTTATACCTACTTCGTATTTCAACTCAATACAATATTCCAGTTTTCCGAAATTCGCATTCATATTGTTAGTTCCGAAAGTGAATTTCAAGCCTGCATCTTTCGCTTTTTGCACAAATTTTTTGTTCGGAATACGATAGTGTTCATTGATTTCCAACGCTACATCACTTTCGAGCAGCGCTGCAATCACTTTATCCATACGAGCATCAGTCCAAAAATAGTCATAGCGGTTGTTCATTACCTCCGGTAAAAATGTCGGATTCACATACACATCAATTGGCTCATTCGTTATCACTTCCACAATTTTCTCCACAATCAAATCCATATATTGTTGTTCGTTATCAATGATGACCTCTTCGGGTACCCAAAGACGTGTACGACGACCTTTAGTATCGGTAAACGTTAGGGCATCAGTGAAAACAAAGTCGAACTTCTCGCGAACTTCTTTCGAAAAAGTGGTAACCCATTCACGTCCTTCACCTTGCATGGCAAGCAGGAAAGGTTTCCCTTTCATACTATTCACATAATCAATCACTTGTTCATCATTTGTAATAGGGAATCCAATACCGCAATTGGGTGCCATCACATAATTAATACCATACCTACGTGATAGTACTGCGGCTTCATTGTCTGTCATTCCTTTCAAATGCACATGATAGTCAATCACGGGGAAGTTCGCTTGGTGCAAACGAATAATATGATCCGTTGTCTCGTCAATAGCGATAGATTGTTGCCAAGCGATATCCATTTCGCTATTAATGGGCATTACATTCATCGATTTTATTTCGATAACACCGCCACCGGTGTTGCTCATCGCAAATTTCCCGTTCGACAACAATTGACGAGCATTTTCAGCTGTGCGATAAGGTATTGCGGGCTCAACATAATCAACTACAAGTTGGTCATTTAGCGATACAGCAATTGACTTTCCTTCAACACGAATAGTCATATCAAACCATTCGTTTGTTTCAACTGTCGATTGGGTCAGGTTTCTCACACCGAGCAAGCTACCGGTTTTTGTCCACCATTGCGGGTTACCTACTGTTGTGTTATCTATCGAAACTTGATAACCGCCTTTTCCATTTTTATCGGTATGAAAGGCGATATAGCCCGTTGCGTCGCCAATTGTGCGAACAGTCATATTAAGCTCGAAATCAGTGTAATTACCTTTTCCGAACATCACGGTCGAATTTTCGGTAACAGTAATATTTTCTTCTTGAAACGGGCGACCTTCGCTCGAATTACAAGCACCGAAAACTATCGCTACAAGTGCTATTAAGAGTACATAAATTTTTCTCATTTCATTTTTATTTTGATTATTGATATTGTATGATTGTAATTCTAGAAATTTAGCAACAATTCCAACGTTATTTTATTTGAATCAGTATCGGGTGTCGGAAAAAATGAATTGATTCGATTATTTACTTTATACCATTCATAATCAATACGAATGAGTGATGGATTTGAACGGTCAGTCAATGCAAAACTTAATCCCCAGGTGAAACGATTGACATCAAAGGCATTTTCCGATAAGTTTTGATCCATCGTATCCCAACGAAATGCAGGAATGATGCTTTTGAACAGTTTTGATTGAATCGGATATACATAAGCACCTTGTAAATAAGTAGAAAACACACTTAGGTTTCTGTCGTTTTGGTCATCACGCTTTAAAGCTTCGGCTTCAATCCGCCAATTTTGTGTCGCATACCGTGCACTCATTCCATAAAATACGAAATGTTGTTGCGTTACCGCATTGGGATAATTATACACTTTTCCTTGCAAGCGCCAACCGTCCATCGACCCGAAAGAAAGGCGACCGATATACGAAAGCGTATCCGTCCAAACGGCTTGATTGATGTCGTTTGCGTTGAAAATGCCTGCTTCCGCAAGAATGGGAATATTTCCGGCATTAAACGAATAAGCCGCCATTAATCCAATATCGCGCGTGCCGGCTAACTCTACAGCAAATGTACGGTTGGCAAACATAATTTGCCCCGGACTGTGCACGTATGTGTCGAGAAGCGGAATAGTGGCTTGTCCAAATGTAAGTGCCAAATTGTCAATCGGTTTGATTATTCCCACTAAATCAAGTACTTGAAACCTGCCTAAACCACTCAGCTCCAATTGTCCGCGATAATCAACCATCGGCGCAACTTTTCCGCCAAAAATCAATCGCGAATTGCGTACCGAAAAACGTCCTTGCTCAATAGCCGATGCGTATTCCACTTTTGTTTTCAATGTTCCGTTCATTCGAAACGTCGGAAAACCATCTTCACTTTGAGAGAAGACTGACGATGAAGTTACTGTAAGAAGCAGTAAAAATAAATGCTTTAATTTCATTTCAAGTTGATGTTTTTTATGTTTTTTGCGGTGCAAAGTTATAGCGAAAATTGAATATCATTTTCAATTTTCGGTTAAGAATTTGTTACATCAATATCACAGACCTTTATTTATAACTTAACTCCTCCCTCAAAACCAAGCATTTGTTTTTTTATGTCAATTCCCCAATGATAGCCGCCCAATCCGCCGTCGGTACGAACTACACGATGACAGGGAATGAAAAATGAAATAGGATTTTGCCCCACAGCTGTTCCTACTGCACGAGTTGCTTTCGGCTTTCCAACGCGCTCTGCAATAGTTTTATAAGTGGTTGTTTTTCCTGACGGAATTTGTAAGAGCGCGTTCCAGACATTTAATTGAAAATCTGTGCCTCGCACGTGCAATGACAATTCTACATCTTTTTCTAAACCCGAAATAAGCGAAAGTGCTTTTGTGTGGAAATCGGTTTTTCCTTTTATGATTTTAGCTTTCGGATATCGTTGTTTTAATTCGTCTAACATCCTTTTTTCTTCTCCGAAGGCGATATAACAAATACCTTTTTCAGAAGACGCAATAACCGATTTTCCAAACTGTGTATCATATGTATCATACTGAATACCAATTCCATTTTCTTCAAGCGGAAGCATTGGGATAAGTGAAAACTGTTTCATTTTTTTGTTGAATTAAGATGTCTAATTTAATCGGTGAAAAATTGTTCGAAACCATCAGAATATGCTATGCCAAAATCATCACTATCAGGTTTAGCATAAATGAAATAATAATATAATCCGGGAATAGTCTTCGCCAATTCGCGCGATTTTTCTAATCCCAACACCATAAACACAGTAGCGTAAGCATCGGCTGTCATACAATTGTCGGCAATAACGGTTGCACTCAAAATATTTTGCTCCGATGGAAAACCGGTACGTGGGTCAACAGTATGTCCAAATCTTTTGCCGTCAACCACACGGAAATTGCGGTAGTTGCCCGATGTTGCCATTGCTTTGTTACAAACATTTAGAATGGTTTGCAGTTCGCGACTAAATAGATTATCGGAAGGTTTTGTGATACCAAGTCGCCAGCAATTACGATCTTCTCTCACGCCTTGTACAACAATTTCACCGCCGATTTCTATCATAAAGTTCTCAATGCCATAACTTCGCAACAAATTGGCAATCACATCACACGCATATCCTTTGGCAATGGCAGACATATTTATTGAAATTCGCGGGTCGTCTTTTTCGATACGTCCATTGGAATCAATACGGATTTTTTCAAATCCTACGAAAGCGCGTAAACTATCCATCACTTCGGGCGTTACGTTGTCCATATTGCTGAAACCAAATCCCCACGCATTAATAAGCGGCGAAACGGTAATGTCGAATGCCCCACCCGATTTGGCAGAAACTTCCATTGCTTTTTCAAAAACCGTAACAAAAAAAGAATCCAATTCAACAGGCTCATTTCTATTCACTTTTGATATAATTGAATTTTCTCTGAAAGGATTGAGCGATTGATTGAATTTTTCAAATTCTGTCATTATTTCTTCCAGTAGAGAACTATTGTATTCGTATCTGATACTGAACTCGGTCGTGAAAATTTCGCCAACCTCGTGATGATAAATATAATTATTTTTTCCACTTCTCAAATGACAAGAAGTAAAAAGTAACGAAACAAATATAATGATAATGAGGGTTTTTATTACGTTCATAATACTATATCCAAACTGTTATTTCTTCCAATGATTTTCGTTTTCCATCATATAAAGCCGTTCCGGCAATTTCTTTCGGATATCCGATAGGAAGAATGGCAATAGGCTCCCATTGCTCTTCTAACTTCAAATCGTTTTTTAGCTTTTGGGCATCGAAATTGCATACCCAACACGTACCCAAACCAATATCGTGTACTTTCAAAACAATGTGTTGAACAGCAATGGCAACATCAATATTGCAATGGTCTTTTCCGTCTGCGCGTTTCCACGAAATATTGTGATTGCCGCACGCTACGATATACACTGGTGCATCATTAAACCATTCGCGCGGATAACTTTCTCGCACCAAGCACTTTGCTTCTTCTGACGTACAAACGATAAATTTCCAAGGTTGATAATTGACCGCCGAGGGCGCTAAGCGAGCGCTTTCGAGAAGCGATTCGATAATTTCCTTGCTTACAGGCTCATCAGTATATTTTCGAACAGATTTTCGCTGTTGTATAACTTTGTCTAATTCCATAATTCAATTTTAGATTGACGATTTACGATTTACGATTTTAGATTTACAAAAGCATTGTTTTTCTATGGTTTGCAAATCTAAAATCGTTAATTTTAAAATTCTTCCTCAATTCGATATTTATTTCTTTCCGGTGAACTTCGCGAGATCATTTCACCCAAAAATCCGGTAAGGAAAAGCAGTGTCCCTAAAATCATCATTGTGAGCGAAATATAAAAATATGGCGATTCCGTAACCAAATGCGACGGCAGATTATGATGCAACGAATACAATTTTGAAGCCCCTACTACAATGATTGAAATCAAGCCAAGAATAAACATTATACTACCCAAAAGTCCAAAAAAATGCATTGGTTTTTTTCCGAATTTATTCAAAAACCAAATCGTCATCAAGTCAAGATAACCGTTCACAAATCTGCTTGCGCCAAACTTACTTTTTCCGTACTTACGCGCCTGATGATGAACTATTTTCTCACCGATTTTACTAAATCCGGCATCTTTTGCCAAAATGGGAATGTAGCGGTGCATATCGTTGTAAACTTCAATGCTTTTCGCAAGTTGTTTGCGATAGGCTTTCAGTCCGCAATTGAAGTCGTTCAATTTTATCCCCGAAACTCCTCGCGCCGTAGCGTTAAAGAACTTTGAGGGCAGGTTTTTTGTCAATTTCGCATCATAACGCTTCTTTTTCCAACCTGAAACCAAGTCATAGCCGTCTTCTTTTATCATTCGATAGAGTTCGGGAATTTCGTCGGGACTATCTTGCAAATCGGCGTCCATTGTGATAATCACAGCGCCTTGCGCTTTTTGAAAGGCACAATGAAGGGCGGGTGATTTACCGTAATTTCGCTGAAACTTAATTGCTTTCACATTGCTTGATTCATCGCGAAGCGCGGAAATCACTTCCCACGAACGGTCAGTACTTCCGTCATCCACGAAAATGACTTCGTAGGAAAAACCGTTCGTTTGCATCACACGCTCAATCCACGCATAAAGTTCAGAAAGCGATTCTTCTTCGTTGTATAATGGTATGACAATTGATATATCCATTTGATTACGTATAGTTTATTGTTCGTTTCGAACTATTTTGAATCGTTGAACAATGGGTACGATAATTAACGAAAGTATAAACCCGATGAAAACATTGAGCATTATTACGTTGTTGAAAATATACCTGAATGGATTCATATTAGACAGAATTTCAGCAGATTGCGAGAGCATAGCTGTATTAAAATTGTATGCTTCAAGCATTTTTATTGCATTTTCCGACATTGTTACAAGAAACATCGGGTCAATCCACTTCACGTGAACTAACACAATAAGCGCCTCTAAAATAGATGCGAAAAGGAAAAGCATTATCGAAAATTGCACACCGTGCCAAAAACGCATTGTACTGTTAAGAAACTTTTCATTATAGTTTTTCAAGAAATAAAACAACAATATTGGTGTTACTATACTAAGTGCTGAGTGTAAAAGATTTAGCATCGGCTTATCAAATCCGATAATTAACAACGAGTATTTTAATACCCAAAAACTGCCGAGGAAAATTCCGGCGTACATTGCGTAATTTAATAAATGAGTTTTGTCTTCTTTATTCATCATGCAAAAGTAACAAAAAAAAGCAAATACGCCAAAAGAGCTGATGCAAACCTACTCTACCCACATTAAATCGCTCATAATGCCGTCGGAAATAAAAATTCCTTCATGTGAAAGTTTCAATATATCCCCTTTTATTTCAACCAAATGATTGTCAATATATTTCTGCGCGTTTTTCAAACAAAAAGTGTGAAATTTTTCACCAAAAGTATTTTTCAGTTTTGGCAAATCAACACCCCATATCGTGCGCAAACCAGTGAAAATAAATTCGTTGTATTTTTCCGTAATGACCAATTTCTCTGTTACACGTTCAAATGTATTAATGTATTGCGTGAGCGAAGAAACATTCCACGAACGGTTATCCCCATCAAACGAATGAGCTGCAGCACCTAAACCGATGTATTTCTCGCCAAGCCAATACGAAGAATTGTGTCGAGAAAAATAGTTTAGTTTTCCGAAATTGGATATTTCGTAGTGAATAAATCCGTTGTTCGCTGTGAGTTGATTAATGAGCATTGAAAACATTTCGGTACTCGTCTGTTCATCCACAGGATTTATTTTTCCGGCTTGCAGAAGTGAATACATTTTCGTATCTTCTTCATAGATAAGATGATATGCCGAAACGTGTTGAACGTTTAAATCAATGGTTTGTTGCAGGTTTTTTTGCCAAATATCGAGCGTTTGACCGGGAAGTCCGTACATTAAATCAATACTGATGTTATTGAAACCTGCTTGTTGAGCGTTTTTTACCGCTTTTATCGCTTGCTGCGCCGAATGCCGGCGGCTCAAAAACTTCAACTCTCGTTCATCAAAACTCTGAATACCAATACTCAAGCGATTAAATGGAAACGTAACCAACATTTTGATATATTCCGGTGAAAGATCATCGGGATTTGTCTCCAACGTAATTTCGACATTTTCATCAACAGAAAATTCACTGAAAAGTGTATCAAAAATCTGCTCAAAATGCATTTGTTTCAACTGTGAAGGTGTTCCGCCACCAAAATAAATCGTTTTTATACTTTCGGAAATCTCATCTTTTCTTATTCGTGCCTCCGCACACAATTTTTCCACAAACGTATCCATTAATAATTCGTCTGTATTACTGTAAAAATCGCAATAGGTGCATCGCGTTTTACAAAAAGGAATATGAAGATAAATACCTGCCATCTTTTTATAATGTGCTAATAAATAATGTGCTAATATGCTAATGCAATTACCATTAAAAAACAGCAAATCTGCATTAGTACATTATTTATTAGCACATTATTATAAACTTTCTCCAAAATCTTCCTTAAACTTCGCAATCAATTGATGCGTCCAATCGTTCACAGGTTCTAATCCGCCCATAAAGAAACGAAGTACAGGCGGCTCATACACAAATCGCAGCCCACCAATTAAATGTCTATTTTGATACAACCAATGTACTCGGTCTTCTACATATTTTATTTGCGAAAGCGTGAATACACGACGAGGAACTGCCAAACGCACCAACTCCATATCGGCGTACGTTTCGTTACCGTACTCATCGCGCTGATTGGAAACCGACCCACGCTCCATTCCACGAATACCCGAAATCAAATACAATGCCGCAGCCAACGCCCCCGCCGGATATTCGCTTTGTGGAATATGAGCGCATATTTGCATTGCATCAATATGTGCACCCAGTACTCCGGCAGGTTTTATTACCGGAACACCTTTTTTATCTAGCGAATCGACAAGATATTTGATAAAACTTGGACTTTGGCTAATCATCGTTTCATCCAATGTTTCGTACAACCCCACCGTCATCGCTTCGATTTCGCGCGACGAAATACCACCATACGTCAAAAATCCTTCATAAAGAGGAATATAAGCTTCCAACTCTTTGTACACTTCCACATTATTTGTACAAATACCGCCACCGCGTGACGAACTTAATTTACGTGCCGAAAAATAAACAATATCCGCCAAATCGGTCATTGTTTTGATGATTTCAGCCATTGTACTGTTTTTGAACTCTTCCTCGCGCTTCATTACCAAATAAGCGTTTTCGCCCAAAAGACTTGCATCAAGCACAAGACGAATACCGTATTTATCGGCGAGAGCACGCACATCGCGCAAATTTTTCACCGAAAACGGTTGTCCGCCAATGAGATTCGTAGATGCTTCCATACGAATAAACGGCACGTTTTTCGGCTCGTGTAGTTTTATTATTTCTTCCAACTTTTCAATGTTCATATTACCTTTGAACGGATGGTCTGAATTGATAACATATGCTTCATCGTACAGCAATTCGGCGATTTTTCCACCATTGGTTGTAATATGTGCCATTGCAGTAGTAAAATGATAGTTCATCGGCACAAGACTACCGTTTTTTACGTAAGCAACCGAAAGAATATTTTCTGCCGCACGTCCTTGATGAACAGGCAAATAATATTTCTTTCCTAGCACATCTTCTACCGCTTTTTGCAATCGTTCGAAACTTTGCGAGCCGGCGTAAGCATCGTCTGCTTGCATCATTGCTGCCATTTGGTTGTCGCTCATTGCGTTGGTTCCGCTGTCGGTAAGCATATCAAGAAAAACGTCTTTTGTTTTCAGTTTGAAAGTGTTGAATCCACCTTCGTGCAACGCTTCCAAGCGCCTTTCGATAGGTACGAGATGTAATTTTTGCACCACTCGTACTTTGTGCAGTTCTAACGGGATATTTTCGCCGTTGAAGAATTTAATTTCTTGCATTATAAAATAGGATTTTAGCACGCAGATGACGCAGATAAGAAAGATTATCGCAGATTTTTACTATTAAATTGAAAATCTGCGTAAATCAGCAAAATCCTCGTCATCTGCGTGCTATTTATTTTCTAAAAAAATCATCAAAAAACAACATTTGATATTTCACCGCATTTTTCCAATAATCGCCATTGTGCGCACCGGGACGGGAGATGAAATCGTGCGGAATATTGTTATATTTCAATTTTTCGTGCAATTTGACATTTACATCGTAAAAGAAATCCGCCGTACCGCAGTCGATAATGATTTCCAATGAGTTAGGCGTAAGTAAATGTGTGAGATTGATAACTGTATGCTTTTCCCAATTTTCGGGACTTTCGGCATACGCACCCAATCGTTTCGCAATATCCCAATTCAACGGAAACGGACGAATATCCACACCGCCGCTCATACTTCCGCACACGCCAAACACATCTTGGTTGCGAAATGCGAGATACAACGCGCCGTGTCCACCCATACTTAATCCGCTGATTGCACGACCTTTTGGTGAAGCAATAGTTGAATAATTTGTATCGATAAACTCTACTAATTCGCGACTGATATATGTTTCGTATCGCCAATTCGCATCAACTGGACTATCGAAATACCAGCTGCTGTATCCACCGTCAGGACTTACAATAATCAAGTCATATATATCGGCAAGATACTTTGTACCCCAGTCTTCGGAAGCCCAAACTCGATAATTTCCACTATATCCGTGCAGCAAATAAACAACCGGATAATACTTATCCGGCGAATAACTACTTGGTGTGATAACGATGGCAGGAATTTCTTTTTGCATTGTCGCACTAAACGTTCTTACCGTATCCACATTTACTGCAAAAACAGAAGCAGACAGGAAAAATAAAACAATGCTAACAGAAAGTTTTGTCTTCATATTTTTGTCCTTTTGTACGCTCATTTTGATTTGTATTGTTCAAAACACAATCAAACAGCCTTGAAATAAGCACAAATGTACAATAAATAAACAAATTATATAGTATGAAATTGAAAATAAATCCCCAAATCGTAAAAGTATTTGATGAAAAAACTCTATATTTGCGGAAACAATTCAATAACTTATTAAAATAAAACAAATCACTATGGACAAACCCTATGTAATAGGAATTGATGTAGGCGGCACAAACACCGTTGTAGGCATTGTGGACAAAAGAGGTCAAATATTAAAAAGCGGAAGTATCAAAACTTCAAAACACGCAAATATAGAAGACTATATGGACGAGTTAGCGGCTCTTATCAACACGCTTCAGGAAGAAACCGACACAAAAGGTCAGATTAAAGGCATCGGCGCAGGCGTACCCAATGGCAACTACTTCACAGGTTGTATCGAATCGGCAGCGAATCTTCGTTGGAAAGGCGAAATTCCGTTTGCAAAACTGCTGGAAGATCGCGCAGGTATTCCCGTAACAATCACAAACGATGCCAACGCAGCCGCCATCGGCGAAATGACATATGGCGCAGCTCGCGGAATGAAAGATTTTATCGTTATCACACTCGGTACAGGTGTGGGTAGCGGCATCGTGGCAAACGGACAATTGATTTACGGACACGACGGTTTCGCTGGCGAACTGGGGCACGTAACAATGCGTCGCCACAACGGACGCAAATGCGGTTGCGGCAAAGAAGGCTGCCTCGAAACCTATACTTCGGCAACAGGCGTAGCCCGCACAGCACAGGAGTATTTAGAAATGAAAACCGATGAGACGCAATTGCGCGACGTTCCTATTGAAGAGCTGACATCGAAAGACGTTTTCGATGCGGCAATGGCAGGCGATAAAGTAGCGAGAGAAATTTTCGAATTTACGGGCGAAATGTTGGGCGAAGCGTTTGCCGATTTCGTTGCGTTTTCAAGTCCCGAAGCCATTATTTTGTTTGGCGGATTGTCGAAAGCGGGCGATTTGATTATGAAACCAATTCGTGAAAGTATGGAAAAAAATATGGTCTCTATCTATCGTGGTAAAGTAAAATTGATGTTTTCGGAACTCAAAGAGAGCGACGCAGCTGTATTAGGAGCGAGCGCATTGGGTTGGGAAACAAAGTAATTGATAATTGACAAACATCGTTCGGCGGTAGCCAATTAATAATTGATAATACAGACTTTCTGGGTTTTAAAAACTTGGAAAGTCTTTTTTCTGAAAAAACATCGCTTTTCCCCAAAATAACACTAATTTTGTACCTTCATTTCAGAAAACTCATCAATGACTGACATTATCAAGCACGAATGCGGAATCGCAATGATTCGTCTTCTTAAACCTCTCGATTACTATTATAAAAAATATGGTACGTGGCAATACGGTTTAGACAAACTGTACCTGTTAATGGAAAAACAGCACAACCGTGGACAGGAAGGCGCGGGATTGGGTGCTGTAAAACTTGAAGCCGCACCGGGAAATGAATATATTTTCCGCGAAAGAGCGTTAGGCTCGAGTGCTATTTCCGAAATATTCACAAAAGTGCACGCCAGTATGAAGTCATTTTCATCGGAGCAACTCTGCGATATGAATTTTGTGAAAAAATCCGTGCCTTATGCCGCAGAATTGCTAATTGGACATTTGCGATACAGCACCACCGGAAAAAGCGGTTTATCATACGTACATCCATTGTTGAGACGAAATAATTGGTCGGCACGAAGCCTTTGTCTCGCCGGAAATTTCAATATGACGAATGTTGATGAAATGTTCGAAGAATTGTTACAAAGCGGGCAACATCCGCGCGATTACGCTGATACGTTTGTAATGCTCGAATCAATCGGGCATCATCTTGACCGTGAGGTACAATTTCAATACGATCGCTTGGATAAAACAGGATTAAATGGGCAGGAAATCAGCGCAAAAATTGAAGAAAATCTCGATATTCCGTTTTTATTAAAGCGTGCATCCAAAATTTGGGACGGCGGTTATGCCCTTTGCGGATTAATCGGTTGTGGTGATACCTTTGTATTGCGCGATCCTTGGGGAATTCGTTCGGCTTTTTATTACTATGATGACGAAATTGCAGTCGTTGCATCGGAACGTCCTGTTATTCAAACAGCTTTTAAGCTGAAAAAGAGCGATATAACAGAGTTGAAACCGGGCGAAGCATTTTTTGTGAAACGCGACGGCAGCATCTCTTTTTCACAAATCAACGAGCCGAAACCGGAAATCACGCCTTGTTCGTTTGAACGCATCTATTTTTCACGCGGGTCGGATTTCGATATTTATCGCGAACGCAAAAAATTGGGCGAATTACTCGTTCCGAAAATTATCGAATCAATTGACGATGATTTCGATAACACCGTTTTTTCGTTTATTCCCAACACTGCAGAAGTGGCGTATTTCGGGATGTTGGAAGGATTGGAAAAACATTTTAACCACAAGCGAGCGGCATTTTTGCACGAAAAAGGCAACACGCTGAGTTTGGAAGAAATCGATAAAATTCTTTCAACACGTGTGCGTTCTGAAAAAGTGGCAATTAAAGACATCAAATTACGCACATTTATCGCACAAGGCAACACCAGAAATGATTTGGCGGCACACGTATACGATGTTACGTACGGCTCGATCGAACGCGGAAAAGATAAGCTTGTGATTATCGACGACAGTATCGTTCGTGGCACAACACTGAAACAGAGCATTATAAAAATTCTCGACACACTTGACCCCACCAAAATTGTGATTGTATCTTCTTCGCCACAAATTCGTTACCCCGACTGTTACGGAATAGATATGTCACGAATGAGCGAATTTATCGCTTTCAGAGCTGCGATACAATTATTGGAAGATAATGATTTGCATCACATTATCGATGATGTTTATCAAAAATGTTTGAATCAAAAAGAAAATAAAAAAGAGGAAATGGTCAATTACGTGAAAGAAATTTACGCACCATTTACCGATGAACAAATATCAGACAAAATTGCGCAAATGCTTACTGCTGAAAATATTAAGGCAGAAGTAAAAATCGTTTTCCAAAGTATCGAAAATCTGCACAAAGCCTGCCCCAACAATCACGGCGATTGGTATTTTTCGGGCAATTATCCCACACCGGGTGGGAATCGATTAGTAAACAACGCTTTTATCAATTATGTGGAAGGAAAAGAGAGTAAATCACACCAATATAAATTGAATTTCACAAAAAGTAATTGATGATAGAACGCATTATTATATTAGAGAATATCGACCCTGTCGTTTTCTTCGGCATCAATAACAGTAACACACAGTTGTTGAAAACGTTATATCCAAAGCTACGCATTGTCGCTCGTGGAAATGTCATCAAAGTCATCGGGGACGAAGAGGAATTGGTAGATTTTGAAGAAAAAATCCGCGAACTCGAAAATTTCAGTATCGAAATGAATGTGTTGAAAGAGGAAGATATTCTCGACATCGTGAAAGACAAAGCGCCGTTGGTTGCCAAACAAGACAATTTGATTATCCACGGATTAAACGGAAAACCGATTACGGCACGTACTGAAAACCAGCAGAAATTCGTTGAACTGTATGATGAAAACGATTTGCTTTTTGCTATCGGTCCCGCCGGCTCGGGAAAAACATATACGGCCATCGCACTTGCCGTTCGTGCGTTGAAAACAAAACAGGTACGCAAGATTATTCTCAGCCGTCCGGCGGTAGAAGCAGGCGAGAAACTCGGTTTCCTGCCCGGCGATATGAAAGATAAAATCGACCCATATCTACAACCGCTTTACGATGCGTTGGAAGATATGATTCCGCCATTGAAACTTAAAGAATACATTGAAAATAAGATTATTCAGATTGCACCATTAGCGTTTATGCGTGGTCGCACGCTCAACGATGCTGTGATTATTCTCGATGAGGCGCAAAACACCACGAAACCGCAAATCAAAATGTTTCTCACGCGTTTGGGAATGAACGGTAAAATGATTATTACGGGTGATGTTACGCAAATTGACCTTCCTCATTCGCAACAATCCGGATTGATTTATTCGATGCGTGTGTTGAAAAATGTGAAAGGTATTGGTACGGCAGAATTTAATAAGAAAGATATTGTTCGTCATAAATTGGTGCAAAGAATTGTAGATGCGTATGAGAGGGAGGAGGAATATAAAAAAGAGGAGAAAAAATTGAATTTGGGGAGTGAAACCGCCGAAATTGATTGATTTTGGGGAATTAAAATCACCGAAATTGATTGAATTCGGAGAATTGTATTCACCGAAATTGATTGAATTTGGGGAATTGAGAAAAAAGCACTATCTTTGTAGTCAAAATTTCGACTGCGTATGATAAATCGAAAAATAGAACAAATTATTGCCAAACGAATGTTTTCGGGCAAGGCAATTGTGCTGATTGGCGCAAGACAAATCGGCAAAACGACCTCTATCCTGCATCTGCTGAAAAATTACGGCGATGTGCTGATTTTGGACGGTGACGATAGTTTTGTGCGCGATTTATTGAACACACCCTCTACGGAAGAAATTCGCAACATCATTGGTAATCAAAAAATTATATTCATAGATGAAGTACAGCGAATTGAGAATATCGGACTGACGGCAAAAATTATTGTGGATAAATTCAAAGACGTGCAACTGATTTTAAGCGGCTCGTCATCGTTTGAAATCAAAAATAATTTGTCGGAATCGCTTACCGGCAGAAAGTGGGAGTATCAAATGTTCCCCGTTTCGTGGAGTGAGTTCGAAAGCACCGAAGGTTATGTAAAAGCATTGCAACAGCTCGAAATCAGGCTTATTTACGGAATGTACCCCGAAATTATCACGCACCCATCGGAAGAAAAAGAGCGATTAAAGCAACTGATTGATAGTTATTTGTACAAAGATTTATTGGCTTTCGCAAAAATAAAGAAGCCTGTTATTCTCGGAAACCTGTTGAAAGCACTTGCTTTACAAATGGGCAATGAAGTGTCATACAGTGAATTGGCGAATTTATTGCAAATTGACAAAAGTACTGTAAAATCGTATATTGATATCCTCGAAAAAGGATTTATCATATTTACACTCAATGGATTTAGTCGTAACTTGAGAAACGAACTCAAATTCGGCAAAAAGATTTATTTTTGGGATAATGGTGTTCGCAATACGATTATCAATAATTTTAATCACCTCGCAATTCGCGAAGACAAAGGTATGTTGTGGGAAAATTTCATTATTTCCGAACGACTGAAACGAAATAATTACGAAAATCCGTTTGCAAGAAGTTATTTTTGGCGCACGACCACTCAGCAAGAAATTGATTATGTGGAGGAAGACGGGGATAAGATTTCGGCTTATGAAATTAAGTGGAATGAAAATGCAAAATTCAAAAAACCAAGTTCGTTTACAGAGAGTTATAAAACGGATATAAAATTGATTCATTCGAAAAATTTTAGGGATTTTTTGATGTAAGAGATTAAATAAAGAGAATGCCTTATAATAAAAAATATGAACACCCTCACCACCACCAACTTCACATTCGAAGGACAAAAAAACATCTATCACGGTAAAGTACGTGACGTTTACACAGTTAAAAACGACTTACTCATAATGGTCGCCACTGACCGCATTTCGGCATTTGATGTCGTATTACCCAAAGGTATTCCCTACAAGGGACAAATGCTCAATCAGATAGCTGCGAAATTCTTAAATGCCACAGTCGATATTGTTCCAAATTGGAAAGTAGCCACGCCCGATCCAATGGTAACCGTGGGATTGCGTTGCGAAGGACTTCCGGTAGAAATGATTGTGCGCGGTTATCTTTGCGGAAGCGCGTGGCGAGCGTATCAAAAAGGAGTTCGCGAAATTTGCGGCGTGAAAATCCCCGATGGAATGCGTGAAAATCAAGCTTTCCCTACTCCAATTATCACGCCAACAACCAAAGCTCAACTCGGCTTGCACGACGAAGATATTTCAAAAGAAGAAATCCTATTGCAAGGATTAGTCTCAAAAGAAGATTACGAATTACTTGAAAAATATACACTTGCACTTTTTCAACGCGGAACGGAAATCGCTGCTAAACGTAGTTTAATTTTGGTAGATACAAAATATGAGTTCGGCAAGCGCAATGGCAAAATTTATTTGATTGACGAAATTCACACACCCGATAGTTCACGCTATTTTTACGCTGACACATATGCCGAACTTTTTGAAAAAGGCGAAGCACAAAAACAACTTTCGAAAGAATTTGTACGCGAATGGCTGATGAAAAATGATTTTCAAGGACAAGAAGGGCAAACTATTCCGGAAATGACCAATGAAATTGTAAATGGAATCAGTGAGAGATATATCGAATTATTTGAAAATATCACAGGTGAAAAATTTGTAAAAGAGGATATTAGCGATATTTCAGAGCGCATTGAGAAAAATGTTTCGGAATACTTAAGAAGCTGTTAATTTATGAGCTACGATGTCGAAAAAATAAACCCCTACAACAACGAGCAATCAAAAAAAGACCAAATTGCTCGAATGTTCAACGAAATCGCACCCAATTACGACAAATTAAACAGTGTACTTTCGCTCGGCATCGATAAATATTGGCGAAAAGAGGCGATAAAAACATTGCAAAAATACAATCCCAAACACATTCTCGACATTGCCACCGGAACAGGTGATTTTGCCATTCTCGCACAAAAAATCTTGCAACCAAAGCACATTTTCGCTATAGATATTTCAGAAGAAATGATGAATATTGGCGAAGAGAAAGTGCGACAGAAAGGTTTAGAAGAGTATATATCGTTCGAAAAACAGGATTGCTCTTCGCTTTCGTTTCCCAACAATTCGTTGGATGCGGTAACCGTTGCGTTTGGCGTACGCAATTTTGAAGATATCGACAAAAGTTTTCAAGAAATATTTCGTGTATTGAAATCGGGCGGAATTTTCCTCTTTCTCGAACTTTCCACACCCGAACAAACGCCAATAAAGCAGCTATACAACGCATATACCGAGCATATTATGCCCACCATTGCAAATATATTGACAACCAAACAGCGCGCCTACGAATATCTTCCCGAATCAATCGCTGCTTTTCCGCAAGGACGCGAAATGATGTTGATTTTGAAGAAAAACGGTTTTGAAAAAATTCGTTTAAGGCGCTTTACATTGGGGATTTGTACATTATATATAGCAGAGAAACCTCAATAATACATCTTAAAAAATGAATAAATACGGACTCATCGGCTTCCCATTAACGCACTCTTTTTCCGCCAAATTTTTCACCGAAAAATTTGCAAAAGAGCATATAAACGCAGAATATCTCAATTTCGAAATTGACGATATTTCGTATATTCGTGAAATTATTTATACCAATCCGCAATTGAAAGGATTAAACGTAACCATTCCGTATAAAGAGAAAGTGATGCCGTTTTTAGATGAAATTTCGGCGGAAGCTAGGGAAATTGGAGCAGTAAATACGATAAAGATCAATCGAATAGCCGATAACGAATATAATCTTGTTGGCGACAATACTGATTATATAGGTTTTAAAAACTCAATTTCACCCATTCTTCGCCCTGAAATTCACAAACGTGCACTGATTCTCGGCACAGGCGGCGCATCGAAAGCCGTTGCGTACACTCTCACGGATTTGGGCTTGGAGTGGAAATATGTTTCTCGTACAAAACTCAAAAATAACTTCACCTACACCGAATTAACGAGCGATATTTTATCGAAATATACCGTTATCATTAACGCATCGCCTGTTGGCACATTTCCAAATGTGGACGAATGTCCATCTATTCCTTACGAATTTCTCACATCAAATCATCTTTTGTACGATTTGGTTTATAATCCTGCCGAAACGCTTTTTTTGAAAAAGGGAAAAACGAACGGCGCAATAATTAAAAACGGAAAGGAAATGCTGGAATTGCAAGCATTGGCAGCGTGGGATATTTTCAATTCAAAGATTTAAAAATTCAAAGATTCAAAAAATGAATACAGAGTACAAAAACAGGATAAAAAACGTACAAAACGCTATTATTCAATCACAAGCTGATGCTTGCATCATCACAACGGCTGTCAATCAATTTTATCTTTTCGGATTTATTTTCGATGGATACGCTTATATTTTACCCAATGACGAACCGATTTTATTCGTAAAACGTCCCGAAAATATTGAAAACGCAATATACATCCGAAAGCCGGAACAAATTCCTGATTTTTTGTGCAATAACGGATTATCATTACCAAAAAAAGTGCTTATAGAAGCGGACAGAATCACGCTGAACAATGCGTTACGATTGCAAAATGCGTTAGAAAATCCGCAACTTTTAAACGTTTCGGGCATTATGCGCGAAATTCGCAGCGTAAAATCGGAGTACGAACTCAGCGAGATGCGCAAATGCGCTGCAATTCAAACTGATGTCTATCGACAAATTCCGTCGTTGTATCAAAAAGGTATGACAGATGTGTTATTTCAAACGGAAGTAGAACGCGTGATGCGCCAACACGGCTCAATCGGTATTTTTCGTGCTTTTGGCGACAATATGGATATTTTTATGGGCAGCGTTCTTGCCGGAGATAATGCACAAGCGGCTTCGGCTTACGACTTTGCGATGGGTGGTAAAGGAGTTTCACCCTACTTGCCTATCGGTGCATCGGACGTGAAGTTGGAAGACGGAATGACAATAATGTTCGATATGGCAGGTAATTTCCTGCCGTATATGAGTGATATGACGCGCACATTTGCCATTGGCAAAGTGGATAAAAAAGCGTATGATGCGCATCAAGTGTCGATAGAAATGAACGAATGGGTTTCAGAAAATGTAAAACCAGGTACGCATTGCGCTGATATTTACTACTATTCACTCGAAACAGCGAAAAAATACAACCTCGAAAACTATTTTATGGGAACTACGCAACAAGCAAAATTCGTAGGGCACGGACTTGGATTGGAAATCAATGAACCGCCCGTTTTCACGCCTCGTTCGAAAGAAATTTTGCGGCCAAATATAGCATTTGCATACGAGCCAAAATTTGTATTACCGGGTATTGGTGCAGTGGGTATCGAAAATACGTTTATCATCAATGAAAACGGAGTGGAAAAAATTACGCTTTGTGAGGAGGAAATGATAGTGTTGTAACCCCCAACCCCCTAAAGGGGGCTTTTGAAGCCTTGAATTGTTGTTTCGTTATACTTAATATTTTATCAGTTCTCGCCCCCAAGTCCCCTTTAGGGGATTTAGGGGTAACATTGCATTTATCAATATTATTTCCTCAAACTCATTCATATTTTCCACCGTAATTCTTTTTTCGCGGATGATTCCTTCACGCAAAAGAAGTTGCCGTTTCGTACCGTTCAAAACATACGTATCGGGCGTAAAAAAATCGTTTCCGCGCCTGAAAACCACGTTACTAAAACTCGTATCAGTAATACAGCCGTTGCGCGCGATAAGAATTTCATCATAATCGCCTTTTTGAGACAGCAAGGAGTTGAGTTCCGTTCGGTCTGAAAATTTGAATGAATAATTAGGTGATGCTTCCACCAATTTGAACGATTTTACGATTTTTGGTATGTATTTCTCAAAAGTAATTTCATCGATTTTCGCGTGATAAATAATGCGACATTTTACTCTTTCATCGCTAAATTCTTTTGGCATCAACGTTTCAAGTTCAGGTAAGCGAGGCACAACGAATCCAAAATGAGCGGCGGTTTCTTGCATTCGTGCAACGTGTCTTTGCAAGTTGTAAACAATACCGTTTTGTATGCAAATGGTTTCTAAAAACATATTTAAGAAGGTTGAAAAGGTAAATAAATTTTCTGAATCGCTTCGCGATATTCGCTTTCGCAAATGCTGTTCACAGTAATGCCACCGCCACTTCGGAAAAACAATCCATCACCCCGCTGCTCGATAAAACGAATTAACACGCACGTATCCAAATTCTTTCCGTCGAAATATCCGGCAATCCCGGTATAAAAGCCGCGCGATTCCTGTTCTGCTTCGCGAATAATATCAATTGTCGCTTTTTTTGGCGCGCCCGAAATAGAACCTGCCGGAAGTAATTCGAAGATGAGTGAGCCAATATTTCTCAGATAATCGTCCGGAAGCGCACCTTCAATTTCGGAACTCACTTGCAGGATTTCTCCTTTGTTCGTTTTGAGTGAATCAATATAGCGAAATTGTTTGACATTCACATCGGTAGCGACACGACTTAAATCATTGCGCAGCAAATCTACAATCGTATTATGCTCGGCTGTTTCTTTGTAATCGTTTAGAATGATGTCAGCAGCATTTTCGATATTGGCATCAATCGTTCCTTTCATCGGATAGGTGTAAATCTTTTTGTTCTTGATTTTTACAAACCGCTCGGGTGAAAAACAGACAAATTTTTCGGGAAGAAAAAGACGATACACTGTACGACTGCATGTGAAAATATCGTACAACGAAAGCGAACTTTGCACAGGCGTTTTTATCGTCAAATTCGTGAGATACGAATTGCCGCGACACAACTCACTCATTATTAAATCGAAACGCTTTTGATATGTCGAAAAATCTTCGGGAAAACTATCAAAACGAAAATTGGGAATAATTATTTCGTAATTTTTCGTATTACTAATTCCGTTGATATCAAACAAAATATCTCGCTGCTGCAAAGGATTACAAACGAAAAAACCTTCATCCATTTCAAAATCCACGCCAAAAAGAAACGGTGTACTTGTTCGTCCCGCTTCATTCATTTTCGTTTTTACATCAATACATTGATAAAACATTTTGCAAAAGTAGTGCTATTTGGCGGTTTTTGAAGATTGTTTTGCATGAAAATTGAAGAATCAGAAAACAAAAAACATACAAGTGGCTTATTTCCAGTAGTTTAAATTCAATTCAAAACAAAACGAATATTTATCAAAAAATAAAATGTAATTTTATTCAAATAAAAACCGAAAAATATTTTGCCATTAGAAAAAATTACTGTTACTTTGTAGCCGATACGAGGAAATAGAAATCGTATTAAAACAAAAGCAAATGAACAATCGTAATATTGATATTCTCATTATTTCTATTCTGCTATGTAAATTTAGTGGATGAGACAGGCGTATATCAATATAATAAAAGATAGAAGATATAAATACAACCTTTCTCACAATGTGGGAAAGGTTTTTTTACGCTTCGACTTCGCTCAGCGATCGGCGACTGAGCGAAGCCAAAGCCAAGTAATCGGTGGCTGAGCGAAGCCGAAGCCCAACAGTAAAAACAAATAAACAAAATAAAATGGACAGACTTTACATTTTCGACACAACCCTACGCGATGGCGAGCAAGTGCCCGGTTGTCAATTGAATACGGTGGAAAAGATTCAGGTAGCCAAAGCGTTAGAGACTTTGGGAGTAGATGTGATTGAGGCAGGATTTCCGATTTCGAGTCCGGGCGATTTTAACTCGGTGGTCGAAATTTCAAAAGCCGTTACTTGGCCCGTGATTTGCGCCCTCACGCGCGGCGTACAAAAAGACATTGACATAGCCGCCGAAGCGCTTCAATACGCTAAACGCAAGCGTATTCACACCGGGATCGGAACTTCGGATTATCATATTCGATATAAATTCAATTCGAATCAAGACGACATTCTCGAACGCGCCATTGCTTGTGTGAAATATGCAAAAAAATATGTTGAAGATGTAGAGTTTTATGCCGAAGATGCCGGTCGAACCGACAATGTTTATCTCGCCAAAGTTGTTGAAGCCGTTATCAAAGCGGGCGCAACGGTCGTAAACATTCCCGATACTACCGGCTATTGTCTACCAAATGAATACGGCGAAAAAATAAAATTCCTAATGGAAAATGTGAAAGGCGTTCACAACGCAATTCTCGCCACGCATTGCCACAACGATTTAGGAATGGCGACTGCCAACACTATTTCGGGTGTGATGAATGGTGCACGTCAAGTAGAAGTTACGATAAACGGAATCGGCGAACGCGCCGGAAATACTTCACTCGAAGAAATTGCGATGATTCTCAAATGCCACAAAGGATTGAACGTTGAAACACAGATTAATACACAGAAGATTTATTCTACTTCGCGCTTGGTTTCCAGTTTGATGAATATGCCTGTGCAGCCCAATAAAGCGATTGTGGGGCGAAACGCTTTTGCGCACTCGTCGGGAATACACCAAGATGGCGTGTTGAAAAACCGCGAAAGCTACGAAATTATGGATCCAAAAGATGTCGGAATTGACGAAAACGCCATTTTGCTTACTGCTCGCAGTGGTCGTGCGGCATTGCGACATCGTTTAAGTGTGCTCGGCATAGAAGTGGATAACGGAAAGTTAGATAAAATCTACGAAAATTTTCTCAAACTTGCTGACAAGAAAAAAGATATTAACGACGATGATGTTCGGATACTTGCAGGCGCAGAGCGTTCCGAGCAAAGCCGTATAAAATTGGATTACTTGCAGGTAACTTCGGGCATTGGCGTGAAATCGGTTGCAAGTATTTGTTTGAATATTGCGGGCGAAAAATTTGAAGCTGCTGCCAGTGGAAACGGTCCGGTTGATGCCGCTATCAAGGCGTTGAAACAAATTATTCGTCGCACAATGACCTTACACGAGTTTACCATTCAGGCAATTAGTCGCGGAAGTGATGATGTCGGAAAAGTGCATATGCAGGTAGAGTACGATGATAAACTCTATTATGGTTTCGGCGCAAATACCGATATCGTTGCCGCTTCAGTAGAAGCTTATATTGATGCGATTAATAAATTTGTGAAATAGAACAGACGATGAATTTAGAAATAAGGCAAGCTAAAAATGATGATATTGTAGAAATTACAAGGCTTTTCTATGAAACAATACAAATAATAAATTCGAGAGATTATCCGCAAGATGCAATTGATGACTGGTCTTCTTGGCATACAGACCACGACGAGTGGAATACAAGAATTTCAGAGCAATACTTTATTGTGGCAACTCTTGACAATAAAATTGTGGGATTTGCTTCTTTGGCAACTGACGGCTACTTGGACTTAATGTTTGTACACAAAGATTATCAAAGACAAGGCATTGCTAATCAATTGTTATTAGAACTTGAAAAGAAAGCGATAGAACAGAATAATCAAGAGATTTATTCAGAAGTGAGCATCACGGCAAAGGCTTTTTTCGAGAAACAAGGGTTTTGTGTAAAGCAAAAACAGTTGAAAAAATCACGAAATAAGGAATTAGAAAATTATTGTATGACAAAAGAAATGATAACAATACAATATGCAGAACAAACTGATTATCTGTGGCTAAAAGAACAAGATAAATGGATTTCCGATACTGTAGTGCAACAAAAAATCGAAAACAAGGAAGTATATATTGTCCAAAAAGGTGGTAAAATAATTGGTTGGTTAAGATATAATTTGTTTTGGGACAACGTTCCCTTTATGAATATGATATATTTTCTTGATGAATACAGACAAAAAAGAATCGGAACAAAATTGGTAAAATATTGGGAAGAAGAAATGAAACAAAAAGGATATAATAGTGTATTAACTTCGACACAATCAAATGAAGGAGCGCAACATTTTTATAGAAAAATGGGGTATAAGGAAATTGGCGGATTCAAATATTTTGATGACCCTTATGAAATAATATTTCATAAAGTCTTTTAGAAATATGGAATTACAAACAAAGCGCCTAATCCTAAGAGCTTGGCAAGAAAACGATGCCGAACCTCTTTACAAATACGCCCAAAATCCCAATATTGGACCAATTGCAGGTTGGCAGCCGCACACGAGCATAGAAGACAGTCGTGAAATTATTAAAAATGTGCTTTCGGTGGATGAATGTTATGCCGTTGTGTTGAAAGAAACAGGCAAAGTCGTTGGAAGTATCGGATTGATGACAGAAAAAGGTGAAATGCACAGTTCTGAAATGACAGAAACTGAAGGCGAAATCGGTTATTGGATTGGCGAGCCATTTTGGGGACAAGGTTTAATTCCCGAAGCCACACATGCATTACTTCGACACGCTTTTGAAGATTTAGGACTTACTGCCGTTTGGTGTGGTTATTACGATGGCAACGAAAAATCAAAACGCGCACAAGAAAAATGCGGTTTTATTTACCACCACACGGAATTCAATAAACCTGTTCCATTAATGAATGATTTTCGCACAGAGCATTTTACTAAAATGTCATACAAAGATTGGAAAAATATAATTAAAAATGAACGATAAAACATTCACATTCAACGGTGAAATCAAAAAAGTGCCCGACATTGACGGCGCATATGTCGCCATTCCTTTCGATATTAAAGAGCGTTACGGCAAAGGACGCTTGAAAGTTCACGCCACGTTTGATGGCGAGCCATACAGCGGTAGCATCGTAAATATGGGCGTGAAAAACGCTGACGGATCAGTTTGTTACATTCTCGGAATTCGAAAAGAGATTCGTGCGAAAATCGGCAAACAGGCAGACGATATAGTGGAAGTAAAAGTAGAAATTGTGGGATAAAATATGACTAAAATTGACGTAAATAAATTGCATACCACCGAATTAGGCAAAGAACGCATAAAACGAAATATCGGTCTTGATATTGACGAAGTTGTCGCGTGGTGTAAACAAGATAGTTTTAATAATATTGAGCGAAAAGGTAAAAATTGGTATGTTTATTCTGAAGATTTTGTATTGACTATCAATACGAAAAGTCATACGATAATTACGGCACATAAAAGAAATTAATATATTTGCCAAACAAAAATTCATACCGAAGTTATGGCAAATCCATTTTTTGAACTCCCTTTTTTCGTAAATTTACTGATACTGCTCGTTGTGGCGCGGCTTTTGGGCGAAGTGTTCGAGCATTTCAAACAGCCGGCAATGATTGGCGAAGTGCTTGCCGGCATTATACTTGGTCCCACGCTTTTCAACCTTATACACCGCACGGAAGAAATTCAAGTGGTGTCGGATTTGGGCATATTTTTGCTTATCATTATTGCCGGCTTGGAAGTTAGTTTCGACGAAATTATTAAATCCATGCGAGGCAAACGGCTTGTGATTTCGATTAGCGCCTTTTTCTTTCCCATTTGCAGTGGTTTTGCCGTAGGACATTTTTTTGGCGTGGAG
>JAIRUA010000011.1 GCA_031254645.1 Dysgonamonadaceae bacterium
GTGAAAGGTGGAGTTTCTTGTACCTTGAACCTTTCACCTTATACCTCCTGATTTCACCTTCGGCGAAATCAGGTCGCCGCTTCAAATTCCCGCAAAAAACGCACATCATTTTCAGAAAACATCCGCAAATCTTTTACCTGATATTTCAGATTGGTAATCCGTTCAATACCCATTCCGACGGCATAACCAGAATAAATTTTACTGTCTATTCCACAATTTTCCAACACATTGGGATCAACCATACCACAACCCAGAATTTCTACCCAACCGGTATATTTACAAAACGGACAACCTTTGCCGCCGCAAATGTTACACGATATATCCATTTCAGCGCTCGGCTCAGTGAAAGGGAAATACGACGGACGCAAACGAATTTTCGTATCGCCGCCGAACATCTCTTTCGCAAAAAAGAGCAATGCCTGTTTCAAATCAGCAAACGATACGTTTTTATCCACATACAACGCTTCCACTTGATGAAAAAAGCAGTGCGCACGATACGAAATTGCCTCGTTCCGATATACGCGACCGGGACAAATGATGCGAATGGGTGGTTGTGTTTTTTCCATCACACGCGTTTGAACAGACGATGTGTGCGTACGCAATACAATTTGTGGGTCGTTTTGTATAAAAAACGTATCTTGCATATCACGCGCCGGATGATCATCGGCAAAGTTGAGCGAGCCAAACACGTGCCAGTCGTCTTCAATTTCCGGACCTTCAGCAATCGAAAAGCCCAATCGTTTGAAAATATCGCAAATTTCCTCTTTCACAATCAAAATAGGGTGGCGCGTGCCGAGCGAAATCGGATAAGCCGTGCGTGATAAATCCAAATCGGAAGCACCGGAATCAACATTTTCAAACTGCTCTTTTAGCGATTGAATTTTATCTTGTGCTTTCTGTTTCAGTTCGTTGATTTTCACACCTACTTCCCGTTTTTGATCGGCGGGAATGTTGCGAAAATCGTCCATCAAGACCGAAATCAATCCTTTTTTACTTAAATATTTTATGCGCATTGCTTCCAATTGTTCGAGGGAAGCGACGGTCAAATTATCAATTTCGGTAAGAAGTTCATTTATTTTGTCTAACATATATCTTTGTTGTGTCGTTTTTAATACGCAAAGTTACGAATTTTCTTTGATTTTGATGGGAATAATGGCTAATTTTGGCGTTTGATAATTTAGCAACTTTGTGTAATGAACGATAATTCACATACAGACAGCGAGATAGACGCATTTACTTCTCAAAAAGAAACAACGCTCGAAATGAAAAAAAACAAATTCATTCGCGCCCTGTATGCTATTGGCGGTGTCATTTCGCTTGCGTTAGCAATATTTGGTATTGTTGTTCCCGGACTGCCTACCACGCCATTTGCGTTATTATCGGCAGCATTGTTTGCAAAAAGTTCTGATAGAATGTACAATTGGTTGTTGAACAACAAAATATTAGGACCAAGAATTAAAGATTATCAACGTAAAAAAGGCGTTACGCGGAAAGGAAAAGCGGGAATTATTGTGTTTATGAGTTGTATGGTGTTGTTTTCGGCGTATATTGTTGGTCATCCGTTACGAATTGTTATTCTTGCGCTTGGGTTGATTGGCGGTATTGTGGTTTGGTTTTTTGTGCCGACGGCGAAAGAAGATTTTGGGAACGCAGATGACACGGATAACACGGATTTACGCTGATTTTTTTATTTATTAGTCGCAAATAAAAAGAATTTTATCTGCGGAAATCCGTGTTATCCGCGTCATCTGCGTTCTCTTTACACTCTCAAATACGCAAAATAATACTTCACAACCTTCTTCGAAAGCAGCTGTATATTAAGCATATCCGACGCTTTCGAAATATCCTTTATCTCTCCGTTGCTGTACAAAATATCAATGCTATCGTCTTGCTCGCTATACATATTGGTGGTAAGCATATCCGACGAAAGGAAATAAGATGCTTCGTGTTCCGAAATGTTGAATTTCTTCTTGTATTTTTCTATATGCGAAGCAGATTTATCTTCTTCTGCTTTTTCTTCTGTGATTTTTATTTTGAACAATCGTCTGTTAATCATCCCATTGCTTAAGGTAGAAAGAATAATGTCGGGGTGTGAAATCCATACTTTCATTGCCGACCAAATATCGTTATCGTCCAAATTTACAAAATGATACAATGCTTCGCTGTCATTTTCAAAATCTTTCAACGTAGTGTTGTTCAGTAAAAAATAGGCGAGGGCAGGGGAAGCGAATAGTTTTTCGCCCTGTTGCGTGAGCTCTTTGGCACGTTTCAGGAGATTGATAAGCATCTTTTCGGCTGCCACGGCTGTTTTGTGCAGATACACCTGCCAATACATTAATCGGCGTGACATCAAAAAGTTTTCAATCGAATAAATTCCTTTCGATTCTATTACAAGCGTATCGTTCTTAACGTCAAGCATTTTTATAATACGCGCTGAGCCAATATTTCCCTCGCTTACACCCGTAAAAAAACTATCACGACGCAGATAATCCAATCTATCCACATCTAACTGTCCGCTAACGAGTTGGTGGATAAATCGCTTCGGATAATTATCAGTGAAAATATCAATTGCAGTTTGCAGTTTTCCGTTCCACTCATCGTTCATCTGCTTCATTAGCAAAAGAGAAATTGCCTCGTGATGCACATTTGGCACAAGTGTGTGTTCCAAAACGTGCGAAAATGGACCGTGTCCGATATCGTGCATCAAAATAGCTGCTAAAGCGGCGTTAAACTCATCATCGGAGATATCGTGTCCTTTTTGCCGTAAGTTGTTCAACGCTTCATCCATCAAATACATTGCACCAACCGAATGGTGTAACCGTGTATGTTGTGCGCCGGGATAGACAAAAGCCGCCAATCCCAATTGTCGAATACGATTTAATCGCTGTAAATAAGAATGTTGTATTATTTCATACACAAAATCGTTCGGAATGTTGATAAATCCGAAAACGGGGTCGTTGATGATTTTGCGTTTGTGTTGCATAGTTTTTTTGGCACGCAGATGACGCAGATTTAAAAAGATTTTCGCAGATTTCAAATACTTTTTTAAGAAAAAATCTGCGAAAATCTTTTTAAATCTGCGTCATCTGCGTGTTTTTAAATATATTTTTCCAACATCTCTTTCATTTCCAATTGCAATTTGTGTGCTTCTTCACGAGCGGCATTAGCAAAGTTTTCGCTATTGTCAGCGTAAATAACTCCACGAGAAGAGTTTACAAGTAAACCGCAAATGCTGTTCATTCCGTATTTACACACTTCTTCCAACGAGCCGCCTTGTGCACCTACGCCCGGGACAAGCAAAAAATGATTTGGTACGATTTTCCGTACATCTTCGAACATTTTTCCTTGTGTAGCACCTACTACGTACATCATTTGTTCATTGTCGCCCCATTCTTGTGAGGTTCTAAGCACTTTTTCAAACAATTTTTCGCCCAAATTGTCTTCTACAAATTGAAAATCGTGCGATCCTTTGTTTGACGTGAGCGCCAACAAGATAACCCATTTTTCGGGATAAATCAGGAATGGTTTCACACTGTCTTCGCCCATATATGGCGCAACGGTAACGGCATCAACTTTTACGGTATCGAAAAACGTACGAGCATACATTTCGCTCGTGTTACCAATATCGCCACGCTTGGCGTCGGCAATGATAAATTGGTCGGGATAGCGTTGTTTGATGTAAGCCACCGTTTTTTCGAAAGCAATCCAGCCTTTTACGCCCAAACTCTCGTAGAAAGCCAAGTTAGGTTTGTATGCTACGCAATAAGGCGCAGTGGCATCGATAATTGCTTGGTTGAAAGCATAAATCGGGTCGTCGAGTTCAAGTAAATGTTCGGGGATTTTTTTTATATCCGTGTCTAACCCTACGCAGAGGAAAGATTGTTTTTTTTGTATGTTTTGGAAAAGTTGTTGTTGGGTCATTGATAAAAATAATTTCGTGCAAAGATATGAAAAAAATTTAATAGTTTCAAGTGCTTCGTTGTTTCAAACATTGAAATTTCTGTTGCAATAATGCGTCGTTTTGAATCGATTAAGAATAATTAGTTCGGGATTTGAGGTTTTCCTTTACAAATTTTGCTACTGTTAATCTATGAACACCTAAAATTCGGGCGATGGCGGATTTGGAAACTTTTTTATCTAACAAGTTTTTGATTTCGGCTTCTTTGCCTGTGAGTTTTTTGACTTTTGATTTGCTGCCTTTTGGACGACCGAGAGTAACGCCTTCGGCTCGTTTGCGAGCAAGGGCTTCTTTGGTACGTTGCGAAATAAGATTACGTTCGATTTCGGCGGAAAGACCGAAGGCGAATGCGAGGACTTTGGAGTTGATATCGCTACCCAAACGATAATTGTCTTTGATAGTCCAAACTTGAATATCGCGATTCATACATTCGTTGAGAATGCCCATAATCATTAGTAGATTTCTGCCAAGACGCGAGAGTTCGGAACAAATCAAAATATCCCCTCGTTTCATTTTTTTGAGGAGGTTACCAAGTTTTCGGTCTTGAAGGTTTTTTGCTCCCGAAATGGTTTCTTCAATCCATTTATCAACCACCATTACATTTTTTTGGCAAAATTGGTTGATTTCAAATCGTTGATTTTCTACTGTTTGTCTGTCAGTGCTTACGCGAATGTAGCCGTAAATCATATAGTTTAAATACTACATCTCACTCTCTTTCATCCTTTCTGCATTTTCACTAATAATCAGATTATCAATAACCCCTTGAATCTCTCCGTCCATATACGCCGAAAGATTATAAATCGTGTAATTTATTCGATGATCGGTTATTCTTCCTTGCGGATAATTGTAAGTACGAATTTTTGCCGAACGATCACCTGTGGAAACCAATGTTTTACGACGCGAAGCAATATCGCCCTGACGGCTTGTGAGTTCGATATCGTAAAGTTTTGTGCGCAACATTTGCATCGCAATTTCACGGTTTTGCAACTGTGAACGTGATTGCTGACAAGTAATCACAATTCCCGACGGTTTGTGTGTGAGTTGCACTTTTGTTTCTACTTTATTTACGTTTTGTCCGCCTGCACCGCTCGAACGTGCGGTTTGTATCTCGATATCGGCAGGATTGATTTCCACGTCAAACTCTTCGGCTTCAGGCAACACGGCAACCGTAGCTGCCGAAGTGTGAACACGCCCTTGCGTTTCGGTTTGCGGCACGCGCTGTACGCGATGAACACCCGATTCGTATTTCAACGTTCCATATACATTATCGCCCGAAACAGTGAAAATAATTTCTTTATATCCACCTGCCGTGCCTTCGGTAAAACTTGTGATTTCGGTTTGCCATCCTTTGCTTTCGCAATACCTGGCGTACATTTTATAGAGGTCGCCTGCGAAAATAGAAGCTTCGTCGCCGCCCGTTCCGCCGCGAATTTCCATAATGACGTTTTTGGCATCTTCGGGGTCAGCAGGAATAAGTAGAAGTTTAATTCGTTCTTCTAATTCGGGGAGTTTTTCGGTGTTTTCTGAAAGCTCTTCGTTTGCCAATTGACGCAAGTCGCTGTCAGATTCATTTTCGAGAATCGTTTTTGCTTCGGAAATGCTGTCGAGTGTGTTTTTATATTCGTTGCGAGCATCGACAATTTTTTGCAGTTCGCTGTACTCTTTGTTCAATTTCACGTAGCGTTTCATATCGCCGATAACTTCGGGGTCGGTGATCATTGTGCCGATTTCGTCGAAGCGTGTAACTAAGTGATTTAGTTTATTTAGGAGGGAATTTTCTTGCATATATTTATTCTAACCTTAATTTTGAAAATTTGCGCAAATCTGTATAAATCTGTGTCATCTACGTGCTAAAAAATTAGTCATACACAAACTCTCCAAACTCACTCTTAATCTTCAATTCTCTCTTATCCGATTTCTCAACTCTTCCAACTATCTGTCCATCAACATTAAACGAACGAGAAATATCAATAACTGTTTGCGCATACATTTCGGGCAAATAAATTTCCATTCGATGCCCCATATTAAACACTTTATACATTTCTTTCCAATCCGTACCCGATTGATTATGAATCATTTCAAACAGTGGTGGGATAGGGAAGAGGTTGTTTTTTATCACCCGAAGTCCGTCGCCCAAAAAGTGCATAACCTTCGTTTGCGCACCACCCGAACAGTGCACCATTCCGTTAATCTTTCCGTGTAATTCTTTCAATATAAGAGAAATAATTGGAGCGTAAGTGCGGGTAGGAGAGAGCACTAGTTTTCCGGCATCAATGCCCAAATCTGCGATTTCATCAGTCAATCGCATTCCGCCCGAATAAACCAAATTTTTCGGAATGGAAGCATCGTAACTTTCGGGATATTTAACAGCCAAATAGTTAGCAAACACATCGTGCCGTGCCGACGTCAATCCGTTGCTACCCATACCACCGTTGTATTCGGTTTCGTAAGTGGCTTGTCCGCAGGAAGATAAACCAACAATTACATCACCTGCGTGGATATTTGCGTTATCAATCACATCGGCGCGTTTCATTCGGCACGTTACGGTACTATCGACAATAATGGTACGCACCAAATCGCCCACGTCAGCCGTTTCACCACCCGTTGGATAAACGCGAACACCAAGATTCGAAAGCGTTTCGCATAACTCATTCGTTCCATTAATGATAGTCGATAATACTTCGCCCGGAATTAAATTTTTATTTCTACCAATGGTTGACGAAAGTAGAATATTGTCGGTTGCACCTACGCACAACAAGTCGTCGATATTCATAATCAGAGCGTCTTGTGCAATACCTTTCCACACAGATAAATCGCCCGTTTCGCGCCAATAAACATATGCAAGTGAGGATTTTGTACCTGCACCGTCGGCGTGCATAATGTTGCAAAAATTGGGGTCGCCACCGAGAATATCGGGTACAATTTTACAAAATGCTTTCGGAAAAATGCCTTTGTCAATATTTTTTATCGCGTTGTGCACATCTTCTTTTGATGCCGAAACGCCGCGAAGATTGTATCGTTGGTCGCTCATTCTTATCGTTTTTGTTTTGTTTGCAAAGGTACAATTTTTTAATGATTAATGTTTAGTGATTAATGATTAATCTTGGGATTCCTAAACGCCTTAACCACAAAATACAATCCACCCAAAACTAACATCACAACTCCCGTACCGATAAAAATATAGTTAATGTCAATTTTATCCGCAAGCGGTCCGAAAGCCAGCATCCCAAACGGCATTGCAAGACTGTCGAGCATCACGAAAACCGATAAAACCCGCCCGATATAGTTCGGTTTCACTTTTTCCTGCAACAAAGTCATTGATGGGGCATTAAAATAGGGCGCGGCGATGCCGCCAATGACCATCAACACAAGGTATGGAATCATACTTGTCCACACACCAAGCACTATGGATATCAAACCGGCAACGGCACAAGCCATCCCGATAGCGAATATTTTATTGCGAAAACACCATATCCCGACGAGGAATCCGCCGAGTATCATTCCGCCGGCAAAAGTAATTTCTATGGCTGATAATAGCCATAATTCGGGTCCAAAATTGCGTGTTGTGAGCAACGGCGTGAGAATAGCTAATGGCGATACGAAAATGGTGAAAATCGCTGAGAATATCATCATCAAGAGTAAAAAGCGATGCGATTTGATGTATCGTAATCCACTCATTAGTTCGGCAAAATGCGACGTTTTTTCGGCAGATTTTTCTTTGGTTTCGTGTCGCACTTTCACAAAATAATGAAGTGTAGTGATTGCCAAAGCTGCCGTTACCACATCAATAAGAAAGAGTGTTTGCAACGGTGCAAACGACATCAGCGATGCGGCAAGAGCAGGTGAAAGCAGGAATATTCCCGACTGAATACTGCTGTTAATTCCATTTATTTTCAATAATTTAGCTTTTGGAACAATTATCGGTATTAACGCATTAACAGCAGGTTGCTGAATACCTTGTCCCAACGCGCGCATCATTGAGGCGATGAGCAACAAAATGAAACTATCGTGTCCGGCAAACAGCGATAGTGCGATAATCAAACTGACAAACGCAATGGAACCGTCAGCAAGATTGATGAGTAGTTTTTTGTTGTACCGATCTGCCCAAACGCCACCGAAAAGCGATGTGAAAAATGTTGGCAAAATGGCTACGGCAACATAAAGTGTCATCATTGTGCCGGATTGTGTTTCGAGTACAATGTGCCACATAATTGCCCACTGAACAAGCATTGTGCCAAACAACGAAAGTGTTTGACTTGTTAAAAATAAGGCGGTATTTTTTTTCCAATTGATGTTTGATGTTGTCATTGCGGGATTGTGGAATTTTTTACAAAGATAGTGATTTTACTAGTAAATATAAAATCAAATATATTATTCCTATAATTACTATTATGTTTAATCATTTGATACTTTACTTTATAGAACTCATATCACAGAAATATTTATTTTTGCTGTCAAACATTCATCACTAAATATTAAAATGATTATCTTTGTACAAATCAAACAAAATATGAAATCTCAAAAGAAAACTCGCATACTTTTTGTCTGTCTCGGCAATATTTGTCGCTCTCCGGCGGCGGAAGGAATTATGAAGAAAATGGTAAAGGAACGTCATCTGCAAGATGTTATTGAAATAGATTCCGCAGGAACATCGGGTTGGAATGATGGCAGTTTTCCCGACCCTCGAACACTTGCGCACGGCAAAAAACGTGGATATGATTTTTGTAGTATTTCACGAAAATTTGTATCGGCAGATTTTGATCGTTTCGATTACATCGTAGTAATGGACAGTAATAATTTTGCTAACGTCAAAGCTTTGGCTACCACGCAAGAAGAAGTAGAAAAAATACATCTGATGACCGATTTTTGCACGAGAATTACTTCACACGACCATATTCCTGACCCTTATTATGGTAGCGCATCGGGTTTTGAGTTGGTAATGGATTTGTTGGAAGATGCGTGCGAGGGATTGCTTCATCATTTGAAAGTTTATTAGTTTTATAGTTCGATAGTTTATAGTTTTATAGCGTGTGTGATTTGGCTATAAAACTATAAACTATCGAACTATAAAACTACTTAAACACTTCAAACGTATTATCACTATAATAAATAATTATCTGCGCTACTTTTCTATCCACCGTTTTAACAGCTTCAATAGCCTTATTTTCAAATATCTTATCACCATTTAGTGGTTGTTTAACCACTATTTCCTGCGCTTTTTCGATTTTTTCCGGCTCTTTGTGTTCATTTATGAGATTCTGAGAGAACAAATCGACACTTTGGGGTATAGCTCCGCGGTACGTTCCTTGTTTGTACATTTCTCCTTCGCCATACACCAACCAGTCATAATTGATGTGCATTCCTCTCAGAATTTTGTCAATCACATCAAAGCTCGGATTATTCCTTCCATTCAAGATATGGGAAATAACTGCTCTGTTTATTTGCAACCTGTCCGCAAACTGTGCCGACGTTAGGTTTTCGTTTTCCATTACAAGCTTGATTCTATCTTTCATCATATAATTTACATTTGAATATTTATTCAACACAAATATAACGCCACAAATGTAACACAAATAAATTACAAATGAAAACAATCTTTGAATAGATTTGTAAATAGCATTTCCACTAAAAACAAAACATTTGTAATTTACAGTAAATACACCTTGTCATTCGATACATTATTAGTAAAATAAAAACTTCATAAATACAGCATAATTATTTGATATTTATATGCTTAATATAGATCAAAATTGATTGTTTAACGAGTATATAGTCATTGATAGTTGCTTTTAGTGATCAAATCTAATTATTTTCTTTTCAAAATATTATTAATAGCGCTAATATACAATATATTACATAATATATAAATGAATATTTTTCAGTGTTAAATATAAATATATAGAAATGTGAATGCCCCCTACTCTATCTAAAATAGTATTCAGATACAATTGTATCTTTTCTTGTAAGTTACATTTGTTTATCTAATGACAATAATAATATCTCTAATTTTATCCGAAAAGAAATTACAGTTGTAAATAGCATTAATTGCTCAGTGGCGTAAAGTTGTTCTAGTTGGGATTATTCTGTCAGAATTGGATATTTTCAGATTGATTGAGGATTGTGTGTAAATATGGGATTGTCGTGAGGTTTAGGTTTAATTCTTTGTTTTCAAACCAATTGAATCATTTATTGCTTTAATATTAGTTGCCAATGTCCGATATCTTGCCATTGGTTAAATTTTCGCCCGATTTCTTTTATATGGGATACTTGTTTGAAACCAAATCGCTCGTGTAATCGAATACTACTCTCGTTCGAAATTACAATAGTGGCAATCAATACGTGGGTTTTAGATCTGTTGATATGTTTTAATAAGTGTTCAAACAGTTGTGTGCCATAGCCTTTACCTATTTCGTCTTTGTCCAAAAAAATACTTTCTTCCACTGTACTTTTACAAGCGCTGCGATTATTCCAATCGTATGTACAATAAAACCCAATAACATTGCCGTCAATTTCGCCAATATAAAGCAAATGTCCAGAATTGATGATGTCATTTATCCGTTGCCTTGATTTATCCTCTGAAATGGATGTGATATCAAGGGATATAGTCGAGTTTTCAATATAGTAATTGAGGATATTACAAATGGCGGCAGCATCGTTTATTGTTGCTTGTCGTATGTTCATCTGTTTTCAATGCATTATCCTATATACCATCTCCTTCAACAAATCCTCCGACGAAGCCGATACATTATCTACACCTTTCAATCGCGCGTCGTAAGCTCGCAGATACGAAATTGCATCCATCGCTTGCTTGACGTTGTAATTGCGCAATCCAATCATATAATCACGCACTTGAATCGGGAATTTCAAACCTAACGCAGTCATTACGCTTTGTTCGTTTTTGTTTGATAACCAATAACATTCCAGCAACTTACTGAAATAATTGAAAAGTATCGCTATCGTGGATATGGGCGAATACTCTTTTGCAGGCAACGTTACCAAATAATTGATGATGCGATTTGTCATTAATACATTTTTTTCAACAATCGCTTTTTGCAGTTCAAAATTGTTGTAATCTTTGCTGATACCTATATTTTGCTCAATAAGTTCCGAAGTGATACGCCGTGTGCCTTCTTTCGGTAACGAAATTTCGAGTTTTTCCAACTGCGGAATCAATTTACTGATGTCATTTCCCACAAAATCCGTGAGCATTTGTGCCGATTTTTCGTCGATGCCAATCTCTTTTTCGCGAAAATATGACGTGATAAACGCAGGAATTTGATTATCGTATAGCTTTTTCGATTCAAACACTATACCGATTTTAGCGATATTTTTCACAACCGCTTTTCGTCCGTCCACCGTTCCGTGTTTGTAATTCAACACGAGGATAGTGGAAAACATCGGATTTTTGGCATACACGTCTAACACGTCAAATTTGTCTAATTCTTGCGCCTCTTTCACAACGATGAGTTGATATTCCGACATCATCGGAAATCGCCGTGCCGATGCAATAATGCTGTTCACGTCGGAATCTATGCCATAAAACGTTTGCATATTGAAGTCTTTTTCCGACTCCGTGAGCACCATTTCAGACAGCAATTCTGTAAGTTTGTCGATGAAATATCCCTCATCACCCATCAATAAATAAATGGGTTTGAATTGGCGTTGAGAAATCTCTTTTTTCAACGTATCGAACGTAATTTTGGGTGCGGTTGCCATACTTTTTAGTCTATTTTTACGAGAAACTATGCTATTTTGCGATAAATTTATGTAAATCCGTAAAATTCTGATTTTCAGGATAATTTACATTGCGAATAGGATGTGTTGAATAATTTACATATCCATTCGCACGCGAATACATTTGTTTACCAATCGAAGCGTAAATGCTTGATGGTTGAACTGTGATTCATTATGGATAGCAGTGATTTAATACCAATTTTCACGTGCTCTTCCACGAAATTTTCGGTTACAATTCTATCGCTTTTCTCGGTTTTTACACCTTCGGAAATCATCGGTTGATCGGTAACCAAAAGTAATGCTCCGGTAGAAATCCGGTTAGCGAATCCACACGTAAACAAAGTGGCTGTTTCCATATCTACCGCCATAATTCGATTTTTTCGCAAGTATTCCTTGAACTCGTCATCGTGCTCCCACACGCGCCTGTTTGTCGTATAAACGGTACCTGTCCAATAATCTCGATTCACATCTCGAATATTTGACGACAAAGAACGCATCAAACTAAACGCCGGTAATGCCGGAATTTCAGGCGGAAAATAATCATCCGATGTTCCTTCGCCACGAATAGCAGCTATCGGCAGAATGTAATCACCCAACTTGTTTTGTGTTTTCAATCCACCGCATTTTCCGAGAAATAGCACTGCCGCAGGATTAACAGCACTCAACAAATCCATAATCGTGGCAGCATTAGCGCTTCCCATCCCAAAATTGATAATCGTAATACCTTCTGCCGAAGCGTTGGGCATATTTGAATCTGCTCCCATAATCGGTACATCGAAATGTTGGGCAAAAATCTCTACATATTTTTGAAAATTAGTGAGTAGAATGAATTTTGTAAACTCATTCAATGGTCGTTTTGTGTATCGTGGAAGCCAATTTTCCACTATTTCTTGCTTCGTCTTCATAAAAATGTCGTAATTTTGTTCTTTCGGACATCAAAGATACAATATGTACGCATTAAACTTGCCAATTTTCGACGCAAAAATCAAAAAAACGCCCGACGGATTGAAAATTTTCGATTCTCTTCGACGAAAATTCGTTACGCTAACACCCGAAGAATGGGTGCGACAACATTTTGTGCATTACTTGGTTTCGGAAAAAAATTATCCCGCATCGCTGATTGTCAACGAAGCAGGAATAAAGTTTAATTCGCTCAACAAACGATGTGATACCATTGTCTATAACAATCAGCTTAAACCACTGATGATTATCGAATACAAGGAGCCGAATATAGCTATTACACAGCAAGTTTTCGACCAAATTGTTCGTTACAACATTGTGTTGCGTGTGCGTTATTTGGTGGTTTCAAACGGAATGAGTCATTATTGTTGTAGAATGGATTATAATAAGATGACGTTTGAGTATTTGGGAGAAGTGCCTGATTATAATATGATATGCGAATTATAGCAAAAAGGCTGTCTTAGGAATAAGACAGCCTTTTTTCAATTATGACTTATTTCATTTTCAAGAAAGCACCTATATTGGTAAGAGCCTCTACCATAACCGGTGCGGTTGCCTTGCGCGACCAATCGCGCTGCAACTCACACGCGAGTTGTACAATCGTAGTAAGCTGAGCACCTGCTTTTGAAACACGTTCCAAGGCAGTTTTGTGCGCGATCTCGGAAGTACCGCCAACAGCATCAACGATTGGATATACTTCGTATCCTTCTTTCAGAGCGTCGAGTGTTGGAAATGAAAGACAAGCTTCTGTCCATAGCGCAGTCATCAGAAGCTTCTTCCGACCTGTAGCATTAACTGCTTCCCTGAACTCTTTGTCTTCCCACGCATTAATTGATGTCCTGTCATACGATGGTGTTGAGTTCAACACTTGTCGCAAAGCGGGAATTGTATCGGAATTGAGACTGGTACCTACATTCACAGTCGAAAGAATTATCGGCAAGTTATATCCTTTGGCAAGTTTTGCCACCAATACGATATTATTTATAAGCTCAGCTCGCGCCATTGAGTTAATCGAATTAACTTGCACCGGCTGATAATCTATAATAATCAATGCCGCATTTTCAGGTGTAATTAGGTGATCTGATTTGGGATCACGAATTGGATAACTACTCATATTATTTAGAAATATGCATCGGCACTTCTATTGCCAATATTTGGGCATCCGAAGTAGCTGTTATTTCAAAAGAATCGGTCTCGCTGATACCTAAAGCATCTCGTTTGTGGAGTGTTATTCTGTTTATCTCAATGCTTCCTTTGATAACAAAAATGTAAACACCGTTTCCAGACAGATAATTATCGTATTTAATGGAATAGTTCGCGTCCAAATCAACTCTTGACAAGAAAGCGTCTTGATTGATCCACAACACATTATCTTCTTTTCGTGGACTCACTAATAATTGCCATTTTCCTTTTCTGTCGGCTGCGTCAAACTTTTTTTGGTCGTAACGAGGTTCAATGTTTTTTTCTTTCGGAAAAATCCATATTTGCAGAAAATTGACTTCTTCGGTAGACGATCCGTTGTATTCCGAATGATGAATACCGGTACCAGCACTCATAACCTGAACAGTACCTGTAGGGGTAAATTCTTCTGCGCCTGTGGAATCCTTGTGTGCCAAAGAGCCTGACAACGGAATACTTATCACTTCCATATTGTCGTGTGGATGAGTGCCAAAACCTTCTCCAACTTTGACAAAATCATCGTTTAATACACGTAGTGCACCGAAATGTACTTTTTCAGGGTGAAACCAATTCGCAAAACTGAATGAATGATACGTGTCGAGCCATCCGTGATTGATATGACCTCTTTCGTGCGCGGGGTGTAAAATTGTCTTCATAAGTTTAATTTTTTAATGATTATTTTATCTGTTACTTATAAATAACAACTCATTATTCGATAATGTTTAATGCGAAAACAATTTTAACAAAGAAAATTAGAATGATATTTCAGTAACTTTCCTCCTCCGATGGAAAATCGACAGCTTTTATATCCCTAACATACTGTTGTACAGACTCAGTAACCACATCGTAAAGGTTGGCATAACGACGCAGAAATTTTGGTGAGAAGCCTTTGTTCAACCCCAACATATCTTGCATTACCAACACTTGCCCGTCCACACCACTACCGGCGCCGATACCAATAACCGGAATGGTCAGTTCCGACGCAACTTTTTTCGCCAATTCGGCAGGAATTTTTTCTAACACAACCGAACAACAACCCACTTCTTGCAACAAACGAACATCTTCAATCAATTGATTTGCTTCGCTTTCGTCTTTTGCACGAAGTCCATACGAGCCGTATTTATTAATCGACTGCGGCATCAAACCCAAATGTCCCATAATAGGAATTCCTGCATTTAAGATAGCTTTAATAGATTCTATTATTTCTTTTCCACCTTCCAATTTCAGGCAATCAGCTTGCGTTTCCTTCATTATTTTTACAGCATTTGCCACAGCTTCATAAGGATTGCCTTGATAACTCCCAAACGGCATATCTATCACAACCATAGCACGTTTCACGGCGTTCATTACCGATTTTCCATGATAAATCATCTGTTCAACTGTTATTGGCAATGTAGTAGCATTTCCTATCATTACATTCGATGCGGAATCGCCCACCAAAATAATGTCGATTCCGGCATTGTCTATCACGGTTGCCATTGAAAAATCGTATGCCGTGAGCATTGAAATTTTTTCGCCGCGTTGCTTCATCGTTTGCAAGCTGTACGTGGTTATTTTTCGGGTGTCTCCTGAGAGATATGCAGTTGCTTTTTCTGTCATTTTGTTTTTGATTTTGAGAAACAAAGATAGTGCTTTAATTATAATTCTATTTGGTATTTTCGAAGATTTCTCCTAATTTTGTCAAAAACTAAAATGTTATGAGAAAGTTAATTGGATTTTGTATCTATGTATGTTTATTATTTGGTTTTCAATCGTGCAATAACAATGCAGCACCTGTAAGAGTTTTACTTATTACAGACGGACGAAATCAGGACAAAGAAAATTTCGATATTCTACTGAATAAATTGCCAATCGTTTACGATCATGTTGAACATCCTAATGCATATGCAATGTTGAAAGCTGATAAGATTAAAAACTATGATGTTGTACTTCTGTATGATATGCCGGCAAGAATACCGGAAGAAGCTCGGCAAGATTTTATTATGATACTCGAAAAAGGTAAAGGCCTGGTGGTATTACATCACGCTTTCGGCAGTTTCGGAAATGATTCTTGGCCTGAATATACAAAAATTGTCGGCGGAAAATATCATCGTTCTTCTTGGATGAAAAATGGTGTAGAGCAACCGCCGTCGTCTTATCGTTATGACGTAACAATGCTAATTCGCGTTGAAGACCTAAATCACCCTATCACGAGAGGTGTTACCGATTTTGAAATTATTGATGAAGGGTATTACGATACCGAAATATTACCAACAGTACACCCACTACTATCAACAGACTCGAAGTATAGCGCCCCATTAGTTGCTTGGACAAACGAATATGGCAATTCGCGTATTGTTACATTTACGCTGGGACACGATAAACAAGCGTGGGAAAATCCGATGTTTATAAAAGTGCTTTCGCAAGCTATTATGTGGGCGAGATAGTTTATAGCTTATAGTTTTATAGTTAATAATTCGATAGTTGATAGCTTACTCGCTATCGAACTATTAACTATAAAACTATCAACTAAAATGATTATCTTACCGGACTCGTAGAGTCTACTCCCGGAATAGGCACTATACCTTCTTGGAAATATTCCCGGGAGATTGGTCCCATTGCATATTCGGTAGGTCCATATCTAAGACTTGAGCCCATAATTTCGTCCCAAGTAATGGCTCTTCCCGTATAAGCAGCCTCACGTCCCATAATAGCAACTTGATTGGAAATTGCAAGATCTTCGGCTTGATTGATTCTCTTATTTAATCGAATAGATTCAACCAAATGGATATGTTCTTGAGCGTAAGGATTTCTGACCGGTTTAGCATCATGATCATATTCCCACAACAGCTTTCCTTCTAAATCGACAATTTTAATCTCTCCGCGGTCATTCAACAATGCTGTTCCTTTTGTTCCCAAAACTTGCTCAGATATATTACCGTCGCAACCGTCAATTTGACGCGCGGTATGTAACATTCTCTTATTGTTGTTGTAAGTAAAATCTACACTAAAAAAGTCGTAAATATCGCCTGATCTACGGCGGGCACGCCCACCATATCCAACAGCTTGAATCGGTGTTTCACCCATAAACCAAGTTACAATATCAATATTATGAACACCTTGGTCAAGAATATGATCGCCACCCAACCATTTAACATTAAACCAGTTGCGAATTTGATATTCCATATCGCTCCATTCGGGACGTTGGCGTAAATCCCAAAACGCACCTTGATTCCAGTGACAGTTAGCGGATACAATTTCGCCGATAATACCATTTTTTACTTCCACATATGCTTCCCAATAGTCGCGACGATGTCTGCGTTGGTTACCCGTTATCACAGTTAATCCTCTCGACGATGCTAACCTTGATGTAGCAATTACGGAACGAATACCTACCGGATCAACGGCACAACATTTTTCCATAAAAACGTGCTTACCCGCGTCTACGGCTGCTCTAAAATGCTCCGGTCTGAAGTGATTGGGTGTACATAACAATACAACATCAATTTCAGACATTTCCATCACTTTCTGATAAGCATCAAAACCGATAAAACATTTGTCATCAGCTACCGGATTGTCTCTTTCGGCAAGAAGTTGCCTGCTACGATCCATTCTGTCTTGAAGAATATCAGCCATTGCCACAATTTCAAGATCGGGTCCCGCACCAAGGAAGTTAAAAGCGGCTCCTGTTCCTCTATCACCACAGCCTACAAGGGCTGCTTTTAGTGGTCTACCATCAGGAGCCGTAGCTACAAATGAAAACATTCCCAATTCTTCGGGTGTATAGTGTTTGCTCGTAGTTCTTGTATGATTTGAACACGATGTCAAAATAGCCGGCGCCGTTACACCTAAAGGAATGGCTGTACCCAAAACGGCTGAACGTGATAAAAATTCTCTTCTCTTCATTGTTTTATTTTTGAATAGTTTTCCCATCGTTTAGCCTTGATAGCCAAAACAATCTTAAACGACTTGACCACAAAGATACTATTATTCTCTGAATTATAAAACAATTAGCCTAAAAAAGAAGAGTCGAATTTCTCTCAAAATTCGACTCTTTCATTTTATCTTAAAATCTATATCCCAATGTTACCATTCCTCTCAAAGAGTTGTTTTTCAACTCAAAAGGAGTAGTAACAAAAAATTCATCTGCTTCATTCCACCAATTGGGGAAAGGATATAATTCATCGGTTTGCGTTTTATACACCAATGCAAAATCGAGAAAAAAGTTTCTATTGAAACGATAACCAAAACCACCCGTGAAATAATTTGTATCACCTTCCATTCTAAAAATGGAATTTGATCTGGCGAAAGCAACATCAGCGTAATCTTTCAATTCGGTACCATACGGATTTTGCATCCAAGCATACCCCAAACGTCCTGAAAATTGAGGTGTAAAACGATATTCCATACCTAATCTAACCGTAGAAGCCAGTTTAAATTCATCAGAGATAAATTTATTATCAGGATCATAAAAATCTTTCCGATCACTTGATCCGGCAGGAACTCCAAGTCTCATATTTTGATAACCAACCAACTCATAGTCAACGCTTGCAATAAAACTACCTCCCAATACGCCTGCCAAGCTGAATGTCCATTTTTCCGGCGTTTTCAAAGTGTAATTATTTTGAAAAATTGCTGACTTAGCACCAAACTCATAGTCTGTTATATCTTCAAACATTTCTCCTCTGGCAGTTTCCGTTAGCGTGTACCACGTTGGAGTGTGGTAAGCTGCACCAATTCTCAACTGATGTACCGGTCTGTAAATAATACCCAACTTTGCACCTACTCCTGCTCCGTCGGTAGTCAGCATATTTTCCAACGTAAATCCGCCATTGCTGAAATCTTCGTCGTATTCAGAATCAAGTCTGTAGGAAATATCTTTGATATTAAGCGCCGCACCAATACTCAACACATCATTAATGGTAGTTCCCATTGTGAAGCTGTAATTGTTGATATAGCCTCTTTCTCTCATTCGGATTCGATTAAGAGGCATTTCATCATTCGTATCTATCGGCGACCAACTTCCATCGTTATTCTGATTTATGAGTCCGGTATTATATGCCAAAACCGATAACCAAGGTTGTGTTATGAAAGGGTCTCGTCCACCCTCTGTAATTCTTAATTGATTAGGATCTCGTCCAAAAGTTCCGTCAACAATAAAATCCAGCAACGAATTTTCCAGTTCTCCAAACGCCGAAATATTTTTATTAAACGATTTCGCTCTATTATAAGTAAATCCGAAATTAATAAACGGCATCACATCGCTTCTCAAAGGATAATATCCTACAAAACCGATATTATCCATATCAAACGTAGTACGGTTTTTGGTTTCGTTACCTACTTTTGAGCGCTCGCCCATAAGCCCAAGTGTTCCAACCACTTCAGAGCTGCGATATATGGCTATACCTGCCGGGTTAATGGAAACACCTGTCTGATCGCCTCCCAATGCGCCGAATGCGCCTCCCATAGACATTGCCCGTGCTGTGCCGAAAATATCTTCGCGAGAAAATCGCAAAGCATCTATTTCGGTCTGCGCAAACACTCCTGTTGAGAAGACAAGCAGTGAGATAAGAATATACGTAATTTTTTTCATACGGTTATTTTTTATTTTTTATTTCTAATTGGTAAAAAAATCAGATTACCTCACTCATACCTCTTCGAGGCTTATTGAGGTAATCCGATTTCTTATTTAATCAATGTATACGAAATTCACCGATGCTATTTAGCGACGTCCGCCACTGCTACCACCACTACTGCGAGAGCTTCCGCCGCCGCTGCCACTGCTCATACCACTGGAACCGGAGCTACCACTACTACTGCCTCCAAATGAACCACTTGAACTGCTGCTGCTTCTGCTTGACGAAGAGTCGAACGAAGAAGAACGATTCGATGTGTTAGAGTTCGTAGTCGTACTTCTATTCACATTAGAATTAGAGTTGTTTGACGAACTTCTATTATTTACAGTGGAAGAGTTATCTCTTGATGGAGCTGTAGTAGCGTTACTACTTCCCCTTTGGTAAGTCGAATTTCTGCCACCTTCCGTTACATTACCGCTCGGTCTTGTTTGAGGGGTACCGGTAACCTGTCTGGTAGTTGAAGTTCTATCGGTAGAGTTCGATACACGAGTGTTTGGCGTTGCCGAACTATTTCTCGTATTCGCACTTCTATCAACTGTTGCACTGCTATTTCTTGTATTTGCACTTCTGGTCAATGCACTTCTATCGGTTGTTGCAGAACTTGCTCTTCCACTTGAAGAAGAGGAAACTCTTCCCGAAGAAGTGGCTGTATTAGCCGTTCTGGTTGACGCGCTTGTTCTGAAGTTTCCGGTACTTCTACCTGAACGATTGTTTGCGAAGTTGTTACCGTGCCACGGTCTGTTCCAAGCACCTCCTCCGTGCCAGCCTCCATGCCAACCACCGCCGTACCAAGGATTACCCCAGCCTCCGGCATACCAACCACCACCCCACCAAGGGCTGTGCCATCTGTTCCAACCCCAAGGTCTATGCCAAGCGCTCCAGCCCCAAGGACTACCCCACCATGGATTCATCCAAGGATTGTGCCAACTGCTGTGGAACCAAGGGTCGTACCAACCCCAAGGGCTATGCCAAGCATTCCAGCCTCCCCAACCCCAGCCCATATTGACGTTTACATTCACATTGGATCCGCGATTGTTGAAATTAGTGAAAAGTTCATCGCCTACAAATACAATTACCTCATCGGCGCCCGATATGATAACGCTTGACTCGGGGTTGTGGAAACGAACGATTCTGTCTGTATATTGAAACTCTTCGTAAGCAATAGAGTCTTCAACTATCAAATCTTGTTCTGTTGCAACAAGCACACCACCACGACGATTATACTCGTCTAAGCTTCTACTACTTGTTGTAACTGCAATATTAGATACATCTCCTTGAGCTAGCACAACTGCTGTTTGTTGTTGTAGCTCTTGCTGCCTGTTTTGAACAGTAGCACGCTCAGTTCGAGAAGGGTTGGCATGTATATCATCCCACTCTTGGGCAAAACCAAAGAAGGGCAGAGTTGCCAACAAAACTGCGAGTAATAATTTTCTTGTTTTCATTGTTGTTATCTCCCTTTTTTTAATTGTTTTTATTCTTGTTTTGTTTATATATGACTATTTCATTATCAATTGGTTTAATGCATTTTTGCTTTGTATTCATAAATTCTACTAAAAAGCAATCAATATGCAAATATCATCCTATTTTATATGTTAGATGAGATATGTGGCAAAACGTTGCACAACTCTTAGTTAAAAAAGAAAAAGCTTTTATTTTTTATACCCAATAATCCTCTAGATACAGTTTATCTCAATAATAATCAATCGCTTACAATAAAAAACATTTGATTATAAATTTACCATCACATATCTATTTTTTTACAAAGATAGTGATTTTTATTTGTTTTGAGATAAAATAAGGTCGCTTTTTCTGACAAAGAAGCTTATTTTATCGGCTTATATTCTACAAATGCTTCAATAGCTTCGTATGATGCCAAACCGAGCTTCCAATACATATCGGCGGTGGCTTTATTACGTGCTTCGGAACGTTGCCAAAACAATCGCTCATCGTCGCCAAGGAAAGGCGCGCTTTCCATTTGCGATTGATGGCGAAGAATGGCATTGCGTTTTTGACGCAACTCTTCGGGCGAAAGCGGTACTGCCATTTCGATATGATCAATCCCCCACTCCATCCACGCGCCACGATACATCCACACGCGACAATCTCTGTACCAATCTTCGTCTTTCATTATATCTATGGCGGCAAGAATGGCATCGAGACACACTTTGTGCGTTCCGTGCGGGTCAGCAAGGTCGCCTGCCACATAAATTTGGTGCGGTTTGATGCTTTCGATGAAATCTTTTGTAATATTTACGTCGGTTTCGGAAATAGGATCTTTTTTTACTCTTCCCGTTTCGTAAAATGGCAGGTCGAGAAAGTATACGTTTTCTTCGGGAAGCCCTACGTATCGGTCTGCCGAACGGGCTTCTTCGCGGCGAATACGTCCTTTGATAAACAGGATGTCAGGGGTATCCATATCGTCTTTCGTTTTTTCGTGCAATAAGAAATTACGCATTTTAGCGTATTTTGCCAAAACTTCTTTGTCTTCGGGGTCGAATTGTTCTTGCAAATTTTTCATTACCGAAAGATAGCGGATTACATCTTCATCGCTTACGGCAATATTGCCCGAAGTTTGATACGCTACGTGTACTTCGTGTCCCTGACTGACAAGGCGTTGGAATGTTCCGCCCATCGAAATGACATCGTCGTCGGGGTGCGGACTGAAAATAATTACCCGTTTCGGATACGGTGTTGCGCGTTCAGGGCGATGTGTATCGTCGGCATCGGGTTTTCCGCCGGGCCATCCGGTAATAGTGTGTTGCAGATCGTTGAATATCTTAATATTTACATTATATGCGGAGCCGTATAATGCAATTAGTTCACTTAATCCGTTATCGCTGTAATCTTTGTTTGTCAGTTTCAAAATGGGTTTATCTACAATGCCGCAAAGCCAAACAATGGCACGGCGAATCAGCTTGTTTGTCCATTCGCAATTGGTAACCAACCAAGGGTGACTGATACGCGCTAATTCGCTTGCGGCGGCAATATCTACATAAATATTGGCTTCGTTGTGTGTTTGCAATATGCTTCCGGGCACCATATCGGTAATCGCTCCTTCCACAATGTCGCGGATACTTTCGGCTTTTTGTTCGCCCCACGCTACAAGTGATATTTTTTTCGCTTTCAAGATGTCGGTAAGTCCCATTGTGATTGCGCTAATGGGCACATCTTCAAGCGATTTGAAATTAATTGCAATATCAGCCCTCGAATCACCATCAAGCATCACAAGGCGTGTTTCCGAGCTGTGGTTGCTACCGGGCATATTAAAACCGATGTTTCCTTTACTACCTAGACCTGTGAGAAGGTGATCTAAACCGCCCATTTTGCGAAGCGTATTTTCATACTGTTCGCATTTTTCCGAGATAAAATCTTTTTCGACAGAAGCATCGGGCGAATAAATGTTTTTCGGATCAATATCTACCTGACTTAGAAATACATCTTGCAAAAACTGTAAATTGCTGAATGTAGAATCATACACCGGATAATATTCATACATATTAAATACGATTACGTTTCGGAAGCTGATGTTATTCGTTTTATGCTGAAAAACAAGCTCTTCGTATACAAAAACAGGCGATGCGCCACCGGAAATTCCCAATACGTATATTTCGCTCTTTGATTGCTTAGCAAGTATCTCGTTTACAATCTCTTTAGCAACCTTTTTTGCTGCCATTTTCGCCATTTCGTAGATAATGGTAGGAATTTTCTCAAAACGTGTCAAAGTATATTTCTCGAAATCGTTTTCCGGTTTGTAATATTTTTTAGAAACGTGTTCGAGCGTGATGTATGAACTTAAATCTAGTCTCATAATTGAACTTAATGGTGTTTTTTGTTGATGTATTTTAAACTGCAAATATAGTGATTTTTATTGACGTAATGTCTATAATATCCTTTCCAATCCCATTTCATTTGCTTTTTGAAGCATAAATTGATGTGCTGCGTCATATTCGTTCGGGATTTCGCCATCAAGAATTGCTTCTTTGATAAGTGCTTTCAAATCGCCTACCTCTTTTCCCTGTTCGATTTTAAATGTGCGCATAATTTCATTTCCGTCAATGGGCGGCTGAAAGTTGCGTACACGGTCTTTTTCTTCGATTTCGTGCAATTTCCGGCGCACGATTTTGAAATTGTTAATAAATCGTCGTACTTTTTCGGGATTTTTCGATGTAATATCTGCTTCGCAAAGCATCATCAAATCGTCGATATCATCACCGGCATCAAAAAGTAGACGACGTACAGCAGAATCTGTTACCTCATCTTCAACCAATTGCATTGGTCGCATATGCAACGAAACTAATTTTTGAACATACTTCATTTTCTCGTTTTGCGGCAGTTTCATTCGGCGAAAAATTTTCGGAATCATCTTTTCACCGATATAATTATGGTTATGAAACGTCCACCCAAGTCGCTGATCCCAGCGTTTGGTGAGCGGTTTCGCGATGTCATGCAGTATTGCTGCCCAACGTAACCAAAGGTCGTCGGTATGTTTCGTGATATTGTCTAACACGCTGAGAGTGTGATAGTAATTATTTTTATGTCCGATACCATCTTTCGTTTCCGCGCCTTTGAGTGCGACGAGTTCGGGGAAAATGAGTTCCAATAATCCTGTTTTATCGAGCAAAACGAAACCAACAGAGGGTTTGGGCGAAAGTACGATTTTGTTCAATTCGTCGGCAATGCGTTCTTCCGATACAATTTTGATGCGTTCTTTGTTTCGTTCAATAGCGTCGAACGTTTCGAAATAAATATCGAAACCGAGTTGCGAAGCAAACCGAATGGCACGCATCATTCGCAGTGGGTCGTCGCTAAACGTAACATCAGGGTCAAGCGGAGTGCGAATAATCAGATTTTCCAAATCTTCGATGCCGCCAAATGGATCGACAAGTTCGCCAAAACGATTGTCATTGAGACAAAAAGCCATAGCATTGATGGCAAAATCGCGTCGTTTTTGATCATCTTCGAGTGTACCGTTTTCTACAGTCGGTTTTCGGGAATCGTATGTATATGATTCTTTTCGTGCGCCAACAAACTCGATTTCGTAGTTTTTATATTTAATTTGAGCTGTTCCAAATGTTTTAAAAACAGATATTTGTGTATGTTTTCCCAACTTCGAAGCAACTGCTTTTGCCAATTCAATTCCTTGCCCTACGGCGACTATATCAATGTCTTTTGAGGGGCGATAGAGAAAATAGTCGCGAACATAACCGCCAATTACATAGCACTCTACGCCAATTTCGTCGGCAGCTTGTGAGATAAGACGAAAAATATTGTTATCTAAGTATGTTTGTATTTCTTTTTGAGAGATTTCCATTGTTTACTCTGTTACGAATTACAAAATTACAATAATTGCGTCTTAAATCGCATTTTATTGCCGATATATTTGTAAATTTGTGCTCAAATCAAGTTTTATATAAAAGACAATATGATACGTTTTTCCGTTCGTATGACTGCTTTTTGCTTCATTTTTATGGGGTTAATCTCCTCTTGTTCAAATCGCGATAGCGGTGCAAGGGCTTATCTTGAAGCGGCTGAATCAGCCTATCAAGCAGGAAATTTTCCGTTGGCTAAGTTGAAAATTGATAGCATTGCAATGCTTTTCCCGAACGCATTTAGTGAACGTCGCGCCGGAATATCGTTGTTGCAGCAAGTACGTATGGCAGAAAATGTGCGAAATATTGCTTTTGCCGATTCGATGCTTGTTGAAAAATATGCCGAATTAAACGCCAAACTTCCTCTGTTTGACTTCGTTCTTGATACTGAGAATCAAGACCTCGCAATGTATTATCCAAGAGCGTATCCGCCAAACGTATCGTTGAATAGAAGTGGTGTTCGAGCGCGTGTGAACGAAAAGGGCGTACTTTTTATTGAAAGCGTAGTTGTTGGTAATAATATCAGACACAATCAAATACGGGCTTCAGTACGCGATGGTAGTTTTGCCGAAACGCTTCCCGTAACATCAGATGGATTAAATGCTCGTTTTAGTACACCGGATAATAGTTTTGAAATTGTTACCTATAATGGAAATACTGAAAACGGTTTCGCGAAATTTATTGAAGTGTTTCAAAATGAGCAAATCACTATTCAATTTATTGGTAGTCGCAACGCAACCATTACATTGAGCAATGCGGAAAAGCGAGGAATTATAGAATCATTAGAATTGTCGATTTTGCTGACGGATATCGAACGATTGAAGTTTGAAAGGAGTAGAAGCGAGGTATTGATTAGGTATTTGGAAAATAAACGGGAATGATAAATTTCGAGAAGATGAAAATTATATTTTAGAACAATTCCAATTGTTGGTAAGGTGTTTTGACAGGCTTTTCCTTTTTACTCTGAAAAAGCTCCATTGTACCGAATTGTTTGTCGGTAATACATAAAATGCCGACTTGCCCGAGTTCGGGCAAGAAATTTTTTACTCGTTTTATGTGTACTTCGGCGTTTTCGCGACTGGCGCAATGGCGCAAGTAGATTGAAAATTGAAACATCGTGAACCCGTCTGTTATCAATTTTTTACGGAAATCGGTGTAGATTTTTCTCTCTTTTTTGGTTTCCGTTGGTAAGTCGAAAAATACCAATACCCACATAATTCTGTATTCGCTAAACCTGTTCATAATTTGGAAATTTAGAAATGAAGGAATGTAGAAATGAGGATTATAACTTCTAAGTTCCTACATTTTACATTTCTAATTTCTAAATTGTTGCGTGATGTTTTGAGTATACGAGTCAAGATAACAATAACTTCATCGCAATCAACAATAATCGAATCAAACATTTTTTTATCAATATATTCGCATTTGTAGAGCAATCTCAGCCAATAATGCGTCTCTTTTGCTTCTTTCAGTGAAATGGATAATTTTGCAACAAAATCTTTCTTACTCTGACCCGAAAGACCTTCTTCCACATTAGCACCAACAGAAGTTCCACTTCTCAACAACTGTTTTGACAAAACAAATTCTTTTTCATTGCCGATTAGATACTTATAAAGATTCACTATCCGAACAGCAAAATCAAAACTTTTATCCCGAATAACATTCTCTCTCATATAATTCCTAAATTTCTTAATTCCTACATTTCTATATTAGGATACACAATCTTTCGGCTTTCGCCTAGATAGCATTTTGCGAGCGAAGCAGTTGTTTGTCCTGCGGCAATCATCAGTGGACTGCGTTGTCCGTTTATCATTACATCTAAAACAGGAATTTGCAGTAATTTTGCTTTTATTTCCTTGGATAAACTTTCGATATTTTCGCCCGAATTGACAATTTCGACTACCAATTTATCTACAAACGGACGATAAGGCTCCATAATGTCATCTGCCAAACAATAAGCATTATAGCGGTTGTGGTGGTGAATTCCCAATGTAGGTAAAAGTCCGCTTGCGACTAACGCACGTGCCACAACTGCTCGAAGAATGGCGTAACCATAATTCAGTAAATTGTTTGGCGGGACACCTTCGCGACCGCGCGTAAAATCTTCGATTTCGGGAAACATATTTTTCCAATAATATGCTGCTGCACGTCCTTCGAGGTTGTCGGAATCACCACTTTTTACATCTTTTGTCCATTTGAGCATATTGCGAACTTCAGCATTTCGGCAAGTTTTGAGAACAACGGCTTGGTTTTCGATTTTAGCAATAATTGTTTGCTGCCAAAGCTGTTTTTTGAGCGGTTGCGAGGCTTCGATTTGTGCTGTGAAACGTTCGCTTTGAGTAGTATTTCCTTCTAATGGTAACATCAATCCTTGCGGCATACTTCGACTGTCGCAAGTGATAATAGCGCAATTATTATCAAGCAATGCCTCCATTAAACCGGAAGTGAATGTAATTTGTTTGTTATCAATTACCATTACGCCAATGTCTTCAATCGGAATCGTTCGGACGGTCTCCGCTTTGAATGATTCGGGTAAGGTATCCGTTTTTTCCACTTCGGGAAGTTTGATGACTAATTGGACGTTTTTGAGGCTCAAATAAGTTGGATTACCGAAATAGAGGGTTTTCTTAATCATTTTTCAACTGTTTTATTTCGTTTTCCAATCGTAAAAACTTATCATAATCACTTTCAAACAAACTATCTTGCACAATGCGATATTTTTCAAATTCGCTTTCGGCAAAAGACTTTGCTATTTCGTGTGTAACTTTTCCTGCATCAGTCAAAATTTCCTCTTCGTTGAATTTCAAAAATGCATCGAGCCGTTTTTTCCAATCTTCCATAGTCATCGGAACCTGTCGTCGGGTTTGATATTCAGCATAATCGAGATACATTGTAACAATTCGTTCCAAATCATCCAATTCTTCGATTTGCAAATAATTTTTGGCAATTGACACATCATATTTTTGAATTTTGCCATCCGGAAATCCTGACCACGAAGTAAGTCCCATAAATGGGTTTTTATGATTGGCTCGTTTTGTTATCAGTTCGGCAGCCGTGTTCCTGTGTATGGCATGGTGCATTTTATTTTGAACGGTAGCAAAAAAAATTTTAGTGGTTTTTGCTGTTGTGTCATAGTCCAAAGCGGTAGCATACAAATCAGTGATTTTTTGATAAAATCTTCGTTCGGAAATGCGGATTTCACGAATTTTTTCGAGTTGTTGCTCGAAATACTGTTCCGTCAAAATAGAACCGCCATTTTTCAAACGTTCTACATCCATTACCCAACCTTGAATGGTGTAATCTTTCACTATCGCATTTGCCCATTTGCGAAATTGTACGGCGCGCTCGTTGTTTATTTTGAAACCAAGGGCAATGATTGTTTGCAAGTTGTAATGTTTGACCTCTCTTTGTACTTGCCGATTCCCTTCGGTTTGAACTATTAGGAAATTCCTAATAGTTGCCCCTTCTGTAAGTTCTTTGTCATCAAAAATATTCTTTAAGTGCTCATTGATAGTGGCAATTTCCACGTCATAAAGCGTAGCCAACATTTTTTGTGTCAACCAAATGTTTTCGTCTTCATAGCGCATTTCGATACTTTGCGGGTTGTTGCCGGTTGCGGCGACGAAGATTAAGTATTCAGCAGCGGAAGAGCGGATTGATATGTTGGTGGGTGATTTTTTCATAGTGATGGTTTAATATTTCCTAAACGGTCAATCTCTACTTTTATACAAGTTTCTTTAATTTGAATACCCTCAAAACTTGTTGTTTTATGGTCAAAATTGCCTTGTGTTTTTTTTGATTTTTCTTCAAATTTTAAATCTACTTCATTACTAATTATTGCTTTTGCAAATCTATTTGGTCTAAAATAAATTTGATATTTTGAAAAATCATTCACAAACCAAAGTCGTTCCGCAATATGTTTTTTATCACTCCAATTTATGACTCCTTTGTCTCTTTCTTCTTTGGTGGGCACATAAACCAAATCATTTGATTGTAACGTGATAATTTTGTAACTCTCTTTCTGTTCCAAAATCGGCTCATTTTTTATTTTTTTCTGAATCAAATCATAGGTGGAAATTGAATTATAATCCGAACGTTCTTTTGTTGTTTCGTTTTCGTAAAAAACAAAACAAGCATTACTATCCGATTCAATGAGTTTGCCTTGAATAGATTTTTTTATGCCAATATCTTCTTTGATAGTTACTTTGCGAATTTTCATTCCAACTTTTTTGTCCAATGCTTCTAATCCTTCATCAGAAAATGGTTCAGGCATATTGTTGTTTAAAAATTCTATTTCTTCCGAGGTTCGTAAATTTTCATCTTTCTTTTCAATTTCTTTTTTCTCTTCGGTATAATTCTCATATTCAGTCAAATGTTCATGAAGAATTTGAGGAATAGTCATTTTTTTGTCGTCCAAAACTCTGATTTTTTCACCATAAGGAATTTTGTCAATTTTTTTATGATCGAATGACTTATCTAATGATACTCGTTTAGCAGCATAAGGCGTAAAAACAGCAATACGAACCTTCCGAATCGGGTCACCGTTAATGTCTTTCAAATGCTTATGTCGTTTCAAAAATTGTTTCAGATATTGTTCGATTTTTTCCAAGTCACTTCCGCATAATTTTATCAAATCTTTAAAATCTTCTCTAGTATCTTGGTCGTAAATATAACTTGCTGTGTTCTGTTTCTGTGTATTTTGCGCCTTATCGCGTTCTATTTGTAGTTTTACAACTGATAAAATATTTTTCAAGTTATTGAGTTCCTTTGTTCGGATTTCTTTAATATAAACAGTGCCTTGCGGTTCTTTAAAAAGTGATTTTCGAACTGCAAGCCATTTCTTGTTTGATTTTTGCTTATCAAATTTTTGTTCCCATTTTCCATCTACCAAAACCCACCTTAAATACCTGTTAAACGGCTTTGAAATCACATTGTTATTGCTCTTAAAAGTAACAATCATTTCCTGCAACTTGTCTTTTGCGTTTTTCGTAAACTCTTCCCAAGGCAAATTAAATTCACGGATTTTTCCTTTAACCAAACTTCTTTTCACTTCTCTGAGTTCTTCGTCAGAATCTACTGCGCTCAACGAATTAAGATAACGTATGTGTTCAATCGTAGTGGCAGCAATAATCAGCGCATCAAGAGCGTGGTGGCGGTGGTCAATGCGTTTAAGGTTTAAATCCTCATTTTCCGGAACATTTATATCAATATCATTTCTGTCGTGTTTATTTTGTGTGATATAGGTTGTGTTATTTAATTTCTCCAAACATTCAAAACGGGGCAACATTAACTTTTTCCATTCCTTTTTAAGCCCCCAACTTTGTTTTAATTCATCTGTAATTGAACCAATTGTAAAAATAATTCCGCCTTTTTCGGCATCGGTTTTCGAATTTGGATTTCCCTTTGCAACAGGATAAAGCAAATCACTGATTTTTCGGGTAATATATCTCATATCATTTCGTTGGCGTTCTATAAAATCAGTTGGAATTTCGGTTGCTAAAAGATTTTTCAGTTTTGCACCTTTGAAAATTCGCTTGCAATGTTCTACATATTTATCATATTCCAATAAAATATATTTTTTCCCTTGATATTCACAGCCTCCATTTTTGTTGGCAATAAAGACTGCGCCTAATTCTCTGTCCTTTGCTTTATTTACTCCACGTTCAGCGATAACAAGATTGTCCAAACTATCATTTTTGATTAGTCCTTTGGGCAGAATATGTTCAATTTCATATTCTGCTGTAAATAGTTTGCTTAACGAAATTATTTTGCCTGTATAGGGTGAAACACACTTTTGGCTTAACCACAACGCATATTTTTTAATTTCTTGATTTTTTGGAATTTTCTCTTCTTTAATTTTTTTCTCAAATTCGCTGTAACTCATACCCGCAGCATCTTTCCATAGACTGAATTTTTTAATGTCGGCAGGACTTTCGGGGTTTGGTCTTACCTCAAATTTATTCCTTTCCTTTTTTATCCTATATTCGCCATTTTCATCTTTTTCATCGCCATCATTCACATATTGTTCAAATTCGTCATTCATCAACTCTTTCAAAAGTGCCTTTATGCGTTTCCGTTCTTCTGCATTACTCGTAGTTCTTTCGGTTGCTTTTTGGCGTTCTTTTGCATTTTTCTTTAACTCGCGCCCTACTTCAATATGAATCTCATCGGGTTGTCCGTATTCTTGCCACAAATCCTTTACCACAAACAAAGCCTCACGCACAACCTGTTCTACGATTGGATTTTTCAAACTGTTATTTGGTAGAAGTTTCATTATATCAAATTCCTTTGGGTCAGAATATTTTGTGTAATCTGTCCGTTCGCTATGACGGTCATATACCAAATAACACGCTTGATAGGTTCGTAAGCCCGACAAAAAATTTGATTGGCTGATAAAACTTTTTAGAATTTGTTGCGGAATTTCGTCGTCAGAAATATTTTTGATTTTATTAGCGTTATAGTCAATTTCTTGCAAACGTTCTTTTATCTTCTCAACTTTATTTTTGACTGTTTCGTCAATCAAATTATCATTCCAATAATTTCCACAACGCATTAATGGCAGTAATTTATTGATTGCTTTTGACGAATATGCCGCATATTTTTTTGTGTTTTCAATTTCCGGTGTTTCGGAAATGGCTTTTGCTACATTTTCGGGAAAATTAAACGTTATTTTTTTCGCTTTTTTCCTTTTATTTTCATTTTTGGCAAGTGCCTTGAAAATTGCCTGTTTCGCTTTTTCCTCATCATTCAAACTGATTGAATAAGAAATTTGCCACAAATGATACAATTTTTCTTTGTCTTTCAAAATTTCTTCGCCCTTGGTTTCATAGTTTGTTTTTCTGAAAATTTTACGAAAATAATTTTTTGTTTCATTTCCCTGTAAAGAATCTTTTCCGTCAAAAAACATATTGATTCTATGCTTACCTACATCTATTTCGTTTTGCTCGTTGATTACAGAAAAAATCTGTTTTTGTGTAATTTTTTCTGAACTGTCAAACAAATCAAACAGTTTTTCTTTAATCGTATCGTCAATAAAATTGCTTGTTACATCAATATCTACAACGGTAAATTCTTTTTCTTCGCCATTTTTGAGTTTTCTTTTTTCCGTGCCTTCTTTTTGCAAAACTTTGATATTGTGAATATCTTGCCAAATGCGAAATTCTTGAAATTCGGGACTTGATTTTGGGGCGCATTTCAAACCGTAATCATTGCCGTCAATACCTTTGTGTTTTTCGTATTGGCACTCTGACTTTGAGTTTTTCTGCGATTTCAGTTCTCGCTGATAGTAAATAATATCTTCCGAAATCAAGTGCTGCAAGTCGTTTTTCAAAATCTCGGCAAGTTTTGGTTTATTCAATTCCGTTTGTTTGGGATAAAGAATTTTGGCAATTTTTCTCAAAATAGTTTGGTCGGAGTTAATTTTTCTAAGTTCTTCGTTTATTTCGAGTTGTTTTTGCCAAATAGCCTCTAATTCTGCTTTGTATCTTTTGCGATAAACAGCAATCTGACGAATTTTGAAATCGATTTGGTTTTTAACGCTATTAACCAAACCATTGAAAAAATATGTTCCGGGAAAATCCTTGCTCTCCTCTATCTTATTATCTTGTGCCGTTACGCAGAGTTCCCAATTTGCTTCTCTGTTGCTATCGTCTATTACTTGTGGTTTATTTTGTGTTATCTTTTTTGAACCATCTTTTTGTATCTCAATTTTTTCTGTAATAAGACAAGTATATTCTTTTTCTTCCCATTCTGGCTTTTTCTTTTTTTCTACAATCCAAGGTTGTACATTTTTGCTGTATGAAGTAATTTTGAATTTATAATTTTTATTTTTGGTTTGCACCTCATCTACTTGTTCAACCGATTTGATTTTCAAAATTTCGACCCATTTTTTTTCTTCAACGCTTTCATCTTTCAAATCTTTGCGGCTACTTTTGAATCCACGTCGTTGATTCATCATATAAATAACCCGTGCTAATTCTGCAAAAGATAATTTTTGGGAAAGTCCTTTTTTACGCAAATAATACACAATCCAATCTTCAGGCAATTTTATTTCGCCTTTTTTATTTTCAACACCTAACAGTTCTTTTGCCTCATTTATAGTTTCTTGTGAAAACGGCAGAAAATCGCTGATTTTGAACTTGAAGTTTTCATTGTTCCGTATTTCTTCCTTAAAATTTTCAGGAAATCCTTCGGGTAACCAACCCAAGACCTTGAAAACCTTGATTAGCCGAGTTCTACGCAAAACATATCGTTGCTTTAAGCGGCGTGAGCCACGTTTCTGCCGTCTTGTAGCTGCTTTTGACAATCCAACTCCTTTTGAAAAACTATCGACAGGATTTTCTTTTATCGCTTTCCCTGTTTTTGACGAAACAAAGCCGTCCATTGGAATAATTCTACTTCCAAGCCATTCAATATTGCCTTCTTTTCCAAAATCTGCAATAGAATTTGGAACATTTATTAACGCTGCACTTATTGAATTCGTGCCTAAATCTAAACCTAATATCTTCTTCATAAAACAAAGTCTTCTAAATAGTTCGTAAAAATAGCATTTATTCTTGTATTATCAAAAAAAATGAGTATTTTTGCAACATAAATTTTGAAGCAATTCACAATAAGGATTATTCCGTAGTAAGAAAACTTCTTAATAGTTTACCCTTGTACTTAACAAGGGATTTTTTTATTCTGTTGTGAAAACATTTAAATGTAGGCTTTGCGGCTCGCCTTTTTTACAGAAACACAAAATCCTGTTCGCTTGAACAGGATTTTGTGTTGAAAACAACTGATTTTTCAATCCTATAAGTCGTGATAAATCTCTAAAAATCAAAAAACTGCACATATCGCGTTGTTTCCGATGTCAAAGATACAAATTTTTGAAAGCAATTCACAACTTTGACGATAGGTTTCTAGAGTCTTTTCTTGTTGTTTCCGATGTCAAAGATACAAATTTTTGAAAGCAATTCACAACTTCTTGTTCGGTACGCCATAAGACTATATGGTTGTTTCCGATGTCAAAGATACAAATTTTTGAAAGCAATTCACAACTATGTTTGCATACGTGCGTTTTGTTCGCGGGTTGTTTCCGATGTCAAAGATACAAATTTTTGAAAGCAATTCACAACACCTTTGGGAAATATTACATCGCCAACAATGTTGTTTCCGATGTCAAAGATACAAATTTTTGAAAGCAATTCACAACTACTTGTTTCCATTCGTTTGCAGTTTTAATGTTGTTTCCGATGTCAAAGATACAAATTTTTGAAAGCAATTC
>JAIRUA010000005.1 GCA_031254645.1 Dysgonamonadaceae bacterium
AACAGTTCCAAAATGCGCTTTTGCACCACATCAACACAAAAATTATTTGATGCCGAAATAGGATAAATTTCGGCTTTTGGCAATCGTTCGCGCCATAGCGTTACTAAATTTTCCAACGCCTCTTGGTTGGTTTCATCGATTTTGTTGATGAGCAGCAACACGGGCATTTCTACGCGCTGCACTTTTTGCAAAAACTCGTCGTCGTTTTCGATTTTTTCAAACACATCAGTCACATACAGCAGTACATCAGCATCTTGCAGCGCAGTGAGCGAAAAAGTGAGCATCGACTCCTGCAATTTATAATTCGGACGCAAAACACCCGGTGTATCAGAATATACTATTTGATATTCAGGTGTATTCACAATGCCGATAATGCGATGACGTGTGGTTTGTGCTTTCGACGTGATGATGGAAATTTTCTCGCCTACCAATTGATTCATCAGCGTGGATTTTCCTACGTTGGGATTACCGACGATATTGACAAATCCGGAACGATGATTTTGTTGTTGCATTTCTTTCTTTTTATTATCAAAGCACAAAGGTAATGAATAATGTGCTAATAAATAATGTGCTAATGCAAGTTTGTTGATTTTCTAATTACAATCAGTATGATAATTGCATTAGCACATTATTTATTAGCACATTAGCATATTAATCACATTACCAATATTTTTCTTGCAACACTCACGCCCCCAACCGTTCTTATTCTCACAATATATACACCACGTGCCCAATGCCCCGAAGGTTTTGATAATCTACGGTTTTCATTTGCATTTTCTCGAAACATTTGTTGCCCGTTTGAATAGAATACTTCCCAATGCGCAATGTCTTTATTAGATTCTACAAAAATCATCTGTTCCGTTCTCGAATGATAAGCGTTTAATATTGTTTCTTCTTCACCCGGCGGCGGCGGGGTTACATTTCCAACCACGTATGGAGCAATCAAGAGCGAGGTATTGACAGGATTTGCCATATTTTCCGACAAACTTCTTATCCAACCGTCGGACTTCCTTACCCACGCAGTAGATGCAGTTGTCGAACTGATACTTCGAGCAACATTCAAGGCGGAAAATCCTGAAGCAACGTTATTCATATCCACGTAGGAAACGTAAAATCGTCCCGAAACGTTTACGGGTTGGTCAAATTGAATGTAATTTTCGACATTATGTGTCATTCTACGTGACGATTCATCGAAATTGTTTCCCGAATTTCCTAAAACGTGTTGGAAACTGTACGTAAAAGGTTGTTCGTGTACCAAATGTTCGGGACTGTTTCCACCGGTGTAAACGCGTATTCGCAAATCCATATTTTGAATATTTGCAGTTGGCGATGATGATACGAATACGCCTACGATTTTTGTGCCTGCTTCGGCATTAAACTCTTCTGCAAGTTCACTGTAACCGAATGTGTTATTGGTAGCAAACATTGGCACAGAATTGTGGAGTGTTTGTACGATTTCGTCGTTAATGTTGAAATTGTGACTTCTTGTTATCGGTGCATTGGCGTATGGATTGAATCCATCTAATTGTCGAAAGCCCGAACCTGTGGGATCAAGATAATGGCTCAATGAATTGGGATTATTGAGCGAGCCTTGCACATTCCAAAGTTGAGAAAGTGATGCGTAATAATCAGGTCCTTGTGCTCTTGGCGGACAATACGAGGAGCCACCTGTGAGCGTTCCCACAACACGCCTGTTTCTATCAACAATGGGCGAGCCGGATGAACCTGCTTCTGTTGCCGCCACGTCCCAAGCATTCACTATCCAATGAGCATTTCTGGCAAGCACGTATCCCGGTTGTGGAAGATTATTGCATATTGGTGTAAAGGGTCTGATGCGATCTGTCCACGAGCCGAGCGTGATATTGCCATTTCTGACAGCCACCTTCTTTATTCCGCCATTTGGGTGATGCAGTCCGTAGAATGGCGCCGGTGGGGCTGATGATGCGTTCCAGCCGAGAAAATATGGCTGGTATTCTTTTGGCGGATTATCTTTGAAGCGTAACAAAGAGATATCGTGTTGTTCGCTAATCAGTACCGAATCGGCAGAAGCCAATGTCATTTGTACCGTGCCTCTAATATCTCTGTTGCACACAGGCGATTCGTAATTAAAAAATGCAACAATTCTTCCTGCAACTACATCATACTGCCTGTTACTGAGAAAACAATTGTCATAATTATTATTCAGACAGTGTGTTGCCGTCAGTAAATAAGGTGTACCGTCTTCTGCCGTATTGTTTACCAAAACGCCTGTACAAAATGTTGTTCCATTGATAATGAGCACAACAACTCCTTTCCCCGGTTCAAACAAATCGGGATAGCAGATAATATTCGGGTGGCACGGTTGAGTGGGGTCTCTCGGCTCGGTAGCTCTCAACACGCCAAGAAAATCGTGATTCACTTCGCCGATTTCAATTTCGCCTCTAAACGAAGCATTTATCGGCTCTTGGTATTCTACAATCAATTCATCGCCAAGTATGGGTTGTATGGGAAGAAGATTTAAGTCCGAGTTATTCAAATGTGTATAAGAACCGAGAATTTCGGTTTGATCGGCATTATAAACAAACACTTGCGCTCCGCGCGGAATGCGGAATTTCGAAAACAGAATGTTCAATGAATAAGCGTCTTTGGAACGAATGCCCACACGCCACACATTCATATTTCCGCTTGTAAAGGTAATACCTGAATTATCGGGACGAAGAAATACGTGAAATTTGTGCGCAAACTCTAAACTTCTTGTCATCGACCGTTCTTGTTCAGAACGCAAACGAGCCTCTTGTGCATCAAAAGGAGGCATTTCAACAAAAAAGTTCGGTGCCGATATTCGCGTATCTACTTGAAGCGAAAGCGGACGACCGCCGTGGCTTATTTGTGCCGAAGCGATAAGGACGAAAGCGTAAAACGCTAAAAAGAGTCCACTTTTTAAGAAAAAGCGCTTTGCATTGGATATCATAATCTTAATATGCTAATAAATGATGTGCTAATGATAAAAATACGTAAATGATACAATTTTTATTCTTAGTCGAAATGCAAAGGTACTTATTTTTTTCTACTTAAAGTTACATTTACTAATTGAAATTATGTTGTTTGATAGTTGGTGTAAGTCAGTAATGTTCAATTAAAATCAAAAAACACATTTGTAAAAATCAAATAATCAGGCACATATGTGATTTTTAATATACAGGAGGGGGGGATGTTTAAAAGCCCTAAAATAAATCGGACAATAAAATAATGGGTATAAGTAAACAAGCAAGCAAAACAGTCTCTAATCCAAATTGACTAAATTATACCGTCAATTAAAAACATCAACTTTTGCCATAGATTACATTGTTATCATTTAGTTTAATCTTATGGACATTTTTTGCTTTGTAAACAACTTCAAAAATTCTTATTTACTCTTTCAAAGGTGTTTTTATTACTTCCTGTAATTCAGAAAAACACAGCAAAGGTAATGCATTTTTTATTACTGGCAAATTTTTTTCGATATTTTTTTCAGAATTGATGATTTTAACTAAATAACAATGACTGGGATTTTGATTGAGAAAAAATGTCGCATTTAATTGACCGTTTTTTTATAACAATAGCAAAAAAATAGAGCGCCCTCAACCGGGTGTAGTTGGTGGCGGCACAAGAAGATTCTACGCCACACCCGTACCGGACAGATAAGTAACTATTCACAAACAGATAAGTAGCTACTAAATTTCAAACAAGACACGGGTCATAGATCTCTGCAAACAGACTAAACAACAAAAAAATAAAATATAAAAACCGCCTCACAAGGGCACAAAACAATAAACAATTAATTAATTTATTAAACAATGACAACAATGAAAATTTTTAGAAATTCAATTTTGGCAGCAGCTGCCTTGGTTTTCGGACTTACAAGCTGTAACAGTGATGGACCTCACATAGATAATGAGGAAAAAGTGTTTATTATTCAGGTAAGCGGCGCACCACAAAACAGAGCAGAGCAAAGTAGTGGACAAGGCGTTACAGCTACTCTTAGCAGCGGTGTGGCTTTCTTGATCGCTCCCGATGGCTCTGTGGTTGCTTCTCATGGCTTGAGTATAGGTGGTAACCCCGGAGACATTGATGGTCCGGCAGGACAAGGACAAGTACTTGGTAGCTATCCTTCCAATACACGCGTATTTATCGTTGGTAATGTGGCTGATGTTTATGATGCAGCTACTTATACTGCGCTAACTGGAGCAACAACGTGGAATGCGATTCAGCAAATCACTCAAACTACAGCAAGTTATGCAAATGCAACCGCCGAACTTCCCATCTTGTCTAACCACTCAGGTCAGCCAGCAAGTATGAGTATGGTAACTTCAACGGAAGCTTCTGTAACTGTGAGCATCTCTCCGGTTACTGCTCGTTTGGAACTTGGAACTATTACCGGTGGTGTGTGGACAGATCCATCTACTGCAACAAACCAAACCGAAATCTTAGGTTTTACCATAGCCGGCGTTTATGTGGATAATTATTTTGAGGAATTTAACTATGCCGGAGTGGGTCAGGGAGATGTATTTTCTCAAGGTGTTAGCACTACTTTTGCCGGTATTGGCGATCCGGGTAGTTGGATTGCTGCAGGCACTCCCGGAGCTATGGTAGCTGCTCCGGCTCTGGCGACACCTACTAACTGGTGGGCATACAACGTACCTGCAGGTACTATTTCACGTATTATGATTGCCGTTACAAATGTTACGTATCAGGCAACAACTGATGGTGGTACTAATTGGGTACCGGGTGGCTCTATTAGCCCTACTAACACTTACTACCTGACTATTAGCGACTACAGAACCGGACCCGGCGTGGCTGGTATTTGGAATGATAATTTTGTAAGAGGATTCGTGTATGGAGTTAATAATATAACGTTCAACACTGTCAATCTGCATAATACTCCAAACCCAACAGAAGTTCCGTTGACGGTAAACATCACTGTTCGTCCGTGGGATTATCAAGGACTCAATGCAGATCTTCAGTAAATCAAAGAATGATTAATCACTAATCATTAAAAACAGGATTACAGAGGAGTGATACCTCTGTAATCCACAAACAAAATTAAAATGAACGATTAATGTTTAATGCTTGACGATTACAAGTTATTCATCATTAATTCTCCAAACATTAGAAAATAATATGCCTAAACAATTATTATTATTATTTACCTTGTTGCTTTGCACCTCATCATTGCACTCACAAGTTTCTGCTCTCGAAGCCCTGCTTGAGGAGCTTTCTCCTCCTGCCACCATTGCTATTATCGATGCTCAGGGCAACCGTATAGAAAGAGAGATTACAGTCAATGAATCCACCGGAGAGATAGTTATCTCTGATAAATCAATGGCATTGCCCACTTTCTCTTTTTCCGATTTAGGCGCCGGATATTTACCTCGTTTGGCACTTAAAACCAACTTACTGTATGGCGCAACTACTACTCTCAACTTAGGTGTAGAGTTTCTGTTGAATCGATACCTCACATTAGACATCTCCGGCGGTTGGAATCCGTTTACGTACAGCAACAACCGGAAGTTTAAGCACTGGAGTATTCAACCCACGCTTCGTTACTGGATACAGGAGCCGTTTAACGGACACTTTATCGGTACAAGTTTGATGTATAGCAATTTCAACACAGGCGGCATCAATATGCCGGGCAGTATACTCCCGGCTTTGGAAAATCATCGCTTCAGAGGCGATGCTTACAGTGTGAGCTTTCAGTATGGACATCAGTGGCTCTTGTCGCCGCGTTGGGCAATTGAAACCACACTCAATATGGGCTATATGTTTCTTGATTACCGCAAGTATGAATGCGGGTGGTGCGGTCAAAGGATCGGCAGCGAAACGAAACATTATTTCGGACCTACTAATGCGGCGGTATCACTTATTTATATTATTCGATAATGATTAATGGTAAATGTTTAATGAATGCCTAAAGGTGGCAATCCATTGAGCATCAAAGACTAATCATTAATAACTAAACATTGATCATTAAAATATGAAATACTTATTATCAGCAATACTGCTTTCCCTCACTGCCATCTCCGTATTTTCCCAACCTGTTGCCCGGTTTGAACAAAACGGTGTCAAAGTAGAAGTGCTCGAGTTCAAAGAATTAGACGAGCAGTTACACGTGGTTTGGTCTGTACAAACAGACTCGCGCGGTATCAATCGCCATCAGGGTTTAAATATTACCCTTGGTGTAGAAACCGCCAATTCTCTATTGCTTCTGCCAAGTTTTACCGTAATGGGTAATAACAAAAGAAGCGTGCTCGCACGCCACTTTCACAACAATGCCTCGCGGTTATCGAACGGCACCGAAGCACAGCCCGCTTTTGATATTGATTGGCTCAGCGATAATTTATCTACCCACCGCATCAGTATTCCTTATGAGTTGTGGTTTGACGATGCTCAACTGAGCGTTCGTCAGGAGGTAGCCGGATTTCGTGGCGAGACTGTATACTCACACTTCCTTTTGGGTACACGCATAGAACTCTCCCCTCGCGAACCATACTCAGTCCAAACGCAAGTAGCGCTGACGACACCCGAAAGAGAAGTAAAGATACTTGACCGCAGCGGTCAGGCATTCCTTGATTTCGCTAGCGGAAGTTCGGTTATTCAACCCAATTTTCGTCGTAATCCGGAGGAACTGCGCAAAATAGAAGAAGCTGTGCGTGCAGTAACCACCAATCCCGATGCAACATTGCAGGGCATCTTTAT
>JAIRUA010000007.1 GCA_031254645.1 Dysgonamonadaceae bacterium
CCGATGTCAAAGATACAAATTTTTGAAAGCAATTCACAACTACTTGTTTCCATTCGTTTGCAGTTTTAATGTTGTTTCCGATGTCAAAGATACAAATTTTTGAAAGCAATTCACAACTACTCGGTAACGAGGTGTCTGGTAACTTGGGTTGTTTCCGATGTCAAAGATACAAATTTTTGAAAGCAATTCACAACACAGGAACTTCCCTCTCTATAACTGTCTCAGTTGTTTCCGATGTCAAAGATACAAATTTTTGAAAGCAATTCACAACAGATGTAGATGCAACGTTAAACACATATAAGTTGTTTCCGATGTCAAAGATACAAATTTTTGAAAGCAATTCACAACTTAAACGGATAGTTTTATACGTTCCACGAGTTGTTTCCGATGTCAAAGATACAAATTTTTGAAAGCAATTCACAACTTTACAAGTTAATATATTTTCACTCATTTTGTTGTTTCCGATGTCAAAGATACAAATTTTTGAAAGCAATTCACAACCATTGTCAATAAGACATAAAACAAACACCGGTTGTTTCCGATGTCAAAGATACAAATTTTTGAAAGCAATTCACAACTACTATTTACCCATTTCAAATACAACCGCCGTTGTTTCCGATGTCAAAGATACAAATTTTTGAAAGCAATTCACAACTAATTGAAAATAAAATGTTTGTATAAATCAGTTGTTTCCGATGTCAAAGATACAAATTTTTGAAAGCAATTCACAACACAGCCGTACTCCGGCAGACAAAATCGCACGTTGTTTCCGATGTCAAAGATACAAATTTTTGAAAGCAATTCACAACCTGTTACTGATGCGAGTGTATTTCCGCGTTGTTGTTTCCGATGTCAAAGATACAAATTTTTGAAAGCAATTCACAACCGGGAAACGACCGCGTGCGACCTGCAAAAAGTTGTTTCCGATGTCAAAGATACAAATTTTTGAAAGCAATTCACAACTAATAAATCCAACACGACCGTCTGCCTAAAGTTGTTTCCGATGTCAAAGATACAAATTTTTGAAAGCAATTCACAACTCTTTCGGTGTGTAATCAATGCTGTTATCGTTGTTTCCGATGTCAAAGATACAAATTTTTGAAAGCAATTCACAACTTTTCATCACGTGAAATAGTTTTGCCGATGGTTGTTTCCGATGTCAAAGATACAAATTTTTGAAAGCAATTCACAACTAGAAATGGAAGTAGGCGCGGCAGAAGATTGTTGTTTCCGATGTCAAAGATACAAATTTTTGAAAGCAATTCACAACTAAAACAACCTCATTATCAATAGCTTTTGCGTTGTTTCCGATGTCAAAGATACAAATTTTTGAAAGCAATTCACAACTCACATACAAATGCCTAAAAACGTGTGTCTGTTGTTTCCGATGTCAAAGATACAAATTTTTGAAAGCAATTCACAACTCCGGGAATGAAATTGAATAAAACGCGATAGTTGTTTCCGATGTCAAAGATACAAATTTTTGAAAGCAATTCACAACTTCTTTCTTGTTCGGCATATTCTCGAATTTGTTGTTTCCGATGTCAAAGATACAAATTTTTGAAAGCAATTCACAACTTTTTTGACCTCTGCGTTTGATTCCTTGCAGTTGTTTCCGATGTCAAAGATACAAATTTTTGAAAGCAATTCACAACTGGACGGGCACAACGACCCAAACGACCGCCGTTGTTTCCGATGTCAAAGATACAAATTTTTGAAAGCAATTCACAACCCCCTCCAGAAAACAGATGAGAATTTTAGGGTTGTTTCCGATGTCAAAGATACAAATTTTTGAAAGCAATTCACAACAAAGGAATGAAAGCCGAAACATTGGAAGTTGTTGTTTCCGATGTCAAAGATACAAATTTTTGAAAGCAATTCACAACTCCCGCATCCTTTAGCCTTTGCAAGTGCTGGTTGTTTCCGATGTCAAAGATACAAATTTTTGAAAGCAATTCACAACTATAAGATTCACATTTCAAACTCTAATAAGTTGTTTCCGATGTCAAAGATACAAATTTTTGAAAGCAATTCACAACTAACTATCTGCTAACTATATAGTTGCGAAAGTTGTTTCCGATGTCAAAGATACAAATTTTTGAAAGCAATTCACAACTCTTTAATCGATTGTGTTGGCACTGTTCGGTTGTTTCCGATGTCAAAGATACAAATTTTTGAAAGCAATTCACAACTGTTTAGTCGATTGTGTTGGCACTGTTCGAGTTGTTTCCGATGTCAAAGATACAAATTTTTGAAAGCAATTCACAACTCTTTCAATGCTATCATAAAATGGAAGTACGTTGTTTCCGATGTCAAAGATACAAATTTTTGAAAGCAATTCACAACTTGAATCGGTTGTTGATAATTTTGCTGTGCGTTGTTTCCGATGTCAAAGATACAAATTTTTGAAAGCAATTCACAACAAGATCTCCTATCGTTACTCCATTCTCCTTGTTGTTTCCGATGTCAAAGATACAAATTTTTGAAAGCAATTCACAACCCCACGCGGTGGGAAGCACAATCAGCGACGGTTGTTTCCGATGTCAAAGATACAAATTTTTGAAAGCAATTCACAACCATATAGTTGCTCTTTTGATATTTCAAACTGTTGTTTCCGATGTCAAAGATACAAATTTTTGAAAGCAATTCACAACCAAAATTTACAGGTGAAGATATACGAGAAAGTTGTTTCCGATGTCAAAGATACAAATTTTTGAAAGCAATTCACAACTGTCGAACTCTGTTTTCTTTCTTTTAGCAGGTTGTTTCCGATGTCAAAGATACAAATTTTTGAAAGCAATTCACAACTATTTGCTTCGATTCGTCCGAATCACGGCGGTTGTTTCCGATGTCAAAGATACAAATTTTTGAAAGCAATTCACAACTGAATCCGAGTTGCTTAAAAAGTTTTCCGAGTTGTTTCCGATGTCAAAGATACAAATTTTTGAAAGCAATTCACAACAACTTTTTTCCGATGCTGTTACGTGCCATAGCTGTTTCCGATGTCAAAGATACAAATTTTTGAAAGCAATTCACAACTGATGCTCGACCTGTCAAAACAGTGTATATCAGCATATGCCATTCCAGTAAAGATTTGAAAAACGAACAAATCTTTAACACGTTGCAATGGTTTTGTTGTCGGCTCGAAACTGACAATTTTGTCGATTTCGCTCTCTGTGAGAAATATAGGGTCTTTTCCCCTGCCTTTTTTTACTTCAAATTCATCATAAGGGTTGTATTTGCAAAGTCCTTTTCTAACTGCTTTTTCAATGTATCGCCTGAAAAGCGAGTGCCGTTTATACAGGGTGGGTGGCGACTTGATGTGCTTTCTTAAATACAAATCAAAATCCTCTATATTGCCATAAGTGCAATCGGAAAAGACTTTTATTTTTCCAAATTCTTCCAATCTTCGAAGAAATGAATTGTGATATTCCACCACATTTAATGAGGGGTCAGTTTTCTTCATATATTCCCGAATAAACTCGGAAACGGAGTGAAGCTGCTCCGGATTTTTGTCCCAATTCTTAATACACTCAAATGTCGGGCAATCGTCCGAAAGACAAAACGCTTCTATTTTATTATATAGTCGCTTCGCCTTGCCTGTTATCTGTGCAGCATTTTGGTGGTTCTTGCAAGTAAAACCGTTTTTATCCGAAAATTGATTTTTGTACAAATGTATGCCTGTCGAGATTAAAACTTTTCGCACAGACTTGTTTAGGCGTACCTCTATTTGAAGCAGCCCACGTTTTGATTCAGTTGCTACGTTGATTCTATCGAATACGTAGCGGATTGATAAACTTTCCATTTTACAACTATTTATTGAGGTTGATAGTTTTTGTACCGTTTTTTGTACTGAACCCGCATTTAGTACAAAAAAATGGTGTAAAATGGTGTAATCTTATGTAGTAATATGTAAGCTAAACTGTTCTAAGACAGGAAAAACAGCCCTAAATAGCTGTTTTTCAGCGGAGAGAGAGGGATTCGAACCCCCGGTACCTCTCAGTACAACGGTTTTCAAGACCGCCGCAATCGACCACTCTGCCATCTCTCCTTGCATTATTTCAAATGCGAGTGCAAAGGTACAACAATTTTTGAATATAAAAAATTTTATCTCAATTTTGTAGCGTAAATTTTTCAAAAAAAGGGAAAGTACGGAAAATAAGCATTAACTTTGTGTTCAAATAAAATATACTGATGCAATTTACCGATTTACCCCTCTGCGATGCGCTTCTAGAAGGTTTGCAGGCAATGAATTTTAAGGAAGCTACACCTGTGCAAGAGATGGCTATTCCTGTGATTTTAAGCAAACAAGATGTGATTGCTTGCGCTCAAACCGGCACAGGAAAAACCGCCGCGTTTCTACTTCCTCTATTGAATAATTTACAAACCGAGCCACACGACGAGCATAAAATAAATGCCATTATTATGGCGCCCACACGCGAATTAGCACAACAAATCGACCAACAAATGGAAGGTTTTTCCTATTTCACTCCTTTTTCATCGGTGGCTGTCTACGGCGGAAACGACGGCGATGCGTGGGATGTACAAAAAGGTGGACTAACAAACGGTGCCGATGTGGTAGTTGCTACACCGGGTAGATTACTGTCACACATTAAATTGTATGATATTGACTTCTCGGGCGTAAAGTATTTTATTTTAGACGAAGCAGACAGAATGCTTGATATGGGGTTTTTCGATGATATTATGAGGATCGAAAAACTGTTACCAAAAGATCGCCAAACAATTATGTTTTCTGCCACAATGCCACCCAAAATACAAGAGCTGGCAAAAACCATTCTTCGTAATCCGGCAGAAATCACCATTGCTATCGCTCGTCCACCCGAAAATATTTTGCAATCGGCATACATTTGTTACGAGCCACAGAAAATCGAAATCGTCAAACATCTTTTCCAAGATAAGAAACCAAATAAAGTAATTCTTTTTTCGGGTTCGAAACTGAAAGTGAAAGAAATTGCCAAAACGTTGCGAAAAATGGGATTGTCAGCAGATGAAATGCACTCCGACCTCGACCAAGCGCAACGCGATTTCGTAATGCGTGAGTTCAGAAACGAGCGAGTGGATATTCTCGTTGCTACTGATATTGTGTCGCGTGGCATTGATATTGATGATATTACACTTGTTATTAATTTCGATGTTCCTTACGATGTGGAAGATTATGTACATCGTATCGGACGTACGGCGCGCGCCGGCGATTCGGGAATGGCAATCACATTTGTTTCTCCCAAAGAGCAATATCGTTTTTCGCAAATAGAACAGTTTTTACAAAAAGAAATATACAAAATTCCTGTTCCTGCCGAGTTGGGCGAAGCACCGAAATACAATCCTGTACAAGAAGAACGTCCGAAACGTTCATTTTCGGGTAAAAAGAAAAAATTTAATCACAGAGGAAAGGGAAGTTCTTCGTCAAAACCGAATGATAGAAAACCGAGAAGTAAACCGAAAAAATCGGAGTGAAATTTCAGCTAACATATTCTAAAAAAGACTTCCCAAGTCCTACAAACTCGGGAAGTCTTTTTTTATTTTATCTTGTACAGATTCTAGCTTTTACCTTTAAGTCCCAATATCAAAATCACAAATACAATACATATCGGTATACTTAAAAATAATCCCAGAATAAGACTACCTACGATACACGCAACAAATCCACCAATTGCTAATGTCTTCTTTTTCTTCCTTAAACCTAAAATCAAAGGTATTAAACCAAATATTACACCTGCAAGCAAGGATCCTATTACAACTCCAACATTAAAAGCAATCTCTTCCATAAATCTTTAAATCTTAAACCGCCCTCTGTTCCAACTCAATTTTTTCCATTCCCAACAAAATTGCCTTTTCATTCATCGGCAAAAGCTTATGATGACGCTCCGGAAGCGATTTCTTCAATCCTTCCATCACGTTTTCAATCTGCACAATGGGCGAAATTTTAAGTAAACCACCCAAGATTATCATATTGAAAACCTTCGTATTTTGCATCTTCGTTGATTCTTCCATCGCGTTGATACAATAGACATTTATATCTTTGCGCTCCGGTTTTTTGTTGATACCGTAACTATCGTAAATTAGAATGCCACCCGGTTTCAATTTTGGCTCAAATTTGTCTAACGATGGCTGATTGAGCACAATAGCCACATCGTATTTATTCACTACGGGCGAACTAATAGGTTTATCGGACACAATAACCGTTACATTTGCCGTACCACCACGCTGCTCGGGACCATAAGCCGGAAACCACGATACTTCTTTATCTTCCATAATGCCCGAATAGGCAAGGATTTTTCCCATTGACAATACGCCTTGTCCGCCAAATCCCGAAATAACTATTTCTTGTAACATAACTTCTTTTTAATTTGCTAATATGCTAATAAATAATGTGCTAATACAAGAGCATTGATAATATCTTGATAATTGAATTAGCAAATTAGCAAATTATTTATTAGCACATTTATTATTTAGATATTTTTGAGGTCACCTAACGGATATACCGGAAACATATTTTTTACCATCCAATCGTTTGACGCTGTGGGCGAAAGTTTCCAACCCGAACTACAAGTCGAAACTACTTCCACAATCGACGTTCCTTTTCCTGCCATAGCGTTTTCAAACGCAAGTTTAATTGCTTTTTTGGTTTTTCTTACTGCTGCAGCCGTGTGCACGCTCGAACGAGTTGCATAGCAAACACCATCGAGCAGCGCCATTAAATCAACTATTTTCAATGGATTACCCATTGTTTGCACATCACGTCCGGTAGGGCTGGTGGATGTTAACATTTTATTGAGTGTAGTAGGCGCCATTTGCCCGCCGGTCATTCCATAAATGCCGTTGTTAATGAAAATAATAGCGATATTTTCGCCTCGATTTGCCGCGTGAATCGTTTCTGCCGTACCGATAGCAGCCAAATCGCCATCGCCTTGATACGTAAATACCATTTTGTCAGGATTCAACCGCTTTACAGCCGTAGCCACTGCTGGTGCACGTCCGTGCGCAGCCTCTTGCCAATCAATATCGATATATTTGTAAGCAAAAACGGCGCAACCAACCGGCGCAATACCAATGGTTTTATCTTCTAAGCCGAGCTCTTTGATAACCTCGGCGATGAGTTTATGCACCGTGCCGTGCGAACACCCCGGACAATAGTGCATATACATATCGTTCATCAATTCCGGTTTGGCATAAACCAAATTTTCGGGACTTACTATATTACTTGTGTTCATATTTTTTATTATTGTCTTTTTGAAAATCTGAAAATAAGATAGAAAACGGTGGCGATAGCCCCGCATATCCAAAAAAGTTGTTTGTTTTCTTCAAGTCCTAATTTAAAATAGACCAACAGCGCGCCAACAGCAGCCAGCAAAAAGAGAATAAGGGCAATGTTTCTTATGTTCATATTCAAAAATGTAATTACTTGATTATTTTATCTTTAAAACCATCTAATACACCTTCGGGCGTGGGAACAATTCCGCCCATACGTCCGTAATGCTCTACAGGAATAGTTCCATTGACTGCTAAACGAACATCTTCTATCATTTGCCCGGCATTCATTTCCACAACAAGTATTCCTTTTACTTTTTGTGCATATTCGCAAATCGCTTTCGATGGAAATGGCCAAAGTGTAATCGGACGAATGAGTCCAACTTTGATACCTTCTTCTCGTGCCAATTCAACAGTTTTCAAGCAAATACGAGCCGATGAACCGAAAGCAACTAATATATAATCGGCATCTTCGCAATTAATTGCCTCGTAGCGCACTTCATTTTCTTCGATTGTTTTGTATTTCGATTGAAACTTGATATTGCGCATTTCCATCAACGCAGGATCCATTTCGAGCGAAGTAACGATATTCGGCTCTCTGTCAGCCGATTTTCCGAGCGTAGCCCACGGACATTGTTTGCGAATTTCTGCTTCCGTTCTGCGCGCTTTGAATTCGGGAAGACGTACTTTTTCCATCATTTGTCCGATGATACCATCAGTCAAAATACACGCCGGATTGTTATATTTGAAAGCCAATTCGAAGCCTAAACCTACAAGATCTGCCATTTCTTGCACAGAATTGGGTGCAAGTGTGATCAGTTTATAGTCGCCGTGCCCCCCACCCTTTACAGTCTGAAAATAATCGGCTTGTCCAGGTTGAATCGTTCCCAAACCGGGACCACCGCGTTGCACATTCACTAAAAGACACGGTAATTCGGCACCTGCCAAATAGGAAATTCCTTCTTGCTTCAAACTCATCCCCGGACTTGACGATGTAGTCATTGCATATTTTCCACAGCCGGCTCCGCCATATACCATATTGATTGCTGCTACTTCGCTTTCGGCTTGCAACACGACCATTCCTGTGGTTTCCCAAGGAGCTTCATCCATCAGTGTTTCAATAATTTCGGATTGCGGTGTAATCGGATAACCAAAGTAACCATCTACTCCATAGCGAATGGCTGCGTGGGCGATGGCTTCGTTTCCTTTCATTAATGTAATTTGACTGTCGCCGATTTTGGCTTCCGCCGAACGTTGTTTCAATTCTTCTGACATAGCGATGATTTATTGAGTGATTTTTTTACGATATATCGTCAGACAGCTGTCAGGACAAACATATCCACAGTTGGCACAGCCAATACAATCATCGGGGTTTTTCATATATACATAGTGATATCCGCGGTCGTTTACCTCACGTGGTTGTAATTCCAGCACATCGGAAGGACACGACACGACACAAACACCGCATCCTTTACAACGCTGCGTATTTACTTCTACATAACCTTTTACTTTTGCCATTTTTATATATTGGAGTGATTTTGTTATTGTTTTTGTGCAAATGTAATAGTTGTTTCGCAAAATGTCAATTTATCAATGTTAATTCTTGTGTATTTACAGGTATCAATTCTATTGTTTTGCAATTAATTTCATTCTTATTGTTTTATTTATGCTGTAAAATGTTTTTTGTGTGCGAATACAGTTTTGATTAAGAAGATATCTGTATTATTTTTGGTAAAATGATAAGTTTCAAAAAATCGGCTTTTAAAATCAAATGCGCATTTTGAATTATCGAAAAAATCGATAACACAAAATGCGCATCTAAATTGCCAATTAGCAATTAACCCTACAACTTATTCTCTACATTCCACACAAAAGCGCTCATACCAAGCTCTTCTGCTTGAGCGTTGAGTGCGCGTAATTTTTCGAGTAAAATGGTTGCTTTTTCATCTTCCATCACACTGAGGATTGTACTATTTTTTGTAGGCCAAGCGTGCGTGCCATAATGTGGCTCACCTGAGATGCTTCCACGACCTATGGTTTCTGCCCAACGGCTAAACCCGCGAATTTCGAGCTTGTCGAACAATTCCATTATCGTTCTATCAAGCGATTGTCCGTATGATATAAATACTGCTTTCATTTTTTTGAAGTTATTGAAGTTAAGAAGTTACGGAAGTTACAGAAGTTATGGAAGCTTAGGGTTAAGTTTTTCATCCTCAACTTCCATAACTTCTGTAACTTCTTAACTTCCGTAACTTCAAATTATTCTATCTCAATCATATTATCTTTTCTCTCTTTTTTCGCCCTACCAATATTAAATGTTGCATACACCGTGGGCACAACAAGTAGTGTTAGAAGCGTAGAGAATGTCATACCACCGATAATGGCGATACCCATCGGTTGCCACATTTCCGAGCCCTCGCCGGCACCGATTGCCAACGGCATCATACCGAAAATAGTAGTGAGCGATGTCATCAATACGGGACGAAGACGTGATTTACCTGCAGTAATCACTGCCTCATTGATAGGCAGTCCGCGCTCGCGCTGCAGGTTGGTAAAATCGACAATGATAATACCGTTCTTGACGACAATCCCCACAAGCATTATTGCCCCAATGAGTGCAATCAAACTCAATGGTGTGTTCGTAATCCAAAGTGCCAAAAATACACCGGTAAAGGCAAATAACACTGAAATCATAATGATAAGTGGCTGACTGAATGACTCAAACTGTGTTGCCATTACAATGTAAACCAACAAAAGAACCAATACCAACAATAGTCCCATATCTCGAAACGCGTTTTCCTGATCTTCTACCGAACCGGACAACACAACGGTAACACCGGCAGGTGTAACGGTTTCTCTGATCACTTCACGAGCGGCATTGGCAATTGTTCCCAAAGGTACGCCGTCGCCAAGGGCAACACTAACAGTTACAACACGTTGTCGGTCTTCACGCTGAATAACAGGCGGAATAAAATCTTCAACAATCGTAGCTACTTCTCTCAACATTATGGTGGCACCTTGATTGTTCATCAACCTGATATTCAGGATGTCATCTACCGAGCCACGGAACTCTTCATCGTAACGAACCACAATGTTGTATTCTTCGCCGTCTTCACGGAAAACAGATGCGGTAAGTCCGTTGATCCTATTGCGCACAAAAGTAGCAGCGGTGGCTGTGTTGATACCGAATCGGGCAAGTTTTTCGCGGTCAAATTCTACGCGCATTTCCGTACGCATATCTTCGCGGCTAATATTTACCTCACGAGCACCCGGTACTTCGCGCATTTTTGCCTGAATTTCTTTCGCAATGGCAGTAGTTTCATCGAAGTCAAAACCAAATATTTTGATATCGACCGTTCCGCTACCCATCATTCCACCCATTGAAGCACCAACGGTATAGGTGGTTACTTCGGGATAAAGGTCAACCTCTGCACGAACCACATCTTCCAGTTGCTGCTGCGTACGATTTCTATCTTTTCTATCCTTCAAAATCATTGTGTATGATACACCGTTTACACCCGTATTTCCGAAAAGGGCTGCAAATCCACCTTGATCACTCGCACCGGAACTAACGGCTAAATACTTGATTTCGGGAATCAATTCCATAAAACGTGCTTCTAGCCGCTCGGCAAAAGCAACAGTTTGTTCCAAGTTGTAATTCACGGGCAAGTCTATCGACACTTCTACTTGACCTTGATCTTGCGCCGGCATAAAGTCTTGCGGAACCATTGAGAACAACAAGATACTCACAACAAATATACCACCTGTAGAAAGCAACGTAATTAATTTATGATTCACTACCCAATTCAACAAACGAGCATATCCGTGGTCGAGTTTATCCAAAAACGCATCAATCGGCTTGAAGACAATACCCAACCCTTTATACGTGTGTGCATTTTTGTATTTCATCATATAGGCGGCGAGCATTGGCGTGAGTGTAACGGCAGCAACAGTAGAAACCGTGGTTACGATGGCGATAATCCAGCCCAATGGTTGGAACAGGATTCCTGCCATTCCACCTACCATTGTCAATGGTAAGAATACTGCCAAAAGCGTTAAAGTGGTGGCGATAACCGCAAGCCAAACCTCATTCGTACCATAAATGGCGGCATCTTTCGGTCGCGCTTTTCGTTCCAAATGTTTCGTGATGTTTTCGAGTATCACAATGGCATCGTCCACCACGAGCACGAGGGCTATCGACAAAGAACTCAATGAAATGATGTTCAACGTACCACCTGAAAACATCAGATAGATAAACGCTGTGATAAGCGAAACCGGAATGGTGAGACAGATGATAATCGTAGCACGCCAGCGTCCCAAGAAAAACAGAATAACGAGAATTACAAAAAGAAATGCGTACATTACCGTTTCTGTTAAACTATTGATACTGTTTGTAATAAAAGTAGATGTATCAAACAATACGCCGAGTTCTACGTCGGGGGGCAAAGTGGCTCTCAATTCGGGCAACATTGCATTGATTGCATTGGCAATATCTACGGTGTTGGCACCCGATTGTTTCTGAATAATCATCATCACACTACGCTGTCCGTTAAGGGTTTCTCGCACGGTCATCGTTCTAATGGTATCCGACACATGCGCTACATCGCGAACACGGATTTCTCTTCCGCCGAAGTTGACGACAACAAGGTCGTTAATTTCGCTCACATAGTTAAATTCGGCTTGTGTACGAATCGCTAATCTTTCCGACCCAATATCCATTGCACCAGCGGGAATCGCCAAGTTTTCCTGTGCGATGACTTGTCCGATTTGCTCAATGGTGATGCGAAATGCTTCCAATCTTTTCGGGTCTACGTTTACTTGAATTTCTCGTTCGGGCGCACCGCTGATATTTACCGCACCCACACCGTCGATTCGGTTGAGTGAGTTTACTACTCTTTCATCGAGTAGTTTATAAATACCACCGTAACTCTCTTCGGCTGTGGCGTATAAATACATCACAGGCATCATACTCGACGAAAATTTGAGAATCATCGGCGTTTGCACACCGTCGGGGAATTGACTTTCAATCCGTCCGATTACATCTCGAATTTCGTTAGATGCTTCGTCGAGATTTGTTCCCCACTCAAATTCGAGGGCAACGATTGAGGTATTTTCGCGTGAACTTGACACTAGACGTTTCATATTCGACACCGAGTTCAAGTTGTTTTCGAGTACCCTCGATACGTTTTGCTCAATATCTGCCGCACTCGCGCCGGGGTAGGCGGTAATAACGGTCAGGTAGGGAATTTCGATATCGGGGTACAAGTCAACCGACAAGCGAGTGAGTGAGTATCCGCCAAAAACGAGCACGCCTACTAATATTAATATGGTAGAAATCGGCTTGCGAACCGACATTTCGTATATTTTCATCTGTTTATTTTTTTGCTATTAAGTTCTTGTTTTTTAACCCGAATGGGTTTAATTTTCATAACCGCAGGTCATCGACCTGCGGACAAACACACAGATCAAACTCTGCCTGAAAGGCAGGACAAGCAAGTAATATAAAACTCTCCCTTTCAGGCAATTATCAATTAATTAACTACTTCAACACTTGTTCCTTCAACTAGTCCGCTCAAACCTTCTGTAACTACTCTTTCGCCGGCTTCGATACCCGAAATCACTTCAAATTCATTCCCGAATCGAGCGCCAAGTTCCACTTTTTTGTACGAAACTGTGTTGTTGCTATTGAGTGTAAATACATATCTATCACCCGTACCCTGTTGTCTTACAACGCTTCGGTCGGGAACTACAACACGCTCAACATCGCCAAAATTAATCGTTACGCGGGCGAACATTCCGGGACGAACGCGTAAATCGGCGTTTGGCAACGTGATTTCGGTTCTAAATGTGCGGGTGAGCGGGTCGATTGTTGGGTGAACAAGGCTTACTGTTCCTGTGAACGTTTCATCGCCAAACACATCAAGACGAACATCAACCGACATTCCTCTTTGTATGCGTGTAAAGTTTGATTCGGGTACATTGATGAGAATTTTCACAGGACTAATACTTTGCACCGTCAAAATTGGGATACCTGCCGGCATATCACCCGGATCGTAATTGCGAGCTGTTACTACACCGTTTATCGGACTTACGAGCGTGGTGTTTTCCGACAAATTATTGTATTGCGCTTCAGCAACATCGAGTTGCGCTTTCATCTGATCCACTTGTTGTTGCGAAATACCGCCAATGGCAAGTAATTCTTGAAAACGCGCATAGTCGCGCTTTAATGTTTCAATTTGCACTTGTTGTTGTGCCAAATTGGTGCGATCCATTTCTACCAACGGTTGTCCTCTTCTCACGGTCTGACCTACGTCCACCAAAATTCGGCGAATACGTGCGGGAATACCTGCTGCAATGTTATTAACCGCCTCTGCTTCTACCGTTGCCGTGAATGATTGCAACTGTTCTACAGGGCGTACTTGTACTTGTTCTACACGCACTCTTGTTCTTTCGGGAGTGGTTGTATTTTCCGTGTTATTTTCTTTGTTGCCGCCGCAAGAGACGAAAAGTATCGCAGCAATCGTTAATGAAAACAGTTTTGTTAATTTGTTCTTGTTCATATTATATTTTATTTTTTGTTTAAAGATTTAAGGCTTAGGTTCAAAACCTTAAATCTTTAAATTTTTAAATCTTTGAATTATCGAAAAGAGTATCCTAATGTTCTTTCCAAATCGGCTTTTGAATTCAAATAATTTGCAATTGCCTGATGGTATGATAATTGTGCTTGCGTAAGTTGTTGCAGTGCGTTTTGTGTTTCGATAAACACGCCTGCTCCTACTTCGTAACGCTTCAATGCAATTTCATAGCCGCGCTGTGCCATATCCTGATTTCCGCGAGCAGCTTCAGCTTGTTGTACAGCACGCTCCATATTATTGAGCGCAGTTTGCACTTGTAGATTGAGCGATTGTTCTAAGGCATTACGTTGAGTGGCAAGCTGTTGAATCTGATTTTGCGTTTGGCGTTCGTTGGCTCTATTTGTAAAAATACCCGAAAGTGGAATATTTAACTGTACACCTCCTAACAAGCCTTGTGAGAACCAATCTCTTGTGGCATCCATAGGCTGTCCTGTAAAAGGATTATTTCCCGCCTTATTTCCTGTACCTGCATAGGTATAAGACCCAAAAGCAACGAGCGTTGGCAATTTTTGCGTGCGTTGAATCATAAGCGCACGTTGTAACTGTTGCTCTTGAATATCAAGTTGTCTGAGATCCGAATTATTATTCATCGACAAATCAAACAAGTTACCTACATTTGAAATATCTGCTTTATAATCAGCAAGATTTCCGATAATTTTAATGGGTTGTGCTGTTTCCATTCCCATCAAAATCTGTAACATCATAATGGTTTGGTTGATACCCATTTCCACATCCAAAATCGTGGGCTGTAAATTCGTCATTTGTACTTGTGCCGAAATGGCATCAAATTCAGAACCTAAACCCAATTCGAAACGCTTGTTTGCTTGCTCAAATGCATCTTTGGCAAGGCTATACGCCGTCATCAATGAAGCGTGCGAATCTTGTGCCAACAAAACACCATAAAATGCTTTCGTTACATCGCTGCGAAGTTGCACACGAGAAGCCATTGCGCGTTCCACGGCAAGTTGCATATCCAATTCGGTCATTTTAATTGAATGCCACAAGGCAGGTACAAAAAGAGGCAAAGAGAGATTTAAGCCCATAGTTGCATTGAATTGAGTAGGCATTTCGATGACCATACCCCCAATAGACATAGTACCGGGTCGCAAATAATGCGCATATTGCCCGGATGCACTCAAAGAAGGCAAAATATTGTTCCAAGCGGCTTGCTTCGAATAATCGACACGTTGAATTTCCATTTCAGCCACTCGGATTGACGGACTTTCACTGAGGGCAATCTGCAATGCGGTGTTGAGGTCAAGACGCAATGTGTCGGACTGCTGCCCCTTTGTTTGAAATAAACCTGTTACGCCAAAAAAGAGGGCGATAAACAGAGTAAGTTGTTTGAAGTTCATATAATTTTTTGTTTATTGCAAATTTGCAGTTCATTTCGTTTAAATATTCATCAACTATTTTGATATCTTTTCCTGTGAAAATACCACGAATAAAGTTAATCATCTATTGTGATAAACAATCTTCAGATTGAAAATGTTCTCTTCACGCTTGAAGTTGCGGTGCAAAATTACGACATAATACTCAACTATTATACATAAATCTTGCCGAAACGGAAAAAACAAGAACCGAAATGTCCATTTTTTCACAATCCCAACACTTCTCGTAATCTTTTATATCCCGATGCGCTAATCTTCAGCTTATCGCCATTGCTGAGCGTGAGTTGCTGACTTTGCTTTTCGTACAGTTCGATGCGCAAAATTTTCGATACATTAACTAAATACGAACGATGCACTCGCACAAATTCCATTTCGGGTAGACGCGCCTGATAAAATTTTATCGTGTCCTCTTTCAAAAACTTTCCCGTATCGGTAAAAATGCGTACATAATCACCTTCGGCTTGAAAGTAAACGATTTCCGAAATGGCAATTACGTTAATTTTCTGTCCGGTTTTAATGACAATGCGTTCTAATTTTTCCAATCTTTCGGTTTCCAACACTGTTTCATCTGTTTCTTCGTTTATCGGCTCGTTGGTTTGCTGTTTATTAAGTTGTAGTTGAAAAGACAAAACAATAATCGGATAAATCAAAAATGCAAGAATTGCCTTTGTATATGAGATGTTGTTTATTTCTTCCATTTGGCTTTCACCAAAAATGGTATACAACGTAAGCAAACTTAATCCGTTCCAAATTGCCATAAACAAAAGTCCCACAACGAAATAGTTTACAAATCGCTGTCGAAAATCCAACGCTTTGAAATTCCCATATTTAACCACTTTCCAAAGCAGAAAAGTCAATCCGAAAAGAAACAGTGCATCAAATATTCCGCAAAGTGCATATTGAACAAATGGAAACGACACAAACCTGTGAAAAGCAACAGCTTGCAACAATCCATACACAATGCACGAAAACGCAATCAGTAATGAATAGACAATATTGTTTCTATTGATTATTGCCATAATATCGAATTTCGCAGCCGCCAAAAAGCACTTCGCCTGTGATAATTAACCTGCGTGAATTATCTATTTCAAATGTATGAGATTGCCTTTTTTGGTTTTCTTCTACACCGCCAAACATAGCATCAATTTTCTGCTCTACTTTCCACGTATCGGGTATGCGCAATTCGACACCGCCAAAGAGCACCTCGAAACTCAAATGTGTATCGCCTTCGGGCAAAGTTGTTTTGCGCAAATCGAGTTCCACACCGCCAAAAAGCACTTCTATTTTTCCGCCACGAAACACAGGTTCAAGAAAAACATCTTCCGCACCGCCAAAAAATACACTTCGATTGTAAATGCCATCTATTCCATTTACAGATTTTGAAGAACCAAAAGTGGTATTTTTACGACCACTTTTCCAAATGAAAAGGAATTTTCTCTTACCGAAAAATATGCCAAAAACAGTGCCGATTCCGACTAAGATAATTAATAGAGGCCAATAGTTTCGAGCAAAATCGCTGTCTACCCAAGACAACGTTTCGGGATAAACCGCCGCCACTTTCGGCAGAAAGAAAAAGATGCTCAATGCCAAGAAAACAAGCGTTGAAAAATAGTTTCTATTGATTAATGAGATAGCGGTAAATATGACAAAAATGATTTGCCACGAAAACACAAGCCCGCGAAGCGATGGATCTACCCAACCCATATTAGAAGCAAGCAAAAGCGTACCTATTAACGTTAATAAAAGTCCGAAAAAAACACTTGCTCTTTTTCCCGAACAGCCTGAATGTTGTTTGTAATTATTCATACGATTATTTTATTTTTTTTATGGTGGTATGGAACTCGCGATAATCATATTCTTTGGTTTGAACTTATTTTAATGCTCGTTTCATATCCGTAATTTTTAATTTTGATGCAAAGATACGGTAAATCAGTGCAATTAGCCAATAGAGAATCGACAAATGAGGATATTTTCCCGATGAGTGAAGCAAACTCTACGATAAAACCGGACAAGATTTTATCCGATAAATAAATCCAAACACGCTTTATCTGCAAAAGTACTAACATTACGGCTTCCGATAATTGTATAAATGCGACATTCTTTTCGAAATATAGAAACAACACACACGTCCTACCTCATTTCTTCCAAGAATAAATCCTTATACGTATTTCCAATAGCAATTTCATACTTGCCAATAAAAATATCATTGTTGTCGAAAGCCTCAATTTTATTTTTATTGACGATATAAGATTTATTTACACGCAAAAAAATATCCGCCGGAAGTTGCTCTTGAATGGCTTTAACGGTAATTTTCGTAATAATCTTTCGCTCATTGGTTTGAATAACAATGTAATCTTTCAATCCTTCGATAAAGAGAATGTTATCGAACAAAATACGATAAAACCGACGATCGGATTTTACGAAAATATGATTCGTTGAAACGCTTTCGAATTGGTTTTTCTGCGATTTTTCGGAAAGTAGCAAACGGTAATCGTACGCTTTTTCTACCGCCTTTTGAAAGCGAGGCAGTTCTACGGGTTTCAAAAGATAATCGATAGCGTCCAACTGGTAACTATCTACCGCGTATTCAGGATAAGCTGTTGTAAAAATCACAAGCGTTTCCTTCGGAATTGTTTTGGCAAATTCTATTCCGCTTGCACCGGGCATACGAATGTCCAAAAACACCAAATCTACCGGATTTTCGTGTATAAATTGTCCGGCAAAATCGGCGTCGGAAAAACTACCAAGCAATTTTAATATTGAGGTTTCTTTAACCAGCAATTGTATGGCTTTGCGCCCCAACGGCTCGTCATCGACAATAATGCAATTCATATCTTGTTTTCTATTTTTATCGTTAATTGAACGGTGTAAATGGTTTCGTCTTCGTGAATATCAAGCGAGTAGTTTTTGTTGTAAAGCAACTCTAAACGACGACGGACATTCACCAATCCTAAACCGCTAAACTCGTTTTTTTGTTGTGGGTTGAATGGTTTTGAGTTTCGGCACGAAAAATACAAATCGTTTTCTTTTATACTGAAAGTCAGATGTATATACGAAAGATTTGTCGTATCGTTGTTATGCTTTACCGCATTTTCTACAAAAGGAATAAAAAGCAATGGCGGTACGGATTGATTTTCAACGTCTTCTTCAACGATAATTGTAAATTCGAAATAATCACGGCGGATTTTTTCCAAATTCAAATAATCGGTCAAAAATTGAATATCGTTTTTCAGCAACACTTCTTTTTTTGTGCTATCGTTGAATTGATATTTCAACATATCGCTCATTTTGTGAAGAATAACAACTGCTTCTTGCGGATTTTCGCGAATAAGTACCAAAATATTATTCAGCATATTGAACAGAAAGTGCGGATTGATTTGGTTTTGTAACTGTTCCAATTCTACCCGCATTGTAGTTTCCTCTAATTGAGCGATATAACGTTCGTTTCGTATCCAATGTTGGAAAAATACAAAAGCAGTTGTTCCGGCAAATATGAATGCAATTTGAGTAATTTGCCCAATCATAAATATAACAAAAATACCTGTCACTTCTCCTATAAGATCCATAGGTACAAATAGAGTCAGAAAGATAGTCAGAAAGAAAACAACAGCTGAAATGATAGTAATCACATAGGTTATCCATTTGTTTTTGAAAAGAAGATGCGGAAGTAATACATAAACGTTAAGATAGATAAGACCCAGAAATATAACTAAAGTGACACCGGCTTCCAAAACAGGATATGAACTGTTGGGATTGATACTCGCGCTTGCAATAAATCCTATAGCGATAATAAACAAAAGGTTACGTATAAAACGATACCGACTTTCTATCAGAAAATTCAACAATTGCTGCTGTTTGCCAAACAATTGTTTCGTTTTTTCTATAGAAGACGAAGAAAATTGTTTTTGGTCACTTTCATATAATTGTGAACGTAACGATTTGCTGAGTTCCAACAACATATCAACAGCTTCCTGCGGAAAAGAAATAACCATAGAAGCCGCTTTATCCAGTATATTGAAAAGTTTATCGGAATCAACTTTTGTGCGCATTTTTTCGAGTTCAGCGCAAAGACCGATTTCTTCCAATTCATAAATTCGCTCACCTGATTTCCACCAATGCAGTAAAAAAACAACCAAAGAAGTAGCAATCAAACTAATAAAATAAGCGACCAGACTGGATAGAATATCGAAGAGTAAAACAGCATTATCCGAAAAAAAACCGTATTCACTTGGTGGTAATTGATAAATGGAAATCGTTACCCATTCAAGCAATATGGTTGCGGAAAGACAAAAAAGTGCCAATCCGAACAATGCGCCGGCATAAGCTGTATACTTGGCAGAAAATAAAAAGCGTGGGACAAGCCAGTGAAGATTAAAAAAAGCGGCACAAGAAAATATAATTGTAAGTACAAGAATATCAGTAACAATCAGACGATTATCCCACTCAGAAAAACCAAAAGCGTGTTGCCCAATTGCTACAAATGCCATCACAACACCCAAAAGTATATGACGTACTATTCGGTATTTCGGGTCGGAAAAAAAGGGGCTTAATGACACAGTTTTATCCGATTTTTGCTTTATATGTTTGATTTTATCCTTCAACATTTTGCAAAGATATAAATTTGAACGCTAATTTTGACAATCAGCGTTCAATATCTACATTGCATTAAAACTCTATTTTATAACTGATATTCGGTATTACAACTGCACCCATTTGCCTTTCCGGACGATTGGTGAAGTAATTAAAAACATATCCGTCAAACTCTTTGGTGCCTGTTACATTTATCATTTGTAACGAAATTCCGTGCGTCAACTTATCACGATTAATTTTGTAACTAACGGTAAAATGACCGACAAGCTCAGTCGGAAGTTGCGGCTCATAAGCGTGCGAATAGTTGTACACAATACGTTGTTCCGCTATCGAAGCCGCTTCATCTATGGGAATATAACGTTCACCGCCTTGTAACGTAACACGAATACTCGCACCTAAAATATTTTGCTTTTGCCGTCCCACTTTCCACTCTTTCCCACCCAATGCATTTATTATAAAATTACGATTTAAGCGAGTATTTCGCCACACACCATCACCGCCCGTGTAGCGCGACTCAAACAATGAAGTGGTAAAAAGATAATAATATCCTCCGTGCAAATACCGCTCAAGTGTGAAATCAATACCATAATTTCGTCCTTTTCCCTCGTTTACCAACGCATTCATTAACCAAAAATCGCGGTGGTTTATGATGGACATTACACTGTTTTTTTCTACCGGAATATTGTAAAGATGTTGAAAATACGGCTCAACTTTGAAACGTAAATTTTCGGAAATCGACCAATCGTAAGATGCTACAAAATGGTGCGCTTTGGCAAAATCCAAGTTTTTATTGACAAATTCGTCGTTTACAAGCACAAAATAATAATCCGTATTTTCGCGTCGGCTATGCTTTCCATAAGCAAATCCGAAAGAATGTCTCGGCAAAGCTTGCCAACGAATACTTGCACGCGGCTCAACAACGGCTTTTTCGTTGAGGCGGAAATACATACCGTGTAGGCCGACACTTGTTGTCAATCGGCTGTTTAATCGAAAAACCGACTGACTAAAGGCAGACAATGCTGTTGAATTACCTTTACTTTTCGCAAAATTGAGCATATCATCCGGTGGGACTTGGAAAAAATCTTCGACCATCCAATAATCCAAATCGTAAAACAGTCTTGTAACATTCAAACCTGTACGATTAGTATGCGCTGCACTAAACTTAGTGTTAAGATAGGTATTGAAAGCCACGTTCCAATTTGTATTTTTCATATCGGCAACAGTAAATCTGCTCATATCAGTGTAAACGTGCTCCAACCCTATTTTATTCAAATTATAGTTACCCGATAGCGAACTTCTCAAATAGGAATTTTCGCCAATAAAAATCCTGTGCCCTACTCCACCGACAGCTTTGGTTTGTCTATAATCGCCTTCGCCTTCAAAAATATTATCCCATTTTGTTGTATCGGTAGAATTAGAATTTCGCATTAAATAGTGGTCTTTGATACCTATTCCCCAAACAGAAAAAGTACCTGATCGCTGTGTCGGAAAATTCATTTTGAATGTAAAATCTTGATAACGCATACCCGCTGCTTCGGTAACCAAATCGGGCAGTAAATCGCCCATAAGTGCCATTGATGAATATCGATAATTGAACAAATAAGATGCGCGTCCGCCTTTTTTAAACGGGCCTTCGGAAGCAAATTCAACACCCAATGTCCCAATTTGTGCCGTATATTCATAATTTTGGTTGTTTCCATTGCGCAACTGCATATCAAATACACCCGAAAGCGCATTGCCGTATTGCGCTGGAAAAGCGCCGGTAAAAAAATCGGAATTACCCAGCACCTGTGCACTCAAAGCCGTAAGAATACCGCCACCAACGCCGGTCATATCCGAAAAATGCGTAGGATTAATGGCTTCTACTCCTTCTATTCGCCACTGCAAAAACAAGGGCGAATTACCACGTATAGCAATACCATTGCTGTTCATTCCACCGGCAACGCCTGCGAAAGCGGTTACTAAACGAGCCGGATCGTCAAATCCGCCTGCATAGCGACTCGCTTCTTCCACACTTAACATTCGTGCACCTGCTAAAGCCATTTCGTTGAGTGGAACTTCTTTGTTTACTCGCGGACGAACAACTACTTCGCCCAACTCTTGGATATTTTCACGCATCGCAATTTTCAGAAAAACTTCTCGCGCCGAAGTTACCAGTATTTCTCTGAAAACGCTCGGTTCAAATCCGATAAAACTACATTCAATATCATAACGACCGACAGGTAAGTTGTTCAATGTGAAATTTCCTTCTGAATCGGTGGTTGTTCCGATAATTGGGTCTGAATGAAGTAGCACTACCGATACAAAAGGTAGCGTTTGCCCCGAAGCGACATCGGTTACCACGCCACGAATGTTCCCAACAGGCTGTGCCACAAGCAGCGCAGGTTGCAATAGTGTAATGAATAGAAAGATTTTGTAAATACTTTTCATTTTTTTGTCGTTTAATCGTTTTTATTTTTGGACAAAGGTATGTGATATTTAGTGGGGAAAAATAGTTTTTCGACAAAGTGGGAAGAATAGTAGACGAAATGAATAGTTTGGCTATTTTGAAACAAAAAAACCGACAAAAGACTACTATTATTTACCAACCAAATGAGAAAAGTTGTTTATCTTTGTGATTAAAATTGCTCAAAATGAAAAAAATATTTTTACTCGTTAGTTTATCTTTCTTTTTTATTGTTGGATATGCACAGTCTTATCCGCAAACCGAAAACACCATCCGAGTGATGAATTATAATATCCGAAACGGAATTGGGATGGATAACAAAACTGATTTACAACGAATTGCCGATGTAATTCTTGCTCTTGCACCCGATGTGGTGGCGTTGCAAGAGTTGGACAGTGTAACCAACCGGAGCAATCAGGTAGATGTGCTGCGGCATTTGGCATCTCTTACGGCAATGTTTCCTGTATATGGCGCTGCTATTCCTTTTGACGGCGGAAAATACGGTGTTGGTATATTATCGAAAGAAAGACCTTTATCGTGGAAAAATATTCCGTTGCCTGGACGAGAAGAAGCCCGTACATTATTAATAGTGGAGTTCAACGATTATGTGCTTGCCAACACGCACTTTTCGTTAAACGAAGAAGATCGTTTGGCATCGGTAGAAATTATCAATCAGGCTGCGAAAAATTTCGATAAACCGGGGATTCTTGCCGGGGATATCAACGCCCTACCCGATTCGCCTGTATTGGAAGCATTTAATGAAAATTGGATTACCTTGTCTAATCCCCAACAGTTTACTTTTCCTTCCGACAGTCCGAATCGTACCATCGACTACATTTTGGGATATACACCCAAAGGCTATACCTATTCCGTATGGCAAGCCCGTGTAGTTCAAACGCTTGCATCCGATCATTTGCCGCTTTTTGCCGATATTCGGTTGAAAACAACAGAAGACAATATTTTCCGCACGCCTGTTTATCTTCAAAATCCGGCAACAGATGGTATGACCGTTATGTGGCTTACCAATGTTCCCGCTTACAGTTGGGTGGAATACGGAACGGATAGTTTGGATATGCAAATAGCGAAAACTTGGGTAGAAGGTATTGCAATGGCTAACAACAAGTTGAATCGCATTCGATTAGACGGATTGCAGCCCGGTACACATTATTATTATCGAGTGCATTCGCGAGAAATCACATTGTATCAAGCGTACCGAAAAGAATTTGGGCACACCGCCAGCAGCGAAATCAGAAGTTTCACAACATTAGATGACAATCAAACCGATTTCACAGCGATAATTTTCAATGATTTGCACGATATTTTTCCACTTTTCGACAAATTAAACGAACAGATTAAAGATATTCAAGCAGATATTATTTTTTTCAATGGAGATAACATTTCTGATGTGCAAACCGAAGAAGCAGCCGTGCGCACCATTTCGCATTTCACTCGCGGCATTGGTGGTGATAAAGTTCCTTCTATTTTCGTACGCGGAAACCACGAAGCGCGCGGAGCTTATTCGCCATTTTTGTGGAACTTGTTGGGAAAAGTGGGCGTAAACCATTCGTATGGCGCTTTCAATATCGGCGATACGCGTTTCGTGGTGCTTGATGTCGGCGAAGACAAACCCGACGATCATTGGGTTTATTACGGAATGAATGATTTCACCCAATTTCGTAAAGACCAAGCAGAATTTCTGAGAAAAGAAATCGCTTCCGATGAATTTAAATCGGCAGAAAGAAGAGTATTGATACACCATATCCCAATTTATGGTTGGGAAAATTCTTTTACTGACTCCTTCATTCCGGGACGTGATTTTTGGGGCGATATTCTGGCAGAAGCGCCATTTGATATTGCTATCAACGGTCATACTCATCGTTTTAGATATGTTCCCAAAGGTGAATCAGGGAATAACTTTCCTGTTGTGATTGGTGGCGGAAACAACGAACGAAGTGCAACCGTTTTAATTCTACAAAAGCAAGGCAATCAGATGACATTGACGGTGTTGAACGCCGAAGGGGAAACATTATTGTCGTTAGAACTTTGATTTCTTCAAAATTTTTCAACAAAAAAGTCGATAAATGACTATTGTCATTTATCGACCCAAAAAAATGAAGAAAGTTATTTAACTATGGAATATTTTAGAAACGATAACCTACACCAAGGCTAAAAGCGTGTGGAAACATTTTCCCATAATCACGACCTTCGTCCATCATATTGAGAACACCAATTTTGTAACTTGCATTGATTTGCATTCTATTACTCAACTCAAGTCCGAACAATGCACCAAAACCGAAATCGAAACGGCGAAGAAAACTTTCGTCTTCGAATTTTTCATACACATCAATATCGGCTCTGTCCATCTTTGCACTCAAACCCAATCCCACATAAGGACCAACACCTGCGAAAATTTTGCCGCCATCAACTGTATTCCATTGACTCAAAGCATATACAGGAAGCTCCATTCCCCAATAGTGGAAATTGTCTTTTTCTCCTTCACCTTTGAGTTCGGAACTTCTGAAATTGAACAAAAGTTCCGGCTGAATAGCAAAATGTTCGCAGAAATCATACTTCATAAATCCACCTAGATTTGCCCCAAATCCGATTTTACTTTCCATCCCGTCCAAATCGGACAAAATGAAACTCGACATATTGGCATCTGCTTTCACACCAAAACTAACTCTCTGTGCACTTGCTTGCACAACTCCCAATCCAAAAACGATTGCTAACGATAAAATAATCTTTTTCATAAAATTCATTTTTAAGTTTATTGTTTGAAAAATTGATTTGTCTTGTTTGACGTTGCAAAGTTACGATATATTGAGGAGTGTTGGTGTCGAAATATTACCGAAACGGAAATTTAGGCGACTGAAAGCAACCCCTAAATCCCCTAAAGAGGACTTCAGATTTGTTGCATTATTCATCAATCCTCAATCATTTTCACACTCTCAAAGTCCTCTTTAGGGGATTTAGGGGTTTTAAATTTCAGCCAATTAACAAGTTCCATTATTCCATACACTAAGCAAGTTATACCAATCAAGATGAAAAGTGTTTCGGCAGTTTTGAAAGGATTGAGCAATACAAGGACACCGGCAATTAAAATCAGAAACGGAATTACATAAAAACCAATGGAAACATTCGCGAATTTCCGCGCTCGAATTAATGTGACAATCTGCTCGATGGCACCAAATAGGATAATCAAGCCCAAAAGAAACATCAAAACTGTAACAAAGAAACCCGGAATCGACACCAATAGTATACCAAAAAGTAAACTACCAATTGCCGTAAACAAAAATGGCATATCTTGCCGTTTTTCTTTTCCGGAGGTGAAATAAGCAATTAGCGAAATTGCGCCCGGAAGAATGAAAAAGATACCAATTGCAATCACTATATAAAGAATTGCACTTTTAGGTATCCAAATGAGTAATACGCCAAGCAAAATAGCAGAAATGGCGCGAAGAATAAAGTAATTAATTGTTTTTCTCATAATTATAAGTTTATATTATGTGCAAAGTAAGCGATAAAATTTAGATTTTCCAAGCCTTCAAGAGTTGAAAAGTCTAAAGAAATTGCAATCTATTGCGCATACCACTTCTTAAATTTCGGCACTTTTTCCTTGCTCACAATCATTTTTTCGGGAATATTTATCGTCAGATTGACCGATAATTTATTGCCAAACCAAAACGCAATATCTTTGATTGCATCATGATTCACAATGTATTGACGATTGGCGCGAAAAAAATTCACAGGGCTGAGCTGCGATATTATTTCGTCTAACGAGCTATCCAAATGATATGTTTTTTGGCTGAAAGTAACGATTTTCGCCATCTTATTTTCCGAAAAAACAAAAGCAATTTCTTTCGTCGGAAGCGGCAATAATTTATCTTTATATGGTATGAGAAAATGCGACTTATACACATTTTTTTGCTCGTTAAACGCGGCAATTATATTGGTTATCAACGTCGAATTGTCCGTTTTGTTCGAAGCTATATTTTTATATTTGGAAATAGCACGCTCCAAATCCGTTTTCGTTATCGGTTTAAGCAGATAGTCTATGCTATTCACTTCAAACGCTTTAAGCGCGTATTCATCGTAAGCGGTAGTAAAAATTATCGGACATTTTACTTCCACTTTATCAAATATTGAAAACGATGCACCATCTGCCAAATGAATATCCATAAAAGCCAAGTCGGGCGAAGAATTTTCCAGAAACCACTCTACACTTTCTTCCACACTTTGCAAAGTAGCAATTATCTCAATTTCAGGACTTACCACTTCGATAAGTCGCACTAAATTTTGTGTGGCAATTAGTTCATCTTCAATTATTATTGCTTTCATATTTTTCTTTTTTTGCGGTTGTTGAGCGGAGCCGAAGCATTTTCACCAATCAAACGTGTATCTCAAACTAACGCCAAAACCAAAATACCAATGGTTTGTGTAGTTGCCCGTGAAATTAATGGCAGGTTTCCAATCGACGGAAAGAGAAAATGGTGCATTAGGAAATGCGTATTCTAAGCCGCCAATTAAATCGGCGCCAAACAAAAAGGAATTGTTCCCATTGTTCGGACTTTTATTGAGACTGCCAATATGCGCACCAACGCCTACAAACCAATCCAAATTATCATACCCAAGAACAGGATTTTGATACACCCACATTCCGGTTACTTTGAAATAATCGGGCGAAAAACTCAATATTCCTTCCACCGCATTTGCCGGCATAAAGAACTGTTTCAATGTAATTCCATTGTCAAATCCCACTCGCAAACCAAGACCGGTGTTATGATTTTGGGCACTTAACGGTATTGCAAATAATGCAATGAATAACGCGGCATAAAATAGTTTCTGTTTCATATTTTCATATTTTTAATTTTTTATCAATGGAATTTCCACACGAAAAACATTATCTGCATTGCTGATGATAACTTCTTCTTGAAACAACAATTTGTATCGTTCACAAAGATTTGCCAAACCAATTCCTGAACTTACAGAAGTAGATTCTTTGGCTCGAATATTGTTTTCAACCACGATTGTATCTGTTTCTGTAGTAAAAATTCTTACAGTTAGCGGATATTTCGCGCTGATAACATTGTGTTTAATGGCATTTTCAACCAGTAGTTGAATACTTATCGGCATAATATTGTACGATAAATATTTTTCCAAAATATTGGTGTTTATTCGAAAATTTTCGCCGTAACGTATTCTTATCAAATGAGCATACGAGTTAGTAAAATCTATTTCGTCGCGTAGTGTTGTAGTTTCTTTGTTTTGAATTGTATATCGAAATACGGAGGATAACTTTTCCACATATTCACGCGCTCGATTGTTTTCAAAACTAATCAATCCGTTGAGCGTATTCAATGAATTGAACAGAAAATGCGGGTCGATTTGGTTTTTCAATGCTTCGTAACGATTCCGTATGTTTTCAGCGATAAGTCGCTCATTTTCAATAAGAATTTGTTGTCGTAAGTGATTACTATACAGTTGTGAGGTTGCGAGCCAAATAATAACTGCAAGTACAAGATTACTTACCATTTGGATGACAATGACTAATGCTCGTACTTCAAGTTCCTCTTTAATCAAAGCTGAAACGAAGTAAGCAATAACACCTAAGCTAAAAGTCATTGTAAAACAGCCAAATATGATAATGAGCGTTTTTCTGTTTGTGGATAATGGAAGCTGTATTATCTTGAAAGCGAACTGGAATAATAGGAAGATTATCAATGCGCTACCTAAAAAGGCTTTCCCCGACTGAAACAATCGCCAATCTACATATCGTGAATTTTCACCAAACATCGTTACAAATATATTTAATATGCTGATAAATGAGGAAATAGATATGGCCAAAGTCAATGCTATTCTCCAATTCAGAGGATTTGTATTTTTTTTCACAAAAATGGGTGTCATACTTTTTATATGTACTTTTTTCTAATCTGCAAATATATGGATAAAAGCGTAAATCGGCTAATAAATATCCGCCGAAACGGAATTTTTGGGGACTAAAAAGACAAAAATAGTTCATTCTATGACAATTAATTTAGAAACTATTTCGATTTTTATTACCTTTGTGGAAAAGAAAAAAGTCAAATGATTTGCTTCCCAAACGCCAAAATAAATCTCGGACTCAACATCGTTTCAAAACGACCGGATGGTTATCACAATCTCGAAACCGTTTTTTATCCTATCGGATTAAAAGATGCGTTGGAAATAGTGTCATCTGTGAGTGGCGAGAAATATCGTTTTTTTCAATCGGGCATTTATATTCAGGAAAATACCGATGACAATTTGGTGATAAAAGCGTTGAATTTGATTTCGGAAGAAAAAGATATTCCGCCCATTGATATTCATTTGTTGAAAAAAATTCCTTTTGGTGCGGGATTAGGTGGTGGCTCGTCGGATGCGGCATTTATGCTTCGATTGTTAAACGAGACTTTTCAGCTTCAATATTCCGATGAAAAATTGATGCAATTGGCTACAAAAATCGGTGCCGATTGTCCGTTTTTTATCAAAAATCGTCCTGCATTTGCTACCGGTATTGGCGACGAATTGGAGGATATTAATATCAATCTCGACAACTATTTTTTCATATTGGTAAAACCACCAATCGCCGTTCCTACAAAAGATGCTTACGCAATGATTATGCCGCAACAACCCGAAATTTCATTAAAAGAAATCGTGCAACTTCCTATTTCCGAATGGAAAAATGTGGTGAGAAACGATTTTGAAGTGCCTGTTTTCAAAAAATATCCCGAAATTTCCGCGGTAAAAAATCGATTGTACGATTTGGGAGCAATTTATGCTTCGATGAGTGGGTCTGGGTCGGCGGTTTTTGGGATTTTTGAGAAAAAAATTGATGTTGAAGATGAGTTTGACGGGTGTTTTGTGTGGAAAAAGTAAATATTTTTAGACCAAAAGGCTTGAAAAGCCAAATTTTCATAACCGTAGGTCAAAGCGAAGCGGCGACCTGCGGACAAAACGCAACACTAAACATCTGCCTGAAAGGCAGAACCAAAACAATTATATGAGTTATGTAAAACTATTATATCACGTTGTTTTCTGCACAAAACACAGAAAAAATACAATTCCCGAAGCACACGAAAAGGAATTGTATGCTTACATTATGGGCATTATCAATAACAAAAAATCGAAACTTTATCGCATTGGCGGAACAGAAAATCATTTACATTTGCTATTTGATATGCACCCAACTTTTGCACTATCTGATTTTATGCGAGAAATAAAAGAACATTCGAGCAAATGGTTAAAACTAAATCCTAACTTTCCCGATTTTGAAGGTTGGGCAGTCAGTTTCGCAGGATTTACTTATAATTTGAACGACAAGCAGATGATTACCAATTATATTATCAATCAAAAAGAACATCATAAAATAATCAGTTTTGAAGATGAATACAGGCAATTTTTAATTGATAATGGGATAGAAATCGACGAAAAATATTTTTTGAAAAATTGAAAGGGTTCTGCCTTTCAGGCAGTTTTCCTCGTAGCTTTGCTACCTTAGGTCGTCGCTTCGCTTTGACCTAAGGTTATGAAAATTTGGCTTTTCAAGCCACTCTATAAAAATCAAACAAATACTTAACTAAAATATATGACTAAAAAAATCTTCCCGTGCCTCATTGCACTAACATTACTAGCAGCAAATTTATTTGCACAACAAACATTTTCGCCCGAACGGATTTACACAACTACATCAATCCCGCTGCAAAAGCCGGTAATACTGGACAGTGTAAACCTGCGCGACACCAAATTTTCCGACGAAATATTACTCACAACACCGGTTTCATTTCCGGCACAAGAGCGTTTCACTACCGTATTAATGCCCGACACGGCAGGATTTTTCCATTTGCCCAAACCGCAAACCGAAAGAGCGTTTCAATTGCTTTCGTTTTTCGTTTCCGGTAATCAATTCGGCAAAGGAACGCTCACGGTAACATCGCCTAATCAACTCGAATTGTGGGTGGACGGCACCCGGCGCACTACCAAAACGCAGGCAAACGATAGCCTACACCAAGCCGGCTCGGTCAATTACACATTGAACGGAAATATCAACAATCAACGTGTTGTTATCAAGATGCTTACTTCAAACGAAAACGAATTGGCACCTGCAGTAAAAATCGAAGTAAAAACCGATGCTGAAAATGAAAATCTCATTTATACATTTAGTAATAGCGACGAACGTCTTATTCAAATCCAAGATATTTTGGAAGGAAGACACGTAGGTTCTTCACAAATTTCGCCAAAAGGCAGATTCGTGCGATTGAATATCAGCGAAACACTTCCGGGTGGCGAATCGCGCAGTTTTGTAGAGATTTATGACACGCGTACCAATCGTACCATTATATCGGAACCCAATAATCGTCAGAATCTCAACTGGTTTCCAAATAGCGACTTACTTACTTTTACGCGTGATACGGAAAACGGCAGAACATTGTTTACACTCGATCCGCTGACAATGGAAATCAAAACACTTGCCGAAAATCTTCCGAGAGAAAACTTTACGCTTGCACCCGATGGAAAATCCCTGTTTTTCTCAACGCGTGAAACCATCAATGTAACAGCACCCAATCAATTAAACAGATTGATTAGCATCAATGACCGTTTGCCCGGCAATCGCGACCGTCATTTTCTTTTCCGTCATCATTTCGATACAGGACTTACGCAACAACTGACATTCGGTCGTCGCTCGGCATCCATCAGCGATATTTCTAACGATGTGAAATATATGCTTTTCTCTACTTTTGCCGAAGATCTGACGGAACGCCCATTCAGAACGAGTTCGCTTTACAAGCTCAATCTCGAAACAATGGCGATTGATACGATTTGGGAAGACCAACGCTTTATCAGTTCGGCTCGTTTTTCACCCGACAATACGCAACTTCTCGTCTTAGCGAGTGCCGAAGCATTTGACGGCATCGGCGAAAATATTCTTCCCGGACAGATTTCGAATTTTTACAATAATTCGGCATTTATCTACGATTTGGCGACGAAAAGAGTCGACCCAATCACGAAAAATTTCAACCCAAGCATATCTTCGCAAATGTGGAGCAAACACGATGGACATATTTATTTTCGTACCGACGATCGCGATCGTGTAACTGTGTATCGCTACAATGTGCGCACAAGAAATTTTGAGCTACTACCTCTAAAAGAAGATGTTGTACGTGTCTTTAATCTTGCTGACGATGCTGCATTCGCCACATATGTGGGACAAAGTTCATCAAATTCCAATCGTGCGTATCTATTGAATTTACGCAATTTGCAATCCATATTGATTTCCGACCCATTCGCCGAAAGATTAAATACACTCACGCTTGGCGAAGTGAGGGATTGGAATTTTACAAGCTCTTTTGGCGATGTCATCGAAGGTCGATATATTTTGCCGCCAAATTTTGACCCGACGAAAAAATATCCGCTCATTGTATATTATTATGCGGGGACAACACCCACAACACGCATTTTCGAAAGTACTTATCCGTTACACGTGTATGCAGCGCAAGGCTTCGTAGTTTACACACTGCAGCCAAGTGGTACAATCGGCTACGGACAGGAGTTTGCAGCACGCCACGTCAATGGTTGGGGCGGACAAACGGCTGACGAAATCATCGAAGGTACAAAAAAATTCGTTGCTGCGCATTCGTTTATTGACGGTTTAAAAATCGGAAATATCGGCGCTTCTTATGGCGGATTTATGACGCAATATCTCATCACAAAAACCGATATTTTTGCCGCTTCCGTTTCGCACGCCGGTATTAGTAATATCACAAGTTATTGGGGTGAAGGATTTTGGGGATTTTCGTATAGCGGAGGTGCAAGCGCCGGCAGTTTCCCTTGGAACAACCGACAGTTGTATGTTGAACACAGTCCGCTTTTTCACGCCGACAGAATTAATACGCCGTTGTTGCTTTTACACGGAAGCGAAGACACAAATGTGCCTATTGGCGAAAGTATTCAGATGTTTAAGGCGTTAAAGCTACTGGGAAGACCGGTTGAATTTATCGAAGTAGCCGGCGAAAACCACTCCATTCAACAATATGATAGACGCATTGCGTGGAATTACGCTATTTATGCTTGGTTTGCGAAATGGTTGAAAGATGATTCAAATTGGTGGAATTCGATGTATTCGGACGGGTTATAATATGCTAATTTGCTAATAAATAATGTGCTAATGCAAAGCAATAGATTACTTAATTAGAAAAAGCGCGGATATTGATTAAGATATCCGCGCTTTGCATTAGCACATTATTTATTAGCAAATTAGCATATTAATTTTACCCGCATTTCGAAGCGCCACAATTCGTACACTTCAAACAACCTTCCTGAAACACAAGCGTTTCCTGAGCACAAACCGGACATTTTTGCCCTTTGGCTTCGGCGTGGTTTGGCAGGTATTTTTTGAGTGCACGTTCAACACCGTTTTTCCACGTATTAATGGTTTCGCTGTCGAGTTCGAGCCCATTTACGAGCTTGATTACTTGATCGATAGGCATTCCGTAACGAAGTACACCCGAAATCAATTTGGCATAATTCCAAAATTCGGGGTCAAACTTGCTATCTAATCCTTCGATAGTGATTTTGTAACCTTTACGGTTTTTGAATTGAAAATCGTATCGCTTAACTCCTTCATTATCATACGCTTTAATAATCGTTCCCGAATGAACGTTTTTCGGAAGCATAATGCCATCGTCTTCATCGTTAATCCCGGTAAAAATTTCATACGGACGACCGTTGAGCAAGCCGATAAATGCAATCCATTTCTCTTTATTGTTCTGAAATTTAATCACATCAGCTTCCAATTCCGTAGGACGTGAAGTTACAATTTGTGGTAATTCGTAGCAATCTTCGTCTTTTTTCGATTCTTCTTTTTTGTCGTTCGAAATAAGTACGCCCGCACGCGAACCGTCACGATAAACCGTACAACCTTTACAGCCACTTTCCCACGCTTCCATATAAAGCTGCCCTACAAGCTCTTCCGACACATCAGCGGGCAAATTAATGGTTACACTAATTGAATGATCAACCCATTTTTGAACGCGCCCTTGCATTTTTACTTTTTGTAACCAATCCACATCGTTGGAAGTAGCTTTGTAGTAAGGTGATTTTGCTACAAGTTCATCAATTTCTTCGTTGGAATAATTTTTAGTAGTCTGGTAACCATTCGCTTCCATCCACGTAACAAATTTATGATGAAACACGACATACTCTTCCCACGAATCACCGTTTTCGTCTATAAAATCTACTTTTACGTCTTTATCGTTCGGATTTACTTTGCGACGACGTTTGTAAACCGGCATAAAAACAGGCTCAATGCCCGACGTGGTTTGCGACATCAAACTCGTTGTTCCTGTTGGTGCAATCGTAAGACAAGCGATATTTCTTCGTCCATACTGCACCATATCTTTATACATTTGAGGATCTGCATCTTTCAAGCGATTGATGAAAGGGTTTTTTTCTTCACGTTTCGCATCGAATACTTCAAATGCGCCACGCTCTTTTGCCAGCTCTACTGAAGATGCATAAGCATTCAATGCTACTGTTCGCTGCACTTTTTCTGCAAAATCGTTTCCTTCATCGCTGCCATATCTGATACCTAACGCCGCCAACATATCGCCTTCGGCAGTGATTCCCACGCCGGTACGACGACCTTGCAGCGTTTTTCGTTGAATTTTTTTCCACAAATGACGTTCTGTTGCCCTCACTTCGTCCGATTCGGGGTCGGCTTCGATTTTTTCGAGGATTTTATCGATTTTTTCTGCTTCCAAATCAATAATATCGTCCATAATACGCTGCGCCAATCGCACGTGTTTTCCGAACAATTCGAAATCAAAGTAAGCATTTTCTTTGAATGGATTTACGACATATGAATAGAGGTTGATTGCCAACAATCGACAACTGTCATACGGACACAAAGGGATTTCGCCACACGGATTCGTAGAAACAGTATGAAAACCAAGATCAGCATAACAATCGGCAACCGATTCGCGAATAATCGTATCCCAAAACAACACGCCCGGCTCTGCCGAACGCCACGCATTGTGCACAATTTTCTGCCAAAGTTCTGTGGCGTTAATAGTTTTTGTGTATTTTGGCTTGGTAGAATTAATCGGATATTGTTGAACATAAGGTCTGTTTTCCGATGCAGCTCGCATAAATTCATCGTCGAGTTTTACCGAAATATTCGCACCCGTTACTTTTCCTTGTTCGAGCTTTGCATCGATAAAGTCCTCAGAATCGGGGTGTTTGATAGAAACGCTCAACATCAGCGCACCACGACGACCATCTTGTGCCACTTCGCGTGTAGAGTTTGAATAACGTTCCATAAACGGCGCCAATCCGGTGGAAGTAAGTGCCGAATTTTTCACAGGCGAGCCTTTGGGGCGGATGTGCGAAAGGTCATGTCCCACTCCACCGCGACGTTTCATCAATTGTACTTGCTCCTCATCTACACGGATAATAGCACCATACGAATCGGCGCTACCTTCCATACCAATCACAAAACAGTTTGATAATGAAGCTACTTGAAAATTATTACCGATTCCGGTCATCGGACTTCCTTGCGGAATAATGTAACGGAATTTGTCGAACAAATCAAACAATTCTTTTTCATTCAGCGGATTGGCGTATTTTTTTTCGATTCGCGCCACTTCGTCCGCCAATCGTCGGTGCATATCTTCGGGCGACTTTTCGTAAATATCGCCGAGACTGTCTTTCAACGCATATTTGCTTACCCATACTTTGGCAGCAAGTTCATCGCCTTGAAAGTATTCCAACGATGCTTGATAGGCTTCGTCAAAAGTGTAAATTTTCTTTTCCATATTTCTTATAAAACTGTATTTATGAGATGAATAACGTTCGTGATCCGATTTCCAAAATGTAAAAACAATCCTTTCCCAACAACTGATTCTATTTGAGACTACAAAATTGAGAAAAGTTTTGAAAAGCACAAAATAAATCAACGATTATTTATCAACATAAAGTTAAGTTTTCCAAAATAAAAATTAAGCATCTGTATATCAATCTATTTTGTTTATAAATCAGAAATAAAATTTTCAAAAAAGATAATTCTATAAAAACAAAAGATAGTAAAAGACGCAACTATTATTCAAAAAATAAGGGCGAGAATATAATATTCAGCCCTTATCTTATGTTACCAAAAGTACACTATAAGTTTGTTCAACCTACGAATGGTGCTATGTTTAACATTTTTCTAATCCAACTTCAACACCGCCAAAAAAGCTTTTTGCGGAACTTCCACATTTCCAACCTGCTTCATCCGTTTTTTCCCCTCTTTCTGTTTTTCTAAGAGTTTACGTTTACGCGAAATATCACCACCGTAACATTTCGCCGTAACGTCTTTACGAACAGCCTTTATGGTTTCGCGCGCAACAATTTTCGCCCCAATGGCTGCTTGAATAGCAATATCGAATTGTTGACGAGGGATTAACTCTTTGAGTTTCTCGCACATACGACGACCGAATGTTTGTGCATTATCGAAATGCGTGAGCGTAGAAAGCGCATCAACAGATTCACCATTGAGCAGGATATCAAGTCGCACAAGTTTCGCTTCACGATAATCGTGCATATGATAATCAAACGAAGCATAACCTTTCGAAATACTTTTCAGTTTATCATAAAAGTCAATAACAATTTCACCCAACGGAATATCGTAAATAATTTCCACACGGTCGCCCGAAATATACTCCTGTTTAATCAAAATACCACGTTTTCCAAGACAAAGTGTCATAATTGGACCGATATACGTAGTATTTGTAATTACGGAAGCACGAATAAACGGTTCTTCGATGTAATCAATCTGCGTAATATCGGGTAATCCTGCCGGATTGTGCACTTCCTTCATATTCCCTTTTTTGTCATAAACTTTATAGGAAACGTTTGGAACTGTTGTAATTACGTCCATATTAAACTCACGTTCAAGTCGTTCCTGAATAATTTCCATATGAAGCAATCCAAGAAATCCGCATCGAAAACCGAAACCTAACGCTACCGACGATTCAGGTTGAAACGTAAGCGAAGCATCATTCAATTGCAGTTTTTCGAGCGACGAACGTAAATTTTCAAAATCCTCAGCATCAATTGGATAAACACCGGCAAAAACCATTGGTTTTACTTCTTCGAAACCGTCGATAGCCCTATCGGCAGGTCGTTTCACGTGCGTAATTGTATCGCCTACTTTTACCTCTTTCGACGTTTTGATACCGGAAATGATATAGCCTACATCGCCACAGCGAACTTCATCGCGCGGTACCATATCAAGACGTAAAATGCCCACTTCGTCGGCATCATATTCTTTTTCCGTAGCGATAAATTTTACCAAATCACCTTTGCGAATACTACCGTTTACGATTTTGAAATAAGCAATAATCCCGCGAAACTGATTAAAAACCGAATCGAAAATTAACGCTTGCAGCGGCGCATCGGGGTCGCCTTGCGGCGCAGGAACTCGTTCAACAATAGCAGCAAGAATATCTTCAATGCCAATGCCTGTTTTTCCGCTGGCGCGAATAATATCTTCGCGCGGACAGCCAAGCAAATCGATAATTTGGTCTTCCACCTCATCGGGCAGCGCACTTTCCAAATCTACTTTATTGAGAATCGGAATAATTTCCAAATCGTTATCAATTGCCATATAAACGTTTGAAATCGTTTGTGCTTGAATGCCCTGTGCCGCATCAACCACCAACAACGCGCCTTCACACGCAGCAATCGAACGCGACACTTCGTAAGAAAAATCAACGTGTCCGGGCGTATCAATTAAGTTGAGCGTATATTTTTCGCCCTTGTACTCGTATTCCATTTCGATGGCGTGGCTCTTGATTGTGATGCCGCGCTCGCGCTCCAAATCCATACTGTCAAGCACTTGCGCCTTTAAGTCTTTGCTATCCACCGTTTTGGTAAATTCCAATAAACGGTCGGCTAATGTACTCTTACCGTGGTCGATATGTGCAATGATGCAAAAGTTTCGTATATTCTTCATTCTAAATTAAAATTCTGCGTTATTCGGCGTTCTCGGAAACGGAATCACATCGCGAATATTCGCCATTCCGGTAATAAAAAGCATCAATCGTTCAAAGCCAAGACCAAAACCGGCGTGAGGTGCGGTGCCGAATTTGCGAATTTCGAGATACCACCAGATAGATTCGGTACTCATTTCCATTTCGTTCACACGGGTCATTAATTTTTCATAATCTTCTTCACGCTCAGAGCCGCCGATAATTTCGCCGATTTTCGGAAAAAGCACATCCATTGCACGAACGGTTTTGTCGTCGTCGTTTTGTTTCATATAAAATGATTTGATGTCGCGCGGATAATCAGTCAAAATTACGGGACATTTAAAATGTTTTTCCACCAAATATCGCTCGTGCTCCGACTGCAAATCTGTTCCCCATGATACGGGAAACTCGAATTTTTCTCCCGATTCTTCCAGAATCTTCACACCTTCGGTATAAGTGAGACGAACAAAATCGTTTTCGACAACAAAGTTCAATCGTTCAATTAACTCCTTATCGTACATATTGTTGAGAAACTCAATGTCTTCGTAGCAATTTTCCAATGCATAGCGAATCAGGTATTTGAGAAAATCTTCCGCCAAATCCATATTATCCGTAATGTCATTGAACGCCACTTCCGGCTCAATCATCCAAAACTCAGCCAAATGGCGCGGTGTGTTGGAGTTTTCGGCGCGAAATGTGGGACCAAACGTGTAAATCGCGCCCAACGCCATTGCACCCAATTCACCTTCCAACTGTCCCGAAACCGTGAGATTGGTTTGACGACCGAAAAAATCTTGCGAAAAATCAACTTTCCCTTCTTCCGTACGTGGCGGATTATTTATATCAATGGTCGAAACTTCGAACATCGAGCCTGCGCCTTCGGCGTCGGAAGCTGTGATTACCGGCGTATGGAAATAATAGTAACCTCTGTCATTGAAATACTTATGAATGGCAAACGACATATGATGTCTCATTCTGAAAATCGCCCCGAAAGTATTTGTGCGAGGGCGCAAGTGTGCGACTTCGCGCAAAAATTCGAGTGAATGTCCCTTTTTTTGCAACGGATAAGCGATAGGGTCTGCTGTGCCGTAAATTTCGATTTCATCAGCGTGAATTTCGGCGCGTTGTCCTTGTCCCTGTGATTCTACAAGCCTACCATTCACGTTGATACACGCACCGGTAGTTATCGGCTTTAGCATTTCTTCATCGAAATTGGTTAAATCAATAACTACTTGTACATTATTTATCGTCGTTCCGTCGTTCAACGCAACAAAACTTACTTGTTTGTTTCCGCGACGAGTTCGTACCCAGCCTTTTATGTTTACTTCTGCGCCGAAATCTTCACGTTTTAAGAGATCGGCTATTTTTGTTCTTGTTATTTGTTTCATAAGTTTGGATTTTAGATTTACGATTTACGATTTTAGATTTATAGGTCAAGTGCTTACAAATCTAAAATCGTAAATCTAAAATCGTAAATTAATCAAATGCTCCCATTCTCAACATATTCACTTCCTGCTCAGACAGATAGCGCCACTTTCCACGCGAAAGCTTCTTTTTCGTCAATCCGGCGAAATAAACGCGGTCGAGTTTAACGACACGATAACCGAGTTTCTCAAAAATGCGACGTACAATACGGTTACGTCCCGAGTGAATTTCGATACCTACTACCGAAAGGTCTTCTTCGGTTACGTAACTGATGGCATCGGCGTGAATTTCACCATCTTCCAATTCTATGCCGTCGGCAATAGCTTGCATATGCTCCATTGTCACCGGTTTATCAAGCCACACTTGATAGATTTTTCGTTTTTCGTATTTTGGATGCGTAAGTTTTGAAGCCAAATCACCGTCGTTTGTCAATAACAACACACCTGTGGTAGAGCGGTCTAAACGACCAACAGGATAAATGCGCTCTTGACAAGCACTTTTCACCAAATCCATCACTGTTTTACGGTTTTCGGGATCATCAGTGGTGGTAACAAATCCTTTCGGTTTGTTGAGCAGCACATATACTTTGCTTTCAGGCTGAACGGGTTGGTCGTGGAACATAATCGAATCAGCGCGAGTAACTTTCGTACCGAGTTCTGTTACCACCACGCCGTTTACTTTCACTACACCTGCTTGAATGAACTCATCGGCTTCGCGACGCGAACAGATTCCTGCATTTGACAAATATTTGTTCAAACGCAATGGTGCATTCAGGTCAGCGTTTTCCTTGTATTTAATTTGCGTGAACGGCTTTTTCTTCTTTATAAGTTTTTTCTGACCTCCGCCACCTTGGTTGTTAGCATTATACGGTCTGTTGTTTCCGTATGGCTGATTTCTATCGCCATAACCACCTTGTCCTTTATTATTATTATTGTATGAGCGATTTGGCCTGTTGTCGCGATTTCCGTAACCACCATCATCATTGTTACGATGTCCGTAACTTCCGCCGCCGTTGTTGTCGTAGTTTCTACGGTCTTGTCCGTAATTTCCTCTATTATTATTATTTACTTGCTGCGTTACACGCTCACCAACTCGCATACGACGCTTTTTAGCTCCGTCTTGGCTGTCTCCGTTTCCGTATGAATTTCCTCCTTGTTGAACATTGTCGTGGTTACGATAGCTTTGGTTATACGATTGATTATAAGATCTCTCTCTGTTGTCTGATGAGTGATAACTTCTGTCGTTTTGTGTTCTTTGATTGTATCCTCTTTCACGGCTATATCCTCCTTGATTTTCGTTTGAAGAATAGTGTCTCTCGTTGTTCGCATTATCGTAATTACGTCTTGGGCGAAACTCTTCATTGTTTGATGTCATTTTTCCTTTTGTTTTAATATAAACCTCACGGTTTTTTAATTTTATAAATAATGTTTCTTTTTGATTTTTAAACTCCTGTATAATTGCTTGGATTTATTGCTTTTAATTCATTTTTTATCTCATCGTTTACATGTAGTGTATCAATAAACGCCGAAATGCTTTCTTGATTGATATGTGCATTGGTACGTGTCAAATCTTTCAACGCTTCGTAAGGTTTCGGATAACCTTCGCGGCGCAAAATCGTTTGAATACCTTCGGCTACCACAGCCCAATTATTTTCCAAGTCACGTTCTATTGCTTCTTTATTTAATAACAACTTACCAAGCCCTTTTGTTGCACTTTTTAATGCAATTAATCCGTGCGCCATCGGTACACCGATATTTCGAAGCACAGTCGAGTCGGTTAAGTCTCTCTGTAATCGGGAGATAGGCAACTTTGAGGACAAATGTTCCAATATTGCATTGGCGATTCCAAAATTTCCTTCCGCATTTTCAAAATCAATGGGATTTACTTTGTGTGGCATTGCTGATGAACCAACTTCGCCTTCTTTAATTTTTTGTTTGAAATACTCCATTGAAATATATTGCCACACATCGCGACAAAAGTCAATGACGATATTATGAATACGTTTTAATGCATCAAACGATTCGGCAAAAGCGTCATAATTAGATATTTGTGTAGTATATGCTTCACGTTGCAATCCTAATTTTTCGGATAAAAATCGATTACCAAAGTCTTTCCAGTCCACTTCGGGATAGGCTACGTGGTGTGCATTAAAATTTCCGGTTGCTCCGCCGAATTTTGCTTTCGCGGGAATCTCTTTCAATACTTTTATTTGCTCGCAAAGGCGATAAGCAAATACTTGAAATTCTTTTCCTAAGCGAGTTGGTGATGCCGGTTGTCCGTGCGTACGTGCCAGCATCGGTATATCTTTCCATTCTTTGGCGTATTGATTAATGAGCGAACGAAGGTTTTCTAATTCGGGAATATAATCCAACTCCAACGCATCTTTCCACATCAATGGCGTTGCTGTGTTATTGATGTCTTGTGATGTTAATCCGAAATGGATAAATTCTTTGTAATCAGACAAATTGACTTCGTCGAATTTTTCTTTTAGAAAATATTCAACAGCTTTTACATCGTGATTGGTAGTGCGTTCGATTTCTTTGATATGCGCAGCATCACTTTCCGAAAAGTTGGCTACGATATCGCGCAATGCCGCCATTTTTTCGTCTTGAATTTGATTCAACGGCTCAATACCCTGTTCGCAAAGTGCAATGAAATACTCCACTTCAACGTGGGTACGATATTTTATGAGTGCATATTCCGAAAAATAGTCTGCCAAGCCGGCTGTTTTATCTCTATATCGTCCATCAACGGGCGAAATTGCTGTCAGTTCGTTTAATTTCATACGATTGCTTTACTTTCTTATTTTCATTAAGAGAGTACAAAAATAGTGATAAATCCTGTTTTTGAGAAATTATTTGAGATAATTATTTGGGGATAAATAAAAAAGGTTGTCTATTTTTGACAACCTTTGTGGGCGTTGACGGATTCGAACCGCCGACCCTCTGCTTGTAAGGCAGATGCTCTGAACCAGCTGAGCTAAACGCCCATTGCACTTGTTTTCAAAAGCGAGTGCAAAGATATACTCTTTTTTTGATGTGACAAAATAAAAATCAAATATTTTTCAACTATTTTTCGTATTATGCTCCAGATAAGCATTTTCTCATATACGTTTTACCTGATAATCGCACTTTATTTTTCCATTTTCTAAATTCGTCAATTTACTCTTAATCATTCGCTTGCGAAGTGCAGAAATGTGGTCAATAAACATCACGCCATCTAAATGGTCATATTCGTGTTGGATAACACGTGCCATAAAACCAGAATAAGTTTCGTCGTGCGATTGCAAGTTTTCATCAAGATATTGTATGCGAATTTCTCCTTGTCGCGGTACTTTTTCATGAATACCGGGTATGCTCAAACAGCCTTCTTCTACTTGTTCCGTATCGCCTTTTCGTTCAATGATATGTGCATTGATAAACACTTTTTTGAAATCTTTAAATTGTGGGTTTTCTTCATCGGCAAGCGGACTCAAATCGACCACAAAAATGCGATCAGTCAGCCCGATTTGCGGTGCAGCCAATCCGATACCATCGGCATTGTACATTGTTTCGTACATATTTTCAATCAACTCGTCCAGTTTGGGATAATTCGCAGCATCAATATCCTGCGTTTCTTTGCGTAAAACGGGCTGTCCGTAAGTATATATGGATAAAATCATAGTTGTTTTGTTATGAGAGGACAAAGGTAGTAAAAATTTACGATTTTAGATTAATACGTTGATAAATTGCATTGTGCTAAACTTCTATTTTATATGAAAAATAAAGCTCGGTTATTATATTTGAGAAAAAATGTGTATCTTTGTACTCTGATTGGTAATAAACCATTGGGGTTGTTTGGCTTTGACAGCGAGTAGAAAAGGTTTGTAAGCATGCAGTGCGTTGTCGGTTTGCACTATAATCTGAAACGTCAAAACATTAACTGGCAATAACAATTACGCTCTTGCTGCTTAATCGAAGTATAGTAGATTGCAAGCTTAATCTGTGCACAGGTGCATAGACAAGACATCGTCCGGAAGCTGTGGCTTCGAAGCGTTCCGATACGGCGGTGCAGGTAAATCGGAGATAGGGTAAGTGAGGCTTTGACGCTTATCCGAAACTAAAAAGATAAGGATTGAGTATGGTGTCTTCAATCGCGCTCTTTCCCGACAGACAAAATGAAGATAAGCATGTAGAAAGCAAATTGTTTCCTTGTTTGGACGAGGGTTCGACTCCCTCCAACTCCACAATAAAGATTCAAAGATTTAAAAGTTCAAAAATTCAAAGATACAGCTAAAAGTATCCTTGAATTTTTGAACTTTTAGATCTTTAAATTTCAATCCACCCTCAAAATCCTTGCACCCAATGCGTTCAATCTCACATCAATATCCTGATATCCTCGGTCTATTTGGTCAATATTATGAATCGTACTCGTACCTTTGGCACTCATTGCGGCAATAAGAAGCGAAATTCCGGCACGAATATCGGGCGAAGTCATTGTCATTCCTTTCAAACGGAAACGACTGCCCAAACCAATCACGGTAGCTCGATGCGGATCGCATAAAATTATTTGCGCACCCATATCTATCAGTTTATCAACAAAAAAGAGACGACTTTCGAACATTTTTTGATGAATCAACACACAGCCTTCGGCTTTTGTAGCGGTTACAAGCATCACACTCAATAAATCGGGCGTGAGTCCGGGCCACGGTGCATCGGCAATAGTCAAGATAGAACCGTCGATAAACGATTCGATTGTATAACCCTCTTGTCGAGGAATATACAAGTCATCGCCTTGTTGCTCAATTTTAATACCGAGACGACGGAAACTTTCCGGAATAATACCAAGATTTTCAACAGAAGCGCCTTGTATTGTAATTTCCGAAGCGGTCATTGCTGCCATTCCGATAAAACTACCGATTTCAATCATATCAGGTAATAAACGGTGGTGCGTACCGGAAAGCTTTGTTACACCTTTTATTATTAATCGATTAGAGCCGATTCCTTCGATTTTGGCACCCATTCGCACCAGCATTCTGCTCAATTGTTCCAAATATGGTTCACAGGCGGCGTTGTATATGATGGTTTCGCCTTCGGCAAGCGCGGCGGCCATTAACAAGTTGGCAGTTCCGGTAACGGACGCTTCGTCAAGTAGGATATATTGTCCTTTCAACTGTTTGGCTTCGAGACTAAAAAGCTGTTTTTTTTCATCGTAAACCAATTCAGCGCCGAGTTTCATAATACCATTGAAGTGTGTATCGAGACGACGACGACCGATTTTATCGCCTCCCGGTTTTGGAACACAAGCGCGACCAAATCGTGCCAATATCGGACCAATAATCATTATTGAGCCCCGCAACGCTGCCGATTTTTTCATAAATTCTTCGGATTCGAGAAATTCCAAATCAATACTTTCGGCTTTAAACGAATAAGTGTCCATATTCAGCTTCCTCACTTGCACACCCATATCGCCAAGCAAAGCGATAAGATTGTTTACATCAAGAATATTCGGAATATTTTCGATAACTACTTCTTCTTGTGTGAGTAATGTAGCGCAAATGATTTGCAATGCTTCATTTTTTGCGCCTTGCGGTATGATTGTTCCTTGCAGGCTGTGTCCGCCTTCGATGATAAATGATGACATAAAATCAGTTTTAGGGGTTTCAAAGTTTCAAGTTTCAGAGGTTTCAGACTGAAATCTTGAATCCTCGAAACGTTGAAACAAAATTGCTATTTCGCAAATTTACGGATTTTATTTTATTTCTCATCTAATTTCTTCGTATTTTTGTACTTGCAAATGAAAAATCTGTATGAAGGATTATAAAAACGAAGATGTTCTCGTGCTTTTTTCGGGCGGACAAGATTCTACCACCTGTCTTTATTGGGCAAAAAAGCATTTCAAAAATGTGCTTGCGCTTTGTTTTACTTACGGACAACGACATTCACAAGAAGTGGACAATGCGCGTAGAATAGCTGAAATGGCAGACGTTTCGTTCAAAGAATTAGACGCAAGTATTATTTCAGAGTTAGCACCTAATTCGCTGACCAATTTATCAATAACAATGGACGAAGAAAAACCGGCAAATGCACTGCCCAATACATTTGTACCCGGCAGAAATATGTTGTTTCTCACATTTGCAGCGGCGATTGCTTACGCGCAAGGCATTAAGCATTTGATTACCGGTGTGTCGGAAGCCGATTACAGTGGCTATCCCGATTGTCGCGATACGTTTATTCATTCTGTGAATTCGTCGTTGAATTTGGCAATGGATTATTCGTTTTTGATTCATACACCGTTGATGTGGCTTGATAAGAAAAACGTGTGGCGACTTGCCGACGAATTGGATGTTTTCAACATCGTAAGAAACGAAACGCTCACGTGTTATAATGGTATCATTGCCGATGGTTGCGGAAATTGTCCGGCGTGTAAATTACGTAAAAAAGGATTAGAAGAATATTTATTAGCACGCAGATGACACAGACTTTTAAGGATCTGTGTGCTAAAATCGAAAAATAAAATTATGCAAACAAAAAACCTAACCCACTTAGGCGCACATACCGAATACAAACAAGATTACGCGCCTGAAATGCTCGAAGCATTCGACAATAAACATCAAGGAAATGATTATTGGGTAACATTCGATTGTCCCGAATTTACAAGTCTTTGTCCCATAACCAATCAACCCGATTTCGCCACCATCCGCATCGACTATATTCCCGATGTAAAAATGGTGGAAAGTAAAAGTTTAAAACTATACTTGTTCAGTTTTCGAAATCACGGCGCATTTCACGAAGATTGCGTAAATATCATAATGAAAGATTTAATCGAATTGATGAATCCGAAATACATTGAAATCACGGGAATTTTCACACCACGTGGCGGCATAAGTATTTATCCATACACAAATTACGGACGAAAAGGGACGAAATTTGAAAAATTGGCGAAAGAACGACTGTTTGCGCATTCTGTGCCATTGTAGTTGAAGGGGAACGCAGATGACGCGGATAATGCGGATTTTCGCAGATCTTTTCTTTTTCAAGAACAATTATCTGCGAAAATCCGCATTATCCGCGTCATCTGCATTCTAAAAACTTCTTTTTTCCGTACACTACTGTCCGAAAACGGACATTCTTGAAAAACGCAAATATCTATATATCAAAAAAATAAATCTTTGGCACGCATATTGTTTATTATAGCAAAAAACAATAAACAATTATGGACAGAGAAATTCCTCAAAGTGTAAAACGAAAAAGAATAAGAAAAAGGATCATACAAATCGGTGCTATCGCATTGGGGTTGGTTGTATTTTCGGTTGTCATATCGATGTTAATGAAAGACAGCATTTCACGAAGCGCGCTCACAATTGGCGTAATAGATAAAGGCAATATTGAAGTTTCGGTAACCGCTTCGGGCAGATTAGTCCCTTTGAGTGAGGAGATTATCGTTTCACCCATCAGCAGCCGGATTTTGGAAATTTACAAAAATGCGGGCGATGAAGTAGAAGAAGGAGAACCGTTACTACGATTGGATTTGGCTTCGGTAGAAACAGAATATCGCCAAAAACTAGACGAAAGAGAAATCAAACGTAGTCGCCTTATCCAACTACAAATACGATTGGAAAACACGATTTCCGAGCTACAAATGCAACAACAAATAAAGTTGATGCGCTTGCAACAATTGGAAAACGATCTTGTGAGCGAAAAACATTTAGACAGCATCGGCGCTAGCACCAGAGACAGAGTGCGCCATGCCGAATTGGCTTACGGTGAAGCACGTCTCGAACTGCAACAATTGGCACAAAAAATCGAAAACGAAAAACGAACATCGGAAGCCGAACTAAATATCCAACGATTAGAATTGAGTATTTTTGAAAAAACGTTGCAAGAAAACGAGAGATTATTGAAAGATGCTCGTATTCTTTCGCCAAAAAAAGCGACGTTGACATTTATCAATAACCAAATAGGTGCACAAATAGCACAAGGAACGGCGGTAGCGATTGTATCCGATTTAACACGTTTCAAGGTGGAAGCAGAAATTTCGGACGGACATCGTGAGCGATTAAGTATCGGCTCAACAGCACTAATTGAAATCGGAAATGTGCAACTCAACAGCACAGTTGTCAATATCAAACCATCTATCCAAAACGGCATTATCGAATTTACCGTTATCCCCGACGATTCTGAAAATCCAAACCTGCGCAGCGGACTCCGTGCCAATGTGTATGTGCTCTACGGACGAAAGCAAGATGTATTGCGCATTCCCAATCGCGGACAATTCCGAAACGGACGCGGTCATTACTTCGTGTGGGTAATCAATGGAGATAAAGCCGAAAAAAGACGTGTCGGAATCGGCGATATGAGTGTTGATTCCTACGAAGTTACAAGCGGATTATCAATCGGCGAGGTAGTCATTTTGTCAGATATGGAACGATTTGAAGGGCGTGAAATAATTAAAATAAAATAGTTTCAAAGATTTCATAGTTTCAGAAATCTCAGACTGAAATCTTGAAACTTTGAAACCATTGAAACACTGAAACAAAAAAGTTATGTCAATCATCAATTTACAAAACATCACCAAAATCTACCAAACAAAAGAGGTAGAAACAGTAGCATTAGAAAATGTAAATTTAGAAGTAAACGAGGGCGAGTTTCTCTCTGTAATGGGACCTTCGGGTTGTGGAAAAAGTACGATGCTCAATATTATGGGTTTACTCGATTTACCGAATGAAGGAAAAGTGCTGATAAACGGCACCGAAACCAATCAAATGAAAGACGGACAATTAGCCGAATTTCGAAACGAAACACTTGGATTTATTTTTCAAAGTTTTCATTTAATCAATTCGCTGAATGTGTTGGACAATGTAGAACTTCCTCTGCTTTACCGCAAATCTACCGACAAAAGTCGACGCGAATTAGCAAAAGAAGTGCTTTCAAAAGTGGGATTATCGCACAGGATGAAGCATTTCCCATCGCAACTTTCGGGCGGACAATGTCAACGTGTAGCCATTGCACGTGCTCTTATCGGCAATCCAAAAATTATTTTGGCTGACGAGCCTACCGGAAATCTCGATAGCAAAATGGGCGAAGAAATTATGAATTTGCTACACACTGTCAATCAAGCAGGCACAACCATCGTAATGGTTACGCACGATGAGTCTATTGCGAAAGAAACACAGCGAATTATCAGGTTTTTTGATGGACGTAGGATACAATAATTTTATGGTTTAAAGTTTAAAAATTTAAGGTTTAAGGTGGTCGCTGAGTAAACCTTAAACTTTAAACCTTAAACCCTTAAATAGAAAAAGAATTATGTACAAAATATACTTCAAACAAGCCATACAAATGCTGAAACAAAACAAGTTTATCAGCATCATTTCCATTGCAGGAACGGCGTTAGCGATTATGATGATTATGACACTTATCGTTGTCAATGAGGTGAAAAACATCAGTATCGCACCCGAAGACAAAAGGGATAGAACGCTGTATATTACTTTTCAAGTCGAAAGAGAAAGAGTTAATGAAAGCAGCTTCAATACACGAAGCGGCGATGTGTCACCCAACATATTCAACAAATATCTTTCAGATTTGAAAACACCCGAATACATATCAATAATGAGTGATTTCAATCCTGAATTCAAACAAACCGTTAACGTAGAAGGTGAAAGCAATTACTTTCAATTCCCCAGGAGGATAGTAGATGCTTCGTATTGGAATATTTTTTCTTTCGATTTTATTGACGGAAATCCGTTTTCGGAAGAAGATTTTCAATCGGATGTGCGCAATGTTGTTCTGTCGGAAAGCATAGCGAGAGAACTTTTTAAGGGCGAGAAAGCTGTCGGGAGAACGATACAGATCAATTTTGAAAACCATAGAGTTACAGGCGTTGTAAAAGATGTTTCTACCGTATTCAAATACGCCTCCGGAGGTATTTGGGTTTCCAGAAGGTCTCACGGAGCTGTATTATTGGTAGCAAGAGATAAACAGGATTTCCCCACCATTATTGCCGAAGTACGAGAAGCAGAAAGAAGGTATGGTATTGAAAATGAGCCTTGGTTCCTATACTTCAGAGGTCCCGAAAATCAAAAAGTAAATAATATGGATAATATGTGGCGCGGGAACAACGAAGAAGAATTTAGGAACGTAATAAAAATAGAAAACAGACGCAGAATTTTCTTATTTGCTGTCTTGCTGATAATCCCTGCGCTCAATCTTTCGGGATTTAGCCTTTCACGCATTAAAAAACGGACTTCCGAAATCGGTGTGAGAAAAGCATTTGGAGCAAAAAAGCACACCATTCTCATACAAGTATTATATGAAAACTTGATTACATCATTGATTGGCGGATTTATCGGGTTAATTTTCTCATACATAGCCGTTGTTTGGCTCAAAAACTGGCTGCTCGGTGTAACCGACAGCAGCACCATTCCACTCAACGCTTTTTTATCTCCAGCGATATTTGTGATAGTATTTGCAGTATGCGTATTGCTCAATTTGCTTTCGGCAGGATTGTCCGCCTTGAAAGCCTCGCGAATGTCAATAGTAAACTCACTTAATAAAAACGATCAATTATGATACAACACATTTTTAAAATCATTTGGAACGAGCGCAAAACAAATGTGTGGTTGCTATTGGAGTATATCATCATTTTTTGTATTCTTTGGTTTTGCACCGATTACCTTTACACAATGTTGCACAGTTATTTCAGTCATAAAGGTTACGACTTGAAATACGTTTACGATATTCAAATGCAAAAAAAACCGATTTCCGGTGATATGGAAATAGACGACTATGCGCTTGCAATGACATTTTTGGAAAGAATAAATCGCCATCCCGGCATCGAAACTGTTGCTTTTTCTACGGTTTCAGTTCCGTATCAACCTGGAACGTGGACAACAAGATATTATATAAACGGACAGGATTCTATTTTTATGAATGATATACAAAGAAAAAGAGTTTCATCGGGTTATTTTGATGTATTCAGAATAAATGTAGAGGGAGATATTTTTGATTGGCAGGATTATACAGATAGAGAAAAAATAATCATAACGCCATTGCGAGGCGATAGGTTTGGAAATCACACAATGCTTTTTCCTATTTCAGAAATACATTCGCTTGATAACAGGCATTGGCAAAGCGGCGAAATTGAAAGAGTACATCAGGTAGCAGGTACGGCTGATAGAATTATCAGACTTTTTCATCAACCGGCTATGAGTAGTCTTTTTGAGCCTTTACAGCGAGAAGATGTGAATTTGCAAAGCAATAATATATCTGTGAGAGTAAAACCTGAAGCAGATAAAGGTTTTGCCGAGAGATTTGTACGAGAAATGCGTGAACAGCTAACTATCGAGCCTTACTTTTTGTCATCGGTTACATCTGCTCAACATTTGCAAACACAACTGACTACATTTTATGGAATAAGAAATCATATGAATTCCACTTACGCCATTACATCATTCCTCATTGTCAATATTTTTCTCGGTATCCTCGGCGCTTTTTGGTTTCGCACACAATCACGCCGCAGCGAAATCGGTTTGCGCCTTGCACTCGGCTCATCACGACGAAAAGTGCAAGGAATGATGTTGTTGGAAACAATGATGCTATTGAGTATCGCGAGCGTAGCTGCGACCATTATTTGTTTGCATTTGAGTAATCCTGAAATCCTTCGTATGTTGGGCATTCCCTTTGTGGATAAGGCAAGGTGGGGAATTGGAAATGAGCAAAATTTTATCAATTTTGGTATTACATTTGGATTTTTGGCGTTAATTTCGATGCTTGCAGTGTGGCATCCTGCAAGGCAAGCAGCGAAAATTATGCCGGCAGAGACATTGCACGAGGAATAAATTTATAATTCAAAGATTTAAGTACCGCGCTTAAATCTTTGAATTTTTGAATCCTTGAATAAAAAAGAAGAGAAAATGAGAAAAATTCTACTCACTTTATTAATAACACTTCCGCTGAAAATGAACGCGGATACCATCCATATTCATTTGAATGATGCGATAGAACTCGGAATATCGAGGTCGGTAGATGCCGTAGTCGCACAAAATCAATACGTTTCCGCCTATTGGGAATACAAAACTTTTAGAACAGAATTATTGCCCGAAGTGATTTTCAACACTACCCTGCCCCATTATTCGCGATCATACAATTCGTTTCAAAATCCAGATGGCTCGTTTAGTTACGTTGGTAACGATTATAGTTTGATAAACACCTCGTTTTCAATCAATCAAAATATTCCGCTCACAGGTGGGCGAATCGCCGTAGAAAGCAGTTTCGAACGATTGCGGCAACACGGCAACAATGCTTCATCGCACTATAAATCCATTCCGGGACGGATTTCGTTGGAACAACCGCTCTTTGGATTTAATCGCGTGCGGTGGTTGCAACGAATTGAGCCGATAAAATACAGCGAAGCACAAAAACGTTTGGTGAGTAACCAAGAAGAAATTGCACTGACCGTGATTGAATATTATTTCAATTTACTGCTTGGGCGTATCAATTTGGATATGGCGAAGCAAAATCGAGACAATGCCGAAAGATTATATATAGTGGCAGAAGCGCGCCACGAAATGGGACAACTATCGCGTGTAGATCTGTTGCAAATGGAAGCATCCAAGCTAAGAGCGCAATCCTCACTTACAAATGCGCAAGCATCGTTCAATGCGCGAATGTTTCAGTTACGTTCATTTTTGGGAATTGGTGAAGATATTGTTTTAGAACCTGTTGTACCTGAATTTTTGACAGACGATATTCCGACGCTTTTCTACCCGGATGTGTTAGCAATGGCATTAGAGAACAACGCTTTCACGCAAAATATTCGGAAAAGAATGTTAGAAGCATCGCGCAACGTGAGTCAATCAAGAGCTGATAGATGGAATATGCGGCTGCTCGCCTCTTTCGGAATGTCGGGACAGGAAAGTTATTTTAGAGATGTTTTTCATCACAACAATTGGCGAAACGAACAGATTGCCACCATTGGCATTTCTATTCCCATTCTCGATTGGGGAAAAGGAAAAGGCAGAGTACGCATTGCCGAAGCAAACCGCGAAGTGGTAGAATCACGTATCGAAAAAGAACAAATGGACTTCAATCAAGAGATTTTCTTAAAAGTACAACACTTTAATAACCAACCGGAACAGCTTCGTCTTGCCCACGCCACAGACGCCATTGCGCAGCAACGATACGACACTTCAGTAGAAGCGTTTATTCTCGGTAAACTCGATATTTTGAATTTGAACGATTCGCAAATGGCAAAAGACGAAGCTCGTAGAGATTATATTAATCAAATGTTTTTGCTTTGGTCGTATTATTATCAGATTCGGAGTTTGACATTGTTTGATTTTTTAAGTAATGAGATGTTGGGAGAACACAGATGACAAAAAAAGAAAATCCGTACAAATCCGCCTAATCCGTGTCATCTGTGTTCAAAAAAATATTATTTTTGCACTATGATATTAATATGTGATGACGACAGCGCAATCCGCTCCTCTCTTGAACTTGTATTAAAGCGTGCAGGTTACGAAACCGCGTCTGTTTCCAATCCCAAAGATGCAATTGATTTCGTACGCCGGCAAACGCCACAATTGATACTGATGGACATGAACTATTCGCTCAGCACATCAGGCGAAGAAGGACTTATTTTGTTGAAACAAACGAAATTATTTTGTCCCGATGTACCCGTTATTCTTATTACGGCGTGGGGTTCTATTAATCTTGCCGTGCGTGGAATTCAGGCGGGCGCGTTCGATTTTGTTACCAAACCTTGGAACAATTTACAGTTGTTGAATACCATACAAACCGCGTTACAACTCAACAACAAAGCAGAAGAAAAAGAGAAAGACGACAAAGAAACTTTCGGCTACGACAAAATAATCGGAAAATCACCCTTACTCAAAAACGTTTTCAACACCATTGAGCGCATTGCCAAAACCAACGCGGCAGTGCTGATTACAGGTGAAAGCGGTACGGGAAAAGAATTGATAGCCGAAGCGATTCACAACAAAAGTTTGCGCAAAAACAGCCCTTTCATAAAAGTAAATCTCGGCGGAATTTCGCAGTCATTGTTTGAAAGTGAGATGTTTGGACACAAAAAAGGTGCGTTTACCGATGCACATTACGACCGACAAGGGCGATTTGAATTAGCAAACAAAGGCACGATATTTCTCGACGAAATCGGCGATTTGGATGCCGCAGGTCAAGTAAAATTATTGCGTGTGCTACAAGACCAAACCTTTGAATCACTTGGAGATAGCAAAACCAAACAGGTTGACGTGCGCGTAGTGAGTGCCACCAACAAAAACCTACCCGATATGGTGGCAAAAGGCACTTTTCGTGAAGATTTGTTTTATCGTATTAATTTGATTTCGATACACGTTCCGGCTTTGCGTGAGCGATTAGAGGATATTCCATTATTGGTCAATCACTTCGTAAAACAACAAACAGAACAAAACGGATTGAAAAATGTAGAAGTAAGTCCCGAAGCTATCTTTTTCCTTCAAACATTGCCTTATCCGGGCAATATTCGTGAGTTAAAAAACTTGGTTGAGCGCACCATTCTCGTATCGGGAAAATCGTGCATTTCCGACAAGGATTTCAAAGAACAATACAAAGAAGTGTCATCTGTTGGCAACAATTTACTCACTTCGGTTTATCCGATAGAGGAAATGGAAAAAAATATGATTTTGAAAGCAATGTCGTTGTATGGCAGCAATTTATCGAAAGTCGCTTTGGCACTTGGACTGACGAGACAAGCGTTGTATCGGAGATTGGAAAAATATGAAATTAATTGGCACGCAGATGCCGCAGATTTATAGGATTTACGCAGATTTTTATCGTCATTCCGTGCTTGACACAGAATTCCCTTGTTTATATGGAGATTGCGGGTCAAGCCCGCAATGACGAGTCTGTATCATCTGCGTGCTAAAAAACATAGATATGAAATCGAAATTTCTCTTTTGGCTATTATTCTTCATCGTTTTCGGATCGCTCATTTTCTTTGGGTTTCAATATTTTGAAACGAATCCTACGACTTTTTTCATCGTCGAAGGTATAACGCTTTTAGCATTGGTTTTATTTATCATCTTATATCGCAGATTGATAAAGCCTTACAAACTTATTGCCGACAGTATGGAATTACTGAAAGAGCAAGATTTTTCTACTCGCTTACGCACGATTCCCGACAGCGAAGCGAATCAATTAATTCTCGTTTTCAACAAAATGATGGATAAACTAAAAGACGAACGACTACAAGTACGGGAGAAAAACCACTTTCTCGACCTCCTCATAAAAGCCTCACCGCAAGGTGTTATTATTCTCGATTTCGACGAATACATTACCGATATTAATCCGTCCGGGCTTCGCTTGTTGAATATTACGGACAAAAACAATGTGTTAGGAAAAAAGATAAAAAATACTTCCATTGCTATTGCCCAATCGCTTTCCGAATTGCAATCGGGCGACGATATTATTATTCGTCCTTCGGGCATAACTGCCTATCGCTGTGCACGTTCATCGTTTATCGACAAGGGATTCAATCATCCGTTTATCCTTATCGAAGAATTGACTGACGAGCTATTAAAAGCCGAAAAAAAATCCTATGAAGGATTAATTCGCACAATGGCACACGAAGTCAATAACTCCATCGGAGCCATCGGCTCAACGCTAAATGTGGTTTCCGATATGATTAAAGAAACTGAAAATCAAGACTTCGAAGATGTTCTTCCGGCTATTGATGCATCATTCGAACGATGCAGACACTTGGGAAAATTTGTGAGTAATTTTGCAGAAGTAATCAAACTGCCTACGCCACACAAAACCGATGTCGATTTGAATGAGTTAGTAAAATCTGTTGAAGCACTGACCGCTATCGAATGCCGAAAACGAAACATAAATCTCGAATTGCAACTTCTCGACGAGAACAAAAGAGTTCGACTCGATGCTATTCAGTTTGAGCAAGTGTTGGTCAATATCATTAAAAACGCATACGAGGCAATCGAGCAAGATGGCACAATACAACTCACCATTTCTGCTGATCCGCCATCCATCGTTGTTCGCAATAACGGACCCGAAATATCGTGTGAAGTCGCTCAAAACCTTTTCGTTCCGTTTTTTTCCACCAAACCTGCGGGACAAGGAATCGGGTTGGTTATCGTACGTGAAATATTACGAAATCATGATGCGGACTTCAAGTTTTATTCCGAAAAAGGGTGGACGATTTTTGAGATTAGGCTTTGATACGTAAAAAAGGCAGACACACAGATCTGCCCCTACATTTATTCTTCGTTGCGTTCATAATAACGCACCCAATCAACGAACATATACGCAGGTAAATTGTCCGGATTAGTAGTACTGTGCAAACTCACACCGAATGTCAAATCGAAATCTTGGTCGTTAAACGGAAATTGTCCTTCCATATCGGTTAAAATACGTGGATACATTTTTGTTCTCAGATCGTTTACGTAAAACACCAAACTATCAGGATATCTTTCCATAACAAAAGTATGATACTTATCCGGATTAACACCTACCAATGTCATTGCCGGCGGGTTTTCTTGCATCTCTTGTGTATAATCCGACGAAACTGCGTTATAGATAAACAAGTCAGTACCATATCGACTCATTATATTGATAAAGATATTTTCGGTTTCTTCCGATTTATTGGTGGGAAGAAGCGACATATAATAAATCGCACCCGGCACAGAAATTGTACGCAATCTTGCTTCGATTCGGCTCGTTTTTGCCATTTTTTTGTGTCTCACTGTGGTAATTCCGCCTGTAATAAACGGTTGTTCTGCATTTTCTATCGGATTGTTCAATCCAAGAAGCACAATGTTTCCCTCATGAAAGCGAGCGACAGCATCGTTGTTGCTCATAAATCGATCATTGAAATTTTTACCTCGCGGTAGCTTCGACCAAATATTTGTGTCTAAAGATGGTCCATCGAAATTGTCTTCCCAAACGAGAGTCCAACCTTTTCTATACTTTTCATCTTCATTCTTGCTGCCTGAACAAGAAATCATTCCGACAATAACCATTACTGCCAACAGCAGTATTATGCTCTTTTTCATATACATACAATTTTTTTAGTTCTTTTTTTACGAATCACGGTACAAATTTATGCAAAACTTTTCAATTCTCGTTCTTTTGGATAACAAAAATGCATATACAATAGTCCATTTTGAAATCATCTGAAATCATTTTATCCATTCAATGCTTGACAAATATCGTCAAAAAGTTCTTCTGCACTTTCCAAGCCTACCGAAAAACGAATTGTTGTATCTTTTACGTCCATTGCCACACGCTGTTCAGGCGTGAAAACGCCATAAATGGTACTCGCAGGATGTATGATAAGCGAACGATTATCAAATAAATTGGTAGAACGACGAATCAGTTTTAAATTATTCAAGAAAGTGAAACATCGTTCACGCGATTCGAGGTCGAAAGTGAGCATCGCACCCGGCAATTCGCCGAACTGTTTCCGGCTGATTTCATAATACGGATTATCCGGTAAGCCGGTATAATTCACACGCTTCACTTCGGGCAACGACTGTAGCTTTTCCGCCAATTTCAGACAAGTTCCCGCTTGTCGTTTAAAACGAATGCTGAGTGTTTCCAATCCAAGCGTTTGCATATAAGCCGATTGTGGTGTCATATAGGCGCCTAGATTTCGTTGCACCTCTTTGCGAAGTTTAAAATTGAAAGCATTTTCCGATTCTGTGGGTACAGATTTCAATTTCGACGAATGAGCCCAATCAAATGTACCATAGTCAATTATCAATCCGCCAAGACTTGTTGCGCCGCCCGAAATATATTTTGTACTCGCCACAATTTCAATATCAATACCGAAATCTGCCGCACGAAAAACCGTAAACGGCACTAGCGTAGTATCGGCAACAAACGGAACATTTTTTTTGTGCGCTACATCGCTCAACATTTGCAAATCTACCACCTCCATTTGTGGATTGGCAATCACTTCGGCGAATACGGCACAAGTATTTTCGTCGATGCAAGCGGCTGTCTCTTCGGCGTTTGTCAAGTCGCAAAAACGAATTTCGATACCGAAAGCCTTCAATGTACTCACAAAAAATGAATAGGTGTTTCCAAACAGCAAACTCGTGGTAACAATATTACTCCCACTCCACGCCAAAGTGAAGAACGCATTACTAATTGCCGCCATTCCGGAATTGAGAGCCGTTACACCGTGCGCTTTCACAATGTTTTTTACCCGATTTTCAAAATACTCTACCGTAGGATTCGAAATACGAGAATAGAAATGTTTGTCTTCTTTTCCAGTGAAAACTTTCTCCATTTCTTCCGCCGTCTCAAATTCATACGCTAATGTATTGTATATCGGCATTGAGAGCGTGCCATAAGGGTCTGGTTTTGGATAGGGCGTGCTCATTAGTTGCCCTTCGTAGTTGTTTTGTTGCATATATTTTACCTTTTCAATATCCAAGCGTCGTTATATGCCGGATGTTCTTTATGTATCTTTCTCAATTCAATTTCCGCAGCCGAGCGATCGCTGTACGAAGCGGCGGTTACAAAAAATCTTCCCGAACGTTCGATTTTTGTGGCTTGGGAAAAATCGCCGTTTGCGGTAAGTAAATCCAGTGTTTTGTTTGCACCTTCAATATAAGAAAATACGCCAATTACGATATAATATGCCGGTTGATTTTCGACTATTACTTCTTCAGTAATTTGATTATCATGCATTTTTTCGATTTTTTCCGATGCAAATATTATTTCATCTTCGAGTTGTATATCTTGAACTTCTTCGCTTGTGGGTATTATCACTGCGGTAGTCGTTTTTTCGATAACGGGAAGCATTTGTGCCGCTTGTCGTTTCACATTTGTATCGCTTACCGGATAAATAAACGTCAAAAGTACAATAGCGACAACGGCAGCCACCCTTGCACCAATGGTGCGCCAACCGATTTTTTCGCTTTCGCGTTTCATCGGAAGTTTCGGCACAGGCATTTGAATGAGCGGCTTCAGCGATGCTTTCGACAGTCCAAAAAACTCCGGACGAACAAATGTAGCAGGCGTATATATAAAATGTTCATCGTCTTGCATCGTAAACACACCCAATTTCCCTAATTCCAAGTGGCATTGTTCACGCAATTGTTTTTTCAAAACTTGTACCTCTTGTTCGATTTTGCGCGTAGCCGTTTCGAATGAGAGCGCGGATGTTTTCATATATAATTGCGCCAGTAAGCCATCATTATGTTTCAAATCGCGATTAAACACCAATTCGCATATCGGTGCATAGAAATCGGAAATTCCTTCGCGATGAGACGACACAACATTGACTACGAAGCCACCCAGATCGGGCACGACCACGCAATTATGTTCGTGAAGCAAAAACTCTATATGAGATAACAAGTCGTTCATACGGCAAAGGTAAAAACTAATGTGCTAATGTGCAAATAAAAAATGTGCTAATTTATCCGCCTGTAATTTTTCTCGAATTACGATTCGCAAAATCTTTCCAGTCTTTATATTTTGTGGCGCCTGTGTTCACATTTGATTGATAAAAATGGCATAATGCTGCAGCCAATCCATCGGAAGCATCAAGTTGCGGCAGCATATTCTCATCGGAAATATACAATATTTTTTGCAACATATAGGCAACTTGCTCTTTCGAAGCGCGTCCGTTTCCTGTAATCGCCATTTTTATTTTCAGCGGCGCATATTCTACAATGGGAATGTCGCGCGAAATTGCCGCCGCCATCGCCACACCCTGCGCCCTACCGAGTTTGAGCATACTTTGTACGTTTTTCCCGAAAAAAGGTGCTTCAATAGCTACTTCATCGGGCAAAAATTCGTCGATAAGACCAATAATACGAGCGTAAATTTTTGCCAATTTCAAGTAATGGTCGTCGTATTTTGCGAGTTGCATAATGCCCATTGCCAAAAGTGACGGTTTGTTGTCGAGTACTCGCAGAATACCATATCCCATTACTTGTGTGCCGGGGTCAATACCCATTATAATGCGTTCTTTTTGCATTTTCGTTGTTTAAGGTTTAATGGTTTAAAGTTCAAGGCAAACGAGCTTGAAACCTTAAATTCTTAAATCTTTAAATTTTAAACCCTTAAATCGTTTGCATTACCGTAGCAAATCCCACAATTTTTTCTTTGAATTTCTCTATCAATGGGGTAGTAACAGCAGCACTTTCCGTCTTATTCCATTGTTCTAGTTTATCAAGAGTATCTGTTGTGAATTCGAGGGCATACGAAAACCCCTTATCTTCGTGTTCGCCATAAATGCGCGAAAAACGAGGCGTAGCGAGTAGTCCGTTTTTTATTGTTTGCGGAATAAAATATTGTTGAATGTATTCGACAAATTCTTGTTGAATACTTTCTTCGATGTGGAAAGTAGTGTTATAAATAATCATACTTCAATTTTATTATTATTTTGAGTACAAATATACGAAAAAAGACACAGCTTTTGGCTGTGCCTTTGTAAAATCTATTTTTTCCTCAGAAAAAAATAAGTTTATATCAAAAATAGCGCATACACAATGCCAGCTATTCCCGCACCAACGAGAATATACACCGGAAGCTTCGGCATCTCACCTCCTTTATCCATTGCCCTACCAAACAAGAAGAATACAAACGGGTGCACTAGAAACGGCATTGCGAAAATAAACGGAAGCAATTCCGCTACTTCAGCACCAAACATCCCGCCTTGTGTGGCAGCGAACAAACCAAAGTGGGAAAGTGATGAAGTGGCACTTACAGCAACATTGTTGAGTGGCATTCCGAAAAGACTCAATAATACAAAGCTGCCAAATATCGCAGCAAGTTGCCAACCGAGCGAAAACTTCATTAACCCTGTGATTTCTTTATTGTCGTTCCCCTTCGCATTTTTAAGCGTTCTTAAAGACCAAGCTGTCAGTAAAATTCCGGCTACAAGCACAATTAGTGCAGGAATCATCGTTAAGTGTCCCCTTTCCGCACTAACAGCTAAAATCGAAAACACGAAAATATGTGCTGTAAAAGGTACGTTAATCATAATAGGAGCTCTCACTGCTGCTGCTTTACCAAGATCGCCTGCGGTACAAGCACCTGTCAAACCGGCGTGCGATAAACCTCCGGCGAGTCCGGGTGCCAAATTACGAACATTCGCCGTTTTGGCAAAAAGCATCAACAATGCGATACCGCCAAACATCCATAGGATTTGACCAAAAAATCCGAATGCTAACACTGAATTCATTCCCGAAATAGAGAATGCCTCTGTCATTCGAGAGCCTCCAATGATAAAGTTTCCGGCAAGCACAATAGGTAATCCGGCAAATAATAATGACTTAATCGTTGGACCAAAGCTCCATTTATAGAAAAATGCACCCAAAGTACAAGTAACTAACATCGCAAAGAAAATCTGTGGCAATGCGATAATCGGACGAATCCATTCAGCGATATGAAAAGTGAGCATCAATACAAGAATAATGATAGACATTTCCAAAACACCTTTTTGAATGTAGAGTCTTTTGTTTTTGAATTTGGCTTTGTAGTCGATAAGAATAATGGCACAAACCAAACCGATGTAAGCGTACAACGGATAGTATTTTGTTAAACTGGTGCCTTCTGCACCCAATAATAATTTATATGCGGTTTCGATACCTACAAGCAGAAAGAATGTACGCGCAATATAAACAAGTTGCGTCCTGTTTGTTCCTACACAAACTTCTTCATCGGAAGGAAGTACAAACTCATCGGGATCAAGCTTGATTTTGTTAAATACTTTTCGCAACTCTTGCCCACCGACAAAAAACGAGGCTATCAGCGGGATAATGGTAGTTTTACTGAGAATATCTATCATCTGAAACTCAGGTAATCCGGGTGTAGAAACACCACTCAACACCATTATAAGACCCATAGCCAATCCAAAAACGACGATAAGCAATATCGGCGAATAACGGGTACCGGCAACTGCTGTGCGTGCAACCAGCACTAAGGGAACTAATAAGAAAATAGACAACCAAAACTGATTAAATATCTGCATTTTAGCCACTTGCATTGAAATTTCTTCCATATACTTTTTTTATGATTTTTTTTAGCGGCGTAAAGGTACAAAAAAAGTGCCAATAGACAAAATTATAAAGAATTCTTTTAACACTGTAACTACGACTTCGAAATGTTAAAAATGGGAATAAGAATTGAAACAACAAAATAATCTGCTTACATTTGTGTTCACAAACTTGCAATTGTGCAAAAAGAGTGCGATAAAAGCTTATAAATAAACAATGCACGAAATCGAAAGAAAATTTTTAGTAAACGGCGAATTCAAAAATTTAGCCATCGAATCTATACGCATTGTACAGGGATATCTGTCGTCAACACCTGAGCGCACTATTCGCGTACGCATCAAAGGCGAAAAAGGATTCCTCACTATCAAAGGCATCAGTAATGCAAGCGGCACAACGCGCTTCGAATGGGAAAAAGAGATTCCGATTGCAGAAGCAAAGGCGCTGCTTAATATTTGCGAGTCGGGCGTTATCGACAAAACGCGCTATTTGGTAGAAGCAGACCCTTACATTTACGAAGTAGATGAGTTTTACGGTGAAAACGAAGGTTTAACAATAGCGGAAATCGAATTGCCGAACGAAGACGCAGTTTTCACGAAGCCAGAATGGTTGGGCGAAGAAGTAACGGGCAATGTGCGCTATTACAATTCGATGTTGATGAAAATGCCTTATTCGAAATGGTAATTTAAAAATTCAAAGATTCAAGAGTTCAAACATTGTAAGATCCCTAGGCGTACATCTTTGAACTTTTGAATCTTTAAGTCTTTGAACTTTTTAAACGTTTGAATTAAATTTTATGGAACAATTTTTATATATTCCTGAAAGCTACATCCAGTTTTTTATGGTAGTGCTCTACTCCTTAGTAATAGGGCTTTCACAGCGAAAATTGAGAATGAAAAGTGAAGAAAAAGAACCTTTCTTCGGCTCCGACCGTACTTTTACACTGATCGGGATACTTGCCTATATTCTTTATGTGATTGACCCCGATACGAAAGTTTTTTGGGGAATCGGCGGTTTAACGTTGGTATTTTTACTGGGAATCAACTATTGTTTTAAGCTATACCATTTGCAGCGTTACGGCATCACCACCATTATCACGGCGTTTATCACTTATTGCACGCCGGCATTAATCATCACACAAACTTTCGAATTTAGTCTTTTGGTGTTGGTTATCGTGCTGCTACTCACCGAAATGAAAGAAACATTCATTTCGTTTGCCAAACGAATGAACAACGATGAGTTTCTTACCTTGGCGAAATTTCTCATCATTGCCGGTATTATTTTGCCGATTCTCTCCAATGAACGTTTCGTTGAAAATATCGATTTGACACCGCGCAAGATATGGCTCACTACGGTCATTATTTCCGGTATGTCGTATGTGAGTTATTTGATGCAAAAATTTGTCTTTCGCCATTCGGGTTTGCTCGTTGCCGGCATCTTCGGGGGATTATACAGTAGTACGGCAACAACGGTTGTACTGGCACGAAAAAGTGTGAAAGCGCCCGATTATTTGCAAAATCGCTATAGCGGAGCTATTGTAATGGCTACCGGAATGATGTTTTTACGCTTGGCGATTTTGTTGTTTATTTTCAATATTCCGTTGTTTTATCAAATGTGGCATTATTTTTTCATTCTGTTTGTCCTGTCAATGGGTATTGGTTTAGGTATTTATTATTATAAATCGCCCACGCATGAACAGTTGAGAAAATTCAATACCGCCACGGAAGATAAAAATCCGTTAGAATTTAAGGTCGCATTAATTTTTGCTGCATTATTTGTATTCTTCACGGTTGCAACCACTTATACCATTCAAGAATTTGGCGAACAGGGGTTAAAAGTGTTAGCACTTCTTGTCGGAATTACTGATATCACGCCTTTTGTGATTGGTCTGTTTCAGGGAAGTTATGATATCACGGCTGCTGCAGTTATTTCGGCTACATTCTTGGTGTTGTTGAGCAGTAATGTGCTGAAATTAGTGTACGGCTTAATGGCTGGCTCTAAACGGATTTACAAAATGTTGATTGTCGGTTTTTCGGGCATTTGTGTGGCTACATTGATAGCATTGTTGATTGTGATGTAATGTTTCTCATTAGCACATTTGCATATTAGCAAATTATACATTACCTTTGCATCCTTATTTATTCACGGGGGGCTAGCTCATCTGGCTAGAGCGCAACACTGGCAGTGTTGAGGTGACCGGTTCGAGTCCGGTGCTCTCCACAAATACAAAAAGGAATTTTGATACTAAGATTCCTTTTTTTGTATCAAAACCTGTCAACTCCAACACAAACTTTCTATCAAATAATTTCGTCATTTTCAAAATATTTCGTACTTTTGCAACTTCAATAAATAAAGAAAGTATTTAGGATTATCTAACTAATAAATTTTTATACAACAATGATTAAAGTAGGTATTAACGGATTCGGACGTATTGGACGAATGGTGTTTCGCGCAGCAGTTTACAACTTCGCAAATGACATCGAAATTGTAGGTATTAATGACCTTTTGGCTCCTGATTATTTGGCTTATATGCTAAAATACGACTCAGTTCACGGACAATTTGAAGGCAGTATTGCTGTTGAAGGCAATAATTTGGTTGTAAACGGCAAAAAAATCCGTTTGACAGCTGAAAGAGACCCATCGGCATTGAAATGGAACGAAGTTAACGCAGAAGTAGTGGTAGAATCTACCGGTCTTTTCCTTGACGACGCCACAGCTCGCAAACACATCGAAGCAGGCGCTAAAAAAGTAATATTGTCAGCTCCTTCAAAAGACGCTACTCCGATGTTTGTTTATGGTGTAAACCACAAATCTTACGCAGGACAAGACATCATCTCTAACGCTTCTTGTACTACCAACTGTTTAGCTCCTATCGCCAAAGTATTGAACGACAAGTTCGGTATCGTTAAAGGTTTGATGACAACCGTTCACGCTGCAACTGCAACACAAAAAACAGTTGACGGACCTTCGGCAAAAGACTGGCGCGGTGGTCGCGGTATTTTGGAAAATATCATTCCTTCTTCTACCGGAGCTGCAAAAGCAGTAGGTGTAGTTCTTCCCGAATTGAACGGAAAATTGACAGGTATGGCTTTCCGCATTCCTACCTCTAACGTTTCTGTGGTTGACTTGACGGTTGTTTTAGACAAGCCTGCCACCAAAGAAGATATTTGCGCAGCAATGAAAGCAGCTTCGGAAAGTGAACTGAAAGGTGTGCTTGGTTATACTGAAGATGCGGTTGTTTCAACTGATTTTGTAGGTTGCGACATCACTTCTGTTTTTGACGCTACGGCTGGTATTTCTTTGGACGCAAACTTCGCAAAAGTTGTTTCTTGGTATGACAACGAGTGGGGTTATTCAAACAAAGTTCTTGAAATGTGTCGCGTTGTTGCGAAGTAGTTTTTGAGAATATATAGTAGATAAAAAACGCCTTGAAAGGGGCGTTTTTTTGTTATGTAGCAGATGTAATATGTTTGAAATGTGTGTTGGAGGGGTGAAAAACGTTGTTTTATGTTTAGAGTTTCGCCTAACGTAGAAGCGGCTTCACTTGCAGGCGGGGTTTCCACTGCCGCTCGGACGAGAGCTAAAAGTGAAAATTACCTGCAAATTGTCAGACGAGCCATGCCACGCTTGCGTGAAACTGCCCGTTGTAGGCAGTACATTGTTTGTTTTCTATCGTTTTCAATTTTAATTCTTTTTCAGATACGTGTTATCCTTCGCAGGATTTCTATTTCTTCAATGAAGCAATAGCAAAAGCAACCAATGCTCCAAATATAGTTGCCGTTAATGAAAAAATAATTATCAGATAAGTACTTAACCTACTCTCCAAATTTGCTAATTTATCTTCATAATTTCCTTTACTGCTTTCCATTAGAACATTTAAATTTTGAATTTTATAGTTCAAATCTTGCATTTGCATAAGATTTTTTGGATTTTGGTCTATTAATTGTTCAATGGCTAATACACGAATATCTAAATTTTCTAACTGCCTATAAGATAATATATATTTTTGGTAGATTATAGAGTCTATTAATATATTAGCATTTTCAACGTTATGAATAAGTAGTGTATCTAAAATCAAATCCTGTTTTTTAATTTGTTCTTCAAGGGTTTTGATAATATGTTCAGTCTTTCCAAGATTTCTGTCGGTGTAATTAGTATTGAAAACAAAGACACTAACGATAATTCCCAAAATAGCACTTATCATTGCACCTATCACAGAAATTGACCACACTTCCTTCTTTTTTCTCATTTCTTGTTTTTGTCTAATCACTTCAGACTCCATTGCAGTTTTTCTATCTGCCAAAATTTTTGATTTTAAGGTATTATAATTGGGAAAATCTTCAATATCAACTTCACTAACTTCGTTTCCCCTTAAAGAATACAAAATAAAGTTATTGTCTTTTGGCTCAACAAAATAATAGGATAATAAAGGCTTATTCAAAACCCTAATGTAAGATTGATACAAAAATATCTCATCATTTGTCAATTGTTTTATTCCATTTTTAAATTCGACTAATGCCAAATAGTTATTGTTAGAAGTATCCAATATGACCAAATCACAGAGTATTTTTGTTTTCTGTCCTTGCCCAACATTATCTACAATATGTACCTCTTTCAAAAAACAGTCATCGGGATATAACTTTTCTTTTTTCAAATATTCGATAAATTTATTTCTTAAATCTTGTTCCATATTGTTTGTATTTTATTGATTATTGCTGTTATTTTTTTCAACTTTATTCTGTCAAGTCCGCGCACACTGTCCGCGCATTGCTTACAACGAATAAATATACGCCAAAGATATAACATTTATAAATTTACACAAAGCTATTAATCAAGCAATTACCTTATTTTGCAATATTTTTCTTATGGCATCAATGTGCTTTTACAATACAAAATAAGCCACGTTATAAATATCCAACGGATTTTTTACATTATATGCTATTCTCGCTTACGCCTAAACTTACCTATACAACCTACTTTCCATATATCCCTGCAAAATAATTGTCGCACTAATTTCATCAACCAATGCCTTATTTTGCCGGTCTTTTTTCTTCAATCCACCGTCAATCATTGCTTGATGCGCCATTTTTGAGGAAAAGCGTTCGTCGAAATATTCTATTAGGATATCCGGATAGAGTTTTCGTAACCTGTTTACAAATGGCTCGATACGTTTCATATTTTCGGATGCTTCGCCACTCATCTGTTTCGGTAAACCGACAATGATGGTCGATACTTCTTCTTTTTGCAGATAATCACTCAAAAAATCAAAAAGTTTCGATGTTTCCACCGTTGTTAATCCGTTGGCGATGATTTGCAATATGTCGCTAACGGCAATGCCTGTGCGTTTTTTTCCGTAGTCGATGGACAATAATCGAGGCATATTTTTTAATGATTAATCATTAGAGATTAATGATTAATGGATTGCCGCTGTCAAGCATTAATCATTAAACATTAATCATTATTTCGTTGGTTCGAATGTTCGTTTTTTCAACACAAAATCACGACCCAAATACTTCTCTTTAACCGTTTCGTTTTCAGCTAGCTCCTCTGCCGATCCTTGAAAGAGAACACGCCCTTCGAAAAGCAAATAAGCACGATCGGTAATACTTAGTGTTTCGTCTACATTGTGGTCTGTAATCAACACGCCAATATTTCGATATTTCAACTGAGCCACAATAGATTGGATATCGTGTACGGCAATCGGGTCAACGCCGGCAAACGGCTCATCGAGCATCACAAATTTGGGGTCGATAGCCAAACAACGGGCAATTTCGGCACGACGACGCTCACCACCCGACAAACGATCGCCATAGTTTTTTCGTACTTTATGCAGTCCGAATTCATCTATCAATTCTTCCAACTTTTCGGTACGCTCTTTGGACGATTTTCCGGTAAATTCCAACACAGACATAATGTTGTCTTCCACCGTCATTTTGCGAAAAATAGAGGCTTCTTGCGCTAGATATCCGATGCCGTATTGCGCTCGTTTGTACACAGGAAAATCTGTAATATTTTGCTCGCCGATATAAATATTACCTTCATTGGGTACAATTAATCCCACAGTCATATAAAACGTAGTAGTTTTTCCTGCGCCGTTTGGTCCAAGCAATCCCACAATTTCGCCCTGCTTCACGTTGATAGACACGTGATTTACAACTGTACGTTTGCCGTATTTTTTCACTAAATTTTCGGAACGAAGTACAAGTTCGGTTGATTGTATGTTATTTGTTGATTCTATCATTTTAACGTCTAAATTTGTACAAAGATAGAGAATTATTATTTAGATTCAAAGATTTAAAAATTCAAAGATTCGAAAGCTTGAATTTTTGAATCCTTGAATCTTTGAATTAACTCACTCTGAAATAACAATTTCCGCACTTTCTATATCGCCGGCAATGGGAGGATTCAATTTTACAAGTCGAACTTCGATAAATAAAATTTGTGGAAAAGCATTTTTAATGCTGCGTAAAATGCGGTAAGTTACGTTTTCGAGGAGTTGAGAGGCAATATCCATTTCCACTTTTACAAGTTGATATACATCTGCATAATTAATTGTATCATCAACATTATCAGAGATGCACGCAGTTAATAGATCGGATTCAATATGAATGTTTACAGTAAATTCATTACCGATAATTGCTTCGTGAGGCAGTACACCGTGGTAGGCGTAAAATTTGATGTTTTTGAGTTCGATAACTGTCTTCATTGTGATGCTTTTTTATTTTAAAGGTCAAAAGTAAGGAAAAGCTAGATAAAAAACAAATGCGTCCTTCATTTTAATAATGAAGAACGCATTTGATTATTTTTGCTCGAAACGCCTATTACCTCGCATTCAAAGTCTCAATTCTTCTTGCCAAATCGGGGTGGCTCGAAAACAAGCTTGCAAATCTGCTGTTGCCCGATGCACCGGCTTCTTCCTGCAATTTGAGCAATACGCCCAATGCCGATGCCATTGCACCCGGGTCTTTCCCGAGTTGCTTCAGCAATTCAAATCCATAAGCATCGGCTTCAAACTCCTGTGCTTGTGAATATTGTGAGTTCGCAAGCGCTGCGCTCAATTCGCCTAATTGCGAATCGCTCAACCGGCTTACCGTTCCACTCACCGAGCCGGCAGCTTCTCTTAACGCCGAAACACGAAGTGCACGAACGAAAGCATCTTTCGAGTCGTTATTCGCAATGTGCCCAATTTCGTGCCCAACAACCGCTAATATTTCATCATCGGTCATCAATTCCATCAATCCGGCAAACATACGAATAGCACCATTAGCCGCCGCAAATGCATTCACATCAACCACATAATACGCTTGAATATCCAAATTGTATCTATCGATTAATTCTTGTGGAATAACTGACACAATATTTGCCAAACGCTCTGCCACAGCTTGTTTTCCTGCATCACTATCGGTAGTTTTAACCAATGGATTATTCGCATCCATCCACACCATATATTCATTGGTGTATTCTATCACCTGTGCATCAGTAATAGTTAGTGATTGAACACCTTGAGAAACAGCATTTAATGCTCTATCTACATTGATTCTTCTTCCCAATTGGGCATTTGCCAATACACTGAAAAACAGCGCAAAAGCAATTAAAAAAGTGATTCTTTTCATTTAATGTCGTATTTTTATTTTAGTTCATAAATTCCCTGCAAAGATAATACTTTTTGCGTTAAGTACGTACTGTTTTGTTTGGGTGTATTGAAGAATTAATGAGATTTAATTATTCTCTTTTTCTTCTCAAAAATCGTCAATTCAAAAAAAATACCTACATTTGTTCCTCAAAACAAATCAAACAAGAATAAATAATATGCAAACAAATCAAATCCCCGATAGACTTGCCGCCATACGTCAGTTTATGGCAGAGAAGAATTTGGACGCTTTTATCGTCCCCAGTACTGATGCACACCTCAGCGAATATCCCCCAAAATTATGGGAATCACGCAAATGGATTAGTGGTTTCACAGGCTCTGCCGGAACGGCGGTGGTAACTCAACATCACGCCGGCGTATGGACAGATTCGCGCTACTTCCTGCAAGGTGAACAGGAATTGGAAGGCACAGGATTCGACCTTTTCAAAATGGGACAGCCCAATACACCCGATATGACTACGTGGATTATCAACGAAGTAGGCGAAGGCGGCACCGTAGGTGTCGACGGACTGGTGTATGCCGCTTCCGATGCGAAAACGTTGCTCGGTCGCTTGCAAGCAAAAGGTATCAAATTGGAAACTTCGTTTGACCCATTCGTCGTCATTTGGCAAGATCGTCCCGAAATTCCGAAAAACGAAGTGTTTTTCCTTTCTGATGATGTAACAGGCGAATCCACCAAAAACAAAATCGACCGCATCGTTGGCGAATTAAACAAAATGGAAGCCGACGGAATCCTAATTGTTACGCTCGATACCGTAGCGTGGACATTCAATATGCGCGGCAACGATGTGGATTACAATCCGGTAGCGGTAGCTTACGGCTATGTGTCGAAAAACGAAACCGTTCTCTTTATCGACCAAGACAAACTAACCGACGAAGGGCAAGAAACGCTCGCATCGCAAGATGTAAAAACCGCCGATTATAACAGTGTGTTCGAATACATTGGCAATCTTCCCGAAGGCACAAAAGTGTGCGTAACAGGTAGTAAAATTAACTATAAACTCCTACAGACCATTCCTCCTACTTGCTCAACAATTGATGTGGCTTCGCCCGTCGATTTGATGAAAAGTATGAAAAATGAAACCGAACTGGCAGGTTTCCGCAATGCAATGATAAAAGACGGTATGGCGCTCACAAAATTTTATATGTGGTTGGAAAAAGCCATTCCCGAAGGCGATGTTACAGAGATGTCAATTGATGAAAAGTTACGTGAATATCGTTCGCAGCAACCTGATTTCTTTGGCGAAAGTTTTGGCTCGATTGTTGGCTATGCAGGCAACGGTGCGATTATTCATTACCGTGCAACACCCGAAACAAATACAACCGTAAAGCCGAAAGGTTTGTTATTAGTTGATTCCGGTGCACAATATTTGGACGGCACAACTGACATCACGCGCACACTTGCCGTAGGCGACATCACAAAACAAATGAAACGCGATTATACGAATGTATTGAAAGGACATATCGGTATCGCTATGGCAATTTATCCCGAAGGAACGCGCGGTGCGCAGCTTGATGTTTTGGCTCGTAAAGCGTTGTGGAACAATTGTACTACTTATTGGCACGGCACAGGGCACGGTATCGGACATTTTCTTAACGTGCATGAAGGTCCGCAAGGGATTCGTCTCGAAGAAAACCCAACGCAATTACGTCCCGGAATGGTTACATCAAACGAGCCGGGCATATATCGTGCTAACGAATATGGTATTCGCATTGAAAATCTCATCGTTACAAGCGAATATGCAAAAACCGAAAATTTCGGTAACTTCTTTAATTTCGAAACCATCACATTGTGCTATATCGATACAAAACCTATCGCAAAGAAACTTTTGACAAAAAGTGAGAAAAAATGGTTGAACAACTACCATAAAATGGTGTATAATACACTGAAACCGTATTTGTCCAAAAAGGAAAAAGCATTTTTGAAGGAGAAAACAAAATCTATTTAATTTTCTAATAAATAATGTGCTAATGTGCTAATTCAATACACAGCGAAGATGTTCATTAGCACATTATTTATTAGGAAATTAGTACATTCAAAATTTATGGCTCTTATAAAAGAAGTACGTGGATTCACGCCACAAATCGGTGAAAATACATTTTTAGCTGAAAATGCTACCATTATCGGCGATGTCATTATTGGAAACGATTGCAGCATTTGGTATAATACCGTATTACGTGGTGATGTCAATTCCATTCGTATCGGCAACAGAGTGAATGTTCAAGACGGTACAGTTATTCACACTTTGTATCAAAAATCGGTTTCTATTATCGGTGACGATGTGTCGATTGGACACAATGTGGTTATTCACGGCGCAACAATTGAAAATGGTGCACTTGTCGGTATGGGCGCTATCGTACTCGACCATGCCGTAGTGGGCGAAGGTGCGATTATTGCCGCAGGATCGGTGGTGCTGGGTGGTACACAAGTGGAAGCAGGTAGTATTTATGCCGGTATTCCTGCCAAATTCGTCAAAAAAGTAGATGCTGAGCAATCAAAAGAAATTAATCAGAAGATTGCGAGTAATTATTTGATGTATTCCGATTGGTATAAATAGTAATGTGCTAATATGCCAATGCAAAAGCATTAATAATTTCCTGATAATTGCATTAGCATATTATTTATTAGCACATTCAAAAATAAATTACTATTTTTGCAAGATTATTCATCAAAATAACCAATAATGGATTATTTAAAACATACGATAACCGCTTGTTATCGACCACTTTTTTATTTACTTATCGTACTCTATTTAGCATCTTGCGGTGTAAGCCGGAATGCAACTACGCAGCCTCAACCCCTTACAACAACTTCTACCAAACAGCAAGATTTGATTGATTTTTCGATGCGTTTTCTCGGAAGACCCTATCGATCGGCAGGAAAGGGTCCTAATAATTTCGATTGTTCCGGATTTACATCATTTGTTTTTAGAGAGTTTGGATATAATTTAGCTTCAAATTCCGCAGCACAAGACAGACAATTTCCCTCTATTGATAGAAAAACAGACTTACAAATAGGCGACTTAGTATTTTTTGAAGGAAGAGCACGTAATCGCAGAGTAGGACACGTAGGCATTGTAACAGAAACCCGCTCTAATGGCGATTTTCGTTTCATTCACGCAGCAGTTACAGGTGGCGTTATCATATCATCCTCTACAGAAGCGTATTACTCAGTACGCTATTTGCGTGGTGGTAGGGTTTTGAAAAACGACCCGAATTATGCATCACGTCCGAAAACTGTACCGGATAACCCGCAACCCCCGGCAAGAGCCAACCAAAATAGACGAGCGAGGAATAATAACAACAATCAAAATAACTCCTTCACACCTGCACCGCCTACCCAGAGAGAGCCTGTTGTACTTCGCGCAGCAAATGTATCGCCGCAAAGGAATGAACCTTTAATTTCCACGAATGAACAACTTGCCAATATTTCGGCAAATACAGATGAACCAAGAATACTTGTACAAACAGATCCGTCGAAAAATCCTGCTCTTGCCGATAATAGAACAGCAAATAATGAAGAACGCCCGCCCATCACTTTTATAAACACGGATATCATTCGTCGAGAAGATAACCTCGTCGTGCCCGACCCTGTTGTAGCAAGAGTAGAAGTGAACGAACGACAGCAAACACATACCGTAAAATCGGGCGAAACACTCTTTTCCATTTCCCGGCAATATAATACTACCGTAGAACAACTTAGACAATGGAATCCACAAATGGGTAATGTGCTGAGAACAGGGGAAGTATTGACAATTCGCAATTAATAAAATACAAATCAATATGTTGATAAACGAAAGAAAAACGCGCCGCGAACGTCTACTACAAGTGGCGAACGAAATGATGACCGCAGCTCGCACCGCGCCAAAAGCAAAAGGTGTTGATATTATTGAAATCGTGCTCGTTACAGGCGACACTATCACAGAACTTTCGCAAGCGATGTTGCGATACAGCGAAGAAACAGGTATGGGATTTATTACGCGCGATGCGGAAAACATTTTGAGTGCCGAAGCTATTGTTTTAATCGGTACAAAAAACCAGACGCACGGTTTGAATTGCGGATATTGTGGCTTTCCCACTTGTGTCGAAAAAATGCAACAGCCGACCGTTCCTTGTGCATTAACTACTACTGATGTGGGCATTGCTATTGGTGCGGCTTGTTCAGTTGCTGCTGATAGTCGAGTGGATAGTCGAGTAATGTTTTCTGTTGGACGTGTGGCAAAAAAATTGAATTACTTGCCTGAATGTTCTAATATTTACGCTATTCCGATAAGTTGTTCGTCAAAAAATCCGTTTTTTGATAGGGTGCCGAAGTAAGTTTGATATGAAACTTTGACAACACCACTTATCACTTTGGTGACATTAGCAAGGTAATATTCTCGCAAATCGAAAATGAATTTTCTTTATCGCATTGCCCAAAAATTCTACGCCGAATACGGAAACGAACTATACCGCCACACATTCGTTTTCCCCAATCGTCGTGCAGGTGTGTTTTTCCAAAAATACTTGGCTGAAATAGCAGGAAAACCACTTTTTTCGCCGTCGATTATCACTATTCAAGAGTTTTTTGAATCATTATCCGACTATCAATCAGCCGATAAAATTGAAATGCTCGTGATGCTGTACAAACATTACGTGCACATCAGCAAAACGGACGAAACATTCGACGATTTTCTCTATTGGAGCGAAATGTTGTTGAACGATTTCAACGATGTGGACAAATATTTGGTAGATGCCAAACAGTTGTTTAAGAATATCAGTGATTTGCGCTCGTTAGACGGCGATATGTCGTATCTCACAGATGTACAAGTGGAAGCAATTCGCCGTTTTTGGACAGATTTTATGCCGATTGAAGGCAACGATACAAAGAAAAAATTTCAAGAAACATGGCAAATTCTTTTTGAATTATATACCTCTTTTCGCGCCGAATTGCACGAAAAAGGATATGCTTACGAAGGAATGTTGTTTCGTGAAATTGCCGAAAAGACAAAAGCGAAAAAAGAGCTGAGTACTCAATTTTCAGACATTGTTTTCGTAGGATTAAATGCTTTAACTCCCTCTGAAACAAAGCTATTAGATTATTTAAGAGTATCGGGTGTTGCTGATTTTTATTGGGATTATGATTCGCCTTTTGTTCGTGATGAGCAAAATCGTGCATCGTTTTGGGTAACGGAAAATCTCAACCGTTTCCCCTCAAAATTCGATATTAAAAACGATGAGAAAACAAGCAGCGAAAGGCCTGTTGTTGAACTCATTGGTATTCCTTCAGGCGTGGGACAAGCGAAACAGGTAACAAACATTCTTTCGCAACTTATCGCCTCAAACAAAATTACAAATCCCAACGAAGCGATAAACACCGCTATTGTTCTTCCCGACAAAAATTTGCTGCTTCCCCTACTCTATTCCATTCCGCAGGAAATCGGAAAAATCAATGTAACAATGGGTTACGGATTACAAAACGCATCGGGAACAAGTCTTATCGAACATATTGCCGGATTACAACAGAATATTCGAAAATCGGGCGAAAATACGATGTTTTATTACCGTTTCGTGCTTTCAATACTTAATCATCAGCTGGTTGCGCTTGCTGCTCGCAAAAATGTAGAAATGCTCAAAACACATATTCTGAAAAATAATCGTATCGTGGTTTCAGCGCAAGAATTACAAATTCATCAGTTGCTGAAGCTCATTTTCAAGCCAATAACGCATTGGCAAGATATTCCCGAATACTTGAAATCGATTTTATCGTATCTATATAATGTACTGACCGGCGAAAAACACGCTGCAAATGATGACGACCCACACAGTGCACGACCAATTGATTTGGAACGTGAGTTTATTGTACAATATTATAAAGCGATTGTACGTCTGCAAGATACGTTGCGCGATGCCGGTGAGATGTCGGTTGAAACTTATTTTCGTTTGTTGAAAAAAGTTGTACAGGGTATCAACGTGTCATTTAGCGGCGAACCGTTGTCGGGATTGCAGATAATGGGTGTGCTGGAAACGCGCGCACTTGATTTCGATAATCTTATTATTTTGTCGATGAACGAGGGTGTTTTTCCGACAAAAAATCACGTTAATTCATTCATTCCTTATTCGCTTCGCAGAGCATTTGAATTGCCCACACACGAACACCAAGACAGTGTTTACGCTTATCATTTTTATCGAATGATTAGTCGCGCTCATCACGTGTTTCTGCTTTATGACACACGTGCCGAAGAAATGCAAACAGGCGAAGTAAGTCGTTATTTTTATCAACTCAAATATTTATACAACAGCTCGTTCAACATTTCGGAACAAATAGTATCTTACGATGTTTCCGCACCCGAAATCGCTTCTGTTTCCGTTACAAAAACGGCAGAGACATTACAAAAACTTGATAAATTTCGCGTGGATGGCGATAAATCGTTTTCGGCTTCGCTCATCAATAATTATATCAACTGTCCACTACAATTTTATTTCACTGCTGTTGAGGGACTTTCGGAAGAAGACGAAGTACAGGAAACGGTGGAAGCAGCCGAATTTGGCTCTATTTTTCACCGGGTAATGGAGAATATTTACAATCGACTGAAAGATGCACCGATTGTTCCCGATACACTTTCCACGATTGCGAAAGATGATGCTTATTTAATCTCACTTATCGAAAAAGCGTTTGCCCGCTATTATTTTAAAGATGAACACAATCCGCAACCATTGCAAGGACAACATTATCTTATCGGCGAAATTTTGCGCAGTTATGTGAGACAAACGCTGGAAATGGATAAACAGTTTACACCGTTTGAATATATTGATTCGGAATTTCGTTTCAATCAACCATATCGAGTAAACGAAGCGTTGAGCGTAAATTTCAAAGGAAGTATCGACCGGATTGATAAAGTGAACGGAACGTATCGGGTAATTGATTACAAAACCGGCTCGGGACCAACAGATTTCAGAGATATTGAGCAACTGTTTGATGCTTCGAAAAACAATCGTCCGTATCAAATTTTACAAGTGTTTATTTATGCGCTTTTTTATAAGCCGGACGATAAAAATTTTCCTGTTTCACCCGCCATCTATTATTTGCGTTCTATTTTCAAAGATTTCAATCCGTCGATTTCGTACAATAAAAATCGTATTGATGATATTTCCACTTATTTGCCCGAATTTACAGAGCAGCTGAATGTGTTATTTGAAGAAATTTTTAATCCACACGTGCCATTTTCACAAACTTTGAATGAAAAAAATTGTGAATGGTGTGCATTTAAAGATGTGTGTGGGCGATAAGGATAAAAAAATGTTGAATAACCTTTTTATTCAACATTCTTTGTTCCAAATAAATCTGCAATTTATGCCGGATGGATCGCCTCAGTCGGACAAGCGTCAACGCAAGTACCACAGTCTGTGCAAATTTCAGGGTCAATTACATAGATATCGCCTTCTTTGATTGCTTCTACCGGACACTCGTCAATGCAACTGCCACAAGCAATGCAATCTTCATTAATTACGTAAGCCATAATAATTTAATTAATTAGTTAATATGATTCGAGAATCTTATTTCTCTATTTGTACTACAAAGATAAACAGTTTTTTTAATATAAGAAATTACGTGCTTCCGGAATTACTTAATTTTTACTCTGTCTAAATAATGATGAGTATGTTTTCTTCCCTTCAAAATAGAATTTCCAAAGAATACTCTTCTTATATTGTGTGGAAATATCTGTTACAATAGTTTTCGATAGATTTTCACAACGAATTGATTGATAAGAAGATCTCATTTTCAAAAAATCCCTATGCGCCTTGATAACTGCTTGTGCATTTTTGAAATTTCCTCGTAATAATAAGTGCACAAATGCCAAAAAATCCAATACGTAACGCATCGCAAAGGTAGAAAAAAAATCTGCCGATGGTACGTTTTTATAAATCATCAATAGATTGTTACGAAAATTGAGGTACATTTTTCTCGGATTTTCTTTGCCCAACGAAGCACCGCCCACGTGATATACCACCGATGAGGAAACACACATCACTCCTCTACCTCGCGCGTTGAGTCGCCAACAAAGGTCAATTTCTTCCATATGCGCAAAAAAACGAGCATCTAAACCACCGGATTCGATATAATCTTTTCGGCGAATACACAAACAAGCACCTGTTGCCCAAAAAACAGGAATCGTTTCATCATATTGCCCTGTGTCTGTTTCGACTACGTCTAAAATACGACCACGACAAAAAGGATAACCATATCTATCAATAAAACCACCTGCAGCACCGGCGTATTCAAATTTTTCTTTATCATTATATGCTCGAACTTTAGGCTGAACAGCAGCTACTTCGGGGTGAGCATCCATAAAATCAACAAGCGTTTGCAGCCAATTTTCAGTAGTTTCTACATCGGAATTGAGTAAAACGACGTATTCCGAATTTATTTGTTGAATGGCACGATTGTAGCCTTCGGCAAAACCATAATTTTTATCGAATAAAATGAATGGAACATCCGGAAATTGTGTTTTGAGAAAGTCAACAGAATCGTCGGTTGAACCATTGTCGGCAACAATGACTTCGCTGTTATCGCCAAGAGAGTGAGCGAATACGGTAGGAAGAAATTGCTCCAAGAGCCTTTTCCCGTTCCAGTTGAGTATGATAACGGCTATTCGCTTCATTTACTTCTTAACTTCTACCAAACTTCCACTTGTTATGTGACCATAAATAATACGCCGGCTCGTTCAAAATCGTTTCTTCCAGTCTACGCATATATCGTTCCGTTACTGCAAATTCTTCTTCTTTACTTGCATCGGGCGTAATAACAAAAAATTTGCCCACATAATGTCCGCGCTTCACCTTCACGATGTCGAGATAAACAACCGAAAAACCAAGTTGGCGCGCAATGCGTTCCATGCCAATCTGTACAGGTGTGTCTTGGTTTAGAAAATTTGTCCAATACTGCGCTTGGTTTCGTTGCGGTCGTTGGTCGGTAAGAAAGCCGATAACCATCGTTTTGCCGTCATTTCGTTGTTTGATGATTTTGCGTAGTGCACTGTCTTTTTCAATCGGCACGGGGCTAAACCGAGTGCGAATATTCAGAAAAAGACGGTCGAACGCTTCAGACTTCAATTGTTTGTAAATAAGTCCCTGTTCCACATTGCTTTGCAGACACATTCCGATAGACGGCACCCATTCCCAATTACCGTAATGTCCGAGACTGAGGAAACAGGTATTTCCGTTTTCGGTAAGGTGATTGATGAGTTCTGGATTTTCAAATTTCATTCGCTTACGTGCCTCTTTATCCGACAAACGAAGCGTTTTTATCGTTTCAACAAAATAGTCGCACAAGTGGCGGTAAAATTTCTTTTCGACATGCTCAATTTCTTTTTGCGATTTTTGTGGAAAAGAGTTCAACAAATTTTTGCGCACAACTTTTCGTCTGTATTTAACTATGTAATAAACAAACGGGTAAACCAAATCAGAGAAAAAATAGAGCACACAAAAAGGCAGCATCGCTGTGAGGTTAGCTGCGCCGTATAACAAGTGATATTTTATGTTTTTTCTCATAAATATAAACATGCCATTTCTCCTTCATCATATTCACCAATCATAACTTCTACTATTTGATTGACAAGCGCAGGCGCATAATCGGCACATATTTTTACGTAATTCTCTGTAAATCCGTGCATTTTTCCACCGTACTTGGTCTGTTCAAAAAGTGCTTTTCGGCGCGTGCCTTTTTGCGATTCGTAAAAGACGCGCAATTTTTCGTCCGAAATATCAAGTAATGCTTTCGAGCGTTCCTGTTTTACTTTTGGCTCTACTACGTGGGCGATTTTCAACACTTGCGTTCCCGGACGTTCGGAATAGGTGAAAACGTGCAGTTGTGAAATATCAAGCGATTCAATAAACGCCTTGCCTTTGGCAAAAAACTCGTCGGTTTCACCGCGCATACCTACAATAACATCTACGCCAATGAAAGCGTCGGGCAATGTCGATTTTATTTTTTCTATTTTATGACGGAAAAGTGCTGTGTCGTAACGGCGTTTCATCAATTTCAACACCTCATCGCTTCCTGCCTGCAACGGCAGATGAAAATGCGGTGCAAAACGCTTCGACTTAGCCACAAATTCGATAATTTCGTCGGAAAGTAAATTCGGTTCAATAGAAGAAATACGGTAACGTTCAATACCTTCCACATCGTCGAGTGCTTTTATCAGGTCGAAAAAAGTTTCGCCTGTGGAATGTCCAAAATCACCAACATTTACGCCCGTGAGTACGATTTCTTTTCCACCTTCTTGTGCCACATTTTTTGCCTGCGTCACTATATCAGCAATCGCACCATTGCGACTTCGTCCGCGAGCGTACGGAATGGTGCAATAGGTGCAAAAATAGTCGCAGCCGTCTTGTACTTTAAGGAAATAGCGTGTACGATCATCAGCCGAAACAGAGGGTACGAAAGATTTAATTCCAGTAATTTTCGATGTAATGATTTTGCCTTTTTCACGCTTTGTTAAATCTTCGAGATATTGTGTTATATCGAGTTTTTGCTCAGAGCCCAACACTAAATCTACACCGTTGATAGCGGCAATTTCATCGGGTTTTAATTGGGCATAACAACCTGTAACCACGATAAACGCATCAGGGTTTTGGTGAATAACTTTCCGGATAGCTTGTCGTCCTTTTTTATCGGCTAATTCAGTTACAGAACAGGTGTTTATCACACAAATATCCGCTTTTTGTCCTTTTTGGGCACGCATAATGCTAGCCTCTAAAAGCTGTCGCCCAATAGCCGATGTTTCTGCGAAGTTGAGTTTACAGCCCAATGTGTAATAGGCTGCTGTTTTGTTTTGAAATATTGATTGATCAATCACCGTTTTTGCTCTTATTTCCCCAAAGTGCAAAGATACAACTTTTCAATCTAAAATCGTCAATCTAAAATCTAAATTAAGTTTACGGCACCTTATACACAATACTATTAATATTCATTCCCGCTCCTACCGAAGCCAAAATAATATTATCGCCACTATTCAACACGTGTCCGTTCAGCATTCTACGCGTCATCATATCCAATAGCGTGGGCACGGTAGCCACCGACGAATTACCGAGCCACGAAATAGTCATCGGCATCACATCTTCAGGCGCTTCACGTTTGCCGAACAGTTTGTAAAGACGTGCGAGAATAGCATCGTCCATTTTTCCGTTTGCTTGATGAATCAGCACTTTTTTTATCTCTCCGATACCGATATTTAACTTGTCTAATCCGGCTTTTATTGCCTTCGGCACGTTTTCGAGCGCATAATGATACAATCGACGACCGTTCATTTTTAAGTAATAATCTTTCTTTTTCGCCAATTCGTGGTTATAGGAATATCCCATATGAAGCATATTTACATAATCCACAGCATCACTTTGTGCCACGTGCCCTAAAATACCTGTTGGTGTATCGCTCTCTTTGCCTTCCATTACCACAGCTGCTGCGCCGTCGGCATAAATCATACTGTCGCGGTCGTGCGGATCGGCAATGCGTGAAAGAATATCAGCACCCACCACGAGCACCTTTTTCGCATCACCCGAACGGATGTAGTAATCTGCTTGAATAACACCCTGTAGCCAACCCGGACAACCAAACGTTGTGTCATACGCGACAGCCGACGGATTTTTGATGTTCAATTTCGCCTTTAAACGCGAAGCTAAGGTTGGTAATTGATCCACACGAATATTATCGATTGATGTTTCGCCAAAATTGTGTGCTAAGATGATATAATCGAGTTCCTCTTTGTCTATTCCTGCCGCTTCGATGGCTCGTTCGGCAGCGATAAGTGCCAAATCTGTAGTCGATTGATGGTCTTCGGCATATCGTCTTTCGGCAATAGTGGTGATTTCTTCAAATTTGCGTGTAATTTCCTCGTTGGGTGTTGTTAATTTGTGTCCGGCAGAATCATAAAAATCATTCGAATGAAAATGCTCATTTTTAATCACTTTAGTTGGGCTATAGCTTCCTGTTCCTGTGAAAATGCTAAATATCTTTCTCATATTTCTTTTTATTTGTAAACAATCTTTTTATAAATGCAAAGATAGATAATTTATTTACAACAAATAGTATTTATTTAAATAAATGCTGCATTTTGTCAGCAATTTATTTTTGTTTATCGTAAAAATGACAGAAAAAAGTGTAACACTCCTAATTGTATTCTGCGTTTAATGCAAAAAAATTATCAATTATCAATTGTCAATTGTCAATTATCAATTATCTTTGTAGTCGTTTGAACAAAATTGAAAATATAGAAATATGGGAAAAGTTATTATTATCGGTGCTGGAGGTGTAGGAACAGTAGTTGCCAACAAAGTAGCACAAAATAATGAGGTTTTTACCGACATTATGCTGGCAAGTCGCACAAAAAGCAAGTGCAACATTATTGCCGAAGATGTGAAACGTCGCACAGGCGTAACTATTAAAACCGCGCAAGTAGATGCCGACAGTGTGCCTGAACTGGTGGCACTGTTTAGAGAATTTCAACCCGAATTGTGTATCAATGTGGCACTTCCGTATCAAGATTTGACCATTATGGACGCTTGTTTGGAGTGTGGTGTAAATTACCTCGACACAGCCAACTACGAACCAAAAGACGAAGCTAAATTCGAATATTCGTGGCAATGGGCATATCAAGATAGATTCAAAGAAGCGGGCTTAACCGCTATTCTCGGCTGCGGATTCGATCCGGGCGTAACAAGCATTTTTACGGCGTATGCTGCAAAACATTATTTCGACGAAATCCGCTATCTCGACATTGTGGATTGCAATGCCGGAGATCACGGCAAAGCGTTTGCTACCAATTTCAACCCCGAAATCAATATCCGTGAAGTTACACAAAAGGGCAAATATTGGGAAAACGGCAAGTGGATAGAAACCGAGCCGCACGCAATTCATAAACCGCTCAATTATCCGAATATCGGACCGAAAGAGTCATACGTTATTTATCACGAAGAGTTGGAATCGCTCGTGAAAAACTTCCCGACACTCAAACGCGCCCGTTTTTGGATGACTTTCGGACAGGAATATTTAACACACTTGCGTGTCATTCAAAACATCGGTATGGCTCGCATTGATGAGGTGGAATACAACGGACAAAAAATAGTTCCGATTCAATTTCTCAAAGCCGTACTTCCCGATCCGGGTGATTTGGGCGAAAATTATACGGGAGAAACCTCTATCGGCTGTCGCATCCGCGGTATCAAAGACGGTAGAGAGCGTACTTATTATGTCTACAATAATTGCAGCCATCAAGCCGCTTTTGAAGAAACAGGCGCACAGGGCGTTAGCTATACAACAGGCGTTCCGGCAACCATCGGCGCGATGATGTTTTTTCAAGGACTTTGGAGAAAACCGGGTGTGTTTAATGTAGAAGAATTTAACCCCGATCCGTTTATGGAGCAATTGAATATACAAGGATTACCTTGGCACGAATTGTTTGATGTAGATTTGGAACTCGAAATATAATTTGCTAATGTGCTAATAAATAATATGCTAATGCAATTATCATATTGATTACAATATAGGGAATCAGTGAACTTGCATTAGCACATTATTTATTAGCACATTATACTTTATACTTATTCCTCGCTTGTATCAAGACGTATATCCCCTCTAATACGTCCCGGAGGTGCCCCTAAATTTTTCTTGCAAAAATCGCTAAACGACGACTTTGAAGAAAAGCCGTAATGTATCGCTAACTCTTTGAGTGGTTTATTCCCAGCACAAAGATCACGATGTATATCTCGTGATTTTTGCTCGATAAGCCACTTATAGGGCGGCATTCCAAATATTTCTTTGAATTTCTTTTCAAAAGTTAGTTGCTTCAAGCCCATCGTCCTTGCAAAATCAGGTATCGAGCCGGCATTCTGATAATTTTGTTTTACAAAATAATAAAAATGGGCATCAGCTTGCAGCATTTCCCCAAAAAACTGCGCCAATTGCTCTTTGGGGTAATAAGCCCTAAGAAGATAAAACAGCTCTTTTGCTTTGGTTTCCAAGTAATATCTACATCGTAAACCTTGTTTTAGGCTTTCAGTCAGTGCTGTCATAAAAGTGTCTACCGCTTGGTTTGCTTCCAATATTGTAATATCCTTACTGTCTGTCTCTCTGTGTTTCAATAGATTTTCGAGTGGGAAGCATTCACACAGATTCTCTACTGTTGTGAGTCGTATAATGAGGAGTTTTGCCGAATCTTTGGCACTAAGCGAAAAACGTTTGTCCGGTGCAATTAATAAGATTTGCCCTTCGTGGAGTTCGGTTACCATTAAGCCTCCAAGCCTGTATATAGCAGTTCCATCCATTACGAAAACGATTTTACCTTGAGACGAACGACCATCAAATGGCTGCCCTCTTTGTATTTTTTTGATCTCTATGTGTGGATTGTCATTATTGTCATAATGAATACAAGTCAAATGTTCTTTTTTGTACAATAGTTTCATTTCTTTATATTTGATTTTTATATTATGGCTAAGATTTATTCCGACCTACTAGAATGAAATTGACTACGTAAGCTCCGTCGAACGCTGTTTCGCAATAATCATTTCTTCCCCAATCCGTCGGGATAAATTTATGTGTAAGTAATTTGTTGTTTGTTTCATTAATATATACTATATCTTTGCTTTAGCAGTATGCGAAACTTGCAAATAAGCAGACATTATTGTTCATTTATTTCATTTTTAATTTGATGAATTTTGAGATTTTTGCGAACTTCTTAATCAATCATTTTTGGCTCCAATACAAGCAAGTAATCCGCTGTATAACAAATAGTTACACAAGGGAACCTTTTTCTTCATCCTCTTTTAAAGCCTCGTATATGAAACCAAAAAGAAAGTTTCTATGCAAATATAGTATCTTTATTCTGATTTGCCAATGATTTTGCAAAAAAATAACATCAATAAATAATACTTATCGACTTTATGCATCTAGAAAATGCTTCATTTCAAAAAATAAGCAATATGTTTTTTACCTTCGAATATACATTCAATTCTTATTTGTTCATCTGCACATTTTTTTGTACTTTTGAGCCCTCAAATAAATATTCAGATCATCACAAATGAACATTTCATACAACTGGCTCAAAGAATATCTGCGATTCGATTTGTCGCCACAAGAAACAGCTGACGCACTCACATCTATCGGATTAGAAACGGGCAGTGTGGAAGAAATTCAAACCATAAAAGGTGGTTTGGGAGGATTGGTTATCGGCGAAGTGCTCACGTGCGCTGTCCACCCTAATTCTGATCATTTACACCTCACAACAGTAAATATCGGCAACGGTGAAGAACCACTCAAAATTGTGTGTGGTGCGCCAAATGTGGCTGCCGGACAAAAAGTGGTGGTGGCGACCATTGGCACGAAGCTTTACGCAGGCGACGAAGAATTTACGATAAAACGTTCAAAAATTCGCGGCGAAGAATCGCAAGGAATGATTTGCGCCGAAGACGAAATCGGTATCGGTATATCGCACGCAGGCATTATTGTTTTGCCTGCCGACACAAAAATAGGTGCGCTCGCCAAAGATTACTACAATATCAAAAGCGATTACGTGCTCGAAGTGGATATTACACCCAACCGTGTTGATGCTACTTCACACTACGGCGTGGCGCGCGACCTTGCGGCGTACCTCAAACAAGCCAAACAGCATTATGTACTCACAAAACCTTCGGTGGAAGCGTTTTCGATTGATAAAAAAACGGGAGGAATTGATGTGGTGGTTGAAAACAGCGAAGCCTGTCCGCGCTATTCGGGTTTGACAATTCGCAATGTAACCGTTACAGAAAGTCCTGATTGGTTGAAAGATAAATTGACACTCATCGGTTTACGACCTATCAATAATATTGTTGATATTACCAACTTCGTACTGCACGAAACCGGACATCCGATGCACGCTTTCGATGCTGCCTATATTAAAGGTAATGTCGTGGTACGTACATTACCCGAAAAAACAAAGTTTGTAACACTCGATGAACAAACGCGCGAACTGAGCGAAAACGATTTGATGATTTGCAATTCGGAAAACGGAATGTGCATTGCCGGCGTTTTCGGTGGGTTGAATTCAGGCGTTACCGAAGCCACAAAAGATATATTTTTAGAATCAGCATACTTCAATCCCACTTGGGTACGCAAAACAGCTCGCCGACACGGATTAAACACTGATTCATCGTTCCGTTTCGAACGTGGCGCTGACCCCAACAATACTGTATATGCGTTGAAACGTGCTGCTTTACTCATCAAAGAACTGGCAGGGGGCGAAATTGAGGGCGAAATTCGCGATATTTACCCAAATCCGATTAAAAAACCACGTGTAGAACTCACTTTTGAGAAAGTAAATGCGCTTATCGGAAAAGAAATCGGGAAAGAAATAATCAAAAATATTCTCGAAAGTCTTGAAATTGAGATTGAAAATGAAACGGAAGCGGCACTTACATTGCGAATCCCAACATATCGTGCCGATGTACTTCGAGATGTGGACGTTATCGAAGATATTCTTCGTATTTATGGCTATAACAATATAGAAATCAGCGATTCGTTAAAATCCAGTTTATCGTATCAAACACCAACCGACCGTAAACACGCATTGCAAACGCTCATTTCAGAGCAACTTACGGCAGCCGGATTTGGTGAAATTATGAATAACTCGCTTACAAAAAAATCGTATTACGAGGTAAACGAAATCTTCCCGATTCAGCATTGTGTGCCATTGCTCAATCCACTTAGTAACGACCTTGGCGTAATGCGTCAAACACTGCTTTTCGGCGGATTGGAGAGCATTGCTTACAACCGAAATCGCAAACATAACGACCTGCGTTTTTACGAATTTGGCAACTGCTATTTCTACGATACCGATAAAAAACGTGAGGACAAACCGCTTGCACAATTTTCGGAAGAAACGCACCTTGCCCTTTGGATTTGCGGAAAACGAAACATCAAAAATTGGGCTGAAAACGAAACCGATAGTTCTGTTTTTGAACTAAAAGCCTTCGTTGAGAATATTTTCGCACGATTGGGACTATCCGCTTCGGCATTGATTTTAGAAAACGTGAGCAATGATATTTTCGCAACGGCTGTAACCATTCGTACACGCAATCGCAACATCGGCACGTGGGGCGTTATTCAGAAAAAAATATTGAAAACATTCGACATCGATACTGATGTTTTTTTCGCCGAAATCAATTGGGATTCGCTTATAAAAGAGACCGATAAACAATCGATACAATTTTCCGAAATATCGAAATTTCCTACCGTCAGTCGTGATTTGGCACTGCTTATCGACTCCAACATCACGTTTGCCGACATCGAACAAATCGCTCGCAAGTCAGAAAAAAAGCTGTTGTCGGAAGTATCGCTTTTTGATGTGTATGAAGGAAAAAATTTGCCCGAAGGGAAAAAATCATACGCCGTAAATTTCGTATTACAAGATAATGAAAAAACATTGAATGACAACCAGATTGATAGCGTGATGCAGAAGATACAGAAGAATTTGGAAAGGGAATTGGGGGCGCAATTGCGATAACAAGACGAAAAACGAAAAGGTAAAAGACTATGAGACTGTAAGATTGCAAGCTATGCTTGTCTTTCGTCTTCAAGTCTCTAAAAACAAAAAATATGGGCAGAGCATTTGAATATAGAAAAGCAACCAAAATGAAACGCTGGGGCAATATGGCTCGCGTTTTCACAAAATTAGGCAGGCAAATTACAATCGCAACGCGTGAAGGCGGGTCAGACCCCGAAGTCAATCCCCGCTTGCGTGTGTTGATACAGCAGGCGAAAAAAGAAAATATGCCGAAAGAAAATGTCGAACGCGCTATAAAAAAAGCGACCGACAAAGATGTTTCGGATTACAAAGAAATGGTATATGAGGGCTACGGACCTTTCGGCATTGCCATCGTGGTAGAAACCGCAACAGATAATCCTACACGTACGGTGGCGAATGTTCGCAGTTATTTCAATAAACACGGCGGTTCGTTGGGCACATCGGGTAGTCTCGAATTTTTGTTCGACCACAAATGTGTGTTCAAAGTAGCAGAAAAAGAAGGCGTTTCAATCGAAGACCTCGAACTCGAACTCATTGATTATGGTGTAGACGAAGTACTTGCCGATGAAGGAGAATGGATTATTTATGGCGAATTCAAATCCTATTCCAACATACAATCATATCTCGAAAACAATGGTTTTGAAATTCATTCGGCTGAATTCGAGCGTATTCCGCACGATGTAAAAGAACTGACAGAAGAACAACGCACGCAAATCGAAAAACTACTCGATAAATTTGAGGAAGACGAAGATGTGCAGAATGTTTTTCACAATATGGCGTGAATAATGTGCTAATAAATAATGTGCTAATGTGCTAATGCAGAAGCAATGAGTATATCCTGACAATTGCATTAGCACATTATTTATTAGCACATTAGCACATTATTTTACTCCCAACTCAAAATAACCTTTCCACAATCGCCGCTTTCCATCACATCAAATCCTTTTTGGAAATCATCAATGTTAAAACGATGCGTGATAATGGGCGACAAATCAAGCCCTGAAATAAGCATTTGCTCCATTTGGTACCACGTTTCCCACATTTCACGACCGTAAATACCTTTTAGTGTTAAAGCTTTAAAAATAATTTCGTTCCAATCAACGGTGGTATTGTTTGGTAAAATGCCCAACATCGATATTTTTGAGCCGTTGTACATATTAGCAATCATATCACGAAATCCGGCGGGCGATCCTGACATTTCCAAACCCACGTCAAAGCCGTACATACCAAGCTGTTTAATAGCATCTTCAATCGTTTCGCCTTTCGATGGATTGACGGTAAGCGTAGCACCCATTTTTTTTGCAATGTCGAGGCGGTAATCGCTTAAATCACTCACTACCACATAACGCGCACCGGCAAATCGACAAATAGCGGTTGCCATACTTCCAATCAATCCGGCGCCGGTAATCAATACGTCTTCGGCAATGAGCGGGAACGAAAGTGCTGTGTGTGTGGCATTTCCAAACGGATCCATAATCGAAACGATTTCATCGGGAATACGCGAATCAACTTTTACCACATTCGCTGCCGGAATGGATAAGTATTCGGCAAAGGCACCGTCGCGATTCACGCCTACACCAATGGTGTTTTCGCACACGTGCAATTTTCCACGACGACAGTTTCGACAATATCCGCAAGCGATATGTCCTTCACCTGTAACACGATCGCCAATTTTCAAATTCGTTACGCCGCTACCCATATCAACGATTTCGCCTACATATTCGTGTCCGATAACCATTGGCGTTTTGATAGTTTTTTGCGACCAATCATCCCATTTATAGATGTGTAAATCGGTACCACAAATAGCGGTTTTTTTTATTTTGATGAGGACATCGTTCACGCCGATTTCGGGCATGGGAACGTCTTCTAACCAAATCCCTTTTTCGGGATAACGTTTTACTAATGCTTTCATTTCTTTGTTGTTGATTTGTTGATTTGTTGATTTGCTTATTTGTTTATCGCCTAAACAGTCAGCCGTCAGGCAACAAATCAACGAATAAGCAAATCAACAAATCAACAACATTAAATTACTCCCAATTCTTTTCCTACTTTAATAAACGCCGTAATCGCTTTATTCAAATGTTCGCGCGTGTGTCCGGCAGAAAGTTGCACACGAATTCGGGCTTGCTCTTTCGGTACAACAGGATAATAAAATCCGATTACATAAATGCCTTCTTCAAGCAATGCGGCAGCAAATTCTTGCGATAATTTTGCATCGTAAAGCATTACGGCACAAATGGCTGATTCTGTTGGCTTAATATCGAATTTCGCCTCTTTCATTTTTGCGATAAAATAATCAACATTTTCGTGCAGTTGGTCTTGCAAAACATTGCTTTCTTCCAACAAATTAAACGCTTTTACACCCGCTGCCGCCACCAACGGCGGAATGGAATTTGAAAACAAATACGGACGTGAGCGCTGACGAAGCATATCAATAATTTCTTGTCGTCCCGTTGTGAAACCGCCAATAGCACCGCCGAATGCTTTTCCTAGCGTGCCCGTAATGATATCCACATTGCCCATACATTTGTAAAGCTCGGTAACACCTTTGCCGGTTTTGCCCACAACGCCTGCCGAATGGCTTTCGTCTACCATTACCAACGCATCGTATTTTTCGGCGAGTTCCATAATTTTGTCAAGCGGTGCAACGTTTCCGTCCATAGAAAATACACCATCGGTGGCAATAATTCTGAAACGTTGCGCTTGCGCTTCTTTCAGTTTTTCTTCCAAATCTGCCATATCGGCGTTGGCATAACGGTAACGTTTTGCTTTACAAAGGCGCACACCGTCAATAATCGAAGCATGGTTGAGTGCGTCGGAAATAATCGCATCTTCTTCTGTCAGAAGCGGCTCAAACAATCCGCCGTTGGCATCGAAACAAGCGGCATAGAGAATGGTGTCATCAGTTTTGAAAAAGTCGCTAATCGTTTTTTCGAGTTGCTTGTGATAATCTTGCGTGCCGCAAATAAAACGCACCGACGACATTCCGTAACCGCGCTCATCAAGCGATTTTTTCACTGCTTCGATGAGTTGTGGATGGTCAGAAAGTCCCAAATAGTTGTTGGCACAGAAGTTAAGCACTTCCTGTCCCGAATTGACTGTTATCTCTGCCTTTTGTGGCGAAATGATAATTCTTTCTTTTTTGTAAAGTCCTGCTTCTTCAATGGCTTTCAGCTCGTTTTGCAGGTGTTGTTGCATTTTGCCGTACATGATTTCTTTTATTGTTGATTTGTTTAATTGGTTATTTGTTTATCTATTGTATCTACTTCATCTTCAATCAATTCAGATGGAAGCGATTTGTTTGTTTTCGCACCAAGTTCTTTTATTTTCTCGGCGGTGCGAATTATATTTCCGTTGCCACTTTTTAGTTTTTTTATTGCATCATCGTAAGCGCCTGACGCTCGGTCGATATTCAGTTTTATTTTCGATAAATCTTCGGAGAAGCCGACAAATTTATCGTAAAGCATACCACTCAATCGGGCAATTTCTTGCGCATTTTTGGTTTGGTTTTCTTGTTTCCAAATCGAAGCGATAGTGCGAAGCGTTGCCAGTAAAGTGGTGGGGCTCACAATCACGATCTTTCTATCGAAAGCATACGAAAAAAGTTCCGCATCGTGCTGAACAGCAACCGAAAACGACGGCTCAATCGGCAAAAACATCAATACAAAATCGGGCGTATTAATATTAAATGCATTTTGGTAGTTTTTTTCGCTCAACAGTTTCACATGTGAGCGCATCGAGGCGATATGCTCTTTTAAAAACTTCTCTTTTCGCTCGTCGTTTTCTTCCGAAATCATTCGCTCGTAGGCGATTAGTGAGACCTTTGAATCAATAACAATGTGTTTGTTTTCAGGCAAATGAATGATTATATCGGGGCGTTGCGTTTGATTTTCAACACCTTCGATGACCTCTTCGCGCTCATACTCTTGTCCGCGTGTCAAACCCGAACGTTCCAACACACGCTCTAATATGACTTCACCCCAATTTCCCTGCTTCTTCACATCGCCTTTCAATGCTTTTGTCAGATTGTTTGCTTCTTCGCTCACACGGGCGTTGAGTTCGGTTAGTTTGCGGACTTCTTCTTTCAAACTGATTTTGTCGCGCAACTCTTTGTCGTAAGTTTCATCTACTTTTTTCTCGAAAAGTTGGATTTTTTCTTTCAACGGATTGAGAATTTCGCTCAAATTTTTGTGATTCGATTCCGAAAATTCGGCGGAACGCTCTTTTAAAATTTTTGTGGCAATGTTTTCAAATTCCGTTGTGAGACGTTTTTGTAAATCTTCGATTTCCGATTTTTGCGTTTCGAGTTTTTCTTGTAATGCTCGATTATCGGCTTTGAAAGTTGCTAATATGTTGTTGGCTGCGTAATATTCGTCGGTTTTGGCTTTTAATTCGGATTTTAGTATAACAATTTCTTCCGATTGATTTTTTATTTTTTCTTCCGAAAGAGCGAGTTGTGTATTTATTTTGTTTTTTTCATCAGCCAACACATCAAACTTCGACTTTGAAATTGTTTTGGATTTCAAAGCTAGGCAAGTAATTATCGTAGCGAGGATTACGCCGATAATGAATGATATGAAGAGAATAAAATTATTCATTTCTAAACTCTATTCTATAATATTATACCTTTCTATTTCCCAATTAAGATATATACTTCTTTATATAGTGCTCAATCCCTATTTCCCTCCCCTCAACAAATGTCCCATTCTATCCCTCTTCGTCTCCATATAAAAATGGTTATGCTCATTCGTCGTAACTTCAATCGGTACGTTTTCCACCACTTCCAAGCCATAAGACTCTAATCCAATGCGCTTTACCGGATTATTACTCATCAAACGCATTTTTTTAATTCCCAAACTGCGAAGAATCTGTGCACCAACACCATAATCACGCTCATCTGCTTGATAACCAAGATGCAAATTCGCATCAACCGTATCCAAACCCTCCTCCTGTAATTTGTAAGCTGCCGCTTTTGCCATCAAACCGATTCCACGTCCTTCTTGATTGAGGTAAATAAGTGCGCCTTTTCCTTCTTTTTCAATCTGTTCGAGTGCACGATGCAACTGTTCGCCACATTCGCAACGCATTGAACTGAAAATATCGCCTGTAATGCACGACGAATGTACACGCACAAGCACCGGTTCATCATCTTTCCATTCGCCTTTAATCATTGCCACGTGCTCTTTTCCGTTGGATTTTTGCAAAAACGGAATCATCGTAAAATCGCCATATTCAGTGGGCATCTGCACGGCTTCGCCGCGTTCGATAAGCGATTCGGCTTGCAATCGGTATTTGATTAAATCGGCAATGGAAACGATTTTCATATCGTATTTTTTTGCCAATTCGAACAATTCAGGCAGGCGAGCCATTGAGCCGTCATCGTTCATAATTTCGATGAGGGCTGCTGCCGGATACAACCCTGCTAAACGAGCGAAATCGATAGCTGCTTCGGTATGTCCGGCACGACGAAGAACACCGCGCGACCGTGCACGAAGTGGAAAAATATGTCCGGGACGACCAAATGTTTCGGGTTTCGACGTGGAGTCAGCTAATGCGAGTATAGTGGCAGCTCTGTCTTCGGAAGAAACGCCTGTTGTACACCCCTCTAACTTGTCGATACTCACGGTAAATGGCGTGGAGTGAATAGACGTATTGCTTTGTGCCTGCATTTCGAGACTTAACTCTTCACAACGCTCCTCTGTGATGGGTGTGCAAAGGACGCCGCGACCATTTTTCAACATAAAATTAACCATTTCGGGCGTTATTTTTTCGGCTGCGCAGATGAAATCGCCTTCGTTTTCGCGGTCTTCATCATCTACAACAATGATGAAATTGCCGTTGCGAATTTCTTCAATGGCTTCTTCAATGGTGTCTAATTTTATTTTCTGATGCATATAATGTTTTACTTTTTTCTGTTAATTATTCGTCATTGTGTATTATGACATACTTCTCATTTTCCCATTTTTGTAAGAGATTCAATTTTGTCTCAAAGTTGGGATCATCTTCCCATACAACAAGGCATTTATTTCCGTCATAATCAAATATATATTCTTTTTTATTGTAGTCGTAATCAAGAGGTTTATTCCGTTGCATCTTATTCAACAAATCATAAAAAGCATATTCTGCTTCATCACGCAAGTTTTGGCGGATAACGTCTTGCATCTCTCCGCAAAGCCTTTCAGTATTTTTCAAATCCTTACGAATTCTCATTTCAAATGGCATCGAAATCAATTTAAAAATAATTCCTACAGGAAAAACCTTCATACATAATCGTGCCCACCGAGAGTCAGGTTTGAACGGACGTACATAATTAATAAATATCGGAAATTCTTCTGCTTTTACAAGTTCGCCCGAACGCCGCGAGTTTGACAATTGATTTAGAATAATCTCCATACTGCTTTTGATAGTAAACAGCTTTTTATCGTATTCTATATCTGTCCAAAAAACTTTATACGGCAAATGTTCATATTTTGTCAAATATTCATTGATATTGTTCGATAACTCTGACAATGAAACGGAAATTTCCTTATAATCCGGTTTTTCGATAATTACATTTTTTACCGGATATGACCTTTTCTCTCTGATAAAGAATATTTTTCTGAAAAATGCCATATACGTATCAGCGTTCATTATCGTGGAATCATTCATTGCCTTCCAAGTCAAAAATACGCCCATTGGCAAGAGTACAAATGCCGGAAACCACATTCCAAACCAATGTACCCAAACACCGTCACGCGCCATTTTAGCACCGGTATTTTCTAAAATATAATAGACAATAAATAAGAGTACTGAAATCACGATCGGCATTCCCAGTCCGCCTTTTCGTACGATGGAACCTAACGGTGCACCGATGAAAAAGAAAATCAAACAAGTAACCGGCATTACAAACTTTCTGTGCCACTCTATCCAATGTCGGTTTATTCGCGTTTGCGTAGCGGTTTTGTTACCAACCGAACGGAAAAGAAATTCATTTTTATTGTTCTCCGCCCTCGAAATGGCACTGTTTAAAATGGCTGACTGTGTCTGTAAATCTTTCGATGCAAAAAACATATCCGGCTGAGGAATAATAATATCAGAAAAATCCTTCATTGCAATAATCGAATCTCTTTCGTCATAAGGAAAACTATTGCGATGAGTAAGAAAAGCGGTGGTACGCATTACTTGCCTGTCCATGATATTAATACTATCCAAAACGTGCCGCATTGAGTCAATAGAAACGGTCAATTCTATCAAATTTTTAGCAACATGCGCTGTATTCGCCCCTTCTTCAATTTGCTCTTCGGTCATATGGGTCAAATTGAGATCTTGCTCTACCATAAATATCTTCACGTCGAAAGTCTCGCGCGCGAATTGTCCGGAAGCAGCAGTACGACGGTTTCGATTATTTCCTGTTTGATTGAAAGGAGCTGCCGTTTGACCATTATAAAGTGTAAAGATCAACATTGTTTGGTCTTCCGATACACTCATTCTTGCCGAATCGGCAGTAGTTACCCGCATTTGATTGAATCCGTTAGACAGGTCGTAAACAAATACATCGTGCAACAAACCCGTACTACGGTCTATTCTACTCGCATAAATATTGGTATTGTCAATTTCTTGATAAAATACACCTTCAGGAATATTAAGTTCGGGTGATGCCATTCGGATGGTCAATAAAAGCGAAAAAGACTTGGCATTAATACGCGGCATTGCCAGGTCTTGATAGAAAAATGCACCTATAGAAATACATACGATAAAGATAATGAGCGGTCGCATTATTTTAATGAGCGAAATTCCGGCCGATTTAATAGCGAGAAGTTCCAATGATTCGCCCATATTCCCGAACACCATTATCGAGGCAAGCAAAACGGATAACGGCAACGCCATCGGCACAAGTTGAAGTGCTGCATAGAAAAACATCTCACCCAATAAACTCAATTCGAATCCTTTGCCAACCATTTCATCTATGTATTTCCACAAAAATTGCATCAATACAATAAAGAGACAGATAGCAAACGTCATCAAAAAAAGCGGGATAAAGGTCTTGAGAATATAGCCGTATAACCGTTTCATCGTCGTTTACTGAACAGAATACTGTTTTATAAAATTATTCTGCAAAGATAGTAAAATCAAATCAGTTTCTACGTAAAAACACCCAATCGTTTTTTCATCTTCTCAATCTGCGATTCCCATAGTGCTATGGCATCGCCTTTTTCGTCGGGCTCAGCAAAATCGGTTATTTCAAGCGCAAGTTTTCCGGTAAGGTCAAGTTTGTGAATGTGAAATTCGAAATATATATTTTCGTCGTCTTCGTCAATCCATTGAAATCGAATAGTCGATTGCGGTTTTTTGTTGATAACTGTTGCTTGGTCGTGTGCTTTCCCCCACACGAATGTGTAAGTGGTTTCGGCAGTGTTCATTGACACTTCATCAGCAAACCATTCGGAAAGTCCGTCGATTTGACTAATCATACGCCACAAGCTGCTCTGTGTGGCGTTTCCCATTGGAAATTCTATGTGAAATTTTTCTTTTGACATTGAGCTCGTATCTGAATAAGCGCACAATATACGGATTTTTTTCGGATAAAGAGGAAAAACAAAAGTTAAAATATCCTCCTGTATTGATGACAATATGGCTTTTCGCCCTTGTGTTCGTAATATTGCTGATGATAATCTTCTGCTTTCCAAAAAACGGATGCGGGTTTCAGCATCGTTGCCACTTTATATCCTTTGGCAGTTAATTTGCTGATATATTTTTCCGCCATCGCTTTTTCTTCGTCGTTGGAATAGAAAATACACGAAAGGTATTGTGGTCCGATGTCAGGACCTTGTCCATCGGTTTGGGTGAAATCGTGCGTTTCGAAGAATAGTTTAACCATCTCCTCATAACTTGTTTTTGTTGGGTCAAAAGTTACTTCTGTGGTTTCTAAATGTCCGGTGTTTTTTTCACAAACTTGCTTGTAGGTTGGTTTTTCTACGTGTCCGTCCATAAAACCAACAGCAGTGTGTAATACGCCGTTCGCTTTCATAAAATAGTATTCCGTTCCCCAAAAGCAACCACTTGCGAAATAGGCTGTACTTTTTGTTGATGTTGTCATTGTTTTTTTGTTGAATGGTCGTGTAGAGACGGGGCGCACCTCGTCTCTACGGCATTTGTGCATTTATGAAACAAAGATAGTGTATTTTTTCGTATCTTTGCACCATAATTACAAGCAAAAAGAACTATGAACAAAGATTTACCCTATAAAGTTGCCGATGTTTCATTGGCTGACTTCGGTCGGAAAGAGATAGAAATTGCACAGCACGAAATGCCCGGATTGATGGCAATCCGTCAAAAATACGCATCGACAAAACCACTGAAAGGCGCACGTATAATGGGTTCGCTACATATGACGATTCAAACCGCTGTATTAATTGAAACCCTTGTTGAACTTGGTGCAGACGTACGTTGGGCGAGTTGCAATATTTTTTCTACGCAAGATCACGCCGCCGCCGCTATTGCCGCCGCAGGCATTCCCGTTTTCGCTTGGAAAGGCGAAACGTTGGAAGAATACTGGTGGTGTACGGAAATGGCTTTGCGTTTTCCCGGTGGAAAGGGACCCAATTTGTTAGTCGATGATGGCGGCGATGCTTCGTTGCTTATTCACTGGGGCTACCAAGCTGAAAATGATGCACAAACAATCAATCGGAAAGGCACCAATCGTGAAGAGCAGGTTATTTTGGATACTTTGCATCGCATTTTGGCGGAAGACAATCAACGTTGGCACCGTACCGTCGCCGAAATGAAAGGAATTTCGGAAGAAACCACTACCGGTGTGCATCGTTTGTATCAAATGTTGGAACGCGGCGAACTGCTTGTGCCAGCTATCAATGTGAACGATTCGGTAACGAAATCGAAATTTGATAATCTTTACGGTTGTCAAGAGTCATTGGCAGATGGTATCAAACGCGCTACCGATGTGATGATTGCCGGAAAAGTCGTTGTCGTACTTGGTTATGGCGATGTGGGAAAAGGTTGTGCAAAGTCAATGCGTTCGTATGGTGCGCGCGTAATTGTTACCGAAATTGACCCGATTTGTGCACTGCAAGCCGCAATGGAAGGTTTTGAAGTAACCACAATGGAAGAAGCTGTAAAAGAAGGGAATATCTTTGTAACCACCACCGGAAATCGCGATGTGATTACCATCGAACACCTGCAACAAATGCGTGACCAAGCCATTGTATGCAATATCGGACATTTCGACAACGAAATTCAAGTGGATAAACTCATCAATTTTCCCGGCATCAAACACGTCAATATCAAACCGCAGGTAGATAAATATACATTTCCGAACGGAAACTCACTGTTCTTGCTTGCTGAAGGGCGTTTGGTGAATCTGGGTTGCGCAACGGGACATCCGTCGTTTGTGATGAGCAATTCGTTTACCAATCAAGTGTTGGCGCAAATCGACCTGTGGGGAAAAGAGTACGAAGTTGGCGTTTATCGTCTTCCGAAATATTTGGACGAAGAGGTAGCGAGATTGCATTTGAGTCATATCGGTGTAAAATTGACTACGCTTACCGAGGCGCAAGCCAAATATATCGGCGTTTCGGCTAATGGTCCGTACAAACCGGAACATTATAGGTATTAATACGTTAAGTGAAATGGCAAAAAAAATATTAAATTTTTATCGGAAATATTTGGCTAATTAAAAAAAAGTATCTACCTTTGCACTCGCTTTTGAAAGAAGGCACAAAGGATGATTCAGTAGCTCAGCAGGTAGAGCACATCCCTTTTAAGGATGGGGTCCTGGGTTCGAGCCCCAGCTGAATCACGAAAAAGACTCTCACAATTAGAAAATTGTGGGAGTTTTCTGTTTTTAGATGCGATAAGTCGAAGACTATCAAAACGATTTATCAGACTGTTACTGATATCTTTGCTCAGAAAAATCGCTGTAAACAGGCAAACCGATTTTTAAAGCCCGATTAAGAGTGTTACAAGAAAAATATATTCAAAATAGTATAAGTTATTACTCGTATTTGTCCATTTTATGCCTCAATAAATTAATATTAAAACTGCATTTTCAAAAAAAATGGATCAATGTAAACATCAATCCATTTCCTCACAACAAAATCTTTCTTTTACGATGACAACACTTTTTTCTTCGCCAAAAATTCCCTTATTCCTCCAATATGCTCACGCACTTTTTTATCGGAAAATTCGTACACTTTGGTTACCAATCCGTCAAGGAAATCCCGGTCGTGCGATACGAGGATAACCGTGCCGTCGTAATCCAAAAGAGCGTTTTTCAGCACCTCTTTCGTTTTGAGGTCTAAGTGATTGGTCGGCTCGTCGAGAATGAGCAAATTAACGGGTTCGAGCAATAGTTTTATCATTGCCAATCGAGTGCGTTCACCACCGGAAAGCACTTTTACTTTCTTTTCCGAATCATCACGATTAAACATAAACGCACCGAGAATATTTCGTATCTGCATACGTACATCGCCTTCGGCAACTCGGTCGATGGTTTCGAAAACGGTCAAGTCTTCGTCTAAAAGGTCGGCTTGGTTTTGAGCAAAATATCCGATTTCGACGTTGTGTCCCAACATCATCTCACCTTCATAAGACGTTTCGCCCATCACGCATTTCACAAAAGTAGATTTTCCTTCGCCGTTTTTTCCGGCTAATGCAATTTTTTCGCCGCGTTCAATCATTAAATTGGCGTTTTCAAAAACAAGGTAATCGTCGTATTTTTTCATCACTCTATCCACCGTGAGCGGATATGTACCTGAGCGAGTGGCAGGTTGAAAACGTATACGCGCTTGTGATTTATCTTCCTCGTCAATTTCCACGCGTTCCATCTTTTCCAACTGACGCACACGACTTTGTACCAAAACTGCTTTGGCAGCTTGCGCGCGAAAACGTTCGATAAATTCTTCGATTTCAGCAATCTGTTTTTGTTGCGATTCCCATGCGTGAATTTGTTGTTGGCGACGTTCCTGGCGTAATTCTAAATATTTCGTATAATTGACTTTGTAATCGTATATTCGCCCCATTGTCAATTCAATAGTACGATTGGTTACGACATCAATAAAGGCGCGGTCGTGCGAAATAAGCACTACGGCTTTGGCTTGTGTGTTGATAAAGTCTTCGAGCCAGCCGATGGATTCGATGTCCAAATGGTTGGTCGGCTCATCGAGCAATAAAATATCGGGATTGCGAAGTAGCAGTTTTGCCAATTCGATGCGCATACGCCAACCGCCACTAAATTCGCTTGTGGGTCGATCAAAGTCTGAACGTTTGAAACCCAAGCCCAGTAACGCTTTTTCAACATCGCCCTCGAAATTGATACCTTCAACGGTTGCCAAACGCTCGTGTGCTTGCGTGAAATCGTCAATTAATTTGGCGTATTCGTCTGATTCGTAATCGGTGCGGGTTTCTAATTGACGATTCATCTCTTCGATTTTTGCTTCTAATTCGAAAATATGAGAAAATGCCAGCGAAGCCTCCTCACGTACGGTGCGTCCATCCACAATTTTCATTACTTGCGGCAAATAACCAACGGTTGAGCCATCGGGGCTTGTTACCGTGCCTTTGTAATGGGTGTTGATACCTGCCAAAATTTTCAGCATCGTGCTTTTTCCCGCACCATTTTTGCCAACAAGGGCAATTTTATCCTTTTCGTTGATGATGAAACTGAGATTATCGAATAATAACCTATCTCCTAACTCTACTTTGAGTGCGTCAATAATTAACATTATAGTGATTTATCATTTTAGATTTACGATTTCAATCTAAAATCGTAAATCCAAAATCGTAAATTAAATTTCTTCTTCGTTTTCATTTTCTTCGCTTTCTTCCGAAACTTCTTCTATTTGAGAGCGTATAAAATTTGAGATAATATTACTGCTTTCGTTCGTAATATTTTCTGGGGTACTTTCTTCCTGTTCGGTTTCTTCCGGCACTTCAATTTGCATTACTTGCTGCCCTACAATCAATTGTCTATCAACGGTAAGTCGGGTATTGCTCATTCCATTCCATTGTTGTATTTGTGCAACGGTGGTACCGTGCCGACCAGCTATTGCGTTCAGTGTATCACCGCTTCTTACCCGATAATATTGATTAATTGTTTGCGTATTTCCCGAAGTTGTAGTGCTTGTTTGCGCGATCTGCGTTTGGGTTTGCGGAATGGCGCGCCTACCCACAATAAGCCGTTGATTAATAGAAAGTCTATCCGAATTTAAGTTATTCCACGACCTTAGCTGTGCCACCGAAACCCTGTTTCTTTGCGCAATGACAGACAAATTGTCGCCGCTTCTCACACGATAATAAGTATTTTCAAAATTTCCCGAAACAGAAGTAGAAGCTCCCCCATCGGCTAAATATTGATCGGTAGTAACTCTATGTGTAAAATGCTGACTTCTATTGTGTCCGAAAATCTCATCTGCATTTTCCACAAATGCATACATCAGATTCGTAGGTAATACCAAAGCATACGGCTTGATTTCACTCGCGGGAATAATATCTCGCCTAAATTTTGGATTAAATCTTCGTAAATCGCTGATAGACACGTCTAACGTTTCTGCAATTTGATTAAAATGAATCTGTTCATTTATATGTATTGTATCTAACGCTAAAAGCGAATGATCGACATGCACCGGACAAATATTGTGTTCTTCGTGATAATTCATTACGTAAACAGCAGCAATAAAAGCAGGCACATATCCACGCGTTTCGCGCGGCAACCGGTGATAAATTTCCCAATAATCGTGCTTCCCGCCGCTTCGGGCAATGGCTCTGTTCACATTTCCCGGACCACAATTATAGGCAGCTATCGCTAAATTCCAATCTTCGTAAATCGTATATAAATCACGCAGATAACGTGCTGCAGCATCGGTTGATTGATAAGGGTCGCGCCGTTCATCGACGAGCGTACTTACCTCTAATCCCATTCCTTGCCCTGTGCGAAGCATAAATTGCCACAATCCGGTGGCGCCCATACGAGAAACGGCAATCGGATTCAATGCCGATTCGATTACAGGCAAGTATTTTAATTCCAACGGTAATCCGTATCTATCCAGCGCTTCGGCAAACATCGGAAAGTAATAGTCGCCAAGTGCCAACATATAAGCTACTTGGTCACGACGACGACCGGCATATGCATCAATGTGCGAACGCACAACACTGTTAAAGGTCATTTCCATTTCCGTAGGAAGTGCCTGAAGACGAGCAATAATTACGCTATCAGGAACCATAGGATTCATTCCACCCCGACAATCATTAGTAGATTTCGAGAAATCGATTTGCCAATCGTGCAACAGTTGGCTCAATGGTCTCGTCATACTTTCGGGGAAAACAATATGATGATCTTCAATTACTTCGCTCAGCGGTCTTGGTGGATTTTCTTCTTCCGATGCTTGCAAGGTTGCATTTTCCATCGGATTAATATACTCTTGTTGAGCGAATAAAGTTGTACTAATAAATAAAGATACAGCTATCAGTAAAATATTTCTGTTCATAATAGATTTTTTTATAGAAAATCGCCTTTTCCAACAAGGCAATCCTAATCTTCTTAGAAAGTGAGACTCCATTGAAACCCGTAGGCGGCGTTTCTTATATTAATATTCGAATTGATGTCTCGATTAATAATGGCAGGTGCAAATCGCATTGATAAATCGGGACTCATATCAAAATCAAACAATTGTGCATCTACATACGCATCAATCATTGCCAAAAAATACAACCCGAAAGCCAATATGATACTCATATCGCGATAGTGTCTATAAAAATCTCGCCGTTGTTCGAGTATACGAGTAAACCGTTCTTCACCGATATCCTCAAGGGTCATCCCGTAAGGCAAAAAGTTTTTCCAACGATCTGCATCCGGATTATCGCTTCTAATATCCGCATAGGCAGCTTGATAATCACGATAATAACCGTTATTCCACGAAATGGCGTAAGTAAAACCCGCAAAGCCGCCATACACAATAGGGATTTTCCAGTATTTTCGATTATATGCCTGTCCTAATCCGGGGAAAATAGCTGAATACAAAACCGCTTTTCGAGGACTTGGTCTGAACATAAAAGAGGGTGCAAAAAAAGCGTCCGACGATGTGGCAGTAATGATACTATCTACCCTCAATCGAATGATATCGGGCTGATTTTCGGATACAGGAGCTGTTTCAATTATAGGTGGCGTAGCAAAAAGTGAATCTGCCACCATCAGCAGGCTGTCTTGAACGTGCTCAGGCACAACAGCTTGTTCTTGAGCATTCAAAAATGAATGCGAAAGAAAAACTATTATTAAAATTCCTGCCAATCGTGTCATTGCTAAATCTAAAATCTAAAATCACTTCATTTTGTCGAGCATTACGATAATGCTTTCGAGTTGTTCGGGCGAAGTAAACGGAATAGTAATTTTGCCTTTTCCGCTTTTGTTGCACGAAAATTGAACTTCGGTTTTGAAATACGACGAAAGGTGCTGTTTCAACATTTCAAAATCATCAGGCAATATCGATTTTTGCGCCGTTGTTTTTGATTTTTCTTTTTGTGGAGACGGCTCTGCGGTTTTTTCTATCGGTTTCCCTTCGGCAAACTCTCGCACAATGGTTTCCACTTTCCGTACCGAAAGTGCATCTTCCAAAATCAAGTTATAGAGCGAAAGCTGTGCCATTGGGTCATTCATTGTTATCAATGCGCGTGCGTGTCCCATATCTATTTTCTTGTCTTTCACACCCATTTGCACTTCGGCAGGGAGCTTCAACAAACGCAGATAGTTAGCGATGGTGGCACGTTTTTTTCCCACTTTTTCGCTCAACTGCTCTTGTGTGAGCGATTGTGTGTCGATAATATTTTGATAGGCAAGGGCAATTTCGATAGAGTTAAGGTCTTCGCGCTGAATATTTTCTACGAGCGCCATATGCATTACATCTTCTTCTTCGACCGCTTTTTTGATATAAGCGGGTATGGATGTTAGTCCTGCCATTTTCGAGGCACGATAACGACGTTCTCCAGCGATGATTTGATAGGTATCATCGTCTATTTTTCGCAATGTAACCGGCTGAATAACACCTATTTTCTCGATAGAAGCAGCCAATTCTGCCAACGCTTCTTCGTCAAAAGCACGACGAGGTTGGTCGGGGTTGGGCATTATTTTGTCCAACTCCACTTCATTGATTGAAGATGAGCCTTGTGTCTCGTTTTCGCTAAGCGTGATGAGGGCATCTAAACCTCGTCCCAGTGCATTTTTTTTTGCCATAAATTCTGATTTATGAGTGTCATTGCGGGCTTGACCCGCAATCCCAACATAATTTAGGGGATTCCGCATCAAGTACGGAATGACGATTCGTCTGCAAAGTTACGCATTTTTTTCGATAAGCTCTTGCGCAAGTTGAATATGATTGATAGCACCGCGCGATCCGGCGTCGTACATCAGTGCCGGTTGGGCGTGGCTTTGCGATTCGCTCAGCGTTACATTTCTTTGAATAACTGTTGTGAATACCAGTTCTTTAAAATGCTGTTTTACTTCTTCGTAGATTTGATTGTGTAAGCGAAGTCGCACATCGTACATCGTGAGTACAAATCCTTCAATTTCGAGCGAGGGATTCAATTTCGATTTGATAATCTTAATAGTATTCAACAACTTACTCAATCCTTCCAACGCAAAATATTCGCATTGCACGGGAATAATCACAGCATCGGCAGCCGTGAGCGCGTTTACTGTGATAATACCCAACGAAGGCGAACAATCGATAAGAATATAATCGTAATTATCGCGCAACGGTAACAACAAATCACGTAATCTTTTCTCGCGATTGTCCATTTGCACCATTTCTAACTCTGCGCCCACAAGGTTGATGTGCGATGAAATAATGTCGATATTTTCGAATGGAGTATGTTGCACAGTTTCTGCCGGAGTGCATTTTCCGATAAGTCCTTCATAAATGGTATTTGTCGTTTTTTTGATGTCAATACCTAAACCGGAGGATGCATTAGCCTGTGGGTCAGCATCTACCACGAGTACTTTTTTATCGAGTGCTGTTAGTGATGCTGCTAAATTAATGGTGGTAGTGGTTTTTCCTACACCGCCTTTTTGATTCGCCAGAGCGATAATTCTGCCCATATTTTAATTTGTTTCGTTGTTTTAATACAATTCATCGCAGCCCGATTAAAAAATAGTCAAGCTATATAATCAAGACGGCAAAAATAAATAATAATCCTTTTAACTGAATGTTAATTAGCCGAAATATTGTGTTTTTTGTTGATAAGTGAGGGTTACGGTTGATAATTTGGATGATAAATCTTCCACGTTTCAAAAATAAATTTCGTAATTTTGTTTCGTCATAAATCCATTTTTAAACATTAAAACATAGTAATATGGAAAATTTCATCTTCCAAAACCCAACAAAACTTGTCTTCGGAAAAGGACAAATTGCAAAATTGAGCGAATTAATTCCCACTAATGTAAATCTTATGATTACGTTCGGCGGCGGCAGTGTAAAACGAAACGATGTGTATCGACAAGTTGTTGAAGCATTAGACGGTCGCGAATTTATCGAATTTTGGGGCATCGAAGCCAATCCGCACGTGGAAACGTTACGCAAGGCAATTGCTTTGGGAAAAGAAGAAAAAATAGATTTCTTGCTTGCCGTAGGTGGCGGTTCGGTGTTAGATGGCACAAAACTTATTGCTGCCGGCATCGCTATGGAAGACGAAGCGTGGGATATTGTATTGAAAGGTTATGCCAAAAAGCAAATTCCGTTTGCATCGGTTTTGACCGTTCCCGCCACAGGATCGGAAATGAACGGCGGTTCAGTAATTTCACGTGCGGAAACAAACGAAAAATTTGCGTTTTTCGGCAATAATCCGCAATTTTCTATTCTCGACCCGGAAGTCTGCTACACATTATCGGAGCATCAAGTTGCCTGCGGACTTTCCGATGCGTTTACGCACGTGTTGGAGCAATATATAACCACCACCGGACAATCGCGTTTGATGGACAGATGGGCGGAAGGTATTTTGCAATCGGTGGTCGAAATTGCACCGCTTCTCAAAAAAGATCCGAAAAATTACGATTTGAATGCTGATTATATGCTTTGCGCCACACTGGCGCTCAACGATATGATTAGAATGGGTATCACGCAAGACTGGACTACGCATATGATTGGACACGAGCTTACTGCGCTTCACGGCACTACGCACGGACATTCGCTCGCTATCGTGATGCCTGCCGCAATGAGTGTGTTGCGTAGACAAAAAAACGAGAAACTGCTGCAATACGGCGAACGTGTTTTCGGAATCACGGAAGGCTCTGAAAATGAACGCGTACAAAAAGCAATCGAAGCAACAGAAACGTTTTATCGTTCACTTGGACTCACTACTCGTCTGTCGGAAGAAGGTATTGGCGATGAGACTATTGAGATGATTACGAAACGCTTCAATGAGCGTGGTGTTGCTTTTGGCGAAAAAGGAAATGTTACGGGTGATGTAGCGAGAGAAATTTTGATGGCTTGTAAATAGTCTGAACTATGATTTTTGTGATTTATTTGATTATAGTGATTGATTATGAATCACAGCAATCAAATAAATCACAAAAATCATAGTTCAGACATTTTCCCTAAACGTAAAATATTTCTGACACAAATAACTTACAATTGCCGTGATGATATCCACAACCATTTTCGAAGGTGTAGCCCAAAAACCAAGCATTTCTACAAAAAATTTCAGCCCCGCATAGTTTATCAATAAATTGAGTGTCACCACACTAATATATCGTACAAACTGCACACCTCCACGCAATTGCGATGTGGAAAATGTTACATATTTTTGCAATAAAAAGCCTGTTATCAACGAAATGGGGAATGTGAGCAAAAGCGCAGCTATGTGAGGCGAAATTGGTACAAGTCCGAAGACATCTATCAACTGTTTATCAAACAAAAAGTTATATGCTGCAGAATATAACACCCAATTAAATCCCATATTTACCACACCACACACGCCGTATCGAAACAATCGGCGACTAAACCAACGGGCAAATGGCGGATAAAAGAAATCAATAATGCGCCTGATGCGTCCCCCGATTAGTGTAAATAGTTTGCGAATATTGTTGAGCATTTTTGTTTTTTTGAACGCAAATTTTGCAAATTAATGTTCTATTTCTTATCAAAACTCCGAATTAAAATGAAATTTGATATCCTTAAAATCCTGTTGCGCCATCATTAAAATATAACTCGATTCGGCAAGAAAAACATCGCGCCCATCTTTATCGTGCGCCATATACTGGAATTTACGTTTCTTGAAATCAGCCAATTGCGCTGCATTATCGCTTTCAATCCAACACGCTTTGTAGAGATTGACAGGCTCCCAACGACATTGTGCACCGTATTCGTGTAACAGGCGATATTGAATCACCTCGAATTGAAGTTGTCCGACCGTTCCGATAATTTTCCGTCCGTTGAATTGATTGGTAAACAATTGAGCCACACCTTCGTCCATCAATTGGTCGATGCCACGTTGGAGTTGTTTCGATTTCATCGGGTCGGCGTTTTCGATGTATTTGAACATTTCGGGCGAGAAACTCGGCAATCCTTTGAAATGCAGGTTTTCGCCCGATGTAATGGTGTCGCCGATTTTAAAATTGCCGTTATCGGGCAGTCCGACAATATCGCCCGCAAATGCTTCATCGAGAATCTCTTTTTTCTGTGCCATAAATGCGGTGGGCGACGAGAATTTCATCAAACGATTAAATCGCACGTGTTTATAATTCACATTTCGTTCAAACTTTCCCGAACAGATTTTCACGAAAGCGATACACGAACGATGATTCGGATCCATATTAGCGTGAATTTTGAAAATAAATCCTGTAAGCGCTTCTTCATAAGGATTCACAACGCGCTCTTCGGCTTGCACCGGCTTGGGCGAAGGAGCGATTTCTATGAAGCAATCTAATAACTCTTTAACGCCGAAAGTAGTAAGTGCCGAACCAAAAAATACAGGGGCAAGCTTTCCCGCCAAATACGCCTCTCGGTCAAATTCGGGATATACTTCGGTTACTAGTTCTGCTTCTTCACGCAGCGTTTTCGCTAACGAATCACCGATATGTTTTTCTAATTCAGATGAATGGATGTCAATGTTAATTGACTCGCTAACAATCTGTTTGCTTGGCTGATACAAATCAAGACTGTTTTGATACAAGTTGTAAACACCTTTGAAACGCTCGCCCGAATCAATCGGTAAAGTCAATGGACGAACAGCAATTTTTAGTTCCTCCTCCAATTCGTCCAGAATATCGAATGGATCTTTGCCCTCTCTGTCCATTTTATTCACAAAGATCATCACAGGCGTATTGCGCATTCGGCAGACTTCCATCAACTTACGTGTTTGCGTTTCCACTCCTTTAGCCACGTCTACCACGATAATTACGCTGTCCACCGCCGTAAGTGTGCGATAGGTGTCTTCGGCGAAATCTTGGTGTCCGGGCGTATCGAGAATATTGATTTTGTGATTGTTATATTCAAATCCCATTACCGAAGTGGCAACAGAAATTCCACGCTGTTTTTCGATTTCCATCCAATCCGAAGTAGCTGATTTTTTAATCTTGTTCGATTTCACAGCACCTGCAATGTGAATGGCACCGCCGAAAAGTAATAACTTTTCGGTCAGTGTGGTTTTTCCCGCATCGGGGTGGGCAATAATGGCGAATGTGCGCCGGCGTTGTATTTCTTGTTGTAATGTCATTTTGTATAATATCCGAATTATATTCGAAATCGGATGCAAAGATACAAAATTTTTGCGTTGTATTTGAGAATTTTGATAGTGTTGCGTAGTGATTTTGTTGATTTGGGATTTGAAAAACCGTATCTGATTTTTCAAATACGGTTTTTCAAATGATTACGATAATTGAATGGGCAAAGTTAGGTTTTTACGTTTTAAATTTCCACCAAAAACAAATAATCCTCTATCTATTTCCCTAATTTTCAAACTAAGACTATCTATTTGCTTTTTGATAAATGGCAGATAAGTTTGAAAATAAAAATTATCTTTTGCACTATCTTTCATCTGTGCTGAAATGGTTTGCCAATCTTCGTCAAAAATAAACTGATACGCTCTGTGAATATGTTGATCGTAAATCGGATATTCGAAAGGCTTAATGATATGCAATAAAAATATTTTCCACACAAAGCTCACATTTTCAAACTCTTTCAGAAATTTATCCAAATCAAAATTGCTTTTGAAGTTATTGATAGTCATAAGTTTACTTTTGATTTTTGTATTCAACGATTTTTGTTTTGCACCACTCAATATTGAGGTATTTTTCCATTCATACAGTTTTTGAATATCTTCTGCTGTGAATGTTTCTTTGTTGATACTGTTGTCATAGGGCACATCGTTTGGTGCGTTGTACATTTTTGCCCAATATTCGATGAATTGGGGGAAATCGTTGATGTTTTTTTGTTGCAAAATCGGAAGTTTCATATTATTCATTTTTTGTAAATTGTAGTTCATTATAATTCAATAGAAATAAAGCGATACATCGCTTGAACTAAAAAATAAATCCTCTTCGCCCATTATATTACTGTATTGATAGTAAATTACATATCGCCCATTTGATGTTTCTGAGAGTTGTCGTCTAATTTTATCAGCTACATCTGCATCGGGTATATTTCTAGTGAACTCAATATTTCCATTTCTTATCCTTACCGTAGTTACCCCTTTGGCAATGTCAATATTAAAATTATCTACTGAGACTTCTGTCTGAGCATCGTAACCTTCTATTTTTATTGTTGGAACTCTAATCGAAATAAACCCAAAAATGGAAGCATTTTTATCTGTACTAGATGTGTTTATAATTGTAGGATTTAATCCGGATTGCCCCACAATATTAAAAGAGTTTGTATAGCGATATTTTTTTTGTTTACTTTCAGTTAATTCTCTAAAAGTTGGTATATCACGCCATAGTCCTCTATGATTCAGATCTAAACGTCTTATACCAGCAACAGCATTATATGATATTGCAGAAGTCATTCTTATATCGTTTGAAATTTGCGCGGCAATTCTCCCTATAAACACATTATATGCGGAACCATCGTAAGTTTCCAAATCATACATCTTTGATGCTATTTCTAATCGTCTTGTTTCTCTATTTCTTGCTTCTTCTTCCCGACGAACAGTTCGTTCCGCCCTCTCAATTTCCTGTATTCTTCGCCTATTCGTAATTTCTGTCCGAACATCCTCTGATAATGACAAAAGTATGCTTGATTCTACCTTTTCCCAAGCAACAGTAGCCAATCCATTGCGTTCCGCTAAATAAAATACTTCAACATACTCAAACTCTTCATCAAAAAAATAGGTATTGTTGATTATTCTATTTGCCGGCCACATAGCAGTTTTTTCTTCTATCAATCTCTCTAAGGACACATTCTCGTATTGTGTTATTGTATAAGCCAGCCTTCCATCTGTCATAAGATATGTTGTGCAAAAATGAATATTCATTCGAAGATTAACGAAGAACTGGTTTCTGACACAATGTCTTACAGTTACAATTCGTCCATTATAATATTCTGTATTGTGGCTATGTATAGTATTACGTGCTGCGCCACTACGAGGACGATTTGCAAAGCTTACATTTGATTCAATTATACGCCTTACCGTTTCTGCATCTTGTCCAATCTCAATTTGCTGTCCATAAGACATCACGCTCGCAAGCATAAAAAGCAATAAAAATAGTTTCTTCATTTTTTTGATTCTGTTTTACTTCCGCCCTTACACAGAAGATTTTAAGAATAAATTGTCGATTTACATTTTGTCCTCAAAACTTCACATACGCACATAAAAAAAGCGCGGACAAAACTCTTTTTCTTATTTGTTTACCGAGGTCTTAGACTACCTAACCACCAAATAACGAGTAAAGCCCACGCCAAACGGCGTGAGCGTTTTTTACTTTACTCTTTGGTGGTCTTTTGAAAGTGTCTAAGTTTCGGCAAACCAGAATACAAGCATAACGCTTTTCCAATATGTCTTAAAAAATGTGTGTATTATCTTACGCTATATATCATAGGCTGTTTTTTATTTTGTTTGAAAGACAAAGTTATGAATATTTTTTTGAAAGCAATTGATTTTTCACAAAAAAGCAACTGATGTTTTTCATACAAATCCGTGTCATCTGCGTTCCATATACCTTTCCAACCCATCTTCCCATTCCAGAATCACGACTTGAAACGCGGCTTCAATCTTCGATTTATCCAACACGCTATACATCGGTCGATTAACCGTACTGCCATATTCTTCCGTCGAAATCGGAACGAGTGTGCAACTTTCGATTTTTGCCAATTCTCTAATTTTCTCGGCAAAACCAAACCACGTGGCTTCCCCTTGATTCGAGAAATGATAAATGCCCGATTTCCATTCGTTTTTTTCCGAAAAATCTAAAATATGCAATATCATTTCGGCTAAATCAGCGGCATATGTGGGTGTTCCTCGTTGGTCAGCAATGATATTGAGCGAATCTTTTTCATTCATCAGTCGAAGCATCGTTTTTACGAAATTCGCGCCAAACGTTGAATAAAGCCACGATGTACGAATGATAATCGCTTGTTTATCATACTTCAAAACGGCTTCTTCGCCTTTCAACTTCGATTTTCCGTAAGCCGAAAGCGGGTTTGTGGGCGCATTTTCGGTGTAAGGCGTGTTTGCCGTTCCGTCGAAAACGTAATCCGTAGAAATATGAATCAACCGACAATTGTTTTCTGCCGCCGCGCGAGCGAGGTTTTCCGCACCAAGAGCGTTTATCGCATTTGCCGTTTCAATTTCAGTTTCTGCCTTATCCACAGCCGTATAAGCGGCACAGTTGATAATATATTGAATGGCATTTTGCTTCACGAAATCCGATACTTGCGCTACGTTGGTTATATTCAATGTATCAACATCGGTAAAAATAAAATGAAACGTCGGACTGCCGTTTTTCGTAAGTTCTTTTATTTCACAACCCAATTGTCCGCTTGAACCTGTTACCAATACATTTTTTTGAACTAATCCATAATGAAATGTCTGCGGTTGAGTAGCGGTTTTGTCCGTGCCACCAAGATGTTTATTTGAACTTGTAAAAATTGCCATAATTTGATTGATGATTTTAGATTGACGATTTTAGATTTCTATATTTGTCTGAAAGCATCGCCAACATTGCTGTTATTTGACTGATTGCTAATTGTGTGTCGCTCGAAATTTCTTTTTTCTGCAGTTTCAACAGCAAAAAACCGTAAAGTGCCGTAGCACAGGTTTCAATTTCCGAAATATCTTTTTGTCCCGATTTGGCACGCAACGCCACGATGTGGGGCAACGTCTTGTAGTACATTGCAATATAATCGGTTTCTTCGGGATTTTTGAGCAAACGAGTGTGCAAATGTGTCAGTTCGGCAACAATGTCTTTGTTGATTTGAAGATGTCCTTTTTCTTGAATACCTTCCTGTTGCATCATCGTGATTAATTCTTCATACCATTCACGAAGAGATTTTTTTTCTTCTTCGGAAAAATTTTGAGAAGAAATCAATTCACGCTCAACCACATTTATATCCAATTGATATGCACGTAAAATATCTTCTATTTGCCACATATAGAGCAAATATTCTACGATATTGTCTTGTTTTTTTGGAATGTCCATATTTTTATTGTTCGTATTTCGGAACTAAATCGTAAATTTGTTGCAAAATTACGAATTTATGCTCAACTATCATATTATTAATACCGGATATTTTCTCGCCGACGGCGGCGTAATGTTTGGTGCTGTACCAAAAAAGCATTGGTCGAAAAAATATCCTGTCGATGAAAACAATATGTGCATATTGTCGATGCGCTGCGTGTTTATCGAAACCGGAAACAGGAGGATTTTAATAGATACAGGTGTGGGTGCCAAACAATTATCGAAACTGAAATATTATCAATTCCACCAATTGAAAAACATTGTCGAAGAGATTCGCCGTATCGGTTACGAGCCACACGAAGTTACCGATGTTGTGCTTTCGCATCTCCATTTTGATCATTGCGGCGCAAGCACCATTTTTAATGAAACGGGCGATATTGTTCCCACATTTCCCAAAGCTACGTATTGGGTAAGTCATAAGCAATGGAATAATTATCGTAATCCGTCAGCGTTTGAAGTAGGCGCATTTTTTGCCGAAAACATCGAATCGGTGTATGAAAACGGACAAATTCGTTTCGTAGAAAGTGATATGGAACTTGCACCCGATTGTCGATTGAAGCTTTTCGATGGACACTCGCCCGGACAAATCGTTATTTTCTTTGAAACAGAGAACGATGCATTTGTGTATGCCGGCGATGTAGTGCCTACATCGTTGAATCTTTCGTTGAGTTGGCTGTCGGCTTTTGATAATTGCGCGACGTTGGCATATAGTGAGAAAGAACGTTTGTTTAAGATAGCGAAAAAAGAGAATCGAACGTTTATTTTTTATCACGATGCGTATGTTGAAATGAAATAATTACACAAAAAAGCAAAATCTGTGCAATAAAATTTGGCAAATTACACAATTTCATCTATATTTGCTGCCTTTAATAAATAAACAAGCTAATAGAGGTTACATTAACAAATACACCTAAAACATTAAATATGGCATTTAACATTATTGTGTTGGCTAAGCAAGTTCCCGATACGCGCAACGTGGGAAAAGATGCAATGAAAGCCGACGGAACTGTGAACAGAGCGGCACTGCCCGCGATTTTCAACCCCGAAGACCTGAACGCTTTGGAGCAGGCTTTGGGTATCAAAGAACGATTTCCCGAATCGAAAATCACTGTATTAACGATGGGTCCCGGACGTGCGGCTGACATCTTGCGCGAAGGACTTTTCCGCGGGGCAGACGACGGTGTGCTATTGACCGACAGAGCGTTTGCCGGAGCCGATACGCTGGCAACATCGTATGCACTCTCCATGGCAGTGCATAAAATCGGCAAGTATGACATCATCATTTCCGGACGACAAGCGATTGACGGAGATACCGCACAAGTAGGTCCACAAGTTGCCGAAAAACTCGGCATCACGCAAATTACTTACGCCGAAGAAATTTTGGATATCGCCAATGGAAAAATCCGCATCAAACGTCGTTTGGAAAATGGCGTAGAAGTAGTAGAATGTCCGCTTCCGACAGTGGTTACCGTAAACGGATCGGCACGCGCGTGTAGACCTCGCAACGCGAAATTGCTTCAAAAGTTCAAACACGCAAAAACTGCTACCGAACTTCAATCCGAAGACAATGATTACGTTGAACTTTACACCGCTCGCCCATACCTCAACCTTGTTGAATGGAGCGTTGCTGATGTAAACGCCGATCCCGTACAGTGCGGACTTTCAGGCTCACCTACGAAAGTAAAAAAAATCGAAAATGTTGTTTTTCAAGCGAAAGAAAGCAAACGCTTAACCGACAATGATGCGGAAATCGACGAACTAATGAGAGAATTAATTGAAAGTCATACGATTGGATAATTAGAATAGAGAATTTAGAAGAAAGAATACAGAATATGGGAACAACAACGAGTTTTAGAGAATTGATTGTATGGCAGAAAGCGCACAAATTTGTGCTTGCCATTTATGATTCTACTCAAAAATTCCCTTCTCACGAACTGTATTCATTGGTAAGTCAGTTTCGCAGAGCGGCAATCTCGATTCCTGCAAATATTGCAGAAGGTTATAAACGAAAAAGCAAAATGGATAAACTTCGCTTTTTCAATATAGCACAAGCAAGTTTAGAAGAATGTTATTATTTTGTCATCTTATCGAAAGATTTATCATACATCAATGAAGATATTTTCAACAAACTCGAACAGAAAATAGAAGAGGTAAGTAAATTATTGACTTCTTATATTTCAAAGTTCGGAATATGATTCTGTATTCTGTATTCTACATTCTCAAAAAAACAAAAACAAAATGAACAATATATCTGTATATTTAGAAATTGATGAAGGCACGGTTGCCGAAGTAAGTCTCGAACTCTTAACCAAAGGACGTTCGTTGGCAAATGAGCTCGGTTGTAAACTTGAAGCAATTGCCGTAGGCGATAAATTAGACACGGTGGAAGCCCAAGTTTTCCCTTATGGTGTAGACGTTTTACACGTTTTTGAAGACAAACGTTTGTCGCCCTACACTACACTACCCCACACCTCTATTTTGGTCAATCTTTTCAAAAAAGAACAGCCACAAATTTGCCTGATGGGCGCAACCATTATCGGTCGCGATTTGGGTCCTCGCGTATCATCGGCTTTGCATAGCGGATTAACTGCCGACTGTACTTCACTCGAAATCGGCGGACACGAAGACAAAAAAGAAGGTAAAACGTACGAAAACTTGCTTTATCAAATTCGTCCCGCATTTGGTGGAAACATCGTCGCTTGGATTATCAACCCCGATTGTCGTCCGCAAATGGCAACAGTGCGCGAAGGTGTGATGAAGAAAGAAATTCTTGACGAAAACTTCAAAGGGAAAACCGCAAAACATAATGTAAACGAGTTTGTTACCAACGAGGATTTCGTAGTATCTATCATTGACCGTCACATAGAAAAATCGAAAATCAACATTAAAAATTCTCCTATTATCGTATCGGGTGGATATGGTGTTGGGTCGAAAGAAAATTTCCAACTCCTTTATCAACTTGCCGATGTATTGATGGCAGAAGTAGGCGCATCACGTGCAGCAGTCGATTCCGGATTTGCGGAACACGAGCGTCAAATCGGACAAACAGGTGTTACCGTGCGTCCCAAAGTATATATCGCTTGCGGTATATCGGGTCAAATTCAACACATTGCAGGAATGCAGGAAAGTTCGATCATTATTTCTATTAACAATGACCCGAACGCGCCTATCAACGCAATCGCCGACTATGTAATCACGGGCGATATCGAAAAGGTAGTTCCGAAGATGATTAAGTATTATAAACAGAATAGTAAATAACCAACTTATTACAAGAAAGAAATGGCTAATTTTTATATAGACACACCGCAATTCAAGCATTATCTTCAACACCCGCTAATGAAGCGCATCGTTGAATTAAGAGAAAGAAACTATGCGGACAAAGATGCGTACGACTACGCGCCTGTGAATTTTGAAGATGCAATGGATAGCTACGACAAAGTATTGGAAGTAGTTGGCGAAATTTGCGGCGATATTATCGACCCCAATTCGGAAGCAGCAGACCAACAGGGACCGACCGTTGCCAACGGACGAGTAACTTACGCCGTACCCACGCAAGAAAACCTTGATGCGCTGAACAAAGCGGAATTAATGGGAATGGGACTCCCACGTCGTTTCGGTGGATTGAATTTCCCAATGGTACCTTATATGATGTCGGCAGACATTGTAAGCCGTGCCGATGCAAGTTTTCAAAATATCTGGATGCTACAGGATTGCGGCGAAACGATTTACGAGTTTGCAGACGAAACGCTAAAAATGAAATACTTGCCTCGCATCGTAAAAGGCGAAACAATGTCGATGGACTTGACCGAGCCCGATGCAGGGTCGGATTTGCAAGCCGTAATGCTAAAAGCAACCTACAACGAAGAAGAAGACCAATGGTATTTGAACGGCGTTAAGCGATTCATTACCAATGGCGATGCCGATATTCACTTGGTGCTGGCACGTTCGGAAGATGGTACGAGAGATGGTCGCGGATTGTCGATGTTCGTTTACGACAAGAAAAACGGTGGCGTTGATGTTCGTCGTATCGAAAATAAAATGGGTATCAAAGGTGCACCCACATGCGAATTGGTATACAAAAACGCGAAAGCGGACTTGGTAGGCTCACGTCGTTTGGGATTGATAAAATACGTAATGTCGTTGATGAACGGTGCACGTTTGGGTATTATGGCTCAATCGGTTGGACTTTCGGAAGCAGCTACGCGCGAAGCACTTAGCTACGCTATCGATCGTCGTCAGTTTGGCAAAGCGATTATCGAATTTGCACCCGTTTACGAAATGTTGTCGAATATGCGTGCCAAAACAGACGCTTCTCGTACTATTTTGTACGAAACTTGTCGCTTTGTGGATATGTACAAAGCATTGGAAGACATCGCACGCGAGCGTAAACTGACACCCGAGGAGCGTGATGAAATGAAATATTTCTCTCGTTTGGCAGATGCGTTTACGCCGCTTGGCAAAGGAATGACGAGCGAATATGCCAACCAAAACGCCAACGATTCAATTCAGGTGCACGGCGGATCGGGCTATATGAAAGATTACAAATGTGAGCGTCTCTATCGCGATGCGCGCATTATGAATGTGTATGAGGGGACAACTCAATTACAAGTAGTTGCCGCCATTCGCCACGTAACCACCGGAACGTATTTGCAGCGTATCAAGGAGTACGAAGCAATGCCGATTGCTCCGGAATTGGAATCTTTCAAAGCAATTCTGGCAAAAATGAAGGCTCAATACGTAGAAATGGCGGAATTGGTTATCGCGCCGAAAAACGATGAATATCTTGATTTCCACGCGCGCCGTTTGGTAGAATCTGCCGGACACGTGATTATGGGACATCTTTTGTTGCAAGACGCTACGGCTGTACCGGAACATTTCAAGCAATCAGCCGAAGTGTATGTTTTGTACGGACAATCGGAAGTAGCGAAACATTACAACTGTATTATCAATTCTCGCATCGAAGATTTGGAAAAATACAAGCCGCAGGTGTAAAAACCGGTGGTTTCTTTTAAATTTGTAAAATTAAGTTTGGAAGAGAGAGGGCATGAGTTCTCTCTCTTTTTTTGACGAAAAATGAAACAAAAATAAAGTAATACAACAAATACTCCGCTTTTGTTGTTCTATCTAAAAGATATAAAATAACAAATTATGAACCCATCCGAAAAAAACGAAGCCCTACGTTATCATTCGCAAGGCAAACCGGGAAAAATAGAAATTGTTCCCACCAAACCACATCATACACAACACGATTTATCTTTGGCATATTCACCGGGAGTAGCCGAGCCGTGTTTGGAAATTAAGCGCGACCCAGAGTTGGCTTACAAATATACGTCAAAAGGGAATTTAGTAGGTGTTATTTCTAACGGAACAGCTGTGCTCGGCTTAGGCAATATCGGGGCACTTCCTTCAAAACCAGTAATGGAAGGAAAAAGTCTATTATTTAAAGTTTTTGCAGGAATTGATGCTTATGATATTGAAGTAAGCGAAACCGATCCCGAAAAGTTCGTTCAAATAGTAAAAGCAATTGCACCTACATTTGGCGGTATCAACTTGGAAGATATCAAAGCACCAGAATGTTTTGAAATCGAAAATCGCCTGAAAGAAGAATTAGATATTCCCCTGATGCATGACGACCAACACGGAACAGCCATTATTTCCGCCGCCGGATTACTAAACGCATTGGCAATTGTAGATAAGAAAATCGACGAAATACAACTTGTTGTAAATGGCGCGGGCGCAGCGGCAAGCTCCTGTACCAAGATGTATATGGAGTTAGGCGTAAAAAAAGAAAATATTGTGATGTGTGACAGTCGAGGTGTTGTTTCCATTTACAGAAACGATTTGAACGAATGGAAAAAAGAATTTGCCACCAATCGCAATATCAAAACCTTAACCGAAGCAATGATCAATGCAGATGTATTTCTCGGACTATCGGCGCCAAACATACTAACATCCGAAATGCTACAATTGATGAACGAAAATCCTATAGTTTTCGCATTGGCGAATCCTGATCCCGAAATATCATTTGAAAAAGCACAAGCCGCTCGTACCGATATTATTTTTGCTACAGGACGTTCCGATTATCCCAATCAAGTGAATAATGTGCTGGGATTTCCTTACATTTTTAGAGGCGCGTTAGACGTTCGCGCAACCACCATTAACGAAGAAATGAAACTCGCTGCCGCAAAAGCATTGGCAGCAATCGCCAAAGAAGAAGTACCTACCTATATCACTGATGCCTATGGCTTAAAGCCCGGATCTTTGAAATTCGGAAAAGATTACATCATACCGAAACCATTCGATAAAAGGCTATTACACAGAATATCGACGGCGGTTGCAAGAGCAGCGATGGACTCAGGTGTAGCACAAGAAACCATTAACGATTGGAAGTCTTATGAAAAGAAATTAAACCAACTACAAGAAAACTTAGAGTCTGTCTGAATTGTTTTTTAGAACGCAGATGACGCGGATAACACAGATTTTGACTCCGTATTATCCGCGTCATCTGCGTTCTAAAAAACAATTCAAACAACTTCTTAGATTAAATTATTCCTTAAAATAATCCATTTTGTTAAACTTTACTAATGTCGTAAAAATATCTACGTAAAGCTTGCAATATTTACGTAAATGACGTAGCTTTGTGGCATCAAAATTTTTTATTCAAACATTATTAAACATCAAAACAGTATGAGATCACTTACTCCACAAGAAGAACAATTGATGCGCTACGTTTGGCAGGGCAAGGAAGGTTTTATTAGAGATTTTCGCAAAATGTATGATTCAAAGCCACTTCCACCCTACACCACCGTTGCTACAATTATGAAAAAGCTCGAAGCAAAAGGCTATGTAAGCGGAAAACGCTATGGAAACACTTACGAATACAGCCCGCTAATAGAACAAGAAAATTATACCAAAGCCTCTATGTCAGCTATGGTGTCTAACTATTTTCAAAATTCGTACAAAGAAATGGTTACTTTTTTCGCAAAAGAAGAAAAGCTTTCGGAAGAAGATTTGCAGGCAATTATCAAGATGATAAAGAAGTAGGGGAAGCCCCTCTAGCCCCCTCTCAGATGAGGTTTTGGCTATCGTGGGCTAATAAGTAACATCAATTCAGCTCTGTAAACCTCCCCTTAGGGGAGGTTTGAAGGGGCTTAAACACCACAACATTATGGAATTTCTAATCTATCTTCTCAAAGTAAACATTGCAATAGTACTTCTGTATTTTTTACACAGAATTGTATTTCAGCACGATACAATGTTTGTCGTAAAACGTATGGTGTTGTTATTTTCGTTCGTGTTTGTGTTTGCTTACCCATTGATTGATATTTTCGGCGAATGGTTTAGCTCACTCAGTAGCAACAGAGAAATATACATTTTCGATTTAAATGCAATAATAGTTTATGCACAACCCGACGTGATTATTACCGCTACTGCAGCAGAATCTACGCCAAACCTTTCGCTTGTAGAAATGTCGATAATGGCAATCAAAACGCTCTATTTTATCGGTGTAACATTTTTTGTAACAAGATTCATCGTTCAGATTATCAGCATTCTGCAAATTGTTTTCTCTGCACGCAAAGAAATAATTAATGGTATCAATGTGCTTGTTTCCAGCCGTACAATATTGCCTTTTTCGTTTTTCGGGAAAATAGTAATCAGCAGGAAAATATATACTAACACCGAATTAAACGAAATTCTTTTGCACGAACAGACCCACGTACAGCAATGGCATTCTATAGATGTGATATTGAGCGAAATATTGTGCATATTCGGTTGGTTTAATCCTGCGGCGTGGCGTTTGAAAAGAGAAATTCGTCTCAATCTCGAATACCTTGCCGATGGCGCTGTTATCGCAAAAGGATACGACTCGGAGAATTATCAACTAAATCTCTTGCAGTTGAGTTATCAAAAAAACATAGCAAACATTACTAATAATTTTAATTTCTCACCACTTAAAAAACGTATCATTATGATGAACAAAGCAAAAACAAAAAACGTAGGATTGTTCAAGTATTTATTAATCCTTCCTGCGGCATTTGCACTCATATTTTTGAGCACTGCCGGAACAACAATGTCATCAGCATCCGATTATATTGATGCAGAGAACGATGTAGTAGAAACAATACTGATGCAGGACGACCCTGTATTTACAGTTGTAGAAGAACAACCAGTGTTTCCGGGCGGGAATGCGGGTTTGATGAAATGGATAAGCGAAAATATACGTTATCCGGTTGAAGCACAGCAAAACGGTATTCAAGGTAGAGTAATCACGAGTTTTATTGTAGAAAAAGACGGCTCTATCAGTGATATAAGGATTCCTGAAAGAGGACGTGTTGATCCATTGTTAGACGCTGAAGCAATTCGCGTTGTACAATCGATGCCAAAATGGCAACCGGCAAAACAAAGAGGCGAAGTTGTAAGGGTTAGATATACACTTCCAGTAGTTTTTAGACTAACGGGTAATACACCAAGCGAACCAACTTTGATATCAATAAACGCAAACGACAATAGCGTATCTACTACAACAATTGCAACTACTGATGAAGTTTTTGTAGTTGTAGAAAAACAGCCGGAATTTCCGGGCGGAAATGCTGCGATGATGCAATGGTTGAGCGAAAATATCCGTTATCCCGTTGAAGCACAAGAACAAAGAATACAAGGACGTGTTATTGCGAATTTCGTTATTGAGAAAGACGGAAGCATTACAGATGTACAAATTGTACGAGGGATTGATCCGTTGCTTGATGCAGAATCTATTCGCGTACTCCAATCAATGCCGAAATGGCAGCCCGGTACGCAAAGAGGCGAAGCTGTAAGGGTAAGATTTACATTGCCTCTGGTTTTTAGATTGACTGGAAATGAGTCAGGCGAAGGCGTAAGTCAAGCACCATTAAACGAAATGAAGTTGAATTTTGCAGATATTCCTGTTGATGCCGCAACCAATCATCAATTTATTGAAGAATTGAAGCTAAGACTTTCACAAGTTGGTGACGGAAGTCCATTAATCATTGTTAATGGCGAGCGTAAAGTAAAAGGTTTTGATTTATCACCACTTCTTACGAGCGGCAATATTGCACTCATCTCAATAATACAAAACGAACCGGCTATGGAGCGATATGGCGAAAAAGGTGTAATTGAAATTACAATGAAAAGATAATCAAACAAATATCTTTTAACTTTCTTGATTTTTAAATAAATCCCTTTGCTAAAGTGTTTTAGCAAAGGGATTTATTCATTCTCTTATCACAACCCTACCGAATCCCGATAAAAATCCAATGCTTCAAAAAACAGTTCTTTATCAGCTGTTTGGTCGATTTTTACTTCGCCAATATTCGACAAAAGCGTGTAATTCACTGTATTTCCTTGATTTTTTTTGTCGTGTGTCGTAATTTCATACAATGCTTCGTAATCATCGCACGAAATATCAAACGCACCGTATTGTTGTTGAATAAAACGAACAGTTTTCGTCAACTTCTCTGTCGGAAAACCACAAAGTTTATGAGACAAATAGAGTTCTACAATCATTCCCCACGCTACAGCGTATCCGTGCGGAATGGGTTTATTGTGCTCAATGGCGAAGCTTTCGAAAGCGTGCCCGACAGTGTGTCCGAAATTGAGGGCTTTGCGAATACTGTTTTCGTAAGGGTCTTTGGTTACAATGCTTTGTTTGATTTCAACGGAACGGAAAACAAGTTCATTTAATTGTTCGTAGTCGATATGCTTGAGTGGAAAAACAAACAATTTTTCCCATTCTGATTGTGAGTCAATAAGGGCGTGTTTCAGCATTTCAGCATAACCCGATAAAATTGCGGAATGATTAAGCGTTTTGAAAAAATCCGATGAAATAATCACTGATTCAGCCGGATAAAATGCGCCGATTTCGTTTTTATATCCTTCAAAGTTGATACCGGTTTTTCCGCCAACAGTTGCATCAACTGCACCAAGCAATGTAGTTGGCACATTTATATATGTAATACCTCGCTTGAATGTGGCTGCGGCAAATCCGCCCAAATCGGTTACCATTCCACCACCGAGATTAACGAGCAGCGAATGACGTGTTGCGCCGTTTTCGGTCAACTGTTTCCACACTCGGCTCAAATTTTCGATATTTTTGTTTCTGTCTTCCGCCGGGATAATGATTTTTGTTGCTTCGCCAATCAATTTTGATGATTCGATAAGTGGAAGACACAAAGCGTTTGTATGTTCATCTGTGAGAATGAATAGTTTGTCGTGCGAAATGGTGTTTATCGCATTTTCGACATCGGTGTATAAACAGATGGATTTTATTATTTGTTGCATTATTTCAAAGCTTAAAGTTTAAAGTTTAAAGATTTAAAGTTCGTGGTCTGCCACTTTAAACTTTAAATCTTTAAACCTTAAACTCAATTCAACATTCTATACAATTCCTCCTGAATTCTCTCGCGTATATTCATCGAATTCAACCGATTAGGTGAACGCGACGGATTCACACGATTCGACAAAAAAATGTATATCATATCATTTTTCGGATCCACCCAAAAGGCAGTACCTGTAAAACCGGTGTGTCCGTAGACTTCGATAGGCGTTGACGGACTTGCCGGTCCGGCAGTGCTTCGCGGCTCGGTTTTGTCGAAACCTAATCCACGACGACTAACGCTGCTTCGCGTAGAAGTAAAAAGTCGTACCGTTTCTGCGCTCAAAAAGCGTTCGCCACCATATTCGCCACCATTCAACCACATTTGAGCCAATTTTGCTAAGTCGTTGGCGTTAGAAAAAAGTCCGGCATTGCCCGCTATACCGCCGAGAACGGCTGCCGCTTCATCATGTGCATATCCGCGAATGTGTTGCCGGCGAAAAATGGGATCGTTTTCCGTTGCCGGAATCACATCTATCGACATAGAACTCAAAGGGTTAAACGTAATAGAAGTGGCGCCCAGTCGATTGAAAAAATTTTCTTGAACAAATGTATTTAAATCCGTTTTTGAAATATTCTCTATCGCTTTTTGCAACAATATGAAATTGAGACAACTATAACGATATCGCCCGCGATTACGTAAATTTGAGTTAAGAAGTGTGCTCAACACTGAATCTCGCATTGCTTCACTCGCATATAATCCGTTGGATACCGGTCGATTAAAGGTATTCGAACTTTGTGAAGCAATTAAATGAGAATGAAATCGGGAATCACCGCCCTGATTAAGAGCAGTTCTGTAAAAAGGGATAAAAGGTACCATTCCGGACTCGTGTAACAAAAGCATGCGAATGGTTGTAGAAGCCTTATCCGTTCTCCTTGCTTCCGGCACGAAGTTGCTAATCGGGTCTTGCAAACGAAGTTTTCTTTCGTCGAACAATTTCATAATTGCCGGAACGGTAGCTGCCACTTTCGTGATTGAAGCCACATCGTAAACCGTTTCGGCGGTTACTTCCGAACCTGCACCCCCCGGATCAAAAGTGCCAAACGCACGATTGTAAATAATTTTGCCATTCATCGCCACTAAGATTTGGCAGCCGGGATAAGCACCTTGCGTAACACCTTCCATTGCAATTTGGTCGATAATTGCAAATCGTTCCGACGAAATGTCTACCGCTTCAGGCATCGAGAAGGAAAGACGCGTTTTTTGTGTCTCAATACCTGTTCCGCTCGGAAATCCTTCTGCCGAAACGGGCAATTTTCCGCTCATTGCGATGCCACCGAAAATGCCTTGTGCTGCACTTCTTTGCGCAAATTGGGTATCGTCGTGCGCTACAAGAACGGCATCAGCGTTGCCGGTTGTGTTGTGGAAATTATCCAATCTGTAAGGCGACGTAAAAAACACCAAAATCGACTTTTTATCACGCGCCAATTCTTGCAAAGCCGCCGCTTCGGAAATATTATTGGCGTGAATGGAAAAAATAATCAAATCGAACTCACGCAGGCGATTGATGCCTGAAACAGCAGCAACATTCGCCGCTTGAAAAGTCGTAACATCGCCATATCTGCGTAAATATTGCTGAAAAGTGTTGCCCGCCTGCGTACCAATTGCCACCGAAGCAATTTTCATTCTGTCTAAGCTTGTTAAAGGAATGATGTCGTTTTCGTTTTTAATCAATGTCATTGCACCGTCGTAGATTTCACGTTGTATTTGTTCCGCTTCGGCTGAATTGACGCGACGAGATAAACTGTTCGTATTTATCGGCGTAAATTTATGAACGTTAAGGATATATTTATATGAAAGTATTCTGCGTACCTTTTCTTCGAGCAATTCTTGCGAAATCGTACCGTCTTCTACTGCACGTTTCACAGATTCAAATTCGGCAGGCTGATTCACCACTCCTAAAACAACATCGTTTCCTGCCAAAAGTGCACGAACACTTTTGTTCGGTTGATTGGAAACACCTTGCATCGCCATTCCATCGGTAAAGGTCAATCCTCTGAAACCCATATCGTTTTTCAGCAAATCGTTCCCGATATGAGGGCAAAGTGACGAAGGAACTCCGTTGGTATTGAGTGCGGGAACGTCCAAATGTCCAATCATTACGCCCGATAATCCGGCATTGATAAATTCACGAAAAGGCAACAATTCCACGCTGTCTAAGCGTTCCAAATCGTGTAAAATAGTGGGGAGCGTGAAGTGCGAATCTTCTGCCGTGTCGCCATGTCCGGGAAAATGTTTTGCGACAGCCAACACGCCGTTTGCTTCCAATCCTTTCGAATAAGCAATGCCTTGCCACGCAACAGTTTCGGGATTTTCACCAAAAGAGCGTGTGCCAATAACCGGATTTCGAGGATTGGTGTGCACATCAACGGTAGGCGCAAAATTAACGTGAATACCCATTTCACGACATTGACGAGCAACTTCCGCTCCGTAGCGACGAATAATTTCAGGGTCTTGAATGGCTCCGACAATCATATTTCGCGGATAGCGCGGCGCATCGGTCAATCGCATCGCCAATCCCCACTCGCCATCAAGCGAAATCATCAGCGGAGTATCTGTAATGGATTGAAAAAAGTTAGTGGCTTCGGCTTGTTGCACAAGCGTTCCGCGTGAAAAAAGAATGCCACCAACTCGCTGATTTCTAATATATCCGGCAACTCTATTTCGCCACGCGGGTGTAGACTCTACGATGGGCATAAAGAGTTGTCCGACTTTGTCATCAAGCGTCATTCGTGAAAAAACGGAATCTACCCAACGATTCATACTTTGCTTATCGGCTTGTTCGTACAATGTGGGGGTTGTTTGCGTCGATAAGGTGGTGGCAATGAAAAGTATTGCGAATAGTGTGAAGTTTCTCTTTTTGTACATATGTATGTTTATTTTCTTTCAAATGTTATATCTATTCTCGCTACATTCGCGCCTCGTCCGGCGGTTTGGAATATCATTACTTCTTTTCCGTCAAGGTTTGTGCGAAATTCCGGCTCTTCCATATGTCTGTGGCTGTGCCCACCGAGAATAAGATCAATATTCCGCGAAGCTTCTGCCAATACCACATCGGATCTAAAACCGAGATGCGACAGGCAAATAACCGTATCTACCTTGTGTTTCGAGCGAAGCAAATCGGCATATTTGTTTGCCATTTCGATAGGGTCGAGGTATTTCACGCCTTCGTAATTGGCGGATGCCACCAAACCAATCAGTTCAATATTCGCACCGATAATGCCAATGCGGATTCCATCCTTTTCGATAACAAGGTACGGTTTTATCATTCCAGCAATTGCCGTTTCCGAAAAATCGTAGTTGCTACATATTATTGGGAATTCAGCTCGTCGAACGATGTCTTCCAACACTTTCATTCCGTAGTCAAATTCGTGATTTCCAAGCGTAATGGCAGTATATCCCATTAAATTTTTCGCTTCAATATCTACTTTTCCTTTGAAAAGATTAAAATAGGGCGTGCCTTGCGTAAAATCGCCCGAATCGAAAAGAAGAACGTTACAATTCTCGCTTCGCACTTGATCGATAAACGCTTTGCGACGCACTACACCACCTAAGTCGGGCGCCACTCGATCATTTTCAGGAATGGGTTCGATGCGACTATGCGTATCGTTTGTGTGAAGAATAACGATATTTTTCTGTCCGAAAACCGATAGGTTTAAAGAAAGAAAAATACTGATAATTATAATGATATATCTTGTTTTCATTTCTGCAAATTCTTAATTTCTAATTCAAAACCACAATTCTACCATCGAGTTGTGAATTAATTTCATTCCCTTGCCGGGTTTGTTCTTGAATGTAGTCAATAATGATATCGCGCAAGATAATGCCGGTATCGTATTTCGAAGTCGCATTTTCAAGTGCTCCCATTCCATCGTTTCCATCGGCGAGATAATCGAGCGTAACAACTTTATAAATATGCTCATTGTCAATCGGTTTTCCGTCAATCGTAATACTTCTTATCTCATCATTTTCGATAATAAATCGTACATTCGACGAAATACCAAAACCACGTATATTTGCTTCAAACAATTTTCTTAAATCGCTGCCCTTCAAATCTAAAAAAACAATGGTATTGTCGAACGAATATATTTCAAACAAATCACCCATTGTAATAGCGCCTTTCGGCATTGCGGCGCGGTGTCCATTTACGTTCATCACAGCCAAGTCGGCACCATCGGGAAGGATTTCATCACCATACTTTTTCATTACATCTGCCGTGAAATTGGTCAGTAAACTTTCGGGGCGACCTCTATCCATCATTTGCGCTGCAATGCCTATCACAACGCCCATTTGTTCATCGAGTTGCGATTTGTAATAATCTACAAACGTTACCATCTCGGGGTCGGCGTAGGCATCGAATGAGGAGTTTATCTGTACGATTGTTCCGCTGATTTCCGTAATACGATAACGTGTTGTTTGACAGGAAATCAGGAAAACTGCCGCAAGGACAATCCATAGAGGTTGCAAAAGTTTCATTATTTTAAATTGTTTCATAGGTCAAAGATACGCTTTTTTCGCAATTTCGTCAAAAAAGCGGGCAAAAAAATGATCACATTTGTATATTAGCAAATTATACATTATCTTTGTACCCGCTTTGCGCAATCTCTGTCGGGCAGATACCGTTATATTGCGTTTAGAAAACGTTAATTATTAACATAAAGCATTCAATTACAATGGATTTAATTAAAGTAGCAGAAGCCGCTTTTGTAGGGGAAAAGAAAGAATTACCCAAATTCAAAAGTGGAGACACTATCACAGTAGCGTATCGCATTGTGGAAGGAAACAAAGAGCGTATTCAGCAGTATCGTGGCGATGTTATCAAAATCGTAGGACACGGTGATACAAAACGCTTTACGGTAAGAAAAATGTCGGATAACATTGGCGTAGAACGTATTTTTCCGATGAATTCACCATTTATCGAAAGTATTACAGTGAATAGCCAAGGTAGAGTTCGTAGAGCAAAATTGTACTATTTACGCAAACTTCGCGGAAAAGCAGCTCGTATCAGAAAAAAATTGTATTAATCGCTCGCGATTGTATAGAAATAAAAAACGCTTCGGATTTTTCGAAGCGTTTTTTGTTTTGGAATAAATTGCGTAATTTTGTGTTTGTAAATATAGAAAATAAAAAATGATTTCATCTATTATTGGTATCACATTTGATTGCCCAAATTCCAACGAATTAGCGGATTTTTATGTAAAACTGTCGGGGTGGAAAAAAGAAATTTCGACCAGTGAATGGGCGGCGCTTCGTACTCCGGAAGGAGTCCTTTTGGTTTTTCAAACCGTAAAAAACTACGTTCCGCCTGTTTGGCCTTGGAAAAACGGTGAGCAACAACAAATGGCTCATATTGATTTCAAAGTGGATAATTTGCCGGAAACAGTGGAATATGCCTTGAAGTGTGGTGCGAGAAAATCAGATATACAATTTTACGATACTTCTATTGTAATGTTTGACCCGGCAGGACATCCATTTTGTTTATCAACAGTTTCACAATAAAATCTATATGATCCACAAAACGCAAGGCATTATACTCAACACGTCAAAATACAACGACAGATATTCCATTACACACGTTTTTACACGTGATTTCGGTCGTGTATCTTATCTTTTGCCTCGCTCGCAGAGCAAGAAACAGAAGATAAAGCCGTCGTTGTTTTTTCCCTTGTCGGTATTAAATTTGGAGGTTGAGCATTTGCCGCTTCGCGATATTCATCGACTAAAAGATGTAGAAAGAACGTTTCCGTTGTACGATATTTCGATAAATATGACAAAAGTTTCGTTGTCGTTTTTTCTATCGGAATTTTTATCGCTCGTGCTCCGTGAAATTGATCGAAACGAAATCCTTTTCGATTTTCTGCGAAATTCTATCGAAACATTAGAAGTAACCGAAAAAGGACTTGGCAACTTCCATTTAGCTTTTATGACGAGCTTGACACGCTTTTTGGGATTTTATCCCAATATGGAAAGCTATACAAGCGGCTCATATTTCGATTTACTGAATGGCGAATTTGTACAAACCACTCCTTTTCATTCTCATTTTCTACCGAAAAATCAAAGTGTTTATCTCAACTATTTTCGTCGAATCCATTATGGAAATATGCACCTGTTTCGCCTTTCTTATTCGGAACGAAATTCGGTTATTGATGTGCTACTGACATATTATCGTTTGCACGTATGGGATTTTCCGCCGTTGAAATCGTTGGATATTTTGAGAGAGTTGAGATAAACCGTCATCTGCGTTCTAAGACTCTTTGCCGAAGCGTCTCCAAATCAATAATCCACCACAAATCAACATCAACAACAACGCAATATACGCAATAGTATCCGTTACTTTTATACTTTGCGGGTCGAATTTGAAAACAACCGTATGTTCGCCTGCCGGAATCGGTAATCCGCGTAATGTGTAATTGACACGCAGCATTTTAGCCGGTTTTCCGTCAATCGTAATTTTCCAACCCCGCGGATAATATATTTCGGAGAAGACCGCTAATTCGTCTTTTTTCGCCGAAACTCTGTATTCCATATAGTTAGAATCATACGAAATCAATTCAATAACAGAAGCCGAATCCCTCGGCATTACATTAAATCCTTCCAAAACAGACGCAAATTTTCTGTCGGCAACGGCTTGCGTACGCAAATCAATTTCGCCCAATGCGGCAACCTCTTCATCGGCGCTATCCACAAATCGGATTTCGTCTACAAACCACGCATTTCCTTGATGATGTGGATTTTCGATAGGAAACGTTCCGCCTTGTACGGGAAAAATTATCCATTTGAGATTGAGCATATTCAATACAGGAAACGCATTGTAATTCGCAGAATCTAAAACACCCGAATGTTGTATGATTTCTTCTTGCAACGCACGTAATTCGTGTACAAGATGTATATCGATAAGGTCTTGATATCTACGAAGTTTCGCTGCGTGATAGCCACCAATTGTTTTGTGCCAAAAAGGCGTAACACCATCGTTGAAAGGATTTTGCATATTCAATACACGGAAGTTCAATGTAGGATCATCCAAAATATGCTGGTCGGTAGGCGAAGGCGCAAGCATTTGTTGACGATTCACTTGCGTTTGAAAATCGCTGTCGTTCAAATATCGCTTATTGACGCCCCACATATCCACCAAACATAAAATCAAAATACCGCCGACAATCCACATTGCTTTTATTTTTTTGTTGATATACAACCATAACAGAGCCGCTCCAATAACACAAATAAAGAAACTGCGCCACGCATCGGCAGTAAATATTGCGATGCGCATTTCGGTCAAGTTATTAATAAATGGTTGTAAATGTTCAGCCGGAAGTCCTTGTTGCAACTGCCACATCTCTGACGTCGAAACGAAAGATGTAAAAAACATTCGCGGCATAATGGCGAAAAGCAATGCAAAACCGCCTGTCAATCCAAGACTTATGTACAGATATTTGGGGTTTTGTTTTAAAATTTCGGGCTTCTCTATGATTTCTTTCAAAGCCAAAATCGCTAATAATGGGATACAAAATTGTGCAACAACAAGAATCGATGAAACCGTTCGAAATTTGTTATATAGCGGTATATGGTCGATAAAGAAATCAGTCAACGGCATAAAATTATGCCCCCACGACAGTAAAATCGAAAAGATTGTTCCTGCTAAAAGTGCCCATTTCATTGAACCTTTTACAACAAAAAGTCCTAAAATAAACAATGTTAGTACGAACGCACCAACATATACCGGACCTTTTGTCATCGGTTGTTCGCCCCAATATTGTCCGATACCGGAAAAAATTTCGCGATATTCGGGACGCGCTTTGCTCATTGCTCTTTCGCTTTGCGACATCGGAATAGCCGAAGACCCACCTTTTGTGTTAGGAACGAGCAATGTCCACGTTTCGCCAATGCCATAACTCCACGCCGTGATATAATCGCGTTCCAATCCACCACTTGTTGCATTGTCGCCGTGATGTGAAAGTTCCGATTTTCCGCGCATCGTTTGCTGTGAATATTCCCACGTGTGATAAAGCGTGCTCGCATTTGCCATTACACCGATTAATCCTGCAATAATAACTACGCCTGTCGATTTCAAAAAGTCGGGTAATGTTTTATTTTTCAACGCATCAACAAAATAGCCGATAATAATAAACAGCATCGCGAACAAGAAATAATAACTCATTTGAACGTGATTCGAAACAATTTGAAACGCTACAAAAATCATCATCAACAACGCACCCAACAGGTATTTTTTTCGCTGATAAATATAAACCATTCCGGCAATCGTGGGCGGAATATAGGCAAGTGTATAAAATTTCCAAATGTGTCCGGCGGAAATCAGAATGAAAAAATACGATGAAAACGCCCACACAACCGCCCCCAATCCACTAACGAGCGGCGACGCTTTAAAGGCTCTCATCAAGATATAAAATCCTAACAACATAATGAAAACCAAACGCATATAATCAGGTAAAAACAACGAATAAGCTTTTCGGGCAAACTCTTGCGGTTTCGACGAATTGTAAGTTGGACTCATTTGATACGAAGGCATTCCGCTAAACATTGAAAGATTCCAACGCGTGCGTTCGCCATCGTGTCGCGCCATAAAATCGCGTTGTTCTTGTCCTTGACCGATAGCGGCAAGCGAGTCGTGTTGCATAATTCTGCGTCCGTCCATTATAGCAGGTGCAAAATAAGCAAAAGAGAGAAGAATAAATGCCACGATTACAGCTAAATCGGGAAGTATTTTTTTGAATTGTCCGGATATATTCATTATGTACGTTATGTTGTTGATGTTTTTAAGAGTGCAAATTTAAGGAATATAGACCATATAACCAAAAATAAAACTTTTCACGATATAAGTATTTGATAATTTAATTCTCACAAACTTTCATCGAATTCACGACAAAAATGAGTACTTTTGCACTTAATTATAGAGAGATAAAAATTAGGTTATGAACAAAATAGTTGCAAAACAAAATTTTTCCGACAACGTGGTTTGTTTCGAAATCGAAGCACCACTTATCGCAAAGAGCCGAAAAGCAGGACATTTCGTTATCGTGCGTGTGGGCGAAAAAGGCGAACGAATCCCTTATACCATTGCTTCGGCTAATCCGAAAAAAGGTACCATTACACTGGTTATTCAGCGAATAGGAAAGTCATCAAAAAAAATAAGTAATCTGAATGTGGGTGATTACGTTACCGATTTAGTAGGTCCGTTGGGAAAAGCCACACACATCGAAAACTTCGGTACGGTTGTTTGCGCCGGAGGAGGCGTTGGTGTCGCGCCAATGTTGCCGATTATCGAAGCGATGAAAAATGCCGGTAACCGTGTGATTTCCGTACTGGCGGCTCGTACAAAAGAGTTGATTATTTTGGAAGAACAAGTGCGTAAACATTCTGACGAAGTGATTATTATGACCGACGACGGCTCGTATGGCGAAAAAGGATTGATTACAGCAGGCGTGGAAAAAATTATTCAACGCGAAAAAGTAGATTTGTGCGTTACTATCGGACCTGCCGTGATGATGAAATTCGTATCGCAATTGACTAAAAAATACAACATTCCCACCATCGCATCACTTAACACAATAATGGTGGACGGCACAGGAATGTGTGGCGCTTGTCGTGTAACAGTAGGCGGAAAAACCAAATTCGTATGTGTCGATGGACCCGAATTTGATGCACATCAAGTAGATTTCGATGAAATGATGCTGCGACTTCGCGCTTATGATTAATTTTCTGGTTTAAAGTTTAAAATTTTAAAGTTTAAGGTCGCAGCCTACTGCGAGTTCCCTTAATTTCTTTAACTTTTCTAACTTCATTAACTTCCTAAAAAAATGCTTACACAAGAATATTTACAAACAGAACGCAAGGCCGAATGGCGTGAAGCGTTACGAAAATCAATAAAAAATAAAGAACGCACCGATATTCCGCGCGTGAAAATGTCCGAAGTAGATGCCGAAGTGCGCAGTCGAAACTACGACGAAGTAAATCTCGGACTTTCTACAGAATTGGCTATAAATGAGGCGAAACGCTGCTTGGATTGCGTTGACCCGACTTGCATTTCGGGCTGTCCGGTGGAAATTAATATACCAAAATTTATCAAAAATATCGAGCGCGGCGAATTCCTCGAAGCCGCCAAAACACTGAAAGAAACCAACACACTTCCGGCAGTTTGCGGTCGTGTGTGTCCGCAGGAACGGCAATGTGAAAGTCAATGTTTTTATACACTGAAACTCAAAAAAGAGCCTGTCGCCATTGGGTATTTAGAACGATTTGCGGCTGATTACGAACGCGAAAGTGGAAATATTTCCATTCCCAAAGTTGTTTCAACAAACGGAATCAAAATCGCTGTTGTTGGCTCAGGTCCTGCGGGTTTGGCCTTCGCGGGTGATATGGCGAAAATGGGGTACGATGTTACGGTTTTCGAAGCTCTGCACAAATTAGGCGGCGTACTTCGTTATGGTATTCCCGAATTTCGATTGCCCAACGAGGTGGTAGACGTGGAAATTGACGGCTTGCGAAAAATGGGTGTTAGATTTGAAACTAATATCATCGTTGGAAAAACCATTTCGCAAGAAGACTTGAAAACCAACGGATTCAAAGGAATTTTTATCGGAAGCGGCGCCGGATTACCGAACTTTATGAACATTCCGGGCGAAAACCTCAACGGTGTGCTTTCCAGCAACGAATATCTTACGCGCATCAATTTAATGCAAGCGACTGACTCTGATAGCGATACGCCAGTTCAAAAAGGTAAAAAAGTGGCAGTTATCGGCGGCGGAAATACGGCGATGGATGCTGTTCGAACAGCGCGAAGATTGGGTGCAGAAAGGGCGATGATTGTTTATCGCCGTTCGGAAGAAGAAATGCCTGCGCGTGTGGAAGAAGTGAAGCACGCTAAAGAAGAGGGAATTGAGTTTTTGACTTTGCACAATCCGATTCGTTACGAAGGCAGTGAATGCGGACGTGTACAACGAATGGAACTACAACGAATGAAGTTGGGCGAGCCTGACCAATCGGGTCGTCGTCGTCCTGTTGAAATTGAGGGCGATACCGTTTGGATTGATGTAGATGAAGTGATTGTGAGCGTGGGCGTTTCGCCGAATCCGCTGATTCCGCAATCGTTTTCGGGAATGGAGGTAACGAAATGGGGAACAATTGTTGTTGATGAAGATACGATGCGAGTTGGTGAAAGCGAAATTTTTGCAGGCGGCGATATTGTGCGTGGTGGTGCAACGGTTATTTTGGCAATGGGTGATGGAAGAAAGGCGGCGATGGAAATGGATAAGGTGTTAATGGGTGAATAAATAATGTGCTAATTTAGATGCAATGATGCAAAAACTTCACTATCTTTGCATTTGAATTTGCAAAAAATCATACAACAAATACAAAATTCAATATGACAATTAGAGAAGCGGTACTGAAAAGTATGGAGGAATTAAAAGATCCTTGTACGCCGAATGACATTCTTCAACACATTAGCAAGAAAAAGTATTACAGTACTGCAAATGTCGGTGATATTATTGAGACACCCGGCAAGTTTATTCGTAGTGGGGATACGCGAGTTAAGCAAATAAAAAAAGGTGGTCGTTTTTATTATTATCTTACAAAAAATGAGGAGTCTATTGATTTTGATAATTTCGAGAAAAATGGCAATCAATCACTGAAAAAGCAGCCAGCAAAAGCCGAACCTGCGAAAAACGAACTCGCTACTGATATAGAAAGTTCAAAAAAGCAACAAAGTGAACCACCGAAAGAACAGCCAAAAATAGAAATTGAGCCTGCAAAAAAGCCTGTTACTGATAAGATAGATTTTGTTGAGCAAAAAGAGGAGCAGCAAAAAATACAACAAAAAGCAAAAAACGAAGAAAAGATTAAAGAAAGAGATTTGCACATACTGCTGAGCAGTTATCTGAAAGACTCAGGTATTTATCCCAAAACTATTTTTCACGAAAAATCATTTCACGAAAAAGACGGTCATCAAGTTTGGATGCACCCCGATATGGTGGGTATTCGCTTTCTAAAACTGCAAAATACTGTCAATCAAAAATTTCTGAAAACCATTAACAGAATGGATACTTTCAAACTGTATTCATATGAGTTGAAAGTAAAGGTCAATGGTGATAGCGAACTTAAAGAAGCATTTTTTCAAGCCGTATCAAATTCAAGTTGGGCAAATTATGGCTATCTAGTTGCTCTTGAAATCAATAACAAGAAAGAGTTTCGCGATGAAATGGAAAGATTAAGTCAATCGTTTGGCATAGGTGTCATTGAGTTAAAATCACAACCATTTCAAAGCAAAGTTGTATTTCCAGCAAAATATCGCGAATTAGACTTCAAAACAATGGATAAGTTGTGTAGAATAAACAAGGAATTTGAAAAATTTATCGAACAGGCTGAAAACTTAATGACTATTGATGAGCGAAATTATATTGCAGTAGAAAAAGAGTTTGGCGAGTTTTGTGATAAGTATCTTGTAAACGATTCAGATATCCGAAAATATTGTTTAGAAAAAAAGATTCCGGTAGAAGACGAAGAATGAAAATTTTAGCAGACGTGCATTTTTCAAAATTTGTAAAGCAAAACATTCGAATAATGTAAAATGAAAATTCTCGCAGACGCACATATCCCTTACTTACAAGACACTGCCGAACAATTCGGCAAAGTACAATACATTCCCGGTAACCAATTCACAAAAGAAGCGATTAAAGACAAAGACGCACTTATCGTTCGTACTGTTACACATTTCGACGAAGAAATTTTATCAGACAGCAACGTAAAACTAATTTGCTCTGCCACTATCGGTTACGACCATATCGATACCGCCTATTGCGATGCACACAATATCGCGTGGCGCACCGCACCCGGCTGCAATGCAAACTCAGTAGAACAATACATTACCGCCTCGCTACTCTACCTTGCCGAAAAACACCATTTTCATTTGTCAGACAAAACGATCGGTATTGTAGGCGTTGGAAATGTAGGAAGCCGAGTTGCCATAGCCTGCGAAAAACTCGGAATGCACGTACTCCTCAACGACCCGCCACGAGCAGAAAAGGAAGAAAATGCGCAAATTTTTGTCAATTTGGAAACAATAAAACACAAAGCGGATATTATTACGTTTCACACACCATTGACAAAAATAGGTGAACACAAAACATTTCATTTAGCCGATGATGATTTTTTTGTATCTCTCACCAAAAAGCCGTTCATTATCAACGCAGCACGTGGCGGCGTAACTGGTAATCAAGCATTGAAAAAAGCGATTAGAAACGGTAAAATATCGGGCGTAGTATTAGATTGTTGGGAAAATGAGCCGAATATCGATGTAGAATTGCTCGAAATGACGGATATTGCCACGCCACATATCGCCGGTTATTCGGCTGACGGAAAGTGGACTGCCACAAAAATGAGTTTGGAGAATTTGAAAAATTTTTTCGGATTAAATATCAATCCAACCTATCAAGAAGTAGCCGTGCCGCTGTTTCCTGTGATAAATTTGTACGAAATCCCTGTCGAAAATCAATTGTCGCACGCCGTATGGCATACGTATAATCCGATGATAGAGACGGTAGATTTGAAATCATCGCCCGAAAAATTTTCGTGGTTTCGATCGCATTATTGTCAGTGGCGGAGAGAATTTCCTGCTTATACAGTTGTGAATGCAGACCCGACAGTGGAGAAAATTTTGAGGAAATTGAGATTTTTGGCGGAATAGTTTTTTGTTTCGGAAAATAAATTGTATTTTTATACCAAATTGGTACAAATTAAAATAATTGCAGTTATGTTAGTCATTAGTACAAGAGAGTTTAGAGATAAGCAGAAATATTATCTTGATAAGGTAGATGAAGGTGTTACAGTTATTATCCAAAGAGGAAAAAATAAGTCTTATAAGATAGTTGCTGTAACAGAGAAGGATACAATGAAATGAAAACCCATCAAGCCATTATCTTCGACCTAGATGGAACATTAATTGACTCATTAATCGATATTTCCGATGCAATGAATCACACATTGTCGTCATTCGGATACTTCACGCATCCTTACGAAGCATATAAATATTTTGTTGGTAAGGGATTGATGAATTTAGTCAAATCGTGTGTACCGCCATCGGCTCTTGAAAATCCACAAACCATTCGAAACTGTTTTGAAATGTTTATCGATTATTATCAAAGAAACCTGACCAATAAAACCCAATTATATCCCGAAATAAATGAGTTATTAGACACTTTGACTTCAAAAGGTATAAAAATGGCTATTCTTTCCAACAAAGCGGATAAATTGACAAAGCAAATTTGCAATGATTTATTAAAAGAGTGGCAATTTGAAGTGATTATGGGTGCTACAGATGATTTCCCTCGCAAACCAAATCCCAAATCTGCTTTATTTATTGCGAAAAAACTTGATATTTCACCCGAAAATATTCTTTACGTAGGCGATTCCAACGTAGATATGCAAACAGCTGTTGCCGCCGAAATGTTTCCGGTGGGCGTAACTTGGGGATTTCGCACGAGAGAAGAATTACAAGATGCAGGTGCACGGTTGATAATTGATAAACCGATAGAGTTAGTTGAAAATATTTCAGGTTTCCAGTCTTGATTCAATCACTTTCATTCTTTAACTTTCTAATTTTCCAAAAAAAACAAATAAAAAGTAATAAGCCGCTTTTCAATCTCGCAAAAATAAAGTAGCTTTGTACTTTATAAAGTTCGAAGACAAACAAAACATCATAAACTCTTTATTTACAATGAATCGAAGAACAAATTTATTATCACTCGTGCTTGTGCTCGTGGTAGCTCTTTTTGCCACTTCTTGCGGCAGCAAACTTAGACCTCTTTCGCAAAACAATTTCAATGTTACACCTTCTCCATTAGAAACGGTAGGAATGCAAGTACCCGTTGCTATTAGCGGGACGTTTCCCGAAGGATGGTTTCACAAAAATGCCATTGTAACCATTACGCCCGTATTGAAATTCGACGGAAGAGAAGTAGTGGGAACACCACAAAGTTTCCAAGGAGAAAATGTGTCCGGAAACAGAACAACTATTGCCAACAGAAGGGGCGGCAACTTCACAATGAATTCCACGTTTAATTTTGTTCCCGAAATGCAATCTTCGGAATTGTATCTTCGTTTCGAAACACGTGTGAGAAATAGACAAGCTACCCTACCCGACCTAAAAGTGGCTGACGGCGTTCTCGCTACTTCGGCATTGGCAAGTGTACGCAACACAACACCTTCGGTAGCGCCTGATGGTTTTCAACGCATTATTCAGGCACAGCAGGAATCACAAATTTTATTCCTTGTGAACGAAACAAATCTTCGTTCGAGCGAAATCAATTCTTCAAATTTGGCTGAATGGAAACGCCGAGTGGAACAGGCTTTTAACGACGAAAGACAAAATGTGAGCGTTGAAATTTCGGCTTACGCTTCACCCGAAGGTCCAACGGCAGTGAACGAAAGACTTGCCGCCGGTCGCGAAAGAGTTACAGCGCAGCACCTTCAAGGTGAATTGGCAAGACGCAATGTAAATACTCAAATCAATGCTCACTACACTGCCGAAGACTGGGAAGGTTTCCGCCAAATGGTAGCAGCTTCAAACATTCAAGACAGGGATTTGATTTTGCGCGTATTGGAAATGTACCCCGATACGGAAACACGCGAAAGAGAAATTAGAAATATCTCATTCGTGTTTGATGAATTAGCGCAAACCATTCTTCCGCAGTTACGTCGTTCACGCATCATTGCCAACATTGAATTGATTGGAAAAACTGATGACGAAATCTTGGATTACTGGCGCAACAGACCAAGAGAACTTTCTGTAGAAGAATTACTTTATGCTTCTACATTGACCAACAATCCGTCTGAAATAGAGCAAATTTATCAATTTGTAACTGCCCATTTTCCGCAAGATTACAGAGGCTGGAACAATATGGGAACATTGTTTTATCGTACGGGTGAATTCGATTTGGCAAAACAGGCATTCGATCGCGCAGCGCAAGTTTCGCCATCGGCTATCGAAGTAAATGTAAACAAAGCCCTTTTGGCAATGCTCAACAACGATTTGGCTTCTGCCAACGAACTCCTTGGTCGTTCAGCGGGTGCAAATTCTCTTGACGAAGCAATGGGATTGTACAATTTGATGCAAGGAAACTACAATCAAGCTGTTAATTCATTTGGCAGCGTTAACACGAATAACGCTGCTTTGGCACAATTACTCGTAAGAGATTATAACAGAGCGAAAAATACGTTGCAAGCCGTGGCTAACCCTAATGCTACAACGGCTTATTTATTGGCTATTATTGCAGCAAGGACAAATAATTTCAACGATGTTGTGTCAAACCTACGCACCGCTATCAGCAAAGATCCTTCTATGGCGCGTAAAGCATTGAACGATTTAGAATTTGCACAATATCGCACGAATCAAGAATTTAGAACTTTACTTCAGTAAAATTCTTGCATCAAAAAACACTTTTGATTATCTCAAAAGTGTCTTAATTTTCATAAGCAGGAAACCCTTTGCGTGATGCAAAGGGTTTTTTCTATTTTGCTCTTGCCAAATTGGATGGTGTTTTCATTTTCTCATAATTCGCACATAATGCGAAGAAAAAATTTATACTCACGATTGCAGTAGATATTATAATCTGTAAAAGTTCAAACTTGAGCCTTTGAATTTCCTAACAACTCGATTCACAACGAGCATAACTTCCTATCAATTCCTCAAACATCTCTTTTGCTAATGCCCAATTTTCAGGATTGATACAATATTTCACCTTCGGAGGTTGAATTTCGCCTTGTATCAGCCCCGAACTTTTCAATTCTGCAAGATGCTGCGAAACAGTTGCTTTCGAAATAGGTAGCACTTCGTTTATATCGCCAAAAAAACATTCACAGCGTGATGCTAAGAATTTTAATATCGCGATGCGCGTAGGGTGTCCCATCGCCTTGGCAAATCGTGCTAATTGCTTTTCTCGTTCTGTGTAATTATTCTTCATTTTCCTAAAACTTTCAACTAAACTGAATACAAATTTACGACTTTTTTTCGCTTTTGCAAACTTTGTATTATACTTTTCATTTAATTTACAATAAGTTGCATTCGCAATTCGGCAAACAACAAACAAAAAAGTCAAGAGATATTACATTCCAATTCATATTTGGAGAAAGGTGTAGAATTTCGCTCGTGAGGCACAACATCTCTTTAGTTCTTAAAAAAACTTCTCTTATACATACTTACATCTTGGAAATATTCCAATTTTACAGTATATTTGTATGCTCATATCATTTGTAATTGAATGATAAATCACACATTTAGAAACAAAAATATGGCTACTCAAATTCAAAAAAATATCAAAACAGACATATATGAATAGTTGTAAAAATTGTAATGAGCCGACAAATGGAAATTATTGTTCAAATTGCGGACAACCAACAGTTCTAAAAAGAATTGACAAACACTACATCTTTCAAGAAATTGGAGAAATTTTGGGAGCAAAAAAAGGATTGTTATTTACAATAAAAAAGCTACTTATAAGTCCGGGAAAAAGTGTTCGTCATTTCCTTGCAAAAGACAGGTATCGATTTGTTAAACCTATTCTTTTTCTCATTGTAATGTCATTAATTTACACATTTGTGAATTATTTTTCCCAAATTAAAATTGACGAATATGCCTTTTCAAGCCCATTTCTAAACATTAGAGTTGACGGAGTCGAGGGAGTTGAAAGCGTTTTTAAGTGGATGAGAGAAAATTTTGGTTATTCAAACCTGTTAATCGGATTGTTTATGGCGTTTTGGGTAAAGTTATTATTCAGAAAATCCGGTTACAATCTTTTTGAGATTTTTATTCTTATGTGTTTTGTGTCCGGTATATCAATAATATTTCTTTCTGTCGGCACAATTATCCAAAACATAACGCATTGGCACTTATTGCAAATTTCAAATCTTATCACAATGATTTATCTCGTGTGGGCAGTGGGGCAATTCTTTGACAAGAAAAGAGTTGCAAGTTACGCAAAAACATTGCTCGCTTATTTCTTGGGAGCAATTACATTTAGCGCATTTGTATTATCGATTGGGTTTCTAATTGACATTATAATGAATAAATAAACAGCAAATAACTAACAATGTTACCTTCCCATTTATTATGACTTAAAGTACTTTGTCGTTAAAAGTACTTTTTTACTAAAAGTACTTTTTCATATTTAGTTTTCGGCAAGAATAAAAATCCGAGCTACCAGCTTTATCATCATTCAAAAAAATTACACAATTTTCGTAATATTTCTAAATAAATCGCAAATATATTGAATTACTTTTGTTATTTGAGACTAATAAACTACCTTTGCTTCTGATTTACAAACAGTTGAATTTGTTGTTCGCCGAACACCGAACGAATAAAAGAGTGATTTAGATGAACAAATATGTAATAGAAGGAGTCAATATTGATTCTGTAGAATTAAAATGTCTATTGATTAGTCGCGGGATATACGTTGATGAAGCAGTATATCAAAATTATAAAGGAATTGCCCGATTAAGCAAAAGTCCACTTTGCTGCAATTGTCTTATACTGAGCGACGGTACTATTGCACAGTTGACTGATATGGGATCACATTTGCGTCTTCTTTCCGGTATGCTTGATTGGGATAATGCCGAATCGAAAAAACTCACTGATAATTTAGCGACACCTTTTTCCTTACGAATGAAAAATAATGCTGCTACACTATTCTATAAAAATGAAGAAATTGATACAATAACTTTTCCACCGGCGACTGATTTTTACAAACAGAAAACCGCATCGGGAAACCCTTTCGTGGGAAACGCCGTGCTGCAAGGTGTTGATTGGGTATCATTTCAATGTCTATGGGCTTGTGAATATGCGGCTACAGGCGATGCATGTGAATTTTGTTTTTCGGGAGTTGATTTCGAAGCTACCGCCAAAAAAGGAAAATCATTACCACCGGCTTTTCCGGCAGCAGATGTGGCTGAAATAGTAAAATATGCGATTAACAACGTGAATGTCTGCAACGTTCAAATTACCGGAGGTTCTACTTTTAATGGAGAAAGAGAAGCGAAACATATCATTGATTATCTGAATGCTATCGACCAATTGACGACAAAACCTTGTGGCGAGACTCTTCTTTACATCACACCGCCGACAGATTTAACATTTATCGACCGCTATTTTTCCCTCGGTGCAAGTCGCATTGCGTGTAGCGTAGAAGTATGGGATTTGGCTCTCGCAAAAAAAATTACACCCGGAAAAGTAAACATTACCGGACGTAAAGAACATTTGCAAGTATTAGAATATATTGCGCAAAAGTATGGGCAAGGCAAAGCGTTTTCTAACCTCATTATTGGTCTCGAAAATTTTGAAACATTAAAAGAAGGTGCTACTTTTCTTGCAAAACGTGGAATTATGCCGTCTGCCTCTATTTGGATGCCAATGGGGAAACCGGTACAAAGCAGTATGAAAGCACCCGATATTGATTTTTATCGACAAGTAAAAGAGCTTTTTGCCGAACTATATTTGAAATACAATCTCGAACCAACGCCTTGTAAGGGATTGAATGTGTGTATTGAAAGAGATATTTGGAACTTCGCCACCAATTCAAAGATTTAATGATTCAATAATTCAAAGATTGAAATGAAACTTACGATTATTTCTATCAATATTATCACAGCGATTGTTCGTTTTTTTACTTCATCAGCCGAAATTCACAATTTGAATCCGGATGAATTTGAAGAAAAACTTAATATTTTCGGAACCGAGCAATTAATTGATGTGAGTTATCCGCGTGAATTTAAGGAAAATCACATTTCGGGTGCGATAAACATCAATTTCAGGGATTCCGATTTTCGGGAACAAATTGCGGCATTAGCGTTAGATAAAGATAAGCCTATTTTTTTGTATTGCGGACACGGCGTTCGCAGTAAATTATCAGCAAATAGAATTCGAAAAATGGGATTCACAACCATTTTCGATCTCGATAAAGGTTTACATAGCTGGATGGAAGTCGGAAAGCCAACAAATTCAACAAATAACGAAGAAAAAGATCAAATAGAAAAAAATATGGAATTAAAAAAAACACTATTACTCGGCTTCACAGCCGCCTGCCTCACACTCACAGCGCAGGAAACAGAAAATGTCATTAACCTCGAAGAGGTAATCGTTACTGCTCAAGGACGCGAAGAACGTATGCTTGTGGTACCTATCACGATGAACTCGTTGAGCGGCAATTTTTTGGAAACAACAAACACAACAGATTTAACGCAGCTCTCAAACTTTGTTCCGGGATTAAACGTTCGTATTCAAACGCCGTATCGTCCCACATTCGTGATTCGCGGATTGACGAGCGACGAAGTAAGTCCGACAGCACAACCGCGCGTATCCACCTACTTCAACAACGCACCTATCAGTCGTGCTTCAATGGCAAAAAGCAATCTATTTGATATGGAGCGCGTTGAAGTGGTAAAAGGTCCACAAGGAACACTTTTTGGACGTGGATCACAAATCGGTGGAATTAATTTTATTACAAGAAAACCAGCATCAGATTTTGGCGGATATGTTGGATTAGGTGTTGGAAATTATGGAATGACCGAAGTACAAGGTGTTATTAATGTACCTGTTATCGACAATAAGTTGATGTTCCGTATGGGTGGAAGTCATCAATATAGAGACGGATATGTTGAGAATCTTTCGAGCAACAAAAATCTTGGCGGCATCAATTCAACCGATCTTCGTTTTTCGGCGCGTTATTTGCCAATGAACAATTTCAGAATCGACCTGATTGTTGATTATCAAAACGATAAAGATAACGGAACGCCATTTATGAGCAAACGTTTCCCAAATTCGGAAGGTGTTACCAATATTTTCGATTTCAAAGCGTCGTTTGACGAGGGTACAAAATTTTTCAATCATCGCGAATTATTGGGTACAATGCTCGATATGAATTACAGGATAAACGATAGAAACTCAATCACATCACTTACATCGTTTCATCACAACTTTGCTGATGCACGTTGGGACGGTGATGGAACGCAAGCACCTGCAATAGATTTCGCAGAATCGGTAAAAGTAAATCAATTTACACAAGAATTTCGCTGGAATTTTACGCAAGACCGTCTCAATGGCTTTATCGGCACAAGTTTTTGGCGCGAAGATGTGAGTCAAAAATATCAATTTAACCCTGACGAAAGATATTTGATGTGGTTGATGATGGATGCTTTTGGAGTAACAGGCGATGCTTTTGGAATGCCCGGAAAAATGGGTAACAATATGATTTTGCCAAACGGAACACCGAATCCGATGCAAGATATGATGGTTGCCGGAATGTTAATGGGTATGGGATTGCCTGAACAAATGGTCGGAATGATTCCACCATTGAGTGCGCGTTCGGAATTAAAAGAAACTTCGGCGATTAACAGCGCATTTGATTTGTTCGTAAATTTCGATTTCAGTATCACAGACCGATTGATTTTTAATGTCGGTGCTCGCGCTATTTGGGACAAACTTTCGATTGCCGATATGGTAAATCCAGTAGATGGAAGTCCGGCTTCAACCATCGGTTTTTTGACACAAGTGATGCAAGGTGGTATGCCTAATCCTAATAATCCGAACTTCTTGTTTGCTGTTTCGCCGCTTGTGGAAGAATCGAAAAATTATTTTGCTGCCACTTATCGCACAAGTCTTAAATATTTGATAAACAACAATGCTACTGTTTTTGGCGGATTTTCAACCGGTCGTCGTCCGGCTGTTTTGCAGCCCACCATTACAGGCGATATCGTAGAAGCTGCACCCGAAACGGTGAACAGTTTTGACATTGGTTTCAAATATTTCGAAAGAGGACATTTTTCATTTGATGCAGGACTTTTCTATCAGACTTACAGAGATTTCCAAGCAACTACTTTCGACAACTTCTACACCATTTTGCCCGTGAGCAAGGCAACTTCTTATGGTGCAGAGTTTAACAAGAGTGTAACACTTTGTCGTCATTTAGATGTTTTCGGAAATTATGCTTTCATTCACGCACGTTTTAACGACAATGTTGTGATGCCGGGAACTGACCCAACAACAGGTCAACCAATTGAAGTTACTTACAAACTGAAAGACAATCATTTTCGCCTAACACCCGACCATAGTTTCACGTTCGGATTAAATGCAAGGGCAAGACTTTCGCGTAATATTGGAATGGTTTTCACACCCACCTATACTTACAAAAGTAAAATCTATTTCGAAGACAACAACGACCCCGACTTGACACAAGCCGGACACGGTTTATTAAATTTAAATCTTGGTTTTAATTTCATTCAGCAAAGGATTAATGTTTCGCTATTTGCGAATAACGTAACGAACGAAAAATACATCATTAGTGCCGGAAATACAGGTTTGATGTTTCACGCACCCACATTCGTACCGGGTATACCGACGACGTTTGGTGTGAGGGCGAGATGGAGTTTTTGATGTGGATTTTTTGCACGCAGATGACACACAGATACTTCGGCTACGCTCAGTACAAATGAAACGGATTTACGCAGATTTTCTGTGTAAATCCGTTTAATCATTTACCTCCTTCTTCCCGGCATCAAATCATCTCTTCTTTCGATGAAAATATTATTAGAAATCTGAATATCTTCATATTTGCCTGATAAATTAGTTGAAAGTAACAATCGTTCTACTTCTCTCGAACTATTTGTCAAATTTATAATCAAAGAATCAACTTGTCTGGAATACTCAAAAGTATTTCTATTCTCGCCATACCAAAGATAACGATGAGTTCGAAGTGAGCCCATTACGCTTATTTTCTCAACTTTTGATTGAGGGTGAATGGCAAAAGAGCCGATAGATTCGTTCAACCGTAAATCCAAATTCATACTTTCCGAATCCCAATCAAAAAGTCTAAAACTGCCATTCTTGCTATCTGCATCTACACAGACATCGCTTCCTTTCACATCAAGTGTCAATTCTCCACCGTTTTGTCTAATTTTGATATGAGATATATCTGTATTGAGCCATATACGAGCATTGCCATAAGATAAACGCATTTTATCCCCTTTGAAGCCTAAAATATTGTGTTGCTTATTTCCGTGATTGTCTGTATCAATACTATGAACTAAATTCGGTTCTTCCGGCATTGACACAAAAACAGGCATCCATTTTGGATTATCTGCTCCACCTCGTCCGAAATAACGAAGATGTAAATTATTATTATCCAATCTAACATCAACACTATCTTTATTATAGCTACTCAAATAGACGGCATATTCATCGCCTTTAAACAAGAATACAGTAATACCATCAAGTATTAAATTTGAAAATTGAGAAAGTGGCATCTTGCTAAATGTCTTCAATTTACCATTATCTAATAACTCACGCGCTTGCGGTGCGGTTTGTATATTGTGTATTTTTGCGAAATCGCCAATCACTCGCTTGGAAAATATTACTTGCCAAACAATTAGGCTTAATATCACTACTCCTAATATAATGAGTAGTTTTGTAGAAAGTTTTTTTATCTGTATCATCATCATTTATTTACATTAAATTGTTTATACAAAATGTCGATTTCTTCCATTGAGAAATCCAACAGAACAATGTTTTTGAAAAATTCGGGCAATTCTTGTTCTTTGAAATTCTTTTTCCACTCTTTTTTGACAATCGAATAAGCATTTTCAGATACAAAATAGCCGATACCACGCTTATTATAAATAATTTCCTTTTGTTGAAGAATTTCAAAAGCCCTAACCGCTGTGTTGGGATTTACTTCCATTGCCACAGCCAAATCCCGAACACTCGGAATGCGTTCTTCCGCTTTCCATTCTTTTCGAAGAATTTTTTCTTCCATTATCTTTGCTATTTGAAGATAAATAGCTTGTGATTCTGAGAATTTCATACGCTTAAATTGTTTTTTCGTTATACTTCACATACGAAATAAACATCAGAAACAGACTGAAAAACATACCGTAGCAATAGGCTGAAATCGGATATAATAGCATAAAATAAGCACCACCATCATTTGTAAAAAGCCTTTCTCCCGGAAAAGCATACACCGGGAAACTGCCTGTAAACAGGAAATAAGTAACAAATGTTGCTAAAGATGCACCTACAATTACACCAAAAATAAGCACTATGGACTTTACCGCCGCCCATTTTTTGAATGATACAATACTGAATAAATGAATTGAGGCGGAAAAAATCCAAACGAGGAACATTATTGAAAATATTCGAAACTCGTCTCCCTCCAAGTCAAATGTTTGATAGAATCGGTGAAAATCTCTAAGCCTCCATTCATCAAATTCATTTGCTTGCCTTACCCACTCGTTCTGCATCTTCAACCACTCTAATCCTATCAACGTTATCATAATGAAAATGATAACATAAGGAATGAATGACAATAGAAGTTTTGCCCAAAATGTTTCGTTTCGCGAAGCGGGCAATAAGAGCAATGATGTTGTTTTCTTCTTAGATAAAAATTCTCTAAAATATATTTGAAGATAAAAACCCTGCAATATACTCATCGTGAGAATAGCTGTCCAAAATGCTGAGTATATCGTAATGATTTCTTTCTGGATAAGTCCTTGATAGGCAAAATATCCAATGAAAAGAGCTACGACTACACCCCAAAACAGCAACACCTTCTTCCAATTCAAACACCACTCATTACTTATCACTTTCAAAAAGCGACTAAAATTAAAATTTGTATCCATAATCCTATCTATTTTTATCGGTAAATAAATCTGTTATCTGTTCTTTTTCGGCAACAATTCCATTGAATAACAATTCAATATTCACACGCGATGGAATATCCGAATCGTTTTTCGCAATGCCTTTTCCGCCCAATGCAGCGGTTTCTTCATACAAGAATTGTGTGCCGGAATTTGTGCCGTTATACGCCACAAACGACAATTTTTCGGAAATAGCATCAATGCTTTCGTTGAAAATAATTTGATGCTCGTCCAACACCACAATCGCATCAATCAAATTTTCCAAATCGCGCACTTGATGCGTGGAAATCACGATGCAACGATTTTTGGAAGCCACCGAAGCAATCAATTTTCGAAATTGTGCTTTCGAGGGAATATCCATTCCGTTCGTTGGCTCGTCCATTAGCAAAACGCGTGTGTTACAAGCTAATGCAAAAGAGATGTACGCTTTTTTTCGTTGTCCCATCGACATTTTGTGCATCGTGGTGTTGACGTTTACATCAAATTCTTTCAAATAATGGTCGTACTGCTCGGCATCGAAATGCGGATAAAACGAAGCGAAAAGCATCGCATATTTTTTCAGACTGACATCGGGAACGTCAAATTCTTCAGAAACGAGAAAAAGATTTTGAAGAAAATCGACTTGCCGTTTTTCGGGATTTTTACCCAATACACCAATTTTCCCTTCCACAGGAAAAAGCAGACCCGAAACAAGGCTTAATAAAGTTGTTTTTCCTGTTCCGTTTTTTCCTAACAAGCCATAGATATGACCTTCTGAGAGGGTCAAATTCAAATCTTCGAAGAGCTTATCACGCTTGTTGTAAGTGAAATAGAGATTTTTTATTGCAATCATATATTTATTGTTTTAGTGTACTATTATATTAATACACTACAAATGTAGAAAGTGTTTTTGATATAGCAAAATTTTTGATGGGAATTTAGTGTTTTTTATGAAATATATTGTTGAAGTGGGACTGTTTTTTAGCACGCAAATGACGCAGAAAGCGCAAATTTTCGCAATTTGTATTTTGTCTAATAATCAAGAAAAATATCACATTATTTATTTTGCGAAAATTTGCGCTTTCTGCGTCATTTGCGTGCTAAATCATTAACTACTAATCATTTTAACAACTACTTCCGCCGCTTTTTCCGATGGCAATTTATCCGCAGGTTTCAATTTCGCAAGTTGTTCTTTCGCTTGCATCATTTGTATTTCGCCTTTTTCTTTGTCTTGAAAAAACGAAAGAGCTTCGGGCACAATTAAATCGGATCGACAATTTCGCAATACAAATTCGGGTATAATCAATCGGTCTGCTAAAATATTGATAAGGTTGGCAAATTTTATTTTCACAAAAAACTCAGCCATTCTATTTGTCAGCCAGTTAAATGTGTAAGCAATAATGTGTGGTGTACCGCAAGCGGTCAATTCCAACGAAACAGTACCCGAAGCAGCGAGGGCAAATTCACTCATTCGAAATGCCTCATAACGAGCTTGTTGTCCGGTAATTATTTTGTACGGAGTACCGATATTTTTGAAATGTTCGTTTATTTCGTCTTTCATTGTTTCTACCGAAGGAATGAATAGAAAAAGATTCGGAATTTCTTTGTGCAATTGTTTGATACTTTCCACAAAAACGGGCGCAAGTTTGCTTACTTCACTATGACGAGAGCCGGGAAGTACGCATAAAATTCGTGCATTTTCGGCAGTTCGGCTTCGCTCACTAAGCGGAGCCGGTGGCTGAGCGGAGCCGAAGCCCAAATCAGCAATATTTTCAATCACCGGATGCCCAACAAAAGTACACGGTAGACCATATTTTTCGAAATATTGCGGTTCATTGGGCAAAAGCGTCATCAAATGATTCATTAGTTTTGCCGCTTTTTTGGCGCGTCCTTTTTTCCATGCCCATACTTGCGGCGCCACGTAATGAACGACAGGAATTGTATTCTTTCGTTTTTTCAAAATCTTCAAAACCGAACTGATAAATCCCCAACTATCAACAGTTACGATTACATCGGGTTGCACACGCTCGATATCATTCAACACTTCTTTTCGGCGGCGCAAAATCACAGGCAATCGCGGAATGACTTCCATTACGCCCATTACCGAAAGATCTTTTATATCGAAAAGGGAATTGAATCCTTCGATTCGCATTGTTTCACCACCGATGCCAAAAAATTGCGCTTCGGGATGTTCGTGGCGAATGGCTTTTATAAGGCGAGAGGCAAGAATATCGCCCGACGGTTCACCGACAATGAGGTAAATCTTCATTTTATTATTTCATCAATTAAAGTTCCGACAATTGTTATTACAATTGACAAAGCAAGCACTCCCAAAACATAGGAAAAGAATGCTTTTATGTAGCTTGCCGCTTTCTTCACATCAAAAAATTGCCCAATTGACCATACAAGATAAATTATGCTAATATAAATTGTAATTTGCATTAAGTTCCAATGCGTTATTCCTTGTACAATTGCTACACCGGAAAAAAATAACGACTGTATTCCGGACACAAAACATAAGAGGATAAAAATTTCAAAAAAGTTATAGCCGGATTTTCTGAAAAATATTTTTACCCAAAATGCCATAAATAATCCGGTTATTATGCTCGAATAACCAGGGTATTTTATCAGCATCCAATCAAAAATAAGGGTTATCGTAGAGCCTTCGAGCACATCGGATTGTTGGTAAAAATCTTCTGCCGTAATATGAAACAGATAATTGACAAGCGAATAAACCAATGACGTTATAAAGAGAAACGTAATGGGTTTTACGAACCGAAATCTATCTTCAGCGATAAACTCTCTAGTGCTTCTACCGGGATTGATAAGCATTTTTTTGATGGTGTATATCATTCCCTTGTTAGCAAACAAAAACTCTGAAATTTCGTGAATGAGATAATGTTTGTCGATTCTTCTGAGGGTTGCGGGTTGTCCGCAATTTGGACAGAAGTTTTTGTTAATGGTACATTTGCAGTTCTTGCAGGTAGTTGTTTGCATTTTATAAATTATTTCTTCAATCCGATAATAAAAATTCCGTTTTCGTCCGCTTTTTTGATAACGGCATCTTTTTCAATCAACAAAATGCCGCCGGCTTCTACAGCAATTCCACCAATGCCGTGTTTGATGAATAAATCTATCGTCTGCAAACCGATAGCAGGTAAATCCACACGCATGTCTTGACCCGGTTTGAGCACTTTTACCATAATCGGCTTTTTGCCCTCTTTGCGCAACGAAGCCGCACGAGCAAGCATTTGGTCTGTTCCCTCGATGGCTTCCATTGCCAACACCAAACCCTCCTGCACCACAACCGCTTGACCAACATCTACCGCACCAATGGCTTTCGCCACCGTCCAGCCACGCTCAATATCGTTCATATCGTCCTTGTCCGGTTTCGCTTTGCCGTAAATGCCTTCTTGAAAAAGCATTTCGGGAACCACTTCTTCGATACCAACGATTTTAAAACCACGATTTTCCACTTCGTCAATCACGACACGGAAAAGATTGTCGTCGCTCATTTTTTTCATCGCCAATTTCGCCATAATTTTCATTCCTTCCCAGTCGGGAATCAATTCTTTAAACGAAGGACGCTTGATACCGCCGGCAAGTACAATGTCACGTACATTGTTCTCCTTGAACGCTTTGAGAATTTTTCCCGCTTCGCCTATTTTGGCAAATGTGTGTGGTGCTTCGCTCAACTGTTCCGCTGTGGCAAACGATTCTAATCCAACCACAAAAACGGGGATATGATGTTTGTTGCAGTGTTTGATAATTTCTACGGGCATCATTCCGCTACCGGCAACGATGCCTAAAGGTTGTTGTTGCATATTATGTAATAGTGTTTTTTATTGTTTTGAATATTCATTATTTTATCTTTTCCGCTCAAAAAAACTCTTCATCAGCGCCTTGCATTCATCACTCATCACATCTGAAGTAACCAACGTTTTCGAATGCAATAAATTCGGCGAAAACAATGAATATCCACGTTTTTCATCGCTTGCACCATATACTACACGCGATATCTGTGCCCAGCCCAGTGCACCTGCACACATCGGACAAGGCTCTATGGTAACATACAACGTACAGTCTGTCAGATATTTTCCGCCTAACACATTGGCAGCAGCCGTTATCGCTTGCATTTCGGCGTGTGCGGTAACGTCGTTCAGCATTTCCGTCAAATTGTGAGAGCGAGCGATGATGCGCTGTTGGCACACAATGACGGCACCGATGGGTATTTCATCTTTTTCAAACGCCTTCTGCGCTTCCTGCAGCGTTTGTCGCATAAAATAATTATCGTCTAGCATATTTTTAATGTGCTAATTTGCTAATAAATAATGTGCTAATGACAGACATTATGCTTTCTGATAATTTGCATTGGCACATTAGCAAATTAAATTATCTTCTCATTTCATTTTCCTCAAACAAAGTCGGATAATCTTGATCCATACTCTTCAAAATATGATTAATAATCGTCTCTCGAAACCAACGCGAACGATTAGCTATCTTGTATTTACGAAGATAGAATTGCACCATTTCATACTCCTCATCGCTGAGCATAAATGCTGCCGGTTTTGTTCGCTGAGGCTGTTTTTGTTTGTTTTTTCCCATTGAAAATCTTGCCTTATTCTTTCCGAATACAAAAAAACGAATTTTTTTTCCCAAAATGAAGAAAATTTGCGGTAAATTTGTATTTCAGTAAATAAAAGATGGCAGACCACAACGAATTAGGAAAACAGGGCGAAAAAGAAGCCGCACGATTATTGAGATCGAAAGGACATCGCATCATTGAATACAACTGGGCACTTTTTGGATATGAAATAGATATTATTTCTGAATACGAGGAGTTCATTGTGTTCACAGAAGTGAAAACCCGTAGCGGATTGCAGTGGGGAAATCCTGAAGAAGCAATCGGACGAGGTAGAATGAAGCGTTTGATTGATGCAGCAGATATTTATTTGAAAGGAAAAAAGATAGATATGCCTGCTCGCTTCGATGTCGTTGCTATTGTTTGGGACGGAAAAAAGTTTGATTTAGAACATTTTGAAGATGCTTTTATGGCATTTTTGTAGAAGGCACAGAAGTTAAGGTTAATAGAATGAATATAGAAGAATTAAGAGAATATTGTTTTTCCGTAAAAGGAGCGGAAGAATGTACACCTTTTGGGGAAGACGTGTTGGTGTATAAAATTATGAACAAAATGTTTGTATTTATCCCATTAATCCCAAAAGATAATGAGTTTTTTGCTGTGATGAAATGTAATCCCGAAAAAACGGTGGAATTGCGGGAAAAATACGAAGGTGTTACCAAAGGATATTATGCAGGCGACAATTTGTTGTGGAATTCTGTTTACATCCAAAAAGACGTGCCCGATGTGTTGATAAAAGAATTAATTGACCATTCGGTGGAAGAAGTAGTAAAAAAATTGTCGAAAAAGCAGCAACAGGAATATTATGAGTCAATTAAATGAGATAATTCGACTTGATGAAATTGACTCGACTAACAATTATTTAAAACAACTTGTTCGAGAGCAATTACTTGCCGAAGGCACGGTGGTGATTGCCGAATTTCAAACCGGAGGGCGCGGGCAACAAGGAAATTCGTGGTTTTCTTCGAAAGGCGATAACCTGTTGTTTAGTTTGCTGTTGTGTCCAAAAAAATTGCCGGCAAACGAGATGTTCTTTATTTCTTGTATTGCCTCGTTGGCGATTGAGAGAACATTGTCGGGATTTATTGATAATGTTCGCATTAAATGGCCAAACGATATATATTGGAACGACAAAAAAATAGGTGGAATCCTTATCGAAAATAATTTGCAAGAGGAATCAGTCAAAAGCTCTGTTATTGGAATTGGATTGAATATTAACGAAAAATCGTTTCCCGACAGTCTGCCAAATCCTGTTTCGTTGTGTCAAATTACAAAAACGAAACACGATAAAGCTCAAATTCTGTATACTTTTCTTCACGAGTTTTTCGTTCTTTATCAACAGTTTAAACGTAGCGAAAAGCTCGAAATAAAAAAAGAATATATGCGAAATCTCTACCGCACAGACGGCTATTACTGGTTTGAAGACGGAAGCGGAAAATTTTCGGCAAAAATCGCTGATGTGTTGCCGTCCGGACATTTGGTTCTGAAAACGAGAGAAGAGGAAAAGAGAAAATATGCGTTTAAGGAAGTGCAATTTGTGGAGTAAATGAAGTATATTTGCATTGGCTTTTGGATTCAAAAATAAATTCAAAATGAAAACAACATAACAATATGCTACAATACAACAGAATACTACTCAAACTCAGCGGCGAATCGCTAATGGGCGGCAAACAATACGGAATTGATGAAGTACGCCTCAACGAATATGCGCAGCAAATCAGCGAAATAGCGCAAATGGGCGTGCAGATTGGCATCGTTATTGGCGGCGGAAATATTTTTCGCGGATTAAGCGGCGCATCGAAAGGATTCGATCGCGTGAAAGGCGACCAAATGGGAATGCTCGCCACCGTTATCAACAGTCTGGCACTCAGTTCGGCACTATCGGCGATTGGTCAAAAAAATCACGTTTTCACGGCAATTCGAATGGAGCCGGTGGGCGATTTGTACAGCAAATGGCGCGCAATTGAAGCGATGCAAAACGGCGAAGTGGTGATTATTGCCGGCGGCACAGGAAATCCGTTTTTTACCACCGACACAGCTTCGGCATTGCGCGGCATCGAAATTGAAGCCGATGCAATGTTCAAAGGTACGCGCGTGGACGGTATTTACACCGCCGACCCGGAAAAAGACCCGACAGCAACTAAATTCGACAAAATTTCGTACGATGAGATTTTCAGTCGTAACTTGAAAGTAATGGATTTAACCGCCACCACTTTGTGTAAAGAAAACAATCTTTCTATCGTAGTTTTCGATATGGATACAGTTGGAAATTTGAAAAAAGTGATTAGTGGGGAAAATATTGGGACGTTGGTACATTTCTAGATCTTTATAATTCATCTTCCAAGATTAATTATTTTCAGAAATAAGATGCAAATATAAAAAAACGTTGCGTGTAATGCAACGTTTTTTTCCGCGTTTAATGTAATTTAACCTCAAAAATTACATTACGCCTTTTTCGCACAATCGCTGCTGCCATTTCCAAGCTGTGGCAATGGTGTCTTCGATTGTTTCGGTAGCTCTCCAGCCCAATACATTGTTTGCTTTATCGGGTTGTGCCCAAATTTTCTCAATATCGCCTTCTCTACGACCAACAATTTTGTAATTCAATGGCTTATCCGACACTTTTTCAAACACGCGAATCAATTCCAAAACAGAAAGCCCTGTTCCTGTTCCGAGGTTGAAAATTTCCACTTTTTCATCGGATTTATTTTCGAGCATACGCTCAATGGCTATTACGTGCGCTTTTGCCAAATCCACTACATTGATAAAATCGCGAATGCACGAGCCGTCGGGCGTATCGTAATCATCGCCAAAAACACTCAATTGCTCGCGAATACCAATGCCGGTTTGCGTGATAAAAGGCACGAGATTTTGCGGAACACCCAACGGTAATTCGCCGATTTCTGCCGACGGATGCGCGCCAACCGGATTGAAGTAACGCAAAATAATGCTTTTTATCGGTGCGCCGGAATGTACAAAATCTTGAATAATTTCTTCGTTAATTTGTTTCGTATTTCCGTAAGGCGACGTGGCAGGTTTAATCGGTGCATTTTCGTCAATCGGATTGGTGTCGGGCTCGCCATACACAGTACACGACGACGAAAACACAATTCCTTTCACACCATATTCAGGCATCAGTTCCAACAGATTAATCAGCGAATCCAAATTGTTTCGGTAGTACATTAGCGGCTTTTGCACCGATTCACCTACCGCTTTGCTCGCTGCAAAATGGATAATTCCGTCAATATTCGAGTATTTTTCAAACAATGATTTTAGCACCGGCATATCAATACAATCTATTTTTTCGAAAATCGGACGAACGCCTGTGATATTCACAATACCGTCAATCACATTTTCATTTGAATTACTGAGATTGTCGATAATAATCACTTCATAGCCTGCTTGTTGAAGTTCTACGACGGTGTGAGAGCCAATATAACCCGTGCCACCGGTTACAAGAATTTTTTTTGTCATAGCTTTATAGTAGTTCTAAATTTTTACAGAATTGCAAAATTACAATAATTAACCCAAAAAGCGTGCTCTTTTTTGCAAAATATATCAAAAGAGTGTATTTTTGCAATAGAGAAGTTCAAACAATGAATATTACAAGTTTACAAAAAGAGGCATCGCTGAAAATGCCCGAATGGAAAGCGTTTTTTATCAAGAACAAACAACGCTTAATGAAAATGGATAGAGAAATACAACAGATTCACAATGAACTGGTTGATGAAATCAATTGTTTAGAATGTGGCAATTGTTGTCGTTCGCTCGGTCCGATGATTTTGGCAAAAGATGTAGATGCGATGTGCCGTTCGTTGCGGATTAAACCTGCCGATTTTATTGAAAAATACTTGAAAACAGATGAAGACAAAGATATGGTTTTCAAAGAAATGCCTTGTCCTTTTCTCGGAATGGATAATTATTGCAGTGTTTACGAAAATCGTCCGAAAGCGTGTCGTGAATATCCCCATACAGATAGGAAGAAATTTTATCAGATTTATGCACTGTCAATGAAAAATGCGGCGGTTTGTCCGATTGTGTTTGGAGTGTTAGAAAGGATTTTGGAATACAAATGAGGCTGCGGATCAAGCCCGCAATGATGTGAGCAGATCTTTATAATCCCCAAAAAACCAACAAATACAAATAAATTGCCGGAACGGCAATCAAAAGGCTATCAATTCTATCAAGGATACCACCGTGTCCGGGCATAATTTGTCCGGCATCTTTTACATCGTAAGTGCGTTTGATAAGTGATTCGAACAGGTCACCTAATGTGCCAAAAAGAGATGTCAGAATGGCGAAACCTGTCCAAAAAAACACAGGATATTCAGGATAAAACCGGAAGAAAACAAAAGAAGCCAAAATCGTAAATACGATACCGCCAATAAATCCTTCTATCGATTTTTTAGGCGAAATGCGTTTACTCAAAGGATGTTTTCCAAAAAGTGACCCAACAAGGTAAGCACCGGTATCGTTTATCCAAATAAATACAAAAAGTGCCAACACAGGCGCATAGTAATATCCTTCTTCGATCGCTATCCCAAATTGCGTCATTCCAAATTGATAGGCAACAAACATCAACAAACTCAATGGCATTGTTACGTATATTTGCCCAAAAACCGAATAAATAACGGCGTGAAAAATATCGTTTCTCGTAAAAAATACTGCGCTAACAAACAAAATAAGCAAGTAAAGCAAAACAACGATGGGAAGTGCGAAAAAAGATATTTCTTCCAAATGCAAAAAGACAGCAAGAAATATCAACATACCAGATATAATATTGAATATCTTACTAATAGCGTGCGGCGTATTTTTTTCTACTATTCGATAAAACTCAAACAATCCCATTCCTGTGATGATTCCGAAAATGGCAAGAAATGAAAATTTGCCACCTAAAATCCCCAAAAGAATAATTGCTATATACACAGCACCAGCTCCTGCACGGGTAAAAAAATCTTTTCTGTTCAATTTCGTAGAGGTCTTAAAAACACAAAGATACAACATTATTTACGGAAAAAAGAGTTTTTCCACAAACAATGTTGTACAAAAATTATAATAAGATAAGAAAATTACGCTTCGGATTCGACTTCGGCGCTTGTTTCTTCTGTTGGCTGTTCCTCCAAATCAATATTGTGCTCTATGAGGATATTATACCACGAAATCAACTTTTTAATGTCGGAAGCATATACTTTTTCCGTGTCATAATCAGGGAGAATTTCTTTCATATAAGCAAATATCTCGTTATTCGGCGATTTTGAGCCGAGTGCGATTTGTGCGCCGTTTTCTCTCTCTTTCATTTTGGTCAGCACGTCGCGCAATGGCGTATCGCCGCTTTCCGTATAAATAGATACATCGCTGAGTGCCACCATTTTTTCCTGCGCATACACAGGAATCCGTTTCCCGTCGGCAAACGACTCCACTACATTTAATGTTTTGTTGGTCGAGATAAGTTTATATAAACCCGGACGACCGGCAACCGATAGTATTTTCGATAGCATAATAAAAATTTTATTCAAATTAGTTTGTGGGTACAAAAATACGAATTATTTCTTTTCTTTCAAAATATCGCGAATTTCTGTCAATAGCAATTCCTCTTTGCTCGGTGCAGGAGGCGTAGCTGGTGCAGCTTCTTTTTTTCTTTTAAACGAATTGATAAGTTTGATAAACATAAAGATACAGAACGCAACAATTAGGAAATCGAGTGCCGTCTGCAGGAATGTCCCATAATTAAGCGTAACAGCCGCCGCAGTTTCCGTGCCGTTTTCAATGATTGCTTTCTTGATAGTCCACTTCAAATCCGTGAAATTAATTCCACCCACCAATACGCCGATAAGCGGCATAATTACATCGGCTACCAATGAAGATATAATTTTTCCGAAAGCGCCGCCAATAACGACACCTACTGCCATATCAATCACATTGCCGCGCATTGCGAACTCTTTGAATTCTTTTAATAAAGTTGTCTTTGCCATTGTCTGATTTGTTTTTGCTTTTTGAAAGAACAAAAATAGTGTAAGTTTTTGAGTTTTTGCGAAAAACTCAAAAAAATCTTATATTATCACTGCTCCACTCTCCTCACACAATTCCAATGCCATTTCTCTCAATCGATATTTCTGAATTTTACCGCTTCCGGTCATTGGAAATTCATCGACAAAGAAAACATAACGTGGAATTTTGTATTTGGCAATGTGGTTGAGACAAAAATCACGAACATCTTGCGTATTTAAATCAAATCCTTCCTTTTGAATAATAAATGCACCCACATCTTCACCATATCGAGGCGATTTTACAGCTACCACTTGTACATCTTTCACACCCGGCATTCGATACAGATAATCTTCCACTTCTTTCGGCGAAATATTTTCTCCACCACGGATAATCATATCCTTGATACGCCCCGTGATGCGATAATTGCCGTTTTCATCTTTCACACCCAAGTCGCCGGAGTGCATAAATCCATTAGCATCAATAACCTGCGCTGTTGCTTCGGGATTTTTGTAATAACCTTTCATTACATTGTATCCGCGACAACACATTTCGCCTTCCACGCCTACCGGACATTCCGTGCCGGTTTCGGGATTGAGTACTTTTACTTCGGTAAATTCATAGTCGCGTCCAACGGTTGTACAACGCACTTCAAACGGATCGTCAATATGACTTTGTGTCATTCCGGGCGAAGTTTCCGTCATTCCGTAAACGCTCGTGAGGTTCATATACATTTTTTCGTTGACTTCTTTCATCAGTTCTTCAGGACAAAGTGCGCCTGCCATAATGCCTGTACGCAACGAACGCATATCAAACATATCAAACATCGGGTGATTCAACTCGGCGATAAACATCGTTGGCACACCATACAATACTGTACATTTTTCTTTGTGGATAGATGCTAATACCAAAAGCGGATCGAATCGTTCCACCATTACCTGCGTGCAGCCCATTGTGAGGCAAGCCATTGTAGCTAAAACTACGCCAAAGCAATGAAACAGCGGAACACAAACGCACAATTTATCATCGGTTGTGAATTTCATATGCGCACCTGTCAGATAGCCGTTGTTGGCAATATTATGGTGCGAAAGCATCACGCCTTTGGGAAATCCGGTAGTACCTGATGTGTACTGCATATTCACTACATCGTGGCAATTTGTGAGTGAGCGTAATCGGTTAAATTCGGTATCGGGAACGTTTTTGCCCAACAACAAAATTTCTGCTGTGTTGTACATTCCTCGATATTTTTCTTGTCCGATGTAGATTACATTTTTCAATTCGGGAAAACGTTCACTTTTGAATGTGCCGCGTTGAGTAGTTTTCAGTTCGGGTACTAAATCGTAGATAATATCGGTGTAGTTGCTGCCTTTTGTTCCGTCTGTCATACACAACGTATGCATATCCGAATGTTCGATAAGATAGGCAAGTTCTTCCGTTCGATAATTGGTATTCACCGTAACGGCAACTGCACCGATTTTTGCCGTGGCGTAAAGAAATGTAAGCCAATCGGGCACGTTTTGCGCCCAAATACCTACATTTGTTCCGCGCGTTACGCCAATGGAAATCAATCCCATTGCCATATTATCTACTCTTTCGTTGAACGATTTCCACGTAAAACGTAGATCACGGTCGGAATAAACGATATATTCTTTATCGGGCGTTGTTTCAGCCCAATATTCGAGCCAATCCCCTAATGTTTTGTCGAAAAGTTGCATAGTGAAGTCTGTCTTTTACTAAGAAGTTACATTGGCGAATAAATCACGCCTAGAACTCTCGCTGAAGTGTTTTCCGAAACTGTTATCAAATGGTCTACAATCGAATCGTAATAAATGCTATCGCCTTGATTGAGTGTATATATTTCCGAGCCATAATAAAGTACAACCGAACCTTCGAGCACATAAATAAACTCTTCGCCCTCGTGAGATGAGAGTATTTTTGTATCTTCCGCCGACTTGATATCGATAATAAAAGGCTCCATATGCCGTCCGGTTTTTCGAGCGGCGAGTGAAATGAAATCCATATGTGAATGGTTATCTGTGAGATGGCTTGTGAAAGTAACTGATTTTTGAGAATCAATGTTTCGATTGATAACAGGACCAAGGTCTTCGCTATCGTCCAAAAAAGTGCCCAAACGCACACCGAGCGCACGCGCAATTTTTACCAAAGACGAAAGTGAAGGTATTTTTTCGCTTTTACAAATTTTTTCTACTTGCTCTACCGTAAGTCCTGCACCGTTTGCTAACTCTTCTAATGAGATATTTTTATCGGCGCATAAAATATTTATTTTTTCTGTAACGATGTTCATATTGTTTTTTGTTTCTTGAATTGAAGATGCAAAAGTAGTATGTTTTCATTAAATAAGCAACAAGTATCTATAAATAATATTCACAATATAGCAACAGTAATAAATTCGTACAAAAAACACTGTTTTTATAAATATTTATTTTCACACTTATCTAAAATTAGATCAAGCTAAATGTAACCGTAAAAACCGTACCTTTGCCTTCTCGCGAATCAATCAAAATGAGACCATTATGCAACTTTACAATGCGTTCCACCAATGCCATTCCAATACCGTTTCCTGTCGAAAAATGACGATTTTTACCCCGATAAAAGGGTTTGAATATTTGCTCAATATCTTCGGATGAAATTCCAATTCCCGTATCGGTAAAACGAATGGAAATTGTGTCGTTGGAAAACAGTATTTGCACTGTTGAAGTGTTGTTTTGAGAAAATTTACAGTTGTTTTCCATCAAATTAACAAAGGCTGTACGGAGTAAATATTCGTTTCCGAGTATCGTTGCAGTGCGATCATCGTTGCTGTTTTCATCGAAAATTAGATTGACGCTGTGTCCGTTGTTGGCTTGCATTACCATAGCGCTTGCATCTAATAATATTTCGTCTAAGCGAACAATAGCCATTTTGATTTGATCGGTATGATAGTTTGCTTTTGCCAAGTCCATTAAACCATTGGAAAGTTTCTCGATTTTACGAGCGTCATCAAGCGCATTTTCTACAACCTGTTTGTAATCTTCATTTGAGCGTTCTTTGCGAAGCGAGAGTTCGAGCTCGGCAATCAGTGCAGCGAGTGGTGTGCGCAGTTCGTGCGAAACGTTGCTGACAAACATTTTTTGTGAATCGAAAGATTCTTCAAGACGGTCGAGTGTGTCATTAAATGTTGCTGCCAATTCTCCGATTTCGTCCTTTGGATTGTCGGTTTCAACACGTTGGCTTAGGCTCGAAGCGGTTATTTTTTCCACCTGTTTTACGATTCTCGATACAGGGCTTAATGCGTTACGAGCCATAAAATAGCCGATAATAAAGAGTATGGCAAACGAAATTACCCATATTATCAACAATTTGATGCTGAGAATGCGCAACATATCGAATCCCTCACGCGGAAAAAGTAACTCTTCCAATACGATGAAAACGACAATGCCAAGTAACAGTGTTGCCGTCAGGTATTTAATTGTGAGTTTGGTGCGAATCTTCATATTTATTTATTCGTAAAAATAAATCCCATTCCGGGTTTTGTGTGAATGAGTTTTGCATCAAAGTTTTTGTCTATCTTTTTGCGCAAATAATTGATATAAACGTCGATAAAATTAGTTCCGGTATCGAAATGGGTACTCCAGACTTTTTCGGCGATTTCGGTACGCGACAATATTCTATCGGCATTTTGAACGAAAAACAATAACAAATTATATTCTTTGGGTGTGAGCGAAATGGGTTGTCCGTTTCGAAAAACGGATTTTGTACGCAGGTCGATTCGCAGGTCGGCATACTCAATTTTATCTGTCGAAGAAACAGCACGACGTTTTAACAGTGTGTTGATACGCGCTTCCAATTCTCTGAAATCAAAAGGTTTAACCATATAATCATCCGCACCCGAATCGAATCCTTCGAGTTTATCATCTGTTGTCCCGAGCGCTGTGAGCATTAAAATTGGAATTCGTTCATTTTGTTCTCTAATTTTGCGACACAACTCAAAACCGCTTCCGTCGGGTAGCATCACGTCGGAGATAATAATGTCAAACGGTTGATTTTCAAATGTAATTAAACCACTCGATACACTGTCTGCTATTTTTACAATGTGCTCGGATTCTTCTAAACCACGCTTGAGCAGCTCGGCTACACGATTTTCGTCTTCTACTATAAGGATTTTTGCCATAAGACAAAGATAAATACTTTTTTCTATACACAATACATTGTCTAATGAAATTCTAATGAACTTTTAAGGTTCTTCTAACGTTTTAAAATATAATATGTATCTACTTTTGTCAGCAAATTTCAAAACAAGAACAATTTCTAAATATGGTAAAAAACGGATTATTAATTATCTTCTGCTTTTGCTTCATAACGTCAAAAGCACAAGAAATCAGACTGACTTCCGGCGAAATAGAAGCAATATTTCTACGGCAAAATTTGGAACTGATTGCCGAACAAATGAATATCCCAATTGCCGATGCCGCCATTGCCGAAGCAAAAGTGTGGGATAATCCCGAAATTTCAATAAGCGAAATAAATGTGTGGCGCGCCGGTCGTGAAAAACAATTTTCCGTAGAATTGAGTCAAATGATTTCACTTACAGGACGCAGAACAAAAGCGGCAAACGTTGAAAGAGTAAACAGAGAAATCGCCCTTGCCGAGTTTGAAGAACTTTTACGAGAGTTAAGATTGGAACTTAGAAATTCTATTGCCGAATTGCTTTATCTGCAAAACGTTACATCGGTATTTGAAGCACAGCAAACACTGTTGCAAAATGTTATTGCTGCTTATGAAACCCAAGTTGCAAATGGTAATATTCCGCGAAATGAATTATTACGCTTGCAAACCGAGCTTTTTGGAATTGAGGACGAAATAAACGAAATGCGGACAGAATTTAATGGTGCACAAACGACATTAAAAAATTTGCTCGCTGTAAATCCTTCATCTATTATTGTGATAGTGGAAGAAGAAAGTAATTTTCCCTCACCCGAAACACTAAGCATCGGCTCGCTTATCGAAACAGCTCTGTTGGCTCGTCCCGATTTGCAAGCGGCGAAACTACATAGCGAAATGTTCAAAAAAGAGATTATCTACCAGCGTTCGCTCGCGATGCCCGATATCAGTATCGGTGCGCAATACGACCGTTACGGCGGTATTTGGGATAATTATTTTAGTGTAGGATTTGGGGTAGAAATACCAATTTTCAACCGAAACAGAGCAGCAATCAGGACAGCGCAATATCAACTGAGACAAAACGATTTTTTGGTTGAACAAACCCTCAACACGTTTCAAAATGAAATCATTGAGAGCTATCGAAACTACACGAACAGCTACAACTTTTTGAATAAAAATCTCAGAAATCCTGTATTGAAAGAAATCGACCAAATGTTAGAAAATTATAGACAAAATCTATTGTTGAGAAATATCTCAATGCTTGAATATATGGATTTTATGGAAAGTCATCGCACCACAAAAGAGATTTTTTACAGAAGCCAAAAAGAGTTGAAATTACAGTTTGAACAATTACAGTTTTCAGTTGGGAGCGATATTTTGAGGAACGCGGATGACGCCCGCAATGACAAATCAGAACAAAACAATTAACAATGAAAAAATTAGCATACTTATCTTTCCTCTTGCTACTCGCTTGCAGCGGTAACAAAGAAAACAATCAAACCAACGAAAGGGTCATTTCCGAAGCCTTTTTACCAAAAGTAGCGACCGCAAAAGTCGAATCAAAACAACTTCAAAGAGAATTGACACTCTCCGGAAGAGTTACCGCCGACCCGGGCAGAACGGTTACTTTCTCACCTTTAGTGAGCGGTGTTATCGTTAGAAGTTATTTCACGCTCGGCGACCACGTGAACAGAGGACAAACGATGTTGGATATCCGTTCTGCGGAATTGAGTGAGTTGCAATCAGAGCTTGCCATTGCCAAACGTACTTTGCAAAGCACGCAATCGCTTCTCGATAGCGGAATGGCAACCGAACTCGAACTTGTTGAAGCACAATCTACACTCGAAAAATTAGAAGCCGACCTCGCACTTTATGGCGAAAGTAAAGGAAACGGTGTGTTTTCGGTAACTGCTCCAATAAGTGGTTACGTGATTGAAAGAGAGGGAAATGCCGGCAGCACTATTTCTGCCGAAGGCGACCCGCTATTTTCTATCGCCGATTTATCAACGGTTTGGGTTGAAGCAAGTGTTCACGCCGGAAATTTGCAATTTGTTCAACGTGGACAAAGGGTCGAAGTCAGTTCATCTGCTTATCCAAATGAAGTTTTTAACGGAACAATCGACTTTATTTCGCAAGTTTTCGACCCCGAAAACAGGGCTTTGACAGCACGCATCGTATTACCGAATAGAGACTTAAAACTCAAATCAGAAATGCCTGTAATGGTAAAATTATTCAACGATTCAGAGGTTGAGATGACTACTATCCCAAGCGAAGCTGTTATTTTCGACAATAACCGATATTTCGTGGTTGTAGCATCAGGTAATGATTTCTCAAATCGGGAAATCACCATCTATACTCGTAATAATGGAACAACATATATTGCAAACGGTTTACAACCGGGTGAAGAAATCGTTACAAGAAATCAACTTCTCGTTTACAATGAACTAAAAGGGAGATAAGTAAGTATGCACAAGTTTATTCAAAATATAGTCGCTTTTTCTCTTCGTCATCACGTATTGGTGTTGTTTATGTCGGCATTACTGTTGGTAGCGGGCATTATCGCTTACCGAAGTATGCCTATTGAGGCATATCCCGACGTTACCAACACGCGAGCGCGTATTATTACACAGTGGCCCGGACGCAGTGCGGAGGAAGTAGAAAAATTTATCACCCTGCCGATGATGCGCGTGATGAATACCATACCGCGAAAAACCGATGTTCGTTCGGTCTCGTTATTTGGACTGTCGGTAGTTACCGTTCTTTTTGAAGACGATGTGGACGATTTTTTCGCGCAACAATCCGCCGCCAATCGCCTGATGGGACTTGATTTGCCGGAAGATGCCGAAGCTGAAATAGAACCACCGTCCGGAGCAACGGGCGAAATTTTTCGCTATGTATTGCGAAGCTCATTGCCGATACGCGAAATCACAGCCATAGACGAATGGGTAGTACAGCGCGAGTTATTGTCGGTACCGGGTGTGGCAGACGTTGTTAGTTTCGGGGGTGAGGAAAAAATATATGAAATCCGAGTAAATCCAATCAAACTGCACAATTACGAATTGACACCGTTGGAAGTTTATGAAGCTATCGAAAACAGTAACATCAACGTGGGCGGCGATATTATACAAAAAGGCAGTCAGGCGTATGTAGTGCGTGGTATCGGATTGCTCGAAAGCATCGAAGATATTGAGAATATTTTGATAGAAGTGAAAGGTTCAACGCCGATTCGCGTCAAACAGGTAGCGGAAGTAGTTGTATCGTCAAAACCACGTCTCGGACAGGTTGGATTGGACGATGACGATGATTTGGTGCAGGGTATCATTGTGATGCTTCGCGGGCAAAATCCGAGCGAAGTCATCAAAGGCATCAGGGCAAAAATTGACGACCTCAACGACCATATTCTTCCGTCTGATGTACGGATAGAGCCTTTCATTGACCGCACAACCTTGGTAGATGCTACCGTAAACACCGTAACCAAAAACTTGCTTATCGGTATCGTGCTCGTTACCTGTGTTGTATTTATGTTTCTGTTCAATTGGCGTACCACGCTGATTACGGCTATTGTTATTCCGCTGTCGTTTCTTTTCGCTATCATAATGCTTCGTATTCAGGGACTTCCGGCGAATCTTATTTCGATGGGGGCGCTCGATTTCGGCTTGTTGCTCGAAGGTACACTGGTGATTGTCGAACGTGTGTTCGTGGAATTGAATAAAAAGACACAGATGTTGGGTGCCGACCGCTATAGAAGCATCATCAAAGCAGGAATCATCAAACGTAGTGCGGGAAATGTAGCGCCCTTTATATTCTTTGCCCAAATGACAACAATTGTGGCACTGATTCCTATTTTCTCATTCCAGCAAGTGGAAGGAAAAATGTTTTCGCCGCTTGCTTTCACGTTGGGTTGGGCATTACTCGGCTCTTTGATACTGTGTTTGACACTCGTTCCGGTAATGTGTAAAATACTTTTGACAAAACCTGTTTACGAGCGGAAAAATATATTTAGCTCGGCGCTCATCGGCTTCATTCAATGGGTATATCAGATTAGCGCAGCCTTCAAACGCACCACGATTGTCGCTTTTTGCATCTTGCTAACCATTTGTGTGATTGGATTTATGAATTACGGAACGGAATTTATTCCGAAAATCAATGAAGGAGCGGTTTACGTTCGTGCCACGTTGCCTAATAGCATCAATCTTGATGAAGCGGTACGCTACACGCGAGAAATGAAGGCAAAAATCCGTACTTTCGATGAAGTACAATTTGTGCTTTCGCAAACAGGTCGCCCCAACGACGGTACCGACCCAACCGGATTTTTCAACATCGAATTTCACATCGAATTGAAGCCCGAAAGCAAATGGACGCGAAGAATCAGCAAAGATGCCCTTATCGACGAACTTCAAGCCACACTTGATATTTATCCCGGTATTGATTTCGGATTTAGCCAACCCATTCAGGATAATGTGGAAGAATATGTAGCAGGTGTAAAAAGTTCGTTGGTTATCAAGATTTTCGGGCACGATTTGTTTCAACTCGAAGATTTAGCTGACAAAGCAGCCGATGCCATTCGCGATGTGCGTGGCATTGAAGATGTGCTCGTCTATCGCAGTGTTGGTCTACCCGAACTACAAATAAAACCGCAAGAATGGAAAATGGCGCAACACGCCGTATCAATGGCTGATGCACAAGCCGTTATCGAAATGGCGATTGGCGGAAAAGCCGTTACCACTTTCTATGAAAACGAACGTACTTTCGACGTAATGCTTCGCTTCGAACAACAGTTTCGCAACAATGAGCAAACAATCGGTAATATTCTCATTCCCACAATGGACGACAAGCAAGTTCCATTGAAAGAAATCGCCGATATTGAATTTGTAACAGGTCCGGCATTTATTTATCGTGAAGGTGGCGGTCGTTATGTTGGCGTCGGTTTTAGCGTTCGCGGTCGTGATTTGGGCGGTGCTATTGCCGAAGCCCAGGAACGAGTGGAGACGCTACTCGCCACGTCTCTACGGTCGGAAAACAGATTGGTATGGGCAGGCGAATTTGAAAGTAAAGAGCGTGCCACGCGCCGTTTGGCAATGATTGTTCCGGTCGCGCTGTTGCTTATTTTGTTTTTGCTTTATATGAATTTTGGTACTGTAAAAGACACACTAATTGCCTCTGCTGCCTTTCCATTTGCATTCGTGGGAGGATTTTTGGCACTGTGGGTAACTGGTACGGTATTCGGTATTTCGGCAGGTATCGGGTTTACCATACTTTTTGGTGTTTCGGCAACCGATAGTATTATTTTGGTCGGTGTTATGAAAAGTAATCTTCGCAAGATGCGCGACATCAAGCAAGCAATTGCTTCTGCCGTTGCAACCCGCGCCCGTCCTGTGTTGATGATAGCACTGATGGGGTCATTGGGGCTGTTGCCCGCTGCCATTTCGCAAGGAATGGGTTCGGAAGTGCAAAAACCGATTGCGATTATAATTGTAATAGGAATTATTATTCAAACAATATTTTCGTTTATGGTTTTGCCGCAGATATTTTATTTTGTTTATAAGAAAAAAGAGAAATAGTCTGTGGTCTGATGGTGTACTGGAAAAAATTAAATGTGCGAAATTTTTGATTAATTAGAGAAAACAAGCCGTACGATTGTGTTGTATGGCTTGTTTCTTTTAATCATCTCACAGAATGAGTTGTTACTCTCGCTCTTGTAGAATCATTACGAATAGAAGTTACATCGCTCACAGGTTTCGTAAAATATACATATCGCCCATCATCAAGAAAACGATAAACTTCAATTCCTTCGTGTTCAAATAAAAAATCGACTATGTAGGTGGGATTGTTATCCGCTGGACTCTGACTAAGAGGTATCATTGTATTACAAGCCGTTAAAAATACAGCGATAAAAATAAGAAGTAAAAATGATTTCATAATGTTGCTGTTTTTTTATGATTTCTACAAAGATACCAAAAATCTCATTATCTATTTTCAATTTCAATTAATACCTCATATTCTTAAACAACACTCGATTTTCTCTCGCTTCATCTAATTGTGTGAGGACTTTTTCACGATTGAATGTTACCGAATCCTCCTCTTCATTTCCGGAAATCATAGAAAGCAAAGAACGTAGTTCTTCGTCGGAAAACTGTTCCATCATTTCATCAAAAGGCTCTTTTACTCCAATTTCGAAACGAATAAATGCCAATCGTGCTTTCGCAGTGGGAAAATCGGGTGCTAGTTCTAACAGTTGTTCGAGATACTGCGCCGCTTGTTCGAATTTTTCTTGCGCTACACAAATATTTGCCAACCGATCAAGAATATCTTCATTTTCCTCCGAAATAACAGCCGCTTTCAGATAAGCTATTTCGGAACGTAAGTAATCGTTTTCGTAGAAAGCCAATTCACCTTCGAGCATATAATATCCGATCGTATCTGCCTCGTCCACAGGAACCTGTAAGAAATATTCTTTCGCCGTTTGATATTCTCCTTTGGAGAGATACACAAATGCTCGTCTAGTGATAATACCTGCTGTACCAAAAAGCGATTCTTTTTTGTCGAGCAGTTTCAACATTTCATCATATTGTTCCATTGCTTCGTATGCTTCGAGTAGCGAATCGTATATCATTTCATCTTCGAACGATTCTTTTACACAATTTTCAAACAAACGAACAGATTCTTCGGTGCTACCACTCAAATAAAGCGTTAATGCCTTCATTTTCAGAACAGGAACATCGTTTTCTCTAATAGTAAGCGCAAAATCAAAGGCATCAAGCGCTTTGTCGAACTGGTCGCGCATCGAATAGAGTTTACCAATATTAACCCAACCGTCAAAAGAATAAGGATCTAAATCCAACAGTTGATTGTTGTATTCAATGGCTTTTTCAAAATCGCTTTTCATTTCGTATGAATATGCCAAATCAACAAGTACATCAGGGTTAGGTTGTCCAAACGACAAACTTTCTTCCAAAAATAAAATAGCTCTATCAAAATCATCTACATCATTATACAGATAACCGAGTTCGGAAATGAAATAATAAAATTCTTCTCTATTCGATTCATCATTTGATAAATCCGATAAGTTTTTTTTGACAATATTTTCCGCTTCATCGATTCGATTTAGATGTAAAAGCGATTCAATTTTCAATAAAACGACGTCAATATCATCATCGTCCGGCATATTTTTCATATACGCCATCGCTTCTTCGTATCTCTCCGAAAACACGAGCGTTTTGGTTTTCAATAGCATTAGTTCAGGATTTGTGGGGTGCATTCCCAATCCTTCGTCAATCAGTTCAACTGCTCTTTCATCGTCGCCCGACACATTATAATGTTCCGCAAGCAAGGCAAACTCTTCGGCATCGAGATATAACTTCTTGCCAAAAGCGCACGCTTGTTCGTATTTTTGAACTAATGAGTGTATGTTTATGTTTTCGTCCATAATAGGATTTTAGATTTTAGATTTTAGATTTTGGATTTTGGATTGAAAGCATCGACGCTGAAATTAAATCTAAAATCGTAAATCCAAAATCGTAAATTAGCACTGTTTTTTCCACGAATCTTTCAACGACACCGTTCTATTGAATATCAATTGTTTATCCGTCGAATCTTTATCCACATTAAAATAGCCAATGCGTTGAAATTGAAAATTATCAAACGGTTTCGCATCTTTCAAATACGCTTCTACTTTACAACCCGTTTTCACAATAAGCGAATCGGGATTCAATAATTCACGGAAATCTTTGTCTTTATCGCCTTTTGGGTCTTCCACCAAAAACAGGCGGTCATACAATCGTACTTCTGCATCAATGCTGTGCGGTACGGAAACCCAATGAATTGTTCCCTTTACTTTGCGATCAGCTTCGGGCATTCCACTTCGGGTTTGCGGGTCGTATTCGGCGTAAACAGTTGTAACATTGCCGTTTTCATCTTTTTCACAACCGGTACATTTTACGATGTAGGCATTTTTCAAGCGCACTTCGTTGCCGGGCGTGAGGCGGAAATATTTTTTCGGCGCATCTTCCATAAAATCATCACGTTCAATCCACAGCTCGCGACTGAAAGCCACTTCACGACTTCCTGCCGTTTCGTCTTCGGGATTATTGACGGCTTGCATCACTTCGGTTTGCCCTTCGGGATAATTTGTGAGCACGAGTTTTATCGGGTCGATAACGCCCGAAACACGTGTTGCACATTTATTTAAGTCCTCACGAATCGAAAATTCGAATAACTCAATATCATTGATACCATCGAATTTGGTATATCCAATTCTATCCATCAAAATGCGGATTGAATTTGGCGTATATCCTCTTCGGCGCAATCCCGAAATGGTCGGCATACGCGGGTCGTCCCAGCCCGAAACGATGCCTTCTTCCACCATTGCACGCAAATTTCGTTTGCTCAACAGCGTATAAGTAAATTGTAGTTTGTTGAATTCGTATTGATGCGGACGATAATCATCAGTGGCTAGCTCATCGATAAACCAATCGTAAAGCGGACGATGTACCACAAACTCAAGTGTACACAAAGAATGCGTAACGCCCTCGAAATAATCCGATTGACCGTGTGCAAAATCGTACATCGGATAGGCTTTCCACGTAGTGCCGGTACGATGATGCGCGATGTGAAGCACGCGATAGATAATTGGGTCGCGGAAGTGCATATTCGACGATGCCATATCAATTTTGGCGCGCAGCACCATTTTTCCTTCGGGAATTTCGCCTGTGTTCATTTTTTCGAACAACGATAAACTTTCTTCAACAGGACGATTTCGGTACGGACTATTCGTACCGGGTGTTGTGGGTGTACCTTTTTGTTTTGCAATTTCTTCTGCCGATTGCTCGTCGATGTACGCTTTGTCGTCTTTGATTAATTGCACGGCAAAATCCCACAATTGTTGAAAATAATCGGACGCATAAAACACATTTTCCCATTCGTATCCGAGCCACTTGATGTCTTCCATTATAGAATCGACATACTCAACGTCTTCTTTTACAGGGTTTGTATCATCGAATCGAAGATTACAAACACCGCCGTATTTTTGTGCGATACCGAAGTCGATACAAATCGCTTTGGCGTGTCCGATGTGTAGATAGCCGTTAGGCTCAGGCGGGAATCGGGTTTGGATTTTGCCGTTGTTTTTGCCTTCTCTTAGGTCGTTTTCGACTATTTGTTCTATGAAATTGAGGGATTTTTTGTTTTCCTCAATTTGGGTATTTTGTTGTTCTGACATATTAATATTTTGATATTTAATTCGTGATATTTAATTTCGTGTCCTTTTTACATTGTAATAAATCAATACCGACAGAGCCTAATATCAATTAAATAGAAACTCTCGCAAACGGCGCAATATCTTTTCCACAAAACTCGCCGTCTAAGTATTTATAATATCCCGTTATAGCTACCATTGCCGCATTATCAGTCGTATAAGCAAATTTCGGAATATGAATTTTCCAACCATATTTTTGGCTGTACTCCACAAACGCATCACGCAAACCCGAATTTGCCGAAACACCACCGGCTATGGTAACTTCTTTTATTTTCAAATCTTTGGTTGCTTGCAAAAGCTTATTCATCAGAACATCGACAATTGTTTTTTGTAACGAAGCACAAAGGTCTTCTTTGTTTTTTTCGACAAAATCGGGGCCGTTTTTCAGTCCATCTCGTAAAAAATAGAGAAACGACGTTTTCAGTCCGCTAAAACTGTAATCATAACCCGCAATATTCGGTTTAGAAAACTTAAACCGATTGGGATTTCCCGCGTTTGCCAGTTGATCTACAATCGGGCCACCGGGATAACCTAACCCCATCACTTTGGCGCACTTATCAAACGCTTCGCCTGCCGCATCGTCAATCGTTTGTCCGATAATTTTCATATCGAAATACGATTTCACGAGAATAATTTGCGAATTTCCACCCGACACCAACAGACACAAGAATGGAAACGGCGGCTGATTGGTATCTTCCACATTTTCTTTGATAAAATGCGCCAAAACGTGCGCCTGCAAATGGTTTACCTCAATCATCGGAATATCGAGAGCCGATGAAAACCCTTTCGCAAATGATGTGCCAACCAACAACGACCCCAACAATCCGGGTCCTCGTGTGAAAGCGACTGCCGATAATTCTTCTTTTGTAATTCCGGCTTGTTTCAACGCATCGTGTACCACCGGAATAATATTTTGCTGATGTGCGCGTGATGCTAATTCGGGGACTACACCGCCGTATTTTTCGTGCACTAATTGTCCGGCAACAATATTCGAAAGAATCACGCCATCACGAATAACGGCAGCTGATGTGTCGTCACAGGAAGATTCTATGCCTAGTATTGTTATCACTTCAGTTTTTATCCTTTTCTTTATAGATGACAAAGGTAGCACAAAAAAAGCGTTTTATCAATATTTCAAATAAAACGCTTTCGTCTCAGTTTTACAATTGTGCTTTTTACAGCGTTACATCTATTCTTACCATTCCCAAAACAGCTTCGGGAAGGTCACGATACGTAAAACGATGCACATATTCCACGCGCAAAAGTCCCAAAATATTGGTTATGCCAATTGAGCCTTCCACAAAAGGTTGATTATTGTATTGGTGCGCATTGTGTGGAAAAATAAACATCGAATTTTCATTTTTTTGGCTTAGTCGTCCGTATGATGTACGCATTGCTAACAATTCTCTCATTTTCAATTTATTCAAAATCGACACTTTTGCCAACAATAGGTCATCACCCACAAAAGTTGCTCGTGCCGTATAAACCTCATCAGCCATCAATTCGGTGGCGTGCGTGAGGAAAAAGCGTGGACTTTCAATAAGATGCACACGATTATTGTTGTGATATGCCAACAACGGAAAAGGCACTTCATTCCACACTTTTATCGCTTCGCCAATAACATCAAGTCGCCCCGCAGTGCCGAGCAGAAATCGTTTTTGTGCCGAAAATTCGGTACGATGATAACCGACTTCCGAGCCGAGAAGTCCGTCAATTCCCACAAAGTGTGTAAGAAATAATACAGGACTTTGAAACGATGTTGATTTTCGTTTGCGCTTATATTGGTCGTAACTTTCGCCGAAAGCGTAATGCAAGGTAATGCCTACATCTGAGGTTATCAGATTGTTGTGGAAAAATTTTGAAATATCTTCTCCCGGTACCGGAAGATAACGGCTTAAATCGATTGTTTGGAAATAAAGCCCTTCTGCCGGAATAATTTCCGAACGCCGCATCCACATTTGAAAAGCAAAGCCGCTCAACGTTTCCAACTCGTAATTTAATTCCGTAAACTGACGATAAGTCATTGCATTTTGCGAGCGATTATAAGTTATTAAAAGCCTGTCGTTTGGTGCACGTTGATTCATTTCGCCGAAAGAATATACATCGTTTTCGTGAATCAAGCGAAGCACATTTCGCGGAAATTCATTTTCGTGATAGAGCGGATTGTTGAATACCCACGCTGCTTCGCCACGATATTTAAACTTCTCATCGTTAAATCCATATGCTACATAACCGCGTACAAAAAGATGTGGATGCAAGCGTGTGTTCGATGCCACACCGGCACGCAAACGAAAACCTTCGAGATGATTATAACTCGGCAATGTCTGCAAACGCCCGAAATCGAATTTATTGATTTCGGAATTTCCCAACGACACCCAATCATTGATAACCAAATCGATGGTTTTTCCGATAAATCCTTTTTCTTGTTCTTGCGCGTTTACCGAGAAAAAAAAGAGTAAAGAGCAAAGAATAAAAACTTTAATGCCTTTGTTCTTTATCCCTTTATCTTTTATCTTTATTCTTTGCTCTTTTATCATAACTTGCGATAACGTACTCGTTTCGGCTCCACATTGCCTAAACGCATTTTTTTATTTTCTTCGTATTCGCTATACGATCCTTCGAAATAAAACACCTCCGAATTGCCTTCAAAAGCAAGAATATGCGTACAAATTCTATCCAAAAACCAACGGTCGTGCGAAATAACAACGGCGCAACCGGCAAAGTTTTCGAGGCCTTCTTCGAGGGCGCGAAGCGTGTTCACGTCAATATCGTTGGTCGGCTCATCGAGCAACAAAACGTTTGCTTCCGATTTGAGTGTCAATGCCAAATGCAGACGATTTTTCTCACCACCCGACAGCACGCCCGTCAATTTCTCTTGGTCTGCACCCGTGAAATTAAATCTCGACAAATAAGCACGTGAATTGATTTCTTTTCCGCCCACACGAATAAATTCCGAACCATCGGATACCACTTGATAAACGGTTTTGTTCGGGTCGATTGCCTCGTGCGCTTGGTCAACATACGCTGTAACAACGGTTTCACCCACTTCAAACGTACCTTTGTCCGCTTTTTCCATTCCTTGAATGAGGCGGAAAAGTGTAGTTTTTCCTGCACCGTTTGGTCCGATGATTCCCACGATTCCGTTAGGTGGAAGCATAAAATTCAAATTGTCGAACAACAGTTTATCGTCAAACGCTTTCGCAACGCCTTTTGCTTCAATCACTTTATTGCCAAGACGAGGACCGTTCGGGATAAAGATTTCCAATTTTTCTTCGCGTTCTTTCGTGTCTTCGTTCAACAACGCTTCGTATGAATTCAAACGCGCTTTCCCTTTGGCGTGGCGTGCTTTTGGCGCCATATTAATCCATTCCAACTCGCGTTCAAGCGTTTTGCGACGTTTGCTCGCTTGCTTTTCTTCTTGCGCCATTCGTTTGGTTTTTTGTTCGAGCCACGATGTGTAATTTCCTTTCCAGGGAATACCTTCGCCGCGATCAAGCTCCAAAATCCAACCTGCCACATGGTCAAGGAAATAGCGGTCGTGCGTGATGCAAATAACCGTTCCTTGATATTGTTGCAAATGTTGTTCAAGCCAATCAATAGATTCTGCGTCTAAGTGGTTGGTTGGCTCATCAAGAAGCAGTACGTCAGGCTCTTGCAATAGTAATCGACACAAGGCAACGCGACGTTTTTCGCCTCCCGAAAGTTGTCCAATCGGTTGTTCTTCAGGCGGACAACGCAGTGCGTCCATTGCACGTTCCAAACGATTATCTATATTCCACGCGTCAGCGGCATCAAGTTTGTCTTGTAGTTCGGCTTGACGAGCGAAAAGTCCGTTCATTTTGTCTTCGTCTTCGTAATATTCCGGCAAGCCGAATTTCAAGTTAATATCCTCATACTCGGCAAGTAAATCCATAATCGGCTGTACACCTTCGCGTACGATTTCGATAACGGTTTTCGATTCATCGAGTTTCGGGTCTTGTTCTAAATAACCCACCGAAAAACTTTTATCAGACACTACTTCGCCCTGAAAATCTTTTTCGATGCCGGCAATGATTTTCAGTAATGTAGATTTTCCCGAGCCATTCAAACCGATAATACCGATTTTGGCGCCATAGAAAAACGAAAGATAAATATCTTTTAATACTTGTTTGTGCGGCGGAAACGTTTTAGAAACGCCCACCATAGAGAAAATAATTTTTTTATCGTCAGACATAATTTTTTGTTCAAAAGTTTAAGAGTTTAAAGATTCAAAGTTGAAATCATTGAGCTTTTGAATCTCTGAATTTTTTCATGGTACAAAGGTAATCAATAATGCGTTAATTCCGATAAATCGGAACAAGGAATACTAATAAATAGCTCATTCGTTAACCATGTAAAGTAATTTCAAACTGCTGTTGAAAAAAATCGCAGAAAAATAAAATATTTGTCGAAAAAATTTGCACGTAAATGAAAAAGCACTAACTTTGCAATTCAAAGTACTTTTAAAAATAGTATGTTTATGGTTATGAACAAGCAAATAGAAGACATAAAAGAGATACGCAAGATGATGGAAAAATCGTCTAAATTTACCTCAATCAATGGTTTATCGCTTATTATTGCGGGAGTTTTCGCCACAATCGGCGGTTGGTATGCGAAATCACTTTTGAATAATCAATACGAATCAACAGATTTAATCTTATCGCTGTTCATAACTGCACTTGTCATTTTGGTATTGGCAGTAGGTGTTATTTCGTTTTTCGCGTGGCGTAAAGCAAAGAAAAATAATCAATCGCTTCTCAATAGCGTAACACGACGTGCAGCATACAATCTTCTTGTTCCGCTTGTTGTTGGCGGACTGTTTTCGCTCTTATTATTATTGCGTGGCGATATGGCTCTTGTTGCTTCTTCAACATTGATTTTCTATGGGTTATCACTCGTAAACGCATCAAAATACACTTTTTCCGATATTCATATTCTTGGCATTTGCGAAGTAATTATCGGACTTTTAGCAGCGGTTTTTCTGTACAACGGCATACTTTTTTGGATACTCGGTTTTGGCGTTTGCCACATTGTTTTCGGTACAATAATGTATATAAAATATGATTTGAAAAAGAAATGACAAATATCATCGCGAAATTAAACAGAACGTTCGACCACCAAATTAGATTGGGCATTATGTCCATTTTGTCGGTAAACGAATCGGTTGATTTCAACACTATGAAAGAGTTGTTGGAACTGACCGATGGAAATCTCGCGAGCCATTTGAGAGCATTGGAAAATGCCGAATATGTGCAAGTAACAAAACAATTTATCGGTAGAAAACCCAATACCCAATATCAAATGACCGAATTGGGCAGAAACGATTTCAAGGAGCACTTAAACGCTTTGGAAAGATTGATAAAGCCGAATGACCCGGCAGAAAAAAATGACAATGAAAGTAACAATAAAGTGCAGATTACTAAAAAAGTAACACTGTTGAAATATTTCGTTAAATAATATGGTGTTTTTTTATTTTCGCATTCACTTTGAATTTCAAAGTACTTTATATTCATCAATTTCGGAATATGTAGTACGTAGTACATAATTCGGTATAAAATATTTTTTTACACATCTACTTTGAAATTCAAAGTACTTTATAAAACAATAATTTAAAAACAAAATCATATGAACTCAAAAATGGCAGAAAAACGAATTGTTTTAAAAATCAGACTATTAACACTGCTTTTTATGGCAGCATTAATTGTTTCGGGCATTACAGCTTTTCCGATAGAAATAGAACTTCGTCTTGCAACACAACTTCTTAATAGCGAAGTCGAAAATCCAAACGCACTACAAAGCTGGTTGGTGTTGGTGTATGAAGGTATCAAAACCACCAATGCAGAATTTCCGTTTCTTGCCTACGGCACAGATTGGTTGGCGTTTGCACACATTGTTATTGCGCTGGCATTCATCGGGTTGTATCGTGATCCGGTGCGCAACAAGTGGTTAGTTTCGTGGGCAATGATTTGCTGCATTTCTGTTATTCCGTTGGCATTAATTTGTGGCGCCATTCGTCAAATTCCATTCTTTTGGCAATTGATTGACATCGCTTTCGGCGTTTTTGGAATGATTCCGCTCATTTATTTGAGAAGATTAATTTTGAAATTGGAGAAAATGAATTCGTAAACGCAAGGAACAAAGATGCAAAGAAAAACAACAAATTCAATCATACAAAAAAAATATTATAAACAAAAACAATGACAACAAAAGAAAAAACGAACAAAAAGTTCACAGACACAATTACTTTCAAAGGGATGGTTATCGGAGTGTTAGTACTAATATTACTCGTTCCGCAAAGTATGATAAGAAGTTTAATCCACGAAAGAAGTTCCAGAAGTACTGAAACCATTCGGCAAATTAACGAAAAATGGAGCGGTGCACAAACCATCACCCCTCCCATTCTCACTCTTCCTCACAGTGTGCGAGTTATTGAACACGAAACAGTAAACGACGAAAGGCGAGAGAGAATCAGCTATCGAGTAGATGAGGTTAATATTGCACCAAGTCGCATAAATATTGATGTGGAAATTTTTCCCGAAACAAGAAGTTACGGTATTTTCAATGCCACTTTGTACAGAAGCGAGATTAGAATTTCTGGAAGTTTCGATAATCTAGACGATTTCGACAACCTCAACGGAAATTGGGGTTTGGCGTACATCACCATCGGAATTTCCGACCTGAAAGGACTTGTTAGCGATGCCGCCTTTACAATAAACGGTATCACTTATCAAGCCGAATCCAGCAGCAGAACAAATTGGATTAATGAAAGTTCGCTGAAAATTCCACTGAAAAATTTTGAAAAACCGGCGAATCAAAATAATGAATTTAGCACTACAATAACACTCAACGGAAGCGAATCAATCAATTTTATTCCTGTCGGGAAAATTACGCAGGTAAATGTTTCAGGCAAATGGGACTCGCCGAATTTTGGCGGAAATTTTAGTCCGCAATCAATGATTGAAAACGGTATTTTTTCGGCAAATTGGCACATTATGCACTTTAATCGCAACATTCCCGAACGATGGAGCAACTCGCAACGAATGGATTTTTCGGACAGCACATTTGGCGTACGACTTATTGAAACCGTGAATCATTACCAACAAAACGAACGCTCGGCAAAATACGCCATTATGTTTCTTGCGCTCACTTTTGCGGTTTTCTTTTTCGTGGAAATTTTTACGGGGAAAAAGATCCACCCGATACAGTATCTTTTGGTCGGACTCGCTTTGATTCTGTTTTACAGCCTATTGCTGTCATTTTCCGAAAGATTTGGCTTTGAAATTGCTTATCTTGTAGCAAGTATTTCAACAGTTGGATTGATTACAACTTACTCTTACAGCATTTTCAAACATAAACTGCAAACAGCAATTATGTTTCTATTGCTCTGCATTTTATACACATTTTTATTTGTAATTCTTCGTCTCGAAGACACTGCTTTTCTTATCGGAAGCATCGGCTTGTTTATTATTTTGGGCGTTTGTATGTATATTTCCCGAAAAATAAATTGGTACAAGTTGTAATAATGTGCTAATAAATAATGTGCTAATGTGCAATTATCATATTGATTACAATTAGGGAATCAATGAACTTGCACATTAGCACATTAAAAAAGTCCTTTTGCCAACAAGACCGTGTTTTTCAAATATTCATATTCGAGTTCAAAACATTCGGAAAAAGTATCTGTCCCCATATTGTCATCGATTTGCGAAATTGTCCACAATTTTCCATCATTAAGATTCAAACTATTAAACAAGGCTTCGTCCTCAATATCGGATACATATAAGAAAACGAGCCTTTTTGTTATATCATTTTCAAAAACATATTTCAATATAAAACGCAGCGGAATATCCACATCACCACATTTTTCACGAATACATTTTTTCACGGTCGCATCTATTTCTTCCTCAAACAACACATATTTTTCAAATGGATAATCGAGTAACCCGGGGCTTAACAGATAGGATTGCTTGCGCTCACGGAGATATATTTTTCCATCGTAAATCAACGCGATGCGCACAATTGGGTGCATATACTTATTTTTTAAATCCTTTGTAACCGATTTGGCTACTTTTCCCGTTACCGCACCCTGTTCGGTTATAATCGGTAACCACTCTTCATTGCGCAGTTTTTTGTCTAAAATACGTAATCGAGTTGACTCTGCCAAAATAATTGTTACCAATATAATCTGACAAATGAGCAACTCTGCCAATACCGTAAATAACGAGGAGCCTGTTACACCAAAAATATGAAACAACAACACGAAAAGCAAATGAATGGATAAACCGTATTGCGTTTGAAAAGCCACTCGAAAAGACTCACTCAGGTAGTTTTTCACGGTAGGATTGGCTTTTCTTGCCGATTGATGCACGATTTTCGCTCGAGAAAGTCGCATACCAACAAGCGATAGCACAAAAATAATTTCCACTACCACAAATCTATCCAAATCCGAAATATCCGTAAAGGAAAAAACAGACCACAACAACGAAATAGCAAAAGCAATCACAGATGTCTGGTAAATAGCCCGACTATGCTTATTTACAACAAATAAACCAATGATTGATAACGCAAGTGCGACAGAAATTGCCACAAGAATTTCGATACGACCAACAAGCAGAGAAAATATCAACATCGGCAGTAAGCCAAATGCCGGATTTCTTGTAATTTTATGTTTTTTTGATAGACCTGTCATAGCTATGAAAACAATTCAATAAAACCAGATATCTCCATACCGCAATAAAAAAGGTTGGTTTGATTTCTTATCTTATAACAATAAAATGGGTAAAATTGTTTTCTTGATGAAGATTGAATTTCTCTGCAAAAGTACAACGAATATTAAATAGAAACAAATTTGAAGTTTGCTATTTTCCGAAACTTCTTGTATATTTGTCGAATATATAAATGTAACAATGAAACGAATTCAACTTTTACTCTTAACATTCTCTCTATTTTTCTTTGCACATTCGCAAACTGCGTTGCAGCGTTTTGTGAACAATCCGGCACTGAGACATGCTTCGGTTGGCGTACAGGTAACTGATTTGAACACAGGACAACACATTGTTTCGCACGATGCCGATAAATCGCTTACTCCGGCATCGATATTGAAACTGATGACCTCAGCCGTTGCGCTCGAAACGTTTGGCGAAAACTTTCGCTATCGTACCCAATTGGCATTTGATGCTAATGATCCGACACGTATTCTCGTCATCGGATCGGGCGACCCAACGCTCGGCAGCGATAGACTTGGTGACAATCCCAACGTATTTTTTATCAATAGTGCAACTGTGTTGAGAAACTTGCTTTCGCAGGAAACAGAATATTCTATTTATGTGGTCGATAATTTATTTGGATACAGCGGAATATCGCCTGCGTGGACTTGGCTCAACATCGGAAATCATTATGCACCGGGCAATTACGGCATCAGTATTTTCGATAATGTGTATAGATTGTTTTTCAACACAACGAATCGAAATGCTTGTCCGCAAATTCTTCGTACAGAGCCGTATATGCGAGGAATGACTTTCCAAAACGAACTCACGCTCAATACCACCGGCGCCGATAATGCCTACATTTACGGCGTTCCTTTTTCGAACGAAAGAATTTTGAGAGGCAATATCCCCGGCGGACGTACCGAATTCAGTATCAGAGGCGATATTCCTGATCCGGGATTATTTCTCGGCGAAACTTTGGTAGATTATCTCATCCGTGCAGGATTCAATATTGAAAAAGTAGAAACAGCGCGCGCGGATTATATTTCTCAATTTTGCGTCGCAAACCGTATACAAATGTATCAGATGGGGCAGATTTTACACACACAAGAGTCGCGTATGATGCGAGAAATCATTCGTGAAATAAATGTGCAAAGCAATAATCATTATTCCGAACATCTTATTCGTTCACTTGGAAGAAGAATCAACCCTGATATTTATATCGAGCCATTAAATATTGGAACGGAGTTTGTTTCTTCGTTTTTACACGAAAGAAACATCACTACCACATCATTAACAATGTACGACGGTAGCGGACTTGCGCCACAAAATGCAGTAAGCGCCACTTTGATGAATGAATTATTGGTGTATATGTATAATCGAAGTCCGCATTCGCAAACTTTTTTCGATTCGCTACCCAAAGCAGGACAGGAAGGCACTGTTCGCAGCTTTCTTCGCGATACGAAATATGCCGGAAAAGTTTCGGTAAAAAGCGGCAGTATTTTTGGTGTACAGAGTTTTTCGGGCTATTTAATCGACGGTGATAAAAGATATGCGTTTACGATTATGGTTAATAATTTCAATGGAACACGTGTGCAAGTGAGGGCGGCAATTGAGCAGTTTTTGTTGAGTTTATAGTATCGGGGTAGTTTGCGGGCTTGACCCGCAATCTCATCGTTTTTATGGGGATTGCAAGTCAAGCCCGCAATGACAATCTTTACCTCACTAACCTCATTTTCAAAATCCTCACTTCCTCTATCGGTCTATCCTGCTCATTTGTTTCCACTTTTGAGATTCGTTCTACCACGTCCATTCCTTTCAATACTTCACCGAAAACGGTATAATTGCCATCTAAATGTGGTGTGCCACCAATGGTTTTGTAATCTTCGCGCGCCTGTGCATTGAATTTGTAAGTAGAATCATTTGCGTGTCCGAATCGAACAATTTTATCAGCTTGCATCACATCCAATTGCTCATCGGTAAATTTCTTGCCCACAACAATATAAAATTGATGACCCGATGAAGTTTTTTCGGGATTTATATCATCACCCAATCGGGCAGCAGCCAACACACCGTATTTGTGATAAATTGCGGGTGTGCGTATTTCTGCCGGAATTGTATAGTCGATATTCGGCGTATTTTCTTTCAAGCTCGTATCACCGCCTTGAATCATAAATTCCGAAATAACCCGATGAAAGTTAGTACCATCATAAAATCCGGAGCGTACAAGTTTGATAAAATTATCTCGATGCAACGGCGTTTCGTTATACAATTTCAACGTAATATCGCCTTCTGTGGTACGAATTAGTATCTTTTGCTCTTTTTTGCCACCCACTCTGAGCGTAGCACACGATACCATTAGCGAAGAAACTAACAGTAGAAGGAAAATGTTTTTTATTATTCTCATAATCAGTTATATATTTTCAATATTCAAAAAAATCATATCAATCACAAAATTAAAAATCGGCGGAACCAAATCATAGTTCAGACAATTTCCGTTGCAAAACCAAATACCAAATAAACAAAATAATTCCCTTAAAAATCGATGTTATCGAAATTGCCCACCATACACCCGTAATGCCCATTTGCGAAGCCAACAACATTGCTAACGGGATACGTATAAGATTGAAAGACATACTAATAATAGCAGGCGGCGTAGTGCGTCCAAGTCCGTGAAACATACCTTCGGTAGTGAGTTCGATCATCATAAACAGTTGCGAAACACCTAACACAAAAAGATAATCGCCACCGGCTTTGATTGCTTCTTCTTCGGGAATAAAAACCGAAAAAATAACATCACCGAAAAGTATAAAAGAAGACGAAACCAACACGCCAAACACAGTCATAATCGACATTGCGTACCGAAAAGCGCGTTTTACCCTGTCCATACGTTTCGCGGCAAAATTTTGCGCTACAAAAGTGCCTAGTGCCGTAGCAAAACCGAGCGATGTATTCCAACTGATACCCTCAATTTGTCCACCGGTAGTTTGGCTCGTAACGCCCAAGTGTCCGCCGTGATGAAAAGCGATTCGTACCAAATTCATATTGATGAACGAAAAGAAAACATTCATCGTGGCAATGGGAACGCCCAATTTCAAAATATTTCGTGTATAACTCGCTTTCGGTTTTACAAAAAACGAGAACTTCCCCAACAAGCCATATCGTTTCAAATGCCAGATAAACAGCAACACTACAATCAATTGAGCAATAACGGTTGCCAATGCCGCGCCTTGCGTGCCCAATTTCGGAAATCCTATCCAACCAAAAATAAACAACGGACTCAATATGATATTCAAAATCAATCCGGCAGAATTGAAATAAAACGGAATATCACTGCGCCCCGACCCGATATATATACCCGAAAAATTGAGAATCAGAAACATCAACGGAAATGTGAGTGCCACAATCCGCAAATAATTGATTGCTTCGCGAGAAATATCATTTTCCAAATCAAAAAACGAAACAAACACATCAGGAAACAATGAAAACAATATTCCAAAAAACAACCCGAGAATAATCGCGATGGTAGTTGTATGCGAGGCATAAATGCTCGCTTTGTCTAATCTGCGCGAGCCAATGGATTGACCGATAGATATTTCCGCACCAACTTTCGATGTAAGTGCCACAGAGTGCATCATCCACATCAGCAACCCAACAGTGCCTACGGCTGCTACCGAGCGACTTCCCAATCGTCCAATCCACGCCAAATCAATCAAATTGTACGACATCTGAATGAAACTCACTGCCATTAGCGGCATCGCTAATGTAAAAAGTTGGCGTACAATGCTTCCTTCGGTCAGGTTGCGAACTTGCATTGTTGTATTGTCGTCGTTTGGATTTTTCACAAAATATCTTTTCGAGATAAAAAGAGGAAGTAACATTCTCGTTACTTCCTCTTAGAGCGGAAGACGGGACTCAAACCCGCGACCCTCAGCTTGGAAGGCTAATGCTCTATCAACTGAGCTACTTCCGCAGAATTAATTTGCTAATGTGCTAATAAATAATGTGCTAATAGCAAATTCACTGATTATCTAATTTGCAATCAATATGATAATTGCATTAGCACATTATTTATTAGCACATTAGCAAATTATTTAGTGCCATCATTTTTAATGCTGTGATAGCTGCTTCATCACCTTTATTTCCGTGTATTCCGCCGGCGCGGGCTTTCGCCTGTTCGAGTGTATCAGTCGTTAATAGCCCGAAAATAACCGGAATATCGTACTTTATATTCAAATCTGTTGTGCCTTGTGTTACACCATTGCATACAAAGGTAAAATGTGGCGTTTCGCCTTGAATCACACAGCCAAGAATAATAACACTATCTACATTCGCTCGTTCTATCAACGTTTTTGCTCCGAAAACAAGTTCAAAACTTCCCGGAACGTATTTAATGACTATATCGTCTTTCGCTATGCCGTATTTTTCGAGCGTTTCGCAAGCGCCACGCAACAAACTTCCGGTGATAGCTGCATTCCATTCCGATACTACAATACCAACGCGCTTACCGTTTCCCTGCGGAACAGTTGAAGCATCATGCGATGAAAGATTTTGTAATGCGGTAGCCATAAATTAATTCCTTATCGTGCAGTTCTCTGAATTTGAGCTTGTTGAATAAATTTATCGGCTTCTTGCGCTTCGGGCGAATTGATATGATCTCTTTTGATCCTTTCGAATACTTCAATGGCTTTGTCGAAATCATTGATGTTGACATAAGCCAATCCTGCTTTTTTCAAGAAAATCGGACTAAGCATATCATCATTCGCTTTTCTAGCGGCATCTAAGAAATGAGGAATTGCTTTCGCCGTTTCGCCCATATTCATATACACATCGCCCACTGCACCTGCAACAGCCGGAGTAATCAAAAGGTCACCGCCTCTGAATTTCTTCAAAAGCTCCAACGCACGTTCGTTGTTACCCAAACGACTATGTGAAATACCTGCGTATGCGCGAGCAAGGTCGGCAGTTCTTGTGCCTCTGAATTGTTGCATAATAGCTTCGAATCCAATAAAATCGTTACCATTGCCATTCAATGCTATTTCGTCTTGTCCGTTTTGAAAATAGCGTTCGCCTTTGAAAATAGCGATTTGCGCTTTTTCGTTGCGAGGTGCGCTATATAAATAATGGTACGCGAGACCCGCGCCCACAAGAATAACCACTGCAAGCAATCCTATCAGAAAGCTTCTTTGATTTTTTTCGAGAAAGTGTTCAGAAGTATTCAATGCTTCCTGAATATTTTCGAGATTTTTTTCTGCCTTTGTTTCTTTTCCAGACATATTGTTTATAAAAATTGTTACATATAAAATTTCGAGATGCAAAAGTAATGGTTTTTGACTGATAAATAAAATATAAAGGGTTGTTTTTTCATAAAAGTTTTGTTCGACATTAATCTTTTTACCAAATTTGTGGTCAAAGCATACGAAATCAACAGTTGTTATATGCATTAAGAAAGATGCTTAACATAAAAATTAATGAGACTCGATGAAGAAATATTTTTTCATACTGATTTTTTTTAGCGTCAGTTTTTTAACGATGAATGCTCAAAATGGAGCGTTTAACTCTGTTCCGGTTGTGAATGGGAAAGTGGTTTTTGAGCAATTTATTCACACCCAAAGCGCGCTTTCTGCCGACCAAAAATATGCAGCATTGTCCGAATGGGGAAAAAATAAATATACAGGCAATCCGAATTTGTCGGGACTCCGTTTCGATGATAGAACGCGTACAATGACCGTTAGTATGCGGTCGGACTTGGGCATTCAAGAACGAATGACGATGAGTTATCGTTTTGATGTCTCAGTCACTCCCGCCGGCTGTATGATTGTGATAAGAGATATTTCTTATCAAAGACCACAAGCAGGAAGTATTATTCCGGTAACGCTATCGGCTGAGCAAACAATTACCGACCAGGCAATCGCTATAAACGACGATGATAGCACATTGAGGAACAACACGCGCAGAGCAACTTTGGCGTTTTTTAATGGATTATTTGCCGAAATAGAAAGATTGTTTCAATAAAAAACCGCACTTAGCACATCGGTAAAATTCACAACAACAATAGACTTCTTTTCTCAACAGAAATTTGTCGAAAATTAATTTGTCGAAAAATTTGGCAGATTAAAAATATATGCGTAATTTTGCGCCCTAATTTGTAAGAGCATCTTCGAATTAGGTTAGGATGTAAATAATAAAATACAATATAGCAATGTCTAAAATTTGTCAGATAACAGGTAAAAAAGCAATGGTTGGAAACAACGTTTCGCACTCAAACAGAAAAACGAAACGCAGATTCAACGTAAACTTGTTTAGAAAGAAATTTTATTGGGTGGAAGAAGATTGCTGGATTAGCTTGATGATTTCGGCTTCCGGTTTGCGCACCGTAAATAAAGTTGGATTAGATGCAGCGTTGAAAAAAGCTGCCGAAAAAGGGTATTTAAACGCTTAATTATAGGAGAAGTAGAGAAATGGCAAAAAAAGCAAAAGGAAACAGGGTGCAAGTAATTATGGAATGTACTGAGCACAAAGAGAGCGGTATGCCCGGCACTTCGAGATACATTACTACGAAGAACAGAAAGAATACGACCGAGAGATTGGAGTTGAAAAAATACAATCCAATTTTGAGAAAAATGACCGTACACAAAGAAATCAAGTAAACATTTATAAACGATGGCAAAGAAAGCAGTAGCGGGTTTCCGTGATAAAAATACAACTACCGGGCGTACGCATACCAAAGTAATCAAAATGGTAAAGTCGCCAAAGACAGGAGCATACTCTTTCAAAGAGGAAATGATTTTGAATGATCAAGTAAAAGATTATTTCTCGAAATAATTTTATTAAAAATACATAAAAACTTCCCTATGCTTTCGTGTAGGGAAGTTTTTTGTTTATGCGTGCGTTAAATATTTGGCTCGGCGCTCGGCTTTCATTATCTTTGTGGAAAATTTGGAAAATATCGGCTCATAAGTGCCGATCATCGCATTAGCACATTATTTATTAGCACATTAAACATTAAAATATATGGGCTTTTTTGACATATTCTCAAAAGGAAAAAAAGAAACCTTAGACAAAGGTCTCGAAAAAACGAAGGAAAATATTTTTTCGAAAATTACACGCGCCGTTGCCGGAAAATCAAAAGTAGATGACGATATACTCGATGAATTGGAAGAAATACTCGTAACATCAGACGTAGGTGTAGATACCACACTTAAAATCATCGAACGTATCGAAGAACGTGTATCGCGTGATAAATACGTGGGTACAAATGAGCTGACGACGATTCTTCGCGACGAAATCGCACAACTGCTTACCGAAAATAATTCGGACGATGTATCGGAGTTTTCCATTCCCGAAGATAAAAAACCATACGTGATTATGGTCGTTGGCGTAAACGGTGTGGGTAAAACAACCACCATCGGTAAACTTGCGCATCAATTCAAACAAAAAGGTCACTCGGTGTATCTTGGTGCTGCCGATACGTTTCGCGCAGCGGCTACGGAACAACTCGTTATTTGGGGCGAGCGTGTTGGCGTGCCGGTGGTAAAACAAAAAATGGGCGCAGACCCTGCATCGGTGGCATTCGATACGGTTAGTTCGGCGAAAGCAAACAACGCCGATGTGGTCATTATTGATACCGCCGGACGTTTGCACAACAAAATAAACCTGATGAATGAGTTGACGAAAATCAAAAACGTGATGAGCAAAATCATTCCCGATGCACCACACGAAGTGCTTTTGGTGCTCGACGGCTCTACAGGACAAAACGCGTTCGAACAGGCAAAACAATTCACGGCGGCAACAGAAGTGTCGGCTTTGGCGATTACGAAACTTGACGGTACGGCAAAAGGTGGTGTGGTTATCGGTATTTCCGACCAATTTAAAATTCCTGTGAAATATATTGGTTTGGGCGAGGGAATGGAGGACTTGCAGGTTTTTCGTAGGAGGGAGTTTGTGGATAGTTTGTTTGCGGAATAGTCTGAACCTTGATTTGCAGGATTTATATGATTTGCAAGATAGAAATTCAAAAAAAATGAAAACAAACCACATAGACATTATCACACTTGGCTGTTCCAAAAACCTCGTGGATTCCGAAAAATTGATGCGCCAACTCGTTGCCAACGGCTACACCATTGCGCACGATCCCGAGGTACCTAACGGCGACATTACCGTTATCAACACCTGCGGTTTCATTGGCGATGCAAAAGAAGAATCAATCAATATGATTTTGTCTTTCGTAGAAGCGAAAAAGCAAAAAAAATTAAAAAAACTGTTCGTAATGGGCTGTCTTTCGGAGCGATATAGAGAAGAGTTACAGAAAGAAATTCCCGAAGTGGATAAATTTTACGGCAAATTCGATTGGAAAGCGTTGGTTACTGATTTAGGGAAGTCGTGGTATGCGTCATTGGAGTTTGAGCGTTCGCTCTCTACCCCACCTCATTATGCTTACGTGAAAATTTCGGAAGGTTGTAATAGAACTTGTTCATATTGCTCCATTCCGCTGATTACCGGAAAATATATATCTCGCCCGATAGAAGAAATCGAAGAAGAAATCCGACTTTTGATTGCCAACGGCGTGAAAGAGTTTCAATTTATCGCACAAGACCTTACTTATTACGGATTGGATTTGTACAAGACAATGAAATTGCCAGAACTCGTTGAGCGTATATCCGATATTCCGGGCGTGGAGTGGATTCGTTTGCATTATGCTTACCCCGCACATTTTCCTTATGATTTGTTGCGCGTGATGCGCGAGCGCGAAAATGTGTGCAATTATCTTGACATTGCGTTGCAGCATATTTCTGATAATCAGTTAAAAATGATGCGTCGAAACATTACTAAACAGGAAACAATTGACCTCATAAAACGTTTTCACGATGAAGTGCCCGATATTCATCTCCGCACAACGATGATGGTGGGACATCCAAACGAAACGGAAAAAGATTTCGAAGAATTGCTCGATTTTGTTCGTGAAACACGTTTCGAACGACTTGGCTGTTTCCCTTATTCACACGAAGACGACACCTACAACGACAAACATTACACTGACAACATTCCTGTCGACGTAAAACAAGAACGTGTAGAAAAATTAATGTCGCTGCAAGAAGAAATCGCTTTATCAATAAACGAACAAAAAATCGGACAAACGCTAAAAATCATTATCGACCGTGAAGACCCCGATTATTACATCGGTCGTACCGAATTTGATTCACCTGAAGTGGATGGCGAAGTGTTGATTGGTAAAGATAAAAAGCTGACTGTTGGTGAGTTTTATAAGGTGAAAATAACGGGCGCAATGCCGTTTGATTTGGAGGGAAAAATTCCGGATTTACGATTTTAGATTTACGATTTTAGATTTGCAGGTTACGCGCAATTCAATCTAAAATCGTAAATCTAAAATCTAAAATTTTCACAACTCCTTATCAATCGCCTCAATTTTCTTCACAATCAAATCAAGTTCCGATTTTATTGCCTTTACTTTGTGGTTCATATCGTCCAAAAGGCTGTTACCTTTTTTGGAAGAAATGGAAAGGAAACCGATATTGTTTTCGTATGTTTGCAATTCGCTTCTCATACGTTCAAATTGTCGCATCAGTTTTTCGCGCTCACGCATAATCTGACCTTTGGCGTTGCCCGATTTTGCCATATCGGAAATATTGGTTTTGAAACTTTCCAGTTTTCGATCGGCTTTATCAATTTTAAGTTTGTCGAATTGCGCTTCCGTAACGTCGCGAAATTCCTTGTAAATACGGTCTTTTTCCTTAAACGGAACATGTCCAATAGTGTGCCACTCATCCATCAACTCGCGAAGGGTGGTTAATGCAGTATCTGCACCTAGCAACGTGTCAAGATTGTTTATTTTTTCGATAACCACTTTTTTGGCTTCTAAGTTTTTGGTTTCGTCTTCGTTCTGCGACGAAGTATGCACTTTTTTCTGTTCGAAAAAATAATCGCACGCTGCTATAAACCGCTTCCAAATACTGTCTACATATTTATTCGGAACGGTGCCTACTTTTTTCCATTCTTTTTGAATTTCAACCATTTCTTGCGATGTTTTTCGCCAATCTTGACTGTCTTTCAAAGCTTCAGCTCGTTCGCAAAGAGCGGTTTTCCTCTTCAAATTTTCGTCCATATCTCCACGCAACGATTTGAAAAACTCGCTTTTCCCTTTGAAAAACAAATCGCCGGCAGCACGATAACGTTCATAAATTTTATTGTTCCATTTTCTTGGTGCATAACCTATTTGTCGCCATTGTGCCTGAATTTCTTGCACTTCTTTTATTTTGCCATTCCACGCTTTTAGGTTTTTAAGTTGACTATAATCAATGGCTTCGAGTTGTTCACAAAGCGCTGTTTTGAGCGCTAAATTTTCGTCTTCTTGCCCTTTTAATCCCTCAAAATGAGTTTGATATTTTTTATTAATAGCGGTAGAAGCATCTTTGAAACGAGTCCAAATCTCCTCACGCTCCGCTCTTGATACCGGACCGATTTCGCGCCATTCTTGATGTAAGTTTTGCAATTGGTAGAATGCTGAAACTACATCTGCTTCGTCGACTAATTTTTCGGCGGCTTCACAAAGATCGGTTTTCAATTCCAAATTTTTCTTGAAATCGTATTCACGAAATTCATTGTTGATGCGCACCAAGTCGTAGAATTTCTCTACATAACGCTGATATGATTTCCATAACTCGTTCACTTTTGCCGGCGGTACAAGCTTGATATCGTTCCATTGCTGCTGCAGTGTTTTGAACTCTTGATACGATTTATTGAAGTCTTCCTGTCCTTGGTTTTCGGTCAACTCTTTTATTCGGTCGATAATTGACAATTTTTTGACTAGGTTTTCCTCTTTCTCGACTTCTTCAACAGCTGAAATTTTCGCACGTTTCTCGCCTATCTTACCAAGCAAATCTTTTCCTTCGGTATATAATTCCGATTCTTGTGCAACGAAATCGATATTTTCACCACCGGCGGCAAGAAAATCTTGTTTTTGCTTTTCCGTTTCATCGCGCAATAAACGATAAAATTGGTTTTTATATTCGTTGAATTCTTTGCGATTTGGTGCGGACGAATCTAACAAATCGCGAAGTTTTTGTACAATCTCGTCAATAGAGAACACAACAAACGTTTGTTCATCTGTTTCCACCTCTTCGTTTTCCGATTTCTCGTCGTTGTTTTCAAGCGCTATGTCTTGATTGATAGCGGTTTTTTCTTCCGTCACCACTTCTTCCGCTTTCATTTCTTCGTTTTCAAGCGCATTTTCTGTTGCGGATTCGTTGTTTTCCGTTGTAGGGGATACGACGATGTTGTCTGTTTGTTCTTCGCCAACAGGCTGTTTTTCGTTTTCGAGATTGTTCATAATCATCTATTGCTCCTTCATTTTACTCATACCTTGTGGTAGAGAGGGTTACGTTTCATTTTGTTGTAAAAGCAAACGAATGGACTTGTGTTGTGTAGCCATTATTGCTATTGTAATACAAATTAAAGCATTTTTTTTTAGATTTGAGTGTTTTTTTTGGTTTATTTGAGAAAAATGAGAAAATAAATTTGGTATAGTGATTGATGGAATGTGTTTTGTGGTTGAAATTTATAACCGCATTCCATAAATACACCTCATTTTGCTGAATGCAGTCAGCAAAAATCGATAAATTCTGCTGACTGCATTCCACAAAAATAGAGAATTAATGCGAATGAGGTGAAAATACGGTAACAAAAAAGACTAATGGGCTTATAATTGCGTAATCACTATTTACATACCATATAGATTATATATTAACACTAAAAATAGAATAAATATCATTTTTATTTGAACAAAAACAACATAGTATTGTTGATATAGGAAAGATATAAATTTCATTTTGCTTGTTTTTAATGCTATTATGAATCAAGCGCGCTATCATAATCACTGAAAATCAACAACAAATGTAGTTTACATCTAAAAAACAATTAAGTTAAACAACAACAGAATCACGAATTTTCAAAGCGTGATTCACAAAAACAACAATTTTATTTATGAAAAAGATTTTTTTATTTTTACCGTTTTTGCTTATAGGATTATCCTGTAGCAATATTGATGATGTGTTTGTTCCAATTGAACAGGATCAAGAAAAACCGACTACACGAGGTGTGCAAAATGGGATATACCACTCTGTTGGAGTCAGTTATGACATCACTGATGAGTATTTGCATATTGATGCCACCAAATTTCCTGTTGTTGACATCGGGGCTTATCTGAGTTTATCGGGATATCCTAATTCCTATATCCCAAATACTGCATCAGAAGGCGACATACTTATGTATGCCGGCGCTACCGCTAAAGATTTTCTTGAAGATATCAATATCAAAACGAAAGCAAACAGAAATGCAAATTTTGGAGAAATTGCATCAGCAAGTTTGAGGTTTGAAAGCGATATGAATACAAAGAACACCTATTCTACCAAATATTCATACGCAAGAGCCGATGTAATTAAAAGAATAAAGAGGGTTTATCTTAATGCAACGCCGGAAATGTTGCGCCCTTATGTTTATCCGGAGTTTATTCGAGACCTTAATATTTATAGCCCTGATGAATTTGTAAGGAGGTATGGTACACACGTTTTATTGGATATCACAATTGGCGGTAAACTTCAATTTAATTACCGTTCCGAAATTATAGAAGAGTCGAGCAGCACTCAAAAGAAACTTGTTGTAGAATCAGGCGCTAAGGTTGGAATAAAAAGATTTGGAGCCGATATTAAAAACGAAATTGATATAAGCACCTTAACTCAAAATTCAAATAAAAATGCCAAATGGGATTTAAGAGTAAGATATATAGGCGGCGCGCAAAGTGGATACTCAGCATCGTTTAATTCTGAAGGATATATCAGCTCTTCTTTCAACATAAGCGCTTGGGAAAGCTCTGTAACCGAAATCAATGCTGCTATTTTAGAAATTAATTGGGAACACACTTATCCAATTTCTGATTTCATTGCAGATCCGGTAAAAAGAGTTGCAATAGAGGCCGCTATAAAAAGATATGTGAAGCAAGATGAAGTAAAGATTGTTGAGGTGAAGCCACTGTATAGAATGTATGACGAAAAGGGCTGTAACACGTATTACACCTCATCTTTAGACGAGTTTAACTTTTATCGCAGTAGACATAATTGGAAGCCTAACTACGGAAGAACGAACAGCCATATATTGGGCTACGTATTTGCGACACAACAACCAGGGACAGTACCTATATACAGAATGTATAGTGCGGGGCTAAACAATACGTTCTATTCTTCTTCACTAAGTGAAGCCAACCATTATCTTCGGATGGGATATGGCTGGGATGCTGGAATTGTAGGTAGTTATATTGTAGGTTATATTTATTCAACCAAAAGAGAAGGTACTGAGGCTATTCAAAGACTTTTTGACAACGCACGGAAAGTTCAAGACACAATGCTTAGTGTAAACCCATCGGAGGCGCAATGGTATCTTGCTAATTATAAGTCTACTGTTAAAGATTACGGAACAACCAATTACATACTTGGCTATCTTCTTCTTCCTTAAAATTGATCACTAAAAGCAAAAAATAAATATTTAATTATATGAGAAATAATCTCAAACTAATCATTCTACTAATATTTGTAATATTGGCCATTAATGGCTGTGACAAAAACGAACAAATTGTACAAGTAGAATCCGTTACATTGGACAAGACTTCGCTCACAATGATTGTTGGCGATGCTGTAACACTCACAGTAACAGCATTACCAATCAATGCTGAAAATAAAAATATAGAGTGGTATTCAACTAATTCATCTGTGCTTTCAGTTGATGAAACCGGAAAGATTGAAGCACTAAAAACAGGAAAGGCGGATATTTTTGTAGTAGCCGGAAATGGTGTTATGGCTATTTGTACCATAACAGTGGAGTTGTCTCCCCTTCCAATTGTTCCGGAAGGAGTTTTGATTAATGGTGTTCGTTGGGCGAGTAGTAATGTTGACAAACCCGATACTTTTGCAAAAAAAACCGAAGATTTTGGAATGTATTATCAATGGGGCAGGCGAAAAGGGTGGGCTATTACAGATAATGAGACAGAGTGGGATAGCTCTGTTTCCACAAGCACAGTTTGGGAAAAAGGAAATGACCCTTGTCCGGCAGGCTGGCGCATACCTACCCGCGATGAGTTACGCTCGCTAAATGAATCCGGTAGCACTTGGGAAACCATTAATGGTGTAACTGGTCGTCTCTTCGGTACTGCACCCAATGAAATTTTCTTACCGGCTGCGGGGAGAGTTCACCTCTCGCAGCAAATATTTATTCCACCGATTGATTTCATCGGTACAAACGGAATGTATTGGAGCAGTGCGAATAACAGACCAAGTGAGTTGACAAGCGGATTAGGCTTTCTCGCAAGTAGTATAGAAATGACTTTCTTTCATCAAGTAAATGGACTTAGTATCCGCTGTGTGGCAGAATAAGTTCAAATTGTCAAACTGTCATTCTGAAGGATAATTTATTATTACTCAGAATGACAGTGTTTTTTCATTTCTTCTTACATATATCAAAATGAATCAAGAGAATATTCAAAATTTACATTCCGCCTCCTCATAAATCATTTTACGCATATCACGAATATATCGTGGTACATTATGAATTTCACACACATATTCAATTCCTGCAGCGACTTTTTCTTTGCGCATAGCATCATCTGTCATCAATATTTTTATAGCATCAACAAATAATGGAACTTTATCGAATCCATCGACCAAAACATCGCCTGTCCAAATTCCGAATTTAGACGTTAAATCTTCGGGATTCCGATTGCTAATCAACGTTACGCCGTATGACAATGCTTCCAAAAATGATACGGGAAGTGCTTCGTGAATGCCTTGTATTCACGAGAATTTTTGATTCGCGTAGAAATTGTTTTTTCTCTGCACCATCCACGTGTCCGACAAAATGAAGATTCGGAATATTAATTTAGCGATTTCACAGAAAAGCCAACCACGTTTCACAGATTCTACACGTCCAAGAAAAATAATTTGATTCTTTTTTGGTGCATCTGCCTTAAATGTTCAACTTTTGATTATCTACTTCTAAACACCTGTATATCTTCTCTATAACCTCTCTATCTTTATCTATATCAAATTTTCTCGCAAATAATTTGTTAGAACTCATTATTTTATCGTAATCATTTATTCTTAGTGTTCTCGGATATTCTGGCCCATCAGTCCAATTTATATACCTCAAACAATCATTTGTTATTTTCAGTCCGTCAAGTTGATTTACTATTGTTTGATAAAAAATTTCATCTGCGCATTTTGTCCACTTGAAACGATTTATATATGTTGGATTATTTTCCAGATATTCAAGTATTTTTCTTACACAATTATGCGTGTAATTTGTCCAATTTGAACCGCCATAAAAATCATAGTCCAATTTTCTTGGCTTTATTATTGACATTAATTTACTAAATATTTCTGCTGTTACTTTTATGAATATTTTGCCTTCAATTCTTTTATTCATTTGGTCAAAGTGATACCTCGTAAATTTGCTCATATCCGGCCATCCGTCCTGTCTTGGTATTTTTTCAATACTAATATACTCCATATCATTATTTTCAAAAAATACTTTTATTTCTTTGTTTGTTTTAATTGGCAAATCTTGACCCGAAATCAACATGTATCGATTATATCCCTTTTTATATGCTTTTTCTAATAGATAAAGAGTTGCCATAATTTGATTAAACGACCCCCAATATGTTTTGTACTCTTTATACACAAAAACATTTTGACCCTGAATACTTCCTACTTGTACAAGTGCTCTTTTATCTATATGTACATAAATATCAAAATCCTTGGACAAATGCTTGATTAATTTCTTAACCTGCTCATTGTCTTGATGGATTAACATCATTATTGCTATTTTACTCATATATTCAACTTTTTACAAAAATATCAGAACAACCAATTCTTTTCAATATTCAATCCGGAAAAACGACACTTAAACAACTTTCTATCAGCCTTATAAAAAACAACATCTGCATAAGAACCTCGAAGAAACTCCTTTGAATCTAAATACACTCTTGTTTTTGTTGCCTTATCCTTAAAGTATTTAGTTCTAAGGCGAATACGTTTCAAAAAATACCCAATCGCTACCCTCTTCTTTAATAAAGAATAATTCAACCTTTCTAATGTGTCTTTAAAAATATACTTCCCCTCCGTAAAACTCAATCCTTCTAAGACAGCTTTAGGCGACACTTTGCTCTGATGTTGCCGAAAATAATTGAGCTTTTCTGACAATCTGATAACAGTTGCGCCTTGTAAGCACAATTCCTTCCACAAATACCAATCCCCACAAAATTTATATTCTGCATATCCATTACCTATTTTCTCTAACGATGAACGACGAAAAACAACCATTCCTGCATTATAAATACTATTGTCAAATAACATCCTTTTTTCTACAAATTCTTGACTATCCATTAATAACGCTGTGGCATATTGTTGACTATTTCTATCCCAATCAAGATCAAGGATTTTGTCGTTTTCATCAATCAAATGTGAATGACAAAAAGCAATACAGCAATCTTCATTATTTTCCAACAAGGAAACCATTTTTTCAAGAAATGTTAGATCTGAATAATCATCGCTTTCAGCTATCCACACATATTTTCCTTTAGCAAAAGAGAATCCTTTTTGCCATTGTAAAAACGTCGAACCCGAATTTTTTTCATTAAAGATAGTATGACTTATTTTTTTCGACGGCAAATAGCTTTTAATAATTTCGGCACTGTAATCGGTTGAACAATCATCAAGAATAATAAGCTCGAAGTTTTGATATGTTTGTTGTAGTATACTATCTATTCGCTTATTAAGGAAATGGGCGTGATTGTAATTTGGAAGTATAATGCTAACTAATGGGCTTGTCATTTTTTTCTTTTTTGTTAGTAACCGGATCAATATTTTACACGATATTTCTTTTTCCTTTTTGCCAATAAAATCAATATTTTTCTGCGAAAATTCCAAAAAGGTTTTAATTGTGTAGCAAAATATTTTTGGTCATATACTTGCAACAGTTCGTTTTGTTTCAACAGTTTTTCAATCCATTTCTTTATATTTCTACGCTCATTTTTGTCGAATATTGCAATAAGTTTGGGGGTAAACAATAACTTGTAATATAACTCCAACTCCGCATCGGAAGCAGTAATATTCAATTTTCCAATGTGATAGGCGTAAATCTTTTTCACTGTATCTTGTTGCTGATGCTGATACTTTTTGCTTACACTTTGTTGATGTTCACGATACTTTATCAACGTTTCGGGCAAATTTGCTACAGGATATTTAAAAGCAATTTGCGACCACAGAAAATAATCTTCGGCGTGAATATATCCTGCGTTATAGCGAAATTCCGCCAAAATGTCTTTGCGAATCAACACAGTAGGGTGCGCAAATGCACTTTCAAGAAATAGTTGTGTTCTGATTAAATGTGGTGGACAATATTTTTGTACATTTTTGATATGTTGGTTATTTTCGTCTATCACTTCCATATCGCCTCCCAGCATTACAAACTGAGGATTGGCGTTCAAGAAATCCAATTGTTTTTGCAAACGTTCGGGTAACGAAATATCATCTGCGTCCATTCGTGCTACAAACCGACCGTTACATAAATCAACTCCTTTGTTTAGGGTGGCAATTAAGCCAATATTTTCAGCATTCTTGTAATATTTGATGCGTGAATCGTTGTACGAAAGAATGATTTCTTCCGAAGAGTCTGTTGAGCCATCATTAATAATAACAAATTCAAAGTCCTTAAACGTTTGACTCAAAATACTATCTATTGCCTGTTTCAAATACCGTTCGGTATTAAAAACAGGCATCAGCACAGATATTTCGGGTGATTTACTCATAAATCTTTCTATATTTTATGCTGTTTCTTTTTTAACCGTTAAGGCTTTTTCGTGCTTTATCTTTTTTCTCTTCTTCCACCACTTCCGATACAACTTGTGATAATAGCTTAAAAATGTGTAGCAATTGTACAAACGATACATTTTCGGAAACACCAATTTATTAGATAAATATGTTTGTACTCTTATTTTTTCGACACTGCTTGGGTGATTGCTTATCCCATCAGCCATAAAAACAGAAAAACAAACAGGTATATACCTGCATACAGCACTATATGAGAAAATTGCGTCCATAAAAAGCGTTTTATCAGCCATAATTGTCAGCTCGGTTCTATATCCGCCTATTTTATTTATCAATTCTCTTTTGAAAAAGCTGCTTGGATGCGGCAATGATTTCCAGAATTTTATCCAATATGATTTTTCATATACTCTTTTGTTTTTATTCAAAGACTCATACGTGCCTTTATCGCCGTCTTGCCAAAAAAGGTCGCCATATACAATATCGTAGTCAAAATTGTATGAAAAAATCTCTTCAAGCGTCGTATTTTTGTATGCATAATCGCCCGAATTGAGAAACCAACAGTATTCTCCGCTTGCTTTTTCGATTCCTTTGTTCATTCCTTGAAAAATGCCGCCGTCTTTTTCGCTGCACCAATAGACCAGTTTGTCGGTCTTATCGGCATATTCTTTTATCACTTCCACACTTCCGTCTGTTGAACCGCCGTCAATGATTATCCATTCGTAATCGGTATAAGTCTGTTCAACAATGCTTTTGGCAGTATTGATAAGTCCGTCTTTGTTGTTCAAATTGACGGTTATGATTGATAGTTTGGGCATAAAAATTAAATTTCAAATTGTATGAATACTCGGCTATGCTCGTCTTAAAAAATTTATTCCAAGCAAATACCAACGTACTCTTTTGTTGCTAAAAACAACTTTTCTGGCGATTGGAATACCCAAAAACTTGTATTTAAATGTATCCTCAACAACAATGGAAGCAAACGTTAGATTATGTTTTTTCAGAAACTCATTGATGAGACTTGTTGCTCTCTGTGAATCTTCCTTGCGTTTTTTTACAAATTCGCTATCCTGTCTGTTTACAATGGAATCTGATCGTTTTTTGTAATAATAGGTGGCATCGGGTACTGCTACAAGTTTATTCGTCTCATATACAGCCTCTAACGAAAACATAGCATCTTCGTGTAATCGTCCTACTTCAAATTGCAGGTTTTTCTCTTTTAAAAATGTTTTCTTATATAAATAATTACAAACGCTTCCTACTCGTCCGGCATTAGTAGCCAATACTTTATCTTCTGGCGCCATCAGTAGTAATCTGCTCGAAAACAAAGTTGATGCGTGCCTATGTATCTCATTAATAAAACAACTACAAGCTACTTCTGCTGCGGTTAGCGTGATAGCCTCTACCATTCGTTCGTAGTATTCCAAGTTAATGAAATCGTCAACGTCCATAAAATGAATGTATTCACCTGTAGCAGCCGTTATTCCTGCGTTACGAGCGGCAGAAAGCCCTTGGTTATTTGCAAAGCGAATGATTTTTACCGGATATTTTTCAGCAATTTTAGCAGAATTATCACTTGAACCATCGTCAACAACAATGATTTCTAAGTCTTTATATGTTTGGCACAACATCATTTCAATACATTGTGCGATGTACTTTGCGCCGTTGTAAACGGGAATAATTACGGATATTTTCATTTCAGGTGGCTTATTTGTCATTTCAGTAGGCAAAGTTACGCTTTTTTTCAACATAAATATCGTACCTTTGTAGCGAAATTAAGATTATCGTAATAATGTGATGGTGGTTATTTATTTAACTTACTCACAATTAGAGATTTTTAATATTTTAACTATTTCAAATGCAACGTTTAGTCTTAAATTTCATCTTATTTTAATGAAGTAAAATGATACAACAAAAAATATGGCGATTGATTTGAAGCATACATCTGAGCAAGTTATAGTATCACTTACCTCCTTCCCAAAAGCGATTCTTTATGCAGTGTGTGCTGTACAATCGATTTTGGAAGGTACGGTAAAGCCCGATAAAGTTGTTTTGTATCTCACTTCTTCACAATTTAACAAAGGGGAAATTCCGCCGGAACTTATACATTTGGCGGAAAATAATCCGATATTTGAGATTAGAAATTATGACGAAGAAATTCGCTCATACCGAAAATTAATTCCTGCACTGATGGATTTCCCTGATGCAGTTATCATAACAATTGACGACGATGTTTGGTACCACAAAAATATGTTGCGCGATTTATTGCATTTGCACAAACAGATTCCCGATGCGATAATTGCACATCGTGCTAAACAAATTGAGTTAGATGTCCCATATCGTAAGTGGAAGAAATATCGCTGGTATCATTTTCTTTGTAAAAAAATAAAATTCAGTTTTAGAAATATACAAACAGGCGTTGGTGGTGTGCTCTACCCTCCTCACTCGCTGAAATTGGAAATGATTGATTCAAAGCTATTCACAGAGATGGCGCCAACCACAGATGATATCTGGTTTTGGGCAGCAGCTGTGGCAAACGGAACTAAGGTTGTACCCTACCCTTTTGGCGTGCACAACAAGCCGCGCGAATTGCAAAAACCAAAAGAGTTGTCACTAAAGACTATCAATTTTAAATCAGGAACAGATTTGAATCGTGCTGCGCTCGAAAAAATTCTTGAAAAATTCCCGAGTATTAAACAACGAATTCAAGATGAAAAATAATATAGAGAAGCCTCTTATTTCTGTAGTCATTCCGGTATATAATGTTGAAAAACAGCTGGAGCAGTGTCTCGTATCTGTCATTTTCAATTCCTATAAAAATCTCGAAATTATTATTGTAGATGACGGAACACCTGATAATAGTGCTGCTATTTACAATAAATATGCTGAACTCGACAAGCGAATAAAAATAATTGTTCAAGAAAATGCCGGACTTTCTGCCGCTCGCAACGCAGGAATTGAAGCTGCAAGTGGGGAATATATTAATTTTGTGGATAGCGATGATTATATTGACTTGAATTATTACGAAGAACTTATCAACGATGCGCTTCAATACGACGCCGACATTGTTGCTTCCGGTGTAAAAATGTCAAACACTGTTGTAACCATAGAGTATTCTCATCGAATAATTTGTGCCGATTTATATACTAAAATACAGAAACTGCTGTGCTTTAAACACGGTTATGCAGTGCGCTACCTACTGCGCCGTAAGTTGCTGATAGAAAATGAGATTGAATTCGTAGTTGGAAAAGTTTTTGAAGATTTACCATTTACACTTACGGCAGTAAAAGCTGCTAATCGTGTCGTTATCAATCCGAATGTATTTTATCACTACATTCGTCGCCCCGGCACTATATCCACTTCTAAAAATCGTAGTAAACTCCGAAAATGGGCGTATGATTTCAGAGCAAATTTCTTGAAAGAAAATAATTTACCTCAAACATTATTACAAGAGCCGAGAATTGAATACAAAATCCTTTTATTTGGGCTTATTCCTATTGGAAAAAAGATTGTCAAAAGTGGCGGCAGCAAGATTTCGTATAAAATATTTGAAATACCGTTTTTTAAGACGAGAAGAAAGTTATATGAATAATATAATTCCTATAAAAAATAATTTATTATGAAACAAAACATCAAACTACTCACTCTGCTTATGCTTAGTATTTTTGCTATCAATAGTTGTAGTGAAAACGAGCAAACTATACATGTAGAATCTGTTACATTAGACAAAACTTCGCTTACAATGATTATCGGCGATGTTGCAACACTCTCAGCAACAGTACTACCAATTAATGCGGAAAATAAAAAACTGGACTGGCATTCAACTAATTCGTTTGCACTTTCAGTTGATGAAACAGGGGAAATTGTAGCACTAAAAACCGGAAAAGGAGATATTATTGTATCAGCCGAAAATGGTGCTTGGGCTATTTGTACTATAACAATAGAAATGTATCCTCTTCCGATTGTTTTGGAAGGAGTCCTGATTAATGGTATTCGTTGGGCGAGTAGTAATATTGATAAACCCAGTACTTTTGCAAAAAAGCCTGAAGATTTCGGGATGTATTATCAATGGGACAGACGGAAAGAATGGGCTATTACAGGTAATGAAACTGAGTGGGATAGCTCTGTTCCCACAAGCGCGGTTTGGGAAAAAGAAAATGATCCTTGTCCGGCAGGTTGGCGTGTGCCTACTCACGATGAGTTACGCTCACTAAGTGAATCCGGTAGTACTTGGGAAACTATTAATGGTATAACCGGTCGTCTTTTTGGTACTGCGCCTAATGAAATTTTCTTACCGGCTGCAGGAATTCGGTTCTCACAGCAAATACATACTCCTCCAATTGATTTAGTTGGTACGAATGGAATGTATTGGAGCAGTACGAATAACGGACCAAGTGAATTAGCAAACGGATTAGGCTTTCTTGTGAGTCGTTCAGAAATGGGCTGGGGCAACCGAGTGAATGGGCAAAGTGTCCGCTGTGTGGCAGAGTAAAAGGTTAGTGTAAAATTGAATATTCATATAAAAATAACACCAACAACTCAAACAGAAGGAGTATTATTCCTATCTCTCTTTCTCCAATCCATCGGCGCCATACCATAAAACGCCTTAAAACATTTGGTAAAATATTTCGACGATGAAAACCCTAATTCAAAAGCGATTTCCGAAATATTCATTCCAAGGTTATTGTCCAAAAGATCTGCGGCTTCTTGTAGTTTAATATTAAGTGTCAATTCATTGGGTGTAAATCCTGTTGCTTCTTTTATTTTCGAATACAGCTTACTTCGACCAACACCAATTTTCACAGCCAGTTGATTCATATCAAAATCAGCGTTTTTGAAGTTTTCCTTAATTATTTTTATTGTTTTGTTTATCAGCACCTGATCCTGTTCAACAACAGCATTGGAAAAAGTTACACTCTCTGCCTGATTAGCAAATTTCTTATAAAGCAACTGTCTGTTTTTTATCAAATTATTACACTGCGAAATCAGAACCTTCATATTGAAAGGTTTTGTTATATAGGCATCTGCACCAAAAAGATAACCGTCAACAATTTGGCTATCGATAGCTTGCGCCGTCAGCAAAACAATGGGAATGTGGGAAGTTATAACATTGTTTTTCAGTCTGTAACAAAGTTCTTTCCCCGACATTTCGGGCATCACAACATCGCTTATAAGCAAGTCGGGGTGTAATTTATAGACCAAGTCTAGACCTTCGCGTCCGTTTGTTGCCGTATATATGTTGTAATATGCAGAAAGCGGCTCTGTAAGTGTTTCCAGCAGCGCTTCATTGTCATCAACGAGCACGACAACGGGTTTTTCACCTTCAACATTCTCGATTTTTTCTTCAATCAAAATTAAATCCTCATCATCATTAAACACCCGAATATCGTTTTTCTTCAATCCTGTATTGATGTCAATCTCTTTATAATTAAGCTCTTCATTTGTAAAGTGAGCGATTCCGGTTTGAAGTGCTATTGTGAAAATACTGCCTTCATTTGGAGTGCTTTCCACAGAAATTTTGCCTTTATGGCTCATCACAATCTCTTTCGTCAAAGCCAAACCAATACCTGTGCCCAATGTAAGTCCCGAAGAGCGATATTCCAATTGGTAAAATCTATCAAATATTTTACTAGTCGATTCGGGAGGAATACCAACACCGGTATCAATAACTTGTATAAAAACTTCCGATTCTTTCCGTCTTACTTTCAGTTTGATTTCACCGCCGGAAGCGGTATATTTGAAAGCGTTGGAAAGAAGGTTATAAATCGCTTTTCGGAAATGCAACGAATCGATATAAACGAAAATTTCTTCGTCTAGATAATCCATTTTGTACTTTATCCGCTTGTTTGCCGCATAATCTTGAAAAGAATCGTATATCTCTTTGAGATAAGAAACTAGCTCTACACTGCGTATGCTTAGCTTTTGAAATCCTAACTCTTGTTTTTGAAAATCAAGTAATTCGGATATAAGCGTTTGAAGATGATTTGTATTTTTGTGTATCTTCATCAGCCTGTTTTGCATTTTAAGCGTTAAATCGTTTTGAATCAGAAGGGTTTCTAATTGTCCGATAATCAAAGTAAGCGGCGTTCTGAATTCATGCGATACGTTTGTAAAAAAACTCAATTTCGTTTGATTCAGTTCTTCAATACGTTCTTTTTCTTTGCGCTCAAACTCCAAAGTTGCTTTCAGATTTGTTCGCCACAGATAAAACCGAAGAATACCTATTATCAACAATATCGCTAAGCCGGTATAGATGATAAAAGCGACTGTGGTTAGGTAAAAAGGCGGTTTTATCCTAATAATCAGCGATATTTCTTTCCTATCTCCCTCGCTCGCACTTGATATTTCACGAACGTGTAATGTGTATGTGCCTGTATTTAAGTTTGTGTATGAAATCATTTTAGTTTCTGCCGGCAACCAAACTTTATCAAATCCTTCCAGTTTATATTCGAATGTGGGTGTCATTGCTCGTACAAAATTGGAAGTAGCAAATTCTATGGTAATATTGTTTTGACTGTGTTTCAATTCTATTCGGGAATAAAGCGGTAATGTTTTTTGCAGCACATCGAAGCGGTCGCCCGGAAATACCCGTTCGTTATTGATAAACAGTTTGTCGAAAAAGAGATTGTAATCTTTGTAAATCTTATCCAAATCGCTTTCCATAAAAGAAACCAATCCGTTGATTCCGCCAATAAATATTTCTTCATCGCGCGTTACATAAGCGGTATTGCCATTATTAAATCCTGCGACAGGAAAGGCAGAAGACGAACGAAACAGATTCTCGCTTGGATTTTCCGGATTAAAAAACGCAAAACCTTTGTTATGCAGCAATATAAGTTTGCCCGACGGTGCTTGCGAAATGTAATAACAATAATTGCTCAACAAACCATCTTTTTCTTCAGTAAAACTATCGAAATCGTCCGACAACGGATTGTACCTGAAAATACCAGAGCCAAGTGTAGCAAAAAACAATTCTCCTTTATCGGTTTCGAATATATTCATAACACTAAAACGTCCGATAGATCTGTCGTTTTCACTATCGTAGTTATAATCCTTCGAATCCCCTGTCTTTAAATCAATCTTTCTCACACCGGCAGATATAGTGCCCCACAGTCGACTCTTACTATCAATGTAAAATGTGCCTCGACCTATTCCTCTAACGGCAGGATTTTCGCTCATCGGAAAAAACTCTTCCGTATCGATATCCATTCTCACAAATCCGGATTGTGTCATCAGATACAACGAGCCATCATAAAACTGCATTTCATTGATTATGTTGTTTGGCAAAGAGTTGGGAGCTTCGTTTCGGGTTAAAATTCGAGCCGTTTTCGTTTTAATGTCGAATATGATTAATCCCTCGTTATGAGTACCGATATACAGAAGGTCTTTATCCGCTCTGTACCAAATCGCTTTTTGATTATAACCTTCATCGGATTTGTTTAATGTATAACGTGTAAATTGTCTTGTTTGCAAGTTTAAGCGATTCAACGCGCCTCCTTCGGTACACACCCACAAGTTTCCGTGTTTATCTTCCGTCATATTACCGACAAAAGGAAAACTCAAATGATTGGAAAGATTGGATTTAGGTTCGTAAAAACGAAAAATATCTGCATCGGGATTAAAATAGTTTACGCCGCCAAAATAAGTGCCAACCCATATTGTACCTTGTTTGTCTTTGTATAAAGAGAAGACGGATGAATGGCTGAGACTGTGCGAAATATTGTCGTTGTTAATACTTTGTGTCCATTCACCGGTTTGAGGATTAAACATATTTAAACCATAAAAAGTGGCTACCCAAATATTTCCGGCATTGTCTTCCACAAAATCCCTTATTTGATTGTTTGATATGGAATTAACGCCAAATTGATGTCTATAATTGACAATATTGCCTGACGAATTGATTCGATAAACGCCATTTTCGACAGTGCCCACCCAAATATTTTCGTTATTGTCTTGATAAATAGTAGTAATATAAATATTCTCTATTATTGGCTTTTGATTTTCAGGTTTTTCTTTCGATATGGCAAACAATCCCTGTAAAGTACCAATCCATATCGTTTCGTTTTTCGCCGGAAGAATGGCTGTTATTAACGGAATATCATTGTTCAGCGACAAATATTCTTCGAGTTGCCGATGCTGTTCATCATATAGCATAATCCGATTTCCCAAAGCTATCCATAATGTATTATGCTGATAGGAAATGGCGTGCACATTTCCCTGTTGTATGCTTTCAAACTGCTGTGTATAAACATCATATCGCGCCAAATCTCGTCCGTTTCTCAAATAAATGGCTCCGGCTTTATTTCCATATATTTGATATATTGTATTTTGCGAAAGCCCTACTCTATCCTGGCTTGGTCTGAATACTTCCACTTCTCGCCCGTTGTAACGATTAAGCCCTTCGGTAGAGCCAAACCACATCGCACCAAACTCATCTTGATATATCGACATAATATTTACCTGCGACAACCCATCTCTTGCACCCAAATGATAGAAATAAATATCATTGTTAGCCTTCAATTGAGAATGAAAGCTAATCAACAGAAATAATATCAATGTCTTTTTTATCAACGTTTTTTATTTTTAAGAATAAGCCGGTATTAATATCCACAAAGATAGCATATCTATATATATTGTTCAACGAATAAGAGAAAAAGTTTACGTTGAAAATGAAAACACTCAATTTTATACATCAAAAAACCGATAGAATATAATTCTACCGGTTCTTGTAAATTTTTAGTATAAATATGACAATCTATTTATCAGTCATTTATCCATTTTTCAAACATCTCTAAATAATGCTTCAAAAAAGCGACGGTAGAATCCACCAATTTTCCATCCACGAATGACGACGATGCATCAAGATACAATTCCGGTTGATGCATCAACTTCATATCAAGAAACGAACAAACGTTACGAAGATGTTGTTGTGCACCAAAAGTTCCGATTTTTCCGGGCGACGCACCTGCAATAGCCGTCGGCTTTCGAGTCCAAACACTCTTTCCATATGGACGACTTCCCCAATCGAGCGCATTTTTCAACACTGCAGGATAAGAGCGGTTGTATTCCGGTGTGATGAGCATCACCGCATCGGCTTTTTCGACAGCTTGCCGGAGATCTGTAACAACTTGCGGCGGATTATTTTCTATATCCTGAGAGTAAAAAGGTAACAAAGATATATCAAATGTGGTAAAACGCAAACTTGTTTCATTGAGCTTAACAAGTTCATTATAAAACGATTTGTTGAGCGAATCTTTACTGATACCGCCAATGATGGCTAAAACATTTTTTGTGTCCATAATCGTAAATAATTAAAAATGTTTCTAGAACAATTGAAAACGAACGTACTCGCGCAGTTCTCTCTCTTTTTGTTTCTTCTGATAATAATAGCGAGAAACCACGTACGCAAATCCCGCAAATGCTCCGAGAATTAATAAATCCCTTACCGCTGTACCATTACATTTTCCTTTCATATCAATACTATTTTAATTATAAAACAAATTTAGACCTTTAATGTTCAGAGCCTGTTTAAATTTTATACGAATTATTTTTTATCCTATTTTCTTCGTTTATTTTTAGGCTCTTCTTTATTAGATGCAAAAATGCAAAAAAGGTTGCATATAAAAAAGCGAAAAATAGAAATATTACGAAAAAATATTCAATTTTCTTTGAGTTCAATCACTAACACTCTGTTTGTCTTACTTGTAACTCGAAAACGATTATCCGAACGCTCGCCAACTATCCATACAATTTTTTGATCTGAAACAAGTAACCACGTATTTTCTTTTTCTTTTAGATCGAATTTTCGGTCGGTAAAATAGTCGCTTACTTTCTTTTTTCCTTTCATTCCAAAAGGGATAAACCAATCGCCTGATTGCCATTTTCGCAATTCCAACGGAAACGTCAGTTTTTCGACATCAACATACAAAAAACGTTTCTCTTTTTTTATCTCAACAGGCATTTCTTTTATGCTGATATTTAAACGGATTGGTGTTGAAATTTCTTGCGATGTCTTATCGATATATAAAGACGTCTCGTTTTCTTGTTTATCTACGAGCGGGTCAAGCAAAAAGTAATCGCGCGACTTGATTAAACGATGTTTTCCGGAAAAGAAAACCTTGCCGGAATGAGCGTTCAAGCCTCGGTTAATATACTCAATAACAGACGAATTAAATCCTAACGGAGAAAGTATTTCAAATAATACCGACATTGACGAAGGTGTTTGTTTCAAAGCGAAAATATCGATTTTTTCGCCGTCAAAAATCTTTTCTTTCGCTATCAAAACAGCTGATGAATACATCTTTTCGGCTTCCGCCATGTTTTGCGAAGTACGATAAATAGCGTCTTTTACCGAAGGATTTAATTCTTCGAGTTGAGGAATGATATTTAAACGAATAAAATTTCTAGTATAAACGTCTTCACTATTTGTACTATCAAACACAAAAGGTAATTCACATTCAGCGACATAATTTTCTATCTCTTTGCGTGTAACGCACAAAAACGGACGAACAATATTGCCGTTTTTTGGCAAAATTCCGCTCAATCCTTTGATGCCTGTTCCTCGAACAAGGTTTAACAAAACAGTTTCCACCGAATCATCTTTGTGATGCGCTACTACAATGGCTTCTGCATCATATTGTTGACGAATCGTTTCAAACCAAGAATAACGCAATTCACGCGCTGCCATTTCAATGGATATTTTTTTGTCGGCAGCATATTTTTGAGTGTCAAAATCAGTAGAAACGAAAGGAATTTCGATGCTCTCACACCATTTTTTCACAAAATCGGCATCGCGATTCGATTCTTCGCCGCGAAGATGAAAATTGCAATGCGCCGCTATGCAAGAATAACCCAAAAGCATGAGTGCATCAAGCATTACCACAGAATCCATTCCGCCGCTTAACCCAACAATTACTTTGGCGTGGGGGGAAAGCAACTTGTTGTCGTGAATGTATTTTTGAACTTTTTTGAGCATAATAATTCAAAGATTCAAAGATTCAAAAGTTCAAAGATTCAAGACATTCAGCTTTGAATCTTTGAACTTTTGAATCTTTGAATTATTAAACAGAAAATAGTTTCGGATGTTTCCCCGTAATTCCCACAAAATACGATTTTATTTTTGCCATATCCGCATCGGCATCGCCTGTTGGAAAAAAGGTATCGAGGAAAATTGCCGCTTTTTTCTTATAATCCAAACCAACCAATACAATCGGTACGCCGGCTTTGAGGGCGATGTAATAAAATCCTCTTTTCCATTCAGTTACGCGTTTCCGTGTGCCTTCGGGCGTTACGGCAATTTGCAGGCGGTCGTGTTTGGAAAATTCGGCAGCCAATGTATCGGTCATTGATGTGTGTTTACTCCGCGTTACCGGAATACCACCCATTGCCTTGAAAATGTATCCGATAGGAAATATAAACCACTCTTTTTTCATCAGAAATTGGGCTTTTCGGCCTAATGCCGAATAGGCAAGTTTGCTGATAATAAAGTCACAGTTGCTCGTATGCGGTGCTACGGCAATGATACATTTGGGAATATCGGGTAGAAGGTTTTCAACTTTCCAACCGAGTAGTTTAGTAAATATGAAATTACTTATTTTTTTCATTGTTTCTTCTTTTCTAATTCTAACGTCAACCGCTCCCAATTGTTCATGGTATGGTCTAACTTTGCTTTTGTTTCGAGGTAGGTTTGCATCAATTCTATGTTCGCTGCGCCTTCGGGTGTACTCAATTGCGCCTCAAAATCAGAAATTTTCGATTCTAATTCTGTGATTTTGTTTTCGGCTTCAGCGATTTCCTTTTCGAGTTTTCGCAATTGTCTATTATACTCTTTTTGATCTTGATAAGAAAGTTTATTTTCCGATATCTCAGGCTTATCTTCCGCAGGAAAGCCCCCTTGAGGGGGTTTGGGGGCTACTACTTCCAATTGCTGTAATGTTTCCAATCGTTTTTTCGAAAGAAAATCATAAATACCGCCAAGATGTTCCGTTACTTTTCCACCACCAAATTCATATACTTTTGATACCAATCCGTCGAGAAATTCGCGGTCGTGCGACACGATAATTGCTGTGCCGTCGAATTCACGAATCGCTTTTTTCAACACATCTTTCGAAGCCATATCCAAATGATTGGTCGGCTCATCAAGAATGAGTAAATTGACAGGCTCTAACAGTAGTTTTATCATCGCCAAACGACTACGCTCACCGCCCGAAAGCACGCGCACTTTCTTGTCCGATGCCTCGCCACCAAACATAAATGCACCGAGAATATCACGAATTTTGGTGCGAATATCGCCTGTTGCCGCATAATCTATCGTTTCGAAAACTGTTTGATTTTCATCAAGTAATTGTGCTTGATTTTGAGCAAAATAACCGATTTTTACATTGTGTCCGAGTTCCAATTTTCCGTCGAACGGAATCTCATTCATTATACATTTCACAAGCGTCGATTTTCCTTCACCGTTTTTCCCAACAAACGCCACTTTTTCACCGCGCTCAAGCGTAAACGTAGCATCAGAAAAAACTTTATGCGAACCATAATATTTTGCCAAATTTTCCACGATAACAGGATAAGAGCCGGAACGTGGCGCGGGCGGAAATTTCAAATTCAAACGCGAATTATCCACTTCATCAACTTCAATAATGTCTAATTTTTCGAGCTGTTTAATGCGTGATTGTACTTGATTGGATTTTGTAGCTTTATAGCGAAAACGCTCGATAAACTGCTCGGTATCTTGTATTTGTTTTTGTTGATTTTCATATGCACGAAGCTGTTGTTCACGACGTTCAGCACGCAAAGCAACATATTTTGTATAGCTGACACGATAATCGTGAATTTTGCCAAGCGTAATTTCCATTGTTCGGTTAGTAACAGCATCGAGAAAAGCACGGTCGTGCGACACCAACATTACAGCATTGGCGCGCGTAGAAAGAAAATTTTCGAGCCATTGAATCGACTCGATATCAAGGTGATTGGTTGGCTCATCGAGTAACAATATATCAGGTGCTTGCAGCAAAATTTTAGCTAATTCGATACGCATTCGCCAACCACCACTAAATTCGGTAGTCGGTCGGTCGAAATCTTCGCGACGAAACCCCAAGCCCATTAATGTTTTTTCGATTTCCGCTTCAAAATTATTGACGTTTGACATTAATAATTGCTCTTGCAGCAATTGTGCATGGTCGATAAGTTTTTGATAATTATCCGATTCGTAATCGGTGCGCTCTACCATTTCTTGATGAAGTTCATCGAGTCGTTGCTGTTGTTTTCGAATGTGGTCGAAAGCTGTAGCAGCTTCATCGCGAACGGTACGCGAATCGTTAAGTGTCATTTGTTGCGGCAGATAACCGATTGTAACATCTTTTGGCAGAGATACATTTCCCAACGATGGCGGTTGTAGTCCCGCCATAATTTTCAACAGTGTAGATTTTCCCGCACCGTTTTTACCTACCAACGCCACGCGTTCGTTGTTGTTGAGCACAAACGAAAGTTGATCAAGAAGTGTAAAACCACCAAAGTGAACGGAAATATTTTCGATAGAGAGCATTTTTTTAATGTGCTAATAAATAATATGTTAATGTGCTAGTACAGGCTACAAGTAAGCAAGTATAATAAATATTGAGCAAACAAATAATCATCGTACCTGCATTAGCACATTATTTATTTGCACATTAGCACATTATTTTGCCGGTTTCCTGCCACGTCCGGGTTTTGTATATAAACCGTCAATTCCTCCGTCTTTGTATCGCGCTACCCAATTATTTACAGTTAGTGCACACATTCCGGTCAATTCGCCTACTTCTTTTGATTTTCGTCCTTCGGCTTTCAGCAATATGGCGTGGCAGCGCATACGGAAGCAGTGGCTTGCGGCGCATTGCGTGAAGCCCTGCTCTAATTCGTCGCGTTGTACGACAGTTAATTGCGGTTTGTTTACTCTTCCCATTGTGGGGCAAAGGTACGATTTTTTAATGATTAATGGTTAGTGTTTAACGATTAATACAGGTCTGAACTAATCATTAATTCGCCCGACGATGTCCGTAACAGCCAAAATATTATATCTATCCAAATATTCATTAATCCCCTCAACAATCTTCACCGTAACCGTCGGATCAATAAAATTATATGTCCCCACTTGAATAGCCGAAGCACCGGCAAGAATAAATTCAATCGCATCTTGCCAATTACAAATACCGCCCATTCCGATAACAGGTATTTTCACGGCATTAAAAACCTGCCACACCATTCGCACAGCAATCGGTTTCACGCACGCACCCGATAATCCGCCGGTAATGGTCGAAAGTTTCGGTCGGCGACGTTCAATGTCAATCGCCATACCCAAAAGTGTATTGATAAGCGAAATACTATCAGCACCTTCGGTTTCTACTGCACGAGCAATTTCTGCAATATCGGTAACGTTAGGCGAAAGTTTCACAATCAATGTTTTGGGATATATCTCGCGAACGGCTTTTACCACTTTTGCAGCTGACATACAAGAAGTACCGAACGCCATTCCGCCTTCTTTTACATTGGGACACGAAATATTGAGTTCGATAGCGGGAATATTGTCCAAATCAACCAATTTTTCCGTACAAGCCACATAGTCTTCAATGGTTGAGCCGGATACGTTTACAATCACATTTGTGTCGCAATCTTTGATTTCAGGGTAAATATGTTTTGCAAAATAATCTACTCCCTTGTTTTGCAATCCAACGGCGTTCAACATTCCCATCGGCGTTTCCGCCATTCGCGGATAGGAATTTCCTTCGCGCGGTTCGTTGGTAGTGCCTTTTACCACAATTCCGCCCAAGCGACTTAAATCAATAAAATCGGCATATTCTGTGCCATAACCGAAAGTGCCCGATGCGGTCATTACCGGATTTTTCAACTTCAAGTTTCCTATATTTACGTCTAATTTTGCCATACGAGTTTTTTTATATTAAAAACGGGACCTTCGGTGCAAGTACAGACATTGCCTCTTGTGGTTTTTTCCACGCAACACAAACACGCGCCGAAACCGCAAGCCATCAAGTTTTCAAGCGATACTTCGCAGTCAATGTTTCGTTCACGTGCGTATTTCGCAACAGACATCATCATCGGTTTTGGTCCGCAAGTATAAATGAAATCGAAATCGTTCTTTAATACGGAATGATGCGTTACAAAGCCTTTTTCGCCTGCGCTGCCGTCTTCAGTGGTGGCATGAACGATGCCATATTCTTGAAAATCATCTAATTGCAATAAATCACGCTCCGAACGTCCGCCTAATAGAAAATGCGGATTAAATCCGTTTTCTTTCGCTTTTCTTCCTAAAAACAGCATTGGTGCAATGCCCACGCCGCCGCCGATGAGCAACAATCGAGCCTCTTTTTTTTCGGGAAGCGTAAACGTGTTACCGAGCGGAAGAATAATATCTAACATTTCGCCCGATTTAGTTTTGCAAATACGCTGCGTACCCTCGCCAACTTTTTGTACCAAAAGCCAAAGTACATTTTTTTCTTCATCCACGGAATTAACGGAAATGGGACGACGTAAGAATGTATTGGGAGAATTTTCTACTAAAATTTGTACGAATTGTCCGGGTTGCATTGCAGGTAACTTCTCGCCGGAAGCAGGTGTAACTTTCAGTAAATGGTTTTGATAGTTAAGTTGCTCATTAGAAATAACAAACATATCAAATTTTTTCTTCATATTTTTTTACGCTTGTTATTCCGTTGCGCTTCGGCTTTAATTCAATCATCTCGATGATTTTATCTTATTCACAAAGGTAATATATTTATGTGTATTCTCATCAAAATTCTCTATTTTTGCATATCAATTCAAACTCAACAAAAAGTGGGCAAAAATAAACTATCAAAATTTGCGGATATGAAATCGTATCCAAATGTGTTTCAATATACTTTCGAAACGTTGAAAGAAGCGGGGTTTCCATTGAAAGGCAAATGGGGTGCTGATTATTTCAAAAACGACAACCCGATTATTCTTGAACTCGGCTGTGGCAGAGGCGAATACACTGTAGGATTGGCACGATTATTTCCCAACAAAAATTTTATCGGTATCGACATCAAAGGCGCACGAATGTGGACCGGTGCTACCGAAGCCATCAACGAAAATCTTACAAATATAGCTTTCCTGCGCACACATATCGAACTGATTCATCATTTTTTCGCCGAAAACGAAGTATCGGAAATATGGATTACTTTCCCCGACCCGCAAATGAACAAAACGAATAAGCGGTTGACTTCTACACGATTTATGAAAGAGTACAGTCGCATATTGAAACCTGACGGTATCGTGCATTTAAAAACCGACAGCAATTTTCTTTATACTTATACTAATGTAATGACGAAAGAGAATTATCTCGATATTCTTTTCAATACCAATGACTTGTACAATTCAGACTTGCAGGACGAAATTTTGCAAATTCAAACTTATTATGAACAACAATGGCGCGGGCGTGGAAAAACAATTAAATATATCAAATTTATTTGTCCGAAAGATAAGGATTGGATTGAGCCGGAAGAAGAAATTGAGAAAGATGATTATCGAAGTTTTGGAAGAAATGCGAATAATATGATGTAGAGCACGCTAATGACACAGATTTTGCAGATTTACGCAGATTAAATTATGAAAAAGAATGATTTTTTTGTACATTTGTACGTCAAAAAATAGTAGCACATTAAAAAAATGGCAATATATCCTCAATTAATATTAGACGCGCTCAAAACCGTGCGCTATCCCGGAACAGGACAAGATATTGTTTCCGCCGGAATGGTGGAAGATGACATTCGCATTGACGGAATGAAAGTTACGTTTTCGCTCATTACCCAAAAAGCAAATGATCCATTCATCAAATCGATTGTAAAAATGGCAGAGCAAGCAATCCTTACTTATGCTGATAAAGACATTGATATCAAAGGGAATATATCAATAAAATCGAAACAACCACCCCGCCCTGCTTTACCCGATTTATTGCCCAACGTGAAAAATATTATCGCCGTAGCTTCGGGAAAAGGCGGTGTGGGAAAAAGCACTATTTGTGCGAATCTCGCTGTGGCTTTGACACAAAAAGGATATAAAGTGGGATTGTTAGATGCCGATATTTTTGGTCCGTCCGTCCCCAAAATGTTTGGTGTAGAAGATGAAAGTGTTGCGTTAGAAAAAAAGGAGGGGCGCGACCTCATTATTCCCATCGAAAGCTATGGTGTAAAAATGCTTTCTATCGGCTTTTTCGTCAAAAAAGAAGATGCCGTTGTTTGGCGCGGTGCAATGGCAAGCAATGCTCTAAAACAGCTTATCAGTGATGCCGATTGGGGAGAATTGGATTATTTTCTCATCGACTTTCCACCCGGAACAAGCGATATTCATCTCACAATTGTGCAAACAATTCCGATAACAGGTGCAGTTATTGTAAGTACGCCACAGGAAGTGGCACTTGCCGATGCCCGAAAAGGTATCAGTATGTTTACCAACGACAAAGTGAACGTCCCCATTCTCGGATTAGTAGAAAATATGGCGTGGTTTACACCTGCCGAACTGCCCGAAAATCGTTATTACATTTTCGGAAAAGACGGCGGTAAACGATTGGCGGAAGAAAATAATTTTGCGTTATTAGGACAAATTCCTATCGTGCAAAGCATTCGCGAAGGTGGCGACGACGGTGCGCCCGTTGCGTTAAACACCAAAAGTATTACCGGGATGGCGTTTTCCGAATTGGCTGATAACGTGATCAAAGCGGTGAAAAAACGAAATCAAGAATTGGGAAAAACAAAAATCGTAAAGGTAAAACAATAAAAATTCAAGCAAATCAACATAAAAATATGACAGCAAAGCGCAGAAAAAAGAAAAGCAACAAAGGTATTATCTTTCTCATACTCACTGCCATTGTAGCAGTTATCGCTTTTTTGACCAATCCCGACGAATTGGCGCATCAAAAAGCAATGCAAGCACGCTCGGGTGCCGTTTTAAGTGAAATAGTAGCGGAACAAAACCCGATTATCCAAACCGCTTGGGGATTAACAGGAAACAGACTGTTGAACGAGTTTGTCAATGCCTATGTTACAACCGACAATTATTATCTGTTTTCGGTTACAAAAGTAAATTGGGAAGGTCAATCGTATCCCGTTGGCGCAGGTGCATTCGGCAACGTATATATCACGAAACAGTTGAACAAAAACCTCATTCAGCCGATGATATACGATGCGAAAAACAAGGTAATTAATTCGGTTCCGCCATTTTTGAGAATCATTTTTCAATAAATATGCAACATCCATTTCATCTCTTCCGCTTCTGTCCAAAATGCGGCTCTCAACACTTCATTGAAAACAACGAAAAATCGAAAAAGTGTATTGATTGCGGTTTCGTCTATTATTTCAATTCGTCGGCAGCTGTAGTGGCAGTTATTGAAAACGAAAAAAGTGAAATTTTAGTCGCTACACGCGCCAAAGAGCCCGCCAAAAACACTTTCGACTTACCGGGCGGATTTATCGATATGTATGAAACAGCGGAAGAAGCCGTGTGTCGCGAAGTATTAGAAGAAACAGGGTTACAAATAAATTCTGTGCAGTATCTTTTTTCGATTCCGAATATTTACGTATATTCGGGCTTTGAAGTGCATACAGTTGATATGTTTTTCAGGTGTAAAGCAAATGATTTCAACAACTTGAAAGCAAATGACGATGTTGCCGAATTGCAATTTATCGCACCGGAAAAGCTCAATCCCGATGATTTTGGATTAACCTCAATACGCAAAGGAATTGAAAAAATATTATAGAATGTTATTTCAAAGGAAATAGGAATAAACAAAGTGGTGTTAGAATGCGTCAAAGTTACAGGTAGAGTTTTTTGATTAAAAAGCAACAATTATGAATAACTATGCTAAAAAATAATGAACATATTGACGGAGTTCCAATAGAACTTCAACAATTGCTCGACAAAGACAAAGAGGCAAAAGATTTTTTTGAAACTCTATCAAAGTCGTACAAAAAAGGATATTGCGATTGGGTTGGTTCCGCAAAGCAGGAACAAACAAGGATGTCGCGGGCAGAAAAGGCAATTTTAATGCTTCAAAATAAGCAAAAAACTTTGAAAACTATATAATCAATATGAACAAAAACGTCCTCATCCTCGCCCTAATTACCCTAATGTTCATCGCATTCTCCACAAATTGCGACGCAAAAAAAAGCATCCTCACAACAGACGAAGGCGTAATCATCAACGGTATTCGTTGGGCAACTCGCAACGTAGATGCACCCGGCACATTCGCCGCCAACCCCGAAGATGCAGGAATGTTTTATCAATGGAATAGAAAAAAAGGTTGGAATATAACAGATAGAGAAGTGGAGGGTTGGGATAATTCTATTCCCGCAGGCACAGAATGGGAAGCGGAAAACGACCCTTGCCCCGAAGGTTGGAGAGCTCCCACGCGTGAAGAATTACAGTCGCTTCATAGCGCAGTACATATTTGGGCAACAAATTGGAACGACACAGGTATCAATGGTTTTCTTTTCGGTGTCGCACCTCATCTACTGTTTCTTCCTATTGCGGGTTGCCGTAACGACGAAGGTACACTCCACTTTGCAGGCAATTGGGGATTTTACTGGAGCAATACACAAGGACACGTTACTTCGTGGTCGTGGCATTTGCAAATCAACAGAGGGAACACGAACGTGGGCATCGTCAGTCGCGCCAGCGGATTTTCCGTTAGATGCGTCGCAAAAAATTAAATCAGAAAAAAATTACATACATAATTAATATATGAAAAAAATATTTTTGCTCAGTTTAGTCATTGTAACACAGTTTGCAATCGCTCAACGCACAGTGTATCACCAAATGCCCGAAAAGCTTTTCAATCAAGGGAAAGAGATGTTTTTGGAAGGCAATTTCACAGGTGCACAAGATGTTCTCACGCAATACATCAATGAGGGCGACGATGCGTTTCTAAAGGAAGAAGCCGCATATATGATTGCCGTTTCGTCGTTTAAACGCGGGATTGAGAATAGCAACGACGTGATGTCAGCGTTTCTGACAAGACACCCCGAAACCATTCACCGACACGAAGTTAATTTTCTTATCGGTTCGTATTATTTCGACCGAAAAGATTGGCAACACGCTAAATCTTGGTTTGACAGAGCCGATATTGATTATTTAACAGTCTCGAATCAAGAAGATTACAGTTTCCGAAGTGCATACACAAATTTGCAATTGGGCAACAAGCAAGAAGCCGCTCGATTGTTTGGTTTGCTTTCGCAAAACAGCCGAAAATACGGCGCGACGGGCGATTTCTATGTCGGCTATATCGAATTTTCGCAAGGAAACATCATTCCTGCAATGGCGCGATTTGACAGAGTGAGACATCACCCCGAATTTCGTGAAGATGTGGCTTTTTACTCGGCGCAAGCAACATTTTTCGAGGGTAACATCGAAAATGCTATCCGATTGTCGGAATCGTTCCTGCAAACCTATCCGCGCAGCGAACACAATGCCGAAATTTTCCGTATGCTCGGAAACAGTTATTATCGTTTGGGGCAAGTTAGCCGAGCAATTTCGTATTACGAAAGATTTCTCGCTACGGGCGCAACACTGTTGAGAGGCGATGCCTATTTTCTCGGACTATCGTATTTCGAATCGGGACAATTCAACGAAGCAGTTAGAAGTTTCCAACAAGCTATCGGCGAACGCGATGCACTTTCACAAAATGCACAGTTGCATCTCGGGCAAGCACATTTGCGCCTCAATCAACAACAACAGGCACAAATGGCATTTGAAGCTGCTTCGCGTGATAATTTCGATCCACAAGTGCGCGAAACGGCAATGTTCAACTTCGCACTATTGGCACACAACACCAATTTCTCGGTGTTTGGCGAATCTATCACATTGTTTGAAAATTTCTTGCGTGAATTTCCCAACTCACAGCATACGAATCAAGTAAATGATATTCTTGCGGAAACTTTCCTAACCACAAGAGATTATGCGGCAGCTTTGGCAGCTATCAATCGCATATCAAATCCAGGGCGGCGCATTCTCGAAGCCAAACAAATGGTACTCGTTCAACTTGGAGCACAGGAATTTATCAACGGAAATATGCAACAAGCAATCCAACGTTTCAATGAGAGCATCAGTATGGGTAATTACGATGTAACGGCTCGCAATAGCGCGCTCTTTTGGCGAGGCGAAGCACACTATCGTTCAAGAAATTTCCAAAGTGCAGTAAATGATTTTCAACAATTTACGCAGAATGCACCACCTTCTGACGCAAACTTTGCGCTCGGTTGGTACAATTTGGGTTACGCACATTTTCAACAACAACAATATGAGCAAGCAATAGCCGCTTTCCACCGTTACATCAGTGCCGAAACCAACCGAAACAGAGCCGAATTTGCCGATGCACATTTACGAATCGGAGATAGCTTTTTCTTCAATCGTAACTTTACTGAAGCCGAACGTTATTTCGCACAAGCTGCCATTATCAACCCTGCTACAGCGGATTACGCAATGTTCCAACGTGCATTCGTGATGGGATTACAGCGCAATTTTTCGGGTAAAGTGAACATATTAGACGATTTGATGCGTCAGTTCCCCAACTCGCAATATTTCGCCGATGCACTTTATCAAAAAGGACGCGCTTTGACAATGTTGAATCGTGAGCAAGAAGCCATTAGCGTACTTCAACAACTGACATCACGCTTTCCGAACAGTCCGGTTTCAAGTCAAGGCGGTATTCAATTGGGACAATTATTTTATAATATCGAGCAATATTCGCAAAGTGTTCAAGCACTTCAAACAGTTATTCGCAATTTCCCCGGCTCAGATGATGCTCGTTCTGCACTGCTTTTATTAGAAACAGTTTATCGCGATATGGGCGATATTCAAGCATTTATCAACTTCGCCAATTCGCTCCCGGGCGGAATGCGCATCACGCCTTCCCGTCAAGATTCGCTTACCTATCTTGCTGCCGAAGGGGTGTTTAATCGTAGCAACAGCAGCAATAGAGGTCAGGCAGAATCGGCATTGCGACAATATTTGCAAAATTTCCCGAATGGCGTATTCAACAGCGATGCCAACTATCATTTGGGCGTGATTGCGAATGAAAGAGGCGACCAAACGCAAGCATTGGCGCACTTCCGCAGGGTAATTGATGCAAGTAGTCCGAGATTTATGGACGATGCCTTGGTATTTACTTCACAAGCCGAATTTAACCGTGGTAATTTCCGCGAAGCGTTAGCCGATTATTCAAGATTGGCAAACGTGGCGCGAAGCACGGCTAATCGTCAAATCGGGCAATTAGGTGTTGTGCGCTCGCAATCGCGACTTGGCAACTTTCACGAAGCCATTCGTGGTGCTAGCGAGGTACTCGACAATGCTACAAATCTATCGCCCGAAACCGTTACTGAAATGCGTTACTTACGTGGGAAAGCACGTATGCAAACAGGCGAAACAAATGCTGCAATAGAAGATCTTCAAGCAATAGCAAGTGATACGAGAAGCGTATTTGGTGCAGAAGCACAGTTTATTCTCGCCGATACTTATTTCCGTTGGAATGAGTTTGATAGAGCCATTGCACAAGTAAATGATTTTATGCAAAGAGGGACGCCACATCAATATTGGATGGCACGCGCAGTGATTGTTTTTGCAGATGCGCATCGAGCAAAAGGCGATGATTTTACGGCAAGACAATTTTTGGAAAATTTGAGGTCGAATTATCAAGGCGGTGAAGCGGATATTCAACAAATGATTAATGAGAGATTAAATAGATGATTGTAGGGGCAGACCTATGTGTCTGTTCTTAAAAAACGAAATGATAAATATGAAAAAATATATTTTTACCATAGCCGCAAGTTTACTGATTACTTCAACAGTATTCGCTCAACAACAACCGGCAGACACGCTTTTGCGTCGTCAAATGGAACTTGAGCGCGATTTTAATCCTACGTCGAGGGCAGCCAACAAAATCAACTCGTTGCCAGCTCTTCCACAGCCTGTTATACAGCGTGCGAACACTAATTTTTCCACATGGGCAGGACGTACTACACCACCGTTGGAAATTGCACTTCCACGTCCTGCAACAACAATGACGGAGATTCCATTTGATAGAAGCAGGGGCTATATTTCGCTCAATGCCGGAAATTATGCCAACGTTGATGGCGCAGCCGGTTATCGTTTTATTGATAACGGACGGAGTATGCTTGGACTCAATCTTTTGCACAACTCCACAAATGGAAATGTGAATTATGTACAGGAGGATTCCGATCCGAAAAGCAACAAGCTTTTCTTGATGGATAATTTCGTACAACTGCGCTTCAATCAAATATTTGACGCGTTACATCTAAATATGCACGTGTCATATTTGCATTCGATGTTCAATTATTATGGAAATACGTTTTCAGAAAACCGTTGGTTCGAAAACGAAAATCAGCGATTGGGCGTTTTCAATGCAAATATCGGATTCGAGTCGCAAAATACAAGTAGATTTGGTTATCGTGGAAGTGTTGATTTGAAGAATTTCAACACAAAATTCGGCGATTCGCTTGCGCAAAATGGTATTCGAGGAAATGAGATAGATGCGATGCTCGGTTTCAGCCAACCATTTAGCGCCGGTGCGGGCAACAGCAGAATCGGCATTGACGGACGATTTTTCACAACTATATATGGCGATACACTTCAAAACTATTCGCAAGTGACGGCAGCGCCGTATATTGCGTTTAGGGGTGATAGATTTTCGGCGCGACTCGGTGCAGATGTGCAGATGCAGTTTATCGATGGCAACAAAATTCGCGTTGTTCCGAATGTTGATATAAATTTGTTACTCAGCAGTCACTCATCGCTTTATGCAAAAGCACACGGCGGGTTTAATCCGAATACATTCGTGAGTGTGATGAACGAATCGCGTTATGTAACACCAATAGCGGCAGCCACGATGAAACCTTCGTTTACAGTGGTGGATTTGGAAGTTGGTGCACGAATTGGCGAGTTGAGCGGTTTCCGTTTCGATATTTTCGGTGGATTTAGACAGACTGATGACGCATATTTTTTGGTGAATGACGCAATGTATTATTATCATCCCGGTGGTATTGCTTTGCCTCCTATTATTACTCCAATTGAAAGTTTAACACCTATGTTGGGAAATCTCTCTCACTCTCACGTTGGTGGAATGATTCAAACAAATATTTGGGCACCGCTGGATTTGTCGTTACGCTTGAAAAAGAATTTTTATACAGTCAAAGAGATGTTCGATGAATCGAAAGCATACAACAAACCCGGTTTCGAAACAGATATTCGTGCAACATTTGAAGCAACAAGCGCATTGAGATTTACGTTGAATTATTATTTTGCAGGCGACCGTTGGACGCGTTTTTTCAGCGAAAATGTGAAAATAAACAATATCAACGACCTCAATTTCGGTGCAACCTATCGAATTACCGATTTTCTTTCGGTTAATTTGAAAGCAAACAATTTGTTGTTCCAAAAGTATGATATTTGGTACGGATTTCCGGCACAAGGTTTTAATGCGATGGGTGGATTTACGTTTAAGTTTTAATTTGTTGTTGATTCGTTGATTTGGTTATTTGTTTATTTGACGAGTTGCTAATCAACGAATCAACGCATAATCAAATCAACAACAAATGAACGACAATTTATATAAAATTTCTGCCATTCTTATCCTCGTCGCTGCCCTACTCTACTTTTTCTTTCCTACGCTAGCAGCGTGGATAATGGTTTTTGCTGTGGCAACATTTATTGTTCTTACAGCAAAAAATCCTTATCCAGGTAAAAGTGTTCGTGGAAAAAGATTGTTTGGCTTTCAGATTTTTGCGTGTATGCTGATGGCTGTGGCGGCATATCTAATGCTTAGAGAGCGAAACGAATGGGTAGTGGCGATGCTTATTGCAGCGTTTTTACAATTGTATGCGGCGATAATTATTCCGAAGGAATTGGAAAAAGAAAAAAACGAAACGAACAACAAGTAATGGTTCGCGACTCGATCACCGAAAAATACAAACGTTATCTTTTACTCGAAAAAGGATTGTCCAAAAATACAATCGAAGCGTATCTAACCGATTTACAAAAATTGTCGGAATTTGCGCAAACACGTGAATGTAAATTAACTGACATCCAATTTTCGCATTTGGAAGAATTTCTTGCCGAATTGTACGATAGCGGCATTTCGCCCCGTTCAATAGCGCGAAAAGTATCAGGAATAAAATCATTTTTTCGCTTTCTCGTGTTAGACAGATATAGAGAAGACGATCCTGCCGAATTGCTCGAAATTCCGAAAATCGGGTTAAAACTACCTATCGTTTTATCAATAGAGGAAATTGATAATATTCTCAATGCCATTGACGTATCTACTGCCGAAGGCACACGAAATTACGCCATTATCGAAACGCTTTACAGTTGCGGTTTGCGTGTATCAGAACTTTGCAGTCTTCGGTTTTCGAATCTGTATTTCGACGAAGGATTTATTCGTGTCGAAGGAAAAGGTAGTAAACAGCGCCTTGTACCCATTTCGGACATCGCCATTCAAAAAATCAAAAACTATCTGACATATCGCAACAAAATTTCGGTAAAAAAAGGGAGCGAAGACATTGTTTTTTTGAGTTCGCGCGGCACAGCAATTTCGCGTATTACAGTTTTTCATTATATCAAAAAATATGCAGAAATGATTGGATTGCAAAAGAATATCAGTCCCCATATTTTTCGTCATTCGTTTGCCACACATTTGTTGGAACGAGGGGCGAATATTCGCGTAATTCAAGAAATGCTCGGGCACGAAAAAATTACGACAACAGAAATTTATACGCATATTGATAGACATTTTTTGAGACAGGAAATTATTGAGCATCATCCGAGAAATAGATAGTTTTCAACACTTCAAGAATATTATATCGAAAAAATATCTACAATTTGAAGATTATTTCCTATATTTGCTCAATTTATTTTAGAGTAAAAACGCAAAAAATATAATCATATGAAATTTGTAGTATCGAGCACATTGCTGCTCAATCACTTACGATCAATCAGCAAAGTTATTAACTCCAAAAATACTTTGCCGATTTTGGATTGTTTTTTATTGGATTTGAAAGGAAATACGCTATCGCTCACGGCTGCCGACAACGAAACTCGACTTGAAACATCGGTAGAAGTAAGCAGCGCAGAAGGTGAAGGGCGACTTGCCATTAACGCCAAAAACTTGCTTGATCCACTCAGCGAATTGCCCGATCAACCACTGACATTTGATGTGAACGATGACACTCTCGAAGTGTACATCTATTATCATAACGGAAAATATAACTTTGTGGGGGCAAAAGGCGACGAATACCCGCAACCGAAACAACTCAAAGAAGAATCGGCTATGACCTTGTCGATAGATGCACAAGTTCTATTTTCGGGCATCAACCGCACGGTTTTCGCTACTGCCGATGACGAGTTGCGCCCGGTAATGAACGGTATCTATTTTGATATTACCACCGATGACCTCACGTTTGTTGCTTCGGACGGACATAAACTTGTAAAAGTAACCACGAAAGAAGCAAAAGGCGAAGGTCGTTCATCATTTATTTTGCCAAAAAAACCAGCAAATTTGTTGAAATCTCTTCTTCCGAAAGAATCGGGAATGGTAGAATTAAAGTTCGACGAAAACAACGCTTATGTGCTAATGTCTAACTACACAATGGTATGTCGTTTTGTAGAAGGACGTTATCCAAACTACAATTCTGTAATTCCAAAAGAAAACCCATTTTCGGTTACACTTGACCGTTTATCACTGTTCAATGCCTTGAAACGTGTTGCCGTTTCCTCCAATCCTGCAAGTGGTTTGGTAAAACTTCAACTATCGGAAGAGAAAATCGTGATTTCGGCGCAAGATATTGATTTCTTGACATCTGCCGAAGAAATGATTCCTTGCACGTATGAAGGAAAGGTGATGAATATCGGTTTCAAAGCAGCATTTTTGATTGATATTTTGAATAATATCCCGTCGGCTGATGTTCGTCTTGAATTATCTGACCCGTCGCGCGCAGGCATTATTCTTCCTGTTGATAATGAGGAGAATGAGGAAATGCTGACGCTATTAATGCCGATGATGTTGAACGACTAAATTTAATATGCTAATAAATAATGTGCTAATGTGCTAATCTCGTTTAATAAGAGATTATATAGCTGTGCATTAGCACATTATTTATTAGTATATTTGCACATTAAAAAGAATTATGGAATTAAATCTCAAAAATCCCATCGTGTTTTTCGATTTGGAAACCACAGGAATTAATATAACACAAGACCGTATTGTAGAAATCTCTTTTCTCAAAATACACCCTAATGGAAAAGAAGAATCGAAAACGCGCCGTATTAACCCCGAAATGCCGATTCCGCCACAGGTAACAGCTATACACGGAATTAGTGATGAAGATATAAAAGATTGCCCCACTTTCAAACAGATAGCAAAATCGCTTGCCGATCAGTTGGAAGGGTGCGATTTGGCAGGATTTAATTCAGCTCGCTTTGATGTACCAATGCTTTCGGAGGAATTTCTTCGTGCCGGCATAGATTTTGATATGAGTAAACGGAAATTCATTGATGTTCAAATCATTTTCCACAAAAAAGAACAACGGACATTAGAAGCGGCATACAAATTTTATTGCGACAAAGAACTTGAAAACGCTCATTCGGCAGAAGCCGACACAATGGCAACTTACGAAGTGCTGAAATCGCAACTCGAACGCTATCCCGACCTTGTCAACGACATTGAAACACTATCGAAAGAATATTCGAGTTTCAACAACAATGTCGATTATGCCGGACGTATGATTTACGACGAAAAAGGTGTGGAAATCATTAACTTCGGTAAGCATAAAGGAAAACCGGTAAAAGAAGTCTTACGCGCTGAACCGAGTTACTATGCGTGGATGATGGACGGCGATTTCCCACTGAATACGAAGCAGATGTTGACGAAAATTCGATTGAAAGAGTTAAATAATTGACGATTTTTAAAATAAAAAATCCCAACCATTTCATAAAATTTGGTTGGGATTTTTTGTAACACAAGTTCTATATGTGTTATAAACGTTATCAATATACCTCTTTCGCTATTCTATAAATAGAATCTGCCGCCATAAAAGCGTAAAAATGAATACCTTCTACATTTGCTGCTTTCAATTCACGACATTGCTGTACCGCCCATTCTACACCAATGGTTTTGGCATCTTCATCGGTTTTGCAAGCGCGAATTGCTTTTTCTAAATCAGTAGGAATACTCGAACGAAAAATTTTCGGCAGGATGGTTAATTGATTTATTAAATGAATCGGCTTAATGCCCGGAATAATCGGTACGGTAATTCCTTCGGCACGACAGTTGTCTACAAAATCGAAATATTTTTGATTGTCGAAAAACATTTGTGTAACTAGATACGATGCACCTTGATCAACTTTCAGTTTGGCATAACGAATTTCTGCGTCCATATTCGGTGCTTCTTCGTGAATTTCGGGATAGCATGCCATACCGTAGGTAAATGGAATTTCGGGAGCGTCAATTTTCGTTCCGTCCTGTAAAATACCACTGTTATACTCATTCACTTGCAGTTGCAAGTCGGTAGCGTGTGCGTGGCTGTTGAAATTCCGCTGCGCAACATCTAGCTTGTTGGCATCGCCGCGAAGCAAAAGCAAATCGCGAACACCCAAAAAATCCAAATCAATAAGTGCATATTCAGTCTCTTCTTTCGTGAATCCGGTACAAATAATATGCGGTACGGCACGAATTCCATAACGATTTTGGATAGCTGCCGCAATGGCAACCGTGCCCGGACGTTTACGAATATTTTGTTTGCTAATATTCCCTTTATCATCCTCTTTATAAACGTTTTCGCTATGATGTGTGGTGATATTGATATAACGAGGATTAAATTCCTTCAACATATCAATCGTACCAAACACTTGCTGTATTTTTTTTCCTCGCAATGGGGGTAGTAACTCGAACGAAAATGCCGTTGTTGATGTATCTTTTGTCATTTCTTTATTCTTTTCTTGGTTCAAGAGTTCAAAAGTTCAATGTACGGTCTTGAACTCTTGAATCTTTGAACTCTTGAATTTCTAAACCTTAATTAAATATCGCTCTGAAAATATCCATCCCATTTGCATATAACACCAAACCTATCAACAGAATCATTCCGGCGATTTGTGCATATTCTTGAAATTTTTCATTTGGTTTTCTTCCTGAAATTACTTCGTAAAGAAGAAACAGTACATGTCCACCATCCAAAGCAGGAATCGGTAAGATGTTCATAAATGCAAGAATAACAGATAGAAATGCCGTCATTAACCAAAATGAATGCCAATTCCATTGTGCCGGAAAAAGGTTTCCGATAGCACCAAAACCACCCAACGACGAAGCACCCTCTCTCGTAAATACATAGCGGAACTGATTTACATAATCCCTCAACGTTTGAATACCCATTCTTATCCCTGCAGGAAACGATTGAAAGAAACCGAATTTATCCGTAACAGTTTCGTAAATTCGTCGTTCCGAAAGTGGAGTGAAACCAATAATCCCTTCTTCATTTACTTGTACATTAGTAGTTTGCAGCGCATTATTACGATAAAAATCAATGTTGATGATCTCATTATGGTGTTTTTGAAGTTGTCTTCTGAAATCGCCAAACGTAGGCGTAGCTATACCATTGACAGATACGATCTTATCACCGCTCGTCAAACCTGCCCTTTCGGCAGCGCTACCTTCTTGCGTGCTATGCACGATGGTAGGAATACGATAAGTAGCAAATCCTTCGCCGCTTGCCATTATATTTCTCATCAAATCCGGCGAAATGTTTACAGTTGTTTCCTGTCCGTTGCGCAACACAGTTACTTTATTAGCTCTCACCACACTAAGCAGGGTACTTACACCGAAACGCTGTAATTCTCTGTCGTCGGCACTCAAAAGAATATCGCCGTCTTGAAATCCCGCATCGAGCGCTACTTGACTAAATTCCATACCCATTGTTACATTTTTCAGCGGAAGATAGGTATCGTTCCACGTAAAAAGCACCATCGAATAGATGAAAAATGCCAACAAAAGATTGAACAATACGCCGCCAACCATTACCAACAGTCTCTGCCAAGCCGGTTTGGAGCGAAACTCCCACGGTTGTGGTGGCTGCGCCATTTGCTCTTTATCCATCGACTCATCAATCATTCCGGCAATCTTCACGTAACCGCCCAATGGCAACCAACCGAGTCCATATTCAGTATCGCTATTTTTCGGTTTGTATCTGAAAAGCGCAAACCAAGGGTCAAAGAAAAGATAAAATTTTTCTACCTTGATTTTGAATAACCGTGCGAAAAGAAAATGTCCTAATTCGTGTATCACTACCAAAATGGATAGACTGAGAATTAGTTGTAATGCTTTGATTAAAAATTCGTTCATTTATTTTTTGAATGTTGATTTGGTTATTTGTTTCTCTATATCATTTCTTCTGCTATCTTCCTTACTTCCGTATCTGTTTCCAAATAATCGTCTAACGAAGGATTTGTTACAAACGAAGCACGTTGCATCGTTTTTTCAATCACATCGCTCATTTGTAGATAACCGATTTTTTCTTCTAAAAATGCCGACACCGCTATTTCGTTTGCAGCATTCAAAATACACGGCATATTACCACCTGTTTCTATCGCCTGATATGCAAATGTCAGATTACGAAAACGTTTCGTATCCGGCTTTTCAAATGTGAACGTTGCGATGTCGAAAATATTGATTGTTTCAAAATTCGATCTCAAACGCTCGGGATACGAAAAAGCATACTGAATTGGCACACGCATATCGGGCTGTCCGAGTTGAGCCATTACCGACGTGTCGCGAAATTGCACCATTGAATGAATAATGGATTGTGGGTGAATAACCACTTCAACATCTGACGGTTTTACATCGAACAACCATTTCGCTTCAATCATTTCAAAACCTTTGTTCATCAAAGTAGATGAATCAATGGTAACTTTCGCACCCATATTCCAATTGGGATGGTTTAAGGCTTGCGCCTTGGTTACTTTTGTCAGTTCCGTTTTTGAAAAATTACGGAAAGGACCACCGGAAGCTGTGAGCAAAATTTTATCGATTTCGTTACAATCCTCCCCGTTCAAGCATTGAAAAATCGCAGAATGTTCAGAATCTACAGGTAAAATCGGCACGCAATTTTCATACGACAACTCCATTATCAATTCACCGGCTACTACCAACGTTTCTTTGTTTGCCAATGCAATGGCTTTGCCCGATTGGATAGCGCTAATAGTGGGCTTCAATCCTGAAAATCCGACCATTGCCGTGAGCACCATATCGATATTTTCGTCTCGAACAACTTCTTCGATAGCACGACTTCCTGCCCATACTTTTATCGGCAAGTCGTTCAACGCTTGCTTTAACTGTTCGTATTTCGATTCGTTGGCAATAACCACCACTTCGGGAAGAAACTTACGTGCCTGTTTTGCAAGTAATTCCACATTGTTATTGGCGGCCAACGCATAAGCCTCAAATCGGTCTTCGTGCATCGAAATAATATCCAACGCTTGTGTACCAATAGAGCCTGTGGAGCCTAAAATAGCAATGTTTCGTTTCTTTTTTTCCATTCAAGAGGTCGAATCCTTTTTATAAAACGTACAAAGGTAATGAAAAAAATCGAGATTTAACCTTTCGCGCATTCGCGCTTTTACGTATTTGTGCTTATCAATCCTTCCGGTAAATTCATTTCCAATTGATTATTTTTCTCATCAATTGTTGTGATAAAATCTTGGGTTGCCGGAATCAACAATTCGTTTTCATTGCTTTCCACCTTAAATAATACGTTAATTGTGGCTTCGTCAATTTCAGTAATAATACCTAAATTGCTGCCGTGTTGGTCGATGACGGTGTATCCTATAAAAAAATCCCACGATGAAGCATCTTTTATATGTGTTGTTTTTATAAATTCGCGGGGAAGAAATATATTTAGATTTTTATAACGCGAAGCCATTATTTCATCGTTTACATCTTCGAATTTGATACGCGCCATAACATCGGTCCCGAATATAAATTCTTCTACGAAAAACGGCACGGGAATTCCTTCGATTTCAAAAAAATAGAACTCAGTATCGATGTCGGCGTATTCTGCTTTTTGAAAAACGACAGTCAGTTCGCCCTTTATTCCGTGCGGCTTTTGTGTACGACCGATTTGCAATATTTCATTCTTCTCTATCATAATTTGAGAAATTCAAAGATTTAAAGATTCAAAAAATCAAAGATCTAAAGATTCTGCCTTGAATTTTTGAATCTTTAAATCTTTGAATTTCTATTATTTTCTCCTCTGCGCACGAATATTATTCAATTTATTACGATTTGTATTCGTGTTCATTTTTACGTTTGCAATCGTATAATCACTGCCGGTCATATTAATTTTTCCGTCCGAAAGTTCGTACAAGTCCTGAAATATTTTTTCATCATCGACTTCTTTATTCCATTGCACGTAAGATTTCTTCATCTGCGTAACGAGTAATCTCAAAAGATAATTTTTCTCTTCGCCTTCCTCCATTTCAGCAGCAACTTGAATCATTTTTTCCATCAATTTGCCATAATGACGATATTCCATTGTTGGACGACTATAGTCAAGATGTCCCGGAGCGGTAAATAAATCCTCCTTTTTAATAACCTCGTAAGGATAATCGATGTCAAGTTTGAAATCAGACATAATTGCTAAATGATCCCACAAAATGTGCTTAAAATCATTCACATCGCGCAAGTGCGGAAACATGTTTCCCATTACATCAATGAGGGCATACGCACATTTTTTGCGCTCCTCGCGGTCTTCAATCGCTACGCAATGATTGACCATATTTTGTATGTTACGACCGTATTCGGGCATCACTAATTTTGGTTGTTGTGTATTGTATTCCATATTTTTGGCGCGAAAGCACGAATGCGCGAAAGCGCGAACGTATTTTCGTCAGTATTTTTTGTTTTTATTTCTATTTACTTTTTATCAATTCGAGCACTATCCCTTTCGCGCATTCGTGCTTTCGTGCCCTATCTCAATTTGAGTACATCACCTACTTCGGGAATGTAACTATATCTTTTTTTATTCAAACGATAAAGATTTCTCATTCTTATACCATACATTTGCGAAATTGAGTGCATCGATTCACCTATTTGCACCACGTGCTCAGTAAATTCGGGAAGTGCGCGTGTGTGTTTGCGCTGGAAGTAAACGAGATCGCCTTCTTGCAGCGGGAAACCTTCGCCGACTTCGTTAAAACGCAATAAATCTCTTTCTCTAAATCCAAATTCTTGCGCGATAGCTGCAAACGTGTCCCCTTGCTGTGCAATCACATACACCAATCCGTGCGTTTTGTATGGCTGATGCCTGTTTACGATTTGCACCGTTGTCTGTTGAGCGGCATCTCGTTGCTGGCGTGTCATATTAGGACGATAATTAGGATTATCGAAACGATAAAGCTCGTACAACTCGATGAGATTTATCAATTTGTTGGCGTAATTCCTGTCTGTGGCGTATCCTGATTGTTGCAATCCGCGTGCCCAACCTCGATAATCGGTAATGCGCAAGTTGAAAAGATTACTATATCGTGGATTATTTTTCAAAAATTGCGAATGATCGTTCCACGAATCCTCCACATTTCTATATTGTCTGAAACGGTCGTTGGGCATGTCGTCGGCATGAACTACACTCGGTCCTGTCCAACGGTTATCGGCTTTGATGCCAAAATGATTGTTGGAGCGTTGAGCCAAATCGCTCGTTCCCCAACCTGATTCTAAAATTGCCTGTCCAAGTTTGATAGATGCCGGAATGCCATATCGTTGTTGATGATTCATAGCCGTAGGCGCCCATCTATTTATATAATCTTCGACGTGCCTTGATCTATGTTGTCCAAAAACGTTTGTTGAAACAAATAAAAAGCCAATTATTGCGGTGATAGACAAAATTTGCTTATATTTGTATGATAAATTGTGCATTGTAAATTATGAAAGAAATTAATTTAACTACAAAGATAAGGGTTTATCCGTTAGCAGAGTGCACGGAAACTGAAAAAAAACTTATAGAGGCTGCAAAAAATGCCACTTTCAATGCTTATGCTCCATACTCGGGCTTCAAAGTGGGTGCTGCTGTTTTACTTGACAACGGCGAAATCATCGTTGGCAATAACCAAGAAAATGCGGCTTATCCGTCGGGATTGTGCGCCGAACGTACTGTTGTCTTTTTCGCAAACGCGAATTTTCCCAATGAAAAAGTTGAGATGATTGCCATTGCGGCATATTATAACGGTGCGTTTACAAAAGAGGTTGTTGGTCCTTGTGGCGCTTGTCGTCAAGTGCTTTTAGAAGTCGAAAATAGATTTAGATCGCCGATGAAAGTGTTGATGTACAGCGATGAAGCCGTATATATTGTGGACAGTATAAAAGATTTGCTGCCGTTGAGTTTTGGGGAGGAAATGTTGAAATAATCTGAACTGTGATTTTGAATGATTTGTTTGATTTCTATGATTGAATGTGAATCACAAAAATCAAACAAATCATTCAAAATCACAGTTCTGACAAATGAATATGCAAGTACAAATAGAATCATTATTTGCAACCCAACAGCAAGACTGGGAACAGTTTAGGTGCACCATTGAGCAAATGAAAAAACCTCGCCTCAAACGTTTTGTGTGGGGAAAGGAATATACTGTTTATGTGCAACTTAATCCGGCAAGAATTGCTTCCGTTACGGCGAAAAGAGAAGTCGCAGACATCGAAAATCGACCTTGTTTTCTGTGTGAAGCCAATCGTCCGACGGAACAAAAAGGGATTTCGTTTTTGGAAAAATACATCATTTTGTGCAATCCGTATCCAATTATAAAACAACATCTTACAATTGCGTTACATTCACACGTACCGCAACGCATTCGGCGAAAAATGGGCGATATGCTTACACTTGCCGAAGAGTTACCCGATTACATCATTTTTTATAATGGCGCTAAAAGCGGTGCATCTGTGCCCGAGCATTTCCATTTTCAGGCGGGATTGAAATCACATATCTTGCAGCAAGGCGACAATGAACTTCGTTCTTGTATGGTTATCGAAAGCGAATCAAAAGACGAAGCAGTGGAACTTTTCGAAGATGTATATCAGTATTTGTATCATTTTCAACCCGATGAAGAAGAGCCGATGATAAGCGTCGTGGCGTTTATAGAAAAAGGAAAATACAAGATACACGTTTTTCCACGAAAAGCGGCTCGTCCGAAACAATATTTTATGGAAGGAACAAAAAAACTGCTAATTACACCCGGCGCGCTCGATATGGCAGGATTATTTACTGTGGTACGAGAAGAAGATTTCGAGAAAATAACGCAACAAGATATTGAAGATATTTATGCACAAGTATCAAGACAGATAATTTGATTGACGATTTTATGAATATATCAGACATAAAAATAAAACAACAAAACATCAACACATTTATCGAAAGCAGACAACTCAAACAGGCTATCGATAGCGTAAAAGAACTTGCTTCAACACAACAGAATTGGACAATTACCGAAAAAATATCAGAATTGGAAACCAATTATCGCTATATGCTACATTATTTCATCGAAGGACAAAAAGACCCTGAACAAAATCGTGTATATGAACAACTTGTGCGCGATATTTACACTATCGCCGACGATGCTGTCGAAAATATAAAACTACAAAACTGTTCGTCAATTTTTTTCGATAAAATGCGTACTCTCAATATTCGTCCGCCGATGTCGATTGACGAATATAAAGGTGTCATTTCTAAACAGATAGATACATTTTCATTTATTGATTTATTGGACAATAACCTCGAAAAAGAATCCCGTATCAAACAGACGGTAAGCGAACACGAAAATACGGTCAAAAGCCTGTTTTACACACTTTTTGTTTCGCCCCGAGCAAAAGCAGATTTTATCGCTTCGCTGAACGCTTTTTTGAATGATTCGCTTACCCCAACAGAAGACAAATGTGTGCTTATTTCTGCACTCACAATGAATGTGTTACAGCGATTTGATGCCCGAAAAATCGAATTTCTATTAGATGCTTGTCGCCACGAAGAAACGGAAGTTTCTGTTCGTGCCATTGTTGGCATCATTCCCATATTTCAATTGTACAGTACACGTTGGCATTTGTACCCCGATTGCGTTAATCGTTTGAAACTTTTGTCAGATGATAATGTATTCAGTCGAAGACTTATAACCGTCATTATTGAATTTATTCAAGCGCACGAAACAGAAAAAATCACAAAAAAACTCACCGAAGAAATCCTTCCCGAAATGATGAAACTCAGCCCAATCATCGGTAAAAAAATCAAATTAGACGAATGGATGGGCGAAGGCGGTTTTGACGAAAAAAATCCCGAATGGCAAAAAATTCTCGATGAAAGCGGCGTATCCAACAAGTTACAAGAATTCTCCGAAATGCAACTCGGCGGCGCCGATGTGTTTCACTCTACGTTTTCGAATTTGAAATCGTATCCGTTTTTTCACGAAATGAGCAATTGGTTTTTGCCGTTTAATGCGCGAAACAGTCATCTTCAACAACTTCTTTCCAATCATTCGGAAGGAAATTTATTGATTAACAGTTTGGCAAGTGTGGATATAATGTGTAATTCGGATAAATACTCGTTCTGTTTCAGCATTATGGTGATGCCGGAACAGTATCGAAAAATGATGATTTCGCAATTGAGCGCCGAAGGTACGGAACTAAAAAAAATGCGAGAAGAAGATTTCGCAATTGAGCCACATCAAAAAGAAGAGTTATTGATAAAGAGCTACATTCAAGACCTTTATCGCTTTTTTAAACTCTTCGTACGTCATACCGAATTTACAGATATTTTTGCGCTGCCGTTGGATTATCATCATATTTCGGCATTTCAACCAATCGTTTCGCAGCCGCAACATTTAGAAAAAATTGCGCTATATTATTTCGAGAAAAATAATTTCAACGAAGCGCTTTCCGCCTACACAATGTTGGCAGAAAACGGAAGCAAGAAAAGCGAAACGTGGCAAAAAATCGGTTATTGCAAACAGATGGTCGGCGATATACAAGGTGCACTTGATGCTTATTTGCACGCCGATTTGATGGAAGAAAAAAACACGTGGGTAATGGGGCGTCTTGCACACTGCTATCGCGTATTGAAACAACCCGAAACGGCATTGGAATATTACCGCCGTTTGGAACAAATCCGCCCTGATAATCTTAACACTCAACTAAATATCGGACATTGTTATTTGGAGTTGAAACAATATGACGAAGCGCTAAACTATTATTTCAAAGTGGAACTATTGGATAATAACAACACGCGCGCATGGCGTTCGGTGGCGTGGTGTGCTTTTTTATCACGTAAGTTTGACGTGGCACGTAATTATTATGCGCAGATTATCGGTAAGAAACCCAACGCACACGACTTTCTCAACGCCGGACACGTAGAACTTTGTCTCGACAATACCAAACAAGCTGTCGAATTTTACTTACAATCGCTTCAGACAACGGAAAATTTCGATTCGTTTTTGCAAATGCTTGATGATGACAAAGATGTATTGCGTGAAGCAGGTGTGGATTTAGAAATTTTGCCGATTGTCTTGGATAAGATGAGATATGATATATAGGGATTTTAATCCCAAACAGCAAAACTCACAAAAAAATCGCGGTAAATATTTCATCTACCGCGATTTTACTATTTATAAATCATTCTTCTGATTAATACTTCATCGGAATAACTGCAAGGTAATCTTCAAGTGTACCATCATTCATACAAATATCGAGAATCTTTTTACCTAACGGATGCAATTCCGGTGTATCGAATTTTTTAAGCTCTTTTTTGAAGAAATCCGACAAAATTTTCGCACCTGCTTCGTAACCTTCAATGCCTACTTCGGCTTGTGTGTGCGGTTGCAAGAATGCTCTACGAATATATTGTCCGTCAAGTTTCAAGCTATCAAGCGTATATCCCAAAAGCGCACAAGGTGCTTTTACCAAACTTTGCTCTTTGAATTTCGCGCTACCGCGTCTTGCAATATACTCACGTCCAATCCACTGTGGTTTGAATCCTACGTGGTAAGCACCGATGTGCTGGTTGGGGAATAGTACATAACGAGTGTTTGGCGTAGCCAATACTTGCTCTAACAATAGGTTGGCTTGTTTCACAACAGAGCCTGTCAAGAAATATCCGTAAGAACCGATACCCTCTGAACTCATACCACCGTCGTCAACGATACTTGGGTTTGCGTGTCCGCGTGGTGCAACCAAGCGCCACAACCAACCAAGTGCAGGTGGAATGATGTGCATAAGACCCATAATGCCATACGTTGGTTGTTCTTTTGTACAAGGTGGGGTGCGCACTCCAAAACTACGAAGGTCGATTTCAACCGGCTCATTTACAATATTGTGAACCAAACGACGTGGGAAAACCACACGTGGATTCGGACAAGGCAAACCGTTTGAGTCGAGAAGATGCTCCCAAATCAAACAAGTAGAATTTGGCTCAGTGTCCATACTCATAAAAATGAGCGGCTCTTTTGGTTTGATGGTCGCTTTTTCCAAATGTGGGTCGGTGCCGTATTGTTTGATGTGGTCAACGCGGATAAACCAACCTGCTTCTACGTCTTGGATAACGAGTTTTTTACTGTCGTTTTGAATTGACGGGTGGCAAAGAGCAATATCATCAGCAATAGGGTGCAATTCGCACGTTTCGCCGATGTTTACGTAGAATTTCTCTTCGGTTCTAAGGTTTTTACCAATCAAGATTCTTCCATCAGGTTCAGCGTGGATATGCTCGCACATTTCACTTTTACCACCTCCCGATGCGCCTTCGTGCATAATAATAATCTCATTATCATACGGGTCAATCGTTTTTACTGCTGCTGTGTGAACAGCTACCCAACCTTCGCGCTCGCCCATATCAAGCAAGAAACCGTAAATTCCTTTTTTCGCACTCGGTCCGGGATACAGGTTGTAAGAATATAATTCATACAATTCGTCCGTACGGTTGTGTATCACAACTTGCTTTCCGTCAAAATGCGTATGACGGAAAGGAGGAGCCAAATAGATAGCAACTTTCGGCGTGAAAGTCCCTTCGTACTCATCAATATTTTGGAAAAACTGCAAGTCGGCAAGTCCACCCGCAAAAAATCCTGCGTTTGCCGGCGCAATTAATACTCCTTCGTAACCGAAAGATGTGCCGCCAACCATAAAAGGCACAACCATAAGGTCTTGTTCTTTAAGCCACGCAAAAGTGTCGGTTTGAACAGACTCGAAATCATAACCCCACTTGTCTTTCAAACGTGGTTTATCAGTAGGTTTGTTATCGCCAATGATAAGGCAGTCCGGGTCGCGTCTGCGCATATAGTCATCAGTGTAATTTACTACTGCGCCGTTTCTCGCACGAACAATATGTGCTTCGTCATACGGCTTGCTGTTCACGTCATAAGTTACGGTAAACACTTCTGCATCACCGCCACCTAACGCTAAACTTAATAACTCTCCCCTTGTTTTCGGAATAACAACACTTGGTGCTGCTTTCAGAATCGCATCTACTTCTGGTGTGAAGTTGAATTTGCTAAGATTTGACATTTTGATAGTTTTTATTTATTTAATTCAATTCCTATATTTATGAAATGGAAGTATTGTTATTTGACTGTGTAGTGTGATAACCTAAAAAAAGCCCAATACAAATCAATATCGCAAAGATACGAAAAAAACTACTTTCCTGCAAATGTCATTTTGCTTCTATGACTTCTCAGAAATTGATTTTTCACTCATCTATTCTATCAAAATGACTGTCTTATAAAAAAAAACAATCGTTTGCCCTTTTAATTATCTGATTCATAACATTTCATTCTCTGTTTAAGAATCAGATAAAATGGTTTTTGTTTGTGGAAAAATTATTAATCAAGTACTTTCAATTATCTATTGTTACATACATTTCACATTTTTTACAATCAAAATCTAATCTTAGACGAAATTGATTGTTTGTCAAATAGAGCGGCTCTTGAAACTCGAACGTTCTTTCTGTCCCTTTCGGACAACAACCAAGCGCATATTTCACACAATACTTCGAAAACATTAGCGTTTTGTTCTTCTGAGATACTTGTTCGAATGCAGGTTGCAAAACTTGTGTGTTGTGCTGCATGTAAAACGTTCGACTTTTTTCGTTCGATACATTGCCAAGATAAGTCAATTGCCTTTCGGGATAATCGTGCGAAGTAGAAACCGCCTTCTTCACTTCCTGATAATAATTGATTTTTCTAACGGATAACAGCGAATCAATGAGCACTTTGCGCCATTCGCCGAGAAGCGATGAAGGAGTAAACCACTCTTGTATGTAATTAATATATACGTCCGTTACTTCGAAAATTGTATTTCCTGTTTTCGATAATTGTGTGCTAATATTCTCTTTTTGCGTTTTTTGTGCCGGTTTTTTTTCAAATTCTGCTGTTATGGTTGCGTGATTTTTGTCTTCGTCCGTTATTTGTAAAGCAAAGCCGAAAGGTGTTTCGGAAATAGCGATTTTTGCAGCAATTTTTCGTGTGGCGGTTGGTCGTGAAAGGCGGTTTTCGAAATCGTGGTCGTAGTTGCGATACACTTTCGTACCAATATTAATTTTTGGCATTTGTGCCGGAAAAATACGATTATTTTCAGCACGATTAACACGAAAACCGGTCAAGTCGTTTCTATCCATAAAGCACAATCCATCGCCGTTGTGCAGTTCCGTTTTTGTTTTGATTGTGAGGGAGTTTACGTCAATTTTTTGAACAGTTCCGATGTATTCACCAATGGATTTCGGTGAATTGAATGACCAAATATCCGGTTGTCTGCCGTGCGAAAAGTAGTCGGTAAATCCACGATTAAAACTTTTCGATAAATTAAGTGTGAAATCTATCGTGCTTTTTCCCGATGATGCGCGTATAAACTCGGGATGTTTTTCGAAAATTGCATCTAATTTTTGTCGATATGCAGCCACCACATTTTTCACGTAAGACACGTCTTTTAATCGTCCTTCGATTTTCAAAGAAACTGCGCCTGCGTCTAATAATCGTTCCAAATTATCGAATTGATTGAAGTCTTTGAGTGAAAGAAGATGTTCATTTCGGCGAATCACTTTTCCGTTGGCATCAACTAAATCGTAGGGCAAACGGCACAATTGAGCGCATTCTCCTCTGTTTGCGCTTCGCTTTGTTATCGCCTGACTTACATAGCATTGACCGCTATACGAAACGCATAGTGCGCCGTGCACAAACACTTCGATCGGAACGGAAGTTTGAGATGCAATATTCGAAATCTCATCAATCGACAATTCTCTTGCCAATACCACTTGCGAAAATCCCGCTTTTTCGAGAAATTGCACTTTTTCCACCGTTCGATTATCGGTTTGTGTGCTTGCATGAAGTGGAATCGGGGGTAAATTGAGTTGCAAAATGCCCATATCTTGCACAATCAACGCATCTACATTGGCGCGGTATAGCTCGTGAATGAGTTTTTCTACTTTAGCCAACTCATTGTCATACAATATTGTATTGAGCGCCACATACACACGCGCATTATATAAATGTGCAAATTCGACCAATTCGGCAATCTCTTCAACCGAATTGCCGGCTGCCGCCCGTGCACTAAAACCTTGTACGCCGATATATACCGCATCGGCGCCGTGAAGAATTGCCTCCTTGCCCGTTTCTTTGTTTTTGGCGGGGGCGAGGAGTTCTATTTTTTTGATTGTTTTCAAGAAAATTATTTTGAATGTTTTGGAGCAGACGCACAAGCCTGCTCCTACAATCGTAAATCGTCAATCCAAAATCTAAAATTATTTAACTGCCTCAACCGTATATCCCAATCGTCGCAGTCCTTCAATCAGTCCGTCTTCGCCCGGAAGATGCAATGCGCCTACGGCAATAAACGATGATTTTTCGCTCATTATCGCCGGTAGTTTGTCGAGCCATCGCAAGTTCCGATCTTTGTTTAACGCATTTCTCTCCTCTTCGGTGCTTACACAGGGACTGTTAGCGTCTTCTTTCCAAAGCTCATATAATGCGTTGATATTGTGCGCAAAATAAAGTTCGTGCAGATTGTCTATCATTTCTTTCAACATTTCGGGGTGCTTTATCATACACATCAGACTTTCTGCCTGACGTTCGATAGAACTTATCTCGAACAACACGTGAATCTGATTTTCAATCGATTCAAGACCTATTGCCGGGCGTGAACGTTTAACTGCTTCTTGCTGAAAGTGTATGTCAAGATTTTCACCGGAAGCCGTTTCGGGATAGTATCTTTGGTAAAGCAAAACTGAGATGGATAGCCCAAGCAGCGTCGGTTTCAACTGCCCCATTTGCGCAAGTCCTGTACCTGTCAATGATGTCAATGTGCTGTCTAACAGCATAAAATCATCTTCGCTCAACAACGATTGATAGGTTACTCCCTCCGGCATCATTGCATGTTGCATCATTTGCATTTGCATTTCTAGCATATTACTCATATCTACCTCGCCAACAGTTTGTTCTGTTTGTTCAAAAGCATCGTTCAAACCATTGACGGTATCGAGAAATGACAGGGGAATTAAATGGTGTGTTCCGAAAATATACGACGGTTTTGTCAATCCATTGCCCGAAACTTTCCAAAGTAAACTGTTTTCGAGTGCAAAACTTTGCAGTGTCAATACGCAGATTACCAATAAGATAATAAATGTTTGTTTTTTGAAATTCATAATGTTTGAGTTTTATAAAGCAACTGTGTCTTTGCTGTTTGTGCACAATCGCTTCTTACTTATCGTTTAATTTATAAAAAAAATCGCCGCCCAACCGAAATAAATTACAACCAAAATGAATAATACAATTATTTTTTCGCCTTTTGTTGATTGCGACTTTTTCGATAATTTTTCTCTCACCAACAAATATGTGGAGGTAATCAAAAACAGCAATGACAAGCCTTTTTTCACAATATACGAGGCAGACATAAATTCATCACCCATCGAAAACATATTAAATATAAATGCAAGCAGCAGAAATCCGCCGGCTAATGCTATGTATTGTTTTTTCTCCATAGAAAATTATTTCACTTTACAAATGTACAAATTTATTCTCAAACATTACGTTAAATGGAACGTTATATAATGTAACGATAACGTAGTGTGAAGAAAAAGTATTAATTTTGTACCGACAAAAAGATAATATTTATGCGCTTTTTCATCACACTGTCATACAACGGTGAAAATTATGTAGGCTGGCAAATCCAACCCAACGGGCTGACTGTACAGGAATTACTGCAAAATGCGTTGTCTACTATTTTATGTGAAAATATCAAAGTTATCGGCGCAGGCAGAACCGATACCGGCGTACACGCCCGAAAAATGGTTGCCCATTTTGATTGGATCAGTGAACGTTTTTCGGAAAGCCAACTGAAACGAAAACTCAACAGTTTTCTGCCAAAAGATATTGCTATTCAAGAAATTCGTGAAGTACAACCCGATGCGCACGCACGATTTTCCGCCACGTCTCGCACCTATAAATATTATATTACAACGGAAAAAGATGCGTTTTTCCACCCGTTCAAACTTCGACTTTTTTACCCAATTGATATGGAGGCAATGAATCGTCTCTGCCCGATTCTGAAAGAATATGAAGATTTTACGAGTTTCAGCAAATTACACAGCGCGTCAAAAACTAATATTTGCCAAATTGAAGAAGCACATTGGGAAAAAACCGGTAACGATTATGTGTTTACCATTACCGCCGACCGTTTCTTGCGGAATATGGTACGCGCCATTGTGGGGACGCTTATCGAAGCAGGGCGAGGACAGCTTGATGAGCAAGGTTTTCGTGATGTTATCGAAGGAAAAAACCGGCACTTGGCGGGAAATTCTGCACCGGGACACGCATTGTTTTTGGAAGATGTGGGATATCCGGAAAGTGTTTGGTTATGATTGTCCGGTATTCTCACGAATATCAGTAAAAAATCTTCACCTATTTTCCACCGGAATATGTGATAAAAAATTCTCCCTCACTATAGGATTTATCGGGAAACCTCTGTAACGCAGTTCAAAGTGCAAGTGAGCACCGGTTGAGCGACCTGTATTTCCGCCCAGACCAATGATTTCGCCTACTTCTACTTCTTGATTTACAGAAACTAATATTTCGCTCAAATGGGCATAAACGGATTCGCTCATATTGTAGTGCCTTACAACAACCACGTAGCCGTAAGTATCGTCCCATTTGGCAATACGCACTTTTCCGCAGAATACACTGTAAACGGGGTCGCCTTCATTTAGTCTGAAATCTACGCCGAAATGCCGCCTGTTTCCTCTCACTCCATAGTGAGAAGTTACTATCAAATCGGTACTTAAAGGCGAGGATAAGCTATCACTGAACGAAAAAGTAGTAATCCTTCCCGCTCGTAGTGAGGCAAAATCAATAAAAGCAGTATTGAAGAAATCGTAGAAATTGTCGGGTTTGGGTAAACAGACGGAAGTTTGTATTGTTGGTATTTCTTCTGCTTCCTTTTCCGCTTCTTCCTCTATTTCTTCTTTCTGTTTATTTGAGGCGAAGTAGGCTTCATAGCTTTCAATGATGGCATCGATAATGCTTTTTTCTTGTTGAGCGTAAACACAGTAACTTCCTAAAAGAAAAAGAAATAATAGATAATTTTTTTTCATCACTATGGTATGGAATTATTCTAAAATTTCCACTCGAAATGACATAATGCCTGTGGATTTCAATATTATTTTATTTTGCAAAACTTCACCCAGAATGTATATTTTATCCGTACCTTTCAGCAAACTGTCGTCTTTTAATTTCATCATTATGGAAATATATTCATTCATACGTTTTATAGTGATATCTTCTACTTCATCTCCTAATCTATTACTTTCATCATAATAAAAAGTCCGTATAAAAGCCCGTATATCAGCAGAGGTAACCAGGCGGTCTTTGGTTTGAAAATAGTAGTTGGCTATATTTTCTTTTTGCGCTTCGTCTTTCACGCTGTCTTTTCCGCCCTTTGTATCTAACAGTAAAACCGTTTTGTTGCGGTCGAGAAAATCGGGAGTTCCTATTGCTTTTTCGTTTTTCTTTATTCCGTTGGCAGCAGCTCCCGACGTGGTCAAGTAGCTCAAATGTATATTTCTGTTGTTGTTGGTTTTGTTTTTTTTCAGTATGGCATAATAATCTCCTTTTGTATCGGTATGCTCAAATTTTCCTGCCACATCGGAAATTTCGTCGATAACTTCCTGCATTTTTTTTACTTGATTGTTGCCTTTCAATTCTTCGACAAGGTGGAAAGCATAATAGTCGGAGGCGTATCTATGCAATATGTCTTGCATTTGTTCCAACAACCGATTGAAATTGTAACGTTCAACGCCGTGCTGTCTAATGAGAAACGAATTCATATATTTATCAAAATATTCTTCTCTTTTGTCATACAACAGATGCAGGAATGCTCCGGTTTCGGAAGATAGATTTTGAACAGGCTTTTCGTTGTTTAGCGTGAGTTCTTTTTTCTCTACATTTACCACCGGAATACAATTAATTTTAATGCTATTGCTCACATCAACCTCTGAACTTAAAATAACGTCCAACTCAATGAGGGTTTTTCCGGTCAAAGGTACTGTTTTCGGGTCATATTCGCCGATATAGAACAGTTTGGTGGTGTTTGTCAGAAATATTTCCTGCCAATAATCGTAAGTGCCAAACAGGTAGTGGTTTTGATTCAAGAGCAAATGAGCATTGTTAAACCATTTTGTAAAAGGCAATTCGTTGTATTGCGAAGGCTTTATTATCGGCAATTCAACATCATTGCACTTTATTGCTTCAATGCTTACCGTTTGTGGTATATCTATGAATAGCGACATACCTGCAAGGCTATCAATGGGCGCAGCGGTTTGTATTTCCAAGCGGATATTTATACCTTGTTGGGTTATATTTACTGATTTTACATTGATAATTTTAGTTTCTAATAATGGAACAAAGTTTGTATTTTTTAATGCAAATACACAAGTTTCATCTATTGTTTTTTCGCCGATTACCTTGTCGTCAGTCGGTTGCGCTATTGCCGATTCTACAATGGTAAATGCGGGAACAGGCTTGATTAGCTGATATGGAATAGTTCTGTCGCGAAAATCGTGAAGCATACGCTCTTCCTGTTGTTCCAAGTCTTTTTGAATTCGGAACGACTGGTACGATAGAGCAGACAACAGAAGATTAATTACAGGATCATTTTCCATATCCTTAAATGCTACGTAACCCTCTTTTTGCCAATGCTCGATGGCTTTTTTCTTTATTTCGTTATAATATTGGTCAATAGACTTCATAACTTACCAAATATGAAATGTTATATTTTTATTGAATTTCTGTTTACTTATTTTTTATATAGTTTGTTTTACAAAGTTACTTATATTATATCCAATACTTCCTTAACTTCTTCCGGCTTATCCAATTCCCGATTAATCTCTTTCAAACAATCTATCCCCGATTGCAGTATGGGAAAAACATCACTATGCACATAAGACATTTGCACAAATTCCTCAATAAGAGAGGGTAACGTTTTGTTCGTTTTTTTTATTTTTGCGAACAATAGCTGAAACAGAGCAACTATTTTTTTTAGTAACAAAACCAATTCGGCAGGGGATTCCTGCATAGAATAATTCAACAGCTCTACTTCTAACAGTTTAATCTGAAACAGAGCGTCTTTGATGGGTAGTTTTTTGATGGCAACGGCAAATTCATCTTTAATGCCGTCGTAAAAATCTAGCAATTTATCATTTGCCGACAGACTTACGCTTGGGGGAATGTAGCTGTGGTCTATTTGCCAACCTTTGTTTTTGACTTTGCAATATATTTTCAAAATGGGGATTCCGGTTTCTTCGTATTGCGTAAATTTTTGAATTTCAATGCGATATTGATTATTCGACTGAAACGGATTGATTTGTAAAACAACATAATATGTTCCGACTTCTAATTCTTTTAAGTTTACTTCATCAAATAGTACATCGTTTTCAGTATCAATAATATATCCGCTTTTTGTAACAGCTGTGCAATACAGTTCGCTGATAAAGAGAATATTGTTGTCTATTCTGCAATTTTTCTCAAAAATCGTATCGGGTAAAATTCCGTATAACCGAAAGGTATTCAATCGTGTAGCGATGCTTCGCTGGACGATATGATAGTTGTCGGCTTCGATAAACGTTTCAGACGTAATGTCAAAACCATCTGTCCAATTTATGCGTTTTTGTTTTTTCATATTTATCTGTGTAAGTGAGTATTATATCCTAATAATAATGTATTCCCCAGCGTGAAAGGAGTTTTACGGCTTTTCAATCGAAAATCGTATTCCATTTCCACCGGAAGAAACCATTGCGTGAAAAAATCAAAAAAAACGGTTATCTCCTTGTTCATTTGGTGGTATTCGTCTTTCGACAAGCCGTCTTTTTGAAAAATAAAACGCATACGAAACGTTTCTATTTTTTGCGTTTCTACTTTATCAACCGAAAGGGCATTTTTTAAAATATCTGCCAAAAGTAAATGATTTCCTCTTAAATGACTTACAAAAGGGAGCACTGTTTTTATTTTAGTAATATATTCATTGTTAGTATCAATTTCCGTTTCGTCCAACATTCCGGTCAGCAAAAATATATTCCCTTTTTCGGCAATGTGATTGGTATTTTTTTCTTGCTGAAGCGTCAGTTTAAAACGCTCATTGTCAAAAAACTGAAAGAAAGATTTTACCTTTTCTTGTTTTTCTTTCAGCTGCTTGTGCTGCGCTCTTACATCGTGGTCGGCAACCCCTTTTATTTCGTCAAAAAGAAGGGCTTCGGGCAAGAGGTGAAAAGTACCGTCGCGCGACAGTTCAACAAGCGTTTTATCATACTCATTTCTAACGCTAATCAAGTCTTCGGAATAGTTTCGAGAGAATATTCCGCGCATAACGACATCGAAATCTTCTTTTGTATCCATTAGCGCAATCAAAGCTTCTGCGCTAATATCCGTTGAATCAATATGTTTGTCTAAATAATTCATCACGAAAACAAATGTTTGAAACGTTCCGCATCGGCAAACAATTCCACGTAAGCATAACCCTTTTCGGTAGAAATTTGCAACACGTCCCAATAAGGTATGCCGAGTTGCTTTAATGTTAAATCGGGATAAGGAAATTCGTCATCAATATTTTCAAAAACTCGTTGATAAAGAGCGCCTTCCATAAAAGAACGTGTGCTCAATTCTTCCGAAGCGGCAATGTATTCCGGAATTTTGGATTCGGGCAGCATCGGATAGTATTTCTGATTATCGGAGCGCGCTTCCAAAATATCGACAAACTTGTCGTTGCGCATATTTATTTCAACAGAATCAACATTCAATTCCGATTTGATAATTTGCAATGCTTCTTTGACAGTGGTATCTGCTCCCAAACAAGAGATTTCCACGATATTTTCCCAATGTTCGTGCGAGGGACAATTATCATTATAACTTGCAAAATCTAAAATGCTTGTAGCAGGATGCAACCCTTCGTAATGAAACATTTTGCCGATAAGCGGCGTAAATTCTCCATTTTTCAACTCACTTTCGTGGATTACTTTCATCGCTTCCTGTACTTGCACAGCTGCTATTATCGAGGCACTTACAGGCGTGGTGGCTACTCTGCCGAAACTTTCATTTTCATGACTGACACCGGCACAGGACATTCGGGCTTCGAGGTCGCTCTGTTCTTCGTCCGTAAGGCTACATTCGTAGCAGTTTTCGTTGAGTCGGAAACCATTTACCTGCCCTTCCAAATCACCGATACCGCCGTCAATCCACGTTTTGCCGGCACGAAAACTGAGGCGATTCAGCAAAATTCGAGCCATCAAGCTGTCCAAACAACCTAACACAACATCCATACGGCGATAAAGCCCCAACCCGACATCGGTTGCCAAGTTGCCACAAATGGCGTACGTGTTGATGTACGGATTTATCTCTCGAATCCGCTCGGCGGCAACAGCTGCTTTATAATTGCCTTGTTCGGCATCTTTTTCTCGAAACAGAACGGAACGAGTAAGGTTGCTGTATTCGATTTTATCGAAATCGACAACGACAATATTTCCCACACCGAAAAGCGCCAAGTTTTTCAACGCCTCATTTCCCAAAGCGCCTGCACCTACTACTAATACTTTGGCATTCTTTACGGTGTCTATTTTAAACCACGATAAGAGGGAAAAAACATCTTTTCCCCAAGTTGTATTGTTTGTATTCATTACATATACAAAATTAACCACTTACAAATAATAACCTCGAAACCTGAATGTTGGATAATCAAAAGAATATCATTTTTCTTATCCAACACTCAGGTTCTAAAATTATAAAAATCACAAACTATATATCAACCCTACTTCTCCACCTAAATTTTGTATTCCATTAGAACTGCCTTTTGAAATCGAGTTCAAAGTGAAATCATACTTTACACCAAGCCTTACTATCGTATTTCTCAACATATTTCTTTCCGGACTGCTCAAAGGGATAGTAACTCCCGACGACACATTGCCCCATAAAACGAAAGGATTTAGCTCCGCCTCATCGTTCGCATACGTGAAATTATCATTGAGCAATAATGATCCTTTAACGCCGGCTTTTCCCCAAGCCTTGACTTTTGTTTTGCTTGGCTTCCCTATTTCAAGATATACGGGAATATCTAAATACCAAAGCGACGGTTGTCCTGTGATATGACCATTAGTTTGGGTACCAAAATCGGCAGAATGTCTAAAATGACTAAGCCCTAATCCTGCACCAACGGCAAACAACGAAGGTGTTCTGGCAATTCTGCCGTCTATAATGCGCTTTGTGATAATCTGCTTTCTGTAATCAGCACCGAATTGAAGAGAATAACCACTGGGGCTGTTGCCAAAAACTTGTCGAGGTAAACCCGAATTGATTGACGGAATACCGAGTCCGGCATTATATACAATAGAGTTCCATACCACGTGGTCTCTTACTGTTACCGAAATCGGGTCGCTGTCTGTTACGATAAAAATGTTGTTCCTGCGAACTTCTTGTCCAGTGGCAATGAAAATTGCGGACAAGCAAACTGTTAAAACGATTAATTTTTTCATTTTCTTTGTTTTTTAAATTTTTTTAATTTATGATTTTTCTATATATTGAAATTCAGTATTTCCTATTTTGAACGAGAGTCCGTTTTTCAATGGAATTTCATTGTCTTTTCTGACAGCGTTTCCATTGTGCATCAAGTTCTCTTCCAACGCTTTCAGATAAGGAATTTTTGTTTTTTTGTCAATGAACAGTTTGGCGTGTACGTCTTTAACTACCGCATTATTATCCCAATTCATTTGAATGATACAGTCTTTTGACTTTCCGATGGTTACATCGTTGCTTCCGCCCGACATACTCATCCATTTGTGTATGGCTATTTCGCCTGTTTTAGTCCCTTCTGTGTATTTGAGGAAATATTTTTGCGCTACATAGTGAACGGTTACAATGGATATTCCCAAACCTGCGCTATACAGCATAAAACTGAACAAAACGGCGTAACTGCCAAACCACGTTGACGAAAAGAGAATAATGAAGCTGAGCAATCCGGAAATAATACCGCCCAACAATGCGTGTTTCCAAGCAATTGTTGTTTTGTAAGCAAGGCATAATCCCAAACTGCCGCCAAACAGCAACCAGGGTATCCAATCTATCCACACATTATTGCCATTGGCTTTGCAAATGATAATGATTATTGAGCCAATTAAAAAGGATATAAATCCGAAAAGCGATCCTGTAATGCTTCTGAGCAAAATTCCGCCAAGCACCCCGATACTCTTTCGTCTGTATTCGTTTACGAAAGCAAACAAGGCAGTCAAAATAAATCCTAATAGAAGTCCGACTAAAAGAAGCGGTCCCACTTTCGATATATATGATAACAGATAATCAGCCATTTCCAAATTTTCGGGATTGCCAAAATAGAAAATATTCAGTAACTTTGTGGTAATGGTTTCAAATAGAAACGGATTGTGAAAAATAACAAACTGATATACAACCCACGAAACCAAACCGCCAAGCAATCCAAACAACGCCCACTTCATAAAGTAAGGACTATTGGTAGAACTGAAAGGATTGTCTTTGTCAAAATAATATTGCTTGCCGTCTTTACAGTTTTGTCCGTATTCAGCACATTTATATCCGTTTTCTACCCAACAATGACGGTGCATTTTGTGTCGACATCTTACTACAACCGACTCGCCGTCAAGCAAATCGTCTAAGCAACTGCTGCATCTTTCAACCCGGTCTTCGCCTTCGGATTGATACGTTATCACGTATTTTTTATCAAAATTAGACATTTTGAATATCAAGAAGGGTATCACAATTTGTATAATAAAAAACGCTATCAACAATATGATTACACCACCGCCTACGCCCAAAAATACACGCTGTTGTATGCTTTCTGCACCTGTAATTATCGGATTGGCGGGCGTTCCTATCACATATCTTCTGATTCCCATCGCCGCTTTCCCGTCTTTTCCGATCTGAATGAAAAACGATCTGTTTTCGCCCGCATATATTCTTCCCGGACGTTTATTGACCAAGAGCAATTCGTAATCGGGTGCCATTCGGTCGGATATTTCCGTCAAGCGGTCGATAATACTTTCGGGCTCAGCGGCATAAAAGCCTCCTTTCATATCGTTTCTTCTGATGTCTCGACTCAGATAAGAAAGATTACTATCAATAATTTCATTTTCTTCCCCATAGCGAATGGCGTGTATCTCAATGAGGTTTCGGTTGTCCGAATCGCTGTCGATGCTTATAATTGATTCGGTAAAAGCCTGTACCTCGTCCGACGTATTTGCATCGTTGGCATTTACTCGTCCGTCAGTCAAAAGTATCAAATATTTTTTGATGGAATTGTTTTGCGCTTTTAATACAAAATCATCATCAACCGACAATACGTTTTCGCCCGACAATTCTTTGAATTTCAACAGTGCGGCATTAAAAATTGCTTTTCGTCCCGGCACGGCAACAAATTCGCTGTTAAACAAATCGAAAGTTTGAGAAGTAATGCGGCGCGATTCTCCGATTATGTCATCAAAGAAAGAAATATACACCGTGTTTTCGGGCAAGTTGTCCACAAAGTGTTTAACCGCCGCTTGTACGCTGGATATATCCGCAGGATCTATACTCCTGTCTATCAACAGAGAAACCAATATATTGTCGGGGATAATTCTTTCTCCGGTTGTCAATGCCCGAACTGCCTCAATGGCAATATCGTCATTGATAATACTGATTTCATCGGTGCTGAGTTCGCCCCAAAAATCTTTTTCATTACTCCTTCTATCCACAATCCTGAATGGAAGGTAAATGCTGTCGGCGTGAGCCGTCCAACGCATTTCCGTAACATCAACATTGTAAATGCTTTGGGGGAAATTTTGTAAAAAAAGCATTTTGTCTAACTCGTTTGCTTCATTTGTATTGCAGGCAAACGATATGAGGGGCAAAAGTGCCCATAGTAACCATTTTCTTTTTATCATCTATTTTATTCTTTACTTCCCGATAAGCGGGTGTTAGTATTTTAGTTTATTCAATTATCTCCTTCTTCTCGTCCATTTTTTCATATCCAACAACTGAAACGGCATCGTCTTATCTCCTTTGACAGAGAATGTGTCATTGCTGTTTTTTGCAACTATATGCAACATATCGGTTTCCGGCACATATACAATAAAGAAATCGTATTTTCGAGCCGTTGGTCTGTATTTTTGTATGATGTCTCGATACGAAAATTCCGATTCGACTACGAGATACCCAACTGGTTGACTGCCATCGTCGCTGTTTTTGGAGTCGGTTGAGATATATTTTTCGATAATGATTGTTTTTTGGTCTATGCCCGCGCCGAAAGATTTTCCGTAAAAACATCCGGCTATACCTCGTAAATCGGCATTAATAGAATGGTCTATATCAATGATAGCCGTGCCGGTAAATAGAATGTATTTTATGCAACTGTCCGCACCGTTTGCCGAATACACAAAATAATCATCAGATTGCATTGTTATATCCACCGATTTTTTTGCCCATTGGTGTATTTTTTCCAATGAGAGTTCTTTCTTTAACTCATCGTTGTTGTTGATGCTCCCGTCTTTTTTGGGACTGAATAATCCCATATTCAGATTGTCCGTATTATTGTCTATCACGATAGCCAACAAACGATTGGGATGGTCGCTATATTGTAATTGTGATTGAACGCTGATGTCGTGTGTGGACAGAAACAATCCGAATCCGGGATGCGAATGAAGCCACGCAGTGTGCACGTATTCATTACCGGTATTTTGTCGTATTGCCATAATTTTACTTTCCAGACTGATGCCGATTTGTCCGCCGAAATCCAACGTATATTCTCCATAAACGGCATCACTTCCGGGCAAAACGATCTCTTCCAAACTGATGTTGTAAGTGTCTTGATTTTCGGAAGGAATAAGTTCCCAACGCCCGATGGCAAAACAGCCTGTTTCGTTGATTTTTCCCGAAATTTTCAACGAATCAGAGAAGAATTTGTAGATGTCTTGAACAAATTTTCTGCTTAAATAAACGGTTTGAATGGTTGTATGATCAAACAGGGTATTCATATCAATTGCGTAATAATCGTTTTTGGCATAGTGATATATTTCACCTAAACCCGAAACGTATGCCGGTATTCCTTCCATTTCATCAACTTCATCAATAGCCGTAACGCTGTCTTCCGTTGAATTACTACGGTTTATCAATGTTTTCTTCTTTTTCTTATAGTTTGCTTTTACATATAAAAAGACAACCGGCAACGTTAATAAAAATATGACAATCAGTATCCAAACCCTTGCATTGGGGAAGTTAGAGCTTTTAGTTATTTCCGTTTTTTCTGTTGTTACGGCTGTATTATCGGGCATATCTTCTTTTTGATTCGACAAGATGTTGTTAATTCCCTCCATCATAACTGTTAAACTTTCACTGACTTCTTTTAATCGCTCTTTCGCTCTCTCGTTTGTCTCTTGTTCTATTTTCCGATGAAGCGCTACACTTTCTTCCAATAAAGCGTTGATTGTTTCTTCGCCGGTTTCGTCGGTTATCAATCTGTACCGGTTTGATATTCGCCGATATTCAGCCTCATACCCTTGTATTATTGCTTCGCTGTTATCCACAACGTTATTATCCTCAACAGGCTGCCGGGTTGGAGATGTTTGGTTATTTGAAATAGTACCTGTACGCACATTCGATGTGCTTCCTCTGCCCGAAGTAGCACCTGTATCTGTAACAGGCGGTATTATTCTTGCCGTATCGGCGGGAGGAGTAAACGGAGTTCTTACCGTGTTAGGAGGAGGAGTTTCGGGAGTTGTTGTAACGGCAGCTGCCGGCGGTCTTCCCGAAGCATATACTTCAATTCTACCTCCATACCTGATGGTTTGGTCATCTCTATAATAGTAATGCAAAGTCATATCCATTCTTCGAGATACGCCAAAAGCACCCGTATCTCCCCCTGCTCTGAGTATAATATCGGTTGTCAGGTTGTTTTCCGTGTGGATTCTGTCTTGTATAACCCTGTCTTCAAAGGAGTACGAGCGTCTTCCGTCATTTACCATATAGTCGTCGGTATTCACCATTCGAGAATCTCTTCTGAAAATATAAATATCATAACCCGTATTATTGGTTACTACTATTGCCCTGTCATCGAGATATCTTGCGGTAATTCGCTCGTTTCCAATAATATTATTCGCAAATAAAATTTGCGAAAATAATATTAAGCTTGCTACTATTTTATAATGTATCTTCATATTATATTTCATCTAAATCATTTTCATCAATACTTTCCAACTCTTCTTGTTTTGCTTGTTGTTCGGCTTGTTGCTGTATTTCTACTATTTTTGCTTGTGCCTGTAATTGAGCCTTTTTGGCTTTCAGTTGGTCTCTTCTTGCTTTGATTGCTCCCCCAACTTGCGTTATCGTCATTACTATGAGCATCAAAGCGCCTATTGCTATTCCGATACGCATCGCCCAATTGGTTTCGACCCTGAGTTCTTCGATTTTTTTTCCTGCTTCGGTGTGAGCGGTGCCGAATCGGACAAATTGGGTGGCTAAATCATCGTCAAAAGATATGAGATTAGCGTTTTCGGGATTACTCCTTCGAATATCGACCATACCTCTCATTTGATTGACTATTGCTTCGAGAGAATCTACTTGTCCGGAATCTTTTTTTTGTCTGAAATTTATTCCTCCTTTTGCCTCAATTAGTTCGTTAAGCGTGGTTAATACTTCATTGATTTCATCGTTTTTTGTGGAAATAAAACGGCTTAACTCCTGAATTTGAACATTCCTTATCGAATCTTGTCTGTGCTGCTCCATAGCTGCCAACTCCTCCGGCGTAGGCTCTATCGGCTGATTGAAAAGCGAATCAATTTCAAGCGTTGTAACCGGATTTCCATTATTGTTATTCTCATTACTTCTATTCGGAAGCGAAACCGGTGGCGGAAGGGGAGGCAAAGGTAATGTAAATTCGAGTCTTACCATTGCTGCATCTTCAATCACCGTTCTGCGTCTTCTTCCTTGTGTGGATACATAAAAATTCAAATTCAAATCTATTTTGTCTCCTCCCGAGGCTACGGTCGAAAACGGTATATTGAGCGTGCTTGTTATTCGTCCCCACCGGCGAAGATTAAATTGCACTTCTCGACTTTCGCTGAAAGCCGAGAAGTTACTAATATTTCTGACCTCTATCGAAGAATCGGTACGTTTTAATAAATCGGCGCTGACGCTTTCCCCAAAATACCAAATTGTTCTACCGTTTGACGGGTCGGTATTGCTGATGCTCAAAATATATTCATCGGGATTGTTGGGATTTTCTCTTATATTAAGTTGAATATCTGCCAAATGGTTTCCTGTCCGGAAACTATACAGACTTTTTACCCCTTCAAAAATAGGCGCATTTGCCGCCGATGTGCCGGAAAAACACAACAGCCAACATATTCCGAAAAATATAACATTTCTAATAATCCGATTCATTTGTTTTGAATTTAGAAATAAGACTATAAGACAAAAGACTATAGACAGAAGAAGCAATTTAATTGTCTTCTCGTCTTATTTCTTCTCGTCTTCTGTCTTATAGTCTTATTTCTCATCTCTTATCTGTTCAACAATCCCTCAATATTTCTAACGTAGCTTTCATAAGCCTCAACCCTGTCTCTTCTGCTGCCGGGAGCAACTACAGCATTGCTTTTCAGCTCATCAAAAAGTCGTCTTTCCTCATCCATATTTTCCCCTGCCACTATCTTAGCGTTAATTGCCATTTGCAGTGGGAGAAGTCGGTTATTTATCTCTTCCAAATTGCATCGAAGTACCGGCGGAGGTGGTACAACCGGCTCAGAAACTATTACCGGTTGTGAGTGATCAACCGGAGGTTCGATTCGAGGGGTACACTCTATATTTAAAATTGATTCCCGAGTGGCTTGATACGTTTTTATTAAACCGGTCAATTCTTCGCATTCCGCGTGGTTAGCCCAAGCCGGATTATTTATCGGAAAGTCATTTATCCGATTGTTTTTGATGTTGTTTACTGCGGTACAGTTTGCATCTTTTGCTGCATTTTCGGCTTCCAATTTCAGATTTTCCAACAGGCTGATTCTGTTTTTCAACGCATTAATAAGGTTTCCTGTTTCGGCACAAGGGTCTCTTTTCAATGTGATTTCCAACCTAACAGGTTCAGCTTTGTATTCTATTCTCATATCTCTGCTCGAAAAAGCAAACCAGGGTCTTCTTGCATTTTTCAACACATACAAACCGTTGAAAAGAATAGAAATTTTTTCATCATTGATAATGGCGAAGCTGAAATTCAATTCGTTATTGACGGATACAAACCTGAAACACGGCTCAAAGTTACTTCTGAGGTCTTCCGATTCCATAAAATAATTCAGCTGTCTAATATCGTTTGCCATTTTTCCTCGCCACAAGTTTCGTCTTCTCGAACGACAATCTTCAATATTTTTTATCGACATTGCTTCGCGCATCATAGGCAGAGCGAGGATATATTCGTCACCGCCGCCCGAAATATTTCTGCGGTCGAATACCATCAGAAGCCGGTTGTTTCTTTCGTCCCAACGGAGTTCCAACAAGATGTCGAAACCGCCGAAAAGGTCGTTTGTTATCGAAACTTCTTGTCGCACAGGCTCATTGGGGGTTAGCTCAATTTCGATGCGTTCCTGAGCAATGAGTGTAGAAGTTATTGCAGTAATTATTGCAAAAAATAAAATAATTCGTTTCATTTGCTACCTTATTTAATAATGTTTATTGTTATGTTGGTAGTGCCGGCTTTCGCTGTCAGTACCTGTGAATGTATATCTCTGTTTGATGTTTCCGAAACATAAAATCGCAACCGCAACTCAATGGGGACACCGGTATTGTGAATATTGAAAAAAACAGGCTTGGGAACCGATTGTACAATTTCGTAACCGGTCTGAAACCTTCTGTATATCTCCACGTTACGAGAAGATTCTATAACCGGCTCCACTCGACTGTGCGCCCTGCTAAATTCTCTCGAAAATGTCAGGTTTCTATTTCTTTGTTGCAATTCTCTCAAATTTATATTTCTGTCAAACATCCAAACTGTTTTGTTGTCATTGATACCTCTTTCGCCGCCAACTATCATAAACAGCATATTTTCTTGTGTTACGTAAAATGTAAGTGTCAGGTCGAGCAGGTAATTGCCGTTGAAATTATCGTAAAGCGCCACATCAATAGTTTGCCTTTGCCTGTTTTCCGACACATCAAGATTGACTACTGTTTGCGCTGCGGACTCAAACAGTAAACCCGCACACAAAAACAGTAGTAATATGACTATGCTTCGTTTCATATTAATCATTAACCACTAACCATTAATCACTAAAACTCAACCATCCTTGCGGCTCTGCCTGCTCCAATACCCATTGAGCAACGGTTTGGTCTTCGGGGTACGGATATTCGTTTCGGGCGTGATAGTCGGTATATGTCAGATAATCGGCAATTCTGTCGATATATTCAATCAGATTGGTATCTGTGCCGCTATCTTCAAAATTGAGACAAACCCTGCCTTTGAAATCCCCGAAATAACGCACGTTGGGATGCCATACGTCCGACATAAATTTTATGTCGGGATAACCGCCATCAACTCCCGGATAATTGTTGGGGATATTGATGCGAAGCCTGTGAGTGGTGCCGAATATGGGTTTTTGAAGTCCGTTTTCGTCGGGTTGCTCCACTCCCGTTATGGATTTAACATCAAAAATAATGTCGTAAACCACAGGGATCCCGGTAGGATTCCGTTTGCGTATGATGTAGGATGCGCCATTTCCGTGTTGACAATATGCGTCTATTTTTTCCCATTCGATAAACAGGCGGGTTTCTCGACCCGGTTTCACTTTTTGTCTGTATTCGTTTAGTTCGCTCATTTGTTTAAAGTTTAGAAGACTATAAGATAAAAGCCTATAAGACAAAAGAAGCAATCTAATTTGCCTTCTTATTTCTTCTTGTCTTATTTCTTATCTCTTACTTCTTATTTCTTTTACCCTGCAATTACTTTTTGAACCAAAATCAGATGGTCGCCTTCTTTTACATTGTAGTCCATCAAACACTGCTCCTCGCCTCTGTTGCGAGTGGGTTGGAAGATTTCGTTTTTACCGTTTACACTTCTTCCCAAACGATAGATGATGCGCTGACCGCCGTGATTCATTTCGGGCAAATCCCAATATTTGTCGGGATTGGCGCGTGCGATTTTTTTGATATTTTCAATCGTTATTTTTAAATTGTTTGTAGAGCCTGCTAAAAGCGCTCTGGTTACGGTTTTAAAAGTGATGTACACTTTTATTTTTATGGCTTCTTGTTGATTGTCCATTGTTGTTATACTAATGTTATATTTTTGTTATATAAATGTTATGTCGTTTTTTATTTCAAGTTTCCCCAGCCAGCGCGAATTTGCAATCCATGCCCTGTATAAGTCTATCATATTTTTCGTTTCTTTTTTCAATTTATTTTACTTTGTTTTTGCTGAAACTGTTGCTTTTCTTGTTGTCGGCACGGTTTGCAAAACCGCGCCGGCAGGGAGTTGTCGTAGAGATGCTTGTCCACAACTAATCAAGAAAAAACGGCTATAGTTACCTCTTTCATCAATCAAAAAATTCACTATCAAACTCTCGTCGCGAACTATTAACAAGTTCTCGCCTTACCAATCTGCTGTTTTCGTAAGTTTCGGTGTATAATAACTCACCTTTTCGGCGGGAAGAAAGAATTTCGAAGCCTTTGTCGGCATCATAATCGTACAACATCCCATAGTACCGCCATATACCAACAGGTAAACCGTTTTTATATTCGGCTTCAATATGAAAAAAATTATCTTTATCTACCCATTTGCCCTCTCTTGTATGGTTTTGAACTAACCCTCGCTCATTGTCATTTTCAAATATACCATTTTGCTCGTAGTAGCGTATAAATCTACCGTGAGGGGTTAGTTGATGCTGTTGATAGGAAAATGAAAACCAGTCATTTTCACCATCGCTAGACACCTTGAAATGGTTGAATTTCTTAATATGAATACGCTTACCATCATAGTAAAAAAATTGACTATCGAATCCCCCACTCCCATCGCTAAATGTATAAGCGACGATAAGATTATCTAATACTCTACCGTTAGAAATACTGGCTAATGATTGAAATTGGATAGATGAAGTTAATTCATCAAACCATACTACATTTTCCATCAAAAAACTATACAACGTAAAGTGTTGATATTCGGCAATATTTATTGCTATCGCTCTAAAATTTTCATCAGTGTTGAGATGAGGCACACCGGGCGTAATGTTGAAAAGTGGACGAAAGTATTTCCCAGCAAACATTGTAGAACTGTTTTCAGAAAAATCATACTGCTGAGAAAATTGACGAAACAAACTCCACAGCCATTTTTTACTATCAGATTCCTCTGCGTTATCCCATCTGTAGCATTTATCCTCAAATGTATTTAGTACAACGCTGTCACCAACAGGTATATCAATGGCTTTTGCTATTAACACCATAGCGAGCGAATCAATTTCGCTTGCAGGGGGTAGATATAACTCCGGCAAACAAGTTATATCAGTTTCGTTTTTAGAAACTTGACATAACTCAAAAGTTAATGTATCGCTGTTTTCTGAAACAGCATTTGCAGACTGCCGTTGAGACACTTGTCCGCAACTAATCAGTGAAAAAACGGCTATGAGTAAAAGTACTATTTTCATCAATCAAAAAACTCACTATTAAACTTCACTTTATCACTTATAATTTCTCTACTTACTAACCTACCGTTTTCGTAAGTTTCGGTATATAATAATTCGCCTTTTCTTCGGGAAGGTAGAATTACGAAACCTTCTTCGGTAAAATCGCGCAGCATTTGGTAGTAGTGCCATTTGCCAACGGGCAAACCGTCTTTGTATTCGGCTTCAATGTAGAAAGTATTGCTCATATCTACCCATTTACCCTCTCTTGTGTGATTTTGAACTAAGCCTTGCTCATTGTCATTTTCAAATATACCATTTTGCTCGTAGTAACGTATAAATCTGCCGTGAGGGGTTATTTGATATTTTTGATAGCCTGCAAAGACATTCCAACCATCATCATCTTCTCCAAATTGCTTGATATGAATAATTCCACTATCATCATAATAAAAAAACTGACTACTTGCACCAATACCATCGCTAAATGTATAAGCAACAATAAGGTTGTCGATTATTCTACCATTAAAAATACTGACTAATGATTGAATTTGTGTTGATTCGCCATATTCACAATTAATACATTCTAACTCTGTATCTTCTGTCAAAAAACTGTATAGCTTAAAATCTTGATATTTGACAACATCTATTGCGATTGCTTTAAACTGCTCATTAAGTACACCTTTTCTACGAGAAATATTAGGCAGGCAAGGCGTAATGTTGAAAAGCGGACGAAAGTATTTTTTATCAATCATTGTCGCGCTATTTTCATAAAAGTTATACTGCCAAGCAAAGTGAACGTTTAAATCCGTCAGCCACTTATCATTATCAGATTCTTTTTCATTACCCCATCTATACCATTTTTTTTCAAATGTGCTTAGTAACAGACTATTGCCAACAGGTATCTGAATAGCTTCTGCTATCAATATCATAGCGAGCGAATCAATTTCGCTTGCAGGGGGCAACAAAACAAGAGAGTCAAGATTATGCAAATAATCTTGACGCAATGTTAATGTATCGCTGTTTTCTAAAACAACGTTTGCAGATTGTCGTTGAGACGCTTGTCCACAACTAACTAACGAAAAAGCTATTATGGATATAAGTATTATCTTCATCTTCAAAATCATTATATTAAATTATCAATAGTATTAACATTAAAAAGACCTGAGTGTAAATGACCATTATGGGCGGCATCATTACTGTGTGCCAAATCGTGTAGCCAATTATATCTGCGTCCTGCAATTATTTGTGTAAAATTCCAATCTCGAAAAGCCCTAACTAAACTCCGTTGGTCATCTCGCCGTCCCATATTGGTGCTATTGAAAGGAATTAGATATACTGTATCGACACTATTTCCATTTACGTGGGTAACACTTGGATAGCCTGTTGCGTCTCCAAAACACATACCTGTACAGGTAATATCACCTAATTCATATTGCCCTAACACCCCTACAAATGCAGCAAAAGATTCGGGGCTACAAAATCTTCTTTGAGTTGGTGAAAAAGTATATCCAATAACAATATTATTTCCTATATTTATATTTAAGACATCTGGCATTCTTATTAAATTGACATAAATCCCTGTTTGAGTATATCTCATAGCTCTAAGTTGTCCGGGAAAACTACGGTCATCTTCACCATTCATATGGTTACCCGTAGTAATAATATTTCCATTTGCATATATATAGTTCCATTGAGCAGACCCACCGGCAGGTGCAGCTTCTCTTTGACCTCCGGCAGGAAGATTATTAATATCAACCTGTACTCCGTTATGTCTTCCCATTACAGTTGTTCTTGCACATTCTGCAATTCGCGTTTCATTGCCATATTGGTCGTAGTAAAAATAAACAACTTGCTCGGATTGATTATTTCCTACATATCCTATTCTTCTTCTCTCATTATTATGTTCAGCTAAGAAATTATACGTACTATCCCCGTGATATATCTCATAAAAGTTCCTGTTAGCAACAAGAAATCTTTCGAGGAAAGTACCTGTAAATGACAGTTTGTGGTTGTTAGCGAAAGAAGCACGTTCGGTATTGGCTCTTTGTACAAGTATTTGCCAATTTATGTTCTCATTGGTTTCTCTTGCCAATCTATCAAATGCCGCACGGTTTTCGGGGCGAAGTTGCAGTTTGATAATCGCTTTGTCGGCGTGGTCGGCTTCAAGATTGGTGTAGTTGTGCGTACCTGCATTATTATTCAACGCAGCAAAATTGCCTATTGTGGTGGCAAATACACGTTCGGCAGCATATTGATTTCCATTAAAATACATCAATTCCTGTGCATTTTGTGCAATATTTTCCGCTCTTTCGGGTTGTCGAATTACAATAGTGCCTGTGCCTTGTAATGAGGGTATCCGACGTTCTTCTATTTGTAAGAGTAGCGAGGGTCGTTGGCTGAGTGGGTTTGTAGCAGCTACTTGCAAATTTTCCCCTCTCATATTCAGCGTTTCAACCACCAAATAAACTGTTTTGCCCAAAATAGAGCCTCTAACTCGTTCAAAACTTACACTCGTACCGTTTTCGGCAACATCAACCACTTTCCTTGCAAAATAAGCATCTCTAACCCACGGTTTATTAACTCGAAAAGTAGATTGCTCGTGAGAATAATCTTCGCGCAACAGCGAATTATCGGCTTTTACAACAGAAACGAGTAAATCTCTCTCCTCCCAATCGCCCTCAGTTGGAATTGTAAACGGTTCGCTTACTGCTGCGTCGCCTTGCAGAGGTACGTTTATAGGCATCAAAACTTCGTTCGTTTGTGCATCTATTATTTTAGCGGTAACTGTTATGTTGTCCTCCTCATCGTCTATGTCGTTTTTGTCGAACCACAGGCGGATTTTTACACGTTCGCCTACGTTTGCAACAACAGCAGGCTTAAAGTCGTCATTGTTGGGTTGTTCTTCTCTTTCCCATTTTGCCTCTGAAATGGTAAAATGCTTATCGACACAGGGTTGTATTACAGGTGTGCTCATTTCTGTTCTATTTGCTGTTTTTTGCGATTGTTTGTACTAAGTCTTTTACTGTGTGATATTCCAATATTTCAGGCTCACGAATACATTGCTTTGTAAATTCTACCAAAACTGCCTCTTTCATACTTTGGTTAGCTACTTTATTTGCAAAAGTATGAACTTTTTCTTTTAATTCTTCATCACCCAATTCAGCAAATTCGGATTCATTGCGTATTAGCTTAAATGCTCGTTGCTTTCGTTCGGAAAACATTGTTACGCTGATATTTTGCATTTGCTCGTCGGTAATTATCCACATATTCAGCCCACTTGGTTTATTGTTTAGCTCACAGTTTTCCGTTTCCTCGAAATGGAAAACTCGACGGTCGTCTATGCTACTATCTTCGGTGAGTATGTAGTTGATTTCTTTGAAAAAATCACATCGCTGTACTTCGGTTAAATGTGGAAATACGCAATTGAAGACGCGCGGACTGTAAAAACGGAAATAGATATATGTGCCTTTTTCGTTTTTCATGCGCAGAAAACGGCGAAAGTGTTTGCGCAGTTCTTCGAGCGTCACAGACGAGTGTAACCACATTACGTGCCTTTTTGCAGGGTCTTGCTCTTTTACCCATTTTTCAAATTCGCTGTCTGCTTCTACGCAAAACAAATAAGGGGCTGCACTGTCTAACTCTTTGCCTGTTGCGCCTTTGTATAAAGAGCAACGGTTTTTGTTTTTTTGCTTTGCTTTTCGCAAGTCGTTCCCCCACAATGCTCCGTCTATCAGTACATAGTTGGGTGGAGGTTGTTGCTCTTTAAGCTGTATTGTTTCGGTGTTCATAAATTGCTTTATTCGCCTTAAAACTCTTTCCGGTATCTGTTTTGTTTTTTACTCCTCTTCAAAATCACTTATAGTGAATTTATGCCCACGATTAAACATTTCAAGACATTCCTCTACCGAATATTTTTGAGGGCAATGAAAACTTTCAAAGTTACCGTTTTCTATATCAAAGAAATCATCAAAAACAATAACTCCATTGATAGGTTTGTGTACTTTTTTACGAAGTATCTGTAATGCGCTAAATGGCATAACTCCATCCTCAGGAGTGTAAAAGTCATACTGGGAACTCAACCAAAATACCAACTCTTCGCTAATGTACAAATGAGAGTTGTTTTTTCTTATCTCTAATCGGTAGAAATCACTACTTACACTGCTCCAAAAATCTAATGTAGCAGTATTTTGTTCCTCTTTTTCTATATGAACTGTCCAATCGGGTGCTAATCGACAACTATCATTATAGCTCACACCACGTAGAGATACAGGAAGGTATACCGCTATTTTTTTAGATAAAACATAAACAGTATCTATCATATATAAACCACATGTAGGCATATTACAATCAACATAATCAGACATACGACCTATTTCTTTACCGTCTAAAAAAACGGCATGTCTAAGTTGAGAATAAGAAGCCGCCTGTTGTGCACACGCATTTATCCCTAAAAACGTAAGGAGCAAAAATATTATTATTTGTTTATACATGTTGTGTCATATTTAAAAAATTCTTTTATCCATCTTGTATAGTTTTGTCTTTTGTCAATATCGTTTTCACCACCATTTATTGCCCTTGTTACGCTTCTGACGTTTGACCTTTCTAATCCTGCATCCATTGCAGTAAGAGTTTGTCTTCGGTATATAGTTGAAAACCATCCCGCAGAATTAAAGGCATGAAAAAGATTTTCCGAAAGATTTTTCCCAAAAGGCTTTAAGGTTTTGTCATAAAAATCTTGGGTTAATCCTGCCTCTCTCGCCACTTCACTTCTTTTCAATAAAGCCTCTACACATTCTTCCGTTGTACTATGCCTATCGTAAATTCTGTAATAAGTTGTATTATTTACATAGTCATAATAGGCTAAGTAATTATAGTTGTGGGTAATTTGCTTCATTCCTCTTCCTTGAAAATCAACACCTCCTCTATAGTTACTTGGGACATTTGTTGCAGTTCGACCTTCATACGTTGCTCGAAACTGTTCTGTTTCAAGGTACATTTGAGCAACCATATGGATTTTTCGTTTACAGGTATTGATATTAAACTTTCTAAACATCACATTCATTTCATTTGTGAACAATCTTACTTTATTTTTGTTTTCAATAATTTTGCCACTTGTTATGCGTATTGCAGAAATATATTCAGCTTTCAAGTTGAAGAAACTATCTCTAAAAGTCCTAAATCTCTCTTCATCTCTTAAATGATAAATCAATTCTATCATTTCTTCCACCGTAAAATCTCTGTTACAATAACAAGCCGCTAACTCAAACGGCTTATCATACAAAAAGCACTGATTATTTTCCCCACTTCCACTATATTCTACTCCGCTTTTATTCATTACTTCTACTTTTATGTAGAGAAATGCTCTTTTGTTTGCGGATTCAGATAATGCTTGAACCCATTTTTGCTTATCTTCATCGTTTTCGGGCTGCAAAGTTACTTCAAAAATGGTTTGGTCTTCAAATTTCTTTTTGTGGTTCTCGGAAACCTTATCGGAATAGTTGCCCACTTGTAATTCGGCAGCCTCCGCTTCGCTTCCTTCATATATCAATTTGATAGGGGCATCTATATTTGTCAATACGTTTTCGTTCGCAGTGTGGATAGAAATTTTTATGTTTTTATCCTTTATACTTTCGGTTTTTACCACTACATATAACTTTTGAGAAATGATTCCGTTATCTATTTTCTCAAAAGTGAAATCGAAATTGGTTGCCGACCTCCTGTTCTCTGTCCTATATGCAAAATAGGCATCTGTTACTTTGAGTGGAGCTACCGGTGTAGTTGTTTCAAACTGTTGGTCGTTTCCTTCTATTGCTGCGGTTATTACTAATGTACCCATTTGTTAATCCTCCTCATATTCTAATACAAAGTTATCAATATAAGCAGTATCATCACTCTCAACAGTTAGTTCCGTAAATTTTAATGATTCTTTTCCTCCTTTGAATTTACGTTTATCCTTGTCTTTGATTTCAACCGATATTTTTTTGCCTACACCGCCTTGTTCTACTTCCACACACAAAGTAACTTTTTGATTTTCTTCCAATTCTTCTAACTTTCCAGAGTTACCGTTCTCGTCTCTCCAACAAACTTCCAAAATTTTCGGATTTTCCGCTACTTTTCGCTGTGCTTCGTCGGACGACTCACATTCTTCACAAAAAGGCGTGTCTTCTTCCGCCGCTTTTTGCAGCACTCTGGTTTGTGTCATTACAGGTTTCCACCTCACGTATGGCTTTGTAATGCCTGTTGCGCCTGTTTGGGTTTTGTTTTGTCCCGGATTGGTTATTTCAATGATACCTGCCCAAGTGCAAAACAGTTTATCACCGTCCAACAGAGCAGGTTGTCCTTTTACCAATACATTGAATTTGCCCGGCATCCACGGCGATGGAGTATTGGGCATACAGGGCATTGGGCGCAATACGCCCCAATTGGCAGCCGTTGCCGCCGCTACGGTTGGGTTTGCCAATGAACGGCATTGCCCAAAGGGTTTTATATTGATAAATGGTTTGTGGTCGGCAATGTTTGCCTTGCACTTTCCACCCATTTGCACTTGACTGCCGGCGTGTATGACTCCCAAGTCCGACATCATACTGCCCATCGAACATTTTAATTTTGCGCCTGCACAAACGTAATATGGCATAACTTTTAAATTGTTTTAATTTTCCTTTAATTGTAAACCTTTTGCTTCCAATCCTCTTGTTCCCTCTAACTTCATATTGTCTGCTTTTTGTTCGTGTGTCTTTGAAAACAGTTGCATTTTATCGGAAGCTTCTTCAAGAATGTTTTTGGCTTTGAGTTGATAGTTTTTTGTAACCTTTACTTCGTTATTGCCTCCTACATCAATGATTTGGTCTTTGGTTACAATTACCGTATTTTCATTTTTTACAGTAGTAGTCATATCTTTTGTAACAGTTACCTCAATATTATTTTCTGCAATTGCCGAAATATCATTTTTTGCATCTAATGAAATATCAGTAGCTGCCTCCAACGTAATACTCTCTTCTTTGGTTGTTACTATGATATTTTTTCCTGCTGTCAATTTAATATTTTCATCAGCCTCCAACTCAATATCGCCTTTCGAGTGCAATGTTATTTTTTGCTCATAAGCAGAAAAAGTAAGTGTAAAATTCCTCTTTTCATCGTGGTCGTATATCTCAATTTTCTCTTCTCCTTCGGTGTCGTGAAATTCTATGGTGTGTCCGCTTCGGGTGCGAATTGCCTTAATATCATCTTTTTCGGAATACCATTTCTCTCCATCGGGGCGTTGCTTTCCGTGATAGAGCGTACCAATAACATACGGTTTTTCGGCATTACCGTTTTCAAAACCTACGATTACTTCTTCGTCAATTTCAGGAATGAAGTAGAAGCCTTTGTCGCCGCCGCCGTGTGGTTGGGCAATGCGAATCCAAGGGGTCATCAAATTAGCGTCTTGTTCTTGTTGCCAAAGGAATTGTACGCGAACGCGACCAAGTTTTTCGGGGTCGCGGTTGTCTTTTACTACGGCGCGTTGGGTGTTGGCTTTGGGGCTGCAATCGCCGTAAGTGTAAGGTGGGTATTCGCAATCGGCAGGGATAGCGGTAAATTGGTTGTAGTAAGTACCATTCTCGTCAATAGCGTGTACAATGCCGTAAACGAGCAGCATTTCGTGTTGGTATCTGTCTGTCTTATTACTTTCTGCTTCGTAACTCTCTTTAATGCGGATAACGCTGCCTATTTGTAAATCGGCACGGTGCGACGTTCCTATGCACTTCATCATTTGTGATTTTTTGCCCAAACCGTGTGCTTTCGTCGAAAATGCGGTTTCGTCAAAACTTCCTTCCGCCGAAGAAACTTGCAGGTGCGCAAAAGTTGCCTTTTCATAAAGCTGTTCGGAACTTTTATAAACAACATCGGTCATCGGGTGCAGGTCGCCTCCTGTGAAAGACGAGACTTCGGTTTTCGGGTTTTCATACTCCAAATAGTTGTGTTGGGCGTGCGAAAAATTAAGGTGCTGCATATCCAACAGGTATTGGTAGTTGAGAATATCATAGCCGAGTTTCAATTCAATGCACTCGGATTTTTTGATTTCCCCGAACACCATTTTTTTGCCGTCGTAATACAGCCATTCGCCGAAACGCAGGGCTAAACGTTTCAAAAAGGCGTAGTTGCTTTCGTTGTATTGCACAATATAGGGAATTGCCTGTCCCATACGAGGACTGTTTTGTATATCAATTTTGTATGGATTGAGTGTTTTGGAAACAATATCTTTCAATGTTTCGTTTTCGTATGAATAACAATGAGGATTGTCGTGTAGCAAACGGTCGGGACTATATGCAACTACTTCTATTGCCATTTCAGAGTTTAGGTCTTGTCGCACAACATTCATATTGAACACAATGCCTTGAAACGACACTGCGTCGTTACACCGTTTGGTGGCATCAGTCCGTTGAGTGATTAAAGAACACGTAACCTTCTTGCCCAACAACTCTTTTGATAAAGAAAGACGAATGTCGTTAGCAGCTTCTGTTGTTGTTTTTTTAAACATCAAAAAACGCAACTTGCTCGGTTGGTATAACTGTTGCTCTAAACCAAGAAACGTGAAGTTGTATTCTTTGAATTGCTCACTGTCAATACTGATTTTATAATAATCTACTTTTAATGCCATAATATATTGTGTGTTTATTTTTCTATTTTAAGCGTTCTGCGCTATTTTTTCTTTTTCTTTAATAGTGTATAATTCTTGCTCGAGTTCCTTTGCTCTTTTATTTTTTATTAGCCTTATATAGCCATCACACAGCGCAAACAGAACAAATAAATGGAAAACAAGTCCAACCCAATACTGAGTTAATAGACAAAGCGACGTATCAATGGCATATAATATCATACCTACCAAATATACTTTTAGATTTCCCTTTCTGCTTTTCCGCCCAATCCAGAAGAAAAGTATAGGCATCAAAGAAATCAAAACAAAACGAAGCGATGTTAGGTCAGTATCTGTTGCCATTTCTACTCCACTCACAGACCCTAAGATAAAGATATCTATAGCAAGTCCCACAGGAAAAAAGAAACCTACTTGAAAAATAATAAACAGTGAATTGAGTAAAGAAAGACTACCAATCGCCCCAAACCAAGAGGCGCGACCTATTATTTCATTTTCCTCTGTTATCTGCTCTCGTACTTTCTTTTCTTTTTCTGTATATGATTTTTTTCGTGAATACTTTACTGCCTCTACTGTTAATTGCAAATTGCGCTGTTTCGCTATTTCTTTCGCCAATTCAATTTCTTCATCAGTCCACTCTTCCGGATTTACTAAAATATCCATTATGTCATTGTCTGAAAATGAATACAAGAAATGGTCGTCAAGACAATCTATTTCTTTTTTTCTTGGATTAATCTTATCTACCCTTTCTACATCATCTGCGTTTATCTTTATAATAATTCCTTCTGCTATTGGATTTAAGTCTCTGGCAGATATATCAAAACGCATTGCTGAATCGTCTATTTCAAAAGGAATTTGATTTGCGTTGAGCAAATTAGTTAATTCAGATGCTTCCTGCAAATCCGAAAAAGTTTGATATTCTATAAAATCATTCTTTGTCATTCTTTGTTTATTCGTATATTAGTTCAAATCCCTGTCTTTTAGCTCGATAAATCCAATTGGTTGCCCTAATGCGATTTTTTCTCACACCTTTTCCATCTCGATAACAAAGTCCCAAGTTGTATTGTGCTTGTGCATTACCTTGTTCTGCCGCCTTGCGAAACCAATACACAGCTTGTGAATCGTTTTGAGCTACACCCAAACCGTTGAGATAATAAGTCCCTAATGTAGACTGTGATATTGCAATTCCTTGTTCTGCCGACTTGTGAATCCAATATGCTGCTTGCTCGAAATTTCTATTTACACCACGACCATTGAAATAACTAAGCCCCAAATTGTGTTGGGCTCTTGCAAATCCTTGTTCTGCCGACTTGCGATACCAATAGACAGCTCTCTCATCATTTTTATCTACACTCTGACCAATACGGTACAAACTCCCCAAGGCGTTTTGTGCACTTGCGAGTCCTTGTTCTGCCGCCTTACGGTACCAATATGCCGCCTGTTCGTAATTTTTTTCTATACTGTGTCCAAAGTAATAACAATTTGCCAAATTGTGCTGCGCTCTTGCATCACCTTGCTCGGCTTTTTCGTAATAGTCGCTTGCTTGCAAAGACAATAAATATTCTTCTTCCTCTTTATTTTTGTTCAAATTGGCTTCAATAGCCTTGCTTTCGAAATAGCCGAGTATGAATAATGCTGTCAAGCATAATCCGATTATTGCCAATATAATAAAAAATATTTTCTTCATCTTTTGTTATTTTGATAACTCTCTTACTGCTGATTAAAAATTTGTCATCCGTATAAGCCTCAATCGATGTCTAATTTTTCCAACTCGTTTTTTGCTTCTTCTATTCCCTGTTCTGCTGCGCGAATAAGAAATAATTTTGCTTGTTCCATATCACCCAAACCTTTATACGACAAACCAAAATAGTAATTTACCCATCTTCGGTCTTTATCCATTGCATCGTACATTTTTAAGTTAGCAATTGATTTCTCAAACTCTCCCACGTAATAATACGCAAGTCCCAAGCCATACCCCATTTCCCAAGCGTCAGGATTTAATGACAATACTCTTTCACTGTGATAAATGGATTCAACGTATTTCCTTTCTCTGTATAATGCAGAAGCAATGAGAATATGCCCATTCACAAATTCAGGGTCTAATTCTACCGACTTCTTAAAATCCTCAACTGAAAGAAGGTTGCCAACTCTTCTCATCATTCCTCGTCTGAAAAACCATTGCGATTGCAAAGAGTCTAATGCAATAGCCTTGTCGTACAGTTGTAGGGCTGCAATAGTATCGCCTTGAACAAACAGTTCTTCTGCTTCGAGAGCATAGTTGAGTGCTTGCTCGTGAGCATTTTTCTCTCTCGACTGTCCGCAAGAAATTGCTGTGAACAGCATTAAAGCACATAAGCTAAATATTTTATTCATAAATCATTGCAATTAAGAATGGCACTGAGATTATTATGGAAATTATCAGTGGAATCCAAATTGATTTTGCTCTGTATTTTGTTTCTCTACCAATATATTTATTCCAAAACTCAACTGATAAAACATAACCGCCAATACCATTTATAAGATACACATATAAAGTTTGAGAAAATAAATTACCAAGTAATATGGCTAAAATGGTAAATAGCAATCCGACTCCTATGACTTTTATTTTGTTGGTCTTATTATCAATATTCTTGGCGAGTAACACTGCACCAAAAATCACAGTGAAAAATATCGAAAATGAAGCTATTGCAGTTTTTGAATATAGCAACAAAGCATTAGGGTCAGTTACAACATATTTATTCTGTAATTTTGATAAACCAAAATCAAAAACACTATCTTCTTCCTCCTCAATTTCCCTCTTTTTTTCAATTCTATCATACAATGATTTAAGTTCTTCCTCTGAAAAACTTTTTCCTTTCGCTTTTAATTCTTTAATCACAGCAGTCAAGGCACCGGAAGCATAACGGTCAAAATCATCTATATACTCCATTAATTCTTCAACTGTCTTTTTGCTTATTAATTCTTCAAAACGTGTCATCGAAAATAAATCACTTTTTTTTATTCAAACAAATTAAAACTCTAATCTGGATTACCCATATAACTCCAACAATTAGGGTCATAGAAGTCCCAATTGAATTCTTCCGGTAATCCTCGCATAATCTCTCCGGTATCTGGGTCTGTCCATATAGGCTTACCCCACATCCAATCTGTTTCCCGTGCCCATTCCTGCATAAACATATACGGAAGTGCGTAGAGGTCAAAAGCAATAAGCCCCACAGCAACGTAACTACTTGCCCTTCTAAGAAAAGGTACAGCACTTCCTCCTATACCTATCCGCGATAAAAATTGGGCTGTAAATCCAGCACCTCCCCCAACAAACCCAATTGTATCAGAAAAGTTTACACGTTTATTGGTTTTATATTGGCGATGAAGATTTACACCATCTACAACAAAGTTGAAACGAGACCAATTAGTACCCAAGTGTCTGAGCGCACGTGGGGCGTTAGGTAATTCATCCATTGCTGTGTTATACCAAAATTCGCCGTGTGCCGAAAAATTTAATGGGGCTGCTGTTTTCTGTCTCGCTCTTATCGTCTCATTTGAATAAGGATACAAATATCTATCAACAGGTTGATTCATAGATGCTTCTCGCCGTTCCATTTGCAAACTTTCGCGACTTGGCGGAATGACTACCATTGTTGTAGAATTGGGAAGCGCAAGGTGCTTATTTTCATATATAGGTGGTCCCATAGTTGTACTCTTTCTATTTAATTTTCGTCGTCGTCCTGTTTATTTAAATTTTTGCTCTTAAAACTGCAACTGTCGCCGCTTCCCAAAATAATAATTTCAGCAGCACTGATAATAAGTTGGGTTAGCATTTGCCCATCGCTCTGTGAACTGAAAGAGTCGTGCAGATAAATGCAATATCCTTTCCTGAACACTAACGTTTTTTTTGCCAAGTTTGCTCTGTCAGGTACTTCAAAGACAATTTCGCCATCTTTGTGCGTGTCCGAGCCTTGCATCCATTTGTAAAGAAGCAGGTCATTGCCTGCAGGTGTTTCTACTGTTATTTCAATCTGTCCGCCCGTAGCGCCCCCGCAAGGCTCTCCGCTTTGTTGAATTGGTTTTGTAAAACGATAATTGCAGTTCAACACTTTATATGTTCCTAGTGCTGCGTGTTTTAGTCTTAATGTTGCTGTATGAGCCATAATTGTTTTATTTTATTGTTTGTTGCTTTTGTTATCATTTATCTTACTCAAATTGAACCGATTGTATCATTTACCAAATCTGAAATATAATATTTTTCTCAAAATCCTCCTTTGTATTTACCAACTTCCCGGAAATGAATATACTGACTTTTGATATTTTCTTGTCAAATCTTATTTCTACTTCGGGATTTTGCAAACGAGGCTCAAACCGGGCAATAGTTTCTTTCAGTTCAAGGGCATAATAAGCATCGCGATTATCACTCTCTCCTCTGATTACCTCTTTATTGATTCTATCTTCCGCGTCGGCATTTTCAAAACGAAACTTGGTCAGCGAAAACCCAAACTGAGGTTGGGGCTTAAAGCTGCCTTTGGGGGTATTTACCAACAGAGAAAGAAAATCATCTACCGATTTCCTCAATCTCTCAACTTCGTTTCCACGCGATTGATAATTGTTGTCGTAAAAATTTTCCTCTGAAAAATTTAAAGGGATTTTGAATCCGCTCATAAATTTGTTGTATCGTTAATTATTTACACTTTGTCATTTATATTTCACTTCCGTCAGCTCTATATGTTGCCAAAGTTTCCCATGCCCCTCTCGAATTTCGCTCTCTGATTCGACGTACATTACCGTTGGAATGATACTCTTTTTGATAAACCATATCGCCATTTTCGTAACGCCCTTCTTCGCGCAGCGTTCCGTCATCGAAATAAATTTTGTATTCGCCTACCCTGTTGCCATTGACAAAGTTGTATTCTGTTCTCAATTTTCCTGTGCTGGCAAAATACTCTTTTTCTACTCCTTCGCGTCTGCCGTTTACGTAATTGGCTATTTTTTCGGGCGTTCCGTCCAAGAAATATGTATTGTTTTCGCCGTGGCGGTCTCTATTTTGTAGATAATTGCTAATGCTTCTGACGTTTCCGTTGGGGTGGTATTCTTTTTTGAAAACCTCTCTGCCTCTTTCCATACGCCCTTCTTCACGCAACATTCCGTCGTCGCGGTAAAGTTTGTATTCGCCATCTCTTCTGCCTCCAACATAATGGTATTCCATTCTCAATGTTCCCGATTCGCTAAAATAGTCTTTTCTTATTCCTTCAAGTTCTTCATTCACATAGTGTTCGTGGCTTAGAAGGGTTCCGTCGGAAGAGAATGTTTTGAGTTCGCCGTTGAGTTTGTCGTTTTTATAAGTAGAGATTTTTTGAGGATTGCCATTTGCGCGGTATTCAGTCCACACGCCGTCTTTTTCGCCGTTTACATATTGCCCTTGCATTATTAGGCTTCCGTCTAATCGTCTTTGCGTAAATTCGCCAACTCGAACGCCTTTGTCATAGTAAACTGTTATTATGCCGTCACTGCTAAAGAATGCAAAATCTATCTGTTTTCCATCGGGTACTCCGTCAATATGGTTGGTTTCGGTTCTCTGTATATACTCTCCGTCTGTCAAACTCCAAGATTGCCCGATACCATGCAATTTTCCGTTTTTATATCCTTGTACGCTTTCGAGTTTTCCATTATCGTAATAGATTTTTTCTATTCCGTGCAGCTCGCCATCAACAAACGGCGCTTCTCTTCTAATGCTGCCGTCGGAATGATAATTAATGAACATACCATTCAATAGACCTGCTTTGTAGATGCCCTCACCGGTTAATTTGTCGTCTTCGAAAGATTGGTATTTTCCGTCATACATTCCGCCCGAAAATTGTGCCAGTTCGTATCGCCAATGGTATCTGCCAAGTATTCTGTAATCGCCCTCCAAAAGCGAATTGTCTCTTGTGAAGCGGTACATCAATCGCCCATCGCCGAGATTGACTACCGCAGCTACCATAGCCGCAGTGTCGGTTTGTGAGACTACTGTACGAAGGTAGGTTTGCGCTTCTGCTCCAAAGCTGATAATGCAAACGCAAAACAGTGCTAATAAAAATTTTATTTTTTTAGTAAGTGTCATATTTCTAACTCAAAAAACTACATCTAAGAAAGCAATCATACCGACCACCCATTGGGCAGTCGATATGATTCTTTTAATTAAATTACTCCGGAATTACTTCCACTCGTTTTCGTAAGAAACCGGTCCGTTCGCAATTTTGCGGCACGAAAGAACGATGTCTTCATAGTGTGCCAAAGGTGCGTCTGTTACGCCTTCCGGCACGTCTTCCCAATGCTCTTTGAAATCGATGCAATACGCGTCTTCAAATTCGATTGACTTCATTTTTTTGTCAACGTCTTTGGCGGTCATAAATTCAATTGACCCTTTTTTCGACAACGTTTTGCTTGTCATCCAATGCAATAGTTCTACATTACCGTCTTCAAGCGCTTTTACGCGAAGCATAACTTTTCCACCGCGTGGAACGCCTGAAGGCTGGTTGTCTTTGTCTGTTGATTGATTGAATGCGTAATCAACCATTGCTACCTCGCGGTCTGCGAAGCCATCTACTTTTAATGTTACTCTGTTCTGAGCCATAATTGTAAAAAATTAATGAATTAATAAATTAAATTGATAACGATATATTTATATAGTTATTTTTTTATTCTGCTACATCGCATTTTTTGTTTTGTTTGTCAGCCGAGAGCTTTATGGTAAAGTTCTTGGCAGCAAAGAAGGGAGTAATGTCAATTTCTATTTTCACTTCTTTGGTTACCGGGTCTTGATACGGTTCGCCGAGTATTTTATAATCCGAAAACAGTTTGCCGTATCCCTTGTGGTCGTTTAAGAAAGTTTGTATGCTCTCTTTCAGCCTGGTGGGCGAATTGAACGGATCCCAGTTTTCGAGCGCAATTTTGTGCACATAGTGCATCAAATTCTTTTTCACCCAGTCAAATACCCTTACAATGGGGTATTCTCTCATTGCCGCATTACTTCCGGTGTAGAGATTGGTGTTGTTGTATGCCATTACGCGCCCTTCGGAAATAACCATCGGAACAACTTGATTGTCCCACAATCCGGTAATCTCTTCTTTCATCAAGTCAACACGAACGCCTTTTATTCCTGCAAGCGTTCCGTACTTTTCGCCTGCTGCGCCTTGCGACATCGCCAAACCGGGATTGTACATCTTTCCTGCCAATGCGCCCGCCGAAGGAATATACAGCGGGGTTAGCTCTCCGGCAATTAATTCGGGAGCACGCCCTACCAACCAGTTAGCAGTTACCACAGTGTTTTGCAACGCCTTATCGGCATCTTTATATTGCTCGGTGTGGTCGTTCAAGCCATCGTAATCAATGTAATTGTCCGAATCGGTAACCAATTGTACCATATATTCGTTCATCGTTTTTGCCCACAAGTCGCGCACTTGCTTGTCTTTGAATACAAAACCGGGTAGCGCCAAAAGGCTGTAATTGTCTTTCAAACTCAATCGGCTGAAAGCGTTGTACAGCATACTTTTGATTTCCATAAACGTTTCCGAATTGGTGGTCAGTTCTTCGGTTTCACCGTCTTCACTGAATTTTTCTACGTTCACAAAGCGAATGTTGGGTATTTTATCTACGCCTGCATTATTGAAAAAAGACTCCAACGCACGATAAGCAGTTTCCAATTTTTTGGTTTTCAACGCTGTGGTTTGTAAGTTTGCTTTCAGCAAATCCAAATATTTTTCGCTTTTCTGTTCACACAGTTCTACGTATTCGGAAGCCGAAGTTTTATCTTCGTTCAATATTTCCAACCACATTTTAATATTGTCTGCCAAGCGCTCACGTTTGCCTTTGAATTGTTTTTCATTCAAAAACATTGCTTTTGTAGCCGGAGTTACCGGATCCATATCCGCAGCATCGGGCATAAAAGCAACCAATGCCTTAAAGCCACCGAATTTTGCCAATAGTTCGGAAACCGGTTTTGTAGTCTGTTGCTTTACCTGCTCTTGCGGTTGCAACGCTTCCTGTTGTTGTAATTTACTTTCAGCCATAATCTTGCCTTATTTTTTACCACTGTTGTTTAATTCATCTAATATTGATTCCAATAGCGCTTTCAACTCGCCTTTTGCATCGGCGTCTTTTAGCATGACCCGCAACTTCGGGTTTTTTTCGATTTTCTTTTGCGCGTTTTCAAAATTCTCTTTTTTGCTGCGCAATTCGCTCAAGAACGGACTGTTATCAATCAACTTGCCTTTACCGTTGTTAATCTCGAAATCTTTCATTTCTTTGAAATGCAGCGTTTCTCGTTTTTCCTCTCCTTCCTCTCCGGTAAAATCCACATTTACCGCAGGACTGAAATAAGCAAACACTTCTTTCATCGTACGAGGGTATTTTCCTACTTTCTGACCGTTTTCTTCGACTTCTTCCATTGCCAAACCTTTGTTTTCGAATGAAACTTCAGCCGTAAACTGGTCAACATACAGGGTTTTGTTTTGCGACAACCCTTCTATCCGTGCTGAGGATTCTTCGTCCTCAATGCGTGATAAATAATTTTCTTTGCTCATATTTCTCTTTTTTATTATATTGTATTGTTTTATTTTATTGAATATTGTTGATATTTTTCGCTATACATTTGTTTCTTTTGATTGCTTTAAATCTGACCCTTAAGTAGTCAAAAAGTTTTCTAAAAACGCACACAAAACAGAAAATATCTGTTGCTATTAATTGCTTAATGCGCAGTTATATTAATAAAGGACAAAGATATAGAAATTCTCCGTTTAATCTGTATGTTTTGTCGGGAAAAATGAACATTGACTCGTAAAAGAGTGAAAAACACTCATATATGACAAATAAAATTGGACATACGCAGTATTTAAAAGAGATCTCACGGAATACCATTTGGCATTTCTGTTCGTTCCGTTTTACGCTAAAAGCCATAGAGCCTACCTCGACAAATCAAGGTAGGCTCTACGGTTGTAAAATTTATATCAATATGCGAAGTCGTGAGGTATTGCTATCCGCAATCAACGCTTCGCTCGCCTACGGTTATGAAGATTAGGCTTTTGAAGCCACAGAAGTAACGAAATCCAACTGCTGATTCGTATCAGTAATTATTTTGCACTATAATTCTGACTCCATTATTCTATCAATAAATCCACTCATATTTACCATTCTCGTACTTCAATTCCACGTTACTTCCTGCTTTTATTTTGCCCGAAATAATCATTTTAGATAGCGGACGACGAATTTCATTGCGGATAACACCCAAAATGGGGCGTGCACCCAAAGCTGACGAAAACTCGGAAAGAGCCAACGCTTTTTTTGTATCTTCGTCTATTTTCAACGTAATTTTCTGTTCGGCAAGCGTTTTCAACAGATTTTTCAAATGGATATTGAATATCATCAACACAATTTCTTCCGTAATGGGCGAGAATGGGACAATTTCCGTGATCCTGCCCAAAAATTCGGGTTTGAATTTGTGCTTTACCATAATTTTTTTCAACTCGTTGGACGTGGGAATTTTCCCCGATTCAAACGAATCGAAAATATAATCGCTTCCAATGTTGGAGGTAAATACAATCAGCGCATTTGAGAAATCGCCTATCCGATTCAGCTTGTCGTGTATTCTGCCTTCGTCCATTATTTGCAGAAAAATGTTGAACACGTCGGGGTGCGCTTTTTCGATTTCATCAAACAATACGATGGAATACGGTTTTTGACGAATCTTATTCACCAACAAGCCGCCTTCTTCATAACCCACATATCCTGCCGGTGCGCCAATCATAGCGGAAACGGAGTGCGATTCCATAAACTCTTGCATATCAAAGCGTATAATCGCTGCCTCGTCTTGAAACAGAAAGTCCGCTAATGCTTTTGTCAGTTCGGTTTTTCCTGTTCCGGTAGGTCCTAAAAAGAAGACGGAAGCTATCGGTTGTCCTTTTTTGCTCAATCCGGAACGCGATTCGTAAATGGAATCCAATACAGTTTTGATGGCGTGGTCTTGACCCACAACACGCTCTTTGATAATTTCTTCGGCATTGACTAACTTTTCACGCTCTTTGGTTTGCACCCTGCCTGCGGGAATACCGGTTTGTTGGGCAATGACCAAAAAGAGGTCGGAAATTTCAATTTGAGTGCGTTTATGTTGTGCTAATTCTTTGGATTTTTTTAAAACAGTTTCGAGATAGTCGATTTTCTCCTCGTTGGTTTTCAATTCGGCAAAATCTGTTTCATCATCTAACTGCGATGTGAGTAGAAAACTCAACCGGTTAAAAATCTCGTAGTGAAGCCATTTCAAATCGAAAGCGGTTTTTTCTTTACCGATTTCCTGTGCACTGTTTTTAATATCATCTAATTTATCATTGAGCAAATCAATCTCTTTTTCGGAAACATCATTCATCGTATGAATGTGCGACAGGGTTTTGTCTATCAAATCGAAAGCCGAATCGGGCAAGCTGCGTTCTGCCATATATCGCTTTGCCAAACGAATTGCCTCCAATACTACTTCGTCCGAAACCTGCAAATTATGATGTTCCTCGTAACGTACTTTTGCACCTTTGATAATTCGCGAAGCCATTTCAAACGACGGCTCTTCAAGGGTCAGTTTTTCGATTTTGCCGACAAATTCCCTGTCGGTTTCGATACTTTTGGTAAATCCTTCTACCGAAGTAGTGGCTATCAGACGTATATTGCTCTTGTTCAGCTCTTTTTTCAATAGTGTAGAGATGCCGTGCAATAGACTTTGTTTGTCGAAAATTTTATCAATGCCTTCGATGACTAAAATAGCATTTTCGTCAATAGTTGCCAATACTTTCTTAAAACGGTCTTCGATTTCGCCTTTGTAGTTTGCTTCGGAAGAAATAGCAGATAAATCTAACTCTACGACAGTGTTGTCTTTCAAAAAATCAGGCACTTCATCGCTAATAATCCGTTGAACAAAAGCATCAACCAAAACGGTTTTTCCGATACCCGACTCGCCGACAATCAACACGCTCGATTTCGACTTTTTGCCGAGTATTTCAAAAATTGTCTGCAACTCTTTTTCAAAACCGATAATGAGCATATCGCTGTTTTGCACCTCAATATTTTTGTTGATGGTGTATGTCTGTGTTTTTTCGGCAACATTTTTCGGCAACGAAAGCTTCGTATTATCTTTTGCCTGTTTGGGTTTGTTGAAATTTACAAACAACTCGTCAGCCGACAGAGGCAGCGATTTCAGTTGTTCGAATGTAAACCCAACACCCGGCGTAACCAAAGCAGCTAACAGGAAAACGGGCGTTAATTCAGTCGCGTCGTATTTGAGACGATAATTTTCCGCCTCGCTGAAAACTGCTTCCGAACTTTCTGAAAACGAAACATTAAAGATTGGCGATGACGATTTTGGCAATAGTTTGATTCGGGCATTAACCCAATCCAATAGATAGTAATAATCTTTGTCTAAGTTTTCCAAAAAACCAACCAATCCGGTTTCTTTGTGCAATACTGCTTTCAATAGATGCGCCGGCGTTATCTCCTCGTTCATAGATTCTTTAGCATAAGACCCTGCAATACGAAGAGCACTCTCTGTTTCGATAGAGAGAGTTAAGTTATTAGTTATAAGTGAATTCATTTCTTGAATGATTTATTGTATAGATGACAAAGGTAGGCATTATCAAGTAAAATAAAGAATAATTGTAGGAAAAAATGAATACGCAGGTTCTACATTTCTACATTCCTCAAATACTCATACCCCGCTTCTTGTGCCCTCACAGCCGGCAACTCATTCTGTTTAAAAACATTATTCATATTCTCATCTACCCAAACAGCACTTTGATTGTCAGCAAGTTGAATTTTGAGGATATCAATTACTTCCTTCTTCAATACGGGCGATAAGATTGGAAATGCCGCTTCGATACGGCGGTGCAAATTACGCTCCATCCAATCGGCAGAAGTGAGATATATTTTTTCTTCGCCATTGTTGAAAAAATACCACACACGAGCGTGTTCGAGATAAGCATCAACAATACGCGTTATCGTAATATTCTGGCTATAAGGCTGATTGGGAACAAGACAACAAATACCGCGAATAATCAAATCGATTTTCACACCCGCTTCGCTCGCACGATAAAGCGCATCAATCATTCCTTTATCTTCTATACTATTCATTTTAAGGATGATGCGACCTTCTTTTCCGGCTTTTACATTGTTGATTTCTTGCTCAATCATTGAGTAAATTTCGGGCACCATATTAAATTGCGCAATCAACAAATGTTTGAACGCACGCCTATGAGGTTCCCCTTCGAGCACACGGAATACTTCATCGATATCTTCAATAAATTCACGATTCGATGTCAGCAAACCTTTGTCTGAATAGATACGCGCCGTTTTTTCATTAAAATTTCCCGTTCCCAGATAAGCGTATCCTTTCAGTGGATGAGCGAGATCGTTACTTCGTTTTCTCACATAAGCAAGTTTGGCGTGCACTTTCAATCCGGGTAAACTATAAATAATTTTTACACCGGCTTGTTGCATCAATTCCGACGAAAGATAGTTGTTTTCCTCATCAAAACGCGCTTTCAATTCTACGAAAACGGTTACTTTTTTTCCGTTTTTCGCTGCACTGATTAAACTGTTGATGACCGCCGAATTTTCCGCCACACGATATTGCGTCACTTTTATTTCTTCTACTTTCGGGTCGAAAGCTGCCTGCATCAAAAAGCGCAACAGATAATCAAACGACTGATACGGAAAATGCAACAATATATCTTGCTTGCGCAGCACGCTCAGAATCGAACTGTTCGCTTCCAACAAGGGGATACGCAATGGTGTCGGCAGTTTCTGTTTAAGACTGTCACCCACCGGATTAGGCAGTTTCATTAAATCTGCTTTGTTGAGATATTTACCCGATGGAAATAAATCCTCTTCTTCAATTTCGTACGAATCGCAAAGATATTTCAAAAAATAATCCGGCATATTTTTGTCGTACTGAAAACGTGTTACCGCACCTATTTTCCGATTGCGTACTTTGTGTAGAATTTTTTGCGCGATATCTTTGTGGTCTTCACTTTCGAGCGAAAAGTCAGCATCACGAGATATTTTAATACTGTAACAATCAACAACTTCGTATCCCGGAAAAACACTTTTCATATTCGCTTTTATCAAATCATCGATAAACATAATATAATGTTTTCCTTCGTGCAACGGGAGTTCAACGAAACGAGGCACTTGCGGTTGCGGAATTTTCATAATGGCATACGTATAATCCGGCTTTTTACCGACTTTTCCTTTTTTCTTTTTCAACAAACTGATTGCTTGATAGATATGTCCGTCTAATATAAACGAGTGAATGGCATCTTTTTGTACCACCATCGGTTGAAGATAGGGAAATACTTCCTCATTGAAATAATTTTCAACAAACTCTTTGTGAAACGGCTCTACTTTCTCGCTCTGATACAGCACAATATTATTCCGCTCCAATTCCGGCAGAATCATTTCGTTGAATATATGGTAATATTCTCTTTTGTGCTCGCTAACTATGCGGTTGATTTCCAACAATCTTTGCAACGCCTCGTCATCATCTTCGTTTTTTTTGGATTTATTCAGCAAAGCGTGATAACCCGAAACACGCACTTTGTAATATTCATCAAGATTTGAAGAATAAATTGATAAAAATTTGATTCGCTCATAAACGGGCAAGCGTTCGCTTTTCGCTTCAAGTAAAACACGGTGGTTGAACGAAAGCCAACTAATGTCGCGTTTGAAATATTGATAAATACTCATTAGTTTGTGAGTTTTTTGTTGTTAGATAGACAAGTTGATGAAAGAACTTGCGCTTTCACGCTATAAAATTAGCAATTTTATTTGAATAAAAAGAATTTGCGGCTAAAAAAGAGAAGGAAACAGCAAAAAGAACAATAAATACAACAATGTTCTTACAATAATGTAGGCTTTTTTGCTTACTTTTGTATCAAATTTTGGAACAATGAACAGGAACCTCATCACTATCGGTTGTCTTGCAGCTACACTCGGCTTACAAGCGCAAACACAACGACCAACCAATTTCATTATTATCAATTGCGATGATTTGGGATATGGCGATTTGGGTGCTTTCGGACATCCAACCATTCATACTCCACATTTGGACAGAATGGCTTTTGAGGGGCAACGATGGACGAGTTTTTATGTTACATCTTCGGTCTCTTCTCCAAGTCGTGCCTCTTTGTTGACAGGACGACTGCCTGTCCGTTCCGGAATGTACGGTAATGAACGACTGGTTTTGTTTCCCGATTCACCACAAGGACTTCCCCAATCGGAAATAACGATTGTTACTCTTTTAAGAGACAACGGATACACAACCGCTTGCGTTGGCAAATGGCATTTAGGACATCTTCCCGAATCAATGCCTTTGCAACATGGTTTTGACTATTTTTACGGCATTCCGTTCTCTAACGATATGAGTAAGAGGGAACAGCGATTGCTATTTAGCAACTATGATTATGAATTTGAACTACCGTTTCACAATCAAAATGAGACAATTGAATTTGAGCCTGACCAAACGCAATTAACAAAAAGATTGACTGAATATTCCATTTCTTTTATCGAAAAAAATAGAGATAATCCGTTTTTTCTCTACCTTGCACATCCGATGCCTCATATTCCGCTATACGCGTCGGAAGATTTTTTTGGAAAATCGAAAAGAGGTTTGTACGGCGATGCTGTTGAAGAACTTGACTGGAGTATCGGGCAGATAATGAATGCCCTGCGTGAAAATGGAATTGAAAATAACACCATTATAATTTTCACGTCCGACAATGGCGCTTGGCTTAATTTCGGACTTGATGGCGGAACTTCCGGGTTATTGAAAGACGGAAAAGGTTCTACTTACGAAGGTGGTTTTCGAGTTCCAACCATTATTTGGGGCGGCGGAGTTGTTCCCGCTACGGTGTCGAGTATGGGAAGTACGCTTGATATTTTCCCCACGTTGAGCGAAATAGCGAAAATTGAACTTCCGCAAGATAGAGCAATTGACGGAATTAGTCTCACAAATGTGCTGTTTCAAAACGAAGAAAGTCTTCGTGAATACTTTCCGTTTTTCATTGGGAGTAAACTGTACGCTTTCCGAAGAAATAATTATAAAATACACCTCCTTTCAGGCGCATCATCGTATGGAATTCGCGTGCCGGAAACATCATTACCTTTGCTCTACGATGTGGAACAAGACCCAAGTGAACGCTTCGACATTTCGACACAACGACCGGAATTAGTTGAAGAATTAATGAGAGAAGCGGAAAAGTTTTTGTTGGGATTGGAAATAAAAGAGAGTTTATTTGATTTGCCGGCAGTTAGGAATTAGAATTTAGAATTTAGAATAATGAACAAAAATCTCATCACTATCTCTTGTCTTGCTGCTACATTCGGCTTGCAAGCACAAACACAACCGCCAACCAATTTCATTATCATTAATATGGACGACATGGGTTGGGGCGACCTCACTTCTCAAGGCGCTACCGGATTTCATACGCCAAATATGGATCGTCTTGCCAACGAAGGAATGCGATTTACCAATTTTTATGTAGCGCAAGCAGTTAGTAGTGCATCGCGAGCAGGCTTGTTAACAGGCGCTTATCCTAATCGTATCGGATTTGCTCACGCACTCAACCCATCAGCTCGAATTGGTATTTCAGACAAAGAAATGACCATCGCAGGAATGTTGAAGCAAAAAAATTATGCCACAGCCGCTTTTGGAAAATGGCATCTCGGAAATCTTCCGCAGTTTTTGCCCACCAATCACGGGTTCGATGAGTATCTCGGCATTCCATATTCAAACGATATGTGGCCATATCACCCCACGTGGGATTTCCCCGATCTCCCAATGATTGAGGGAACAAAAATAATTATCCCTGCAATGACTGGCGCTGATCAGGAACAAATGACTACCTTATTTACCGAACGTGCGGTAGATTTTATCGAAAGAAACAAAAATAATCCATTTTTCGTCTATCTTGCACACCCAATGCCGCACGTGCCGCTTTATGTGAGCGATAAATTTAGGGGAAAAAGCGAATATGGTCTGTATGGCGATGTGATGATGGAAATTGATTGGAGTATCGGCGAAATAATGAATACCATTGACAGATTGGGTTTGGCGGAAAACACATTGATAATTGTTACTTCCGATAACGGACCATGGATTAATTATGGCGACCACGCCGGCTCAACAGGCGGTTTGCGCGAAGGAAAAGGCGGAATTTTTGAAGGTGGAATGCGCGTACCCGGACTTTTTCGCTGGACGGGAACAATTCCCGCAGGGTCAATCAATAATCAATTGGTATCACAGATTGATTTGTTGCCCACTTTTGCTTACATCAGCGGCGCAGCTCTTCCCGAATTACATATCGACGGCGTTAATATCATATCGCTGCTAACCGATGCTCAAGCTACATCGTCACCACGTGAACATTTTCTCTATTATTACGGTGTAAATAATCTGAAAGCAGTCCGCAATCATCGTTTCAAATTAGTCTTTGAACATCCCGGACGCTCATATGAAGGCTACCTGCCGGGCAATGACGGACAACCCGGTACACACGCCGGACAACGTGTTTTCGAAAAAACTTTATACGATTTATATCGCGATCCGGGTGAACGTTACAATGTAATAGAGCTATATCCCGAAGTGGTTGAAACGTTGATGAAAATTGCCGATGAAGCCCGGAAAGATTTGGGCGATGACCTTACCGGCGCGCAAGGCGCAAATCGTCGTCCGATAGGGCAACTTAATGATTAATGGTTAGTGGTTAATGGTTAATTTCAAGAGTAATGTTTTTACTTTAAATATCATTAATCATTAATCACTAACCATTAATCATTTTTACACTATCTTTGCGGAATGAAAAAAACTATTCTTTTTCTCTATATTTGCTCCGCGATGATAAGCAGTGTTTTTGCACAATCAAACATACGTATTGTATCGCTTGCACCGTCTCTCACACAAAGTCTTTACTTTCTCGAAGCGCAAAACAAACTTGTCGGCTGTACAAGTTACTGTGTTGATGGAGTGAAAGATGGAAAAGAAATAGTAGCATCGGCAGTAACTGTCAATCTCGAAAAAGTAGTGGCATTGAAGCCTGATATTGTGTTAGCATCGCAGCTCACAACTCCCGATAACATTGCAACATTGCGTAGATTTGGTATTCAAGTAGAAGTTTTTCAGTCGCCGAAATCATTTGCCGAAATTTGCGAACAATTTATACGATTAGGCGCATTGGTTGGCGAAGAAGCAAGAGCCGAATACATCGTAAACGAAAGCCGGCAAAGAGTTGAAGCTGTTTCTGCGAAAATGAATTGGCGAACGACTCCTAAAATGTTTTTTCAAATTGGCGCCAATCCTATTTTTACCGTTATCCCAAATACGTTTATGAACGATTATATAACACTTTTGGGTGCGGAAAATATCGCCAAAAATTTTAGACGCGGAACAATTAGTCGTGAATTTGTCATTGCTCAAAACCCTGACTATATTTTTGTTGTAACAATGGGTATTGTGGGCGAAGAGGAAAAAAATATGTGGGGCAGATATCCGAGTTTGAGCGCAACACGTAACAGACAAATTTTCATTATCGACTCCGATATTGCGTGCCAACCCACACCCGTAACATTTGCGCAAACAATGGAAATTCTGCATAAATTGATAACACAATAAGACAAAAATATTACACAAAAATGGAGAGAACAGGACTCACACACATTTACACCGGCGATGGAAAAGGAAAAACAACGGCTGCTGTTGGGCTTACCGTGCGAGCTTTGAGTAATGGTTACAACGTACTTTACTGCTCATTTCATAAACGTCCAAAGAAATACGGCTATTCGGAAATGGAAGCTCTCAAAAAACTCGGTGCAACAGTGTTAAATTTTGAAACCGGGTACCCACATTTGGACGATGATCTTGTTGGCGGCTTTGCCATACAAAATATTACGCAATCTATTTCTATGATTTCCGAATGTATGCACGCTATCAAAATTGATTTGCTTGTAATGGATGAAATTTTGATTTCTGTTCGCGATAATCATTTACCAAAAACCACACTTATTGATTTTATCAAAAATAAACCGTCACATATCGAATTGGTACTTACCGGATGTGATGCAACATCTGATATTATTGAACTGGCTGATTATGTGAGTGAAATAAAGAAGATAAAACACCCTTACGATCAAGAGATCGCAAGCCGAAAAGGAATTGATTTTTAGAAGTTGAATCGAATGCAACGCACAAAGCTCAATTGGTTTTTCTTTACACTTTTGCTCATTGCAGCGGTTATTGGCGCAATGCTTCTATCGCTCAGCACGGGCGAAATCCGTATTCCAATGAGTGATATCCCTCGTCTCTTGAGCGATAAAGAGAGTATGGAATACGGTGTGTTGGCATTTATTCGTATTCCGCGTACGTTATTGGGCTTTGCCATTGGCGGCGGATTGAGTTTAGCCGGAGCCATTTTGCAAGGAATTTACCGAAATCCGCTCGTAGAGCCATATACGCTTGGTATTTCGGGTGGAGCGTCGCTTGGCATTACATTTGCGATTGTGGCGGGATTGCATTTATTAAACATTCTTTTTTTACCGTTGGCAGGATTTATCGGTGCGTTTATAACGATTTTTTTGGTTTATACGTTGAGCGTTCGCAGCGGCGCGTTGAGCATCAATCGAATGTTGCTTATCGGCGTGATGATTAGTTTTATCGCCTCATCGTTGATGATGTTTTTGATGTCGATAACCGACCCAAACAATATTCACGGAATCGTGTTTTGGATAATGGGCTCGCTAAATGAATCAAATCCGGTGATGATTGGGGGAATAGTTCTCCTGTCTGTTGTATGTTTACTTGTTTCATATCTTTTCGTGGTTCCGCTCAATGCTTTGCGATTGGGTGAAGAAAAAGCGCGACATTTGGGAATTAATGCCAATGCAACCATTCGCATTCTATTCATCATCACATCGTTGTTAACAGGTGCGTGCATTGCCGTTGCCGGCGTTATCGGATTCGTTGGACTGGTTATTCCGCATATCGTTCGCCTTTGGGTGGGAACAGATTATCGCATTATGCTCATCACTTCGTTTTTGAGCGGAAGCGTTTTTTTGATTTTGTGCGATGTAGTTGCCCGTACCATTATTTCGCCGCACGAATTGCCTATCGGGGTCATTACCGGCATTGTTGGTGGTATTGTTTTTATCGTTTTGTTGAGTCGTTCGCAGAAAAAAACATTGGCGTAAAATGATGAAAGAGTTATTGATACTTCACGATATTTCTTGCGGATATGGCGACGGGTTTCATATCGAAGACATCGGTTTTTCACTTTCCGAAGGAGCATTTACAGGGATTATCGGTCCAAATGGGTCGGGAAAAACGACACTTTTTCGGGGCATTACAGGCGATTTGTCATTGCAAAAAGGCTCCATTGTCTTCGACGGAAAAGATTTGTCGAAACTACCGCTTCGAGAAAAAGCACAAAATCTCTCTATCGTTTCGCAATTTACAGAAACAACGAATATCACGGTCGAAGAATACGTGATGATGGGGCGATTACCATATCGCAAACCATTTCAGTTTTTCGATAAAACAGAAGATGTGGAAATTGCGCATCACTATATGCATTTGACAAATACCTATCGCTTGCGCCACAAATCAATGATGGAATTGAGCGGCGGCGAACAACAAATGGCAAGCATCGCATCAGCATTGTGTCAAAAACCACGCTTACTGCTGCTTGATGAGCCTACTTCGCACCTCGATATTACGCATCAAGTGCGATTTATGAATTTGATACAGAGGCTGAATGAAGAATTACGACTTTCTGTGATTATGATTGTGCACGACCTGTCAATGGCAGCCGAATACTGCGATTATTTGATAATGATGAAAAACGGACGGATTTTCGGAAAAGGCTCCCCCGAAACCGTACTTACTTACGAAAATATCGAAAAAGTGTATGATACGGTGGTGATTGTGAAGATAAATCCGATTTCAGGGAAGCCTGTTGTTTTTCCGATTTCGTGGCGACAACTTGCCACATATGAGGCATCATTATCACTCAAACGATAGTTAATTTCGCTTTTAATGCTTCTGCTCTTTCTCGTCCTGCGTTATAGTTTGGATCTAATGAAATCGCTTTTTCAAGATATGCGATCGACTGGCTTCTGTATTTTTTATCTTGTCTCTGTTTTGCCCAAGCCCAATAGGTAAAGCTCATAACTTTCCAATTAGCATATTCACTATTCTTTTCTTGCCTATCAATGATAGACTGAAAGTCTCGTTTAGCATATTTTCGTTTGGAAAAGAAAATCCAAGGTAAATTTTCGGCTACGCTTCCTCTCATAAATTCAGGTAAATAACTTACGTTTGAATACGCTTCAATTGCCTCCTTAAACATATCAAAAGCATCACCTATCAAGCCTAATTTTCTTGTTTCCGCACTAACAAGAGTCAATGCCGATGCCCTGTATGAAGCAATAAATGGTAATAATTCTTTTGTTGTTTCAGTTGCATGAAAAAGGTCACTCAATATATCGAAACTTTTTTTTGCATAACCTCTGAATTCTGTTTTAGAGAAAAAAGAGAGATTTAACGCCGTTTCGTGGTAAATAATACCGAGCCGTACTTTGTTTATCTCTGTTGGATTATGCTCGAAATTTTCTTCCGTTTCTTTGAGTTTTTTCTTCAATTCAATTATATCAATTAGTTCCATTACATCATCTAATTGATGTTCGTAGACTTTTACTTTCGAAAAGTCTAATTGCTGTGCTGTTAAACTGTTTGCTATTGTCATTGTTATAATAATTAAAGTGAATAATTTTGTATTTCATTTCCTCTGTTTTTGAAATGAGATACAAAAGTACAATGCAGCAAAGGTGAATAACGATGACTTAGGTTAAGATTTTGATTTGGTATGAATTCTTTTTTGAATTCTGCTTAAACTTTCGGGGCTAATCCCCAAAAAATTGGCAATGTATTTTTGCGGTATCCGCTGAAAAAGGTCTGGTCGGTTTTTCAATAAATTATTAAAGCGTTCTTCGGGCTTGTCAGATGAAAGCGACATCGCAATGTCAGTGGCTCGTAGCGCTACGTTTTCAACCATTAGTCGTCCAAAAGTTTCATATACACTGCATTCACTGTATAATTTGTAGAGGTTTTCTTTTTTAATGACTAATAAGATTGTGTCTTCCATCGCTTGCAAATTCATTACGCAAGCCATATTATGGGTAAAACTCTGAAAATCGGTTACCCAAGAATTTTCAAAAGAAATATCGCACGTTTTTTCTACACCATCTTTAATATGAAAGTGCCTTATTGCTCCCTTCACAATAAATCCGATGGAACTACAAACTTTTCCGTCTTGAAGCAAAAATTCCTTCTTTTTTAAGTTCTGAACTTCAAAATGGGTGTCAATAAGTTTAAGTTCTTCGTCTGTGAGAGGAACGATGTTTTTGCAGTACGTTTTTAGTTGGTTGTGCATCTTTCAGTCTATTGAGAAAATTGCGGTTAATGAAGAAATATTTGTGATTTACTCTTCCTCTACCACTCTAACACCCCGAAACATAAATGGATTATTGCTTACAACGAGCGGCAGCCCACTTTTTGTAGTTAAATTTTTGATAAAAACTTCTTCCGTCACCGTGTAAGGATATTTTTCTATAAATGCCTCACTTGTGTTTGCACTATTGAGATTGAAAAATAATTTAGGTCCCGAGTACCCTTCCAACGGCGGATTACTGTCGTTGATGAAAAGTCCGTCGATGGTTATTTTCCTCGGCATAAAGCATTTGTATCCAAAATCGTGTTGTCCCGAATAACTTCCGCTTATCAAAACGGCATCGAATCGTTGTCCGTTGCGAGGATTAAATTCGCAATTGCGAATCACAAATTCGCCCTCCCACGTACTGCCGTAATCGCTGCGTAAATTGATGAAACTCCATCCGCTCGATTTAGAATTTTCTATCAGAAATAATCCTTTACCGATAAGATTAATCCCCTGATGCCCTAACTCCGAATTTCTTATCGTTGCATTTAAAACACCTTTGTGTGCATCAAAACGCGAAAATTTCACATTATCCAACACGAGGTTTTTTGAATAATTGGAGCCGAAAATTCCCCAATATTCCGTATCGTGAATACAGTTTGTTTGCTTGCAGTTTTTAAATGTTACATTAATAGAACGGTTGACCAATATATCATACGTTCCCATCGGAACCGGAGCGTTTGCCCTGCCTATGGTGGTGTAGGTTTTGCGCCCTGATAAAGTACAATTTTGCACCATCACCTCTGCGCAATCCGAAATTCGGATAAATCCGTTGTACGGCGCGCCGTGTTCGAGTTCACCTGTTACGATATGATATAAACTATCAATCAACACATTAGAGCGTTTTACACCGATGCCGCGAAAATAGTAGGTATAGTTCGATTCCGCTTGGTTGGCAATTCTTGTAAAATGTCCACCATTAACGGTTAGCGTTTCGGTATCTATCGGATAAGCAATTATCGAACTGATGTTATCGAAATCCCAAATAATGGGCGTTTTTTCATCTACATTTCCATTTTTATCAACCAGAAAAACATCGGTTTGCGGCGAGCCGTTGTCCAGGTTCAAACCTTCGCGTATGTAACGCATTGTTTCGTTGTCAATTACAATGATAAGTGAATTGTGCGGCAGCGATAAATCGAGTTTTGTTTGACCTTTTTTTAATGTTTTAATCGTTGTTATTTCCACAGGGGGGAGTTTCGACGAAATGTTGAACACCTGACTTTCTCGATTTTCAACATTCACATCGTCGATAATAAATTTGGCTCCACTCCAATCCGTATCAGTTTGTATTTGAGCGGTTTGATTTGCACCACCAATGTAATATGTTGCACCTGCGTTTGCTCTAACGGGCAATCCTGCTGCATTTGCTGCTGCGTGCGCTTTGACGATTGCATCGAAATCATCGGTTATACCATCGCCAACAGCGCCAAAATCGCTGTAATATATGTATTTAACTGTTTCTTTGCTTGTTGCGGAGTCAGCAAAAAACAATACCATCAATAAAAAAAATAAAATGCGAGAATTCATATTGCGTTGAATTTAAGTGATTTTTATTTCATCTGATCAAATCCTTTTCCATACACACCCACTACATTACTTTGTGAGATAAAAGCGTCTTCATCAATACTTTTCACAAGTCGGAAAATAGAGGTTGATTCCGTTTTTCGAGCCAATACAATAATTACTTTTGTTGGTTGTTGAGAATACCACCCTACACCATCGATAACGGTACAGCCACGTCGCAATTCGGAATTGATATGCGATGCGATTTCGTTGTATTTCGTCGAAAAAATGATAAATTGTACCGATTGTCGTTTCCCATTAAGCACCATATCCACAGTGGAATACATTACAGAAACCACAATAAGCCCATAAATGATTTTTTCTAAGCTATGGAAAACCAAAAACGAACTACCGACTATAAAAATATCGATATACAGCAATCCGCGTCCCATACTGATATAATGATATTTCGTAATTATTGCCCCAATAATGTCCGTTCCGCCTGTGCTGGCATTCATCGAATAAACAAGCCCAAGTCCTGCACCACAACAAATTGCGCCGATAATACTCGCCATCAATGGGTCAGCACTGATGAGCGATTTCGTGATATATCGCTCGGCAAGTGCCAGCATAATGGTTATACCGGCAACGCCATAAAGCGTTTTCATCACATAATGTTTTCCCAAAACAAACCACGCTATCAGCAATAGAATAGAATTTATCACGAGAAAGGTAATCCAAACCGGAATGTTAAAGGCATACCTAACCAAAAGACTGATACCACCCAATCCGCCGGCAACAATTTCATTCGGGATAATAAACCCCGTAAGACCTATTGAAAAGAGCATCAGCCCAATAGTGATTGTGATGTAATCTTTCCAATAGAAAGATTTGAGATATTTTTTTTCGTTCGGCATATAATTTTGACAATTTAGGGACGTTGATTTATAGCACGATATTCACAATTTTTTTCGGCACGATAATTACCTTTTTCGGCATTTTACCTTCCAACCATTTTTCGGAATGAGGATGCGCAAGCACCGTTTTTTCGATTTCCTCGTTGGTGGCATCGGCAGAAAATTCCAAAATGTAGCGCGATTTTCCATTGAACGAAATAGAATAAGGAAAAGTATCTTCTTTCAGATATTCTTCGTTGTAAATCACCCATTTTGCGTTGAAAATACTTTCTTTGTTACCAATAGCGTGCCACAACTCTTCGGTAATATGTGGCGCAAATGGTGAGAGGCAAATGAGTAAATCGTGCAAAACGGTGCGGTTGTTGCATTTCAACTGCGTGAGTTCGTTTACGCAAATCATTGCGGCAGAAACCGATGTGTTGAATGAGAAGTTTTCGATATCGAATGTTACTTTTTTCAGTAGTTTGTGTAACGATTTCAACTCCTCTTTCGTTGGCTCAGTATCGGAAACCGACAGTTTACCGTCTTTGTAAAATAAATTCCATAACTTGCGTAAGAAACGATGTACACCGTCAATTCCGTTCATATCCCAAGGTTTGGATTGTTCGAGTGGTCCGAGAAACATTTCATACATACGTAAAGTATCGGCACCGTATTTTTCGGCGATATCGTCGGGATTTACAACATTGTGATAGCGTTTTCCCATTTTTTCGATAGTCCAACCGCAGATGTATTTTCCGTCTTCGAGGATAAATTCGGCATTGGCAAATTCGGGTCGCCACGCTTTGAATTTTTCTAAATCGAGTACATCATTTGAAACGATATTGACATCGACGTGAATGGGTGTAACTTCGTATTCATCTTTCAAATTCAACGACACGAATTTATTTGTATTCACAATGCGATACACAAAATTACTTCGTCCTTGAATCATTCCTTGATTCACGAGTTTTTTAAACGGCTCTTGTTCGCACGAAACGCCTAAGTCGAATAGGAATTTATTCCAAAAACGACTGTAGATCAAGTGTCCTGTAGCATGCTCCGTGCCACCGATATATAAATCGACATTGCGCCAATACTCGTTTTTTTCTTTGGATACGAGCACATTATTGTTGTGCGGGTCTTCGTATCGCAAATAGTATGCTGATGAGCCGGCGAAACCGGGCATTGTTGATAGTTCGAGGGGATATTTTTTAGTTTCTCTCATTTGTATGATTTTTTCTCAAAAGTTGATTGTTTATATTATCTAATATTGAATTTCCTATTATCTGTTTGTCATTTAATTCATTAATGTTGTTTTCTATCTGTTTAATGCTTATTTGATTTTCAATTTTTACTTTTTGTGCATCATCTATTTTATATATAGAACGATGCATAACAAACAACAAAGCACTTATCACGAAGAAAATGAGCCCCCATTTAAAGGATTTATAGCTTTCATCTACTTTTTCTGCTTTTCTATTATTTACCTTGATGTTATATTTTATTACATCATAATAAGCGATAATTTGTTCAAAATATAATTCCTTTAATATGCTTTTGGTATGAGAGTGTATTAAAGTATGCCAAGGTCTTTGGTAGCTTTGCGCTTGTAGGTTCTTGATAGCAATACAGATACTCCTTATAAGCAACACTAATGTAAAAATTGAGGAAAATAAAAATACCCAAAATGTTAATGTTGTTATGTCATTTTTCAAACTTATTTTATCAATTAATAAAGGAATAATTAAAGCAATGACAGCAACAACAACTGAGGTTTGTCCAATTATTTGAGTCAATTTATTATCAAGTAAACTTTGTCGTTGCTTTTCAAGATTAAAATTACTTTGTAAATATTCTTTTTTCTCTTTCAGTACATCAATTGAAATATTACTTCCATTTTTTCCACAATCTTTCATATAAATTTCTTCATATTCTTCTTGTGTATCATCAATTATTGTATCACACTCACATTCCGTAATAATTTGCTTAAAACTTATTTTTTCATTGACATTCTTTTTAATTATTATATTGTCCCATAACTCTTTATCTATGTCATTGCTGTAAAAAACTGCCCAAAACCAAGTAGGCATAGGTATATTTAAATGCTTAAATATAAAAGCAATTGGCTTTGAATATAAAATGCTTGGTTTGTGTAAATTTTTCATATTTAATTGTTTTTATTTATCAAGTTTACAACCACTTTTACCATTATATCTTTTTCTTCGGTGCGGCTTTCGGCAATCATTTTGTCTGAACCTTGATTTTTAAGATTCTTGTGATTGACAAGATTAAAATCAAATTAATCATATTAATCTTGTGAAAATCACGGTTCAGACAATCTTGTTGTTCGTCGGCTGTAAGTTCTTTGTTTTTAATTACATTTGAGAGTAATTGTATTGTTTGTTTTAGGTCGTTGTATTGTTCGAGTTTTAATTTATCGTTGATGGCGTAGCCTTTGAAAATGTAGTCTTTGAGGACTTTGTTTGCCCAGATGCGGAATTGAGTACCACGTTGGGATTTTACGCGATAACCGACTGAAATTATCACATCAAGGTTGTAAAGGTTAGTGTAGGACGTTTTTGTTTTTCCTTCAAGTGCACCGTGTTGAGTGTTGTGTGCAAAATTTGCACTTGACACTTTTTCTTCAAGTTCGCCTTCATCATAAATATTACGAATGTGTCTGTTGATAACAGTTCTATTTCTACCAAACAGCATTCCCATTTGGCTTTGTGACAACCAAACCGTTTCATTTTCCACAAAAACATCTATCGAAATATCGCTGTCTTGCGTTTGATATAATATTATTTCGCTTTTATTCATTCGTTTTCTTTTTGGGTATATGTGCATTTTACACACATCATAAATCCCAGAACAGAACTAATATCAACTATTTCAATTTTCTATTCTTCAAAATAATCCGTATCCATTTTTTTTATTTCGTAATTTGTTTTTGTAGAAACACCTACTCCGTGTTCTATCATTAACTCTGCTAATTCTTTTCCATCAATAAGTACAATTCTGTGTTCAATACTTGCCACGTAATCGTACGCACTTTTAGGATAATCAGAGGTTGAAATAAAAATTCCTTTTTTCGCTTTTTTAGAAAGAAGGGAGCCTGCAAAATCTCTGACTTGCCCAACAGGAACTGTTTTTTCCCACTTTTTTGCTTGAATATAAATAGAATCTAACCCTAATTTATCTTCATTTATAATACCGTCAATTCCTCCATCGCCCGATTTTCCAATAACTCTGCCTGCTTCTTTACGTGAACCTCCATAACCCATTTTTATCAACAAATCGACAACTAAACGTTCAAAGAAGTTCGGAGAACATTCTTTTATTTTTTCAATCAACTCTATCGCAAGTTCCTCTTTTAGTTTAGAATATGAATATTCTAAAAGTTCTTCGGGAGCTGCATTCAGTTCAGCATTATTGTCTGTTCCAACAGAGTTTGATTTTTCATTTGTCCCTTCCTTCCCTTTTCCCAAATTTTCAAGATATTCAGGAAATTGCTTCAAAAATTTCAGATTTATCACCGTCGGTTTGGTTGATAATACTTCCAATCCTCGCTTCGTAATCAAATATGAGCCTCGCTTTGGAGTTTCAAGTAGCCCTGCTTTTTTCAAATAAGTCATTGACCATCCAACTCTGTTCCAGATTATATAATCACTTCCGCTATCATACATTTCTATGCGTTCATCTTTTGTCAGTTGAAATTTATCGGAAATAATTTCTACTAATGCAGGTTTCTTGTATTCTTTTTTATCTGCAAATGTTTCTAACAACGGCAACATTATTGTTTGAAAATCAGGAATCATATTATTATTTGTTTTACTATTTTATTCACTTCTCCTCATAAACCCAATCCTTTGCCCTACCCAACGGCGGTTCGCCCGTTTCCGTCGGCAAAAACTTATCTACTTCAGGCAATTCAATCGGCAAATCCTCTTCCGCAACTGCATAAGGCATTCCATTTTTATAATAAATCGGAAATGGCTCTCCCCAATATCGTTGACGACTGAAAGTAGCATCGCGCAAACGAAAATTCACTTTTCGATAGCCCAATTTTCGATTTTCCATCTCGTCAATCGTTTTTTTGATTGCCTCTTTTACGGTCAAGCCGTTGAGAAAATCGGAATTTATCATAATACCTTCTTTGGCATCAAAACTCTCTTCCGATACATCGCAATCTGCAATAATCGGAACAATAGGCAAATTGAAATGTTTCGCAAAAGCATAATCACGACTGTCGTGCGCCGGAACTGCCATGATCGCACCTGTTCCGTAACCGGTTAATACATAGTCGGAAATCCAAATCGGAATTTCTTCGCCTGTGAATGGATGTGTGGCATACGAGCCCGAAAAAACGCCACTAACTGACTTATCGGCAATGCGTTCGCGTTCGGTGCGTTTTTTTGTTTTACAGATATAATCGCTTATGGCTTGTCGTTGTTCGGGCGATGTAAGTTCGTTTACTAATTCGCTTTCGGGTGCAAGTACCATAAAAGTTGCACCAAAAATGGTATCTGGGCGAGTGGTGAAAATATCGAATGATATACTGCTAGTTGTTTTGAAGTGCATTACTGTACCTTCTGAGCGTCCAATCCAATTTCGTTGTGTTTCTTTCAATGATTCTGTCCAATCAATCGTATCCAATCCGTCTAACAATCGTTGTGCATACGCCGATACACGCAAACACCATTGACGCATTTTCTTCTGTTCCACAGGATGTCCACCACGTTCCGAAACACCGTTAATCACTTCGTCGTTTGCTAATACCGTGCCAAGTGCGGTACACCAATTCACCATTGTATCGCCCAAATAAGCAATGCGATAGTTCATCAATGCTTCTTGTTGTTCTTTTTCCGACTTTGCATTCCATTCATCTGCCGTAAAATGCAATTCTTCGCTTTGCGCAGCGTTTAAACCAGCATTTCCATATATTGGAAAAGCGTCTATTAATTCCGAAATTGGGCGTGCTTGTTGTTCATCATTGCAATAATACGAATGAAACATTTTGAGAAATGCCCATTGCGTCCATTTGTAATATTCGGGATCACACGTTTGTATCTCGCGATTCCAATCGTACGAAAATCCGATTTTGTCCAACTGTTCGCGGTAACGTTTGATATTTTGGTCGGTGGTAATGGACGGATGTTGTCCGGTTTGGATCGCATATTGTTCGGCAGGAAGTCCATAAGCGTCGTAACCCATTGGGTGCAACACGTTAAAGCCCTGCAAACGTTTGTATCGCGCATAAATATCCGACGCGATATATCCGAGCGGATGTCCCACGTGCAATCCTGCTCCTGATGGATAGGGAAACATATCCAATATATAAAATTTGGGTTTCGACGAATCTTCCGTTACCTTATATGTTTCGTTGTCAGTCCAATATTGTTGCCAACGTTTTTCTATTTCTTTGAAATTGTATTCCATTTTGACCTTTTTATATAATGGGTACAAAGATAGTGAAAAAGTTTCAATGTTTGTTCTACCATCTTTTTGTCATTTCAAATAATTTTATTAACTTTGCTCGGCAATTTATTCAAAATTGCATCTATGTAGATAGATGAGTTTCTTATTAGATTCATCATAAAAGTAAGATTGAAAAAATAGTTTATAAATCAATAATTTACAAATTAAAAACAGAATGAAAAAAACAGTATTTATTTCACTATTGTGTGTAGCTTTCTTTTCGACTGCTACAATTGCACAAAATAATACGCTGACTGAAAAAGAAAAAAGCGAAGGTTGGATATTGATGTTTGACGGAGAAACTTTTAATGGTTGGCGTCAATACAATGGTACGGCGATGGCTCCTTTCTGGACTATTGACCAGGAAGCAATGAGAATAGCTTCCAGAGCGGAAAGACCCCCAAGAGTAGAAGGACAACCTCGCATTCCTTCTTCCGACATCATTTTCGCCGACAAGCAGTTCAAAAACTTCGAGCTATCTATTGACTGGATGGTAGGCAGAGGAGCCAATTCAGGAATTTTTTACTATGTTCAAGAGATACCCGGACAAGCCATTTTTGCAGCAGCGCCCGAAATTCAAATTTTGGATAACTGGAATGCGCCCGACAACAGATTGACTGCCAACCTTGCCGGATCACTTTATAATATGCGTCCTGCATTGCCCCAAGTTGCAAATCCTCACAATATGTGGAACAGAATGGTTATCCGTGTAAAAGACGGTCACGTAACGCATCATATGAACGGTACAAAAGTTGTAGAATATACACTTTGGACACCGGAGTGGGACGAATTAATTGCAAATAGCAAATTCCACGACTGGGAACATTTTAAAAATGGCCCTTCAAGAACAGGTGGATACATCGGTTTGCAAGACCACCAAGACTTTCCTGTTTGGTTTCGCAACATCAAAATCAGAGAATTGTAGAAAAATAATTCTTCATTTCCTTTGTCAAGCCAATAAAAAGTAGTACTTTTGCACCTCATTTTGCTAATAGGCTAAAAAAGAAGTCGAAAAATATTGACTCGCCTCAGGCATATAACGTAAAGTTATTTTTCACAATGTACGTAATTGTAGATATTCAGGGTCAGCAGTTTAAAGTAACGCAAGACCAAAAATTATTTGTCCACAGAATCAACGCTGAACAAGGCAGTGAAGTGGAGTTTACAAATGTGTTGCTCGCAGATAAAGACGGTGCCATCACAGTAGGTGCACCCACTATTGAGGGCGCAAAAGTAGTCTTGGAAATTCTTTCACCACTTGTGAAAGGAGACAAAGTTCTCGTTTTCAAGAAGAAAAGACGCAAAGGATACAGAAAATTGAACGGTCATCGCCAACAATTTTCAGAAGTGAGAGTTAAACAAATTATTGCTTAATCAGTTAAAATCAGAAGAAAATGGCACATAAGAAAGGTGTAGGTAGTTCGAAAAACGGTCGCGAATCGGAAAGTAAACGATTGGGCGTGAAAATATTCGGTGGACAAACTGCGAAAGCGGGCAATATTCTTGTTCGTCAACGTGGTACGGCACATCATGCGGGTGAAAATGTAGGTATCGGTAAAGATCATACATTGTTTGCGTTGATTGACGGCGTAGTTGTTTTCCGTAAGAAAAGAGAAGGACGTTCGTTTGTATCAGTTCTTCCTAAAGTAGAAGCATAAGGGTTTTTTATTGCTTCGGTATCGAGTATGAAAACTTGAACCATAAGATAATATTTTTTTAGTTGATAGAAACAACCCGCTTTTAAGTGGGTTGTTTTTTTATTGATTTGGAAAAATTCTTTATTATGAGTATGTTTACGGACTTCAAAATTATCAAGCGAAAGTATAATTGAAAACTAACAATATATCACAGATGAAATTAAAAAATCTATTATCAAAAATCGAAAAATATTTTCGAGAAGTTTCCGTAGTCATCATTGGCATTTCTATTACTCTACTGGCAGGTCATTGGATTACCAATAGAAATGCCCATAGAAATATGGAGTTGAGTATGAATGCCATAAAAATAGAATTAGAGAGAAATGCTATCTCTTTTGAAGATTATGCAAGACGGCTACATAGAATAACAAGATATAGCCAATATGTAAGTTCTGTTGCTGACTCTCGATTACTAAATATAGATTCGGTGAGATATTATTCTATTAATAGCCCCGATGGCGGTATCGGGTGGGGAAATCTGGTGCGTGAAGTAGTTTTTACTAAAAATGCGTTTGAAATGTTTAAGAGTCTTGGTTATATGCGTCATATGACTGACAGGCAACAACTGGAAACTTTGTGGGAAATATATAATGATATGGAAAACATGCAGAGACACTTTGACCATGCTATAGCACTTTACAATGAACTTTTGATATACGAATTACAACTGATTGCAGAGGGTAAAGGAACACATGGAGGATCCAATACAATGTTTTTCTTTTTTAATTTAGGCGCTCCTCCTGCAATGGAAAAAGGAGCTAAAATGATGGCAGAAAGGATAAGAGATGTATTGTTACAACTGAAAGAAAGAAATTAAACAGTGAATCTTTCGTCCGAACAAAAACAGTTTATCCATCAGCACCAAAACGATGACATCCGTAACTTGGCGTTACAATTTTCGCGCGAAGATATGCCTTTTTTGCTCGCACAAATAAAAGGGCGCCAAATCGCAAAACACAAAATCCCAACGTGGTACGAAAACGATGATGTGATTTATCCCCCACATTTGTCAATGGAACAATCCTCATCGGAAAAAACGGCGCAATATAAAGCCTCACTTCTTCCGAAAGGAAGAGGAAAGTTTGTGGATATTTCAGGCGGCTTGGGCGTAGATTTTTATTTTATGTCGCAGCATTTCAAACAAGCTGTTTATGTGGAACAAAATGTGGAACTTTGCGAAATAGCCCAACACAATTTCAATGTGTTAGGTTTGAAAAACATAACGATAGTAAATGAAAAAAGCGAAGATTTCTTGCAACAAACACCCAAAATAGATGTCATTTTTGCCGATCCCGCACGAAGAAGCGACACGGGACGAAAAGTATTCAACATAGAAGATTGCAGTCCGAATGTGGTGGAAATAAAAAATATTTCGTTGGGAAAATCCGATTTGGTAATGATAAAATATTCGCCGATGCTCGATATTTCACTTGCTATGAAAACGCTTGATAATGTGCGAGAAGTGCACATTGTGTCGGTAGAAAATGAGTGCAAAGAGCTGCTTTTTTTACTTTCGAAAAACAGTATTGGTTGTCTATATCACGCAATAAATATAAGAAAAAACAACAAAATAGAAACTTTCTCATTTCGCCCCGAAGATGAGCAACAAATCATACCCGAATTTATTTCTCATTTAGAAAATTATCTATATGAGTCAAACGCTTCCATTTTAAAAGCAGGCGGTTTCAACTCCATTTCAAATGCTTTTCAAATAAAAAAACTGCACAAAAACAGCCACTTATACACCTCAAACGAATTAATTTCCGATTTTCCGGGTCGCATTTTCAATATCAAAAACGTGTTTTCTCCCAACAAGAAAAATATTCGCCAACTTCTTTCTGAAACAAAAAAGGCAAACATTTCTGTTCGTAATTTCCCGATGTCGGTTGATGAAATCCGCAAGAAAACAGGATTAAAAGAGGGCGGCGATGTATATCTTTTTGCAACCACATTAAGTAATGAGGAAAAAGTATGGGTAGTGTGTGAAAAAATCACTACCTTTGTACCCACATTTCAATGAGGGGTGCCTTAAAACAACGGGCTGAGATCATACCCATTTACCTGATCCGGATAATGCCGGCGTAGGGAAAAAAGAAAAAAGTTCACAATGTAGTTGTGGCTTTATTTTTGGTGTTTATCTTTACAAAATCCCCTTTTTTATTTCAATAATCAGATGATAGATTCGTTTCCGTCATCATAAACCGTTATTTAAAAATGAAAAAGGTTTTTACAAACAAACTCTTTTTATCGCTGACATTTTTGTTGGCGTTTGGTTATCAACTTCGTGCCGAAAACTTTCCGCCCGATTCGCTACAGCGAGTTGAATTAGAAGAAGTCGTTGTGCTTTCAACTCGTGCAGGAAATCGCACCCCGATAGCGCACAGCAATATTCCAGGTGCGGAAATTCGGGAACAGGGCACGGCAAGCAATCTGCCGGCATTGTTGCAAACGCTTCCATCGGTTGTAGCATTCACCGAAGGCGGAACACCGGTGGGAAACACCGCTTTTCGCATTCGCGGCACAGATGCCACGCGCATTAATGTAACGTTGAACGGAATGCCGTTGAATAATCCGATGAGTTCGGAAGTATTTTGGGTAAATCTTCCCGACCTTGCAAGCTCATTGCAAAGCGTTCAATTACAGCGCGGTGTGGGTACATCTACAAACGGCGGATCAGCATTCGGCGCAAGTCTTTCGTTGCAAACCACCGGCGGACGACTGAATGCTTATGGCGAAGCATCGACTTCGTTAGGAAGTTACAACACGTTTCAATCAAACATCGCTGCCGGAACGGGGATTTTAGAAAATGGAATTTCTTTCGATGTTCGTTATTCGCACATCACGAGCGACGGATATATTCGAAATGCTTTCGTTGACCATAACAATCTTTATCTTTCCCTCTCGCATTATGCAGATAAACAACTGCTTCGTTTCGTCTATTTACGCGGGCGACAAAAAACGGGCATCACATGGAATGGCGTTTCAAAAGAAGAAATGGAACAATACGGTCGCCGATTCAATCCTGCAGGAATGTTTTTTGATGATGCAGGCAATCGACACTATTACGAAAACGAAACCGACAACTATTTTTCCGACATCGCACAGCTAATTTTTACCCGGAACTTAACCGATTTTCTCGATTTGAATGCCAATTTGAGCTACAATTATGGCTTTGGCTACTACGAAAATTATCGTGCAAATAGACGATTTTCAGATTTTGGGCTTCAACCACAAGTAGTTGATGGTGTTACGCACGCTCGTTCAGATGTGATTCGTCGGAAAATGATGGAAAACCATTATTATGTGGGCAACGTGGCGCTCAATTATCATCGTAATGCGTGGACTGTGCAAACAGGCTTAATGTTAGGAATTTACACAGGCGACCATTTCGGAAAATTGCCTTGGGTGAAATACAACGAGAATATTTCGCCTAACGACTTATGGTATGATAATACGAGCCGAAAACAAGATTTCAATATTTTCGCAAGAGCCGAATATCAGATGAATAACAAATGGACGGCTTTTGGCGATGTGCAAGGTCGATTTATTTCGTTGAAACTCGAAGGAAATGATGATGATTTTCCAAATCCGACCGATTTGACAAGCCGGCACCATTACAATTTTTTCAATCCGAAAGCAGGTATTTTCTTTCGTCCGAACTTGAATAATTCGCTGTATGCTTCCATTTCAATCGGAAACAGAGAGCCGTTACGCAACAATTTTAAAGATGCGATGCAAACCAATCACGAAATTTTGCCCGAAAGAATGTATGATTTCGAATTGGGTTATCGTTGGAACGGACGAAATGCACATTTCGGATCCAATTTCTATTATATGCTCTACGACAATCAGTTGGTTCACACGGGAAGATTAAGCGGTACAGGTTCGAGTATGCTTGAAAACGTGAAAGAAAGCTATCGTACAGGTATCGAACTTGAAGGTGGAATTGCGTTTGCTCGTCATTTTCGTTTTGATGCAAATACGACTTTGAGCCGCAACAAAATTAAAAATTATGCCGCTCGTTATGCCGTAGATTGGAGTACAACCGATTACATTACCGAAGAATTTAAAAATACCGATATTTCTTTTTCTCCATCGGTAATCGGCTCGGGAACATTAAGTTATCAACCGCTGCAAAACTTAGGGTTTCGTCTGACGGGTATCTATGCAGGCAGTCAATTTATGGATAATATGGCTGACGATGCGTCGAAACTTGATGCTTATTTCATAAGTAATTTCTCGGCTTCGTATCGTTTCAAACCAATGAGTTGGGGTGTAACCGAATTGGATTTTTTCATCAATAACCTGCTCAACAACAAATATATTGCCAACGGTTGGAGTGTAAAAACAGTTGATTCGGAAGGAAATCCATCGTTTACGCAAGGATTTTTTCCGCAAGCCACGAGGAATGTGATGATGAGGCTAACAATACGTTTTTGAAGCGCGAAAGCATAAAGGCGCGAAAGCGCGAAGGGAAAGCCTTTGTCTTTCGCGCTTTCGTGCTTTAACGCCTTCGCGCAATTAATAATTATGGAAATTGAAATCATCGGAGCCATTATCGGACTCACCTTTCTTTATTTAGAGTACAACGCCAACAAATGGTTGTGGGCGGTAGGCGTTTTGATGCCTGTTGTGTATATTTGGATATTTTTCCACGCACAATTTTACGCTTATATGGGAATGAATATCTACTATTTTTTCGCAAGCATTTACGGTTGGATTTATTGGAATCGAAACAAATCAGATAAAGAAAAAACAAAAATCAGGCATATATCCAAGCGATTTATTTTGCCGCTAACCGTTATCGGAATCGCTTTTTTTGCGCTTATCGCTTTCATTCTCATTCGCTTTACCGATAGTCCGGTGCCTTATGGTGACAGTTTTACAACCGCTTTAAGCATTATCACAATGTGGATGCTTGCGCATAAGCTTGTGGAGCAGTGGTGGTTGTGGTTTATAGTAAATGTTACTTCGTGTGTACTTTTTGTTTGGCAAGGATTGTATCCTACGGCGGTATTGTTTGCGGTATATTCGGTGATTTCGGTTTTTGGGTATTATAAGTGGAAAAGAATGATGACAGTATAATTCATTTTTGAATAGCATCTCACTATTCCATCTGCTTGTTTATTGTACATCGCAACTACTTCCCTTCCAAGATATTCAATAATTGCTGATTGAGGTATAATTTCTCTTTACCCACTTTTATCGATTGTAGAAATCCGGCTGTTTCCAAGGCGGACAAGTAATTTCCGACCGTTTTAGGGCTGCCGATATTCTCGTCAATTAAATGTTGGCGTTTGGTATAGGGCAAACGAAACAAAATCTCTATCAAGTTTTTGGAATAGATTTTCGGAAGTTTCTTTTTGATTTCCTCGGCAGTCTTTTCCATTGTTGTTGTTATTTTATTGAGCCGCTCAAAACCGCTTTTCGATGTTTTTTCTATCATTTCTAACATATACAAAATGAAGGCTTCCCATTCGTTATTCTCAGTAACGCCTTGTAGTTTTTGATAATAGGCTGCTCTGTTTTTGATAATGTATTCGCTCAAATAAATGGCAGGAATATCCAATAAACCCGAAAGTTTTAGATAGAGTAACAACAAAATTCTTCCTGTTCTTCCGTTTCCGTCGGCAAAAGGGTGGATGACTTCAAATTGATAGTGCAATAATGCCATTTTTATCAATGGGTCTATGGTATTGTCTTCATTGATGAATTTTTCTAAATTCGCCATTTTTTCACGAATAACACTTTCGCCACTCGGCGGTGTGTAAATCACTTCGCCTTGCGGTGTACCCAAAGTTGTACCGGGTGTAACTCGAATTGACGCACCATTTTGTTTGATACATTGAACAATTTTTATGCAAAGATTTGTTGTGATAAATGGTTTTGTTGTCAATTCTTCCAACCCCAACCAAAGTGCTTCTTTGTAACTCAGCACTTCTTTTGTTGCAAAATTTTCATTTTTTTTGTCTGCCACCAGCGATTGATAAAGTTCATCGTTAGTGGTAATGATATTTTCTACTTCCGAACTCGCTTTTGCTTCTTGCAAATAAATGGTGTCCAAAAACAATGTAGGATTTGGCAAATTTTGCAATGCGCCGTTCAGTTGTGCCAAAGCCCTGCCCGCCGATATGGTTTTGCGAAGTATATTCTTCGTTTCAATATCGGCATTTGGCGGTAGTAACGGCAGATCGTTATACGGTATTTTTCTATCGAATTTATGCATATTCTTCAAGTGTAAATTTTACGCCCGTTTCTAAAACGAGGGCAAATATACGAAAAATTTACTCTTGTGCGAAAAACGAGGGTAAAAATTACACTTGTTCGTTTTTTTGAAAATCAGAATTACAATCGCTTTGAGCATTATCACAATGTGGATGCTTGCACATAAACTTATGGAGCAATGGTGGTTGTGGTTTGTAGTAAATATTATTTCGTGCGGGCTTTTGTTTGGCAAGGATTGTATCCTACGGCGGTATTGTTTGCAATGTATTCGGTGATCTCGGTTTTTGGGTATTATAAGTGGAAAAGAATGATGAAGAAATAATTCACTATTGTACAGCATTTTATCACTCTATCAATTTTTGTTCTATCTTTAAATATTCTATTTCTTCATTTGTCAATTCCAATTCAACAAGCAACTTTCGAGTTACTCCCTTTTTCATCATCAATAGTTTTATTGTTTCCGGTTCGAGTAAATCTTGAAAAAAAGTATTGAAAACATTTGCAATGATTGCAAAATTACAGCGATTACAACAACATTAGTGATTGAATTCTCTTTTCATAAAGTTTTCCAGCACTCTCTTTTCCGGCAATTTGACAAGGTATTTGGAAACAAACAGTTGGTCGTCCATTCCAGCAGTGGAATATCTGACAAGTGTGTCGTCTTTGTCCGCACAGAGTATAATACCAATGGGCGGATTATCGCCTTCCGACATCTCATTGTCTTTATAGTAATTCAAATACAGATTCATTTGCCCTGCATCGGAGTAATCGTATTCGTTTAATTTCAAATCAATCAGCACATTACACTTTAGTATTTTGTGATAAAAGACCAAATCAATACGATAATGTTTGTTGTTGAATGTAATCCGTTTTTGTCGTGCTTCAAAACAAAATCCCGTTCCCAATTCGATAAGAAATTCTTGCAAATGGTTTAGAATTTGTTGCTCCAATTCCGATTCGTTATATTCCGACTTCTCTTCTAATTCCAGAAATTCCAAAATATACGGATTTCGGATTATTTCAGCATTGGTAGCAGGTTTCAAATTTTTGATTTTTGCGATAACAGCTTCTTTATTCGTGGACATAACAGTCCTAAACGCCAAAAAAGTATCAATAGCCCTTCGCAACTCTCTGATATTCCAACTGTTTTTGATTGTTTCTACTTCATAGAAAAACCTTTGCTGTTCGTCTTCCACTCGTATCAGTTCGATGAAGTGGGAATAGCTCAATCTTGATAACAACAATTCAGGTGGGATATTTATATTGTCTTCCAATTTAGCTGACGGTGTCAGCCAAATGTTTAGTCGCTCGGCAGGCACAATCGGAAGCATATCTGCATATTGAACATTTTGTAATTCGGCTGACAATGTCAGCCAGATTTGAGGATAAGCTTGGTAAAACAACCTGCACGTGTTCAAAGCTCTTCGATGCAGACCTTTCATTCCCTTTGTTTTTAGCTTCTTAGCTATTTCTTCTAGCAATCCTATTCCATACTTTGCCCTATCTTCGCCGTTTTGCTCAAATTCTATAATGTAACAACCGATAAGCCAATTACGAATGGTCAAATTGTAATTGATAGCTTTTACCACATTTTCGTGTAATATACAATGTGTCTGATAAATACTATTTATCAACTTTTCAAAACTATTTTTCTTTACCAATGTCATAATACATGTGTTTCTGATTTCAAATGACAAAAATTACAATAACTACCCCATCAATTCAGTTAATTTATTACTCATATTGAGCTTTTCAACCTATTGTTTGTAGTCGTTACAACTTTACATATAATGAACCAACTTTATTTTCGCACCAAAATTTGAAAACAATCAACCGCAAACCGCAATTCACTTTTTCAAAAGCGCATCAATAAGCTTGTTCTGATTTTCCAACAAATCAGTGATTTTTTCCTGATTAGACATCAAAACCTCTAATACATTTTCAGGAAAATTGTTGTGGATAGTTTGGTTTTGGATTTTATGAATGTTGCCGGTCGCGCTATCGGAATTATATTGCACAATACTATCGTCTTTCAACAACTCGTTGATATCCACTTCCAACACTTTGGCTATGCGATGGAGCATTATTGAGTTTGGAATAGTTTTATCCGATTCTAAACTTGATACAACGCTTTGGCTTATATCAGCCATTATTGCTAAATCTGTCTGAGACAAATCTTTAAGCTCTCTATACTGTCTAACTTTTTTACCAATGCTCATTTTATCGAAATTTTGGTCAAAGATAGCGGTTTTTATCGAAATTTCGATAGCGTGTAAGATTTTTTCGTTATATTTTTGTACTGTAAATATTTCTCAAAAAATAATGGAAATATTTGCAGAACTAAAACATATTTAATAATTTTGTAAAACTAAAAAAAGATGAAAAATCTAGATTTAAACGCCTACGGCGTAGTAGAAATGAATGACGCAGAAATGCGCGAAGTAGAAGGAGGCTGGGGAAGAGTTGGCGCGTACATTATTATGATGCTTGTAGACTATGTAATAGGCGACTTCGATGATTTTCAACGAGGTTATAATGATGCAAAAAACTAACGATTATGAGAGAAATTGAAAATGCAATCAAGGCTGCTAACCTCAAAGAGCTTAGCAATGAAGAAATGTCTCAAATAGATGGCGGCAACATAATGTATTGGCTAGGGTACGCTTGTTCGAAGATCGAAGATTTCTGGAGCGGTGACTCCGGAGCTGCAATGAAACAAATGTCATTAGCGGCAGGGCGATAATATTATCAGTTGCATATCAGGTTGGCTTACCTGATATGCAATTATTTATGTAATTAAACTAACAATTAAATATCTGAAATTTCTTTTATTTCATCTGGTATAACATTACTCGGTCTATTGCAAAACAAATTTGAGCTATCGACTGGATAGTCTGTCAGCCAATCTAAATTCTGTCTTCTGAGATCAACAATGTTATTGAGTAGTTTTCTATGCAAAAAATAAATCGTTACATAAGAAAAATCTCGTTTCTTTCGGCTTTTTTAATATTATCATTAGCATTGATAGGATATTATTTCTTGTTCGACTGGTTATATTTGTATTGGAAAGAGTTTGACATAATCTTTGAAGAAGAACCTTATAGCCATCATAAAACCTTTTTGGGTCTCTTTTGGGGTGCGGTAGTCATTGCCCCTTTATTAGAAACACTTATTTCTCAGGTTGCAGTTTTTCATCTACTTAGACTTATTTCTTGGCTGCGAAAACGCGAATGTTATATTGTTATCATTGGTGGGATATTGTTTGGGATAATCCATTTTTCTTCACTATCTCATATTATTGCAACCACATTCTTAGGCATTTTTCTTATGTATGTTTACGCAATAAGACGACGTAAAGGAGGTTATTGGATAGTAGTTTTACTACACGCATATTGGAATGGAATGGTTCTTCTTTTAGATAAATTTTCGGCAGAACCTGTTTTTGTGTTTTGATGTAATTACGATATTTATGCCCCTCTTCCCTCCCGACATCCTCCACTTTACTACTCAATCCCACTTTTCTCGCACCCATTCCTCCACGTGGATTGTCTATCTCTTTGTCTTGTTGTTCATTACCGCAGGCATTATTTCTCTACCCTTTATCTCAATCGAAGTCAGCACCCAATCTCGCGGTATCATACGCACCCAGTTCGAAAACAATCAGCTACAATCCGCCGTCTATGCTCAAATAACCGACATCCGTATGGTTGAAAACCAACCCGTTATTCAAGGCGACACCCTACTCGTCCTCAACGCCGACAACATAAACGTACAAATCAATCGTGCACTGGAAAGGGTGGATGAAAACATTGCCTTTATCAGTGATATTTCTTTTTTGCTCGACGGTAATGTTTCCGCCCTGCAAACACCTAAATATCTACACGAAAGCAATCTGTTTCGTGCATCCGAAAACGAACACCAAACACGCATCGCCTTTCTGCAGCACGAACTTTACGTATCAGAACGTCTTCATCAGCGAGATGCTATCGCCCAAAACGAGTACCTGCGCGACCGAAACAACTATGACAACGCCCTGCGCAGCCTCGATAATCTTCGCGAACAGTTCCGTAACCGCTGGCAAGCAGAACGTACTGCTTACGAACAGGAAATCGGAACGTTGAGGGCGGATATCCTTCGCCTTTTGGACGAAAAAACAAAATACGTATTGCTCGCACCTGTTTCCGGCTCAATTATGCAGCTTGCCGGTATTCATCGAGGCAGTTTTATTGCGCCCGGGCAGGTAATTGCACAGATTTCAAATGATAACGACTTGTTGGTCGAAAGTTTCGTTTCACCTGCCGATATCGGTTTTGTGAATGTAGGACAGCCTGTTCGGTTTCAATTAGACGCTTTCAATTACAACCAGTGGGGAATGGCGCACGGTACGGTGAAGGAAATTTCAAGCGATATCGTTACTGTGGGCGGCCAACCTGTGTTTCGGGTGCGTTCATCATTAGACAATGACTATTTACAGCTGCGCAATGGTTATCAAGGTAATCTCACAAAAGGAATGACACTGACGGCACGTTTTTATTTGACGGAACGTACTTTGTGGCAATTGCTGTTTGACAGGGTGGATAAGTGGCTAAACCCTGCACAAAATTAGCGCGAAGGCAAAAAACGATTTAACAGTTTAACGCTTTAACAATTTAACGAACCAACAATAAAAGTGAAAGTAAAACAACGAGACATCACTGACTGCGGCGCCGCCTGTCTCGCTTCCATAGCGGGGCATTACCGATTGAAGCTGCCTGTTTCGCGCATTCGACAAATTGCGGGAACGGACACGCGCGGAACAAACGCGCTCGGAATGGTGCAAGCCGCCGAACAGCTCGGTTTTGAATGTAAGGCTGTGAAGGGAAATGTGGATTCGTTGTCCAAAATTCCTTTGCCTGCTATTGCACACGTGGTGCTGGGGGATGGGTTGCAGCATTATGTGGTGATCTATTCTGTCGGTAAACGGAAACTTGTGTATATGGATCCGGCAGACGGACTGATGCACCGTGAAACAATTGAGGCGTTCAAGAAAAAATGGTCGGGAGTGTTGATTTTACTCCTGCCGGGTGAAGCTTTTAGAGAGGAGGATAAAAAAGTATCTATCTTCAAGAGGTTTATGTATCTGCTTGCGCCGCACAAAAGTGTTGTCTTGACTTCCCTTTTCGGGGCAATTATCTATACCTTACTCGGACTTTCAACATCAATTTACATTCAAAAAATAACCGACAATGTGTTTGTAAACGGTAATACGAATCTGTTGAATTTACTTTCGGTGGTGATGATTATCATTTTGTTGATACAGATATTTATCGGTGTGAGCAAAAGTTTTTTTATGCTTAATACCGGACAGAGGATTGATGCACGGCTGATTTTGGGGTATTACAAACATCTGCTTCGACTTCCGCAGCGCTTTTTCGATACGATGCGTGTGGGTGAAATCATTAGCAGGGTAAATGATGCGGTGAAAATCCGTGCGTTTATCAACGATACGGTGATTTCATTGGTGGTAAATGTGTTGATTGTTGTCTTTGCGTTTGCACTGATGTTTATTTACAGTTGGAAGTTGGCACTGATTTTGTTGGTTTCGATTCCACTATATGTTGTGATTTATTTGATTACAAACAGGCTGAACAAAAAGCGTGAGCGAAGATTGATGGAGGATGCGGCTGATTTGGAAAGTCAATTGGTTGAATCGCTCAATTCCGTGAAAACGATAAAGCAGTTTGGCATTGAGGATTTTGCGAACGTAAAGACTGAAAATAGGTTTGTTCGTTTGTTGGATTCGGTGTATATATCGACCAAAAACTCGTTTTTCAGTGGTAATTCGTCGGAGTTTGTGAGTCGGATTTTTACGATAATTACCCTTTGGATTGGTTCCCGCTTTGTGATTGACAGCACAGTAACACCAGGCGAATTGATGGGTTTTTATGCGCTGATTGGTTATTTCACGTCGCCGGTGATGGGGTTGATTGAGTCGAACAAAACGATTCAGAACGCGGTGATTGCTGCTGACCGTTTGTTTGAAATTATGGATTTGGAACGCGAAAGCAGCGAAAACAAAATAGAACTGACGCCGGAAAATATTGGCGATATTTGTTTTGAAGATGTATCATTCAGTTATGGTACGCGCGTTGATGTGTTTGAAAATTTCAGTTTGACCCTGAAAAAAGGCGAATTGACTGCTATTATCGGCGAAAGTGGGAGTGGAAAAACTACGCTTGCTGCCATTTTACAAAAGTTGTATCCGTTGAAATCGGGTAAGATATTGATAGGAAACACAAATATAAAATACATTGACAATCAGTCTATCAGAAAAATCATTGCCACTGTTCCGCAGCAGTTGAATCTTTTTTCGGGTAATGTTACGGAAAACATCGCTTTGGGCGAATTTAGTCCCGATTTGCAGCGGATTGTTGATATTTGTACAATGCTCGGAATGCTGTCGTTTATCGAAAAAATGCCGGCGGGTTTCAACACGTATATCGGTGAAAACGGTGCGGCGTTGTCGGGTGGACAGAAGCAGCGGCTTGCTATTGCGAGGGCATTATATAAAAATCCGGAAATCTTAATACTTGATGAGGCGACTTCGTCGCTGGACAGTGAATCGGAAAGTTTTGTGCAAAAGACGATTCAAAAGCTGATAAGTGAAGGTAAAACGGTGGTGATTATTGCACATAGATTGAGTACCGTTGTGAATGCGAATAAGATTGTGGTGATGGAAGGAGGGAAAATTATCGAAGAAGGGAAGCACAAAGAACTGTTAGATAAGAAAGGAAGGTATTGGGATATGTGGAAAAAACAGAATGGCTCATTCAATGGGTGAAAAAGCTGTGATACAAATAACATACAAATGTGATACTTTATATAACACTTATATAACAGTTGTATAACAAATTTCGAATTTGTTGTGTCTTTATGAATTGGAAATAAGATTATATTAGCACATTGACAAATTAGCATATTAGCAAATTATTTGCTACATTTGTACACGCAATTCAAAAATCACTTTATGCGATCAATCATACACTTTCTTTCGTCGTATTTCGCTACCATTTTTTTACTGATAATCTATGCAATAGGTTTAGCATCCGCCACATTTATTGAAAAATATCACGGTACAGAAATGGCGAAAATATTGGTTTATTACTCGCCTGTTTTCATTTTCCTGCAATTTTCGTTGGTAGTCAATTTTGTTTTGATTCTTATCAAACGGAATTATATCGGACGGAAAAAATGGGCATTTATTGTGATTCATACAGCGTTTGTGATTATTCTTGTTGGCGCAATGACAACGCACGTTTTCGGACGCGAAGGACAAGTACACATTCGCGAGGGCGAAAAAACCAACCAAATGATGATTCATTCTTCCAAAGGAATGTTTGTAGAAGAATTACCTTTTTGGCTTGAATTAGTGCAATTTAGATTAATTCGCTATCCCGGATCATCGAGTCCGGCAGCATTTGAAAGTGATTTGCGAATACATATCGATGGCGAAGTACGCGACTTCAAAATATTTATGAACAATGTGTTGGATTTGAAAGGCTACCGCTTTTTCCAAGCGTCATATGACGAAGATGAGATGGGAACAATCCTTTCTGTAAACAAAGATGTGGCAGGGCGAACGATTACGTATATTGGTTATACGCTGTTGATTATCGGATTTGTGATGATGTTTTTTGTTCGCAATTCCCGTTATCGACATTTGTCAAGGCAATTGAGTGAATTGCGCCAAAAGATGAAAACCGTTTCGGCAATTATTCTATTTTCGATTGTATCATTATCGGTTTTCGGACAATCCACATCAACGGAAAATGCTGTACGACAGAATGTCGTCAGCACAGAACACGCAGCAAAGTTCGGAGCGTTACCCATACAATGGCGCGGACGAACAATGCCAATGAACACATTTTCTTCCGAAATTCTTCGAAAAGTGCACCGAGCAGAAACTTTTGGTGAACTCAATTCAGACCAATTCCTGTTGAGTTTCTTCGCAATGCCGCAAATGTGGACGCAGGTGCCACTCATTGCTATTCCCAACAAAGAAATCATTCGCCGGTATAACCTGCCTAAAAACCACAGCGCATACATTCATTTTTTCGATGCAAACGGACATTATCGTTTTTTAGACGAAATACAACGCATTCACACTAAACCCGCTAACGAACGAACAGCGTATGAAAAAGAGTTGATTCGGATTGATGAACGTGTCAATATTATTCACCTGCTGTTGAATAATGAAATGCCCGGAATTTTCCCAAATTCTGCCAATCCTTCTCACGATTGGCACGCGCCCGGTAACGATTTATCCGACTTTCGAACGGAAGATTCGCTTTTCATCACACGCACTTTTACGTGGTATTTCAACGAAGTGCAGCACGCGCTACGAAACGGAAATTGGAGCAATGCAGATAATGTTTTGAACCTCATAAAAACGTATCAATTAGAGAATTGCGATGCAAATTTAATCGATATCAATAAAATTCAAGCCGAATTTCTATACAATCAAATCAGATTTCCTGCACGTAGCAAAGTCGCCTATTTTATCTTGGGCGGATTGTTGCTTTTGGTGACATTTGCACGCTTATTGCGAGAACGAAAATGGCTTCAATATCTGTCATTCGTGCTTGTTGTGGGCATTATTCTCGTGTTACTTTTCCACGCTTTCGGAATGGGAATGCGGTCATACATTTCGGGACATTCGCCGTGGTCAAATTCTTACGAAACAATGATTTATGTGGGCTGGGTAACGGTATTTGCCGGACTTATTTTCGGACGAAAAAATATGCTGATGCTCGCGCTCGGCACACTTTTTGGCGGTGTTATTTTGTTTGTTTCCACGCTCAATTGGATGGATCCACAAATTAGCACACTGGTGCCTGTGTTGCGATCGCCTTGGTTGATGTGGCATGTATCGGTGAATGTGGCGGCGTATGGATTTTTCGGAATCAGTTTCTTGCTGGGCATCGTGAATATGATAATGATGACGTTTCCGAAAAACAATTTGCTCGTTCAGTATCGCATTAAAGAACTGACAATCATTAACAATATGTCGTTGCTTGTTGGTCTTGCTTTGATGACAATCGGCGCATTTCTCGGCGCTATTTGGGCAAACGAATCGTGGGGGCGTTATTGGGGTTGGGATCCGAAGGAGACGTGGGCGCTCATTACGATGGTGCTTTATACGATTGTTACGCATTTGTATTTAATGAAAAACCGGAATAGCGATTGGTTGTTTAATTTATTGTCGTCGTTGGCTTTTTCGAGCGTGTTAATGACTTATTTTGGTGTGAATTATCTGTTGAGCGGAATGCATTCGTACGGAAGTACGGCAGGAAATATAATGACGATTATGTTGTACATCTTGATAATGTTCTTGGCGGTTGGTTTGTTAGGGGTTGTTTCGTATGTAAAAGTGCGAAAATGTGAAAGGATAAAAACCTAAGGTTTGGATAAGAAAAATGATACTCTTTTGATAGTCTGCTGTTCTGTCTCTAACCCCTCCTGCTTCGCGGACTCCCCTTTATCAAAATGATTATTCATTTCAGAGAGTTTCATCAAGGCGTAATCTCCCCTTAATTTTAAGGGGAGTACCACGAAGTGGAGAGGGGTTTAACAAAAAAGCCGTTTCCTCATAGAAAACGGCTTTTATTCATATCAAAAAGTATTACTTATTTTCCGGCATTTGCAGCCATCTCTTCCTCAGTAGGCACGATAAGTTTATATCCTTTACCGTGAATGTTGATGATTTCGATGTTTGGCTCCGGTTTCAACAGTTTGCGTAATTTCGTGATATACACGTCCATACTGCGAGCGTTGAAATACGTATCTTCTTCCCAAATTTGTTTGAGTGCGTGATTACGTTCCAAAATGTCGTTCACGTGTGAACAAAGGAGCGAAAGTAATTCCGACTCTTTGGTAGTCAGTTTTGTTTGCTCGCCGGCAATGGTCAACATTTGCTTTTGCGTATCAAATGTCATTGTACCAAAATTGTACACTTGTTGCTCTTTTGCTTTTTTACCTTTCACACGGCGAATGATTGCTTCCATACGAAGTGTCAATTCTTCCATACTGAATGGTTTGGTAATGTAATCATCAGCTCCCACTTTGAAACCTTCAAGTACATCTTCTTTCATGTTTTTGGCAGTTAAGAAGATAACCGGAATTTCAGAGTTGATGCTTCTGATTTCTTTCACGAGCGATACACCGTCTTTTTTCGGCATCATCACGTCGCAAATACACAAGTCATACTTTGTTTTCACAAATCCTTTGAAACCTGCATCACCATCGGGATACAAATCAGTTTCATAACCTTTGGCTTGGAGGTATTCTCTAAGCAACATGCCAAGATTCTCATCATCTTCGCATAAAAAAATCTTCAATTTTTCTTCCATATCATTTATGTATTATAGTTGGTAAACTTATTATAAATTTAGTTCCTTTGCCTAATTCGCCTTCGACACGAATAGTGCCGTTGAGATCATTTACGATTTTTTTCACATACGCCAAACCTAGTCCAAATCCTTTCACATCGTGTCTGTTGCCGGTATGCACGCGATAAAAACGCTCGAAAACTTTTTTTGCATCTTCTCTGCTGATGCCAATTCCGTTGTCTTCTACCGAAACGATAAGTCGGTTGCCTTCGTTACGAGTGCGAATCATCAGTTCGAGCGGTACATCTTCTTTTCGATATTTAATCGCATTGTCCAACAGGTTGAACAATACATTTGTGAAGTGCATTTCGTCAACTCTTACGGCTGATTCTGTCGCTTCCAAGTCGATGTCCAGTGTTCCACCATATTTTTCAACTTTCAGTACGTGCGTATTTGCTACGCTCACAACTACGTCGTTGACATCAATTTCTTTTAGTTTGAGTGTCGATTTTTGTCGGTCGAAAAGCGACATTTGCAACACTTTTTCTACTTGAAAGCTCAATCGCTTGGTTTCGTCATTGATAACACCTGTTACGTGTTTGAATACTTCGGGCGATTTCAATATCGAATTATCTTTGAGCATTTGCGTAGCGAGTGATATGGTGGATACAGGCGTTTTCAGCTCGTGCGTCATATTATTGATAAAATCGTTTTTCATTTCAGACAAACGCTTCTGTCTGAACAATATTATTATCGTGAATATAAACGTTATCAACAAGATAAACGTAAATATCAACGAGGGGGCAAGAAATGCAAGTTCGTCACGAATGTAATCTCGTTTTGTCGGGAAATAAACCCTCATTCGATTCACCCTTCCGGGTGGGTCATTCGGAAACAATACTTGCGAGAACACCGCCTCTTGATACCTTGTCGAAAAGTTGGGCGAGGTATAAACAGCTTGATTATTGAAATTTAAAACCTGAAAACCAAACGGTGTCCCTCTCAATCCAACATTAGCCAATTCATTTTGAATGTAAAGATTGAGTGTATTGAAATCAATTCGCTCCTCTATTGGCTTATGACTGGGTTGGGTTATTAAACTGAGAATAACCTCATCCACTAATGCTCTTTCGTACCGAAAACGTTGCGAAAGAGCTTGTTGTAAATCGGATTGTGTTCTTGCAATCGTTCTACTTTGACCAATCGGCTGTCCGGCTATGTGCTGCTGTTCAATTCTCGTCTCACTTCCATCGGGGTGTGTAATAGCGACACTTGTTCGTTCAATAATACCTGTCGAGCCTCTCAATTGACCGTAGTGTTGCAAATATCTGGCTTCCGATTCAATTATATCTTGTTCCAAGTATTCACGAGCTTGGTCTAGTTCGAGATTTCGCATTACTTGATAGAGACTTCTACGTACCTGCTCATCGAACTGTTGTGTGCGAATAGTGATACTCTCTCGCATATATCCCACTTGCAAATACAGCAAAGCAAATAATGCAACAAACATCACTATGGCAAGCACCCAAATAGTTGATTTTTTCATATCGTTTTCCTACTTACCACCGTTTTTAATGATACATTTTGAATCTCATTTCACTATCTTATCATAATGACGAAATTAAAGCATGTTTTTCTCTCATTTTGCATTAAACAAAATAGCTGATAATTTTCAAAGATCACTTCCTTTCCATATTGATTTAACAAATAAACGACTTTTTTGTTTAACACTTTGCCTATAAAATGAGAAAAAATTCAATATCACCTGAAATATAACATTATTTAAGAAAATCGCATCTATTTATAGGATGTCATTAAGATTTATTTTATCATTTTTTTTACCATCAAATTTTTTCACATACTATTTTCGAGCACCAATTTTAGTCTGCTAATTATCAGTTATCAACCAAAAAACATTACCTTTGTATAAGATAAGGTAAGATAAGATGCGCCTCGGCAAAGATCAAATAAATTTGGCTTTACGCTCGGCTTTCATTATCTTTGCAAAAAACAACGATATGATACATTCAATGACCGGATATGGAAAAGCCGTAGCCGAATTACCGAATAAAAAAGTAACGATAGAAATCAAATCACTGAATAGCAAGCAATTTGATTTATATACACGTATTCCAATGATATACAGAGAGAAAGAAATTACGATGCGTAATAATCTTTCTCGCCAACTCGAACGTGGAAAAGTAGATTTGAGTATGAACGTGGAGGTCATTTCGAAAAATATTTCCTCCAAAATCGATCACAACGTGTTAGGACAATATCATCAAGAGCTTAAAAATCTTGCAGTTGAGATGAATATTGCTGAGCCTGAAAATTGGCTCCCCGTATTAATACGATTGCCCGATGTAATGCGCCAAGACATCGAAGAGCTAAATGATGAAGAATGGATTTGCATCGAAAAAGTCATCGAAAAAGCGACCGCCGAAGTGGTGGCATTTCGCAAGCAAGAGGGCGCAATGTTAGCAAAAGTATTAACGGAAAAAATCCAAAATATTCACATACTTCTCGCTGCCGTAGAGCCTTTCGAAGCAGAACGATTGGAGAAAGTAAAAAATCGAATTTACGACGGTTTAAAAAATTTAGAAGGTGTTGATTATGACAAAAATCGCTTCGAGCACGAGATGATTTACTACATCGAAAAATTTGACGTAAACGAAGAAAAAGCGCGTCTGACACATCATCTAAATTATTTTATCGAAACGCTCAACGATAAAAATTCACAAGGGAAAAAACTCGGTTTTATCGCGCAAGAGATTGGTCGAGAAATAAATACGCTCGGCTCAAAATCCAATCAATCTGATATGCAACGCATTGTGGTACAAATGAAAGATGAATTGGAGCAAATTAAGGAGCAGATTTTGAACGTGTTGTAAATTTACGATTTTAGATTTACGATTTTAGATTTGCAGGTACTGCGCTTAAATCGTAAATCTAAAATCTAAAATCGTAAATATTTTATGAGTAAATTGATAATATTCTCAGCCCCGTCGGGCGCAGGCAAATCAACCCTTGTGCGTTATTTACTGGCACAAAATTTCAACCTGCAATTCTCAATTTCCGCTACAAGCAGATTGCCTCGTGGCGAAGAGCAACACGGTGTGGAATACTATTTTCTCACGCCCGATGAATTTCGCAAACGAATTGTCAAAGGCGATTTTTTGGAATACGAAGAGGTATATGCCGACAGATTTTATGGCACATTGAAAAGCGAAGTCGATCGCATTCTCGCCGAAGGCAACAATGTGGTACTTGATGTAGATTGCATTGGCGGACTGAATATTAAGAATGCGTATGGCGACCGTGCATTAAGTCTTTTTGTGATGCCTCCATCGGTGCAAGTGCTTCGCGAACGGCTCGAAAGACGTGGAACGGACACGCCCGAAATCATTGAAAACCGGTTGGATAAAGCCGAATACGAGATGAGTTTTGCACCGCAATTCGATGCAATCATTTGTAATGATGATTTCGACAGGGCAAAGGCAGAAGTGTTGGCGTTGATTTCGGTTTTTGTAAAATGATAAATAGAGCGCAGATGACACGGATAATGCAGATTTGCGTTCCCCAAAACATTAAAGATATGAGCAAAAAATTATCCATAATCCTATCGGTAATTTTCCTGCCAATACTTCTCTGTGCTCAGATACCGCAAAAAGAGACAAGAATATTCGCCGTAAAAGACGGACAAGAATTGAAAATGGATATTTACACGCCCATTACAACCGATATTGATACGAAAAAACCGTGTCTTATTTTCGTTTTCGGTGGAGGTTTCAAAGAAGGCACACGTGATGCCAAACAATACACGGATTATTTCAACTATTTCGCCAACAGGGAATTCGTAGTTGTTTCGATTGACTATCGTTTGGGAATGAAAGGACAAAAAGCACCTTCGCCATTCAACACAAGACCGCTACGAAACGCTATCGAAATGGGTGTTTCCGATTTATATTCCGCCACCAATTACATATTGGAAAACGTCGACAAGTGGGATATTGACCGTGAACGAATCATCATCAGCGGATCAAGTGCAGGCGCCATTATCGTGCTGCAAAGCGATTACGAATTGAACGATTTCAGACATTCGGCAAGAGTATTGCCTGAAGGATTTCGTTATGCAGGTGTTATTTCGTTTGCCGGCGCTATTTTTAGTATCGAAGGCGTTCCGTCATACACGCGCCGTCCGGCTCCTACCCTCTTTTTTCACGGCAGTGCGGATAGATTGGTGCCATACAATAGCGTTCGATTTTTCAGATTGGGAATGTTTGGGTCGAAACCACTGGCGCAGCGATTCCGTCAGCAAAGTTATCCCTATCTATTTTATACCAAGGAAGGTATTGGGCACGAAGTTGCCAATTATCCGATGACGGAATCTTTGTCCGAAATCGAACAATTTATCAACGATTTTGTCTTCAACCGGTCGCAATTGATGATTGATATTAACATTAAGGATAGATTCAGACAATCGGACACGAGCTTGAATCCGGCAAATTTCTTTCATTGAATTCGATGCAAAAAATCCTGCAAAAATATCTACTGCTTATCGCAATGACTATTGGTATTTTGTTTTATAAACAATTGTCGATTTTCACGCCGATAATTCCTTATTTTTTGTCGGCAATGCTTTTCATTACTTATTGTCGCGTGCGGTGGATTGATATTCGGCTAACCAAGTTTCATTATATTTTGCTGACAATTCAATATGCAGGAAGTGCATTGATATACCTCGTCATTCGTCCATTCAACGAAATTGTGGCACAAGCCGCGATGATTTGTGTGTTGATTTCTACGGCAACTGCTGCGCCCGTCATCACAGGTATTTTGAACGGAAACATTGCTTCGGTAACTACTTACGCCATTGTCAGCAATTTGTTGGTGGCTTTTATTGCGCCTGTTTTTTTATCGATTATCGGCAATACCGGCGAAAATGTTTCGTTTTTCGCCTCGTTTTGGTATATTTTTCGAAAAGTGATGCCGATTTTGTTGCTGCCTTTTGTAACAGCGTTGCTTTTGGCGAAAGTTTTACCTAAAGCGCACGAAAAAATAAAATCAGCGCAGATCGTGTCATTTTATCTTTGGGCGCTTGCGCTCACTGTTGTGATAGCAAGTCTAGCAAAATTCGTAATTGAATACAGCAATGGAGGTTACAGATTTTTAATCGTTATCGCCATTGTTTCGTTACTGATTTGTTTTGCACAATTTTTCTTCGGACGAAAACTCGGTACACGTTTCAATCAGACCGTTGCCGGAGGGCAAAGTCTAGGGCAAAAAAATACCGTACTCGCCATTTGGCTCACACAAACGTACCTGAACCCTGTGGCTTCATTAGGTCCCGGATTGTATGTTTTGTGGCAAAATTTGGTCAATTTTTATCAGATTTGGCAGAAAAAACGTTTTGAGGAAAAATTAATGATTAATGATTGAGTTTTATTGTATGGTAATGAGAAATAATAAATTGAATATAGAAATAACAAGATGAATGAGCATCTGAAAATTATCAAAGAAGTTGCAAAGTAAAAGTTAAAACCTTTGGGGGTTATCCAAAAAGGTCAATCAAAAACTTTATTATAAGACTTTTTAAGTTTTTGAAACTTAGAAAATCTCTTCCCGAAATAAATAAATTCTATGCAAAAAAAAAATCAAGAAACAATCAAACATAAAACCAATAAAGAGTTAGAAGCAATATCAAAAAACTTTTCCTCTTACTCTGCCGAAGAACGACTTACAGCAGTAATCGAGTTAGAAAAAAAAGGCGTTTCATCTCACGAACTTACTTCTTTGAAAAGGAATTTGGAAGAAAACGTTCGAGAGTCTAAAAAAATGAAACAGAAAATCGCAGCAAAACAACAAGAAGAATGGACAGGCGAGCCAATAACTCTTGCAGAGGGAATAAAAGATATGACGCCAATGAAGGTGTTGAAAGTGCTATTTTATCAAAGTATTTTATCGCAAGAACGAGCCTTAAAATGGTTTCCTATTAAAAGTCAGGTTATAGGTAGAGCATTTATGTTTCTGTATTTTGGACTTACGCTTCCACTCCTTATTTTCATCGGTACTTTGGCAAGGTATCAGTTTGATTTTGAATTTCCAATGGTTGGTGCATTCATCTTGTCGTTGTTTTTTATAGCGCTACCGCTGTATTTTCTGTTGGTTTTCGATGGTAAGGCGGAAGAAATATGCAAAAAAAAACCTGCTATGTTTAACAATCACAGGTATTCGGGTTATTTTTTTGGAATTGTAATGGGAGTGCCATTTTTGGCAATGATTTTGTTGTTGTTTTATTTGGGAATAAGGCAGGACGGAATAGGTGTGATAGATGGAATATTGAAGCTTTTTGTGAATATAACGGAGGCATTTTTTTCAGGGCGAAGGTATTAAATAAGACTTTCTAAATCGTATATCCAATCCAAGATCGAAAATCAAATTATGAATGAAATAAATACAAAGCTTGTTTCAGTTAAAGATATCAAAGTCGATATTGATAATATACAACTTGTTGCTGATACGCTTCGAACCGGCGGATTAGCGGCAATGCCGACAGAAACCGTTTACGGAATTGCTGCCAATGCATTAGATGAAAAAGCAGTTAGTCGCATTTTTTCGGTAAAAGGAAGACCGCAAGACAATCCGCTCATCGTACACATTGCCGATGTGAAAGAGTTGAGCGTGCTTGTGCAAGAAGTAACACCAAACGCACGAAAACTTACCGAAGTATTTTGGCCCGGTGCGCTGACGATGGTATTGCCAAGCAGCGGACTTATTCCCAAATCGGTAAACGCAGGACTTAATACCATCGCGGTGCGTATGCCGGGTTTACCGGTAACGCGTGAAATTATTCGTCGCGCAGGCGTACCGATTGCCGCACCGTCGGCAAACATATCGGGCAGACCAAGCCCGACAACGGCGCAACATTGCATCGATGATCTGTGGGGGAAAGTGGAACTGATTGCAGACGGTGGTGAATGCGCTGTAGGATTAGAATCAACGGTTATTTCACTTGCAACAGCTACGCCGCGCATACTTCGCCCCGGAACGGTTACGCCGGAACAAATTGCGGAAGTGCTCGGTTGCGAAATAGAAATCGATGAATCTGTATTCAATCATAACAACGACGGCGTAAAAGTTTCTTCGCCCGGTATGAAATATAAACACTATTCACCTAAAGCCTCCGTAACGATACTTGACGGCAATACGGAGCAAGTGATGAGATATTTATCCGAGCAAGACTGTGATGATATTTGGGCTTTGGTTTTCGAAGAAGATTTGCCATTCTTGCCCATTTCCGGACTAAGCCTCGGCAAATTTAACGATGTGCACGAGCAAGCTTTTCGGCTTTTTGCAGCATTTCGTGAACTTGACAAAAAAGGCGCGAAACATATCTATGCGCGTATGCCAAATACCGAAGGTATTGGACTTGCGGTATATAACCGAATGATAAGAGCAGCAGGATTTAGAGTGATTAATATTTAATGATTAGTGATTAATCTTAATAACCGAAATAAAAAAATAGAAAATTATGAACTTTCAATTAATGATGGACTTTCTTGCCCGATTGCAAATCTACAACGATCGCAATTGGTTCAACGAAAACAAAGACCTTTACAAAGAGGCACACATCGAGTTTGTAACATTTGTCAATGCACTGATTCCACCGCTTTGCCAACTCGACCCAAGCATTGGAACACCAACTGCCGAAGAGTGTATGTTTCGCATTTATCGCGACGTGCGTTTCTCGAACAACAAGTTGCCCTACAAAACGCATTTCAGCGCATTTATCGCCAATGGCGGACGAAAAACGCGTTTTGCAGGATATTACATTCATATCGAGCCGGGCGAGTGTTTTGCTTCGGGCGGCATTTATATGCCCGAAGCGAAAGAGCTTACTGCTATCCGCAATGCGATTTATCAACAACCCGATGAATTTCGTCGAATTATCGACAAACCGTCATTCCGGAAATATTTTTCTGATGGAATAACAACTCACGAAGATACACTGAAAAATCCACCAAAAGGCTATCCGAAAGATTTCAAAGAGATTGATTTGCTTAAAAACAAACATTTCACGACAGGACATTCGCTTGATGATGACTTCTTTTTGCAAGACGATGTGGTGGGTAGATTGATGAAGATATTTAAGGAACAGTATCCGTTAAATGCGTTTTTGAATGAGGCAATAAATGATTGACAGTCGTCACTGCGAGCTTGACCCGCAATCCCCTGTAAACAAATACGAAAGGGATTGCGGGTCAAGCCCGCAATGACAAAACCGTTTAGACTTTTTTTGCACCATCACCAATTTCAGCAATGTAAAAATCTGCCTCACGACCTGTTCTTTCTTTGTATGTTTTGCCAACTTGGGCTTTGAAATTGCCGATAGCCTCGTCTTTTACCAACGAAACGGTACAGCCGCCGAAACCACCTCCGGTCATACGCGAGCCGATAACACCGTCGATTTTCCACGCTTCTTCTACCAGCGCATCAAGGAATTTTCCGGTTACCTCATAATCATCGCGTAAAGAAGCGTGCGAAGCGTTCATCAATTTTCCAAATTTTTCAAGATTTCCGGCTTTCAATTCCTTCACGGCATCAACAGTGCGTTGTACTTCGCCCACCACGTGGCGTGCACGCTTCAATGCGATTGGATCGGTAATGGCTCCTTTTATTTCGTCAAATTCTGCTTGCGTTAGTTCTGCCAGATTTTTCAATTCAGGACGAACTGTGCGCAATTGCTGCAACGCCAACTGGCATTCGCGAACTCGGTCATTATACTCGTCACCCAATTTGTGCGGACTGTGCGTGTTTGAAATCACAACTTTTACACCGTCCAACTTTACAGGAACTAATTCAAATTCCAATGTGTCGCAATTTAAGAAAAGCGCGTGGTCTTTTTTTCCATTAGCAGAAGCGAACTGATCCATAATTCCGCAATTTACAAACGCAAATTCGTGTTCAGCTTTTTGACCGATCTTCGCCAATTCAGTGCGGTCGTAGCCTGTTTTCATTTGGTCGTTCAACGCAAAAGCAGTAACTACCTCCAACGCAGCTGACGAAGAGAGTCCCGCACCAAGAGGCACATTTCCCCAAATCAATATATCATAACCTTCGGTAAATTTGACACCGCGTTTGATAAATTGTGCGAAAACGCCCATCAAATAATTCGCCCAAGTTCCGCGAGCGAGCGGCTCGTTGATTTTGTCGATCGAAACCTTGATAACTTCTGTTTCATTTATCGAACGGAAATTCACATCGTTTGTCCCGTTTTTGCAGAGCAATAAATAAGTTCCAAAACTCAATGCGCACGGAAAAACATATCCGCCGTTGTAGTCGGTGTGCTCGCCAATTAGGTTTACCCTGCCGGGCGAAAAATAAACTGCATCTTCTTTTTGACCATAAGCATCTACAAATGCTTTTTGTAACTCTTGTACTGTCATAGTAGTTTTTGTTTTTTTATGATTAGTTTTTATTTTTTCGCGCCTCAAAGATGGCATTTTTTTGACAACAATACAAAAGTACAAAATTCATTTCAGAACTACAAAAATATTTCCGTTCCGAATAATCATAAAAAATGGCAGACGCTTGGAACACTCGGTTATTTCATCTAACTTTGTAAACATCAATTAATATCAGAAACAAAAATAAATGAGATGATAAGAAAAATTCAATTACTATTTGTACTATGCGTTGCGATGCAATTATCGGCAGCCGAGATTAAGTGGGAATTAGTACAACCCGGCGTTTGGAGAGGAGTTATCGGGACACCGGAAGCCTACTCTCTGCTATCTGCTTCCGGCGCTACGCCCTATACGGAAGGGTTAAACAAAATGCCACAGGCAAGTCTTCCTGCTTTTGCTTCCGGAGCTTTTGGATTTGTTCAGAACAAGAACACGGTTATCAGTATTCCTTTGGGACTTGAAGAACAGATTTACGGGTTCGGTTTGAATTTCCAGACTGTTCATCAGCGTGGAAAAATACTTCAACTGCATGTTGACCACTACAGAGCGCCGGACAATGGTCGCAACCACTGCCCGACTCCGTTCTATGTGTCGAGCGACGGGTATGGTGTATTCGTCAACTCGGCTCGCTACATTAAAGTGTATGCAGGGTACGGCTTGCGGAAAGACAGTCCAAACAGACCGTTATCTCCAAAAGACCGCACTACCGACAGAACTTGGTCTTCTGTTCAAGTATCGGACGCTGTCGAAATGTTGATTCCTGCTGAAGGCGTAGAGGTTTACTTGTTCGCAGGACCAACTCCGATGGATGCTGTCCGCCGTTTCAATCTTTTCTGCGGAGGAGGAACATTACCTCCACGTTGGGGACTTGGATTTACGCAACGCGTACCGACACGTTTCTCCGATGAAGAAGTCCGCAATGAAGTAGCCCAGTTCGACGAAAAAGGATTCCCGCTTGATTTCGTTGGTCTTGAGCCGGGATGGCAAAGCAGAGCGTATCCGTGTTCATTCGAATGGGACGAAGTACGTTTCCCGAATCCGGCAGAATTTACGAAAGAAATGTTAGAAAAAGGTATTCGTTTAAACCTTTGGACAAATCCTTATGTTTCACCCGAATCAGGTATTTATGAAGAGATGTTCCCGTTGAGCGGCTCTCATACAGTTTGGTACGGTCTTGTTCCTGACTTGTCCATGCCGGCTGCTTATAATCTGTGGAAAGACAAGTTGAGAAAAGAGACTGTCGAAATCGGTATCAGTGGATTCAAAGTGGACGAGGTTGACGGTTACGACCGTTACTTGTGGCCCGATGTGGCAACCTTCCCTTCGGGACGTGATTCCGAGCAATTACGCCAAACATATGGATTATTGGTACAAAAATTGACTTACGAGCTGTACAAAGAACGCAATGAGCGTACATTCGGATTGGTTCGCGCATCCAATGCAGGCGGAAATTCTTTCCCTTATGTTATTTACAACGACTACTACGATCATCGAGACTTTATCACGGCATTGATTAATTCAGGATTTAGCGGTGTATTGTGGACTCCTGAAGTTCGCAATGCTCCAAGAGATTTTTCCGAAGAGAGAAAAGGCGAAGATTGGGTACGTCGCTTCCAATCGAATATCTTCTCTCCGATGGCAATGATTAACGCATGGTCAAGCGGGACAAAACCCTGGTCGTATCCTGCTGTTACGGAAATCGTTAAGGATTTTGCATTGTTGCGGATGCGCTTGATGCCTTATTTCTATACTGAATTTGCGAAATATCGTTTCGAAGGAACTCCTCCTTTCCGTGCGATGAACCTTGAGCCGGGATTCAACATCAACACGGCGACAAGCACTGAAATGAGAAGTACGAGTTTGGAAGACAACCCATACTTGGAAGCTGTAAGAAGAGAGATTAAAGACCAGTACATGGCGGGCGATTACTTGTTGGTAGCTCCAATGTTTACGGGAGATATTGAAAGAACGGTTGTTCTTCCTATGGGAGATTGGTACGATTTCTATACCGGAGAATTTGTTGGCAATGGCGAGAGAATCACCGTTAAGCCGGGTCTTGAGAAAATTCCGGTATTCGTGAAAGACGGCGGAATTATTCCGATGATGCCTCCACTGCTTCGCGCTCCAAAAGCTGGTCAGACTGTCGATTTGACGATTCGCCACTACGGAAAAGCGAATTCTACATACAACTTATACGACGATGACGGAGAAACGTTCGACTACGAAAAAGGCGCTTATACGTGGAGAACGATCAAAGTTGAGCGTGACAGGAACGGCGTCCTGAGAGGCTCTATTTCTGCTCCGGAAAGAGGAAAACCGAATACAGTCGGAAAAGTAACTTTTGAATTCATGACGAAATAAAAACAAACAGACATTGTTAAGTTAGTCCATTTTTTGGAAACTGCACTAATTTAACAATGCGTTTTTGAATCAGGCAGTTAGTTAGATTTAAAAAACAGATAAAACGGATTTTCACAGGTTTCTTATGATTAATCTGTGAAAATCCGTTTTATCTGCGTCATCTGCATGACAAATCCTTAACGAGGCGGCAATACTTCAATCAACTCAATTTCAAACACCAACGTTGTAAAGCCTCTGATATTACTCCCTCCTCCACGCTGACCGTACGCCAAATGCCAAGGAATCCATACTTCCCATTTATCGCCTGGTCGCATACGCTGCAATGCGTCAGAGAAACCGGGAATAAGACCGTTTACATTAAATCCTATTGGTCGGGCATTTCCTCTATCATCGAAAGTGGAATCGAAAATGATTTTATTAGTAACCCTGTGTCCTCTATCGTTAATGAAATAATCTTCTCTCGACCAATCATTTTTAAACCAACCGGTGTAATTTACACGTACTCTTTCGGTAAAAAAGGGAAATCTTCCGTTCTCATCACCCGATTCCAATACGCGATACATAATGTGTCCGTTTCCGGTCAATGATTCGAGTTTGGTAAATCGGGAATCAGCGGTAATAAGTGCAAATTGTGCTTCGTTTTCGTTTTTCCACCTTTCGTCAAACGTTTCCGTATTATCGCTACACGCAACGAAAAACATTGACACACAGAGGGCAAATAGTAAATATAATTTAGATTTCATTTTTGTAATTGTTAAATCGTTAAACTGTTAAATCGTTAAACTGTTTCTTGTAACTCGTAACTATTTAGCAATTTCTTTCAATAAATATTTCATATCTGTTTTTTCGGAAATAACGCGTTCTAACGAATCAATCGACACACGCTCCTGTTCCATTGTATCGCGATGACGAATGGTAACCGTGTTGTCCTCCAACGATTGATGATCAATAGTTACGCAGAATGGCGTCCCAATTGCGTCTTGACGACGATAGCGTTTTCCGATTGAGTCTTTTTCGTCATATTGACAAGCGAAATCGAATTTCAAATTGTCGATAATTTCGCGTGCTTTTTCCGGTAATCCGTCTTTTTTCACGAGCGGAAGCACAGCTAATTTCACAGGCGCGAGCGCAGCCGGAAGTTTCAATACCACACGACTTTCGCCACCTTCGAGCATTTCCTCACAATACGATGCCGACATTACCGAAAGGAACATTCTATCCACACCAATGGAAGTTTCAACCACATAAGGCGTGTATGATTTTCCGAGTTCAGGGTCGAAATATTGTAGTTTTTTTCCTGAAAACTGTTCATGTTGCGCCAAATCGAAATCGGTACGCGAGTGTATTCCTTCCACCTCTTTGAATCCAAATGGCATTTCATATTCGATATCGGTGGCAGCATTGGCGTAGTGTGCCAGTTTTTCGTGGTCGTGAAAACGATATTTATGCGCACCAAATCCTAAAGCTTGATGCCAATTCATACGAATTGATTTCCACTCCTCGAACCACTTCATTTCTTCGCCCGGCGCTACGAAAAACTGCAATTCCATTTGCTCAAATTCACGCATACGAAAGATAAATTGACGTGCAACAATCTCGTTTCGAAACGCTTTTCCGATTTGTGCGATACCAAACGGAATTTTCATTCTACCGGTTTTTTGCACATTAAGATAATTTACAAAAATCCCTTGTGCCGTTTCGGGACGAAGATATACTTTCATCGCACCATCGGAGGTAGAGCCCATTTCGGTAGAAAACATCAAATTAAATTGACGCACTTCCGTCCAATTACGCGTGCCGCTGATGGGACAAGCAATTTCGCAGTCTATAATAATATTGCGTAAGTCATCAAGATTGCTATCGTTGAGCGCTTGGGCAAAGCGTGTGTGAATTTGGTTGCGTTTCGCTTGGTTTTCCAACACACGTGCATTTGTTTCACGAAACTGCACTTCGTCAAACGCTTCGCCGAATCGTTTGGCGGCTTTCTCAACTTCTTTGTTTATTTTATCGTCGATTTTCGCTAAATGCTCTTCGATGAGCACATCGGCGCGATAACGCTTTTTACTATCTTTGTTATCGATAAGCGGATCGTTGAACGCATCTACGTGCCCCGATGCTTTCCAAATGGTTGGGTGCATAAAAATGGCGGAATCAATCCCTACCACATTTTCATGTAACAACACCATACTGTCCCACCAATATTTTTTGATGTTGTTTTTCAACTGTACGCCCATCTGACCGTAATCATACACAGCACCTAAACCATCATATATTTCACTTGATTGAAATACAAATCCGTATTCTTTGCTGTGTGATACTATTTTTTTGAAAATATCTTCTTGCTGTGCCATAATCTACTGATTGGGAAACATTTAAACAATAATCCGAACAATAGTGAGTGTTGTAGATATTCTGTTTCCCGAAATTGTTTACAAAGTAAGTCGTTTTTTTTGATTTTTTCAAGGGTATAACCCTTAAATATAAATAACAAGGTGTTTTTTGTGAGGAGTGGTGAAAAAAGAGTACTTTTGTGCTTCGAGTTCGCTTAGTAATCAAACAGACAAATGGCAAACGAAATGAAATCATTAGCAAAAGAAACCGTTTTCTATGGTATAGGAAGCGTGCTCCCTCGTTTGCTAAGTTGGATACTATCGCTCTATTGGGGGTTTGTATTTTCAGGTGCTGATGGCGTTGATGCACTCACAAATATCGGTGTACTCACTAATTTTTATGCTTGGGTGGCACTGCTGCAAGTGGTACTCACTTACGGGATGGAAACCGGATTTTTTCGTTTTGTCAATAAATCCGACAATCCGGCGAAAGTTTTTTCCACTACATTTATCAGTATTGCTACTACAACGCTATCGTTTTTTCTGTTGATATTGGTTTTTCTCAAACCTATTGCAAGTTTTTTGAGTAATGCAAGGGGCGAAATGCAACCACACTATCTGCTTCTTTTAGTGCTGATTGTGTGTATTGATGTGCTAGCTTCGATTCCTTTTGCAAATCTTCGATATAAAAAACGTCCGATACGATTTGCAATGATTAAAATTGCGAATGTGGTTTTGACGATTCTGTTTAATTTTTTCTTTTTTCTCTTATGTCCGATATTAAAAGCGAGATTCCCCGATGCTTTTTCGTGGTTTGATTTGAGTAAAGGTGTCGATTATATTCTGATTTCGAATCTGACTGCTACCATCATTCAATTTTTGCTCGTTTCGCCCGAATTGAAAATCAAATTCTCTTTCGACAAATCACTATTGATGAATATGTTACGATATTCACTCCCGATGCTCATTTTAGGAATTGCCGGTATCTTAAATCAGCAAGCTGATAAAATATTTTTTCCTTTTGTCTATCCAGGCGAAAATGCGATGAGTGAATTGGGTATTTACGGACAAAATTACAAGATTGCAATTATTATGGTAATGTTTACCACCGCTTTTCGGTATGCGTTTGAGCCATTCTATTTCTCTCGAAACAAAGGAGCAACCGATGATAGAAAATCATTTTCCGATGCTACGAAATATTTCATCATTCTCGGACTGTTTATCTTTTTGTTCACAACGGGCTATATCGACCTTATAAAATATTTAATTCCCGAAGAATTTCATGTTGGATTAAAAATCATTCCGATTGTGTTGTTGGGCGAACTATTTTTCGGCGTTTATTTCAATCTTTCGCTTTGGTACAAACTAACGGATAAAACCCAATGGGGCGCGTATATGTCGCTCATTGGCTTTGCAATAACGCTTATTATTATCGTTTTGTTTGTGCCGCGTTTCAGTTATATGGCAGCTGCGTGGGCAGGATTTATCGCCAACTTCATAATGATGACGATTTCTTATTTTTTAGGACAAAAAAACTACCCGATTCCGTATAATTTGAAAACAACAGGTTTTTTCTTCGCATTCGCGATAATATTGTTTGCAGGGTTTATACTGGTATCCCATTGCATTGATAACTTGCCGCTTAGGTTAATCATCAATTCATTTTTCATCGCATTGTATTTGTGGATGGTTGTAAAAAAGAACTGCCTTTATCGCAATTACCTGTTGTGAGACGATTTTTTAGGAAATAGCACGTACTAAATCTGTGTCGTCTGCGTGCCAAAACAAATATTTTTCCTATCTTTGTGAAAACAAAAAACGCCCAACCAATGAAACCCAAAAGCCTTGTAAATATCGGCGATTACAACCGTACGGATATTTTACGTATTCTCGATAATGCAGCACAATTCAAAGCGAATCCCAATCGCAATTTGTTGGAACATCGCGTATGTGCTACATTGTTTTTTGAGCCGTCTACACGCACGCGATTGAGTTTCGAAACAGCGGTAAATCGTTTGCGTGGACGAATTATCGGTTTTTCAGACGCAGCAACCAGCAGCTCATCAAAAGGCGAATCACTGAAAGACACAATAATGATGGCAGCCAATTATGCCGATATTGTAGTAATGCGTCATCATTTGGAAGGCTCGGCGCGCTACGCGTCAGAAATATCGCCCGTACCTATTGTTAATGCCGGCGACGGCGCCAATCAACATCCCACGCAAACGTTGCTTGATATGTTTTCGATTTACGAAACACAGGGTACGCTCGAGAATTTGACAATTACCATTGTGGGCGATTTGAAATATGGACGTGCCGTACATTCGCTTATCGAAGGAATGGCAGATTTCCGTCCTACTTTCAACTTTGTTGCACCCGATGAGTTGAAAATTCCCGAAAAATATAAATCGTTTTGCGACGAAAAAGGCATTGCTTATCGTGAATTTACCGAGTTTTCACCTGAGGCAATCAACAGTGCCGACATCTTGTATATGACTCGCGTACAACGGGAACGATTTACCGATTTGATGGAATATGAGAAAGTAAAAAATATCTACATTCTGCACAACGATATGTTGAAAAACTCGAAACCGACACTGCGAGTGCTACACCCGCTTCCGCGCGTGAAAGAAATCAACCAAGATGTAGACGATAATCCGAAAGCATATTACTTTCAGCAAGCAAAAAATGGAATGTTTGTTCGGCAAGCAGTTATTTGCGATTTGTTGGAAATAGAAGTTAATGAAGTTACAGAAGTCAAGAAGTTACGGAAAGAATAACTCTCGCTTCTATGACTTCATCAACTTCCATAACTTCATTAACTTCTGTAACTTCAAAAAAATGAGAAAAGAATTACAAGTAGCCGCATTAGAAAACGGCACGGCGATTGATCATATTCCGTCCGACAAGGTTTTTGACGTGGTTTCGTTGCTTCAACTCGACCGATTATCAAATCCAATAACCATCGGCGGAAACCTCGAAAGTAAAAAAATGGGCACGAAAGGGATTATCAAAATCGCGAACAAGTTTTTCGAAGAAGAAGAGATAAATCGCATCGCGCTCGTTGCTCCAAATGTCAATTTGAACATTATCAGGGATTACGAAGTAGCAGAGAAAAAAGACGTTACGCTACCCGATACGATTATTGACATCGTTAAATGCAACAACCCAAAGTGTATTACAAACAATGAGCCGATGAAAACCCGATTTCATGTTATCGACAAAGAAAAAGTGGAATTGCAATGCCATTATTGTGAAATAAAAATTGGAAAAGAAAATATTGTTTTGAAATGAAACAAAACTGGAAACCCGGCACAATGATTTATCCGCTTCCTGCCGTTATGGTCAGTTGCGGAAGCACGCCGGAGGAATATAATATAATTACCATCAGCTGGGTAGGAACAATTTGTTCCAATCCGCCAATGTGTTACATTTCGGTACGCCCCGAACGACATTCGTATAATATTCTTCGCAAAAATATGGAGTTTGTCATTAATCTTACCACCGAAGAGTTAGCGCGACAAACGGATTGGTGCGGTGTTCGTTCCGGCAAAGGTTATAACAAGTTTGCCGAAATGAAACTCACGCCCGGAAAAGCTGAAATGGTCAGTGCACCCATTATTGAAGAATCGCCACTTTGCATCGAATGTCGTGTCAAAGAAATTATTTCACTTGGCTCACACGATATGTTTATTGCCGATGTCCTGAATGTACAAGCAGATGAAGCATTTATCTGTCCCGAAACCGATAAATTCGACCTTGAAGAGGCACAGCTTCTCGCCTATTCACACGGACATTATTACGGATTGGGTGAAGAAATTGGGAAATTTGGGTGGTCAGTGCAAAAGAAAAGTTCAAAGATTTAAGGTTTAAAGATTTAAGGTTTAAAGATTTAAGGTTCAAATCGCCGAAGGCAAATATCAACGAAGCGAAATATCGCCAAAGGCAAATATCTATAAAAATATGAAATCAGACATAGAAATCGCAAGAAGCATCGAATTGCAAAAAATCAGGGAAGTAGCCACTAAAGTCGGTATTCCTTATGAAGAAATGTCGCACTACGGCAGATACATCGCCAAAGTTCCCGTTGAATTAATTGACGAAGATAAAGTGCAGAAAAACAACTTAATTCTCGTTACGGCAATTACACCAACAAAAGCCGGCATCGGAAAAACAACCGTATCCATCGGCTTAGCATTGGGATTGGAGAAGATTGGGAAACAGGCAATTGTTGCCCTTCGTGAGCCTTCGCTCGGACCGTGTTTCGGTATGAAAGGCGGTGCAGCAGGCGGCGGATATGCGCAAGTGCTACCGATGGAAAATATTAATTTGCATTTTACAGGTGATTTTCACGCTGTTACATCTGCACACAATATGATTACGGCGTTGTTGGATAATTATCTATATCAAAATCAAGGTGTTTGCGGAAAAGGGTTGAAAGAAATTCTGTGGAAACGCGTTTTAGATGTAAATGACCGCAGTTTGCGCCAAATCATTACCGGATTGGGACCACGCACCAATGGAATCCCTACCGAAACAGGATTCGATATTACGCCTGCATCGGAAATTATGGCAATTCTTTGTCTTTCAAAAGATTTGGAAGATTTGAAACGCAGAATTGGCGAAATTCTTTTGGGAATGGATTTCGACAACAAACCATTTAGAGTGAAAGATTTAGGAATACAAGGAGCTATCGCTGTATTGATGAAAGATGCGATTGCGCCAAACTTGGTGCAAACCACCGAACACACAGCCGCTTTCATTCACGGCGGACCATTTGCGAACATCGCTCACGGCTGTAACTCTATCATTGCCACCAAAATGGCACTTACTTACAGTGATTATGTGGTTACCGAAGCAGGTTTCGCAGCAGATTTAGGCGCGGAAAAATTTTTCAATATCAAATGTCGAAAAGCAGGATTAAATCCCAAACTAACTGTTATTGTAGCTACTTCGCAAGGTTTGAAAATGCACGGCGATGTTCAATTGGAAGACATCAAAAAACCGCATCGTGAGGGACTTATCAAAGGTTTCGAAAATTTGGACAAACATATCGAAAATATGAAATCGTTCGGACAAAGCGTTGTGGTTGCTTTCAATAAACACGCATTCGACACGGACGAAGAAATTGAGTTAATCAGAGCACATTGCGCCGAAAAAGGTGTTGGTTTTGCCGTCAATAATGCTTTTTCAGAAGGCGGAAACGGTGCGGTTGATTTGGCAAAAATAGTAGTAGAAACAATTGAAAATAAACCGTCTACCCCACTTCATTTCACTTACAATGATGAGGATTCAATTAAACTGAAAATCGAAAAAATAGCCAAAAACATTTATGGCGCGGCAACAGTCCAATTTAGCGACAAAGCCGAAAGAATACTCAAATTGGCGGCACAAATGAATATCGAACATTTTCCGGTTTGTATCGCCAAAACGCAATATTCTTTCTCGGCAGACCCGAAACAGTATGGCGTTACAAAGGGTTTCAATTTTAAAGTCAACGATATTGTTATTAACAATGGTGCAGAATTTATTGTGGCAATAGCGGGAGAAATTATGCGAATGCCGGGATTACCAAAAGTACCTCAGGCTGTGCATATTGATATTGTGAATGGGGTAATTGAGGGGCTTTCGTAGTTATTTTTGGCACGCAGATGGCGTAGATTATTAAGTTATCGGCAAGCGCAGGACAGCAAACCGGACAGAATTTCTCAAACAACACGAAAAATAGTACAATTATTTTTCATAACTTTGCGTCCTAATTTTTTTTGTTATGAAATCATTTTGCATTGGAAATAAAGAAATCCGTCTGCCCATTATTCAAGGCGGAATGGGTGTTGGGGTTTCGCTTTCGGGACTTGCTGCTGCTGTTGCCAACGAAGGTGGAGTAGGCGTAATATCTTGTGCCGGATTGGGATTGTTGTATAAACAAAGTCCTTCGGATTACATTAAAAACTCCATTTATGGATTGCAAGAAGAACTTCGTAAAGTTCGCGAAAAAACCAAAGGTGTCATCGGGGTAAACATTATGGTTGCCTTGTCGAATTTTACAGATATGGTTCGCACGGCAATAAACGAAAAAGTTGATGTTATTTTTGCCGGTGCGGGATTGCCTTTCGATTTGCCTTCGTTTCTTACTGCCGACAGCAAAACATTGTTGGCTCCTATCGTTTCTTCGGCGCGTGCGGCAAAAATAATATGCGAAAAATGGTTGGCAAATTACAACTATTTGCCTGATGCAATTGTGGTAGAAGGACCAAAAGCCGGCGGACATCTTGGATTTAAAAGAGAACATATCGAAGATGAAAATCATTCTCTCGAACATTTAATTCCTGAAATTGTTTCTGTTGCATCTCAATACAGCAATCAGAAAAACATTCCTGTAATTGCTGCCGGTGGAATTGCTACGGGCGAAGACATTTTGCGTTTTTTGCAACTTGGAGCAGCCGGTGTGCAAATGGGCAGTATTTTTGTGCCCACCGACGAATGCGATGCTTCCGATACTTTCAAAAAAGTGTACGTAGATGCTTCGCAAGAAGATGCTGTCATTATTCAAAGTCCGGTAGGAATGCCTGGACGTGCATTTGACGGCGAATTTATCCACCGTGTGAGTGAAGGGAAAACGAAGCCAAAAGCTTGTCCGTATCACTGCATAAAAACTTGCGACTATACAAAAAGTCCGTATTGTATAATGGTTGCACTTTACAACGCCGCCAAAGGACACTTGGACAAAGGTTATGCCTTTGCCGGTGCAAACGCGTATCTTAGCGACAAAATCAGCAGCGTGAAAGAAGTTGTATCAAAGTTGAAACTCGAATTTTTGAATGCAAAATTAAAAATGGTAAACGGTTAGCCGTTCCTTTTCATTGCCCCATAAAACAATGCAAAAACTACTCGCATACCCACTTTCGGTTGTTTATTATCTGATGTTTGGATTTACATTGGTGTTTTTTCACGTGGTGCAGTGGCTATGTCTCAATCTGTTTGGTTACACAGCGCACAAAAAAAGTGTAGATGTGATGAGTTTTTTCTTGACCTTTAATACCTATGTTTTAGGTACAAGGTATAAAGTTGTAGGTGTAGATAAATTACCAATAGGCGTGCCTATCATTATTGCAGCAAATCATCAAAGTCTTTATGATATAATTGCCATTGGTTGGTTTTTGCGCAAAATTCATCCAAAATTTATCAGTAAGATCGAATTAGGAAAAGGTATTCCGAGCATTTCGTATAATTTGCAACACGGTGGTTCGGTGCTTATCAACAGAAAAGATGCGAAACAATCTCTTTCTGCGATAAGAAAAATGGGCGAATATATAGAAGCCAACAAACGTTCTGCCGTCATATTTCCCGAAGGAACACGCAGCAAAACAGGCAAACCAAAAGCTTTTGCAGAAAACGGATTGAAAATTCTTTGTAAATACGCACCTTCTGCCTATATGGTTCCGGTTACGATAAACAATTCGTGGAAAATGGTAAAATGGGGTCCATTTCCTTTGGGAATTGGAAACAAAATCGAACTTATCATTCACGAGCCGATTGCTGTTAAAGATTTGTCTTTTGAGGAAGCTTTTAAAAAGACAGAACAGGCGGTTGTCAGTTCAATAGTTATATAAGAGGAAATGCAAATATCATCTATAAAACCTCAATTCATTTCTCAATTCCTCTAACTCCAACTGCAACGTGCGAACTCTGTTCAGCATATGATATAGTGCCTCAATACCCGGTACATTGATATCCATATCACAATGCCAGCGAACAAATTGTTCCAAATCAGTAAGTTCATCGTATTCGATAAATAGATCTTGCTCGCTTCGTTCCAGATGAATAAGTCCCGACTCGTGCAACGATTCGATGAACGAGTCGCTCACTTTATATATTTTCAAGCATTCGCTGTATAATAATCTGTTTTTGCTCATTGTTTTTTGATGTTTGATAGTTCGGTAAATAATTCTTTCTCTTTATCCGACAATTTTTCCGGAATGCGCAATTTTATCGTAACGTACAAGTCGCCAAACTGTCCGTCTTTTTTATAAATCGGAAATCCTTTGCCTTTCAGGCGAAGTTTGCTATCGGGTTGTGCGCCGGGTTTGATGTTCATTTTCACTTGTCCATCGAGCGTATTAATCATTATTTCGCCACCTAATACGGCGGTGTATAAATCAACAGTCGTTTCGGTGTAAATATCGTTGCCCAATCGTTTAAAAGCTGAATCTTCTTCGATAACAAATGTGATGTATAAATCACCGTTAGGACCGCCATTTACACCCGGTTGCCCATAACCCGACAATTTGATCTTTTGACCATTACTCACACCTGCCGGAATAGTGATGCGAATGCTTTTGCCATCAACATTCAATTCCCGTTTGTGCGTTTTCATTGCTTCGCGAAGGGTGAGATTTAATTCTGCCTGGTAATCGCCACCCTTGAACTTTCGTGCGGAACGACTACTTTGTCGTTGCGAAAATCCACCGCCGCCGAACATTGATTGGAAAAAATCCGAAAAATCACCGCCACCGAAATCGCCTTCGAAGTCAAACGATTGTCCGCCTTGTCCACCCGACCATTGACGCTGGCGTTGTTGTTGCGCTTTCTCATATTCTTCGCCGTGTTTCCAGTTTTCGCCATATTTGTCGTATTTGGCACGTTTTTCGGAGTCACCCAGCACTTCGTTTGCCTCGTTCAGTTCTTGAAACTTATGATGTGCTTCCTTGTCGTTTGGATTCAAATCGGGGTGCAATTTTCGCGCAAGTTTTCGATATGCCTTTTTTATATCGTCAGGAGTCGCGTTTTTTGCTACGCCCAATATTTTATAGTAATCAATGTATGCCATAGTGTTGAAATGTTTTCGTAGATATAACAAGAAAGAGCGGGAAAATGTTTGTTTTATATGAATAAATTGACGTTTGCATTTTCGGCACGCTCCATATAAGTTGCCACTCCGCCGATAACTACATTATCGAGCAATTCTTCTCTCTTGACGCCCATTACATCCATCGACATTTGGCAGCCGATAAACTCCACACCTTGCTCAACGGCTTGTGCACGTAATGTTTCCAACGATTCGATATTTTTTATCTTCATAATATGCCGCATCATTTTTGCACCGATACCAAACATATTCCATTTGGATAGTTTCAGTTTCAGCGAATTTGACGGAAGCATCATTCCGAACATTTTTCCAAAAATATCTTTTTTTACGTGCACTTTTTCCGTTTTTTTAATCACATTCAATCCCCAAAATGTGAAGAAAATGGACACTTTTTTACCGGTTGCAGCTGCTCCGTTTGCCAATACGAAGGTTGCCAACGCTTTATCCAAATCATCGCTAAACATAATAAATGTTTTGTTGTTGCCGCCGTTTACCGAAGCAGTTTGGTTTTGAGAAGATTTTTTCTCTACAACAGCCGTAAACCTTCCTTTGTCGGAAGTTTCGGAAATAAGCGTGTTTCCGGTGCTTTTGCACCAAGCTTCAACATCAATGGGAAAACCGGCATCGGTAGCGATAATTTCAACACAATCGCCGTCGGAAATTTCGTCAATGGTTGTTTTCAATTTGAGAATGGGTCCCGGACAAGACAATCCGCTTGCGTCAATTTTTATCGTTTTCATCGCTTGAATTTGAACGTTTGAATAAGTTGGTTTATTTTCTTGTTGTTTCTTTCCTGCTTGATTTACAGGTGCTGTAGCAACGGAATAGGTGTGATAACCGCCCGAAAGATTTTTTACGTTTGTAAATCCTTGCTGCATTAAAATTCGTGTAGCTAAATAGGCTCGCAGCCCCGAAGCACAATGTACATAAACAGGTTTATTTTTAGGAATTTCGTTCAAACGTTCACGCAGTTCGTTTAACGGGATATTTATTGAGCCTTGAATGATTCTGCCGCCTTCGGTTTCTTCTTTGGTACGCACGTCCAAAATGATTACTTCATCGCGATTTGCCGCCTGTACCTCCCACCAATGAACGACAGGCATTTGTCCGTTTACAATGTTTCCGGCTACATATCCAGCAATCGCAATCGGGTCTTTGGCAGACGAATAAGGCGGTGCATAACAATGTTCTATTTTCTGCAAATCGAATACATTTCCACCTAATTTTATTAGTAAAGCAACTTGGTCGATGCGCTTATCGACACCATCATATCCAACGCTTTGCGCGCCGTATAGTTTTCCGTTTTCGGGGTCGAATGTTAGTTTAATGCTCAATTGCGTGCTTCCGGGATAATATCCTGCGTGAGAAGCCGCGTGCGTGAACGAACTCTGATAAGGAATATTCAGTAGTTGCAGTTTTTTTGCCGTCAAACCCGTTGTCGCCACTGTTAAATCAAACACTTTGACGATAGAAGTTCCGATAGCACCTTCGTATGCTGTCGTATTACCTTTTACCATATTGTCGGCAACCAAACGCCCTTGCCGATTAGCAGGATTGGCTAAATAATTCAACCAAGGCTTGCCTGTTAGCGGGTGAGGAAATTCGATGACATCACCAACGGCATATACATCTTTTGCCGATGTTTCTAGGTATTCATTGACCCAGATACCGCCGGTTTCGCCAATTTTCAATCCTGCTTTTTGTGCCAATAAAGTGTTGGGACGTACGCCGATAGATAGAATAACCATATCGGCAGGAATAATTGTTCCGTTTTTTAAACAAACATTGATTGTTTCGTTTTTCGACTCAAAACGTTCAACGGTTTGTTCCAAAAAGAGATTCACTCCTTTTTCCGACAAGTGTTGATGTACTTGGGCTGCCATTGAAAAATCAATCGGCGGCATTACCTGATTTACCATTTCTACAATGGACACCTCTATCCCTTTTTGATGCAAATTCTCGGTCATTTCAAGACCGATAAATCCACCGCCAACAACAACTGCTTTTTGTACTTTGTGTGTGTCGAGATAATTTTTGATGTGGTCGGTATCGGCAACATTGTGTAAGGCAAAAATACCGTCCGAATCAATGCCTTCCAGCGATGGTTTAAAAGGCGAAGCACCGGGTGAAAGCAATAATTTGTCGTACGTTTCGGTGTATTCGCTGCCGTCTGCACGTTGAATGGTTACTATTTTCTCGTTTGTGTCAATGTCAATAGCTGTATTTTCAATCCGTACATCAACATTAAATCGTTCTTTGAACGAATCGGGTGTTTGTAAAAACAGTTCGTCGCGTTCTGCGATAGTTCCGCCAATATAATAAGGTAATCCGCAGTTAGCATACGAAATGTATTTGCCTTTTTCTAACAGGATAATTTCTGCAAATTCGTCTATGCGGCGAATTCTTGCAGCGGCGGTAGCTCCTCCGGCTACTCCTCCAATGATTATGTGTTTCATTATTTTTATGTGAAGTTGTTTTGTTATTTGTATTTCATATTGAAACAAATTAGAGGGGTAAAAAGTTTTTGAATAAATCTGATTTTTACATCAACCAATCCATTTTGCATTTCAACCCCCGAAATTATCATTTGAACACCTACACCAATACAGCACGAGGTTTTGCGCCGTAATTTTGCACCATAAAACAAAAAATCAATAGAAATATGAAGCGAATAATTTTATCAACAATTCTAATTTTAGCGAGCGGACATTTTCTTTTTTCCCAAGAAAATACCCCTATTTCGTTATCACTTCGCCAATGCGTACAAATGGCAGTGGAAGAAAATATCCATATCAGAACTGCCCGCATTGATGCAGAAAAAAATCAACACAGAAAAGCGGAAGCAATTTCTGCCCTTATCCCAAAAATCAATGTAGGTGCAAATTTTCAAGATAATTTATCGTTGCCTACTACAATGGTTCCGGGCGAAATATTCGGACAACCCGATACAAGAATACCCGTGCAAATGGGTGCGAAGTTTAATGCAGGTGCAGCCGCAACAATTAGTTGGGTGTTATATAATCAAACTGCCTCAACTGCTGTACAATTAGCAAAAAAAATAACCGAACTTAGCAATTTGGGTATCGAAAAAGCCGAAGAAGAATTAGCCGAAGAAGTGGCAAAACTCTATTTTTTGACGATGGCAACCGCTCAACAAAAAAACCTGATTGAAGAAAATATCAATCGCACTAAACGCATACAGGAAATTACCAAAATCTTGGTAGATAATGGTATGGTAAAACAAGTGGATTATGACCGCGTAAGCATCAGTTTGGAAAACTTATACACTCAATTAAACAATGTGGAAGCGGGATTGGAACAACAATACAATATGATGAAATACATACTGAACATTCCGCTCGACAAAACGATTGTCCTAACAGATACGGATATTTCCGAAATACAATTGTTGCAAAATTTGTCGGAAAACTTGTCGGATTTTTCTAATCATATCAACATCAGGTTATTGGAATCGCAACAGGAAATTAACCGTACCAATCAAAGAATGGCGAGAAGCGCAAATATGCCTACCGTTATGTTTACGGGTCAATACGCCGTTCACGGAATGCAGAACGAATTTAGAAATTACTTCAATAACTCCAACAGATGGTTTTCTTCTTCGTTCATCGGACTTGGTGTGTCTATTCCGATTTTTGACGGCGGAGAAAGACGCTCACAAGTCCGACAAGCAAACTTGGAAATACAAAAAACAGATGCTTTGCTTTTCGACAAAAAAGAAAAATTTACTGTCGATTTTCAAAACGCAGTCAATCATTACCAAAATAATCGGGCAAACGTAGAACGCCAAAGACAAAACATCGCGCTGGCAGAAAGAGTGTACGATGAAACAGCTCAAAAATACCGCGAGGGTTTGGCAAGTATGAGTGACCTTTTGCAAGACGAAATGAGCCTAAGCAGCGCACAAGCCAATTATCTTACCGCTTTGTATAATTACAGAGAATCGGAAATAAAAATTATGTCGTTGAACGGCGAAATCCGCAATTTAATTAGGAATTAAAAATGTAGGGGCGTACCCTTGCGGTCGCCCATTAAATCATAAAAATAAACATCATTTAATCAGATAGAAAAATGAAAAGAAATTCAATCATCATAGTAATTATTGTAGCAATATTGTTAGGTGCAATAGCGTGGACATTAGCGAGCAATAAAAAAGAAATCAACGCACGCAAAGAAGTCGGCACAACCGAAGAAAGAATAAGCGTTACAGTGGCAACCGTCGAATTAAAAGAAACAAGCGGAACGCTGCAATTGACTGGAAGAGCCGAGCCATACAGGGAAGTAACGGTGGTTTCCGAAACTTCGGGAAGAGTGGTGCAACTCAATTTAAAAATGGGCGATTTCGTAAACAGGGGCGCAGTATTGGCACGAGTGGACGATACTTACAAGCGTTTGACTTACGAAAGTGCACAAATCAATTACCGAAAATTCAAAGAAGATTACGAAAGATTTCAAATTTTGCATCAAGGCGAAGCGGTTACCGAAAACCAACTGCGCGATATGCGAATAGGCTACGAAATGGCTAAAATTCAATTGGAAACCGCAACAAAACAGTTGGACGATACCAAAATCATCGCGCCGTTTAGCGGCTATATCACTTCCCAAAATACGGAATTGGGCGCATTTGTCGGTATGGGAACGCCCATTGCGGAAATTTCTGATATTTCTCGGTTAAAAGTTCGGTTAATTGTTTCCGAATCGAATGTATATCAATTATATAACGGTATGGAAACGTCTGTTACTACTAACATTTTTCCCGATATTCAATGGAAAGGCAATATTTCAGGTATCGGCGTGAGGGGAAGCAACGCACACACCTATCCTGTGGAAATTTTGATAAACAACAATTCTCAAAACACGCTGAAAGCCGGAACTTTTGTAAATGTAACCGTAAATGCAGGAAATGGCAACAAATTGTTGATGATACCCCGCAATGCCATTGTGAGCAGTGTTAGAGAGCCGTCAGTGTATGTTGTAAAAGACGGTGTGGCTCAACTTACAAGAATCATAATCGGGCATAACTACAACGGCTATTTAGAAGTATTTGCAGGCATTAACGAGGGTGATAAAGTTGTTACAAGTGGGCAGATTAATTTGTCAGACAACGCACAGGTTTCTGTAATTTATGCGAATCAGTAATTGAAAATTTGGCTTTTCAAGCCTTTTTTCAGTTGTGCAACAGGCAATGTCTTTGTATTGCAACAAAAGGTAATGATGAGAAAAATATTAAAAAACCCTCGTAGCGTTTGGAACGTTACGAGGGTTAAAAAAAAATTAAGATTCAAACAATTTCCTAATTATTGAACTCTCCACCCCTTTTCAAACGCAATGCCTCGGTTGCTTTCAGAACTGCCGGGATTTCCTCTTTCCGAAATTGTTTTTGTCCCCGCGTTGCTGTGCAACGTGTCAAACAAATCATTTAACGCATCGGCTGTGAACTGATTATTATTCACATTCAAAATCGTTAACGCGGTGTTATTACTTACGTCTAAATTTGTTAATTGATTATCACCCAGAGTCAAACTCGTTAATGCGGTGTTATTACTTACGTCTAAATTTGTTAATTGACTACGTATCACACTCAAAGACGTTAATGCGGTGTTACTACTTACATCTAAACTTGTTAATGGAGCATTAGTCACACTCAAAGACGTTAATGCGGTGCTATTACTTACATCTAAACTTGTTATTAATGGAGCACTACCCACACTCAAAGACGTTAATGCGGTGTTATTACTTACATCTAAACTTGTTATTGATAGAGCAGTACCCACACTCAAAGACGTTAATGCAGTGTTACTACTTACATCTAAACTTGTTATTAATGGAGCATTATTCACATCCAAATGCGTTAATGCGGTGTTATTACTTACATCTAAACTTGTTATTAATAGAGCATTATTCACATTCAAATACGTTAATGCGGTGTTATTACTTACATCTAAACTTGTTATTAATTGAGCATTAGACACATTCAAATACGTTAATGCGGTTTTATTACTTACATCTAAACTTGTTACTAATCGAGCATTAGACACAAACAAATACGTTAATGCGGTGTTATTACTTACATCTAAACTTGTTATTGATAGAGCATTACCCACACTCAAATGCGTTAATGCGGTGTTGCGGCTAACATCTAAACTTGTTAATTGAGGAGTAGACACATACAAATGCGTTAATGCGGTGTTATTACTTACATCTAAACTTGTTAATGCACTATACACACTCAAAGACGTTAATGCGGTGTTATTACTTACATCTAAACTTGTTAATTGATAAGCCTCCACAAACAAATGCGTTAATGCGGTGTTGCGGCTAACATCTAATTCGGTTAATCGATTATCGCGCACTCGCAAAAAAGTCAATTCGGAGTTTTGGCTCACATCTAATTCGGCTATGACGGCTAATTGACTACCACTACCAATCGGTTCTAATCCTGTAATATCTTCACCAATTATTGTAATGTTGCGGACAGATGTTTCGGAAGACCTGTTAGCACGTGTATGTGTTCTGGAAATGTAATTCGTATCGGGAGAAAGTGTATATGTTTCATTCGGAAAACCATCGTCCCAGTCAATAGTCATTCTGCCACTACCTACTATTTTGAAATGTACCTCTGAAACCGCTGCTATTGTCATTTTTTGTTTTGCACCTTTCTGTGTAATATTTATCTCAATAGCTGCTTCTCCGCTTGTGATTGTAATAATTGCAGTGCGGTCTTCGCCTGTAAAATTGGGTTCGAGCGTAATTTCAATGGTGTGAGTGCCTGCATCGCCGCTTTCGGGCGAAATGGAAATCCAATCGGCAGCGGTTGTTTCTGTTTCCGTTTTTGTTTTTGTTTCGGCAACCGAAATACTTGAAGTCCACGCGCCTGTGGTGGTGAAAATTACGTCTGATGCGCCCTGTTTTGCATCGGCGAGAACTTCTTGTGTTAAGCTCTCTTCGTTTTCAACCGTGATTGGTGGCAAATCAGCATCTTCTTCGTTCCATTTAGCAAAAAGCGTAATGTTGTTAGTTACCACATCGGTGTCAAAATTCCACTCGTTTGTACTTGTTGTTTCTTTGTACCACGCTACAAATATGTATCCGTCGCGTGTGGGGTCGGTGGGTTTGGTTACTTTTCCGCCTTGTTCCACAGTTTGCGAAGATACTTCACTGCCGCCTTGACTGTTGAATGTTACGGTGTAAAATGTAGGGTCGTCTCCGCATCCGATAAAAATAATACTTGCTATAAATAACAAAGTGAATAGATAGAATAATTTCATACGTAAATATTTTTGTTTCTTCCACCTCAAAAGGTGGTTTTTGTTGTTATTCTTGTTAATAATCTTCGTTTTGGACAAGACAAAATACGGCACATACAGGGCACAAAGGTAATCAATTTATTGTTGTTGTGATACATTGCAATTGTGTTTTTCATTATATTTATGTTTTTTTCATTTGAATGATTGTTTTGTTACACAAATAGAACATTACGTATCCCTGCTCGTGAGGTCAATGCCATCAGTATAGTGAAAGGCTTAATCTTTTTTTCAACCCCCAAATTCCGCATTTCAATCCCCAATATCATCATTTTAATATTTTCTCAACACAAGCCAACCCTTTACACAGTAATTTTGCAACATCATAATTCATAACTCAAAATTCATAATTCAAAATTAAAACAATTATGTCAATAGTAAAAACTTCCATACAAAAACCCCTCTACGTCGCAGTCCTTTTCATCGTACTCACGTTAGGCGGAATCATCAGCTACACCCAACTCAACTTGGATATACTCCCCAAAATGGAACGTCCGATGCTTATGGTACAAACCATTTATTCCGGCGCAAGTGCATCCGAAGTCGAAACATCAGTTACAAAACCGATAGAAGACGCCCTTTCTTCGCTGGAAAACCTGAAAAAAATCAGTTCCACTTCTATGGAGGGCGTATCCGTTATTTTTGTCGAATTCGATGAAGATGACGATATTAATTTTCTGTTGCAGGAAACGCAACGCAGGGTTTCGGCAATCAAAACCACGCTGCCAACGGACGTGTTAGACCCGTCTATTCATAAAACGTCGATGGACGAGCTGCCCATTATGCTGATAGCGGCTTCGTCTTCGCTGCCCTCCACCGAGTTTTACAAATTGATTGAAGACCGCATCCTCCCGCGTCTGACAAGAATACAGGGCGTTGGCGATGTGCAGCTGACCGGTGGAACGGAGCGCGAAATCCGCGTGAATATCAATGCCGACAAACTGAAATCCTACAACTTATCCATATTGCAGGTTTTGCAGGCAATTCAAACCGCCAATACGGAAATTCCGGCAGGAAATGTAGAAAACTCCGAAGCCGTCTATTCCGTTCGTTTGGCTGCCAAATTTTCCAACTTGGACGAACTGCGAAATACGGTGATAATCACTTCACCCGACGGCGGAAAAATACGGGTGTCGGACGTTGCCGAAGTGCACGACGGAATTGCTGAACAAAGACTGATTAACCGTATCAACGGACGCGATGCGATTGGTATGTCCATTCAAAAACAGTCCGATGCCAACACTGTGCGTGTAGCCGATTTGGTAAAAAAAGAACTGACCGCCGTTGAACGGGAATATGCCGCTAACAATGTGAGATTTGAAGTGGCGTTAGACACCTCCATTTTTACAAAAGCCGCTGCAAATTCCGTATTGGTGGATTTATTTTTGGCATTTTTGATTGTATCGGTGGTTTGTTTTCTGTTTCTGCATAACATCAGAGCAGGGCTTATCATTATGACAACCATACCGTTGTCCATCATTCCCACGTTTATCGTGATGTACTTTTTGGGTTACACGCTAAATTTGATGTCGCTAATGGCGTTATCGCTCGTGGTAGGGCTTTTGGTGGACGATTCCATTGTGGTGATTGAAAATATATTTCGACATATGGAAAAGGGAAAAAGCCGTTGGCAGGCAACGTTGGACGGCTGCAAGCAAATTATTTATACCTGCGTGGTTATCAACTTGGTGATTGTGGTGGTTTTTCTGCCTATGGCGATTGCAGGCGGATTTATCGGCAAGTTGCTGACGGAATTTGCCGTTCCGATTGTTATTGCTACGATTTGCAGTACGCTGGTATCGTTTACATTGACGCCTTTGCTGATGTCGCGTTTCGGAAAATTGTCCGATACAACTTCTCTAACTTTGGCGGGACGTTTTTCCAACTTTGTTGAACGTACTTCCGAAACCCTGAAAAACGGTTATGTTCAACTATTGCGTTGGAGTTTGCGCCGCAAAGCAATCGTTTTATCGGCTGCATTTGTGCTGTTTATCGGCTCTGTTGCGCTTATTCCCGCCGGATTTATCGGAGCGGCTTTCTTACCCGAAATTGACAGGGACGAATTTATTATTACCCTCGAAATGAATCCGCAATTAACTGTCTATCAAAACAACCAATTGACAATGCAAGCCGAAAGAATCCTTGCCTCGAAACCCGAAGTAAGGCGGATTTACACCAACATAGGTATTTCGGGACACAGCGTAAAAAACAACGTAACAACTATTTACGGACAAATGGTTGATAAAAGGGAGCGAAACATTGAGGTACAGGAATTTGCCCAACAAATGAAGGACGAAATTATGTCTGCCATTCCCGGCATTCGTGCTTATGCGATTGACCCCGGAATTATGGGCGGCGGAACGCCTAACGAGCCTATTCAATTTATTGTGCAAGGTGCTGATTACGAACAAATACAACAAACGGCTGCCGCTATTTTGGACATTGTTCGGAAAACGCCCGGAACTGCCGACGCCCGATTTTCCATTGACGACCCCAGACAAGAGGTACAAATAACGTTAGACCGCGAAAAAATAGCAGCTTTGGGCTTGTCGGCTCACGATGTGGGAATTACCCTGCGCACATCTCTCAACGGAAACGACAACTCCACGTTTACCGAAGACAACTACGAATACCCTATCCGCATTGGTATTGACAATTTCGACCGCACCAATTCGGCTGACGTGGCAAGGCTTACGATGCTGAACAGGCGCGGCGAAATCATCGAGTTGCAACAGTTTGCTGATATTTCCTACGGATTGGGAGCGTCAGCATTAGAACGCACCGACCGAATGTTGTCCATTTCCGTCAAAGCAAACGCCGTAGGTCGCCCATCGGGAACAGTGGGCGCAGAAATTCAGAACGCTTTCAAGGATATAATTCCCGACGGAATCACGGTAAGACCCGCCGGAATGTTGGAAATGCAAGATGATGCTTTCGGCAATCTGGGAATAATATTTTTAGCTGCGCTTGTGCTTATCTACCTCATAATGGTGGTGTTGTACAACGGATTGCTCGACCCTGTTATCGTTCTGTTTTCCGTTCCGCTATCCATTATCGGCGCGTTGCTGGCGTTGGCATTAACAATAAACGCGCTCAATATCTTAACCATTCTCGGAATGATTGTACTTATCGCAATGGTTACCAAAAACGCCATTTTATTAGTCGATTTTGCCAACAAAATGCGCTTGGAAAAGGGTTTGGATATTTCCACCGCCCTGATTGAAGCAGGAAGAAAACGTTTGCGCCCAATTTTAATGACCACTGTTTCCACCATTTGCGGAATATTGCCCATAGCATTGGCATCGGGCGACGGTGCAGAAATGAAAAACGGAATGGCTTGGGTAATTATCGGCGGATTAACGAGTTCGATGCTTTTGACGTTGGTGGTTGTGCCGGTGGTGTACGCTATTTTTCATAGAATATCGGAAAAGATTTCATTAAAAATCAAAAACAAATCAATGAGAAATATAAATAAAACCCCGAATCCCCACATCAGGATAAATCCGCGCAGTTGCAAAGCTTGTTGGGCGTGTATCCCTGCCTGTCCGAAACAAGTGATAGGAAAAGTCAGTTTTTTATTACACAAACATATCGTTTTCAAAAATTCTGAAAACTGCATCGGATGCAAAAAGTGCATACAGGTATGTCCGTATGGAGTTTTCAACAAAATATAAAGATAAAATGGAAAATAAATTAACACGTCGAAAATTTATCAAAACTACGGCTTTTCTTGGCATTGGAATGTCGTTTTTGAACTGCGAAACGGCTGAGGTTCAGCAAAGACAAGGCAGGACAGTTTCTGTTTCTTCTAACAATCCGGCAATTCAATTTAGCAGAAGTCGTTGCCGAAGAAATTGCAGCGGTTGTTGGGATTTTTGCCAAAGAACAACAGGTGTGTACCAACTACCCACTCCTTCGGGCGGCGATGCTTGCGTACAGTGCGGTCAATGTACTCTGTTTTGCGAAAATAGCGCGCTTACCGAGCGACTTCAATATCAGCAAGTTGCAAGAGAAATTTCCAATCCCGACAAAATTGTGATTGCCACTACCGCTCCGGCAATTCGCGTTGCACTTGGCGAGATGTACAACCTTTCGCCTGGTACGAATGTTGAGGGCAGAATTGTCGGCGCATTGAATCAATTAGCTGTTAATCAAGCTATTGACGCGACTTTTTCTGCCGATTTGACCGTTATGGAAGAAGCGTCGGAACTGATTCAACGACTCGAAACAGGAAATAATCCGCTGCCGATGTTCACAAGTTGTTGTCCGGCTTGGGTGCGTTTTGTCAAATTGTTTTATCCTGCTCTTTTGCCTCATCTTTCTACTGTGAAAAGTCCGTTATTGATGCAAGGAGCGTTGGTTAAGACTTATTTTGCAGAAAAACAGGGAATTGACCCGTCAAAAATTGTCCATATCGCTTTGGCGCCCTATACGGCAAAGAAAGGGGAAATCCTTTTGTCGGGAATGAATTCTGCCGGAATTTTGTACGGAAATCCCGCAATGCGCGATGTTGATTTTCTTTTGACCACGCGCGAACTTGCCTATCTGTTCAACAACGGCAGGGTAAACTTTTTGCAAGCGCAAGATGCCCCATACAGTTCGCTGATGGGCACAGGAAGCGGCGCCGGTATGATTTTCGGCAACACGGGCGGCGTTATGGAAGCGTCATTGCGAACGGCATACAGATTGTTGAACGGTGAGAATCCGCCTGCCGAATTTTTCAATCTTCGCTCTGTTCGCGGTCTTGATAATGTGCTACAGGCAAATATAGATTTAGGCAAGCGCAGGTTGAATGTGGCAGTTGTGCACGGTATTCACGGAGCAAAATCGTTTATCGAAACCATTCAAAGCGGAACACAAAGATTTGATTTTGTGGAAGTAATGGGTTGCACAGGCGGTTGTATTGGCGGCGGCGGACAACCAAATGTTTTGAGAATGGATGCAACGCAATTGAGACAGCTTCGTATGAATGCTTTGTTTCAACACGATGCCAACAAAGAAATTCGTTTGAGTTACGATAATCCGCAGATTCGGACGATTTACGATGAATTTCTCGGTGAGCCGCTTAGCGAAAAATCGAAAAAACTTTTGCACACAACGCATTAATATTTATTTCAACACTCGCATTCCGCATTTCAACCCATAAAACAATCATTTGAACCCTCAACTCAACACAAAGCGAGGTTTTACACCGTAATTTTGCACTATCAAACTATTAAAAAAGTATAGAAATGAAAGATTTACTCTCAACCAAAATTTCAAAAGCAATAGTAAGTATATTGCTGATTATCTTGCTCGTACCGTCGTATCGTACCGCTAATCCTTACGATCTTTCGTGGACATCGACCCACGCTATTATCAGTATGATTTGGTATGCGTTGATGCTTGTTCATATTTGGCAGCATTGGAAATTAACCAAAGCGATGTTTCAATGGAAAGTAATGAAACGCAATGTTATAACGTTTTTGACTGTTATTGCATTTATTATAATGACATTGACTGTCCTTTTGTTTGTGATTGATGTCAATGTGTCATTCGTTGATATTCATCATCAATTTGCGCACATATTTTGTATTGTGATTATTATTCATACGATTCAGAAGTTTAAGCGGCTTGTTTCGCTTTTTAAGAAGAAGAAAGCGACTAAGTCTATACAGATATTATTAATTACTTAATAAATAAAGCTTTGAATAATTTTGTGGCATTGTGAAAATATTGTATTTTTGACGTATATTTACTTCGTTGTGCGCAAGTCACGGACAGTGCGAGCGAACAGCAACGAAATAAAATTGGAAGTTGGACAAAAGCAAAAAGTAGATGAAATGAAAAAAATTGGATTATTTGTAGTTAGTATATTGGCACAACGAACGGTTTCACCCCCGCTCGCGCGGATTTGTAATCCGTGCGTAAATGGATTTAGCAAATTATGAATAAAGCATATAGACAACAAGTTGAACTACTGTTGAAAACAATAATTTACAATAAAAATATGACAAAAAATAAGTCCTCATACTCGCCCTTAAACCACAAATTAGCGATAATACTAACGCTCAGTTTTAGTTTACTGTTTGCTGTTTTTAAATTTATTGCCGATTCTGTTTTTGATGTAGGCAACGAAAATCCTTTTGAAGTAAGTCAGTCGGCAGCTAATTACTTTGTTGTTGTGCGCTTTGCTACCAGCATTTTCACTTTATATTTGCTCTATGAATGTTGTTTCTGGATATTTCGCAAAGGGTGGAAAAATCGCATAAAATATCCTGTGGCGTTCATCGGAACGGTCACTGTTGCACTATTGGTAGGTTTCATTTTTTCAAAAGCAATACTTCATTTTTTTCAAACAGCACCCGAAAGTTTTCATCATCGAGTGGTTACATCGGGATTAAAAAAAGACGCTGCAATGTCAATTGTCGTGTTTTTATCTACGCTGTTTATTTCAATATTCTTTCGTCATCAGCGAGCATTGCTCGAAAATCAACGGTTGGTTGCCGAGAATACCCGAAATCGTTACGAAGCGTTGAAAAATCAATTAAACCCTCATTTTTTGTTCAATACGCTGAATACATTGGACGGACTTATGGATTTAGATATTGACAAAGCCCATAGTTACCTGCAAAATTTATCTTCTTCATTCCGTTATACCATTCAAAACAAAGAAATTACAATTTTGAAAGATGAATTAAATTTTGTAGAATCCTATACTTATTTGATGAAAATTCGTTACGGCGATGATTTAAGCATACAATACGATGTTGATGAAAAATACAGCGATTTCCACATTATGCCGATAACATTGCAATTATTGATAGAAAACGCGATTAAGCACAACATTATCAACGACGACGAACCGTTAACGATTCACATTGAAACTACCGAAAACGACACCATAAAAGTGAGCAACGCCATTCAACCCAAAATCAACGCCGAGCTGGGCGAAGGAATTGGTTTGGCAAATCTTGTTGAAAGATATAAATTACTGTTTGACAAAGAAGTTGTGATTACCCAAAATGGTGTTTTTTCGGTAGAAATTCCTTTAATAGAACAAATTAACAACGCTTCGGCTTCGCTCAGCGACCGAATAAAATATCAACACAAATGAAAGCCGTAATTGTTGAAGATGAAGTTATTGCTGCACAGAACTTGCAACGTCTGATTGCGCAAATAGACAGCAGTATTGAGATTGTCGCTGTTTTAAAAAGTATTAAGAAAAGCGTAGAATGGTTTTCCGCCAATCCCGCACCCGACTTGGTGTTTATGGACATTCATTTGTCGGACGGCTCTTCTTTTTCCATTTTTGAAAAAGTGAAAATTCACGCCCCAATTATTTTTACCACCGCTTACGACGAATACGCCCTCAAAGCGTTTGAAGTAAACAGCGTTGACTATCTGTTAAAACCCATTGACGCCAAATCTTTGGAACGTGCGATAGAAAAATTCAGCCATTATAATAAACCAAAAACCGACAATGAAGACGTAATTGCCAATATGTTGTCTATGCTCCAAAAAGAAAAAGCGGTTTACAAATTGAATTTTCTTATTCCTCACAAAGACAAATTTATACCTTTGTCCGTAAATGACATTGCTTATATTTATTGGGAAAACAAAAATGCCCGAATCGTAACATTCGACAATCGCTCTTACTACGAAAAAGATTCATTGGATAAAATACAACAACAAATAGACCCTACTAAATTTTTTCGTGCAAACCGTCAATTCATTGTTTCTCACAAGGCAATCAAAGATATTACGATGTGGTTTGACAGTAAATTATCTGTAAATCTAATCGTTGAAATTCCCGAAAAAATCATTGTCAGTCGAATAAAGGCAAGCGAATTTAAGGAATGGTATATAAAATGAAAAAGAGATAATGGTATACGAATTTTTCAGTAAAAACAATCTTCCCAGTCGATAAAATTTTCGACTTATCCCTATCCAATTGAAAGTTGAAATAAATACCGTGAACATTTCAATGTTTTGGGACTATCGCAGTACGATTTTAGTGTAGATAATCAATGGTCTTCAGGAAAATTGCAAAATAACGACTTACCGCTTGGAAGAGTTACTCGGCACGAAACGTCATGTCGAGTATCAACGTAGAAAAGGGCGTGATTTGTTTGATTTGTGGAAGACACTTTGAGTTTGTTTCGTGCCATAATATCATCGGCGCAAAGTCGGGCAGCGTTGGCAGGTTTTTTCTTGTACTTCTTTTTGGCTTCGGACTGTTCTTTTTTGGCTTTGCGCTGTTCGCCTGCTACGATAGGAACGACAGTAGCGTGAATATGGGATGTTTTCTTGTCCAAATGCAAAACGGCAGAAACGAGATTTTCCGTTCCGAAATTCTTACTGAGCCAATTTAAATTATCATTACACCATTCGTTCAGTTTACCGTTGGTTTCGATTTGTTTCATATCCTCGTGCGTTCCGCTTAACATTACACGAATTGCACGAACTTGATTTTTGTCAATTTTGCGTGTGATACCTGCATTTTCGATTCGGTGCTGAATGGCTTCTGTTCGGTTTTTTGCTCCTTCGGGAAACATAATCAGTTCCCGATTCAAATGTGTACGATTTTTATCCGCATTGTTCGGGTCGATTGTTCGCTCAATGTGTGCAGACATTGTGGCATCGCCTCCCGATACTTTGTCTAAATGAAGTACGACATATCCCATTTTTGATTTGAAAATTTGATTGAAAATTTTTAATTCGACTTTCTTTGGGGGTTTCAAAAGGGGGTTTCCCTTTTGCCTATTGGGGCTTTTTAGCGTAGGAGCAAAGCGTTAAGAAAAAAGCCCCAATAGGCTATGGATTTTTCGTGCTAAAAGGTCCTGTCGGCAGCACTTACATTCTTCGACCTTTGGATTTTTGTATTTTGATACTTGGTTTTTACATCGGTTTTTGACACAAATAATCGTTCAAATCTTTGTGGTCAGCAAATTTTGTTGAGCGATTGTGGACTAAAATACCGCTTGATTTTATCAATTCCGTTATCTTTTTCCCTGCATCCAAGAATTGCACTTATAATCAAAATAAAAAGAAGAAAGAAGAAGAAAGCAAAAATAGACAGCAATAGTAATAATAAAGTTTCATAAAAATTTCGGCTACAAAATGGAAAAGTACGCATTATTCTTCTTTTCGTCATATAGTACACTTCAATAAAGCAAAAACGCTTGAAGATCAATTGGTTTTCAAGCGTTTTATGTACCCAGAGCCTGACTTGACAAGTCCAAAATTAACAAAAAACACAAGATTGAAAACAATAGATATTATGTTGATATACAATATATAACGATTGATTTTGATTGCGTCTGTTTGGACACATTTTTGATGCTTTTACGAAAATGCGGACACAATGCGGACACGGCGATGTTGTTTTTTCGGATATTTGTTCTACCTTTGCAAAAGAATAAATTTGCAGTATGGCACAGACCAATTTTTACATAGGAAAAACAGAGAATAGCGCAGGAGAATCGGAAATAAGTTTGCGATTATATATTTCTCGCGATGTTCGTATTCGAGTAGGGTCAAATATTTGGATTGACCGCAAGCGTTGGGGCAAGAAAAACGATATAAACATTCCGTTGATACAAGGCGATGAAAGGGAAATGCTGTTGGAAAAACGTGCCAAACTCAAAGCCCTCACGGATTATCTCGAAAATTTTATCAATACAAGCGATGACAAAAGCGCAACTAGTCGAGATTTGATAGAAAAAGAGATAAAAAAGTTCTACAAACCCAAACGAAAAAATGTTGCACCCAAAGAAGAATCGTTTTTTGATGTAATGGAAAAATATCTTTCCTCGCATAAATTATCAGAGTTCCGTCAAAAGAATTTCAAAGTCATTGTTCGCTGTTTGCGCCGATTTGAATTATTCAAAAGAAAAGAAGACCATAAAGGTTTTAAGTTGTCTTTTGCAACGCTATCTTTGGGCGTACTGCACCAAATCGAGGATTTTCTCGGAAACGAAAAAGATGCTTTTTTGAAATATCCGAAAATTTACGAAGAATTTCCTTATTCCGCCAAAGTTGCCGTGAAAACTCCAAAAAGGAAACGCCCACCTACTGTGGATAAAGACGGCAATGTCGTTCTCAAAGGTATGCCCAACCCTCGCGGGCAAAACACGGTTGCCGATATGATGCTTCGTTTTCGCAGTTTTATTATTTGGGCAAATGACAATGAATACACAACAAATAACCCATTCAAGAAATATACAGTTGGCGAAATCGTATATGGAACGCCTATCTATATTAGCAACGATGAGCGAAATAGGTTGTTGGAAGCCGATTTGTCAGACAATAAAGAATTAGAAACCCAACGTGATATTTTTGTTTTTCAATGTCTTATCGGCTGTCGTGTCAGCGATTTATACAAGATGACTTACAAAAGTATTATCGACAATGCTATCGAATATATTCCGAGAAAAACAAAAGAAGACCGAGCGATAACCGTTCGAGTTCCGTTGAGCGAAACGGCTAAACAGTTAGTAAATAAATACAAGGATTATGAACGAGGCTCGCTATTTCCATTTAACACGGAACAGGATTACAATCGCAAAATAAAAGAATCATTCAAGCGAGCAGGTCTTGACCGTATGGTTACAATTCTCGACCAACAAACGCGCGATGAAGTACAACGACCGCTTTACGAAATCGCTTCTTCACATATGGCAAGGCGCAGTTTTATTGGGAATATCTATAAAAAAGTGAAAGACCCTAATCTGGTTGGTGCATTGAGCGGACACAAAGAAGGTAGCAAAGCCTTTGCTCGTTATCGCACCATTGACGATGATATGAAGAAAGAATTAATCGGAATGTTAGAATAAATCCGTACTTTTGCATTAAATTCCAAAGAATTATGATTACAAAAGAAGAAGTAAAGATATTGCTTGCTGATATAGAAAACGAAAGGGTTGAGCGAACGACTTCAACAAATGATACTGATAAATTTGCGAAAGCGATTTGTGCTTTTGCAAATGATTTGTCGAATAAAAAACTTCCGGGCTATCTGATGATTGGTGCTTGGGATAATGGCTCATTGAATGGATTAAAAGTGACAGACAGACTTTTAAGAAATTTAGCCGGATTGCGTGCTGATGGAAATATACAACCAAAGCCTGCGCTAATGGCTGGTAAAGTTTCTTTTCCCGATGGCGATGTTGCCGTAATTGAAGTTCAACCGAGCAAATTCACGCCGGTAAAATACAAAGGTGTTACCTATGTTCGTATCGGAGCACGGAAAAGCGAAGCCAACGAAGAAGAAGACCGTCTTTTGCGAGAAAAAAGCGAAATCAAATCACCTACCTTTGACACTACACCTTGCTTGCATAGCACAATCGAAGACTTGGATTTGGACTTATTCAAAACGGAATATCTGCCTAAATTCGTCAAAGCGAGTGTTTTGAAAAGCGAAAAAAGAACAGTCAAACAGCAGTTGGCTTCTTTGCAACTATTTGATTTAGTACACGATTGCCCCACAGTTGCAGGAATACTTCTGATAGGAAAAGACCCAAAGCGGATTCTTTTCGGCGCATACATTCAATATGTACAATTTGCAGGAAAAAATCGTGCTTCTACCGTGCTGAACGAGAGGCAATTTTCGGGTAATCTGTTGACAATGTTGAAAGAATTGGATTATTTTATTAAATACACCATTCAAAAACAACGCCCTGTATTTGTTACCGTTTTGCGTGAAGAAATGAGAATCAATTATCCATACGAAGCCATTCGAGAGTTAGCGATGAACCTCGTTATGCACCGTAATTATCAAACAAATGCCCCTGCAAAGTTCTATGAGTACTCTGATAGAATAGAAATGGATAATCCGGGAAATCTTTATGGAAAAGTTAGTCCCGATAATTTTCCGAATGAAACCGACTATCGTAATCCGGTTATTGCCAATGCAATGAAAACGCTTGGCTATGTAAATCAATTCGGTAGAGGTGTTGAGATGGTAAAAGAGGAATTGGTGGATAACAAAAATGGATTGCCTAAATTTGATTTTGACGATATTACGACTTTCAAGGTAATTGTAAAGAATGCTGACCTGAAAAATGAAAATGTCGGAGAAGTGTCGGAGAAAGATGTCGGAGAAATGTCGGAGAAAGATGTCGGAGAAAATTTAACCGAAAGGCAAAGGGAAGTTTTGAACTATATAAAACAAAACGATATTATTACCGCAAAAGAACTTGCAACCCTATTGGGTGTTACTGACCGAACTATTGAAAGAGAAATTCAAAAGTTGAGAATTTTGGAAGTTATTGAACGTATTGACGGCGATAGAGGAGGTTATTGGAAAATAAAATAACACAATAACAATGGATTATCACAAAATCAACAGTCATATTATTCTACTTCTTGTAGTAATCCTTGTGGGCTTGGGCGTGGCAACTCTCGGTAGAGAGATTGCGCTCGAAGCAGGGCGCAATGTCGGCACTGCAAATTTGATTTTTTTGATAGTTCTTATCGTGTGCGCTATTGCTTATCTGATAATTATGGCAACATTAGCCCATATCATTGTCCCTTGGATAATGAAAAAACTACCGAGCAAGAAAAAATCTGCACCACCGATTACGGAAAATAACGTTCCCACAGAAGATATAAGACAAAATCACACAAAGGCTTACATAGAAAAACAAAACGAAAAAATCAATCTTTTTTTGGAGTATTCACGCCAAACGATGACACCATATATTACAGATGATGAGTTATTTCGACTCGATGAGTATATCCGATGCTACGCCGTAGGAGAATCTTTGCCCCAAAATCTTATTCCTATCAAACCTGCGAAGTTGAAAAATCACGATATATTTCACTTCGGGTGGAATATGGCACATTACTTCGGACACAAAAAACAAGACGTTGTTTCGTGGCTTCAATCCGTTTTTATTGACTTACAAGAATTAGAATTTTCCTACATAAAAGGAAAACTTTATGACCACCAAACCGAAAAATATACCATTCCCAACATTGACGATATTCCCAAATATTTAGCAAAACAGCATAAGTAAAATACTCATTTTCGGAGATAATAGAGAGATATTGAAGAGATTCCAAGTGATTTTGGTCTCTGAAATATCTCTCTTTTAATTTGCGTCGGATTCGATTGAGTCTGAAAGTAAATTATTGTCAAATTAAAAAAATTCCGATTATGAATTATCGCGATTTATTGAGTTCAGGGGCGAATGTAAGTGTTACGCTCAAACTCGAAGATTTACGGGAAATCTTCAAAGAAATGTCAGGCAGTCATAAATCCACACCCAAAGACGCGCCTGCCGAAGACTTCCTAAGCCGTAAAGAGGTTTTATCCATTCTCAAAATTGATTCCTCGACATTATGGTGTTGGGAAAAAACAGGTTATATCAAATCGTTCCCTTTCGGCGGACGAAAACGGTATAAATCCGCAGATGTCGAAGCAATCCGCACAGGCACAACTCAAAAGAAAAGCAAATGATGAACTACCTCAAACTCATTTCCATTTTTTGGCAAATAGATGAGCAGCGAAGTTTTTCGGCAAACGAAACCCGTCTGTATTTCTATCTACTCAAACTCGCGAACAGTTTCTATTGGCGGACGGAATGGATTGAGTATGGCGATGAAAAAATGAAAGCACATATCGGCATATCTTCCACTGTGTTGCGCACGGCACGAAATAATTTGAAAGAAGCGAGTCTGATTGATTTCGTTGTCGGCGGAGCAGGACAAAGGGTCAAGACAAGGTATCAGATTTTGACACCTAATCCGCACCCAAGCCTTAACCCATTATATAATAAGACAAAAACAAAAACTAATAATAAAAGAGATGAACGATTTTCAAAAAGAGAATATGTCGCTTCCGCAAGCGACTTTGACAAATAGTCTTCATTTGTGCCTGTCGGCTCTCAAAAACCGCGCTTCCGATGAAAAGAAAAAGAACGGTACGGCTCGCCTGTTGTTTCCTTTTGAGTACAGCGAGTATCAAACTTTGCTTTCCCAAAGTGCAAACGTGATTTTGGCACAGCGAAAAGAAAATAACACATTCGTTATCGACAAAAGCAACGAATCCGTTATTCAACAACTTTTTCTGTACCTGAAAATGGACAATCGTTTTGACAGCGATTTGCAAAAGGGTATAATGTTGGTCGGAAAATATGGTTCGGGAAAAACGCTGATAATGCAAGCCATTTCCGAAATGTACAACACTATAATTCGCACACTGTATATCCAACGACCGCTTTTGAAACTCCTAAAATCGTCGGAACTGTTGGAAACGATAAAAGAGAAACCTATCAAGCAATTTTCAAAAATGCCACTTGTCATTGACGAGTTTGGGCGAGAACCAAAACAAATTATGGATTTCGGCAATTTACGAAGTCCGATTATCGAACTTCTTTGTGAACGATATGACAACGGCGCGTGGACACACGGTACAAGTAACTTCACGCTCGAAACGCTTTGTTCCGAAAATGAATATGGAAAAATGACAGGCGACAGGATAAAATCAATGTTCAATTTTATTGAACTGAAAGGCGAAAGTCGGCGGAAATAAAAAATGATGAAAATATCCCCAACGGTCAATTTTTCAGCGTAGCAAGGTTATGTTTTTGTATGACAAAAACCCTTGCTTTCACTTTCGGTGAAAGGGAAAATCGCTCCCGATGGTCGACAATTTTATGGAAGAAACAGGTAAGAATAAACGCAAAGGCGGTCGCCCGAAAAAAGAGGATTCCGAGCGGAAAACAGAGATGATTAATGTCCGAGTTTCCGAAACGGAACACTACATTATTAAGCGAAGGGCTGCACTTGCCGAACTGACCGTGAGCGCTTATTCTCACGCCGCTATTCTGCAAAGTAAAATCGTTGAGCCAATGAAAAAAGAAGATATGGATTTGCTTCGGAAACTGTCGGGCGAGGCAAATAATTTGAATCAGTTGGCACATCGGGCAAACAGTTATCAGATGCCGTATTTGGAAAAAGAGATTAGAAGTGCATTGAATTTACTCACCGAAATCATTGAAAAATTATCAGATGATTGGAAAAATCATAAAAGGAAAAAGTTTTAAGGGTTGTATTTCTTACGTGTTGGATAAGGAAAATGCAAAACTGTTGGATAGTGTAGGCGTATTATTGAACGATACCAATTCGATTATCAACAGTTTTTATATGCAAAGTTTGATGAATCCGAATCTTACCAAAAGTGTCGGACACATTCCGCTTTCCTATTCCAAAGATGATGAGAAAAAACTAACCGATGCTTTTATGGTAAAGTTAGCAAAGGAATATATGCAAGCAATGGGAATTGAAAATACGCAATACATTATTGTTCGTCATCACGACCGCGAACACCCGCATTGTCATATCATTTTCAATAGAGTAGATAATAACAGCAAAACTATTTCAGATAAAAACGACCATTTTCGGAATGAAAAGGTAATAAAAGCATTGAAAGAAAAATACGGCTTGACTTTCGGAATTGGGAAAGAAAAAGTAAAAACGCACCGTCTGAAAGAGCCGGATAAGACCAAGTATGAAATTCACAAGGCTATTCAAGCGGCTTTGAAGTCTGCCAAGAGTTGGAAACAGTTTGAAGATTTATTGACAAAAGAAAAAATCCGACTGACATTCAAATACAAAGGCAAGTCAAACGAAGTTCAAGGCATATCATTTTCCAAAGGTGATTATTCTTTCAAAGGGTCGGAAATAGATAGGCAGTTCAGTTTTTCAAAGATTGATTACCGATTACAGCAAAACAATAAACAACAAAGTATAGAAATCAGCCAATCAAAACCGAATTATTCACATAATCAATCATCGACTTTGGAAAATATCGGCTCGGCTTTGGGTGGATTATTTGATTTTCAAACGTTCGGAACGGATTACGACCCCGACCAAGCCGAATATTTAAGACAGCAAAAATTAAAGAAGAAAAAACGTAAAGGATTAAAAATGTAAAAAGTAAATTTATGAAAGATATTCAATATGAAGGACTTTTAGGTATTTTGTTCGAGATAAACAAGAAAATAGATACCATTCAGGCAGGAAGTAAAATGAACGAAAATCAGCCTGCTCATCAATCTGTATCCAAAGAAGAGATAGAAGCAATAGTGAAAGAGAAAACCGATTTTTTGGGTCATTATTTTGAGTATAAACACAAAATTCAGACCGAGCATCATTCCAAAATAGCATCGGAAATCAAAACAGTTGCAGGGAAAATTGATGCCTTGCCAACACCTGAAAAGATTTCATTAGAGCCAATTATGGAATTATTCCCACAACCCAAGAAAGTTGCGATTTGTGGATTTGAATTTTTACAGATTTCGGTGATAATCTTTGTATTAGCATTAATCTGTTTCTTTTCATTGACCTTGAACATCAAACAGGTAGATGACTGTCGAGCATTGAAAATACAACTTTATCACCAAACAGAATATATACTTCATTTGGAAAATACAAAGGAAGAAGAATAGAGGAAATGAAGTAGCTTTAATCACTCATTAAACACAAAACTATGGCAACTTCAATCAAACTAAAATTCATTCCCTCAAAAATCAAAGGCAAAAAAGGAGTAATTTGCCTGCAACTGATTCGTAATCGACAAATCAAATTGCTTAGAACACGATTTCGTCTTTTTCCTGATGAATGGGATAAACTTTTCGGTAATTCAGGATTTGAGAGTCAAGGTTATTTGCAGTCCATAAAGTCGGGATTAGATGCCGAATTGATGCAACTTGCTGATTTGATTCGTTTACTCGAAACGAAAAGCAATTATACCGTAGAAGAATTAGCAGAATTATATGCAAGCAATTCATTCAATGGCTACTTCTTTCCTTTTGCAGATTATGTGATTAAAAGCCTCAAAACCGATAATCGTCAAAAAACGGCAACAATTCTACAAACAGCCAAAACAAGTTTTGAAAATTTTCTTTGCGGACAAGATATTTCTCTCGATAAAATTGACAATGACTTGATGCAAAAATACGAAAACTATTTGAAACACAAAGGAGTAATGAAAAACACTATCTCTTGCTATATGAGAGCATTGCGTTCCGCATACAATCAAGCAGTAAAAAGAGGTTTGACAACCCAAAAGAATCCCTTTGCAGGTGTTTTTACTCGTATTGACAAAACCATAAAACGCGCTGTGAGCGAAGAAATTATCATACAACTCAAAAATATGGATTTATCCTCTCACAAAGAGTTGGCTTTCACTCGCGATTTGTTTATGTTCAGTTTTTATATGCGAGGTATCTCGTTTATTGATATGGCTAATCTTCGGAAAAGCAATATAAGAAACGGCTATATCATTTACACACGCAGCAAAACACGCCAACAACTGACTGTAAAGTTAGAAGCGTGTATGCAGGAAATAATTTCCCGATACGAATCACAAACGATAGATGACTATCTGTTGTCGATTTACACTACTCAAAACCACAACAATACAAGTCAATTGCGCAATTACAACAAACGCTTGAAACGTATTTCCGAGATGCTCGGTTTTGAAAAACCGTTGAGTTCATACGTAAGCCGACACACTTGGGCAACATTGGCACTTCGCAAAGGAATTTCTATTGAAGTTATCAGCGAAAGTATGGGGCACGAAAACGAGACCACTACTCGGATATATTTGGCTTCGTTAGAACAATCGGCTGTGGATAAGGCAAATGAAGAAATAATTAGATTAAAATAACAGTTCCACCTCTTATGGATAGGTGGAACAATGTGTAAAACAAATCTGACAAAAGTAGTAAATATATTTCAATCAAAATGTTAAATTCAAGAATGTTTTTGCATTATTTGTATAGAATCAAAAGAAATCATCATAAGACATTAACTTACTACGTGTTTAATCCTTTGTTTGTCTATTTTTTTATTTTTGACAAATTGTACACAGATGAATATCAGCGAAATACATATATTCCGAAACAGTGCAAGGTATTTGTTTAACGGTTTGTTTAATACTTTGTTTAACGAGAAATAATCAGCAAGGTATATTTCTTGTTATCAAAATGTTACAAGGGCTGCTTTTTGTAGTTCCACCTATCCATAAGAGGTGGTATTAATGGGAGATTTTTAATAAATAGATATATATGGGAAATATAGCTATCCTTCTTCTCGAATTCTTGCTTTGGATAATAAGAGGGATTTTTAATATCATTGGATGGATATTCAAAGGTATTATAAATCTGTTTTCATCAGAGATGAAAAGTAGGGAAAAAACGTCAAATTCAAAAACACTCGTAGAAGTCAAGCAGCGCATTGAGCAGGCACTCGCTGCAAATAATGAGGTACTTTCCTTATCAGAAAACGCTTTAAAATCAGTTCGAAGCGGAGATGTCAACAAAGACACATTGAATGAGCAATGCCGATATTGCAAGCATTTGAAATCTCTGTTAGCTGATGCCAATAAAGACATTCAGCAGGATTTATCAAAGTTGGATAATGAAGGATTCGTTTTTAGAAAAGAAAAATACAGCCACACCCTTTCAGCTATACAGGGAATCAAATATCCGATAAGCAAAGAACATCTCAAAGAATTGATTAAAAACCATTCGGGGTGTAATAAATTTATAGCAGAGGTACTGGAATTTGCAGAAGTTAAAGGCGTTAAAATCGGTATGAATGAATGGGAATATACCAAAGGCAATAATTGTTTTAATCTTAGTTTGGACAATAATTCCGAAATAATCAAAGTTTCGGCAAAATCAACAGACCCAATCAGACAGATTCCATCAACAAAACCGGTAAATAAACCAAAGGATGAAAATGCGTTGCTGAATTTTGATGACAGGAATGAACTTGTTGTTCATCTATCAAGAAAAGTAAGTGAATTTGACCATTATGATGTTTGCGAATACTTTACAAGTATTGATAATTGGATGGCAAAAAAAGAAATCAACGATTATGCAGGGAAAAAGCAACTGACTGTTCGTGAAGCGTTTGATTTTGAGGATAATGTGCCATTACTGCTGGAAAACTGCAGAAAGGTGGCACCACCGCCGGCTGATTATTTGCCCGATCATGAAAAAATGCACGGTGGAAAACAGCGATGGGCGCAATATAAAGACATTGAAAGAGCAGGAATGTTACAAGACAAAGGGTTTATCATCGGAAAAATGGGATACGGCTCTTTACTATATACCGGAGAGTACAGCAGCCATATATTGACAATTGCATCAGTAGGAAGCGGTAAAGGCGTAGGTGTTGTTATTCCCAATTTATTAAGACATAAAGGTTCTGTTGTCGTATTGGATCCAAAAGGGGAAAACTTTTTAGTTACAGGCAATAAACGAGCAAAATTGGGAAACAAGGTTTTCTATTACGACCCATGGGAGGTTATTGATGATTATGCAAAATTAAACAGAAGTGGAGTGAGTTATAACGCTGTAAAGGCAAAAATCAACCCACTTGACCTAATTTCAGAAAATGAAATTGATATTATAGACAAAGCCAAAATGTTGGCTTCCAGCCTTATTATTCGTGAAAGCGACAGTGATTCTTTCTTTTATAATGAAGCAGAAACTTTTATTGCCCGACTGATTGTCTATATATGTACCGCATATAAAAAAGGTCATAATAATCGAAATCTTATAGAGTTAAGACGATTGATTATGATTGATAAAACAAAATTATTTAATGAAATTCTTTCATACTGCCAAAATAATCGTGATACATACCATAGTATAGTACATGAACTACTGCAATGGTTGGATTCAAACATTCAAAGCGGGGCAAGGTCGTTACAATCCATTTACACATTCGCTCAAATCGGTACAAGTTTTTTAATGAGTGAGAGAGTAAAGGAGTCATTGAGTACTTCCAACATCGACATTTTATCTCTGAAAACAAATCCGACATCATTGTATTTGATACTTGATATGGATAAACTGCTTTTTACGGCAGATAACTACAAGCCTCTTGTCCGGTTAATTATTACAACCTGTATGGTTGGAGCATCCGTTAAGTCTCAACCAAAAGAAAAATTACTCTTTATGTTGGACGAAATTGCTCAATTGGGGAACTTACAATATTTGCCAAATTTAATGTCAATATATAGAGGAAAAGGAGTTGTCGTTTGGACTATATGGCAAAGTATTGCTCAAATTCAAGAAAATTATCCCAATAATTGGCAAACTGTTTTCGATAATTGCGATGTTCAGCAATTTTTTGGAGTAAACAATACGGAAACCGCAAAATTTGTATCCGAAAAAGCAGGACAAACCACTATATACGAAGAGTCTTTCAATGCGTCCACGACTCATAATACAAGTCACACAGATACGGAAACAAGAGGCGAATCCTATTCTCAGGGCACATCATACAGCGAAGGACGTAACTCGGGGTATTCATATCAGGGATTTAACTATACCAATTCGGGAGGAACTTCCACAGGCACAACTACAACGAACAATTATACAGACAGTTACAATTTTTCAAGAGCGATTCAAATTGGATTTTCCGAAACATCCGGAAAAACACTTGCCAAAAAAGCTGTTCCACTGATTACCCCGTTTGAAGTAACAACCGGAAATGCTTACAGCATTCAATTTGTTTTTTATATGAGCAAATGCCCTTTCCCTATTTTAAGCGGAAAAATCAAATACTTTGAAGACAAGGCATTTTATGGCGAATTTGATAAAAATATAACACTAAAATAATTGGTTTATGAAAACAATAGAAGAAATAAAACAAAAGCGTGATACCGAATTACAGGGCATGGAAGAACGCTATCGTGCGAGACAAGATGAAGTTGCCCAAGAAAAAGAAACTGTAAAAGCTGAAGCTGAAGAAAAACATTCGAAAGGAGAAAATATTGATAAGGATTTAGACCGGTATCAAAAGTTGCAAGAGCATGAAGATAAGAATTTTGACAATTATAAGGAGGGGCGAGACGAAGTATGGAATTATCACCAAAAGGAGATAGATTCCATAGAAAAAGAGAACGAAGAACAGGAAAAATAATAACACAATAAAATGGAAATATTATGAAAGTTTCGTCATTAGAGGAGTGGGAAAAAGAAAAAAATCGACACAAATCGGTTATAGAGCAAGCAAAGAGAGAAATGGATAAAATTGATGATAAATGGGAATATCTCTCAGAAAAAGAAAAATACAGCGATAAAGGAATGAAGCTATTACAGGAACAAGGAGATTGTATGAATAGAATTAGCAAGAGCAGAAAAGAACTATCCGAATTGAAAATAGATAAGGCGGAAAAAGAGTCTGACGAATTAGAAAAATAAAATTATGAATTGTCATATTTGCCATAAGCCATTGACAGGGAAGTATTATTTTGATTCGTGGGATAACAAGATATGTGAATCCCACATCAATAACGATGCAGTTTTATGTTCATCGTGCAATGGTTTTACGAAAAAAGACATCGTTCTTCCTGATGATCGCGTATTGTGCAATGTATGTATGAGTATTGCTATAAAGCCCGGCGATTCGATAGAAGCTGTGAAGAGGTCAGTTATCAATGCTTTGTCAAAAGTCGGTTTTGACGATTTGCGCATAGAAGATATTTCTATTGAAATTGTTTCTGCTCAAAAGTTGGCTGAAATTAGAAAATCGCCTGTCAATCTGCAAAATAAAGGGCTTACTCTGTCTACAACAACCACATCTTTTGGGTTTTTAAGCGGAAAAAATCAACAATTCAAGCATACTATCTATATGTTGACACATTTAACAAAAATAGAATTTGCCGGAACGCTTGCTCACGAGATGTTGCATGCTTGGCAGACCCAAAACGGCATCGAAATGTCCCCTAAATTAACAGAAGGTTTATGCAATATGGGTGCTTATCTGATGTATAATACCTTGGCAAGTTCACTTACCAGAATATATCTGAAATCCTTACACGAAAGCCCCGACCCGATATATGGCGATGGTTTCAGGGAAGTTTACGCGCAATTCGAAGAATTGGGTTGGAGTGAATTAATTAGAAAAGTTAGAGAGAAAAAGTTAGTTTAAAAATTATGACAATGATAGTAGATGTATTAACTAAATAACAAGAAATAATATGGAAGAACAAGAAAGCAATCTGATTGTACCGGAAAACGAAGAAGAAAAAACTGTTTTGATAGATGAAACTAATCAAATTACTGAGGGGAATGTGGAAAAAACTGATTTTGAACAGGAATTAGAAACATTAAACCAACTCAACGAAAATTTGGAAGAAGAAGTTGTAGTCGAACTTGTTGAGCAAGTTTCAATAAGTGTGGACTGTGTTGCAGCAATGTTTGGCGAACTTAGCAAAAAGTTTGATGACAAAATCGCTGCCGACACACATAAAAATCAGCTTTTTGACAAGATGTATAAGGAGTTGCAATCATTGAAAGACGACCCTTATAAAAAAACGCTAAAACCCATTTTTATGGACTTGATTGTGTTTGCAGACAGTATGAAGTCTTTGGTTTCTCGCTACGAAGAAACACCTGAACCCGAAGTAATATTGGAAAAATACCAAAAATTGCGAAAAGAGTTCAATAAAATTGGCAGTCATATCGAAGATTTGCTTTACAATTATAGTATTGAGCCGTTCTCTGCAAATGAAGGAGACGAATTTGACCCGAAAACTCAACAAGCCAAGAAAACAACGGCGGTTGAAAACGATGCTGATAGTAAAAAAATTATTGGGTCATTATTGCCGGGCTATTATTGGGACGAACAACTTCTCAGAAAAGAGAGTGTTCATATAGGGTTAAAAGAAAATAATAACAATTAAAAAAATAATTAAAATGGAAGAGTCTAAAAAAGTTTATGGAATAGATTTAGGAACAACCTATTCCTGTATCGCGACCATTGATGAATATGGTCAACCAATAGTGTTAAAAAACAGTTTGGGCAGCGATGTAACGCCATCAGTTGTTTACTATGAGAGCGAAAATAAAGTAATTGTTGGAGAAACTGCTAAAGATGAAGTGGATTCAAGTAGAGTGGTGTCATTTATCAAACGCGAAATGGGTAATGACCATTTCGAATCAAAATGCATTTTTCCTGAAAATCCCCCCACCGTTTCCGCTTATATTCTGGGGCAACTTGTAAAAGATGCTAATGATGCGACTATGGATAATATCAAAGATGTCGTTATTACCTGCCCTGCATATTTTGGTTTAAAAGAAAGACTTCAAACAGAAAAAGCAGGCGAAATTGCAGGTCTAAATGTACTCTCTATTATCAATGAGCCTACTGCAGCTGCTATTTCATACGGATTAAAAACACAAGAAGAAAAAATTATTCTTGTGTATGACCTTGGTGGAGGCACTTTTGATGTAACATTAATTGATGTAACGAATTCTAAAATTAAGGTAGCTGCTACCGGCGGAGATAGTCGTTTAGGTGGTGCAGATTGGGATAAAGAAATTGTAAAATACTTGGCTGAACAATTTGAAGAGGAAACAGGAGTGTCTGACATTTTAAGTGACCCAGATACAAAATTACATCTATATATTCAGGCAGAAAAAGCAAAGAAACAGCTCAGTTCCAAAGAAATATATAAGGCTACTGTAATGCACGATGGAACTGCCGCAAAAATAGAGATTACTCGGGAAAAATTTGAATCATTGACTTCAAACCTTCTCGGCAGAACAATTTCCATAATGAGAGATGTACTTGAGGCAGCGAAAGAAAAAGATTCAAAATATGCTCATTTTGACGAAGTCCTTCTTGTAGGCGGCTCTTGCTATATGCCCCAAGTAAAAATAGCCGTTGATACTGCATTAGGCTGTAATGCTAAATTGTTCGACCCGAATCAAGCTATTGCTAAAGGTGCAGCAATGTATGCTATGAATGAGAAAGAGTATGAAATGGAAGAGGAGTTAACAGACAGACCAAAACCGATAGATAATGATGACAACAGTACTATTATTGGAGTTGGCGGAAGTAAGAAGAAAAAAGAAATAGTCAATGTGTCGAGTAAAACGTATGGAATTAGTTCTGTCATACGTAAAAAAGACAATACATATGAAGAAGTAATATCTAATATGATATTCGAACAAGATGAAGTGCCTATTTCTGCAAGCAGTACTTTTAGCTCTGTTGAAGACGGTCAATCGGAAATGCTTTTGGAATTGTTTGAAACATCAACGACCAGAAATGATTCTGTAACAGTTGAAGGGAAAGAGTATAAAGGACGAATTGAACGAAAATATGGAGGTGATGAAGCACTCTGTGGACTAACTATTGATTTCGGCGGTTCATTCCCCGAAGGATATCCCATAGATGTTACGGTTACTCTTAATGCAAAAGGTATTGTGGTTATAACAGCAAAAGATAATCGAACAGGCAAAGAAATGTTTGTAGAAGCGAAAGTTAAAGGGATACTTTCCGATGAAGAAGTCAAAAAAGCTGCTGCTAAATTTGCCCAGATGGAAATAGATAGTTAAATGTAGAACCTTTTTCCACTGCCGATGAATGTCGGCAGTGGAAAAATTAATACGCTTTGTCGATGCAAGATTATTCAAAATACAACGATATACTGATTGAACTTCGAACTCTACTTTTTGCAGGAAAAGAGTTTGATGATAATTTCATTAAGATATATAAAAACAGGAATAAAAATAAGATTACAGAATCAAATAAAGACAGTATCCTGGAGAATCTTATTAGTAGAGCAAAAAATGATTTTGTTAAGCTTCCCATACAAGAAATACAATTTCCGGAAATCAAAGAATTAATGGAATTGATAAAGACTATTAACAATCAATTTCTTATATCGGAACAGGCAGAGAGATATTCAGCTTGTAAGCTGCCATTAGACAAGTTGAATGGACAACTTAGAAAAGGCGTTTACGATGTAAGTGAGTTAAAGTCATCTATAACGGCTCTTAGAAAAGAGGCTAAAGCGTGGGAAAACGAAGACAATAGGTATAGATTATTCGATGTTTTAAGGAATTATGCAAATTTATGCGAAACATTAATACTTACTGCTCAGGGTGATGTTCGACTACTTTTATCGCCCGATTTAGTGGATATTGTGTTAGACATTAATTCAAATATAAATAAAACCGATTTTACCCCATTCAAATATAAAGAATTATCTGAAAAGCACGCATCAGACCGTTCTTTGCGTAGTATTCCGGAGGACAAACGTTTTCGAGTTATCATAACATTAATATCACTGAAATGTAAAGATTTAAAAATTGATGTCCCTACTTTATCTTCAACTATTACCTGTTCATCTTGCGGAAAAAAAGTCCCATCGGAAAATAAATGTGCTGAATGTGAAAATTATCTCAAATGTCCGGGCTGTGGTGGTACAATTGCAAAAGGGAAATGCATAGGCTGCGGCATTGAAATAGAAAATATAAAAACTTGGCTGAGCAAAATAAAAGATGCCAACAAAAAACTTTCGGCAGGAGATTACGAATCTGCCGAACAATTAATCAACCCAATAAAAACGAAATGGGCTAAAAATGAAAATATTGCAACCATTATCAGCAAAATTGCTGACCTTCGTAAAAAAGTAGCTGATTGTGAAAAGACAATAGACGAATGTATTGTAAAATCAAACTATTTTGCCGCTCAAAGATGCATTGATGAAACTAAACGTTTGGTTATTTTGTCCGACAACATTCAAGCAAAAGAAAAAAACATCAGACAAAAAATAGAGCAAGCCAAATCGTTTGTGGAAGCAGGAGACAGAGCATCTTTACCTATTCAAAAAATTGAAAACTATGCACAAGCCATATCTTTGGTAGCCGATTTTGATAAAACAATTAACAAATTAAAGCAGCAAAATATACTTGTAGCCAATTTGATATGCAAGGCAAACGGAAAGCAGGTACAATTAAGTTGGGATAAAATAACCGCTAATTCATTAACCTTTAAGTATATTATACACCGAGAAGATATTACCAACCGAAAAGCCAAAATTGAAATAACCCAAACCCCGACTTCCAATTTTACCGATACGATAGAGGGTGGAATTTCGTATTTTTATTATGTTCAGATACAATATATTGTTAACGGAACTAATGTTTCCGATGTTTGGGACGAAGTTAAATCTCAGGAAATCATTGTCCCCGACGAAACAGCCGACTGCAGGGCAATAGCCGGAGATAAAAGGGTCAGAATCGAATTTACACCCAATCCGAATGCTGCCGATTATGAACTTCACAGAACAGACGAGGCAGGAAAAAAAGAAATACTCAAAGCAAACTTGCGTAGCGGCAGTTTTACGGATATGGAAGTTAAAAATGGCATCCGTTATACTTATACGCTAATTACTGTTTTCAAAAAAAGTTCGGGCGAAATCATTCGTTCAGCAGGGATTACAATGTATGCTACCCCAATTGTACCACCGGAACCGATTCAATCACTCGATTATTTTAAAAATGGTGAAATCATTACATTCAGTTGGGATGCGAAAGGAAAATCAAACGATTGTTTCAGAATACTCCATAGCACAAATCCGATAAATAAGCCGGTCGGTTTCAATATGTCGTTGGCAGAATTGGAAAAGTTGGGAAAAGTTATCATTCCGTTAACATCGACCAAAACCGAATGCATATTGCTAAATCATGTGCTGAAAAATTATTTTTCTATATGGAGCACATTTGGCGACACTGCAATAGCAGGATCAGAAATAGAGATATTGAATGTTACCGAAGTCTCTAACGTTAAGGCTTACATCAGTTCCGGCAAAATTTATATCGAATGGGATTGGCCCCCTAACTGCCAACAGGTACGTGTTTCCTACTCAAATAATTCTTTTACAGATTCACATAAAACAGTAAAAAACTATCCTCGTGAGCGGTATGATAAACAAAAAGCCTATGTCATAGATAATCCGATTTTGGATAAGGATTACTATATCGAAATTGCTACTCAAAACTTTGACGGAAAGCAGGAAATGGTTTCTTCCGGTATTCGGATAAAGTTGGCAAACAGCAATCCTATGACCATAAAATACGCTTTGAAGGTTTCTTCATTTCTAAGAAAAAAGTTGACGCTGAAAATAGAAAATGACAACAGCAATCGTTTACCGGAATTGATATTGGTCAGCTCACCCAGCCGGATACCTGTACGAAAAGAAGACGGAGCGGTCATATATGTTATTCCTGACAATACGGCTTGCGGAACCTTTGAGTTATCCAATGAGCATATCAGGAAAAACTGTTATGCGCGTCTATTTTTGAGCGATACATCTATCAAAAACATTAAAATAATTACACCCAATAAAGAACAATTAAAACTATTTTGATTATGGGAAAATATATATGTCCATGCTGTTTTTCAAAAAACGACGAAAAGGAATTGGAATACAAGTGCAGGAAATGTGGAAATGTTTTTAGCGAAAAGAATGGTTCATTAAATAGAGACGGAAAATGTACAAATTGCGGAGCTACAACAAACCTTCGCCGATGTCATCGCAAAGAATGCCATTTTGAACTACCCTACACTTTCGGGAGTTATCAGGATGAAACTTTTTCAGTCATTGGTTTGAAAGAATCAGGGAAAAGTCATTTCATCGGGATGCTTGTCAAAATATTTGCTCGTCAAATAGGTGAACCTTTTCATGTGTCGATGGAAATTGTACATGATGATATTTCTGCCAAGTTTAAAAATATGTATGCCGGCAGTTTGGATAGAGGCACTGTCATCAGAGAAACTATAGCGGCAAACGTAAACAACGAAATTCGCAAGCCATTAATATACAAGTTGCTGTTTAGAACAAAAGGGGTGTTTGGAAATAAAAAACTGAAAATTGCTACAATGTCCCTCTTCGACAATGCCGGAGAGGATTTGTTTAACGAGTCAATGATGCGGCAAGTGAATCAATGCGTATTCAATTCTACGGGAATTATCTTGATAGTTGATCCGTTGCAATTACCTCCTGTAAGAGAAGAATTGAAAGTACGAGGAATATCCTTGCCTCAAGAGCATGCCAACAATGCAAATGGAGGTACAAAGGAGATACTTATTCGTGTAGCCAAGCTGATACGGGAGCAAAGAAAACTGAGCCAAAATCAACTGATTGACATTCCAATTGCGATAGCCTTTTCTAAATCGGATGCTTTGAAAGACATCATTGGAGAGAGCGATACGATGTTTAAGGAATCAAATCACGATGGTGCATTGAACAAAGGGGAGATAATGAGCATCAGTAGCGAGATAAAAAATTTGATTTCATCTTGGGATGATACAGGGCTTATTAAGCAAATCGAAAATAATTTCAAAAATTACTGTTTTTTCGGCTTTTCAGCCTTAGGCTCGAATCCCGAAGCCGGTAAGATTAACGCCCTTAGACCTCTACGGGTAGAAGATCCCTTTCTCTGGTTATTGCATAAAAGAAACTTAATTAAAATGAAATAAATAATAAAATCATGAAATTGCTTCAAACATATTACACGTCCTGCCGAATAGGGCAAACCGGCAGTTCAGGGTTTCAGTTCTATTCTTTTTCCGATGGTATTACGGAATCAGAATTAGATGAAATCGGCAAACTTGGAAGTTATACGGCTCCTTATGGTTCCAATCCATTTCCGACCGAAGAGGAAGTCATTAACGTACTTCCCGTTGCGTTTAAGTATTTTCGCTTGAGTTCCGGACGTGTGGGGGTGCTGCAGTCAACAGCCTGTACGCAGGAATATACAGGTCGCCCTGGTAACTTTTTAACACATGCTTTAATTTTGGAAGAGGGAGAGTTCCCCTTTATGCCGATACTTCTGAATAGAAACGAATATTTTAAACATGATTTGACTGATGAGCAAAAAAACATTCAGGTTACACCTTCATTACTGCCGTTGTTAATGGTTGACGAATCAAACTTTTCGGTTGACACAGGCAATCGAAACAATTTTTCTATTCAGCAATTTGTCAAACAGGGAAATAATGAAGAATTATTATCCAAACTATTGGATATTATCCTCACAGGAAAAGGAGTACAAAAGCGAATTGTTATGGCAGACAATAAGCCGGAAGATGTCATTTATGCTCTTTCCAATGCATTGCCTTTTGAGAATATAGCCGACTTCACTTTTTCAACTTATTCGCTTTATCCCGAAGCACAGAATGTTATTCTGTCAGCAAGCCGTTATGAAGGTTCTGACTTCAACTTTGACGATATGAGTATGAAGTTTTCATATTATGTATTCAATAATACCAATGGTAAATATGCAGAACTGGAAGACCAAAGCGAATTGTCAAAAAAAGTGATTAAATTGCTTGCTTCAGAACCTCAAAGAATAAATGAACTATATGAATATTCGTCTCACTTTTCGGGAGAAAAAGATATTAAATCTTTGGGGTTAATTGCTTCCATATTCAGCAAAGATGATTTTGCGGCAAAATGGAAACAAATTTTACCTTTTGTAGCCGCTAAAGCAAAACCTGAATATGTTGAAAAATTTCTCGCTGAATACAAAGAGCAGATTAATCAGCTAATAAATACGTTTCAAAGCGAGAATGACATTTCGGTGTTTTTTGAAAACTTACTGAAATTGATTCACAGACTGCCAAATAGTTTCGTATGGTTTGATAATCTTTTTTCTTGGTATTTATCAATAATAATAAAGCATTTTGAATCTTCCACTGAATCGTTGATTGAACTCAACAAACACATTCTGAATATCTTCAAAGGTGCTGATAGGGAAGTTTTCATTAAGCATTTCTTTTCACGCGATACTTTTTCATGTCTTACACAACAAGCTCATACCGAATTAGCCGTTTTTAATGTGTTCACTTTGATTATCAGCTCGACCAAGACACTTTTAGGCACTTTCAACGATAATAAACTTTTTTCTTTCGAAGAAATAGTTAAAAACATAGATGAAGAGCCAATATCCCGAGAGTCATTTCAAGTGTTAATTGCAGAGGTATCGGATGAGGCAGATTTATTGTTATCGGCAATTTTTAGCATCAGAGAAGCCAATAGTCTTGTCAAACGACTTATCCGCGAACTTGCCGATGAAAAGAATGTTGTTTCTTTTCATAAAATTATCGCGAAAGGGATATTAGACAATCCAGCAATGGCTGATGAAATTCGTGAAGAAGCAATTTCTCAATTGGAAAAGAAAGCACTTACTCATACTCCAACTAATGAGGAATTAAGACTATATACACAGATTAAAAAATGGATAAACGACACCGAATATCCGGCAATTAGTTTGGTTCTGTCAGAAAAAAATGTTCCTGCCCTGATTGAGCAGATAAGTACTTTCAAAGATGCAAAAAAGATGTCGGTGTTCCTTGAATGGAAAAGCGGCGAAATTTTCCCAAGTTTGAAACAACCGGAAGACTGGAAAAATTTCTATTCGCTTTCCAAACATATAGAACTTGATACCTTAAATATATGTGCAGAAAAGTATTTCAAGCAAGCAAAAGAAACCAAATCGTTGGTAGCTTTAATTACTTTCTCGCATACCAAGAATAATAGGCAGATGGACGATATGTTACGAAAAATTCTAACTACAATGAATCGCTCTGCTTATAACGCATTGAAACGCGATATGGAACAATGCCCTAACAAAGTATGTGATTATTTCGCCTCTTTGGACAAAGGTAGTTTTTTTAAACGATTATTTAATTTAAAATTTTAACATTATGAGTGATGATGGATTAGGTGGCTGCCTTGGTACTATTATAGGCTGGCTAATTATTTTGGGAGTGATTATTCTATTGATCGTGTACGTCTTAGTTCCGTTTCTTGCTATAGTAGCAGCTATAGGCGGTGTTTGGGGTGGAGGAGTTTCCATTGGTAATTATGGAAAATCATTTATTAGAAATACAATTAAAAAATAAGTTATGAAAGAACAACCTGCAAAAGTTAATTATTTTTTTAGTCAAGGATACACAGACCTTCGGAACACTATACGTGATTCTTGGCGAACAAATATAGAATATGCTCGGGATAAATTTGACGAAGGCTCTTATGGTAATTGGGTACAAAAAGCTTTTTGGTGGGCTGCCGCTCTCTTTGTGGTCATTTTCGGAACTGTGTGGTTCTTGGCTCTTAGTTTGATTCACATAGTTATCTTGTTTATATTTTTCTTGATAGTCTATTTCTTGTTTACATTTACTTGGATATTAGATTATTTATATAGAGTAAAAGAAAAAATATTCGCCGCTTGCCCCAATCCTGGTTGCTACGAAAAAAGTAGCTTACCTATTTATCGTTGTGTGTGTGGCGCAGAACATACACAGCTTTGGCCAAGTAAATATGGAATATGGAAAAGGACTTGCCGATGTGGACGCAAAATTCCTTGTACATTTTTCAATGGACGCAGTAGATTAATGGCTATATGTCCAAAATGCACAAAACCTATGAATACGGAAGAAGGTACGCCTTTGATTATTCCTATTGTTGGTCCTCCGGGCGCGGGTAAATCGACATATTTGCATTCCTTGATTGATAATTTGACTGATGAATTTACTAAGAAAGGATATGAAATTCGTTCAAATATCAGTCAAACATTTATAGATGCTTCAAAACGACAACTCGCTACAGAAGGAAGAGTGAGCAAAACTGTCGAAAATGATACAAAAGCTGTTGATTTGATAATATCTAAAGGAACAACCAAATACGCCGTCTATTTTTATGATGTGGCAGGAGAAGCTTTCGCAGCATCCCAAAATATAGCACAACATAAATTTTATGATTATTTTTCGGCTATGATATTCCTTTTAGATCCTTTCGCTGTTGAAGAGATTAGAAATGAATATTATGAGCAATTTAATGATTATCTGAAAAAATTGCCTGCAGCGAATGTCCGTGCTTATGATAATGCACTGGGATTAAGTGAAGTATTCGTGAACTTGAAACTTAATTTGGCAGAGCATTATAATATTGCAGATAAGGCAAGAGTGAAACAAAGTTTAGCCGTAATTATTCCAAAAACAGATATATTTACCGACACAGTTCTCACGACAGACAAAGAATGTCGCCACTTCCTTACTAAATTCGGACAAACATCTTTTATAAATGAGATTACTTGGAAATTCAAAAATGTACGCTTTTTTAATGCTATTTCTAAGGGGAAGAACTCCAAAAGAGTATTACAGCCTTTTGAATGGATATTGAAAAGAGAAATGGCAAAAAAACGAATCAGACGTTTCTTTGGGAATCTGTTGATGCTGTTTTTTACTGCTATTGTTGTTGGCGGATTGGCATTAGGTGGATTATTTGCTTATAACGCCGTCTCAGATTATTTTTCAAATCGTCCAAGTAAACCCAGAGTAGCCCAAACTCCAAATTTTGTCCCTGCTCCAGCCACAACTGCCACCGTAACCGCCGATGTACTGAACATACGCTCTCAACCTAACACAAGCGCCAATGTGGTAAAAACAGTAGAGAGAGGTAATGTGCTAACGGTAACAGGCTCAACCCAAAATGGCTGGGTACCTGTGGAACATAACGGCGCGAGGGGTTTTGTGAGTGCACAATATGTTACTATCAACAATAGTAGCGTATCGACAGGCACATCTGCAAATCAAGCAACGGAAACAACGCCGCCACTAAGAACGGAAACAGGAACAACAATACCGGTATCCGGCGGAAATCTCAACAAAGCTTCCCTTTCGCTTTCCGTTAGCGATTCCGAAACACTTACCTTTACTGTATTACCTACCAATGCTACGAATAAAAATGTGATTTGGATAAGTAATAATCCATCCGTTGCTACCGTTAATACTTCGGGACGTGTTACGGCAGTAGCAGCAGGTACAGCAAGTATCACCGCTCGCACAGCAGATGGCGGACATACGGCTACTTGTGTTGTAACGGTAAATGGTACAACTGTTACGCTGCCGCAGCCGCAACCGAGCACAAACCTAAACACCGATGAGGGAGTAGTAATAAACGGAGTGCGTTGGGCTACTCGCAATGTAGATAACCCTGGCACTTTTGCCGCCACTCCTGAAAGCGCGGGCAAATTCTATCAATGGAATAGAAAAACGGCTTGGGCTGCCACAGGCTCTGTTAGTGGTTGGGACAATTCTACCCCTTCGGGTACAAGTTGGGCACGTGATAACGACCCTTGTCCCACAGGTTGGCACGTACCTACCGAAGCTGAACTACGCTCACTTATGAACGCCGGTAATGGTTGGACAACTCAAAACGGTGTAGGGGGGCGTAGATTCGGCAGTGGTAATAATACGATTTTCTTACCTGCTGTTGGTTATCGAACTAGTTCTGGTAACCTCATCAACGCCGGACAGTACGGTAATTATTTGAGCTCTACCCTCAGGTATGAGTCCGATAACACGCGAGCAGTTACCTTGTACTTCTTTAGTGGTGGCACACATGTGGATTTGTGTGACCGCAGAGACGGACGTTCTGTTCGCTGTGTAGCAGATGGAATAGAGGCATCGGCAAATCAAATAGGAACAACAGCGACGGTAACTACTAATTCCGTACCGAACAACCGGGTACAATTTCGGGTGCAACATCTGTGAGTGCCAGAGGCGGTGCACAGACTTACTACATATCCGCTGTACCAGGTGCCACAAGTTATACTTGGACTTTCCCGAGTGGTTGGGTAACAGCACACCACGTACCTTATCGGTAACGGTGAGATAAATCCAAAATCCGCTGTGTGTCAAAGTAAAGTTGTCTGAACCTTGGTTTTTAATCTTGGTTATCTTGAAAAAATTATGCTTAAAGGCAACCAACAAAACTATTCGCAAGGAATAAAAACGTGAAATCATTTTAATGAATAAAAAAATCTTAAGCCTTGAATTCTTCGCAGAAAGATTCGGGCTTGTTGCAGAACAGTTATCCTACGGGATTGGTAAAATGGGTAAAGAGGTTTTCCCGGTTATCCTTGTAGAAGGAAGTTCTGTTTTCATACACATCGAAGAAGATGTATTTTACCCACGCAAACTACCCGACGTAACCTTTACGTTCACAGAATGCGATTTTTATGAAGAAGATGATGGGTATGTATTCTCTGTACCGCACTTAGAATCAATCAAACTGTCCAGAGAAAGCATAGAAAGATACTATGCCGGTAAATATTATTCGGAAAGTACATAGGGTAAAAACATTGAGCCAACAAGAATAGGAATTACATCGGAATAACAAACAAATTTTAAAACGGATAGAGTGAATTGGTAGATTTTTCGTTTATTCGTCATTAATACCGCAATACGCTTTGAGTGTGTTGCGGTATTTTTGGTTTCATAGATACAATTAATGTTTTTTAGAAAAAGTAGGCGAAAAACACTTCGATTTTCTATCAATTAAAAAGGAGTCAATTTGCAAAACCTATAACTCATTGATAATGAGATTTATTTTTGAGTGTGCAAATCTGTCCTTTCAAATTCAGTATCTTTTCTCTACTTTCGCGGGCGAGGCGGGCGACTTCGGATTTTGAAAATTTAATTTTTAAAATCCCGAATTATGAAAAGGAAAAAACGAAGTCGCAATAAGTCGGCAAAGAGAGAAATGATTTCTCGAAAAAATGTACACAGTCAAATAATAAACGTAGTTATTGTTGTATCAGAAAACAGTAAAAAACAAACGAACAATATAACAAATTGGAAAGCTTGGTTTATTCAAATATTGCTTGGTACAGTTCTAAAAAAATAGTTGATTGGCTTTGGCAATTTTTGTTCTAATTGTTGCTTAGCAAAATCTTCTTTTCATCTTGCTCACAAAGGTATATTTCAAGAAAAAAACGTCAAGCCCAAGCCCTTCGGGTTTCCTCAAAATTTCTTCCTTTCCTGTGGAAAGAGTAAATTTTGGGAAAGGCTTGCCTAATTTTTTCTTTCAATAGAATGGGTGTTTACAAGATATAAAAGGAAGAAAGTATTCAGGGGAAGTGCAGTGTATAGGTTGAACTTTATGGAAGTTTTTTCTTGTTTTTGTCGTAAAAGACAAGAAAAAACTGTGCTTGTTCAAAAAAAATCAGGTTTTCTCGGGAGAAAACCTGAAAAAGTTATATCTTTGCAGTCAGAAAAATAAAGTTTGAATGACTGATATAGTTAGAAATACGATAAATAAATTTGCAACAGGGCTTGTCTTTACCGCTGATGATTTTCCATTGCCGAAAGACAAACAAAATACTGTTGCCAAAATTTTAAATAATATGGTAGCGGCAGGGCAAATTAGGCGTTTGTGCAAGGGTCGTTTCTATAAACCACAAATGAGTAAATTTGGGGAACTCCCACCCGATACTTTTCAGACAGTAAAAGATTTGCTTGAAAAAAACAGCAAAACGATAGGATATTTAACCGGCTATTCCATTTTCAATAAATTCGGATTGACAACGCAAGTTCCTGTAATGTTGCAAATTGCCACGCGAAAAGAAAAGAAACCCGTCATTCGTGGAAACTATCGAATAAATTTTATTATTCAACAGAATACGATTACAAAAGAAAACGTTCCGATATTACAACTATTAGATTGTTTGCGTTTTTTTAAAAGTATCCCCGATGCGATGCCCGATGACATTTGTCGCCGTTTGTTAGTTTTGTTTAAACAACTTGCGCAAGAGCAAATCAATACGGTTAAACGATTGGCGATAAAGTACCCTCCTTCGACGATTGCTCTTTTGGGCGCAATTCTCGAAACCAACAACGAGAACGAAGATACGAGTACACTTTACAAAGCGTTAAATCATCAATCGTCATATAAATTGCATATCTCAAATTCTATTTTGTCTAATCCAAAAAAATGGCATATCAAATGAACTTGCATACAAATACAACCGATTTTATTGCGCTTATCACGTTCACGGCAAGGCATTTCAATATCACTCCTGCCTTTGTAGAAAAAGATTATTGGATTACATTGGCACTTCTGCGTTTGGCGCATTCTAAAAATGCAGAAAGCGCGGTATTCAAAGGTGGTACTTCGCTCTCAAAGGGTTATCGCATAATCAACCGCTTTTCGGAAGATATTGATATTGCCATTATTAACGAGAATTTGAGTGGCAATGCTATGAAAACCAAAATCCGCAACATCGAAAAAGAAATCACGACAGAAATGACGGAAATTGTTGAAGACGGCATAACAAGCAAAGGTTCAATGTTTCGCAAGTCTGTTTTTGAATATCCTACGATATTGTCGGGGCGCGTGGATACTATTATTCCGAATCGAATCATTGTTGAAATCAATTCGTTTGCAAATCCACATCCATATATTAAACAAGAAATTACTTCGTTTATTACGGAGTATCTCACAGAAAATAACCAAACGGAAGCCATTGAAGAATATGGTTTACAGCCGTTTTTGCTGAATGTATTGGATAAAAGACAAACGATGATTGAGAAATTGGTGTCGCTATTTCGTTTTTCGTTTGACGAAAATCCGCGTATCGCTCTTGTTGCAAAAATCCGCCATTTTTACGATTTGTACTATTTGACAAAAGAAGAAGAATGTGCTGCCTATATTCAAACACCTACTTTCAAAAAGGATTTCATTGAACTTTTGGAACACGATAGAAAGTCTTTTGATACTCCTAAAAATTGGCGTGAAAAAGATTTGACGCAGTCGCCACTTATTACAGATTTTCCTGCATTGTGGAATTATTTGAAAGATGTTTATAGGTTGGAATTAACGCCGTTGGCGTTTTCGGAGATTCCTGATGAGAGGGTGGTAAAAGAGATGTTTGAGAGAATCGTAGAGAATGTAAAGATAAAGCATTAAATGTTTGATAAAAAGGAATATAATAGGATAATCAATCTTGGAGAAAAATCTTCTTATATAGAGGAAAACAAAGGAACGGTTAATAATACTACTATCGTTCAAGCCAAACCTTCTTTCTCAAAAGAGGAATTATTGTCAAACATCAACCAAGCATCGGTTGATTTATCTCTCTATGAAAATACATTTCAAGGGAAAAAACATATTGACAGAAAGGAAACAACAGAAATTTTCAATTGGATTGAAAAAGAACTACAAGATAAAGAATCGAATATAGCCTTATTGGTTGGAAATGCCGGATACGGAAAATCCGTTGTTCTAAAAGATTTGTTTGATTTGTTGAGACTAAACAATATCCCTGTTTTAGGAATAAAAGCAGATAAAATACTAAATATAGGTTCTTTAAATGACATTGAAACAGAATTAAATCTTCACGATAATATTTTATCTATATTTCAATCTTTGTCTGCGAATTATTCGTCAATGGTACTTCTCATTGACCAAATTGATGCGCTTTCTCAATCACTTTCATCTAACAGAAATGCAATTAATTTGTACGATAGACTGATTAAACAATTAGAAAATTATCCAAATGTTCGGATTGTAATATCTTGTAGGACATATGATTTAGACTATGACCCCACTTTGAGGTCGTATAAAGGAAAAAACATTTTCAGAATATCTCTGCTTGAAATTGAGCAAGTTTATAATGTTTTATCCGAAATCGGAATAGCAATAAACGATAATAACGAAAGACTGAAAGAATTCCTTCGTGTCCCTCTACACTTGAACTTATTTTGTAAAGTTGGTTTAAACAAACAATTTGACGATAACATTACTCTACAAAAACTATATGATGAAATTTGGAGTGAGTACATAGAAAATGGCAGTGGAGTTGAATCTTCAAAAGTGATAGAGTTGCTGACGCTTATTGCAGACAAAATGCACAAGCAGCAGCATATTGTTGTTGATAAAAGAAGTTTCAACCATCAATATAGTAAAGAAATAAACTCTTTGCTTCATAGCGATTTAATTAAAGAAACGGATAATAAAATTCAATTTATACATCAAACATTCTTTGACTATGTGTATGCTCGGACATTTATTGCCTCTGGTCAAAGTATATCAAATTCGCTAAAAGAGATTCATCAAGGTTTATTTATCAGGTCGCAGGTAAAGCAAATATTTTCATATTTAAGAGATTTAGATGTGGAAACTTATATGAGAGAGTTGAAAACCGTTTTATTAGGTAATGGTTATCGGTTTCATCTACAACTTTTGCTGATAAATGATTTAGGATTTTATCAAAATCCCTTGAAACAAGAAGTGAAATTTGTGAAAGACCACATTATTAGTTCTTCTTTGTTGGTTCGGATATTTTTAGAATCAGTCCAAAGCGCAGAATGGTTTAAGTTTATCATTGAAGAGAATGAGTTTGAAAAATTGCTATCAACTGCCGATGATGAAACAGAGTTTGTAATCATTAATCTATGTGTTAGGATTATATGGCAAGACGCGCAGGTAGTAATTGATTTTCTTACTAAGCATTTAAATAAAATCAAACTTATAGAAAATGTTTTGACACAAATACCTGATAAAGATGTAGCGTTGTCTTACGAATTATACAATAAAACATCAGATGAATGGAATGGTGCCTTCGGACGTAAGTGCTATTATTTAGAAAAAGTGTTGAAATCTGACCCCGATTTTGTTATTGCTGAATTGAAGAAGGATTTTGACAAAAACATCTCTTTATGTAACGAGGATTGGCTTCAAGAAGACTATATTCCGAGAGGACATTATGGCTTGCATACTTACGGCGAATTATATAAACTATATCCCTATAAAGCAATTCCTTATTTTCTATATGTTATAGAGCAAGCAGCAGAAATCAAGCAGTATGCGTTACTCCACGGTTTGTACGGCGATGCTACATTTTATTTGTATAGACCTAATCCTGAAAATAATACCGATTGTCACGAATTTAAAGACATATACGATTTAACTCTTTCCGGGATAAAAAATAATTCGTATGATATTCAATCAAAAGAATTATTTATCAATTTATTAGATTCAAAATTGGCAAACTTGTGTGCAATCGGCATCTATTATTTGCTACAAAATATCAATGAAGAAATTAATCGTATTTTCAGCATATTTACCAAAGACAATTTTTTCATAAGTATTGATTCTTCCGAGATTTTAAAATATTACTCGAAAGAACTGTTAGCCATAAGTTATCCACTATTTACAGCAGAGCAACAGCAAGAAGTTAATCAAGCAATTTTATGTACAAAAAACGATTTCTATCATTGGACACACGAAGATTATTATACAAAAAAGAAATTGCGTTCTAACTATTTACGACATACATACAGTTTAATTTCTATGTTATCGGAAAAATGTAGAAATGAACACAAAGAGATAAGAAAAATCTATCAAGAAGGCTTTCGCAAATATGGGAAAGTTGTAAATGACAAACCACAGAAAGTAAGTATGATGTCGGGCGACCGTAGTTACTCTACCAATGCATACGAAAAAATGTCTTTCAATGATTGGAAAAACACATTCAAAAAACTAAAAACCGAATCGCGTTCTATTGATGATTGGAAGAAGCCGTCAAAACGAGGAAATGAAAGACAATTTGAAGAATATGTATCCAAAAATCCTGACACGTTTTATCCCTTCATTACTGAGTTGATTGATGATAAAGATATTATTTTGGATTATGTACTTGCAGGATTAGAAGGACTTAAAAAAGGCGATTATTGCAAATCAAACATTCAATGCTTATGTTTGAGTATAATAAACCATAGAGAAAAGGAATTAAACGAGAGCAATTTAGTGACATTTTTAAGAGCATTAGAGTGTATCACGCAAGATAATAAAGATTTGAATAAATCGCTTTTTGACTTCATCAAAGAAGTTATTTATGAATATCCGGATAGAGAGTCTAAAAATGATTCGGATATCCAACGTGATATTGGAATGGACGCTGTGCAGGTAGGTATAAATTCTATTAGAGGAGTTGCTGTAAGATGTTTGGTTGGCTGCCACTCTTTACTATCATATAAAGACGAAATTTTTGAAACATTGGAATTTGTTGCCGATAATGCAAACGAAGTAACACGCTCTTGTGCAATATTTAACGCTGCTTGGCTAAATAATATGGATAAGCAAAGGGCATTTGATTTGTATTTAAGAATGGTGCAAGATTATAATCCGTTGCTGTTGGCAATACCTTTTCACGATGGACACCCACTTCTATACCACATTCATATTGATTATGACAAACTTGTTCCATTTTTTACAAAGGCAATAACAATAGAAGAAGCAGGAAGACCGATGTCATTCTTTTTGTTCAATGCCTATTTGAATGACAAACCGAATGCGCTTGATTTATTAAAAACCTTGCTAAAAAATAATACTCAATCCCGAGAGAAATTATTATGGAATACTTGTACTCATTTTTTGAAAAATGAAAAACACTCGGAAAAAGGTTGGATAATTATTGACTATTTGTTGGATTTTGATGATAAAGAACTGGGTAAGACTTTTAATAGTTGTTTTTTGCATATTCCTGCAAAAATAGATGATAACCTTAAACTCTTTTTGGGCAAGTATATTAACTCCCCGATTAGTCAATATAAAGACAACTATTTCTATGATTTCTTGAGAAAACTGATTGTGTTTGATGCGAATTTGTGTTTAGAGTATTTTTTTGACTCTCAACCTAACGACATCAAATACGATTTTTATGACAAAAGTCCTCTAAATGTTTTGATAGAGGCATACAATGGTATTAGGGAGTATGAGAAAGAAAATCCTATTTTGGAAAAAGCGATGGACACTTTCGATTCCTTACTTTATATACCTCAATATAGAAATGTGCATTTGAGAACTTTTTTAAAGGAATTATCTTCTTAAAATATAAAATGCTATGATAGAATGGTTTGTTGAAAATAAAAAATGGCTTTTTTCAGGAATAGGTGTTCTTATTCTGAGTGGAATTATCGGATTAGTGAAATATGTTTTTAGTAAGAAGAAAACATCTAAATCCAAACGTACCATTAATTTTAATGGAGAAAAGGGTATATATGTCGAAAAAAATGATGGAGAAATAAATATACAATAGAAGTATTGATAGTCAATAACAGATAAACAGGAATAGGTCTTTGCAAAATCAAAATATTTTCGCAATTTTGCATTTCCAAAAAGTGGGCGATAATTTCATTTTTTTGGAAATGAATAGAACCCATTTCAATTTTGTATCGATTGAATGTTGATTTACACGTATAAAAATAATTGTACTTCCTGTATCGTTTTTCGTGTTTTTTCGCGAAGAATTATTTACCACCGACTAACAACGCAACAAACCAAGTATGGTATGTGGGAGTACTTTTTTTCTTTGCAAATGATTTTAATTTCGATTGAATTTTCCTCAAAAAATGCACGTTAAAAATCAAAAAACTTTTCGACTTCCACAAAAATGCGGACACAGTGCGGACACGGAGAGAAAAGCAAAAACGCTAAATTCTTTATTGCAAAATATTTAGCGCTTCAAAAAAGTACCCAGAGCCGATACACAACCATACAAAAATAAGAAAACAAAAGAAAATAAATAATTGTTATTCAATAATTTACAATCTTCCCTTATTTGCTGTTTTACCCCATTTTTGTCTGTTTTTTGTCATTTAGTACACTTTTAGTACACCCTGATATTCGGAATTATTTTGTATCTTTGCAACCAAAAGAAAACAATGATAATCAGCGATTAATCAACTTTACCCGGTTCTGTAGCCGAATCGGTAAATAACCGAAAATAATGGCAAAGATAGAAAATAAAGTCAAAGAAAATCCGAAATTAGAGCAAAATAAGCTTTCAGACGGACGAATCAGTCTCTATTTGGAGTATTATTTAGGTAGGGAAGAAAAGCCTGCATTGGATAAAAACGGCAATCAAATCTATTACGAAAGTGGCGCAATGGAAGGCAAACCCAAATTTCAGATAAAACACAACAGACGAAAGGAAAATCTTAGTTTGTACTTATTAGATAAGCCACGCACTGCCATTGACAGGCAGAAAAATAAGGAAACATTGGAACTTGCCGTAAAAATTCGCGCGGAACGTGAACAGGAGTTCAAACAAAGCACATTGGGATATCGACTTAAAAAAGACCGAAGTGTGATTTTTTTGGATTATTTCCAGTCATATATAGACAATTACACAAAGAAAGATATACGAATGATGAAAATTGCCCTTAGTCGGTTTAAGGATTTTCTTCAAGAAAAATATCCAATATACGAGTTCAATATCAAAGCGGAACAGTTGAATAAAGAAATGATGACAGCATTTGTCGAATACCTGCAAAGTCGAAGCGTGGGCGAAGGTGCAAAGGGAATCTATCAACGATTCAAAAAGGTTATCAAGTATGCTATTGAAAATGATGTAATGATTAAAAATCCCTGCAACGGCGTTCAATGCAAGGTAGATGAGCAAATACTGCGCAAAGATGTTCTTTCATTAGACGAAATACAACTCTTGATAAATTGTCATTACGAACACGAAAATCCGAATGTAAGACGAGCGTTCATTTTTTGTCTTTACTGTGGATTGCGATTTTGTGATGTAAAAGATTTGACGTTCCGAAATGTCGATTACTCCAATCGTCTATTGAAATTCGAGCAAAGCAAAACCAAAGGAAGTTCGGCAAGTAGCGGTGTTGTCATTCCTCTTAATGACGGACTGCTGTCTTTAATCGGCAATCCACCTGAAAACGGCAATTTAGATACGTTTGTTTTTCCTCTGCCCTCTTACGAAAGTTGCTGCAAATCAGTAAAACGTTGGGTAAAACGTGCCGGAATAAGCAAGCATATCAGTTGGCACTGCGCCAGACATTCCTTTGCTGTGAATATCCTGAACAATGGGGCAAATATCAAAACCGTAGCAAGCCTTTTGGGGCATAGCGGATTGAAACACACAGAAAAATATACTCGCGCTGTGGACAAACTGAAAGAAGATGCGATAAATAGTTTGCCCGAATTGAAGTTGTAATACAAAAATAAATAATTTGTCTGCGATTATACACGAAAAATGTGTATATTTGCAGTCAAATTATTTTACAATAAAACTGCGATAATAGACAAATGATGTCCATTATTGCAGTTCTAATGCAAACACAATGGATACAATAAAAGATTGGATAGATGACCAACAAAAACGAGGTCGAATAACGTTTTCTTTGCAAGAAGTTTTGGAGCAATTTCACACAATTTCCGTGCAAGGTGTTAGAAATGCGCTCAATCGACTTGTGAAAAAATCGGAAATTACTCCCATTTTACAAGGGTTTTACGCTGTTATCCCTATTGGTTATGCCTTGCGAGGAATGATTCCGCCGACACTTTATATTGACGATTTAATGAAACACTTAAATCGTACATATTACGTTGCATTGCTCAATGCCGCCGTTTTTTACGGCGCAGCGCACCAACAACCTCAAACCTTTTCAGTCGTCATTTCATACCCAACATTGCGCGATACAACAAGAAAAGGAAATCGCATTGCTTTCACAGCAACACGAAAAACGATACCGCAAACGTGGCTAAAACCTTTCAGAACGGAATATGGCGATATTCAAATATCGAAACCCGAACTGACGGCAGCCGATTTAATCACTTTTCAAAAAGAAGTAGGCGGATTAAATCGCGCCTGTACGGTTTTGTATGAATTATCAGAATCTATTGATTTTGAGAAATTAGACAGCACTTTTTTTGACTACGTTCCCACTTCTTCCATTCAGCGATTGGGTTATTTGCTTGAAAACGAGTTAGAACAATCCGATTTAGCAGAAATTCTATTCAAAAAATCGCAAGAATTTAGTTGTAAATTTCAACGAATACCCTTGAAATACAGCAAACAAACAAGAGATTGCGAAACAAACGCCAAATGGAAAATTATTATTAACGAAACAATTGAGATAGACGAATTATAGAAGCAGCGAGAGCAGAAGCAAAATTTATTTTGATTATGCCGAGTTGCGACTATAATCTTTTCAGAAAAGAATTATGATACCACAATCTGCGATAAGAAAATGGCAAGAATCGTTTTCGTGGCGACAAGATTATCAAATAGAACAAGATTTGATTATTTGTCGCGCTTTGGTCGCACTATTTAGCGACGAGTATTTGGCGAGCCACTTGGCATTTCGAGGCGGTACGGCACTTCATAAACTATATCTGCAACCGCAACCTCGTTATTCGGAAGACATTGATTTGGTGCAGATAAATGCAGAGCCTATCAAAGAAACGATAGATAGAATTCGCACGGCTTTATCTTTTCTCGGCGAGCCGAAAGTGAAGCAAAAAGCGCATAATAATACATTGATTTTTCGTTTCGATTCCGAGATTCCACCGATTATCCCTATCCGATTGAAAGTTGAGATAAATACTCGTGAGCATTTCAGCGTTTTGGGGCTATCGCAATATGATTTTAGTGTAGATAATCAATGGTTTTCAGGAAATTGCAAGATAACAACTTACCGATTGGAAGAGTTACTCGGCACAAAACTTCGCGCCTTGTATCAACGCCGAAAAGGACGTGATTTGTTTGATTTGTGGAAAGCACTTTCAATGCAAAATGTTAATACAGAGGATATAATTCGCTGCTATCGTGAATATATGGTTTTTTCGGTTGATAACCCGCCAACTCAAAAAGAGTACCTTTTGAATATGGAGCAAAAAATTGAAGACGACGAATTTTTAGGCGATATGGAAATGCTATTGCGTCCCGACGAAAAATATAACGCTGCCGAAGCGTGGGAGTTTGTGAGAAGTCGGTTGATAGAAAAGTTGTAGGGAAAGAAAATAGCAATCTGTTTTCTTCTCACCCTCTGTCGTGAGTGCTGATGATTAGGAAGTTACATCGATTCACTCAAATTTGTGTAAATATATTTGAATTAATGCACTTTGAATATTTCATATCATCACTGTTTTTTCAGTTCATTATTTTTTTTGCAAACAAATTAACTTGTATATATGCTTTCGTTGATTAATATTTTCGTAGCAAGGGTGCGTATATCATCGTGATGGGCATTTTTTGCAACATCGGCAATCAGGTCTTGAGAAGTAATTGACACAAGTGCTCTTACACACAAATCTTTAGACAAGACGGATTTTGCGATTGCTGCTTTTGTGCTTTCATTCAAAACATTTCCGGTTGTAGCCGAACCTTTATTTTCTTTCAGAGACTTTCTCGTACATTCAAACAGTGCATGCGGATCGTTCAATGTATAAAACATATTTAGTTTTTTGACCGCAGCCTGTAATACATCGTTGTTTTCTTCGTTTATGGCAATGTAATACAATTCGTTTGCATCGGTGAAATTTTTATTTTCAATCGCAGCCAAACGCGCCTGCCAACATCGTGCTTTCCTTGCTACTTTTAATAATGTTGCCTTCTTTTTAATTTTTGTTACTGCTTTAACAGCTTTTTCCGGTTTTTTGCTGTCCCATGCCGGTCTGAATAATTCCATAATTTACTCCTTTTATCTGTTTTTCTCATGAAACACCCATATCCATTCCTCTTTGCAATAGGGAACTTTGTCAATTGGAAATTCACGCATAAATTCAAGCAAATATCGAAGGGATAATTTCAACTCATCAGAAGCCGTAATGTCCCAACTTTTGGTGATCAATTTTGAACATTCTGAAATTATCATCCGAGTAAGTGTTTCATCGGCATGAATAATATAATTCTCAATTTTTTCTTTTTCCCCATTCAAAATACACATTGTCAATGCCATACGAAAATCCCGTGAATTTTCATATTGTTTATAATAGTCCTTACGGATGATGATGAATTCAAACAGATTATCCAAAATTAGGGACAACTCATACTCCTCAAATAAACGCTCCACGCCTCCACGCACTTTAATATCGCTGGTATAACGCCGATGTGGCAGGCTGCGAATTCCCGCGTCGCACAAACAGCGTAAAAAATTATCTTCTATGCGAAATCTACCGGCACAATATTTTGCTTCCTCTCCATCTATCTCTACATCCAACACATATTGGAAAAGCAATCTGTGAATTTCCCGATCGAATCCAATGCAAAGGTAAAGGTTGAAGGGATCGATTTTTTTTGATAAATAAGTGTCGGATAAACGCTCATTGAAAAAATTGACCGTGAAAGTTAAATGATCCTCTCCGCGCAACCTCCCCAATCCGGTGATTATGTCATATCCTTGTGCTGAAATCAAACTTTCAATAGCGATAAAATAATTCTCTATTCTTTTGCGCGCTTTGCTACGAAAATCTTTTTCGGACACAGATACATCGCCGACTCAAGAGCATATTCAATAAGTCCTCGTGCGAATGCGTTTTCCACAGGATTTCCCAAACTGATGAGGCGACGAACTGCCTCCTTCTCAACAATACCGTCTTCATCCATATATTTCCGAATAGCATACGATGCCTCCGGATGATTAACAAGATGCTCCGTGTATAAAATATGGTTAGACCTATCAACTTCAAAGTAACCCCATATTATTTCTGAAATATTCAAGTTTTCCATATCAATTACTTAGTGTATTCATTCGTTTTTCCGCATTTTTTACACTGCACGCAAAACGTGCCTTTTTCTATATAAGGACCATACTCATTCCCTGATTCATAACTGCTCGCTTCTGTCCATGAATGAATTGATTGCTCCTTTCCCCATTCGTGCTGTTCTTTTCCACAGTGTTTGCACTTGCAATAATCATCCCAATCATGCTGTCCGGATAAACATTTTAATCCCATTATTTCTATTTTTATGCTCTTTTCAAAGCGGTTTGTTTTCTGATTTATCATCTAACGCGCGCCACACCGAACGTTGCACGCTGGTCTTCTTTATCTTTTTAGCATGTTCTTGTTTCTGTTCTATCTATTTTACCGCATTTTACGCACAAATAAGTTGTTGTTTCTTCCATATAACCGTCATGAGCACCTACATAAGTACCAGGATGTGTATATGTACTTGTCTCTGTTCCCCAATCATGCACACATTCTTCTTCCCTTCTTTTATGCTCTTTTGTGAGCGGTTTGTTTTCTAATTTATCATCTAATGTTTCAATTTGATAACCTAATTCGGTCAGTCTTTCACGCGCTGTATCACGAAGGTCTTCTGTATGGGTTACGGTATATTTTTCGGGAAATGTTAGTGAACCACAACTTTGGCAACCACCGCCGCTTGTAGCCAAACCACAACCTGTACAAGAACCCGGAATTTCTCTTGTACAAATTTCTTCCCATGTGTACAAATATTTGTTTTCATTGCTATTCACAATTTCAATCAGTACATCCGGATCAGTTAGCTCCCTTATTGCTTTTTTACGTAAATAGCCATCGTTACCATTTATCGCAACATCTTTTGGGTCGGTTTGTTTTTCGACCTTCTCTATTCCACATCTTTGGCAACGATAAAAAGAATTATCATCACTACTAGAACAATTAGTGCAAAAATAATACTGTCCATTGCTTGCATAATAGCCTTCACCACTACAAGAAGGGCAAGAAGTTGTTATCCAACAATGGTTTTCTTTATCACACCTTTTGCATTTGCAGCCGCTCCAGTCGTGACCTATTTCAGTGCAAATTTCCTCAAGTCTTTTTTGCTTTCTTTTTGCACGTCCTGCAAAAACTTTTGCCACAGCTATAATACTTACAACAATTCCAATAATAATCCAAGTATTCATAAAATGTCCTCCTTATTTAAAAATTACATACTTCTGTTTTCGTGTTTTCTCTTCACTGCCCTCAGCAAATCGTCGTTATCACTCATCTTGTGAGCTACGCTATCGCCTTTTTCCGAGAGCTCTTTTTGAAACTTAATCAGTTGAACAGAAACTTCATCTGACAATTGATTCTCATCTAATTTGAGTACAGATTGAAAATCGCCTACTCTGCGCAACATATCCGCATAGATACATTGTGTTGTTTCGGAAACAGGCAACTGTAACTGACGAAACGCCGATTCAATGTGTTTTATCGACATTTTTCGCCAATGAGTTGCTCCCTGCTCGTTGTTGCCTTCGTCATCGAAACACCAGGCAACTCGTAAAAACTGTCTGGCAGCACTGATGTTTTTATCTAATTTAGCGAACATGCCGCCCAGTTTGGCAAATTGGAAAGCCAGGTTATCTTCTACGAGCATCTCAACTGTATAAGGTTTATTTTCAATCCATGCAGTCAATGGACAGTCAGAACTAATATCAGGATTTCGCATTTCGATTTTTTTGAACTCTTCTCGCCAATTAAAACCAGCTTCGACTTCTTGATAGACACTTAAAAGGGTGTCCATCGACAATTCACAGGGTTGAGCCAGTGATGTATTGATGTAACCGCAATGATGACATCGCTGAATCCAGTATTCCATATACGCCCATCTCGGACGAAAATCCAAATCGGAATATCCTCCCAATCCGGGAGAACTTGTTATACGCTGTTGCTCGGATTCTTTGCCGCACATAGCGCATTGTACTAAATAATCTCTTACTGTTGACATACGTTATTTTTTAATAAAATTTTCTGTAACCATTCATTTACTTGCGTTCCGATAATATATGGACAATTATCTGTAACATCAATTTCATCAATTATTTTATCGGAAATAATATCCGGAAATCTCTGCTCAAGAATATATTGATTACGAGCTGTAAAGCAAAGAATACAATCAGCCCACAAGATTAGTTCGATAGATAACACTGTCTTAGCGTGAGAGCCGGTTCCTGCCGATTTTACTTCCAATCTCGGATGATTTTTGTATAGCTGCTCAGCAGCGACACTTCTTCTTTGATTAGAGGTGCACACAAATAAAATTTTTGTCTTTTTCATTGCTTCCGGCATACGTTTTATTTTAAATTGGTTGTATGTTTAGGTTTTCCAGCAGCCACGCATCTATCCTGACTTTAAGAATATTTTGCAGTTGAATGCTCATATACCGATAGTCATCTTGAACATCAAGCTCATCGATTATTTTATCGGAAATAATATCCGAAAAATTCTGTTCAATAAAGCGTTTATGCCCCACTGTCATGCAGAGCACAATATCCATTTCCTTGATTAGTGCATCACACACTCTCACTATTGCGTGAGGGGCAGTCCCTGCCGATTTCACTTCCAATGCCGGATGATTCTTATATAGATCTTCTGCCGTTTTTGATCTGTCGATGTTGGCACTGCACAGGAATAATACCTTGGTCTTTTTCATTTTGTTTGTTTTTATATTTTACATTTGTTTTTTAATATTGATATGGAACATATCCCGGGTCAAAACCAGCAGACCAATTTTTCGCAGCCAACATTTGCTTGAAATCTTCATAGTCTGTCAATTCATTTTCGGTTTTCCCTCGCTCTTTCTCCCAGTCTCTAAGATAATGCCATAAACGAATGCGTGTTACACGTCCCATAACTGCATCGAGTTCATATTGTTTACACCAATATTCATTTCCGCTCGATGTGCGAAAACCGTATTCAACACCACCGTTGAGTCGGCGCCCCAACATTGTTAAACTAAGATCTAATTTTTCCATTTTATTTACTGTGGCTATGGCACAGAATTTATTATTTCCCATAGCTGTTTATTGTTCAACCTGTTCATTCGATTCATCTTCGTAGAGATATTTTTTTACTTTCGTTATAGCTGCCGAAATTTTCTCATCATTTTGTAAGATTTTGCTTACCTGCTCATTCATACTCCAGCCTTCTAAATTCAATATAGAGCCAATGGCTTCAATTGCATAATAATCAGCCATTGTAAACATTGTTGTGAAAGGTAAATCGCAAAGCGAACTACGTAGATTTTCATAAGGAAGAACGATGATATTATCGGTAATTTTTCTCAATACCTCAATCACATCGTCCACTTGCTGCAATTTATAAATGCCTTCAAAACGAAACGGTGCACTTCCTATTACAACAAACTTTTTGCGTTGTTTTTTGGCTAATAACTCGGACATTTTTATCATCATCAAACACTCTCTTGGCATATTCAATGCTTGACCCGGGACGTAAACCCCCACTGCCGATTAAATACTTGTTTTTTAGCGAAGTCAAGCGAGCAACATACTGCGCATCTGTATTAAAGTGATACAGAATATTCCCCTGCTCCTCGTACAGAGATTGGTTAGTGCGGACTAACGTTTGTGCGATATTTCCGCCGGAATAGCCAAATGTGAATATTTTGTATTTTTTCATATTCTCTAAATAAAAATCCTATTAAAACGGTATTCCGATGTTAATTCCAAAGCGCGGATAAGTAACTTTGAAATCATCAACGCCCCAACCAAGACCAAAGAATATCTCATATGTAAAAAGCTCCAATATTCTAGCATCACCAAAATACCTGTCTCCGAGTTTATTGTATGAATCACTCCCTAAAATTTTCCATCCAATAGCGGCTCCTAATCCAAATTTGGTTGTGTTATGATACCTCCATGTCATTTCGTTCAATTCTTCTCTTCCAAAAAATCCTGTATTAACTTCAATAAAAAAACCACTATACTCATTTGTTAAAACATAGAATTCATCCAGGTAATTCTCGCCAAATGCTCCTGTCCGCGTTTCTACTTTCCTCACCATATTACCAAAATAGAAACGCCCATAGGGTAATATTAGAAAACGGTTGGTTTCATCACCTTTCAATGGAAACCCAACTGACAGTCCTGTTCCTATATGCTTTCCAAAAAAACGCTCGTAACTAATTGTAGGGTAATTCATCACAGTCATAAAAAAATCCAATTTCACTTCATTTTTCTTTGTTTGCGATAATTGTGAAAAACAAGGAAAGCACATACAAAGCCCCACAACGATAAATAATATCTTTTTCATTAAAACTACTTTTAAAATATTGCTGTTATTGCCCTGCCAATTCGTGTCGGGCACAACTTCTAATTTTTCCATTCTGTTTACTGTGGCTATGCCCCTGTTCATTCAATTCATTTTCGTCAGTCAGTCGAAACATCGCAACGTCTTTAGCCAATTACTAATCCTACAAAAGCAAATACAATAGCAAGCCTAAAATAATGAAAACTAATAATATATAACAACCTGCATATTTCGATATTGGTTTACTTTCTGTATAACCACTTACAGTAAAAACTTCATTAACTAAACGAATCTTCAATGGTCTTGCGCAAGCTGAACAAAGTATAGTTGTATCAAAAGATGAATCAGTTATGTTTTTTAAGCGAAACCCTTCGCCACATATAGGACAAGTTATATGCAATCCATAACTTACATCTGTTACAACTCTCTCATTACTAACTTTCATATCCTTTGTTAAATTTTGAAATCCTGTTCTTACGGCTTCACAGGTCTTGCTCTATTTTTTGATGTACTTTCTATTCCTCTCTTATGTTAATTGATTTCTTAGATTTCTCGTTGTAGTTTCACCAATCGGATCATCGTGTCCTAATGCCACATCAATCTCCAACGACTGATCGTACCTTATTCGTGCTTGTTCTGTGTTTCCCATTACGTGATCCAATTCAGCAAGTCTAAAAAGGGTCTCACGGCAAGCTATCAAAGCACTTAGATGCCTTTTTTCAAGAGCCCCATATCCAATATATGCAAGAGGCTTGCCGTCACATTTTTCTAAACTTTTCTCAAAACAACTTCGTGCTTCTTCAAATTCATTAATGCTTCGATGAAGTAGTCCCAACTCCGTCCACGAAACAGCTGCGTTCGTATCTGCCAATACTTCGTCAGGACTACTGTCTTGCGCAAGATCAATTGATTTGCGGATTAGATCTTTTGCCTCAAGAATTTTTGGATGCGTTTGAAATGCCGAAGATTTTGGATCAATCTTGCCTGATGGAACCGAAATCAAGCGTTGCCAACAAGCCTTCCCTTTATTAAGGATTTCTGCACCTGTTTTTTCTCTCGAATTGAGAAATGGCAAGGCTAAAACAATTGGAATACCTGCGCCAATAATCCATAACCACGGATTATGCACATCAAGTACCAAAATTTCTCGGCGCTGCATAATTGCTCCTATCAAAGTAACAACAGCACCCAAAAATGCTATTGTCATCACTTTTGGAGTAATCCTACGATAAATAAAGATTTCACGTAAAATAATAAAATTGCAAATTCCTATCAAACTGCAATAAAGATAGCTTAATGTATTCATATTAATTCCCTAATTCGTGTCGGGCACAACTTCTAAATTTCTGATTTTTCGGGTTTTCGGGCTTTAGCCTTTCTCAGTCACAAAGGTAGATATATTATATTACAAATTGCAGATAAGCAACTTTACAAGGCTTGCAAAGTCGGCAAACGGCAGAAATCCAGCTGATTACAAATCGATCTCCCAATAAACCAAACTGCGATCTAACTTAATCCGTTTAGGCATAGAACGTTCCCCTGTAATAAAATAATTTTCAGCCAAACTTTCATCAAATTCTTTTATAAAGGCTTCTCGGATTCTAGAACAGTTTTCGTTAATTGAGTTTGTTGTTGAGTCCACCAACTTATCTATGCTATCTTTCCTAATCTGAGAATTCTTTTTTCTATTGGATAATTTTTCGTAAATATTCATCAGTTCTTCTTTGTAATCAGACAGATGCTTAAAGAGAATTCCCTCTTGATATTTCAGAAAAAGCAAATATACAGCTTTAGGCAAAGGGTCAAGGTCTATTTTCATAATGTTGCCTTCCTCATTTGTGTAATCTGTTAAAATAATTTCAAATTTTTCGGTAATGAGAAGTTCACTCAATTCTTGCGTTTGGGAAAAAAGATGCATTTTTATAATTAACTCGCGGACACCCAATTGCTTTAACTTATTTACAGCGGCTTTAGCTTCGGATAAAAATTGTCTACCTTCTTCCGGAAATACAAAATCTGCGTACTCTTCACGAGAAGGTCTGTAAGGCGCACATGGGAGAGTAGGATAAGAAGTATCATCAGTCCAGTAGCCCCCACTTGTATGCCAGATAGGTTCGGTACTATATTCGCTTTCATAATGAATATCATCTTCTTTGTACCTAATTTGTTCTAATGAATAAGATTCATCTTTAGTTATTAAATCTAAACATTTTTCTATATTTCTTTTTGAGAATGGTAAATCTATATTTTGAATATACCATTTCATTTGTTTCCATAAATCATTTTCCGACTTAAACCGAATTTGGAAATATGAAAATACAGTTGTATTAAATATAGTCAATTCATAGCAGATAAATCCCGATCTCAAAGGCTCTTTCTCATATTTCAGAAATGAAAAAAGGGTATTATAGATGTCTTGCGGAACGGGATTTTTAAAGCTATTTTTGAAATCGGGAGAAGTATCCGGATAATAGTAACGAATGGAGGCATCGTTTTCATCCAATATGTTTTTTTGAATTACAGGAATATATGCGAAATCATATCCCTTTTCATCGAACAGCTTTGCTATTTTTCCATAGTTTTTTTCGATGAATTGATTAATTTCCGGATGATAACTATCTTCAACATAGATAATTTGTCTTTTCAGCATCCGGAAAGGTAGGGTTGATTTTAAAAATCCAATGTAAGACACTCCCATTTTCCCCATAAAATAATCTTGTTTTAAGTGTAATTTTAAGTGTTTACTGAAACACCTACAAAGATAGCACTTTCTTATATGAGTTCAATCGTTTCCACTATTAAAATTACATCTTAACAGTCCTATTTCTCTCTTGCTTTACCTTAATTCCTATGCTTTCTTGAAATTCTCGATATCTTTGTCTAAACCAACTTGTATCATTCATTCCGTCAATGGTTAGTTGAAGTTTATTTGGGTCGCTCAAAAGAGGTTTGATTTCAGCAACGGAACACTCTGTTTCAAATTTGCGCTTGTATTCAGGCGAGTAGATTTGTCCTTTGAAACGAACAGGTTTCATTTCCAAAATCGCTTTTGTCAAATCGTCAGGAAATCCCAACAGTCGGCAAAGATTTTCGATACGAAGCAATTCTTTTATCTTTGGGAATAAGGCGTATATCTTCTCTAATTCTTGGTGTAACTTGTAGGTCGTTGCTGCGTGTTGAGTTTGTTGGTCTTGCATTTGCTGCGTTAGTGTATGGATTTGTGCTTGCAATCCAGCGTTTTCAGAATCTAAATTTTGAATTTGGCTCCGCCGATTTATCAATTCTTGTTGTTGCCTTTTTACTTTTGAACTTCCAATCATAGACCCGATTCCCTCGATTGTGGTTGTTACTACATCGACAGCCGAACTTTTCATTTTTTCGGTTTTTATTCCGCTTTTGATTCGCGATAGTTCTTGATTGGCTTCCGCTTTTTGTTCCTGCAAAATCTCGTTATCTTCTTTTAGTTTTTCGTTTTTATCAAATAAATCCCTGTAATACTGCTGTGTAGAAATATGTCTTGCTTCCGAGCCTTCACGACCGCGTTGTAAACCATATTTACTCATTGCTTCGGCATAAGTGGTCTGAAAATGTTTGAATTTTTCGCGCGACATAATGTCATCAGCGCATAAGCGAGGCGCATTGATATTTTTCTTCTTATACTTTTTCTTGGTAGTTTGCTGTTCCTGCTTGACTTTACGCCTTTCGCCTGTTACAATCGGTACAACAGTTGCGTGAATGTGAGGCGTTTTCTCGTCTAAATGCAAAACGGCAGAAACAATATTTGCGTTCCCCACCTCTTTACGCAACCAATCGAGGCTGTCCCTGCACCAATCGTTTAATTTGCCATCGTCTTGAATCCGTTTCATATCTTCGTGCGTTCCGCTCAATATGACGCGGATTGCTCGGACTTGATTGTGGCTAATCTTTCGAGTGATACCTGCATTCTTGATTCGGTGCTGAATTGCCTCTGTGCGATTTTTCACTCCTTCGGGAAATTCAATCATTTCTGCATTCAAATGTGTGCGGTTTTCATCTGCATTGGCAGGATTAATCGTCCGCTCAATATGAGAAGAAATCGGGGCATCATTGCCAGTGCCTTTTTGCAAATGTAGTACGACAAATCCCATTTTTAATTTGATTTTTTCTGTTGAAAATTTGATTGAAAATTTTTTATCCGACTTCCTTTTTGGAAGTCTTTGGGGGTTTCAAAAGGGGTTTCCCCTTTTGCCTATTGGGGCATTTTTAGCGTAGGATACGAAGCGTTAAGAAAATGCCCTAATAGGCTATGGCTTTTTCGTTCTAAAAAAATCCTGACGGCACGGCTCACATTTTTCGACCTTTGGATTTCTGTATTTTGATACTTGATTTTTGTATCGGTTTTTGACACAAATAGTCGTTCAAATCTTTGTAGTCGGCAAATTTTGTCGAGCGATTATGAACAACAGAATGTTCCGATTGAATTAGTTTTGTTGCCTTTTTTCCTGCATCGTCATTGTCCAAATAGGTGTAAATTTCCTTGTGTGATTTCAAAAAATCCATTGCTTTTTGAACATTGGCAACCGAATTTAGCACCACAATATCGTGCTTCGATTTCTCGATTTTCTGAATCGTGAGATAGGAAAGAAAATCCCAAAATCCCTCAAAAACTAAACAGATATTTTGATTGTTCCGAATGGTGGTAATTTCTTTTGGGGAAATGCAACTTTTGAAGTTGGGTGGACTGCTCAATTCGTATCCACCTTTGTCGTTGCCGAAACCGAGAGCGAAATAATTCCCCACTTGATTTTGATAGTGGACTTCTCGACAATACAAACGCGCGACGTTCAAATCAACGTTGCGCTGCTGAATCCACTCCACGAGTTTGGGGTGTGTAATGGGCGCAATGTTTTGAATAACCATTGTCGAAGTGTCATTTTTCTTTTCATCGGGAATCGCATTTCCGTGAAAAGAAAAAGTATTGAGGTTGCGTTCTAATTTTGTGGCTGCTTCGTGAAAAGAGCAATTTCCCATTTGCATCACGAGGTCAATAAGCGTTCCACCTTCATTTGTTCCGAAGTCGTGCCAAAGGTTTTTGTTGAAATCGACTTTGAAACTTGCGTTTTGGTCTTGACGAAGTGGGGAGTGATACATTCCGTAATAGCTGTTGTCTTTGGTTGGTTGAATGCCTAAGTTGGCGAGGTAGTTCCGAATGGGGAACTGATTGATTGTTTTTGCGTTCATTCTGTTTTTGTTGTTATGGTTGATAATTCATTTTTTCTTTCACGGGATACATTTACCCCGAAATCAAATACTTTACATTAGTGCATATATATAGAATGCAAGGTAAAGTAAAGCGGTTTCGACACAATGGGTCGGAAACTTTACTTTACCCTATTATCTATGCACCCGAAATAGAGTAAAGTGATTTTAATAATGATAGTCTGGGTTGAATTTGTATTTCCTGTTGGCATCTTTCACTATCATTCGTTTGTTTTCTAAAAACGTTTTCAATTTAACAAGTTTGTTTTCGCCATATACACAGCCGATTGTAGCATATCCGCTTTTCAAGGCTTTTATCAAATCGCTGTAGCCGACTTGCGCCACTTCTGAAAATGTGGCTTCTAATGCTTGTTTGTGCTGCTCATCGGTCAATTCTGAATAGTCAAAGAATTTCGATTTGTCTTTATGCTTATCAAAATGATACTCATCGACTAATTCGGGCAACGCATCTTCGTTGATGCGAAACGCAAACGGCTGAAAATCCATTGCCCGAATGTGGATAGCGTGAACGGTGCTAATGTTGCCGTCTAATTTATCTTTGGCAATTTCCAAAACCGTTTCGGCTTTGTTGTTCAGTTCTGTACCGATGTGTCCGCGAGCATTTTCGTCTGCCTTATTTTGGTGCAAGATAGTGTGAATGTGAATTTGTCTTTCGTCTGTCCATTGCATCAATTTGGAAATGATTTTTGTCGATTCGCTCGGGCTGTTTATGTCGTACACCATATCTCGAATACCGTCAATAATGACTAATCCTAAATTTTCGGTGTTATAAATCGCTTCTTCTACAACAGCGATTCTGATTTCGGGTGTATGTCGGCGTAAGGTCAGAAATTCCAGATTTTTTGGTTCTTCGTTCAAAGGCAACCCTGCCATACGAACAATGCGCTTCATTACTTTTTGGCAATGGTAAGGACTTTGTTCGGTATCTACATAGAGGATTTTCTGCTTGTTCTCAGGCAATTCAGCAACATATTGTAGCACCGTTCCGTTTTTTAATGCTGCGGCAACAATAGCGGACACATTGAACGTCTTTTTGCTTTTCGCCTTTCCGATTGAGGCACTGAAATTTCCTAATGTTCCGATTGCCGAGCCGTGTACACGAAGAATTTCGGGAGCAACAACATATTCGCCTGTAAGTGTCAGTCGAGAGGCTTGCCAAAGAATGGTAACTTCTTTGTTTTTTGTTTGTTCTGCCATAACCTACTTTTTTAACGGTTTATTTGACATCACATATTGCTGCGCTTCCCTTGCAATTTGCGCCTGCGTTTTTATCGGATTTTGACGAAGCCAATTTTCCAATTCTTCTTTTTCAAAATACAGCATTTTTCCCTGTGGTTTGTAGTGAGGAATTAAATTACCTGATGTTAATTTGTACAAGTAACTTTTCGATAAGTTGAGAAATTTGCTCGCCTCATCGAAACTAAAAATGTTTTTGGTGTGAAAAATGGTTTGTTCGAGTTCTAAAACTCGTGCTTCTAAATTCTGTTCCATATTGTTTTTGTTTTGGAAATGATACAATATGGAGGGTGCACCCTCCGAATAATTTGAATTCGGGGGCAAAGGTAGAAACGAAAAAATGGACTTGGATTAAGTTATGTTTGAGGTATCAATCTATGCTCAATGTTTTTTCAGTTGTTTGACGTATTTGTCAATGATTTCCGATTTTTTGGGTGGAATATATTTGATGCTGTCGTTAGCAGAAGATAAATCGCTGTTGTTTAGGTATTTTTCTTTCTTCGGGGCAATTACTAATTTGTTGTTGGCTATGACGGACTGCCACTCAAACGTAATGTGTCTTTGCATACTTAATTTCATCATAAAATAGGCAAGTAGTTTATTGTTAGCAGATTTCAGTGCACCAGATAATCGGCAATAAAAGAAGTCTTCTAATATCTGTGGGGTAATTTCAGTTGTAAAAATACGAGCATTATTAACGCAATTGGTTAGAAGTTGGAAAGCATCATTATTCAATTTGCAATTAAAGGGATTTTCTTTTCCGACTATATTTTTAGAAGCGGTTTCTTTTGGTTCTACTGCGGTGTTGATTGTTGTTAGTGGCAACATTCGTTCCTGTTCTTCTTTTTGCAGGTCTTCCAAAAACTTACTGTAAACGACCAATTTGACGATAACGGAAAAATAAGGCAGCGATTCATCATAAGAAGTCGGATTTTCAATATAGAGTTTATCATCAAAGTTTTCGTATGGAAAAGCAATGTATTTTTTACGCTCATCAGTTGTAAGATTTTCGTAAAATGAACTTTCCCAAATGAAATTGGGAATGTGCCAATCGAAAGCAAAAGTTTTGAGAGCCGGATTTTTTAAGTTTATAGATACAATTTCTTCCGTTATCCTGAAAATTTCTTTTCGGATATAATCAAGACGCTGTTCGCCTTTAAGGTAATTCTTTTTCATAGAAAACGCCTCGCTGACTGCATCATAATCACGTTTGACGCATTTATCAATGAGTTTTTGAAGTAATTTGAATTGTTTTTCTATCATCTGTTGTATTTTTACCCTACAAAGATAGTAATGAATAAGGCTTTATGAGCAAAAAAGAGAGAGAAAACGAAAAAACAGATAGCAATAGCGTTAAAGATATATAAAAAAATCACGTTCTAAAATGGGAAAGTACACATTATTCTTCTTTTCGTCATTTAGTACACATTCAGTACACCTTGTTAAAAGAAAAATCTCTGATTATCAGTCGACAATCAGAGATTTAGCGTACCCTCAACCGTCCTATTCTCGAACCAATTTCTATACGATTTAGACCTTATCTGGGAGTTAAGGGAATGGATTCCTAGCCCATAAAAATAACAAATAAAAAATACCCCCGACTATTAATCAATGTTCGGGAGCGTTTCTGATAGGTTAATTCCTATGAGAAACGTACTTTAAATAACTAAATAATAATCTATAAAATGCTAATAACAACAACTTTAAAAGAAGCTATTAAAATGGGAAATCCCCAATTAACAAAAGCAGTAATAAAACAAGATTTAGATAGGTTTTGCTATGATATAAATTTATTCTATTTCAGTAAAATAAGTGATGATGAGTATGAAATAGAAACTTTCATTTCATTAGACTCACTTTTTACTTATTCAATTATCGGAACTATCGAACATATTCAAGAAGTACTTTGCCTATTAAGTTTATCAGGAGATTTTTCCAACAAAATTAAGCAAAGTCTTGTGTATACGTTTTTCCAAATTGGCAAGCATCCTGATTCGTATGCCAATGATGCCCCTGATCTACCTTTCTAAAAATGGTGTGAGTAACAGTGAAAAATGGCAGGAAAGACCGACTGCCATTTTTCTTCAAGTACATCCTCTTATAAATACCCAATAACCCACTCTTTTCCACCCATAACAGCACTATAAACAACCCTATTTTTGATTTTTATGCCACCTAACTCACTGATAATCTATTTCAGCACACCCCATTTTGTCTATCAAAAGAATAAGAAAACATTTCAAATATTCTTTTCGGGCATATTTTTTTGGTTGTCATTATTAATGTTGAAAATCTTTGAATGGTTGGGAGGGAAATCCAACTCACTAAAATAATTTTCGAGAGAAGAACATTAAGTCTTGAAAATATCACTATAATTTCTATATTCTAAGAAAAATACTGGTATTGTGAAAATAAATGCTCAAAAAAGTCATCATTTTTCAAATATCGTGATATTTATAATCAAATAAAGATATTGCCCGAATATAAAACAGGATAGGTCAATATGAAATAAGCATACGAAACAAAAGAAATAAGAAACTGCATTTTTCAATATATGCACCCCTTTGACTTGTGTTCGTGTGGCAAGAATAAGGGGTGCTCCTGTTTTTGTATGGGGCACTCCACTTTAAAAACTAAAATAAAATGCGAAATGCAGCAAATGTATTTACAATCGAGAAACTTAGAAAGTATCTCAACCAAGAAAAATTCGGATTTAACAAGACGAATTTCACTATTAATGTGAATGGAATTACCCACAATTTCAGTCAGGAATATCTGAGATTAGCACTTGACGGCAATGTAGAGGTCAGAGAAAAAGGGAAAAACCCTGAACGGATTCACGTTTACTTATCCAATTACAACTGGAATGTAAACAAACACAATTTCCCAATCTATGAGGCACCAAAGCCAACGATTAGACACTTCACAAAAGAAGAATTAGAAAATGACCACAGAGTGGCTTTTATCTTTCAAGTGATGAAAGACATTCTTAATCCTGGTGATTATCAATATCATCTGCAATTTCTGAATGACAATATCAAGGGTAAAAAGCTATTGAAAACACCCATTTATCAAAGCGGACAAGGATATGGTAAAGATTCAATATCAACCTATTTGATGTGTGAATTATTCCCTGAAATCAGTGGAACGCTCACATCAATCAAGGATTTTTTCAATAATAATTCACAGTTAGATGATAAGCGTTTTGTTTCCATTTCTGACGGTAATTTACCTAAAAACCAAGATGAATACAATACGTACAAAAATGCGGTAACTTGTACTCAACGACAAAGAGATGTGAAATATGAAAAGAAAACAACAGTAAAAAACGAGATAAATCTTTTATTTACAACCAACGAGAGGGGTAAATTCTATTCTGAACAGAATGACAGGCGAATGTTGTTTATCCCCATTTCATCAAAATACAGAAACAGCAAGGAAATCTGGGGCGACTTTTATTTGTATCTATCAATCCCCGAAATTCAGGAAAAAGTAAAATTCATTTTGGCTCATATCAATACAAATACAGACTGTAACTATTACAACAATGAGATTGCAGAAAAGTACAAATTAAGAGAAAATGTAGATGTAAATACAATACTATCAATCATTCACATTCTGATTTCAAAAAAGATACGGAATTTGGAAACACCTTGTCCGTATGAAAATTGTATTTCAAGCGAGGATAAGTTGAGATTAGAACTGATTCATAAAACTGGAAAAATTACATTAGATGAGTTTGAAGTAGTTGAGGAATACCGTATTAAGAAAAAATCATTACTAAAAACTCTACCGTCAAACATTTACGAATTTGATTTTATTTCCGAATGTTCAACCAATAAGAAAAAGATTGTGGTGGATTTCAAGAAATTCAATGAGATTTTGAACTACAAGCCAACAGTTACACCTGAAGAGTTTGATTATCTAAGAGACGTAATCAATTACATTCAATTTCCTAAAAATCTGCCACCTGATGAGATAGATGAAGATTCTGATGAGGTCTTTGACGAAGAAATAGAAGAAACTAAAAACATTGTAGAGATAGAGAATGTTGATACCAATAATGAAGATTTCAATTTGTACTGGGGAACAAAAGAGATATTTTCAAAGCACTCAATAAAAGACCCCAAACGAAGATACGACCATTTGAATAATCCAAAACTTCCTGATTCTGAATTGCAAAGAGATGAAAAAGGGCACGTGAAAAGATTGAAAGATGCGGATTGTTGTTTGAAAAATATGCTGTTTGAATTTGACACAATAGATGTCGCTGAACAAGAAAAAATAGTAACCAACAGCAATATTAAACCTCGTAGATGTGTGTTTTCGGGCAGCAAATCAAATCATTATATTATTGAGTTGGCAGAAAAATATTGCACCAACAAAGAAGAATATCATCATCTTTGGCATTACATCAATGATAATTATTTCAATGGATTAGCCGATATACAATGTTGTAATCCTAACAGATTAACAAGACACCCAGGCGGAATAAATGAAAAGACAGGCAAACCTGCGGAACTAAGATTCATATCCCCATACGTGTTGAAAATCAATAATATTGATGAAATCTATTCTACTTTGAGAACCAAACAAGATAAAATCAAGAAAATCAAACAGAAACAACAAAAAGAAAACCTCAAATTCAATGGTGGCGTTAATTCTAATAGATTAATGGATTATTTGGCTGCTGATGAGGATTTTGCGTTGGTGTGGAATGCTCAACCTTATCCGTCTGGGCAAAGGAATAGATTGAAACAACATTTTGTCGGTATTTGTAATAGTTGCGGTATGTCCCAATCTGACATCGAATCTAAAATTATTGACTGGCTGGGTGATGTTGAGGGGGAAAATTCGATTAGTAGTTTGATAAATTGATGTTACTGAAAATAGATAGTTTTTAAGTAGTATTTTATTACACTTTTTCGATGCTTACAGATTTATATTTCAGCAACTTATCATTGTTAATAAGTTGCTGAAAATTTTTGTAGCATCAATTATTTGAGTCGATTTTGCAAAAAGGAAGAGGTAGGTGTATAAATTTCAAAATAAAATTTTAGGTTTATATTCCATTATTGGCGACACCAAGAGAGATTTTTTGTATTGCAGATTTAACTCAAACATTGGATTAGAATATTTTTTTGAATTGATACCGTATTTTTGTTTTGTGAAATTTGAATATTTGGATTTTTCCTTTTACCTTTGCAAAATTAGGGATTTTGTAGCTATGAATATCGAAATTGAGAAGAAAAATAATTCTAATTTTTTCTATAAAAAATTAGGCTATGAACAATTGATTCAATGTTCAGATGTGCCTGGTTTATACCCTGAATATACAGAGCTTAAAAGCATTGGTGCTGATAAGGTCTATTTTTCGGGGAATTTCCCTGCTATTTTATTTAAAGATGTATCATCTTTTAGTCCTGATTCATTAAAGGAAATTGCTGACATCCAACATAAGGCGTGGAATTATCGTAAAATAATGTTTCTGTTTGCAATGTCAGATACTGAAATTCGGATTTATAATTGCTATGAAAAGCCTAAATACATAAAACCCGATTCTGATTATGATAAAGCATTAGAGCCTTATCAAGTATTCAGCAGTACGCAAGATGATGAAACTAACTTAAAAATTCTTGTTGAAATTTTTTCTCAGGTAGGGGTTGATTGTGGTTTGTTGTGGACAAGTGAATATAACGATGTCCGAGAAAAAATAAAAGTACAACAGAGAATAGATAGATATTTGGTGCAAAGCCTTTTAAATACGGCAGCAGTGCTGAAAAAAGATATTAGCGACCCTAAAATCATACACGGATTACTTATGCGTTCTCTTTTTATTCTTTATCTTGAAGATAAAGGGGCAGCAAAAGAGGCAGGTTTATATGAAGAAATTAAAACAGGAGCAGATAGTTATTTTGATATTTTAGAAGATAGAGAGGCTACATATCGTTTATTTGCAAAATTGCAGGAACACTTCAACGGAAATGTGTTTCCTGTGATAGATAATGAGCAATCTGTTGTTAAAGATGAGCATCTTAACAAAATCAAACAATGCTTTATTGATGGAGATATTTCTGGACAACCTAAATTATTTGATGATTGGAGAATTTTTAAATTTGACTTTATTCAAATAGAATTATTGAGTGAAGTATATGAAAATTTTCTCGGAGAATTACAATCAAAGAAAGACAAAGGACAATTTTATACTCCCTACACATTGGTAGAGTTGGTGTTAAATGACAAACTGCCAATTAAAAACGAAACTAATTATAATGTAAAAACATTAGACCCAGCCTGTGGTTCGGGCATTTTTTTAGTCGAAAGTTATAAGCGATTAATTAGACGTTGGAAAAATGACAATCCGCAAAAAGAAATAATAACTTTCAAAGAACTACAAGATATTCTTGTGAAAAATATCTTTGGGATAGAAATTGACCCATTGGCAATAAAGGTTACTGCATTCAGTCTATATTTAGCATTGGTTGAACATCTCAACCCTAAAAAATTATGGATAGATAAAGACAACAAATTTCCTTACTTAATAAATAACCCTAATGATAAATCCCTTGAAGGCAAGCAAGGGAACAATTTGTGGTGTCGAGATACTATTGGCGAAGTAAATACTGATGAGTTTGAAAAAGTGGATTTGGTTGTTGGAAATCCGCCTTTTGGAACTAAGAACTTATCTAAACCAATTATGGATTATTGTACCAAATATAATTTTGGTAAAGAAATGGTTTTACCATTTATCCATAAAGCCGTAGATTTTTGTCCCAATGGAGGAATTGCTCTGATTTTCAATACAAAAGTTTTAACTAATACAGAAAAGCCTTTTCAAAATTTCAGAAAATGGCTATTTCAAGAAAATTATGTAGAGAAGGTATATAATCTATCCATTTTTAGGAAAGTTCCTAAAAACTTTGGTGGGCAATTATTCACTTCCGCTGTCGGACCAATATGTATTGCATATTTTCAGAAAAACCAACCGCAAGAACTAACAAATACTATTGAGTATTGGGCACCTAAAACATACATCAAATCAAATCTTATAGATGGAGTATTGATAGATAGTACAGACATCAAACATTTACCAAGAACAGAGTGTCAAAATCCAGATACGAAGATTTGGAAAATTGCTATGTGGGGGAGTGTTGCAGACTTCCATTTTATAAAATCACTTTCAAATAATTTGACCTTAAAAAGTTTTATTGAAAAAAAATCCATTAAGAAAGGATTAGGACTACAATTTTTAGATAATTCTACAAAAAAAATAAATAAAGATATATCAATACCTCAGAAATATATCTTGCCCGAGCATATTGATAGGTATTATTCAGATTGTTTTTCAACCATAGAAAAAGGTTTGTCGGATAAATCTAAGAAATTATATACCGAACACTACAATATCCCTGTAAATCAACTGCAAACAATAGATGTTTTTAGGCGATTAGGAGCAAAAGATGCCTACCAAGCACCACATATTCTAATAAAAGAAGGTTTAAAAAAATGGAAAGTTTGTGCCTCTTTTGTAGATGAAATTTGTTCTTTTAACAGTAAAGTTTTGGGACTTCATCATAAAGATGAAAAACTTCTGCAAGGATTAACCTGTTATCTTAATTCGACAATATCAACATATTTCCTTTTTATGATATCTGCATCTATCGGAATTGAAAGAGAAGAATTGAAACCAAATGAGTACTATCAATTACCTTTCTTTCTTGAAGATGAAAATATTTATCGGTTATCTGATATTTTTGAAGAGTATATGAAACTTGATTTTATAAAACAAAATCAGATGTTGAGTACATTTGAAAATGAAATAGATAATTTAATTTTTTCATTGTGTCAAATATCTGAACGAAATAAGATTTTAATAACTGATGCTTTTGAATATTCGTTTTCATTGTTAATAGAAGGAACTAAATCAAAGGCATTTCACAAAACAATACTTAATGAAAATATATCTTATGCCGAAACACTTAGCCAAGAACTAAATGATTTTTATTCAGAATCAGATTGTAAAATTAACATAACAATTTACGATATTCTGCATTCTGCCCCTCTAAATTTGGTTGTTTTAGAGTTTGATAATTCAGAGAAACAAGTTGAAGTAAAAAATGCAGGAGAACTAATGCCTTTATTAAACGAATTAGATAAATATTCTATTCAAGAAAAAGGGAAAAATTTATATGTGCAAAAACAATTTAGGTATTATGACAATGATAAAATATATTTGATTAAACCAAATCAAAAGCGTTTTTGGACTCGTTCTCAGGCTATTGATGATGCCCTTTCTCTAATTGTTGAAATTTCAAGTATGGGAGGAAAACAATGAACGGAAAATTGGGTACGGCATTTATCAATCTTACCATACAATGTTTAGAAAAACGCTGTTTGAATTTATTGATAGATGGCTATAATTATGTAAAGTCGAATTCTGAAATTTCCATTGATTGGGAAGAGGAAAATATTTCGGCTGTTTTATTTGATTACATTGAAAAATGTCCATTGGCTTTTAAGTGGCAAATAGATATTATTCCTGAATTTCGCTTATACGCAAAAGATATTTTAGAAAATAAAAAATCCGCAAAAACATCTTCGAGAATTGATTTTAGATTTTGTTGTTGGACTAACACATATAAGTTTACTTATTTTGCAGAAGCAAAAAATCTGATAGAGGTTGATTCCTTTAAGAAAGGTAGAAAAACAAAGATTTCTGCAACAAGTTTACACAAACGATACATCGAAACAGGTATTGATAACTATTTTTCGGAAAAATACCCTTCTAATGGTTGCTTGCTTGGCTATGTTCTTCAAGGAAAAACGGAAAATATTATTGATTCTATTAATGGGCTTTTATCCAATAATGGACGACAATCCGAACAGTTAGATTTTGATTGTTCAAAAGGTTGTTACATTTCTAAAAACGATAAACTTTCTATAAAACATCTTATGTTCGATTTCACGCAATCAAGCACTTAGAAACAACTTCATCGCCTCATCTTGACATTTCACAGCCTCATCATAACGCTCCAATTCCCCCAATCTTGTTGCTTTTTGCATCCAAAAGTCAGGGTTATCAGGATATTCATTAATCATTCTGTTACAAATCAATAGCATCTCATCGGTTTCTTCTTCTTGTAACAATTCATAAGTGGGTAAGGGCTTTCCTTCCAATAAAAATGCTTTGATAACTTCCATTCCTTCGTTTGCTTTGGTAGGAATGATAGTGATTTTTCGATTGATATTTTGAGGGTTGGGGTCAATTAAAAATACTGATGTGTCTTTACCAACAAGTTCTGGCAAACTCGCTGCTGGTTGCACATTTAATGAAGTGCCAACAATCAACAATATATCTGCCGACTCAACCAAATTCATTGCTTCTTCCAAAAAAATGACTTGTTCGCCAAACCACACCACATAAGGACGAAGTTGTGAATCATCAGGGGCTTTATCCCCAACTTGAATTTCTCTATCGCCAATATCTATTATGTGATTTTTGTCTTCATTACACGCTTTTGTTATTTCACCGTGAAGATGCAACACATTTGTACTACCTGCTTTTTCGTGCAGGTTATCAATATTTTGTGTGATGATGCTGACTTTGAAATGGTCTTCTAATTCGGCAATAATTTTGTGTGCTTTGTTGGGTTGCGCTTGTAACATTTCTCTTTTTCGTTGATTGAAAAAATTAAGAACAAATGTTTTGTTGTTGTTCCACGCCTCAATGCTGGAAATCTCATCAACATCATATTTATCCCACAATCCCCCTTCGCCTCGAAATGTAGCAATGCCACTTTCTACACTAATCCCTGCGCCTGAGAAGACCACAAGGTGTTTTTTTGCTGCTGTCATATTTGTATTCGTTACTGTTAAACGTTCCATTATCAATGGCTTCGTAAATTTCGTTTAATTCTCGCTGCTTTTTTCTTACCCAATGCGCTTGAATACCATATAGGTAAAATGAATCCCAAAACTCAACACGTGGTTCTGTTAATGGGTTTTCTAATGCGTTATCTAACTCTTCAAGTTTATCGGGATAGGTTTGGCGTATCATTTTATGACACTCTTTTATCCATTCGTTGTATTGTGCGAATATTCTATTGTGTTCCATTGTTTTATGCGTTGAATTTAATACATTCTTTTATCAATTCTTCGTATGATGCCACTTTTTCGGCTCGTGGTTCTATTGCTTTGTATTTAATTCGTGCTTTAATTTTGCTCCCCAAACTACTGCTTGCACCGCCTTTCGTGTCCCATTTCCCACAATTAGAACAAATGGTTTGTGAATCTCCCTGTGTGCCTGACAATGGACTTCCCGAAAATAGAAAACAGAACTTTTTACCGCCACATTCGCAGGTAAAAGTCATCGTCTCTTCATTTTCCCATATTAGCAATAATTCGCCCAAAGTGGCAGATGAAGCACCACAGTATGCTAAACCCATTATATAATAAGGGGGTCTGATACCATAAAATCGAGGCTCATTCAAAATCATTTCTCTACATTCGTAAAAAAGCGGAATGTGAGGATAGAATGAATTGAAAACCTCTTGCCTCTTTCGCCAATACTCTCTATCATTTTCAATCTCTTCCTTAAACCATTTTTCATACAACTCTTTGTTGATAAACATATTGTCCGATTTTATAGCCAAATTATTTTCCTCAATGTAAGATTTTGGAATGCTTGCATTGAACCGACCGTAGCGAATTTGTAGAAAATCGCTTTTGGTTTTGTTAGTGTAAATATTTATGTAGTAGCCTTTTTTACTCATCACTCTCTGTTAATTGTACATAAATTTCCATATCTTTTGCTGCACCTTCCATATCGCCAAGATGCTTTTTTATCAAACTTTTGTGTCTATAAAAATATGCAGGAATCATTGAAGGCGAACTGTTCTCAATGGAATAACTTAAACATTCCAATCGTCTTTTAATCTTCTCTTCTGAAAGATAAGGCAACCCGCCGTCATCAATGATGTTTTTCCCCCAAATAGGTGTTAGAAATTGATTTTGAACTGCATTATATTCCATTTCAGAAATGGAAGTTTCTTCAAAACCATTATCATTAATTGATTCAGGTGTGCATCGCTTTTTCCATTCATTTTCAGCTATTTCTATAGCCGTTTCAAGATTGTCGGAAATACCCACAATGCCTCCCCAACCTATCGACATCTTATGTGAAGATGTTACCACATAGATTTTCTCTTTATCCATATCACTGTTTTTTAATTAGTTGTTTGTACATTTTCAAATCTTTTTCTGCACCTTCCATATCGCCAAGATGCTTCTTGATAACACTTCGGTCTTTGAAATACGAAGGTTGAATAGTAGCAGAATACTCAATAACATCATTAAGGGTCTTGAGCCAAATTTCTATTTCAGCATCACAAGGATGATGTCTAAGAAACTTTTCTACATCAATGTTTTTATACCAAAGAATGGTTGGTTCTTTAATGGGATAATCATTCACATTAAATTCATAAACTATTGTGCCAAAATACAATACTTCACGACATGTTCTTTTTGAATATCGGTCTCTGTGCCAATTCTTTTCTGCACTTTCAATGGCTTTTGCAACATTTTCATACATACCATCGATGCTGTTTTCAAAATTTAAATGATAATCGCCCAAAGTTGCTGCGACATATACTTTCTTCATTCGTTCAAAATTTTTATCGCTTTTTCAACATCATTTTCCGTTAATCCTTCAAATAAATCAGTGGTTATAAGATACGGTTTTTGTTCTTGTAGCATACAGTTGTACATATCATCTAAAATGACATATTTTCCTGTAAACTGATTGTCTTTTATCCATTTGGCGATTTCAAAACCTCGTCTATCGAGATTTATTATGTCTGTAACGCCTACAATTCTGTCGCAAAATGGAAATGCAATGCCATTATTGTAAAAACCAGTGGTGTCCGATAATTTTTTAATCGTTTCTTCCACATTTTTTCTGCGCCAAAAAGTTCTACAAACCTGCCCGAAAAAAAACTGTGCCCAAAGAAGAATCGTTTTTTGACGTAATGGAAAAATATCTTTCCTCACATAAATTATCAGAGTTTCGTCAAAAAAATTTCAAAGTCATTGTCCGTTGTTTGCGCAGATTTGAGTTATTCAAGAGAAAACAAGACAATAAAGGGTTCAAATTATCTTTTTCAACGCTATCTTTGGACGTGCTACACCAAATCGAGGATTTTCTCGCAAATGAAAGAGATGCCTTTTTGAAATATCCGAAAATTTATGAGGAATTTCCTTATTCCGTCAAAGTCGGCGTGAAAACTCCGAAAAGGAAACGTCCACCAACTGTGGACGAAGACGGCAATATCGTTCCCAAAGGTATGCCCAACCCTCGCGGACAAAACACGGTTGCCGATATGATGCTTCGTTTTCGCAGTTTTATTATTTGGGCAAATGACAATGAATACACAACAAATAATCCATTCAAAAAATACACGGTTGGCGAAATCGTATATGGAACGCCTATCTACATAAATAACGATGAGCGAAACAAGTTGTTAGAAACTGATTTGTCAGATAATAAAGAATTGGAAACTCAACGAGATATTTTTGTTTTTCAATGTCTTATCGGTTGTCGCGTCAGCGATTTATACAAAATGACGTACAAAAGCATTATCGACAACGCTATCGAATATATTCCGAGAAAAACAAAAGAAGACCGGGCGATAACCGTTCGAGTTCCGCTAAGCGATACGGCTAAACAACTCATTGATAAATACAAAGATTATGAACGCGGAACGCTTTTTCCATTTAATACCGAACAGGACTACAATCGTAAAATAAAAGAGGCGTTCAAACGTGCCGGACTTGACCGTATGGTTACAACCCTTGACCAGCAAACGCGCGATGAAGTGCAACGACCGCTTTACGAAATCGTTTCTTCGCATATGGCACGGCGTAGTTTTATCGGAAATATCTACAAAAAAGTGAAAGACCCGAATTTGGTTGGTGCATTGAGTGGACACAAAGAAGGCAGTAAAGCCTTTGCACGTTATCGCACCATTGACGATGATATGAAGAAAGAATTAATCGGAATGTTAGAATAAATCCGTATTTTTGCACTCAATAAACTAAAAGCGATGAACATAGATTTTGTAAAAGACCCTGAATATAAACAGTGGCTCGTAGATTTGAAAACGCGCATTCGCCAAAGCCAAATGCGGGCAATGATAAAAGTGAATGACGAATTGTTGCGCCTATATTGGGATTTAGGGCACGATATTGTTGTTCGCCAAATGGATTCGGCGTGGGGAAGTGGTTTTTTCAAAAACCTAAGTAGGGAATTGAAGACAGAGTTTCCGGACGCGCAAGGCTTTTCCGAGCGGAATCTGTATAATATGAAACGTTTTTATCTGTTTTATAGTCAGGACAGTACAATTTTGCACCAAGCTGGTGCAGAATTGCGGATTGGAAATTTGCACCAACTTGGTGCAGAAATACAAGAGTCTAAAAACAAAGACGTTGCATTTGTCCACCAAGCTGGTGGACAAATTGATGTACACCCGATTTTTCAAATTCCTTGGCGACACCACGTTGAAATATTCACAAAGTGCAAATCTGTACACGAAGCATTGTTTTATGTTCAAAAAACCATTGAAAACGGTTGGAGTAGAGATATGTTGGCGAACTTTATGGACCTTGACTTATACCAAAGTCAAGGTAAGTCCATTAATAACTTCGACCGATTACTGCCCGATGTTCAAAGTGATTTAGCCAAACAAACGCTGAAAGACCCTTACAACTTTGGCTTTCTCTCACTTACAGAAAAATACAAAGAAAAAGAGTTGGAGGATGCTTTGGTTGAAAACATTACAAAGTTCCTATTAGAACTTGGACAGGGTTTTGCATTCGTTGGTCGTCAATATCCCATTCAAATAGGAAGCGTTCCACGCAACATTGATTTGCTATTTTATCACTTAAAGTTACGTTGTTATGTGGTTATCGAGCTGAAAGTAAAGAAATTTGAACCGGAGCATACCGGAAAACTTGGATATTACATTGTTGCCATAGATGAACAGGTAAAAACAGAAGCCGATAATCCCACAATCGGACTACTCATTTGTCGAAAAAAAGACAATATCGAGGTAAAATACTCTTTGAAAAGCAGCAATCAGCCAATCGGAATTTCCGAATATGATTTATCAAAATTGATGCCCGAAGATTTCAAATCTTCGCTTCCGTCTATTGATGAAATTGAGAATGAACTGAATAAAAATAACGAGGAGGAGTAACTATGTCAGGAGGACACTTTAATTATTATCAGGACAGAATTCCTGAAATTGCAGAATCCATAAAAAGAGAAATCAGACGAAGTGAGGACGGCTTTGAATGTTATCCCGCAAGAGAAGACCATACACCACCCTTTCGTTCGGGAGATTCGGACTGGGTATTTGCTTCTTCAACAGATGACAAAAAGTACCGAATTCCCCAAAAGAATATAATTGACAGATATCCAAAATTTTATGGAGAAGACAATAATGGTGTCCCCATATTTGATAAGCCCGAAAACTATAACAATTATCCTCCTGAAATTTTGGAAATATTCAAAGAAGGAGTGAGAAAATTAAAGGAAGCAGCCGTTTATACGCAACGCATAGACTGGTATTTGTCGGGCGATGACGGAGAGGAAACACTTATTGAAAGACTGAAAGAAGATTTAGACGAAGTTAAACAAGAAATTACTGAGTTAGAAAATAATAATTGGAATATCGGAGTTGCGGAGCAATATGACGATGAGGGTTGAAAAATAACACAACAACAATGGATTATCACAAAATCAACAGCCATATTATCCTACTTCTTGTAGTAATCGTTGTGGGATTGGGAGTGGCAACTCTTGGCAGAGAGATTGCACTCGAAGCAGGGCGTAATGTCGGAACTGCAAATCTGATTTTCTTGATAATCCTTATCGTGTGCAGTATTGCCTATCTGATTATTATGGCGACATTAGCCCATATCATTATACCGTACATTATGGAAAAACTACCGAGCAAGAAAAAATCTGCGCCAATAATTACGGAAAATAGCGTTTCAGAAACTCCAAAACAATCAACAGAAGATATAAGGCATAACTATGCAAAAACTTATATAGAAAAGCAAAACACCAAAATCAATCTGTTTTTAGAATATTCGCACCTGACTTTCGCGCCATACATTACTGATAACGAACTATCACGGCTCGATGAATATATCAAATACTACGTTGCTGGCGAATCGTTGCCCGAAAATCTTATTCCGCTCAATCCGATGAAACTAAAACAATACGATTTATTTCACTTCGGTTGGAATATGGCAAATTATTTCGATTACAAAAAAGAAGAAGTTCCCTCGTGGCTTCAAACCGTTTTCTTTGAATTGCAAAAATTTGAATTTTCATACATTTACAAGAAACTTCGTATCGATGCGAAGCGATGCAAAATCCCTATCATTGAAGATATTCCCAAATATTTAGCTGAAATAAAAGACTGAAAAGTTAAATAATCGGAGATTTTTGAGAGATATTTTAGAGACATTGTTCTCTGAAATATCTCTCTTTTTCTTTGCACTCGGATTTGATTGAGTCCGAAAGCAAATTATTGTCAAATTAAAAAATTTCCGATTATGAATTATCGCGATTTATTGAGTTCAGGGGCGAATGTAAGTGTTACGCTCAAACTCGAAGATTTACGGGAAATCTTCAAAGAAATGTCAGGCAGTCATAAATCTACACCCAAAGACACGCCTGCCGAAGACTTCCTAAGCCGTAAAGAAGTTTTATCCATTCTCAAAATTGATTCCTCTACATTATGGTGTTGGGAGAAAACAGGTTATATCAAATCATTCCCTTTTGGCGGACGAAAACGATATAAAACCGCAGATGTCGAAGCAATACGCACAGGCACAACTCAAAAGAAAAACAGACGATGAACTACCTCAAACTCATTTCCATTTTTTGGCAAATAGACGAACAGCGTAGTTTTTCGGCAAACGAAACACGCCTTTACTTCTACTTGCTCAAAATTGCAAATAGTTTCTTTTGGCAGACGGAATGGTTTGAATATGGCGATGAAAAGATGAAAGCGTACGTCGGCGTATCTTCCGCAGTATTGCGCACAGCGCGAAACAATTTGAAAGAAGTTCATTTGATTGATTTCATTGTCGGCGGTGCAGGGCAAAGGGTAAAGACAAGGTATCAGATTTTAACACCTAATCTCAACCCTAACCTTAACCCATTATATAATAATAAGATAAAAACAAAAACTAATAATAAAAGAGATGAACGATTTTCAAAAAGAGAATACGTTGCTTCCGCAAGCGACTTTGACGAATAGCCTTCACTTGTGCCTGTTGGCTCTCAAAAATCGCGCTTCCGATGAAAAGAAAAAGAACGGCACGGCTCGCCTGTTATTCCCTTTTGCGTATGGCGAATATCAATCGTTGCTTGCTCAAAGTGCAAACGTGATTTTGGTGCAACGAAAAGAAAATAACTCGTTTGTTATCGACAAAAACAACGAATCGGTTATCCAACAATTTTTTCTATATCTGAAAATGGACAGTCGTTTTAATGGCGATTTGCAAAAAGGAATTATGTTGGTCGGCAAATATGGTTCGGGAAAAACGCTGATAATGCAAGCCGTTTCGGAAATGTACAACACCATTATTCGCACGCTGTATGTCCAGCGACCGCTTTTGAAATTCCTAAAATCGTCGGAATTGTTGGAAACGATAAAAGAAAAACCTGTCAAACAATTTTCTAAAATGCCACTTATCATTGACGAGTTCGGACGAGAGCCGAAACAAATTATGGATTTCGGCAACTTGAAAAGTCCGATTATCGAATTACTTTGCGAACGATATGACAACGGAGCGTGGACACACGGCACGAGTAATTTCACACTCGACACACTTTGTTCCGAAAATCAGTATGGAAAAATGACAGGCGATAGAATCAAATCAATGTTCAATTTTATCGAACTAAAAGGCGAAAGCAGGCGAAAATAAAAAATTGATGAGCATACTCCCAATGTTGATTTTTTGGCGTAGCAAGTTTATGTTTCGGGAATCCCGAAACGCTGAAAAATCCCGTTGGTCTCATTTCAAAACTTGGAAAAATATGAAAAAAGTCGGACGACCAATATTGAAGGATTCTGTGAAGTTGAGTTACCCAATCATTGTCAAACTTTGCACAAAAGATTTCAACGAACTGAAAGCAAAAGCAAGACAAGCCGGAATGACTCGCACCGAATTTGCACGATTAGCAATTATCGGTTGTGAAATTCGTCAGCGACTCACACCCGAGCAAATGGATTGTATTCGCAAAATTGCAGGAATAGGAAATAACCTCAATCAAATTGCTCGTAAAATAAATGCCGCAGGTTATACAAATAACCGAGGCGAATATCTCTATTTGGCTGACAAAATTGATAACGAACTCAACAGAATTGACAAATGATAGCAAAAATCGTAAAAGGCAAAAGTTTCAAAGGCGTTGTAAACTACATTCTCGACAAGGCAAAACAAACAGAATTATTGGCAACAGAAGGAGTTCGACACAAAAGCCGCGAATCCATTATTCGCAGTTTCGTTACCCAAACCGAATTAAATCCGAGAGTAGCGAAAACAGTCGGACATATCTCATTGGATTTTTCGTCGCAGGATAGGGATAAATTGACAAACGCGAAAATGGTACAAATTGCCCACGAATACCTAAACGCAATGGATATCAAAAACACGCAATACATTATTGCCCGACACCACGACAAAGAACACCCACATATTCATATTGTTTTCAACCGAATAGATAACAACGGCAAAACCATTTCGGATAAAAATGACCGATACCACAGCGGAAAGATTTGCAAAGACTTGACCGACAAGTACAACCTATACTTCGCACAAGGCAAAGAAAATGTAAAACGCCACCGCCTAAAAGAGCCTGACAAAACAAAATATGAAATTTACGATGCCCTAAAAGCAGCCGTTCCCAAATGCAAAAATTGGAAAGAGTTACACAACGAACTCAAAAAGAACGGAATCACAATCAATTTCAAATACAAAGGCAATACCGATGAGGTTCAGGGCGTACGTTTTGAAAAGAACGGCTACACATTTAACGGCTCAAAAATTGACCGACAATTCAGTTACAGTAAGATTGATTTTCAGTTGAAACAAAATGAAAAAGCGCAAGATATTCAAACAAAGCAAGAAAATAATCATTCTCAAAATCTGACTTCTAATTTGGGTGGACTATTTGATTTCCAAACGTCAGGAATGGATTACGACCCCGATGAAGCAGAATTATTGAAACAGCACAAATACAAAAAGAGAAAGAAACAAGGATTTAGACTATAAACAATTAAAACGCATACAATTATGAGCAACAAAATCGACACTTCAATCATTTACGAAATGTTTGAAACAATCAAAAGCAAATTGGACAAACAGAAAATCAACGAGGTTGAACCTGTACAAATTGACCTTTCCACTATCAATGCGATGACGGAACAGTTAGAAAACGTAATCGAAGAAGTCAAAAAACCTTCCAAAGTTGAACATTGCCACAAGATTGAAATTCGCAATAATTGGTTTTTCTTTTCGTGGATAGGATTAGTGATTATCATTCTTGGATTATCGTGGGCGATTGGTAACCAACGACAAACCATAGCGCAATATAGAGATAATGACTTGAAATATCGGTATATCAAAATGCAGGGACAAACTAACGAGGAAAACTTGTATCGTTTGGAACAGCAATTTAATCACAAGGACAGTATCAAAATTATTCGTAAGCAGGTGGAAAAATATGAGGAATTGGTAAAAGAACAAGCGGAAAGGATAGAGAGAGCAAGACAGAATAGTGAAGAAGTTGAGAGAATACAACGAGAGGTAGAAGTCCTGAAAATTAAAAAACAATAATTTGCAATGCGGAAAATTGCAAGTGAGAAGAAAATGAACTATTTTTGCGTTTTGTAAATTAGAATAATTGTATCTATATGAATTATTACAGAGCTGTTGATTTTTTCTGCTCCGGTGGTGGTATGAGTTATGGCTTGCAGCAAGCAGGCATAAATATCATTGCGGGCATTGATTTCGACAAATCCTGTGAAGAAACTTATAAATCAAATATTAAAGATGCGAAGTTTATACACGCTGATGTTTTTGATTTGAAGGAAAAGGAATTAGAAGAAAAATTATCACTAAAAAAGAACGATGATAGCTTAATCCTTATTGGTTGTAGCCCCTGCCAATATTGGAGCATTATTAATACTGATAGAATAAAATCATATAAATCAAGTAGCTTGCTAAAAGAATTTAGGCGTTTTGTAGAATATTTTATGCCCGGATATGTGGTAGTCGAAAATGTGCCGGGAATTTTTAGGCGACAAGCGGAAAGTGGTTTGGAAGACTTTATCAAATGGTTACTTAACAACAACTATAAAGTACACCGTAATGTGCACGAAGTCAGCGAATATGGAGTGCCTCAACACAGAAGGCGCTTCACATTAATAGCCAACAGAGTTACCGATAAGGAAATTGAACCGAAAAAGAAAATAGGAAAGAAGAGAACGGTTAGAGATGTATTAGGCGAAGAAAACGGATTTCCAAAAGTATCTGCCGGACATAAAGACAGCACGCCTTTCTTACACACTGTTGCCGGACTTAAAGAGATAAATATAAAAAGGCTTGCTCTTACAGAAAAAGACGGTGGCACAAGATTGGCTTATGCAAATTCGGAATTAGCTCCCGATTGTCATAAAAACAATAAAGAAAGTTTTAAAGACACCTACGGAAGAATGTGGTGGGATAAACCTGCACCGACTATTACTACAAAATTTTTCAGTATTTCCAATGGAAGATTTGCACACCCCGAAGAAGATAGAGCAATATCTCTTCGAGAGGGAGCTGTATTACAATCTTTCCCGAAAGACTATATTTTTAAAACAACAAGCGTTGCCAATACGGCACGAATGATTGGTAATGCCGTTCCGCCAAAATATGCGGAAGCAATTGGTATAGCAATAGTAAATCAACAATGATATGGCTCAATTCAGAACAAAAGCACGTGCAGTAGATTTGCTGGGAAAAGGACAAATTGCCGACTTACCAACGGCTGTAACGGAATTGTGGAAAAATGGTTATGATGCTTATGCAGATAACTTAAAAGCGGAAATATATCTTGAAAAATTCAAAGAATTATCAAGACCTTATTTTGTTATTTCCGATGATGGAAAAGGTATGTCCCGAAAAGACATACTGGATAAATGGCTTGTATTAGGAACGGATTCAAAATCAAGAGCAAAATTAGAAGCGCAAGAGTCGGAAGAAACCCTTTGGAAACAACCAAGAATCAAAGCTGGAGAAAAAGGTATCGGACGATTGTCTGTTGCTTATCTTGGACATCCTATGTTGATGCTTACTAAAAAGATTGGGCATCCTCTTCAAGCAATGTTTTTTGATTGGAGATTGTTGGAAAATTTCAACCTTTTTTTAGATGATATTATTATTCCGATAAAAGAAATACTCAATATCAACGATTTTCAAAATGTATTTAAAAAGCTAAAGCAAGAATTTCTTAAAAATTTTGACAAAGAAGCAAATTCCGATGGAATAGCAGTATGGGAAGATGCTCAATTTGAATTAAAAGATGAAATTCTTGCATCTGTCGAGAATGCTGTACTTGAAGGTTTTTTTGTAATCGATTTGCTAAGCAATTTAATAGATATTGAAAACCATCACGGAACAAAGTTTTTTATCTTTGAACCAATTCCGCAAATCACACAATTAACCGAAAAAGACGAAGATTATCAGACTGATATAGAATTTGTTATATCAAGTTTGTCTGGCTTTACAAATCCGTTCAAAGAAATTGCCACAAAAGTCAATACGGAATTTCCGATACATATAGATAAAGGGTATGATTATGACTTACTGACATCAAAAGGAAACTTTTTTACAAAAGAAGATTATGATTTAGCGGATGTTCTCATTGATGGGGAGTTTGATGGTAGTGGTTCTTTTTCCGGCAATATTAGAATTTATGATGAAGTTATAGAATATTCATACACCAATCCAAGAAAAAAAGACAGAAAAAGCTTTTATGGAAGTATTCCTATCAAACTTGGTTATTCTCAAGGAGAAGAAAAATCTTCTCAATTAGATGAAAATTCATTTAAAAAATTAGGCGAAAAAATTAAGAGTTACGGTGGACTGTACATATATCGAGATAATTTTAGAGTTCTTCCTTACGGAAGACCTAATGCGGATTTTTTAGGCTTCGAAGAACGACGGTCAAAAAGATTTGCATATTATTTTTCTTACCGAAGAATGTATGGTTTTTTAGGTATATCCCGAGGGGAAAATCCAAACTTAAAGGACAAATCAAGCAGAGAAGGTTTAATAAATAACGCTCAGTATAGAGCTTTTGTAAATGATGTTACTAATTTCTTCATTGAATTAGCAAAAGAATATTTTGCCTCAGATGCCGAAAAGTCTTTATTTCTTGATAAGAAAAAAGAATTAAATGAACGGTTCGAGTCAATGCGGGTGGATAAAGAAAGAGAGAAATCTGAAAAAATAGCTTTTACAAAATCTTTAAATGAATATCCAGATAAACTGAAAAGCTATCAAACAGAATATGAAGAATTACTTGGTAAGTTAGAAGAGAAACTCAATCAAATAAATATCGGATATAGCGAGATTGAAAATATATTGAGCCGAATTAACGAATTAGATGCGGAATATAATAAATTACTTCCTAAAATTCCCAAACGATATAGTCCTACGGAAACACAATTAGACAGATTAGATAAATATTCCGTACAATTGGAAGTATTTAACAATAAACTATCTTCGCTCAAAAATCCATTATTTGATAAGGCACAAGAAAAATTAGAAATAAGAGATTTGAAAAAAAATTTCTCAAAAAAAATTTCAACTTATAATGCTGAGCTTGAAAGAAATATTAATGAGTATAAAACCATACTTGTTAATTCTACGAATGTACTTTCAACAGAATATAATCAAAGAGCAAAACGAATTTTAAGTGAATTCAATAACGATAAAGAGGATTTAATCGCAAAAATTGATACGAAAGAGAAAGTCTCAGCATATACACATCTTATTGAGTCAAGATTTGATAAACTCTTGGAAGAAATAAATAAAACATTATATCCTCTTGTCAACCATATTAAAAATATCAGATTTGATTTGGACGAGGAATTGATACAAGGTGCATATAAGGCTGAATACGAAAATATGAAATACCAATGGGAGCAAATTAGAGAAACCGCTCAACTTGGAATTGCCGTAGAAATAATCGACCACGAATTTAATCAACTATATGCAAAAATTAATCAATCAATTAATCGATTAAATTCGGAAAATTTATTCGAGAGTTCCGAAGAATTTGAATATCTCACAAAAAATTTCAAGCAATTAGAAAATAAATACGAATTATTATCACCGTTATATCGAATTTCGGGAGCAACCGTTAAGGATATTTCGGGAGAACAGATTTATGATTATTTGAATAAGTTTTTTGAAAATCCGATAAAAGATTACGTTATTGAATTGACGCCAACAGAAAGTTTTTTAAATCACATTATAAGTATTAAAGAGCCTGTTTTACACACGGTGTTTATAAATATTATCAATAATGCGATTTATTGGTTAAGAAATTCGATACAACGAATAATTAAATTGGATTATTTTGAAGACACGAATGAATTTTTAATATTGAATTCGGGACAAAGAATTGAAGAACACCGATTAGAGAAAATATTTCAACTGTTTTATTCAAACCGCCCTAATGGTAGAGGAATCGGATTGTATTTGACAAAACAGAGTTTAAACGAATCGGGGTTCGATATTTATGCAACCAATGATAAATCATATAATACTCTGGAAGGAGCTTGTTTTGTGATAAAACTTAATCCGTAAATAATTATGACATACGAAGATAAAGCTAAGTTAATTTTGAAAGATGCTATAAAATCGGCAATATACATCGACGAAAAAGCAAGAGGTTTCTATCAAGACCAAGCTTCATTGTTAAATAGCGTAGAAGAGAATTTGTCAGTTCAATTGTACGATAATTTTAAAAGAGAAGGAATTTCCTTAGATGTTCACAAGTATGCTCCGAATGATGAAAAAGAAATGGCAAAACTTTCGTTTTTTACAGATAATCGCGATTTGGTAATTTTAGATTGGAAACTTAAAGGCGAATCCGGCGAAGAAGAAGCCCTATCTATATTAGCCGAGATTGTTAAAGCCGAGCATCTTCATTTTTGTGCTATATATACATCTGAAGGACAATTAGATACCGTTTTTCAAAATATTCTATCTTACTTCTCGTCAATAACAAAAGAATATCACGAGCAAATAAAAGAACTCTTAGAGATAGAAAATTACGACCAAACAATAATAGATATTTTACGGCAAATAAATCTAAATCGTTTTCAAAAAGATTTAAGAAAAGAAAAGGTGAAAGAATTATGCGCAAAAGATAACACTGTTATAAACAGATTAAAAGAAATTACAGGTATAGATGATGCGGTATGTGCAATAATTTTATCTTCGCTTTCTTTGATGAGCACGATTAAGTCGGTAACAGACCAACCCAAACCGAGCTATATCAATTTAGACAAAAAAATCATTGTGATTAATAATACAATAATCACGATATTGAATAAAACCGAGAATACTCCCGATAACTTATTAGAGAACTATAAAAATCATATAGTCAATGATGTTGATAGTTTTAATCAGTTAATAGGGCTTGAATTATACAACAATCTCTCCAAAACAAGTGCAATAATGAATGACGAGTTCGTTTCTTTCTCAAAAAATGCACTTTTACACCATCGAAAAAAACTACAAGATGAAAATATAGGCTACTTCTTTAATTCCTTTATGAACGAAGTGTTTTTGGAGAAATTAGCATTGTCTTTAAGAGATAAGGAGTATAATCTCTTGGAAGAAAGCTTTCTGAATAAGTTGTATGAGGATAATTATCAAGAACCGAGCACAGAAGAATTAGTAAGAATGAATATTTTCTACAATTCTTCGGAATTAGATAAAAAAGGAAAGGGTTTAAATTTTGGAGATGTGTTCCAAATTGAGGGAGAAGAAAATAAATATCTCATTTGTATAACCCCTCTTTGTGATTGTTTGCGACCTCAAGATAAAATAAAAAGCAATTTTTATTTTGCAGAAGGAGTGGTTATGAAAAAAGAGAAGGCTTTAGAACTTGGAGATACAGCCTTTATTAGTTATTTGCCAAAAGATATAGTTGTAAGGTGGGGCGAAATAAACAATGACAATGAGAAAGCAAAATACAATCCGTTATACATTAAGCCTTGGCAGTTTAAAGTGTTTGAGAGGGAAAATAAAATTGATGAAAACAGTAAAATAAATGTCCATTATCTCAATAAAGATAAAGAGATAAAAACCAAGTCCCTTGTTTATATAACTACCATTAGGTCAAACTATGCTCAAAGAATCGCAAATCACGCATTTACATATCCTATGCGAGTTGGGATTGACTTTGTAAGAAAATGAATAGCTCTGTGGACAAATTAGCCGAATTATTAGTTGAAGAGCAATCTCAGTTAAATAAGAAAATCGAAAAGAATAATACACCCTTTCTTTTTATCGATTTAATCAAAGCTATTGATTATTATTGGTATGGCAAATATGAAAAAAAAGAAGAATTCGAGTATTTTATAAATTTCGGCTTTTCATATTTTCTACGACAATTCTACAAGACGAGTACATTCAATGAACCGTGCTTGCCTTTGAGCCCGTCAACAATCAATTCGCTTTCATTTTGTCACTATCATCTGTATCAATACGGTAAATGTCGCGTTATTGAAAGAGGAATGGAATTAGCAAAAAACAATGATGTGATTTTAAAAGATAGTTTTAATAATGATTTTATATTAGAACTTAGTGCTAAAGATACTCTTGAATATGTTGAAAATAAGTCTGTGGATGAATATCTTCGACTAATCAGGAATGGGGTATTAAAAGACCAAATCAAAAATCAAGAAAAGAAGAGAGAACGAATACTTGAGTTATTAGACAAAGAAGTTAAAGTTTGGCGAGGACATTATATTCAGTATGATAGTACACCTGAAATTGATGAATATTATTATCGAGAAGGTTATATTCATTTAGTCACAACCCAGTTATATGACGATTTTGAGGAGCAATTTGAATTTGGTGGGATTCCGTATAAACATTTTTTGGATGTAGTCCAATCGATAATTGGTGTGGCGCTTAAACATATTGATGCCTGTATATTACTTCACAAAAAGAATCCTAAAATAAATTTATTTGATATTATATCTATACCTACTGTTTTAGAAGAAATATATCCTTCTTTCTCAAATTATCTTGGCATTAAAATAGAACACGTCAAAAAAATATTTGATTTATTAGTTGTATCCGCCGAAAATATAGATGTACATTTAAAAGACGATAAAGACTTTTCGCCTCCGTTCATAAAAATAGGAAGCCGATTTGTTTATCGGTCTATTAAGGGTTGTCTATGTGCACCTATTTTGTTTCTTCATAATGAATTAAAACGACAATATCCAAAAGATTATTTCAGATGGATAAATGAACGAGAAGTAACTTTTAGAAATCAACTTTATCACTTATTTAAATCGGATAGATTTATAAAAATAGAAAGAAATATTGAACTTAATTCAAAAGGTATTAGAACGGATATTGATGCTGTTATTTTTGATAAACAGACAAAAAATCTGGGATTTTTTCAGTTAAAATGGCAAGATAAATTTTCGTCGGATTTAAAAGCCCGAAAAAGTAAAATCTCGAATTTCTATCCTAAAGCGAAAGAATGGATTGAGAAAATAATAAAATGGCAAGAGTCTATTGACAAAAAAGAAATATTAAGTTCTCTTAATATCAACGACACGGATATTCAAAACATTTACTTATTTGTTATTGGTCGGTATAATACTCATTTTAGTAATCAAGAAGTGGATGAAAGAGCCGCTTGGGGTTCTTGGTATCATATGGTAGAATTAACTCATAAAATCAAAACAGATTTTGATGACCCTATCCGAGAATTGTTCTTCAAACTAAAATTTGACTCACCACGAAACAAAGATATAAGTGACGAAATTAAAGGAGATGAGAGCAATTATAAAGTCGAATTAAGTAATTGTACATTAACTTGGTCTTATGCCTGATATATATTCAAAACAAAAGCGTTCCGAAATAATGTCTCATATTTCCGGCAAAGAGACCAAGCCGGAAATTATGGTGCGAAAATTTCTTTTTGTCAATGGTTTTAGGTTTAGAAAAAACGTAAAAGACCTTCCCGGAAAACCGGACATTGTTCTGCCAAAATATAAAACCGTTATCTTCATTCACGGTTGCTTTTGGCACGGACATACCTGCAAACGAGGAGCATTACCCGAAACGAATATTGATTTTTGGAAAACCAAAATCGGCGGAAATACGGAACGAGATAAAAAGAACATAACCGAATTACAAAATCAAGGTTGGAAAGTAATTGTAATTTGGCAATGTGAAATTAGAAATGTCGAATTGCAAAATGAACGTTTATCTAAATTGCTGTTAGAAATAAAATAATAGTTAGGTGGGCAGAAAAATATCCTTTTTATCTTGCTCACAAAGGTATATTCCAAGAATAAAACGTCAAGGCTAAAATGAATTTTATCGGAAATCTTCCTTTCTCGTACCTCGAAAGAGTATTTCCGATAAAAGCCTTGCCTTATTTATTCTTTCCATATGAGGAGTGTTTACAAGATGTAAAAGGAAGAAACTATTCAAGGGGAGTGTGGTGTTTTGGGTTGTGCTTTTTTCCTCGCAAATGATTGTGGTTTCGATTGAATTTTCCTCAAAAAATGCACGTTAAAAATCAAAAAATATTTCGACTTCAACAAAAATGCGGACACAGTGCGGACACGGATAGAAAAGCAAAAACGCTAAACCCTTTATTGTAAAGAATTTAGCGTTTTAAAAAAGTACCCAGAGCCGAGGGCGAGATATTAAAAATCGACATAAATGCAACACTTTAAATCACGGCGAAAAGCAACATTATATAATTGTACATTAAATAGTTAATAGAGTATTTTGATTTAAGCAGGTTGAATAAAGTTGAAATAAATTCAGGATGTATGGGAACAATTTGGGAACAATTTTGTATCTTTGTAGCCTGTAAGAAAATCAACTCATTATGAAGGTTTCAGCATTTTTACGAAAGTCAGCAAAGAAAAATGACACCAATAGTCAAGCAACTATCTATTTCCGCGTAAGAGATAAGGGGAAAGACTTAAAGGCAGCGAGTGAATTGACTATTAGTCCGAATCATTGGAGTTCGGAAAAACTTGGCTATAAAGATAGGGTGGCATTGGTCAGCGATGAAAAGAAAAACGGATTAAACAATGAGATTCAGGCAATTATCTCGCTTATCACTCGTGAATATGACGAAAATGCTAATGCTGAATGGTTAAGCGAACTGTTAGACCGATACCACAATCCTAAAAAATACTTTGTGCAGGAAGTAGTTGAGGAAAAACCCACCTTTCAACACCTTTTAGATGATTTTTTACTCAAACACAAACTTTCAGAAGTCAGAAAGAAAAATTTTCGTGTTATTTGTCGAGCGATGATGCGCTATGAGTTATTTGTGCGAGAAACAAAACGCGGACAAAAATCATTTGTTTTGGATATTGATGCCATAACCGCAGATACTTTGCACGATATGTGGGAGTTTTTTGAAAATGAACATATCTATTACGAGAAATATCCAACTATCTATGAGGCTATTCCCGAAAAACGTGTCCCAAAGCCGAGAGGAAACAATACTTTGATTGATTATTTTTGTCGTATCCGAACTTTCTTCTTGTGGTGCCACGACAAGAAAAAAACGACTAATCGCCCATTCGATGAATTTCATATCGAAGAATGCAGTTACGGAACACCGATTTATATTACTCTGGAAGAACGAGATAAATTATTTGAAAAAGATTTTTCCGATAACAAAAGTTTAGAAACTCAACGTGATATTTTTGTTTTTCAGAGCCTTATCGGTTGTCGTGTTGGCGATTTGTATCGTATGACAAAAAGCAATGTTGTGAATGGCGCAATAGAATATATCCCTCGAAAAACGAAAGAGGGCAACCCGATAACTGTTCGAGTTCCGTTGAATGTTAAGGCAAAAGCGATTTTGGAAAAATATAAAAATTGTGAGGGCGATAAATTGCTTCCACTTATATCGGAACAGAAATACAATAGCGCGATAAAAAAAGCATTTGAATTGGCAGAGATAAATCGAATAGTTACAATTCTTGACCCACTTACAAATGAGGAAGTTAAAAAACCATTACACGAAGTAGCGAGTAGCCATATGGCACGCCGAACGTTTATCGGCAACATTTACAAAAAAGTGAAAGACCCCAATTTGGTTGGTGCTTTGAGCGGACATAAAGAGGGAAGCAAGGCATTTAATCGCTATCGAGAAATTGACGAGGATATGAAAAAAGAGTTGGTTAGTATGTTGGATTAAAATTTTCTCAAAAAGATTTGTTTCTGTCGCAAAAGTTTACTACTTTTGCGACAGAAATATCAATATTATATGACAGATACGATTGAAGATAAGATATTTATGAAGATGAGACAAAACAGACGTGGAAAAATATTTTTCGCAAATGATTTTGACTCAATCGGCAATTATAAGGCTTCCAGCAAGGCTCTTGAACGATTGGTAAATCAAGAGAAAATTATGCGTGTGAGCCGAGGGATTTATTGTATTCCTAAAAAAACCGATTTTTATGGAAGTGTTATGTTATCTCACGATGATGTAGTTAAGGCAATTGTAAAAAGGGATAATGCCAAAATTATTCCTACAGGATTATTTGCTGAAAATATTCTTGGGTTATCAACGCAAGTGCCTATGAAAGTGGTGTATCTGACTGACGGAAGTCCTCGAAAACTCAAAATCGGCAATCAATCTGTTATTTTCAAGAAAACTTCCCCAAAAAATTTGGCTTCAAAAGGCAAAATTAGTACTTTGGCAATTCAGGCTCTGAAATCTATCCGAAAAGACAGGGTTACGGAAGATGAAAAAAGAAAAATTATCGAAGTACTTAAAAAAGAAAATCCACAATATTTGAAGCACGATATTAAATATGCACCTTTATGGATTCGAGAAATAATGAGTAAGGCATTAATAAATAACGAAATATGAATTGGAGTCAAATACCCGAACTTTATAAATTGAAAGTTCTAAAAGATATAAGCAAAACAAAAAACTTCCCACTCTTCATCATCGAAAAAGATTGGTGGGTAGTACAAACCTTGCGCTTAATTTCTGAAATGGACGTTGCTAAGCACCTTGTTTTCAAAGGTGGAACATCGCTAAGCAAAGCGTGGGGTGTTATAGACCGATTCAGTGAAGATATTGATTTGGCACTCGACCGTGAGTTTTTCGGTTTTTCGGGCGATATTAGCAGAACGCAAGTTGGAAAACTGAAAGATGCTTCAAACAAATACATCAGCAATGATTTTTTGAATACATTACAAAAAGCATTCGACGATGCAGGTTTTGTTGGCGTAAAATTAATGGTGGTTGATGAAAAAGCACCCGATGACGACCCTGTGAAGATTGCAGTACAATATCCGGCTGTTACAGATTATTCGGCTTATATTCAACCGCACGTGTTGTTGGAAATCGGAAGTCGTTCGCTGATGGAGCCATCAAGTTTGCGAACATTTCGCTCGATGATTGGCGAATCATTTCCCGAATTTCCTTTCGCTGATGAAGATTTATCTATTAGATGTGTGAACCCTGAACGGACTTTTCTCGAAAAACTTTTCTTGCTTCACGAAGAGCATCAACGTCCGATTGAGAAGATGAAAATTAAAGGGAAAAGTCGTCATTTTTACGATATTCATCAAATCTTAAAAACGGAATTTGCTGAAAAAGCGATGAATGATAAAGAGTTGTACGCTTCCATAGTAACGCATCGAGAGAAGTTTACAAAACTCGGTAGCGTGGATTACACATCTCATTTTCCACCGAACTTGAATCCGATTCCCCGAACAGAATTGTTGTCGGAATGGGAAAGGGATTTTTCTGAGGTGCAAGGACAGATGATTTCGGGCGAAGCGATTTCGTTTGATGAATTGATGGTGGAATTGAGAGAATTGGTCAATAGGATAAATATGCTCTAAATATTATTTATAGTCAAATGGTAAGATTTGTCCACCAAGTTGGTGGACGATTGAAAATTAAAAATTTGCACTAAGTTTTCGCATTAACGTAACAGAAATTACAGTAATGGCGGGTACGTTAATTCTCAAAACACTTACTATTGAGAACTAACAGCGATTAAAAACGTAAAGCAATGAAAAATCCCAAACTAAAATTAAAACAGAAAGAGTTGCTAATTATAGCCTCTATTCTTTCCATTGCGATAGCAATTTTGGCAGGCAGGGTTGCTGTGTTTTCGGGGCTCAGTAATATTGTAGGTTTTTTCGTTTTTGTAGCGGTTTTACTCATTGCAGTTGCAATAATATGGAGTACTCATATTAGGATATATGATTTGATTGTGAAAAGGTTATCCGAAATCTCGTTTTTTCAGAATAGAGTAAGTTGGGATTCAGACGATGACGCTATTCTTGAAAGCACACCAGAACAACCGAAGCAAGAGGATAAAGAATTGTCTTTGAAAGATATGATAATGACAGATGACGATAATAAACAAATTCTCTTAACCAAAATCGACAACTATATCGACAAAGGAGTAAAGGGCAAAAAAATCGCGTTTATGATAATCGCTTTACGAAATTTGGGCTATCTTCTTGATGTTACGTCTGATAGGCAATTATTTAATGCCATTCGTCAAGAATTTGATGCCGATATTGGCACAGACAAGGGAATTTACACCTATCTTGACAACAAGACTGCGAAACACCACCAAGCGGAAATCGACACCTTGACAAACTACTTTTCACTCAATTCATTTCAATCTAATTCAATCTGATACAAACGTAAGAATGTGAACTTTCGCTTTTGTTCATTCAAATAAATTCAGCATATTTTTGTGGTCGCTTTCCAATATCGGGAGGCGACTTTCTTTTTCTATACGCCTGTCCGAGAAGAAAGTATAACCCGACAGGTATATATGAAATATGCAAAATTTACTATCCATTATTCAACAAGAAAAAGCCAACATTAAATTAGAAATGAGTGGCGAAGATTTATTGGTATTTTCCAACGACCTAATCAATCGAGCAAAATCGGAACTATCAGTCGAAATTGCCGAAGCCCGAAAAGAGCGTTATCTTACTCGCCAAGAGGTAAAAGAAATTTGCGGTGTGTGCGATGCCACGCTTTGGCACTGGAACAAAAAAGGCTATTTGAAAACCATAAAGATAGGTAGCAAGGTACGTTACAAAATGTCCGACGTTCGACAAATTTTGGAAGGAGGCTCAAATGGAAAATAAAGAAAAATTTATCCGTGTCGGTACAACCCTATATAAAATTGTACGCCGTCCGCTTATCAGTGGCGATTATGTGGAAGAAAAAATCCTTTGGAGTTACGAAACGCTTCGGCAAGATTACGGCAAAAACAATCTGCCCGATATTGAAAAATATGACGGTTTTTGCATTATCCCCGACCACGTTGATTACAAACAAGTTCACGGAACATATTTGAATCAATACGAGCCAATAAATCACACACCGAGTATGGGCAACTTTCCGAAAATAGAGGGTTTTCTTGCGCATATTTTTGGCGAACAAATCGAATTGGGGTTGGACTACTTACAAATCCTTTACACACGACCCACCCAAATGTTGCCTATTTTGCTGTTGGTTTCCAACGAGCGAAACACAGGCAAGACTACATTTTTGCGTTTTCTGAAAATGATTTTCGGCAAAAATGCCACGTTCAACACCAACGAAGATTTCCGCAGTCAGTTCAATGCAGATTGGGCGCACCGTCTGTTAGTGTTAGTCGATGAACTGCTACTGAACAAAATGGAAGATACCGAAAAAATCAAAAATCTCTCAACCGCAGGCGATTACAAAATCGAAGCAAAAGGAAAAGACCGCAGGGAAATAGAATTTTTCGCCAAATTCGTACTGTGTTCCAACAATGAGAAAAATCCGATTATCATTCCCAAAGAAGAAGTGCGTTTTTGGGTTCGCAAAATCAATCCGATAGAAAAAGACAACATTCATTTGCGGGAACAAATAACAAAGGAAATTCCATATTTCCTTAATTTTCTGTTGAATAGAAAACTTTCTACACAAAGCACTTCTCGTATGTGGTTTAGTCCGTCAATGCTCGAAACTTCCGCTTTGCAGAAAATCAAAAAGTACAACACCAATAAAATTGAAATAGAAATGGCGACATATTGCCTTGATGTGATGGAACGGCTCGGACAGGACAAAATTTCGTGTTGCTCAAAAGATTTTATCGACGAGTTGCGCAATACAGGGCTTCGAGTGGATATTACCCAAATTCGCAATATTCTGAAAGACAATTGGGGCATTCACTCCGAAAAGAACGGCGAATATACGTTTTATCATATCACAACAGACGGCGAACTTTTCCCGATGAAGAAGAAAGGACGTTATTTTGAGATAAATCGGGCAACAATAGATAAAATTCTGTTGTAATGTTGCATTTTACACATAAATATATGACACACAGAAAACTAAATAGTACAACAAAAGTACAACAAATTTCAGTTTGTTGCAAAAACAAACAACGAACAAAATTTTTGTTGTGGCTTTGTTGCGATTGCAATTTATTCTTTCACAAATAATTAAACTCATTTCACAACAAAACAACAAAAAACCAAACAATATGACACTTACAGAAACAAAGCAAATCAGCATACGAAAATATCTTCATAATTTGGGTATTTATCCAATAAAAGAATACAGCCACTACGGAATGTATTACTCCCCTTTTCGCGATGACCGAAACGCAAGTTTCAAAGTCGATTTTAACAAAAATTTTTGGCACGATTTCGGAACAAGTGAGGGCGGAACGCTTATCGACCTTGTAATGAAATTAGAAAATTGCTCTTTTCACGAAGCAGTTACAAAATTAGAGCGCAACCTCAACACTTTTTCTTTTCACGGAAATGCGATTCCCGATGAAAAGAAAAATGATACCCCAACAATCGTTATCCAAAACATTGCACCTATCACGCACCCCAAACTTACTGGGTGGATTCGGCAGCGTAGCGTTGATTTGAACGTCGCGCGTTTGTATTGTCGAGAAGTCCACTACCAAAATCAAGCAGGAAACTTTTTCGCGCTCGGCTTTGGAAACGACAAAGGCGGATATGAATTAAGCAGTCCACCCAACTTCAAAAGTTGTATTTCGCCGAAAGAGATTACCACCATTCGGGACAATCAAAATATCTGTTTGGTTTTTGAGGGCTTTTGGGATTTTTTATCCTACCTCACTTTGCAGAAAATTGAGAAATCGAAACACAATATCGCGGTATTAAATTCGGTCGCCAACGTTCCAAAGGCAATGGATTTTTTGAAATTGCACAGCGAAATTTACACCTATTTGGACAATGACGATGCAGGAAAAAAGGCAACGGAATTGATAAAATCGAGTGGAATTATTGTACATAATCGTTCAACAAAATTTGCAGAATACAAAGACTTGAACGATTATTTATGTCAAAAGCCGATACAAAAATCGAATATAAAAAAGAGAAAAACGGGCTTAAAGCAATAATATCGAATCGAGCACCTGCGGTACATTTTTCAGCGTAGCAAGTTTATGTTTCGGGAATCCCGAAACCCTGAAAAATCCCGTTGGTCTCATTTCAAAACTTGCAGAAAGATATGGAAACAATAGCAAAAAACAAAAAAGGCGGACGACCAACATTGAAAGATTCTGTGAAGTTGAGTTACCCGATTATTGTCAAACTTTGCACAAAAGATTTCAACGAACTGAAAGCAAAAGCAAGACAAGCCGGAATGACCCGCACCGAATTTGCTCGATTGGCAATTGTCGGTTGTGAAATTCGTCAGCGACTCACACCCGAGCAAATGGATTGTATTCGCAAAATTGCAGGAATGGGAAATAACCTCAATCAAATTGCCCGCAAAATAAATGCCGCAGGCTACACCAACAACCGAACCGAATACCTCTATTTAGCAGATAAAATTGATAACGAACTCAACAAAATTGACAAATGATAGCAAAAATCGTAAAAGGCAAAAGTTTCAAAGGTGTTGTGAATTATATTCTTGATAAGGCGAAGCAAACGGAATTATTGGCAACAGAAGGAGTTCGCCACAAAAGTCGCGAATCCATTATCCGCAGTTTCGTTACTCAAACCGAACTGAATCCGAGAGTAGCAAAAACAGTCGGACATATTTCGTTGGATTTTTCGGCACAGGACAAGGATAAATTGACCAATGCAATAATGGTACAAATTGCCAATGAATATCTTAACGCAATGGGTATCAAAAATACACAATATATTATCGCGCGACACCACGACAAAGAACACCCACATATTCACATTGTTTTCAACAGGATAGATAACAACGGCAAAACTATTTCGGACAAAAACGACCGCTACCAAAGTGAAAGAATTTGCAAAGAATTGACGAAAAAACATAGTCTTTACTTTGCGCAAGGGAAAGAAAATGTAAAACGCCACCGACTAAAAGAGCCTGACAAAACAAAGTACGAAATTTACGATGCCTTAAAAGTCGCTGTTTCCAAATGCAAAAGTTGGAAAGAATTGCACAAAGCACTCGAAAAGAACGGTATTACAATAAATTTCAAATACAAAGGTAATACCGATGAAGTTCAGGGAATACGGTTTGAAAAGAACGGATATACATTCAACGGTTCAAAAATCGACCGACAATTCAGTTACAGTAAAATTGATTTTCAACTGAAACAGAATGAGAAAGCACAGGATTTTCAAGCAAGACAGGAGTACAATCATTCTCAAAATCAATCTTCTGTTTTGAGTGGATTATTTGATTTCCAAACGTCAGGAATGGATTACGACCCCGATGAAGTCGAATTATTAAAACAGCACAAGTACAAAAAGAAGAAAAAACAAGGATTTAGATTATAAACGATTAAAAAATAAACATTTATGAGTAATACAAATAAAATGGACGTTTCAACGGTTTACGAAATGTTTGAAACGATAAAAAGCAAGTTGGATAAACAGAAAAACAATCCTGTTGAACCAATACAAGTTGATTTATCCGCTGTAAATGCTATGGCAGAACAATTGGAAAGTGTGATTGAGGAAATCAAAAAACCTTCCAAAGTTGAACATTGCCACAAGATTGAAATTCGCAATAATTGGTTTTTCTTTTCGTGGATAGCGTTAGTCGCTATTATTTTCGGATTATTTTGGGCTATTGCCAACCAACAACAGACCATTGGACAATACAAGGATAACGATTTGAAATACCGCTATATCAAAATGCAAGGGCATACAAATGAGGAAAATCTGTATCGCTTGGAACAGCAATTTCAGCATAGAGATAGCATTAGAATTATTCGTAATCGGGTAGAAAGGTTTGAGAATTTGGTGCGTGAACAGGTGGAAAGAATGGAAAGGGCGAGAATAAATGAGGCGGAAGGGGAAAGACTTCAAAGAGAAGTTGATAATTTGAGGGACAGGTAGTTTCAAAAGAGGCGAAGTTTAATGCTTTTCTTCTTTTATTGATTGTCAATATGTTCAAAAAGTTGTACCTTTGTGAGTTAAAACAAGTATTGAGTATGGCAGACAATAGAAAATATATTCTACTGCAAAACAACTATTCTGTTGCATATACAGAAACTAAATGTTTTGTAAATGACGAGGAACAACGCAAAAAAGACGATAATAATGTTCTTTCGGAGGAAGATGTAAAAAAAATGGCAGAAGATTACAAACAAAAACTATATAATACTTTTCTCAAAAAGCATTACAAGCATATTGTAGTTTTAACTGCCGCAGGCACTTCTTTGGATAATGGCGATAAAGATAAGTGCGGAAAAACTCGTGAAGGATTGTGGGCAGAATGCGAAACAGAAATAAATGCCTTCAAAGATAAAATTGCAGATTTAGAAAACAAATCTTTTTATCAGGACAAAGATATTGAGGGCTTACTTTCTCATATTGTTTTATATGAAAAGTTAAACGGGGTTATTACAAATGACAATGATGAAGATTTAAAAGGTTTTTTAGAAACAAAAATTTCTCAATCTTGTAAATTAGACTTACAACCACAAGCACCCCATAAAGATTTTTTAAATAAAATCACAGCAAGAAAAAACAATGACGCACGAGTTCAATTATTCACAACCAACTACGACACTCTTTTTGAACAGGCAGCAAATAAAGCAGGCTTTGTTATAATTGACGGTTTTTCCTTTACACAGCCAAGAGAATTTGCGGGAAAATGGTTTGATTTAGATATTGTAAATCGCGAAAAAACAAGACTAAAACAAGAAGAAAGTTTTGTTTCAAAGGTTTTTCACTTATACAAACTTCACGGCTCTTTGAATTGGACAAAAGAAAATGATAAAATAATTCAAAAAAATACCGACAAGCCTTTAATAATCTATCCAGCAAGCGAAAAATACGAAAGTTCCTACGAACAACCATATTTTGAAATGATGTCAAGGTTTCAACAAGCGTTACGCAAAGAAGAAACTTTGTTAATCGTTGTCGGCTTTGGCTTTCAAGACAAACATATTCAAAATGTAATAGTTGAGGCAGTAGAGCAAAATCCGAGTTTTCAATTATTGATAGTGAATTACAATGGAACAGGCGGAATTTCTACCGATAATTTAGACAGCTTTTTTGTTGATAAAGAACAAATGAAAGTGAAACGGAATGTAAATATCGTTTTCAACACATTCAAAGATTTCACTAATAATTATCCCGAAAATCAAACTTATTATTCAAAAGGCAATGAAAATCAAGCCGTTTAATCATAACTATTTTTTGGGGTATGTAAATGAGATAACACCTCAATACATAAAAATACATTTTCCTTCCTCAACGCTTTTAAGTAAATTCCACTTTGAAGGAGTAAATTACGCAGGCGGAAATGTGGGCAACTTTGTTGTAATTGAAGGCGAAGAATACGGATTTTTAGCACGAATAACAAAATTATATTTGCCCGACAGCGAAAGAAAAGAAATCAGCGAAAAGGCAATCGAACACAGCGAATCCAATTTTCACCCGTCAGGCGAGGCAGAATTATTGTTGAGTTTTAGTATTTTTGAGCCTAATAAAATTCAAAAAACAGTTTCAAAATTCCCTTGCATTGGTGCAAAAGTTTATTCTTGTTCCGATGAGCAGATTGGAAAATATGTACAAGAATTTGGCAAAAAAGAAATCGACAACGACAATATTTATGCTACATTAGGCAAATTAACCGCCAACAATGCAGATTGTAGAATATCGTTAAACTCATTGTTTGGCAGACATTGTGCAGTTGTTGGAACAACAGGCGGTGGCAAAAGTTGGACAGTTTCTAAATTGATAGAAACAATAATAAATGAAACTGAAAATAAAGTCATTTTGATTGATGCAACAGGGGAATATAAAAGTCTAACGGACAATAGTATTTCCTTTGGGGAAAATGTGTCATTTCCACACAAATATCTGAATAATAGCGATTTTTGTTTTTTATTTCAAGAACGCTCGCCAAATACGGTTAGTGCATTGTGCGAGGCAATTCATACCTTAAAGTTAATCAAACTCGGCAAACTTGCAGACGGAGTAAAGATTGGGAAAAATTCGATTGACATAAATAAGCAAGTTCGAGAAAATGCACACCTTTTCAAGAACTGTGATTTTGATATTACGAAACTATCTGTTCAACTCGCAAATGAATGTGTTAAAGTTGGTAGAAATAATATTTACGAAGAAGATAATTTCAAACTTGGCTATACTTCACATTTAATTTCAAGGGCAAACTTATTTTTCAATAACGATGCAATGTGTTCCGCTTTGGGAATAAGTAGTCAAAATCAACAAGCAAAAGATGATATAATCAAAATAATAACCGATTTCATAAAAACAGAAAATACAAACAGAATATTAAGAATAGGTTTTGAAAAACTGTCTTATGATTTTTCTATTCGAGAAATTATCGTTGATTTCATTTCGTCATTTTTGCTAAAACAATCGAGAAATAATGTTTTTAGAGAAAATCCGTTAGTTATGTTCATTGATGAGGCACACCAATTTTTAAACAAACGGATTAACGCAGAAGATAACACGACATTTTCATTGCAAAGCATTGATTTAATTGCAAAAGAATGTAGAAAATACGGTTTATTTCTTTGCCTTTCTACACAGATGCCCCGTGATATTCCGATAGGAACATTAAGTCAAATGGGAACTTTTATTGTTCATAGGTTAATCAATGATAAAGATAAACAGTCAATAGAAAATGCTGCCTCGTCAGCAAACAAAAGCGCATTATCATTTTTGCCTATTTTAGGCGAGGGCGAGGCGTTGCTTGTTGGAGTGGATTTTCCAATGCCTTTATTGTTGAAAATTGACGAGCCAATTAAAAAACCAATTTCAAATACACCAAGATTGAAAAAGAAACAACAATGACAACAACCCAATATATCACCACCATAAACAACCGCTACAAACTCGGCAACGCCACCGAACACACATTTCGCGGCGACTTACAACGGCTTTTAGAAACGCTTTTGCCCGAAATCAGCGTAACCAACGAACCAAAACGCCAAAAATGCGGCGCACCCGATTATATTCTCACGCGAAAAAATATCCCTATCGGTTTTATCGAAGCCAAAGACGTGGGCGACAAAGACCTCGAAGGAAAAAAGAAAACGGGCAACAAAGAGCAATTCGACCGATACAAATCGTCGCTCGACAACCTGATTTTTACCGATTACCTCGATTTTCATTTCTATCGCGATGGCGAACAATACGCCAAAATCGCTATCGGCACTATCGAAAACGGACAAATCAAACCGATTACCGAAAATTTTTCGGAATTTGAAAACCGAATCAAAGTGTTTGCCACGCACGTTGGGCAAAATATCAAATCGTCCAAACGATTAGCCGAAATGATGGCAGGAAAAGCGCGACTGTTATCAGACATTATCGAAAAATCGCTCACAAGCGACACCGATAACTGCGAAGACAGCACGCTCAAACAGCAAATGAACGCCTTTAAGCAGTATCTTATTCACGACATTACGCCCAAAGGATTTGCCGATGTGTATGCACAAACGATTGCCTACGGAATGTTTGCCGCACGGCTGAACGACACGTCGTTGGATAACTTTTCGCGACAAAAAGCGGCAGAACTTATCCCGAAATCAAACCCATTTCTGCGAAAACTTTTCGGCTACATTGCCGGACCCGATATTGACGACCGCATTCGCTGGATTGTGGACGGACTTGCCGATATTTTCCTGCACACCAACGTACAGGAAATCCTCAAAACCTACGGCAAAGCAACCAAAACCGAAGACCCGATTATTCATTTTTACGAAACATTCCTCAGCGAATACGATGCCGCCTTGCGCAAAACGCGCGGTGTGTGGTACACGCCTGCGCCTGTGGTGGAGTTTATTGTGCGAGCCGTTGATGAAATTCTGAAACGCGATTTTGGTTTGTCCGAAGGATTGGCAGACACAAGCAAAACCACCATAAAGGTTGGCGTTCAAGAAACCGATAAACGATTCAAAGACAACATTAAAACAGCAGAGCAAGAAGTACACCGCGTACAAATTCTCGACCCTGCCACCGGAACAGGCACTTTTCTTGCCGAAGTGGTCAAACACATACACAAAAAATTTGTCGGAATGCAAGGCATTTGGAGCAATTATGTAGAATCGAACCTATTACCACGCCTCAATGGTTTTGAATTGCTGATGGCAAGTTACGCAATGGCGCACCTGCAACTCGATTTATTACTCAAAGAAAAAGGCTACGTGCCAACCAAAGACCAACGCCTACGCGTCTATCTCACAAACAGTTTGGAAGAACACCACCCCGATACAGGCACACTTTTTGCGAGTTGGCTCAGTACCGAAGCAAACGAGGCGAATCACATTAAGCGCGATACGCCTGTGATGTGTGTGATTGGAAATCCGCCGTATAGTGGCGAAAGTGCCAACAAAGGCGAGTGGATTATGAATCTGATGGAAGATTACAAAAAAGAGCCGGGCGGAAAACAAAAATTGCAAGAGCGAAATCCAAAATGGATTAACGATGATTACGTGAAATTTATTCGCTACGGACAGCATTTTATCGAAAAAAACGGAAGCGGAATTTTGGCATTTATCAATCCGCACGGATTTTTGGATAATCCTACTTTTAGAGGAATGCGTTGGCATTTGCTGAAAACATTCGACAAAATTTACACCATTGACCTGCACGGCAATAGCAAGAAAAAAGAGGTAAGCCCCGATGGAAGTCCTGACCAAAATGTGTTTGATATTATGCAGGGCGTATCGATAAACATTTTTGTGAAAACAGGCGAAAAGAAGAAAAACGAACTCAGCAAATTATTTCATTGCGACTTATGGGGAAAACGACAAGGAAAATACGACTTTCTCTACGAGAACTCATTACAATCCATTAAATGGACAGAGATTGAATATAGTGAAACGGAAAAAAATTATTTTTTTGTACCGAAAGACTTTGCATTGATAGGCGATTATGAAAAAGGTTTTAAGATAAGCGAGTTATTCTTGCAATACAATGCAGGAATAGTTACTGCAAAAGATGCTATACTGATTAACGATACAAAAAAAGGGCTAATAGAAAGTGTAGAAAAATTTTACAATATCAATGCTGATGAAAACCTAATACGCTCTATTTCATACCGTCCTTTTGACAACAAGTTTGTGTATTATGATGCAAAACTTATAGAAAGAGCAAGAAAGGATATAATGCAACATTTTGTAAAAGGGGATAATTTGGGTTTTGCAGGAATCAGAATTAACAAAGAAAAAGACGATATAGGATATTCGGGTGTTTTTGTAACAAAGAGTATTGCGGAAGCAAGATTAGCAGATAGATTTTTAACAAGCATTTTCCCCCTCTATCTTTATCCCGAAAACAACTTATTAGAAACCGACCGTATTCCAAATCTCAAAAAAGAAATCGTTTCCGAAATCGAAAAACAAATCGGCGAAACATTCGAGCCGATAGATTTGTTAGATTACATTTACGCCGTACTCTATTCGCCCACATACAGAGAGCGATACAAAGAATTTTTGAAAATTGATTTTCCGCGCGTACCTTATCCTCAAAATGCAGAGCAGTTTTGGGCATTCGTAAAATTAGGCGCAACATTGCGGAAATTGCATTTGATGGAAAACGTAGAAACAGGACAAGGTATCGCCACCTATCCTATCAACGGAAATAACGAAATCGACAAACCGATTTTCAAAGACAACAAAGTGTATATCAACGAAACACAGTACTTCGATAACGTACCTGCCGAAGTGTGGAATTTTTATATCGGGGGTTATCAGCCTGCGCAAAAATGGCTTAAAGATAGAAAAGGGCGTGTGTTGGGTTTTGAGGATATTTTGCATTATCAGAAAATCATTTGTGTGTTGAAAGAGACGGGAGAAGTGATGGAGGAGATTGATAAAATAATGGAGGAATAGAAAGTGAACAGAAGCAAAAGAAATGGTGGAAAAATGGAGGAAAATAAAATGACCGAATTAATAAGAGAATGTAAAGAACTTATAGAAGTGCTTTATTGCCCTGTTCGGAAAATGTCATTAAGCGACCTGCAAAAGAAGTTGGAGCATTTAATCTCTCTTTCAAAAGAGAATTATCCTTCTTTATGCGAAGAACTTGAAAATGCCATAACAAAATTCCAGGACAATGGTAATTTTTATCTGGGGTGTATTTTTTGTGTATTATCTTTAATGGAAAAAGAAGAAGAAGGGATAAATCGTCGAAAAATATTTATTAGCCATTCTTCAAAAGATAAAAATATTGTAGAAGATTTTACAAATAAAGTTCTGCGCTTAGGAGTGGGTATTTCGCACGAAGATATTTTTTGCACTTCCATTGAAGGTATGGATATACGAACGGGGGAAGATATTAGAAAGCATATCAAAGAAAACTTAAAGTATTGTGATTATGTATTTTTAATGATTTCTCAAAATTACAACGAGAGTGTTGTTTGCTTGAATGAAATGGGTGCTGCGTGGGCTTTGGAAAAACAAGTAAAACCATTTTTGCTTCCGAGAACCACCATAGAAGATTTGGGCTGGATATATAACGTTAATATCGCTTCCAAAATAGAAGAAAGAGCAACTCTTAACGCTTTGCACGATGAATTGTGTGAGAGATATTCCTTTGCAAAAAACACAACAAATTGGGGAAAAGAGGTGGAGTCTTTTTTACAATGCCTAAAAACAAGTCAGGAAATAAAATAACAAAAATATAAACAAGAGAATTAAATATGAAAACGATAGAAGAAAGTATTCAAGGGGAGTGTGGTTGTTCAAACAATCACGCTCTTTCTCTTTAATGATGATGTGATAATAGGGGTGTTTAATAATGCTGTTTGGGAACAATCTGGGAACAAATCTTCAATTAAAAAACCCTATCTGATTGAAAATCAAATAGGATTCGGATTGAAAAGTACCCAGAGCCGGGATCGAACCGGCATGGAAGTGAATCCACTGGTGTTTGAGACCAGCGCGTCTACCAATTCCGCCATCTGGGCATCTTGTAGAATGAGGGTGCAAAGGTAGTGCTAATTTTTGAAACTACGAAACATTTTCGATATTTTTTTGTTTATATTTAGTTCTGCTGACTTCTGTCATCTCGAAACTGAAATTTTGGCAGTTACTCTGTCAAAAAAAGAATTTGGCACAAAATTCGCTATTAAGGGTTGTGGCGGATTAATGACAACAAGTAAGACAATCATAAAAGAATAAAGTATATCAAATAAATAAATTTTTAAAAGAATGAATATTAAACCATTAGCAGACAGAGTGCTGGTTAAACCGGCAGAAGCAGAACAGAAAACAGTAAGTGGAATCATTATTCCCGACACAGCAAAAGAAAAACCTTTGAAAGGCGAAGTGATAGCCACCGGAAAAGGTACAAAAGACGAAGAAATGGTTGTAAAAGCAGGTGATCAAGTTCTTTACGGAAAATATGCCGGAACAGAAGTTGAACTCGACGGTGTAAAATACCTCATTATGCGTCAAGCAGACATTTTAGCTACAATTTAATTAGTCAATAATCAGAAAGAAATAATAAAAAAGAGTTACTTGTAACTCGTAACTTTAAAAATATGGCAAGAGATATTAAATTCAATATGGACGCTCGCGATCTTTTGAAAAGAGGCGTAGATGAGCTGGCAAACGCAGTAAAAGTAACGTTAGGCCCAAAAGGTCGTAATGTAATTATCGATAAAAAATTCGGTGCGCCACAAATCACAAAAGACGGTGTAACCGTAGCAAAAGAAATCGATTTGGATTGTCCGTTCCAAAATATGGGCGCACAGCTCGTGAAAGAAGTTGCTTCTAAAACAAATGACGATGCTGGCGACGGAACTACCACAGCTACCGTTTTGGCACAAGCCATTATCGGCGTAGGTTTGAAAAACGTAACCGCAGGTGCAAATCCAATGGATTTGAAACGTGGTATCGACAAAGCCGTTGCAACAGTGGTAGATAGCTTGGCTTCGCAATCTGTTGAAATCGGTAACGACCTAAAAAAAATCGAAAACGTAGCGAAAATTTCTGCCAACGGCGACGAGACAATTGGTGCTTTGATCGCAGAAGCAATGCAAAAAGTGAGCAAAGAAGGTGTTATCACTGTTGAAGAATCAAAAGGAACTGACACTTACGTAGATGTAGTAGAAGGTATGCAATTTGACAGAGGCTATATTTCGCCTTATTTCGTTACCAATACCGAAACAATGGAAGTAGAATTTGAAAACCCGCTTATTCTTATCCACGACAAAAAGATATCAACCATCAAAGAGCTTCTTCCTATTTTGGAACAAGCTGTTCAAACTGGAAAACCTCTGTTAATTATTGCCGAAGATATGGATTCGGAAGCACTAACAACACTGGTAGTAAATCGTTTGCGCGGTTCGTTGAAAATTGCGGCAGTAAAAGCTCCCGGATTTGGCGACCGTAGAAAAGAGATGTTAGAAGATATCGCTATCTTGACCAACGCCATCGTTATTTCGGAAGAAAAAGGCTTAACATTGGAAACTGCAACACTTGATATGTTGGGTTCTTGCGAAAAAATTACGATTGACAAAGATACCACTATCATCGTAAACGGTGGTGGCGAAAAAGAGAAAATCCAAAGTCGTATTTCGCAAATCCGTGCGCAAATCGAAAAAACTACTTCGGAATACGACAAAGAAAAACTGCAAGAGCGTCTCGCAAAATTGTCAGGCGGTGTAGCTGTTCTTTTCGTTGGTGCTCCATCAGAAGTGGAAATGAAAGAGAAAAAAGACCGCGTACAAGATGCCCTTTCCGCAACTCGCGCAGCCGTTGAAGAAGGAACAGTACCCGGTGGTGGTGTTGCCTATATTCGCGCTATTGATGCGTTAGAGAACTTGAAAGGCGAAAACGAAGACGAAATCACAGGTATCAAAATTGTGAAACGCGCTATCGAAGAGCCGCTTCGTCAAATCGTAGCCAACGCAGGTAAAGAAGGTGCCGTAATCGTACAAAAAGTACGCGAAGGCAAAGGCGATTTCGGTTACAATGCTCGTTTGGATACTTACGAAAACTTGTTCGAAACAGGCGTTATCGACCCTGCAAAAGTAGCGCGCGTAGCGTTGGAAAACGCCGCCTCTATCGCAGGTATGTTCCTAACGGCTGAATGTGTAATCACTGACAAAAAAGAAGCCACTCCTCCTCCGGCACCAATGCCAATGGGTGGAGGAATGCCCGGAATGATGTAATCATCGCTTCAATTATAAATAAGAAAAATGCGTAGTCGAAAGATTACGCATTTTTTTATGATAAAAACACATCCTTTTAATTTAGAATCATTCTATCTTACAGTTTACTGAAAAAATAATTCTTTGAAAGCAACACGCGCATATTTTAACAAAAGGAATAAATAAAAAAGCGTTTTTTCTTATCATTCCTTCGAATTCGGATGCTATTTTAGAAAAAACATCTCATTATTCTGTTATTTAACACTATTATTTGTGACAGAATGTAACAAAAATGCAACAGTGTTTACGTTATTTTTTTGTACTTTTGTACTGTCAAAATGTAAGAAACTATTTTCAAACTAACAATATTGATTTATGATTAAAAAAATGAAGTTTTTAGCAGTAATGCTATTTGTAATGCTGACTGTCACAGTGCAAGCTCAAGTAACTACATCGAGCATGAGCGGACAAGTTACTGATGTCGGTGGTGAAATTATCGGGGCAACGGTAGTTGCCATACACGTACCTTCGGGAACAGTGTATGGAACAGTAACGAATATGGACGGTCGTTGGAGTTTGCTCGGTATGCGCCCGGGAGGACCTTACACGGTAACAGTTTCTTATATTGGCTACGGAACGGTTGAAAATCGAGACATCCACTTGGTTGTAGGAGACAACTTTGTATTGAATGTACTTCTTGAAGAAGACGTGGTAGGTCTTGCCGAAGTAGTAGTGATAGGTGTTGCAGGCAGGTCAAATATGAGTAGCGACCGCGCCGGAGCTATTACTGCGGTAAGTGCGCAAGATATGGCAAGAATGCCCTCCATTAATCGCAGCATTAACGATATGACTCGCCTTACTCCACAAGCGCAAGGCTCTGACATCGGAGGAGGTAACTATCGTCAAAACTTCATTACGGTTGACGGTGCTGCCTTTAACAATGCTTTCGGTATTGGTAGCAACTTGCCCGGAGGCGGTTCTCCCATCTCTATCGACGCTCTTGAACAAATTTCGGTAAGTCTTACGCCTTACGATGTTAGACAAAGTGGATTTATCGGGGCAGCAATCAACGCCGTAACCAAATCGGGAACAAATGAGTTCAAAGGATCTGTTTACCATTATTTTACAGATGATCGCTTACGTGGAAATAAAGTAGGTGACCAATACATTACGGTAAACCCCTCACAGAGTAAATTGTATGGTTTTACACTTGGAGGACCTGTTATCAAAGACAGACTCTTCTTCTTTGTAAACTATGAAAAAGAAAACGAAATCGCACCGGGACCTCCTCGCGTGGCTTCAACAAATGGTGTAGCAAACCCTGCTCAGAATATTGCACGTCCAACAGAGAGCGATATGCAAATGATAAGCGACTACTTATTCAATACTTATGGTTACGAGACGGGACCTTATCAAGGCTATTCGTTCAAAAGTCCAACATATAGATTCTTAACACGCGTGGATTGGAATATTAATCAAAACCACAGATTCAACATTCGATACAGCTCTATGGGACGCAAATCTCCTGTCAATCCCTCTCAAAGCTCTGCTTTCAATCTTGGCACGGGCGGACGTATAGGAATGAATGCAATGTGGTATCAAAACTCGGGTTATTTCAATGAGAATAATTTCAATTCACTTTCGAGTGAATTAAACTCACGGTTTATGGAAGGGCGCTTGAACAATACGTTCCGTATCACCTATTCTTATCAAGATGAGCCACGTAGTACAGGTGGAAAAACTTTCCCCTTTGTTGATATTAGAAAAGACGGTGATGCTTATGTAAGTTTCGGAACAGAACTTTTTTCGTATGGCAATTTGAGACAAGTAGCCACTTGGAATATTACAGATGAGCTAACCTATACATTTGACAAACATAACTTAACATTCGGAGTGAGTTATGAGACGAACAAGATTAAAAACGGATTTATGCGCCAAGGAACAGGGCATTATGTGTTCAACTCTTGGGAAGATTTTGCCAACGGACGAAATCCTGTATTCTATTCAATCACTCATTCTAATACGCCGGATTACAGACAAGTATTCCCGAGTTTCAAGTTTGACCAGCTTAGCTTTTATTTGCAAGATGAAGTGAGAGTGAATGACAGACTCAACGTTACGGGCGGTATTCGTTTCGACTTACCTATCTATCCTGCTTTCCCCGAAGGATTGCAAACACATCCAATGATTGCCAATCTTGATTTCAATGGCACAAAATACAATACAGCCACAATGCCTAAAACGCGCGTAATGATATCGCCGCGTCTTGGTTTCAATTATGATTTGAAGGGAGACCGCACTATTGTATTGCGTGGTGGAACAGGTATTTTTACCGGACGTATTCCTTTTGTATGGATTGTATCGCAATCAACCGATGCAGGAATGCTACAAACCACACTAACTTATAATAATGCAGCAGACATAGCTCAGTACGTAGGTCCATTCAACCCCGATATACATCACTATCTTCCTACAACACCGCCTGTGGCAGGAACCCAGATACCTACTGAGTTTACGATTATGGATCCTAATTTCAAAATGCCACAAGCATGGAAGTCTTCGTTGGCAACCGATTTTAGACTGCCATTTGGTTTCAGAGCAAGTGTAGAGGGAGTATTCAACAAGGATATTAATGCTGTAATGATACGTAATATGGGCCTCGTTGACCCCACAGCGATGAACATTACCGGTTATCCGGACCACCGCATGTTGTATCCCGTTGGTGTAATAACAGCTCCCAACGGAGCAAATCTTTTTAACCAAGGGGAAAGGTTTATCCACACTTTAAGCGGTGCCGGACAACTTGCATCGCCGGCAGTTGTTCAAAACGCCAATGGCTCTTACGGTCTTGTAAACACGAATGGCGCTCAACCACTTTTGATTCATAACGCAAAAGACAACGGTTACTATGCTTCACTTACTTTCAAAGTTGAAAAAGATTTTTGGCACGGATTATCGGGTATGGTTGCCTACACACGCTCTTGGGCTGAAAGTTTGCACGACGGTAGCGGTGATCAAGCACTTTCATTATGGAGAAGCTATACCACCATACACGGCTCTAACACTCCTCATCTTGGATACGCAGGCTATGTGATGCCAAACAATCTTATCACTTCGCTTTCATACAACTATAAAGGTTTTACGACCTCTCTATTCTATCGTGGGGGCGATGGCGGAAGAGCATCTTACGCTTACTCGAACAATATAGTGCGAGACGGCAATACATTTACCGGAATCAACTTAATGTATATCCCCAAAGATGAGAGTGAAATTACATTTGTAGATAGACGTGTAAATATAAATAACGTAAGCACTTTAACTCACACAGCGGAAGAGCAGGAGATCGCTTTTTGGGCATATATTGAACAAGATCCATATTTGAGAGCACGTAAAGGGCAATATGCCGAGAAAAACGGTTTGATTCTTCCTTGGGAACACCGATTCGACATTCGCTTTACGCAAGATTTCGATATGAATTTCGGAAGCACAACGCATAAGTTACAAATAGGTTTGGATATTGCAAACTTTGGCAACTTGCTTAACTCGAAATGGGGTCGTACTTGGAATACTTGGCAAACCAACCTCTTGGCAGTAACAAACGCAAATAACTTAACTGCTGATGGCAGTGTTAAACCGACATTCAATCTCAACCCCATTGCAGGAACAAACGATTTACCTACGGAAACTCTTCGCAGAGGAACAACCACTGCATCTACTTACCGTATGCAGTTCAGTTTGAGATATATCTTTTAATGAAGGATATTTTGAGTGATAAAAAAGGCTTTTCCTCTGAAAAGCCTTTTTTTATATTTCTACATCAACACTCCCTTCCCCTCTCTAACAACTTCCGGCTCATCACCCGTACAATCCACCACAGTAGAAGGCTCAACATCACCATATCCGCCATCAATAACAATATCTACCGCACTACCCCACTTTTCGAAAATCAATTCAGGGTCGGTAATGTATTCAATATCTTCATCGGCTGTTTTGGTTTTGGCGCTCGTGTTCAATACCGGATTTCCGAGTTGGGCTACAATTTCACGAATAATATTGTTGTTGGGCACACGAATACCGATTGTTTTTTTATTTTTATAAATCTTTGGCAGCGACGATGTTGTTGGTAAGATAAATGTAAACGGACCCGGCAGATTTTTTCGCATCAACTTAAATGTGGGCGTATTCACTTTGGCGTATTCGCTGATAAAACTCAAATCGTTACAAATAATTGACAGATTACTTTTTTGAGGATTAATACCTTTGAGAACGCAAATTCTTTCTACCGCTCGCACATTAAGCGCATCACAACCAATGCCATAAACAGTATCGGTCGGGTAAATAATAATACCACCATCACGAAGTACGGAAACAATTTTCTCGATTTCGCGAGGATTAGGATTGTCGTTATAGAGTTTTATTAGCATTGTTTTTTATTTGAAAAGACAAAGTAACAAAAAAAATAATCATTCTTCAAATAAAGCAGACTTCAATGTAGTTAAACTTTTCCTCCGCTACAAAGTCAAACTTGAAAGCAAACAACAAAAAGAATATCACAATTATGAAAAAAAATATCCTCACACTAGCTACATTGTTTATCGCTCTGACAGTTTGTGCACAAAGTTCAGAAGAATCACGTGCTATTTTAGACAGAGCGTTTGCAAGCTACGAATCTTCCAACGGAATCAGCCTACTATTTACCATAAATGTTACCGAAGCAAACGGTGTAACTCATCAAGCGCAATCGGGCGAAGCAAAGATTAAAGGCGACAAATTCAGATTAATAATGAGCGGCATCGATATTTGGTTTGACGGAACAACACAATGGGTGCTAATGCGCGATGTTGATGAAGTAAGTATCACTAATCCAACAGGTAATGATATAGCCGCAATTAGTCCACTCGCATTATTAGGAATGTATAAAACCGGTTTTTCGCTGAATCAGTCCGTATCAAAAACTGTGAACGGAAGAAATAGTTATGTGATAGATATGGTTCCCGTGTTAGGCAACAACGATTTCAGAGAAGTTTCCGTGGCTATTGATAAACAAACAAACACCATCGTGCAAGTAAACTTGACATTGAGCAACGGCATGAAAAATCGAATTGATATTACAAATTACAATGCAAATCATAATTTTTCCGATTCGGAATTTGTATTTAATCCAAGTAATCATCCAAACATAGAAATTGTTGATTTGAGATAAACAATGATATAAATGATAGTGTTTAAGCATCTTTAGCTCAGAAATAATTGAATAAAGATGCTTTTTTGGTATTAAACGGAAATAATCAATCAGTAATAACAGACATTTTTCACGAAAGATAATCTCAATAGTTTTTGCGCAATTGTCAACAAAACAGTATCTTTGTTCGTTAAAATAAAACAGAACAAATAAAATATGAGAAATAAAGTTCGTTGCCTGATTATCGGCTCAGGTCCTGCCGGATATACGGCTGCCATTTATGCTTCGCGTGCCCTCCTCGAACCTGTTCTTTACGAAGGAATTCAACCCGGAGGACAGCTCACTACGACCACAGAAGTAGAAAATTTCCCCGGATATCCCGAAGGAATTACTGGAATGGAGTTAATGGAAGATCTCAAAAAACAAGCGCAAAAATACGGAACAGAAGTTCGTTCGGGAATCATTACATCAGTCGATTTTTCCGTTCGTCCGTTCAAAATAACCATCAACGGTGGCGAACAAGAAATCGAAGCCGATTCCGTTATCGTTTCTACAGGCGCTTCCGCCAAATATCTCGGACTGCCCGACGAAACAAAATATGCCGGAATGGGCGTATCGGCGTGCGCTACGTGCGACGGATTTTTCTATCGTCGAAAAAAAGTTGCCGTTGTAGGTGGTGGCGATACTGCTTGCGAGGAAGCGATTTATTTGGCAGGATTAGCCGAAAAAGTGTATTTGATTGTTCGCAAACCGTTCTTTCGCGCATCGCAAATTATGCAAGACAGAGTGATGAACAATCCGAAAATCGAAGTACTTTTTGAACACAATACACTCGGACTTTTCGGTGAAAACGGTGTCGAAGGTGCACATTTGGTAAAACGTATGGGCGAAGCCGACGAAGAAAAAGTGGATATCGCAATTGATGGTTTTTTCCTCGCTATCGGACACAAACCCAATACCGACGTTTTCAAAGATTATCTCGAGCTTGATGAAACCGGCTACATCAAAATTGCCGAACCGACGTCGAAAACCAATATCGAAGGTATTTTTGCTGCCGGCGACGTTGCCGACCCACATTATCGCCAAGCTGTTTCGGCTGCCGGAATGGGCTGTCGTGCTGCAATTGATGTGGAACGTTATCTATCCGAAAAAGGGCTATAGAATTTGCTAATATGCTAATAAATAATGTGCTAATGCAAATCTCCATCTCTTTAATGATTTAACAGTTTAACGATTTAACAACTTAACAAATAAAAAAATTATGTCAAAAGTAACAGTAATTGGCGCCGGAAACGTAGGTGCCACGTGCGTAAATGTTCTTGCTTTCAACGAAGTAGCAGACGAAATTGTAGTATTAGACGTGAAAGAAGGTGTAGCTGAAGGTAAAGTATTGGATATTTTCCAAACCGCTTCGTTGCTCGGTTTCGATTCTAAAATTGTAGGCTGTACAAATGATTATGCTCAAACGGCTAATTCCGATGTAGTTGTGGTAACTTCGGGTGTTCCTCGTAAACCCGGAATGACCCGTGAAGAACTCATCGGCGTAAACGCAGGAATCGTAAAAAGCGTTGTTGAAAACACGTTGAAATATTCACCAAATGCCATTATCTTGATTGTTAGCAATCCGATGGACACAATGACTTATTTGGCGTTGAAAACAAGCGGATTACCAAAAAATCGCGTCTTCGGAATGGGTGGCGCATTAGATAGCGCACGTTTCAAATGCTATTTGAGCAAAGCGTTGAACGCGCCCACTAACGAATTGGAAGCAATGGTAATAGGTGGACACGGCGATACAACAATGATTCCATTGACTCGTTTCGCGTCGTACGCAGGTCGTCCGGTGAGCGAATTGATGGACAAAGTAACGTTAGACAAAGTAGCTGCCGACACAATGGTGGGCGGTGCAACGCTAACAGCATTGTTGGGAACTTCGGCTTGGTACGCTCCCGGCGCTGCGGCAGCATACGTAGTTGAGTCAATTATCCACGACCAAAAGAAAATCATTCCGAGCTGCGTAGCGTTAGAGGGTGAATATGGCGAAACAGATATTTGTATTGGTGTTCCGACAGTTATCGGTAAAAATGGTGCGGAAGAAATTCTTGATTACAAATTAAACGACGAAGAAAAGGTATTGTTTACAAAAAGTGCAACTGCCGTTCGTGCAACAAATGATGTATTGAAGGAAATTGGCGTGTTGTAAGTAGAGATTTTTTGAACACAGATAACGCGGATTAGCACAGATTCTTTATCAATAAAATATAGAAATCCGGAAAAATCCGCGTTATTCGCGTCATCTGTGTTATATTGTCAATCCGGAATTTTCCTTTTTTTCTTCATAAACAAATTTCTCAACATCTTCACTTGCTGTTCCCCTTTATATCGTGTTGCTATACGCGGCTCGGCAGTTGAGCCGGGCACATATTCGTGGCGATACATATTAATGAAAAGAACAAAAAGCGAAAGCACCAACGGTCCAAAAATCACACCCCAAAAACCAAACATCGGGATACCGATTAATACTCCAAAAACGGTAATCAACGGATGTATATCAGCCAATCTTTTTTGCAAAATAAAACGCGCCACATTATCCACACCGCCAATAATGAAAAAACCATACAGCAACATCATAAAGCCGCCCATATAATCGCCACCCATCAGCATACCCACACCGATAGGAATCCACACAATCATCGTTCCGATAATGGGAATAATGGTAGAAAAAGCCGTCAGAATAGCATACAAAAGCGGACTGTCAATACCGAAAAACAAATATCCGAAATACGCAAATAGCCCTTGAATAAATGCCATAGCCGGTATCCCGATGGCATTTGCCTGAATAATAAGACGTGTTTCTTCGGCGAGAATTTGTTTGTTTTCCTCATTGAAAGGAAGTACTTCTTTGATTGCTTTTTCGAAGCCATCATTATTATACAACATATAATAAAGCACGAAAAGAATGACAATGATATTGATAATAAACGAAATAATGCTATTTCCGAGTGCTTGCAAAACATTTGTGCCAACTCCTGACAAAATGGTAAGAGTTTGGGTAGTAACAATCTCAAATTCGAGTCTTTCTTCAAGTGTTGTAATGAAATCGCCAATCTGCATACGAATAGTTTCGGGGTCAAAACTAATGCCCGAAATGGTATCAATGACCATAAATGTGAGTCCCGTTAATGGCGCAAGAAAAAATATAAGCGACACGAGTACGAGCAATAATGCACTTATCGAACGGCTCCAATTCAATTTTTTTGTCAAATATTTTTGCCATCCGTTGAGAATAACATACAGCGTTGCTGCACCCAAAAATCCACTGAGATAGATGCGCGTATATTTGAAGATTATCAATCCTAAAACAATCAAGAGTCCAACAAGGACATATTTATAATTTATTTTTTTGCTAATTCCCTTAAATTCTGCCATTTATATTATAAGTTATGGGATGTCAAAATGGTTCCCCGCGTTTAATGTTGTAAAAATACACTTTTTTTCGCATTAAATGCTTGTCAGATGATTTTTTTGGCGTAATTTTGGATTTATTTATTGATTTCATAATACATCTTATGCGAAAAATAGCATTAATAACCGGGGCAACTTCCGGAATAGGAGAAGCGACATCGCACTTGTTTGCCGAAAATGGCATCAATATTATCATTGCAGGTCGTCGAGAAGAACGCTTGTCTGTTCTAAAAAACAAACTAGAAAACAAAAATGTTCAAGTGCTTGCGCTTTGCTTCGATGTATGCGATGAAGCACAAGTAAAAAACGCTCTTTCGAACTTACCCGACGAGTGGAAAAATATCGACATTCTTGTCAATAATGCCGGATTGGCTGCCGGATTGAATACCATTCAAGAAGGCGATATCAGCGATTGGAATCGAATGATTGACACCAATATAAAAGGATTACTCTACGTTACCCGCCACATTTCGCCCGGAATGACAAAGCGAAAACGAGGACATATCGTAAATATCGGCTCCATTGCCGGAAAAGAAGTGTATGCCAACGGAAACGTTTATTGTGCCACCAAACACGCGGTTGATGCGCTTACAAAGGGAATGCGTATCGATTTACTGCCGCACAATGTGCGCGTAACGCAAATTTGTCCCGGCGCAGTAGAAACGGAATTTTCCATTGTGCGCTTTCGCGGCGATAAATCGCGCGCCGACAAAGTGTATGAAGGTTACGAAAACCTCATTGCCGCCGATATTGCCGATTGCGTATGGTTTGCCGTATCGCGTCCCGAACACGTGAATATCAACGATATGTTGGTGATGCCAACGGCACAGGCAACAGGTACATTATTTAATAAAACAACTTCTTAATGCCCCAGTAAAATGAAAACACTAAGTATCATTATTTTATCACTAATCCCCCTATTCGCTTTCACTCAAAAAAGTAGCTTAATATTCCAAAACGCTGAAATCGAAAGACAAGGTACAGAATTTTCCTTTACCGAAGGTGCAACAACCGCACCCGATGGGCGAGTATTCTTTACTGATCAACCCAACGACCGAATTTATATTTGGTGTGAAAACGAGGGAGTTTCCCTTTGGCTTGAAGGAACAGAACGAGCGAACGGTATGTACTTCACTAACGGACAATTATTTGCGTGTGCCGATGAAAATAATCGAATCGTAGTTTTCGATGAAGATAAAAATATGACAATCATTCACGAAAAATACGACAACATTCATCTCAACGGACCAAACGATTTGTGGGTTGCACCTAATGGAAATATTTATTTTACAGATCCTTACTATCATCGACCTTGGTGGGCAGAAGAACACAGGGAAGCACAACCCTATCGCGGTGTTTATTTCTTATGCACCCGTGGCGAAGTACAACGTGTGATTAATGATTTCGAAATGCCCAACGGCATCGTGGGAACACCCGACGGAAAAACACTCTACGTCGCCGATATCAAAGCCGGAAAAACGTGGAAATACGATATTCTTCCGAACGGAAATCTCACCAATAAAACGTTTTTCGCTCCGCACGGTTCAGACGGAATGACAATTGATGAGCACGGAAATGTGTATCTTACAATAATGAGAAAAGTGTGGATATATTCGCCCGAAGGCATATTGTTGAAAGAAATCGAATTTCCCGAAGCACCCTCAAGTATCGCCTTTGGCGGAAAAGAGCGAAATATATTGTTTGTTACTGCTCGTACATCAGTATATACATTGAAAATGAATGTAAAAGGAGTGAACTAAATAAATCATAAACACAAAATCAAAAAAATGAAACTTGTAGTTGTAGGCTTTGGCTTTATGGGAATGACCCATACAATCAACATTTTAAAAAATCCGAATCTTCGTTTGGCGGCGATTGTGGACAAAAACGAGAATGTAGTTCGAGAAAAAGTGGGCGAAAATCCGGGTAATTTCACGACAGGAAGTTTGAGCGTCGAAGAATTGGCAAAAATAAAAGTATATACCAACTTGGTAGAATGTCTCGATACGGAAAAACCCGATGCTTGTGTTATTGCCGTTCACACGGCGTTGCATTACGAGATGACAAAATTGACGCTCGAAAAAGGTGTTCACGTATTTTTGGAAAAACCGTTTTGTCTCAACATCGAGGAAGGTGAAAAATTGATTTCGCTTGCCAAATCACAAAACAAGTTGCTGATGATTGGGCACGTAGTGCGTTTTATGCCTGCGTATGAAAAATTGAAAGAGATGGTTGACAGCCAAGAATTTGGAAAATTAGAATTTCTTTCGCTCCATCGTTTTTCGGGTCTTCCGGCATGGGGACAATGGGCGGAAAAGCAGAAAGACTTCGGCTCATCGGGCGGTGCACTGTTCGATTTGGTCATTCACGATATCGATTTCGCTCAATGGCTGTGCGGTGTGCCTAATAAAATAGACGCTTCATGCCTGCCGGGCAAACTAAGTAACCACGATTACGTGAGCGCGATGTGGTCATACAATCACTCCGATTTAAAAGTGAAGGTTGAAGGCGGTAATACATTTCATTCCGCTTATCCGTTTCAAGCAGGATTTAGCGCTCGATTTGCGAATGCAAGCATTTTATTTTCAAGCAAAGAGTCAGATAATATTGTGGTGGCTACCGATACCGAAACGAAGTTGATTCCGGTTGGCGATGCAAACGACGGTTTTTCGGGCGAACTTTATTATTTTACGGATTGTATTCGGAAAAATGAGGTACCCGAAAAATGCACGGCAGAATCAGCATTGGAAGCGATAAAAGTTTGTTGGTTAATGGTTAATGGTTAAAGGCTAAGGGCTCAAGGCTAAGGGTTAATGCAGAAACTGTATTTTATTTTGCCTTAATCATTGTTTTTGCATTAACCCTTAGCCTTGAGCCCTTAGCCATTAATTAACCCGATTGTTTTCCGCAATTTTTCCGCATCCGTAATCATCTGTTCATATTCATTTATCGTGATATTCGTTCCCCCCATCGAAACCGTCGGGTTACGAAACTGCATCTTGCTTTCCACCGCCGAACGTGCCGAAAGATGAAGTTCGCGTACACCTGTTTCCGAAGCGATTTTTGCAATATTTTGGTCTGTGATACCGCTTCCGGGCATAATGATAATACGATTTCCGGCTTGCTCTACCAATTTTTTGAGCAATGGAATACCTTGCTCGGCTTTCGGTTGTTGTCCTGATGTAAGAATACGACTGCAGCCTAATTCAATAATTTTCTCTAAACTCTCAAACGGGTCGCGACACATATCAAACGCACGATGAAACGTTACACTCATATCGCCCGCTGCTTCAATCAACTCCCTGTTTCGTGCCATATCCACATCGCCTTGCGGCGTTAAGCAACCGATAACGATGCCATCAACACCAATTGTTCGTGCCGCTTCAATGTCTTTCAACATAGTTTTCTGTTCCAAATCGGAATATAAAAAATCGCCGCTACGTGGACGAATAATCACATTCAACTTGATACTCAGCAACTCGCGAGCAATCGCCATATCGCCATACGATGGCGTGGTACCCCCTTCGGGTATTGCAGCGCAAAGTTCTACACGATAGGCGCCGCCTTTTTGCGCCTCTATGCAGCTAGCAACAGAATTGGCGCAAATTTCAATTTTATAATCGGACATCATTTTCTCTTTTTTTATAGTTGCAAAAGTACTATTTTTTATCGAATCATAAAAATATAATGTTAAAAACCTCTCTTTTCATTGTTCATATTTATTTTTGATTTATTTTTGATTCCTTAAAAAAACATACATTTAAAATTACACTTGAATATGAACTCAGAAATTGGAATTGAGCGCGAAGAGCCTCAACTGTTTGGACATCCGAAAGGATTAGCCGTTCTCTTTTTCGCCGAAATGTGGGAAAGATTCTGTTATTACGGAATGCGCGGTTTGTTGGTATTGTATTTAACAAAAGCAATGTTTCAAGGTGATGCAAAAGCTTTTGCTATTTATGGAGCTTTCACGGCATTGGTGTATATGGCGCCGGTGTTAGGCGGAAGAATCGCCGATAACATTTTAGGTTATCGTATTGCTATCTTACTGGGCGCCGCTTTAATGGCTATTGGCGAGTTTATGATTTTGGGTGGAAACGAAGCGTGGCTTTATGCAGGTATGGCAGCGATTATTGTAGGTAACGGCTACTTCAAGGCAAATATTTCTACATTGGTAGGAAAGCTGTACAAGGCAAACGATCCTCGTCGCGATTCGGGATTTACCATTTTCTATATCGGTATTAATATTGGTGCGCTGCTGGCTACGCTTGTGTGCGTGTATGTAGGTGAAACATTTGGCTTTAAGTATGGTTTTGGATTAGCCGGTATCGGAATGTTATTGGGTTTCTTTATCTTTTGGACAGGTCAGAAATTCTATTTGCACCTAAGCCATCCACCCCACCCCGAAAAATTGCACAAAAAAGTTTTCGGACCACTTACGCAATTTCACGTAACCATTCTCTTGTCCATTCTTTTAATCCCTGTGCTATACTTACTTATTGCACATAATACTATGACAGTAGGAAGTATGGAAATCCCTGTTGTAGGAATCCTTCTTGGTGTTACAGCTGTTTATATGATATACATTTTGTTGAAAGAGTCGAGTAAAGGCGGTAAAGTATTAAAAGACAGAATGATTATTTTTATCACACTTTGTTTTTTCAATATTGTTTTTTGGTCGCTTTTCGAACAAGCCGGCTCGTCACTCACGCTTTTTGCAGACCGAAATGTGAACAGAATAATAGAGATTCCATTTTTCGGGCAGTTTGAAATGGGTGCCGGACAAACGCAGTTTTTTAATCCGTTTTTCATTATTCTGATGGGGTCGTTTTTTTCGGTATTGTGGGTAAAACTTGCGAAACGAAATATGAATCCTAACATTCCGGCTAAATTTGGTATCGGTATTATCTTGTTGGGGATCGGTTATTTAATCACATTTTTCGGAAAAGGATTGGCAAATGAAGCATTTTTAGTTCCATTGTGGATTCTTATCGCTTTGTATTTCTTCCATACGGTTGGAGAATTATTTATTTCACCCATTGGTTTGTCGATGGTAACGAAATTAGCACCGCCAAAAATTTCGGGCACAATGATGGGCGCTTGGTTCCTTTCGTTTTCAGGCTCGAATTATGTTGCTTCGATGTTGGCAAAATTGACAGGTGCAAGTGGCGAAGAGGCAGGTGTGCAAAGTGCGGAAGCGTCTTTACATACGTATATTGATGTGTATGTGTTGTTTGGTGGTATTGCTGTTGGAGTTGGTTTGGTGGTATTATTGTTGTCGCCGAGATTGAATAAATTGATGCACGGGATAAAGTAATTGACAATTGACAATTAACAATGTAGAAGAATCCGTTTGAAAGATAAAAATGCTTTCAAACGGTTTTTTTATTAAAATCACATTTTTTATCCAAATAATTTTGATATTACAAAAAAGTGTTGTATTATTGTACCCAAATATAAAACAAAAAAAGATGAAGTAAAAACAGGCATAGTAATACACCATACATAATTTATTCCGATTTTTCGGAATAAAAAGACATATTAAAAATAGCGATTTGCAGCTATTTCTTGAATCTCATTTTCCACAAATTGACCCTTTTTAAGGGTTACGTCAAGAAAAGTTAGTGAAACGCCGTGTCTAACGGCGTGGAGCAACTCGCCAGACGCAGAGGCGTGGAAACCTGAGATTCAGACAGGTTGTTTCTGCGCTATTTTTATACCCGAAAATTAAGAAACAAAAAAATGATACAAACCTCATTCATACGCAAACTCGCAGACTATATTCTGCTTAATGCCTGCTCGGTTAGTTCATCGGGGCTATACAACGGCAAGGCAGGAATGGATTCGTTATGAGGGGATTTTAAGCTATATTCAGTATTTAATTGATATAAAATTAGAGCAAAATGATATGTTTAACACCGCTATACGGCTTATGTAATCGGATGCGAGCAATGGATGCTGCCATATCTTTGTGTCAACATATAGATGCCCCGATAAAGGTTTATTGGGTAAAGGAGCCGGATATGAATTGTGCATTTACGGATCTTTTCGAGCCGATACAGGGTATAGAACTAATCGAAAGAGACCCATCTTTTGCTTTGATGAATCTGAAAACGAATCTATACGATTCTCGTTTACACAAGTTGCTGTCTGATTGGACTATCTTAAATTGTCAAGATGTCAAACAGTTAGTGCACGAACAGTTTGACTTTAGGCAGTTGAGAGGTCGTAATGTGCTGATAGCTTCATTTGTCCGCTTTTTTCCTACGGCGAAAATGTATGATATTTTTGTTCCTATCAAACCCTTACAGCAGCGAATAAAAGAGGAAACGGCGCTTTTTAATCAACATACAATTGGAATACATATTCGCAGGACTGACAATATAGAATCAATTAAACACAGCCCAACAGAGCTATTTGAACGTGCAATCAAACAGGAAATATTATTGAATCCTGAAGTCTGTTTTTATCTTGCTAGCGATTGCAGCGATACCAAACAGCAGCTATTTCAAAAATTCGGCAAAAGAATTATTACCAATTTCGACCAAAGCGATAGAACAACCAAAGAGGGTATTCAGCAAGCATTAGTTGAGTTGTATGCCTTATCGCACACTCAAAAAATATTTGGCTCGTATTGGAGTTCTTTCTCACATACGGCAGCAAGTATAAATGGTATTAGTCAAATAATACTCTATACCACAGATACGACGAAAGTAGAAACAACGACCTTGTCATTCTGCATCGCCTGCAAAAATAGGCTATGGCAGATAAAACAAACATTGCCTCAAAATCTGAAAGATAATATTTCAATGAAAGGGCAAATCAATTTTGTATTGGTTGATTTTGGCAGCACCGATGGATTGCAAGAATGGATTGCCGAAAACTTCGAACAAGAGATTCAAGAAGGCTATTTGAAATATTACTACACAGAGGAGTTGAAAGACTGGCACGACTCAATTGCAAAAAATACAGCTCATATTCTGTCGGAAAGCGATATTTTGGTTAATTTGGATTGTGATAATTTCACAGGAAAAGACGGTGGTAAATTTGTTTTGGATAATATGATAAAATATGGCGTTCATAGTACTGTTATTCATCAATTCAGTAATAAATTTGGAGATGGCTCGTATGGACGAATAGCCCTTTCTAAGCAAAACTTTGTGAATATTGGTGGTTATGATGAGAGTTTTGAACCTATGGATTATCAAGATAAAGATTTATTGATAAGATTAATGATAGCAGGAAATGAATGTATCCACTTAGGTGATAGTAAATACAATCAAGCTATTGTCAACAACAAAGAAGAGGGCATAGAAAATACTTCCTCCAAGTCATCTTGGCAAGAAATGAGTTGGCAAAACTATCTACTCTCAAAGAAAAATATCACATCAGAAAAAATTATCGCCAATATAGACAAACAGCATATCGGTATCACACGAAATGTATACAAAGTTATGAATAATGCAAACACATCAGACCGGACATATTGGACACAATTAGCCTACCGAACAGCAGAACCTGTGCTTTTGGCAATGAGCAAAGGGGAATTAAAAAAAAATATGCCCATCGAACTATCCCCAATATGGAACGGAAGAAGTGAAAACGTTGCCTATCTGGAAGCATTCGGCAGACTGATAGCCGGAATAGCTCCTTGGCTTGCTCTGTCTGACGATGATACGGAAGAGGGCAAGCAAAGAAAATATTTGAGAGAGTTAACACTGAAATGCTTAGCAAATGCGGTTGACCCCGATAACCCTGACTATATGGAATGGCGTAAAGAAACACAACCGCTTGTAGATGCTGCCCACTTAGTCAATGGTTTTTTACGCGCTCCGGACACTCTTTGGAAACCACTTGATGCGGTAAGCAAGCAACGTTTTGTTAAAGAACTAAAAGGATTGAGGCGCATCAAACCGTTCCACTCCAATTGGCTGCTTTTTGGCGCAATGATAGAAACTTTTCTTCTTGCCATTGGGGAAGATTACGATTCTGAGCGTATTTATCCCGCTCTTCGTCAAATAGAAAAATGGTATGTAGGCGATGGTTGGTATTCTGATGGGCATAAATTTGCTTTTGACTATTATAACTCGTTTGTGATTCACCCGATGTATGTAGAAATACTCGAAGTACTTGTGAAACACAATAAAATAGATGCAGAGAATTTCGATATAGCTTTGCAGCGAATGAGGCGATACGCCACTATCTTGGAACGATTGATTTCTCCGGAGGGTACTTTCCCCACCTTCGGACGTTCGATAACTTATCGAATGGCTGTTTTTCAACCTCTTTCTTTGTTGGCTTGGAAATACGGCTTACCTCAAACGTTGGAGTACGGGCAAGTTCGTTCTTCTTTAACGGCTGTGATGAAGCGCTTGTTCGCCTTTGATGATATTTTCAATTCCGACAGCTTTTTGCAATTAGGTCTTGCAGGACATCAACCGGAAATAGCCGATTATTATACCAATACAGGCAGTCTTTATATCACTTCACTTGTTTTTTTGCCTTTGGGTCTTTCAGCCAACCACCCTTTTTGGACGGGGAAAGCGGAAATATCCACAGCAGAAAAGGCGTGGAGTGGAAAAACATTTCTCAAAGATGATGCATTTGTTGATTCAAGAGTATGCAAGTTGATAGAAAAACATTCTGTCATAAGAGAGTTTACGCATGATGCTCCACTAATTTCGGTTGTGATGCCTGTTTATAACAACGAAAAATATGTATCGTGGGCAATTGAGAGCATATTGAAACAGAGTTACAAAAATTTTGAATTTATTATTATCAATGACGGCTCTACCGATTGTTCCGCAGAGCAGATAAAAAACTTTGACGACAAACGGATAATATTTGTCAATCATTCTGAAAACAGAGGAAATTATCGCCGTCGCAACGAAGGGCTATCCATTGCCAAAGGAAAATACATTTGCGTGATGGACGCCGATGACGAAGCCCTACCGTCCAGATTGGCAACGCAAGTTGATTTTTTAGAACAAAACAAATCTGTTTTAACCGTCGGCTCACAGTTTGAGTTTATCGGAAAAGGGATTTCCAATAAACCAATGGAATACGAACACATCAAAGCAATGTTGTTCTATAATAATATGTTTTTGCACCCATCGCTTATGATTCGCAAAAGTACTTTGGACGAAATCGGCGGGTATAACGAAAAATACTACTATTCGTCTGACTATGATTTGGTTTGTCGTTTGGCACTGAAAGGAGAGATTCGAAATTTACCCGATATTTTAATGCGCTATCGTGTACACGATTCGCAAATATCAACCGCCAAACAAAAAGAACAGCAAGCGTACGCCAATGAAATAAGAGCGGAATATCTAAAAGCTACCGGATGCTCACTCAACGACAAAGAGTTAGCATTATTCCATCGCTACGCAAACCACGAAAATAGTAACAATGATGACGAAAAAAAAGAATTGAAAGCGGTTTTGGAAAAAATACCCGCTATTTTTGGCATCATTACCAACAACACAACACCACTCAAAATGGAACAAGAATCACACATACGCAAACTCACAGATTATATCCTACTCAATGTCAGTTCGGTAAATTCTTCTGGACTGTACAACGGCAAGACGGGAATGGTTTTGGCATTGTTTGAAGTAGCAAATTATTTGCAAGATGAATCTATTTACAACCGAGCATTCGATCTGCTTCAAAAAGTATTAGTTACCGAAACCGAAGATATTGGTTTTGAAAACGGATTGTCGGGTATTGGCTATATGTTGCTTTATTTGATAGAGAATGAAATTATAGATGCCGACTTTGAAGAGATATTCGGTAGTCAGTGTGAAAAAATAATAGGCGGATTCGAGCATATTGACAAGCAGCCCGATAAGCTTTTGGCTTCGCTAAAAGCAATATGTTTCTTATCCGAATTAAACAAAACAAAAAACGAAGATATAAGAATAAAATCAATAATCGAGAAAATATTTCAAGGAGTTGAGCTATACTTATCTATACAGTTTTTTGATTGGAAAAATATTGGTTATATCGGACACAAAACAAAGGTTTTAGAAGTGTACGAAACTTACCTCAAATTGGTGGATTTTTCCGAATATAGCGATTTTTCGGTTTCGTTGATAAATGATTATGCGGAACTATACAGGGAAAATAAAATGGCAAGTTCTCTGTCGATAGGACATTATTTGCGTAGTATTACAACAAAAAATGATCTGTCGTCGGAGTACAACGACATCATTGACAGCAATATAAATAGCGGTTTGAAAAATATTTATCCAAGTTCACTCTCCTTAAATGAAAAGTTGAATTTGGCAAAAGTTCTCAATGATATGGATAACAGCTATGAGATTGATTTGTTTGCACCCAAAAATAATCTGTCTCGCCCTGCTTCCAGTCAACTCGACTATCAACTTGATACTGCTCGTTATCTTATTTATCGTGTGAATAAAAATAATCCTCTATTATAAATTTTTCAATAACTCATAAACCAATGTGTAAAATATCCATAGTAATGCCCGTCTATAATGGCGAAATGTTTGTGAAAGATGCAATAGAAAGCACACTGCAGCAATCATTTGATGATTTTGAGTTTATCATAGTTGATGATGGCTCAACCGACAAAACGCTGTCTATCATTCGTTCCTACAAAGATAAACGTATAAAACTGATTGAAAACAAGCACGATTTTATCGGCTCCTTGAATTTGGGAATGAACACCGCACAAGGAACATATATTGCTCGAATGGATGCCGATGATGTGATGCATATCGACAGGCTTAAAATTCAATACGCCATAATGGAAGAAAACCCAACCATTACCGTTTGTGGAACGTGGATGAAGTGTTTTGGTGAAAATATACAGCCTGCTATATCAAGAGCACCAAGCGGATTGATAGAAACCCCACTGTTAAAATTAACGATGGGATGCTTTATGTCGCACCCAACGGTAATGATACGCACCGATTTTTTAAGGAAACACGGGTTGATGTATGACAAAAACTATGTTTATGCCGAAGATTTCAAATTTTGGCTGGAAATTGCCAAAAAAGGTGGCGTTTTTTATGTAGAACCTCAGCCGCTGATGTTTTATCGCATATCCGACCAACAGGTAAGTACCCAAAAAAGAGAGGAACAAACAGCAAAAACCAAAATAATTATACAACAAGCAATAGATTATTTGGTAGAAAAAAACGAAGAAGAATATCCCGAACTATTTGTGGTATTTCAGGGTTTGAACAAGTTACAGGAAAAAGAATTGATTACCACGTAAGAAATTTCATTTTTCGCTCAAAATATATTTTCAAAAAATGAAGGAAAATTGATTTTTCAATAAATGCAGAGCAGCAATGTATTCATTCTATTGTGCAGTTATGCTTGAAACTAAACAACTATGGACTGACATGAATATGGCGTAATATCTTGTTTATGAGTGCGCTGCCAAAAAATAAGACTCCCAAGTCTTTGCCCTATTGCTAATAATTTAAAAGCCATAAGACAACGTGAAAGATTTAACATTAAAACTATTGTTATTAAGAAAAATTTAAATACCTTTGCTGCTCTAAAAGTCAGTAATGTTCAACAAAAAATCAACTTATTATGCAAAGAAAAAAACTAACAAAAGAAGGTTTAGATGAATTAAGGAAGTCAATTGCTAAGTCTGAAACAATGTCGGTAATCGACAGAAATGAGCAAAGTGGGTATGTTGGCAGATGGAGCGAAGGAGACGGTTCACAGTCCAATCCTTTTTCACAGGACTACTTTTTCAGCTTCAGTGAAGGTGGTTGGACAGGTGGGCATGTAGAAGGAATGGGGTATGTGCCGGGGGATGTGGAGGTTATTGGGTTTCACAGTTCGAATCCTGGCACCTTTTATCATCGTTTCGATAGTGTAGCTGATTACTTTAGTTCCCAGTCATCATCATCAACGGCGACATTTATAGACCAGGTATGGAACATTTTCACACGATTACCAGGCATCGGTCCAGTCTTAGACCTTGCTTCCGACCTATTTTCAGGATCATATCCTGAAAGACGAGATTCAGCGATAACTGACATGTTGACTGATTTTATGAGGACAGATCCAAATACTCCGTTTGTGATTAAGGTAGCACCTTTTGGATGGGGAAATGATAATGTAATTTCAATTGTCAATGCCAGAACCGGTGAGGTTATAGACTCTCAACGGGTAAGTACAAATTTTTTCTTCTAAAAAATACACTGACTACTCAATGTTACACCTAAGTTTGGCAATCCGTTAGGATTGCATAGTTCGGTAGAATTGAAAATCAACGGAGTCAAAATAAATTCATCCCGACAACAACATTCCGTATAGGAATGTAACAAAAAGATGATGCGGTCGTTGAGCGTAGTCGAAGCGTTGCGCACACTTCGACTACGCTCAGTGCACCGCCTAACGGCACACTATTTGGTGATGCCGGGACACTGTTTTGACTCCGTCGATTTTCAATTCTACCGAGCGAATCTCTATGGGATTTTAGGCATAACATTGAGTAGTCATTAAAAAATGTTCAAATGAAACATATATATATGACATCTTTATTGCTTCTATGCTTTATTAGTGGCAGCTTTTCACAGGAACGATCGATTAAAAACATTTTTGAATTTAACTGGAAAATGGATTTACTAAATAGTTTTTATGATGTTATAATAGACAGTCCGGTTGAACCAAATTCACTAATTTTAGAACCCAGGTGGATTAAAAAAGGACGTATGAGCTGCTTGTTGCCTCTTTTTCAAGCGAGAAGTCCATATTCCGAAATTTCCATCCATCTTCACTATAGGACAGAAAATATTAGTGAACTCTATTTCACATTGGTAGCTTTTGACGAATGTGAAAGGGTATTGTCGGTTGATACATTGCATTTTCCTTTAAGCGACGATTGGATTGATTTGAGCCAAACGATAACCGTAGAAAATACGATGTTTCAGGAATTGTTTATCAATGCAAGTGCAGATACACTTCGAATGAGGGAAAGCGAGGCTAAGTCAGGAGTTGTGATAAAAGATTTCGATGTTTGGTTTGACGGCAAACAAATAAACCTAAATGCCGTACCGAGAGCAAGAACTCCGTTGAGCAAAAGCGATGTTACCCCATTTGATAGCAGCGATTTAAGCAATCTCCCATTTATGGAAAAAAAAATACTTGCCATAGGGGAAACTGTTCATGGTACAGAAACCTTTAATCAAATAGCCACTGATATTATCAAGGAACGAATTCTTCGGCACAATTGCCGATTGGTGCTGTTGGAATTGCCTATAGAAATTTCGTTCTATATTAATCGTTACATTGTCGGCGACCCCAATTTTAGCAGAGAGTATATTATTGATTATTTTGACAATTTATTATTTTGCTCCTATATTTTTATATCACTTGTTGAGTGGATCAAGGAGTTCAATCGGCATTCGGAAGAGAGGGTCTATTTTTTTGGAATGGATGTTTGGCCTGGTGACAGGATAGGATATTTAGATTCATTCGATTTTTTTTATACGCTGAATAAAACAAATAATGATGAAACGCTCAAAGAGATGGGTAGATTGTTATTGGGCGAAAGTTCATCCATTGAGGATGTGATTTCCTTATTCGATGCGAACCAAGGTTTTGAAAATAGTTTAACAAAAGGTGAATCCAAGCTGGTCAGACACGCTTTGTTGTTGTTGCGTAACAGACTTACCACGCCGGAACTTCGAGACAGAGTGATGTACAAAAACATACAGTTCTTTACGGAAAACTTCTTGCCACCGGGCGGTACTGTTACGATTTTCAGTCATTTTGGACATGCAAACTATCGAAGCCATCTTATGAGAATGACTACCATGGAAGAAATGGCATTCGGATATTATTTGAGGTGCAGATATCAAGATGACTATTCGAACATTGCCTTGATAACAGATAGAGGTAGTTCTTTGCTGGGTAATTCAAGTCGTACCCGCTTTGAGAAAAAAGAACTGCAATCATCGCCTATAGGCAGTATAGAATACTTGATGAATAGATTAAATATGGATGCCTATCTTTCAATGGACAGATTAACATGTAGCGATGCACTAACAATCAGAACTATCGGTAATGCGCCTGTTGAAGAATCTTTCTTTGTCTTTCCGAAAATGAGAATGGACGGCGCTATTTTTATAAGAGAAGTGTCAGCTATTCAAAAAAATGAGGATAGAATGAATAAGGAAGTGCATTCTCTCTTATGGTTTTTGGAAAGACGGCGCCAAGCACAACTAAAAGTAGGGTTACCTGCGCAGACAGAGCCATTTTATTAAGAGTAATAAGCATTTTTTTTGATTGTCAAAAATGAATATTATTTTTCTCACAACACTCAATCCATACGACATAAACGAATGGTCGGGAACAGTCTATCAAATGTTTCAAGCATTAAGCAAAGAGCATCAAGTAACGGTCATAGGGCACACTATGCTTGCTCAAGCTTCTTACTATGCCGTAAATAATTTTCCGGAGAAACGTTCTTTTGAAGAGTATGCCCCTGTTTTAAGCAGGTTATGTAGCGAGCAAATTAAACGTGCGCCCCAGTGCGATGTAATTGTTTTCGGAGATTTGTATATCGTTCCTGATTTAGAGGTAAGTATTCCTATTGTGCATATAAGCGATGTTACTTTCCGAGTGTTTCAGAATTACTCCACTCCAAAAAGAAGCAAGGAACGAATCAAAAGCGGTGAAAAAATGGAACGAGATGCGTTTAACAAATACACTTCCTTTATTTACAGTTCCGAATGGGCAAAACAAAATGCTATTAATCATTACAATCTCAATCCCGACAAAATTCACGTCGTAGAATTCGGCGCCAACATTCCCACACCAACAGACTACCAAATAAACATACAAACTGACATTTGCAACTTACTTTTTATCGGCAAAAACTGGCAGAAAAAGGGCGGTGATAAAGTGTTGGAAGCATACAAAAAACTAAAATCCGAAGGATTTCCCTGCACCCTAACCATTATAGGCTCTGTGCCAAATGAAGTAAATATGGAAGAAAAAGGTTTAACAGTTATTCCATTTTTAGACAAATCAAAACCGGAACATCTATCCAAATTGAGCAATATTCTAAAAGAAGCTCATTTTTTAGTACTTCCCACCGAATTTGATGCCTACGGTATTGTGTTTTGTGAAGCGTCAGCCTATGCTGTACCAAGCATTGCTGCCAATGTGGGCGGAGTAAGTCAGCCCGTGTGCGAGGGCAAGAACGGCTATTTGCTTCCGCCTGATGCTACGGCAAATGATTATGCGGAAAAAATAAAATCGGTATTTAACAACAAAGAAGAGTATTTAAAGCTTCGTGCTTCCTCTCGCCGTGAATTTGAAACACGACTGAATTGGGAAGTGTGGAGCAAAAAAGTGAATAAGATATTGGAAGAAACAATAGAGCAATATAAATCGGTATGAGTGAAGAAATAACCGCCAAATCCGAAGAAGTCCAACACATTATCGACCGTATGCCCACTTATTGGGTAAAGTGGGTAGTACTCTGTATCGGTGTCTTAATGGGTATCATTATCCTACTCGGCTTTCTCATTCAATATCCCGATACAGTAGACGGACAAATATCCGTAACGGCGACCGAAGCTCCTGTGCGCTTGGTAGCAAACACCAACGGTCGCATTACCCTGTTACAACACAACAACACAATGCTACACAGAGGCGATGTGATTGCCTATATCGAAAGCGGCGCAAATTTTCAACATATTTTGTGGATAGATTCGCTGCTCAATACCTCAAATAACAATATCGGATACTCACTGCCCGATACATTGCTGCTGGGCGAAGTCAGCTCAGCATACAACGCTTTTTTGCTCTCACATTTGCAATATGAGAGACTGCTCACATCAGACATTTACGCCACAATGCGCCAAACTTTGCACAACCAAATAGCTTCTGACAAATCTGTGATCGAAAATTTGGAAAAAGAATTGGTGTTGAGAGAAACAATACTGCAAACTTCGGCGGAACAGTTGAGGCGGGACAGTGTACTTTTTGCTCGAGAAGTTATCAGCGAATTTGATTATCAGCAGCAGGTAACTGCGCATCTTTCTTTGCAAAGTTCCGAACTTACTATGCAAAGCAATTCGCTGATGAAACAGTCAGAAATAAGCCGCAATACGCTCGAAATACAGCGCATGGAACTGGAAGAAATCGAAATCAAAGAGCGAGCATACGCCGAACTCATCACTCGTCGAAACGAACTGACAAACGCTATCAATCTTTGGAAAGAACGCTACCTGAAATACACGCCAATAGCAGGCGAATTGGAATATCTCGGCTTTTGGCGCGACAACAGCTTTGTACAAACAGGTCAGGAGTTATTTACCGTTATCCCCGACAAAAACAACATATTGGGCGAAGTAACGATTCCCTCTTTCGGCTCCGGAAAAGTAGAAGAGGGACAAACTGTAAACGTGAAAATACACAACTATCCGCACGATGAATTCGGTTTATTGAAAGGTATTGTAACTTCTCTTTCGCGTATTACCAATCGTATTCAAACACAAAACGGTGCTGGCGAAGCTTACCTGGTGCTTGTCTCCTTTCCCGACGGCACGGTTAGCAATTTCGGAAAACATCTTCCGCTCGATTTTGATACAAAAGGAACTGCAGAAATTATTACTAAAAGAAAACGATTGATAGAGAGATTGTTTGATAATTTGAAAGCGAAGGGGGAGAAGTAAGAAAAGTTATAGAAGTTAAGAAGTTAAAGAAGAATGTTGTTTAGAAGATTTCCCATTGAATACCAAATGGATTCGCAAGACTGCGGACCCGCTTCACTTAAAATCATCACCAAACATTTTGGCAAATTCTATTCGCTGCAATACCTGCGCGACCGTTGCGGTATTACCAAAGAAGGTGTATCATTATTAGATTTGAGTACAGGCGCTGAAAGTATCGGACTGCGTTCGTTAGCTATTAAATGTACCATAACCGATGTAGTCAACAGCGTGCCATTTCCTGCCATTTTGTTTTGGAAAGAGAGCCATTTTATAGTGGTGTATCACGCCGACAAAAAACACGTTTGGGTGTCCGACCCCGCCAAAGGACGTATCAAATACACCCACGAAGAGTTTCGCAGAGGCTGGTATCCCAAAGGCGAACAGCAAGGTGTACTGCTTGCCATAGAGCCAACTGCCGAGTTCAAAAGCACTAAAGCGGAAAAGGAGCAAAAGAAAAACAACTTTATGAGTATTCTCAAATATTTTGTTCCCTATAAACGAAATTTCGGACTGATTTTCGTTATTATGCTCGTTGTTACCCTGTTGCAGGGAATGTTACCCTTTATCTCAAAAGCGGTAATTGATGTGGGCATCAAAACATCGGACGTGAAATTTATCAATATGGTGCTGATTGGCAATATCAGCATTTTGTTAAGCGTGATGATTTTCAATGTGTTGCGCGATTGGATTATGTTGCACATTACCGCTCGTGTAAACATTGCCCTGATTTCGGATTACCTGATAAAATTGATGAAATTGCCCGTTACATTCTTTGAAAACAAACTGTTGGGCGATATTCTACAGCGGGCACAAGACCACGAGCGTATTCGTAACTTTATTATGAATAACTCGTTGTCGTTGATTTTTTCTACATTTACATTTGTGGTTTTCGCGATTATTTTGTTGATTTATAATGCTATTATCTTTTACATCTTTTTAGCCGGTTCGATTCTTTATGTCTGTTGGGTGTTGCTGTTTTTGAGCATTCGTAAAAAATTAGATTGGCAATATTTTGAACTTTTGGCAAAAGACCAGAGTTATTGGGTAGAAACCGTTTCATCTATTCAGGACGTTAAAATTAACAACTACGAAAAGCATCGTCGTTGGAAATGGGAAGAGATTCAAGCATGTCTTTATCATGTCAATAAACGAGTTTTAGCCATTACCAATGCACAAAATTTGGGTGCACAGTTTATCGAAAGTATCAAAAATATGGGGATTGTTTTCTTTTGTGCAATGGCGGTTATTCAAGGCGACATTACTTTTGGGGTAATGATTTCTACGCAGTTCATTATCGGAATGTTAAACGGTCCATTGGTGCAATTTATCAATTTTGTGGTATCGGCGCAATATGCCAAAATCAGTTTTTTGCGTATCAACGAAATTCGTCAGTTGGAAGATGAAGAAGAGTTGCTTGCCATTGGCAGTACCACCATTTTGCCCGAAAAGAAAACAATCACGCTCGAAAATGTTCATTTTCAATACACGCCAAATGCGCCGTTGGTATTGCGAAACGTCTATCTTCAAATTCCCGAAAACAAAGTAACGGCAATTGTTGGTGGAAGCGGAAGCGGAAAATCCACACTCTTAAAACTGTTGGTACGACTGTACAAACCAAGCTACGGCGAAATAAAAATGGATACGATGAATGTGAACGCTATCAACCTGCGTCAATGGCGCGATATGTGCGGCGTGGTAATGCAGGACGGAAAAATGTTCAGCGACACCATCTTGAATAACATTGTGTTAGACGACGAACATATCGACCACAACCGATTAAGAAATGCGTGCCGCATTGCTCAAATCGAAGACGAGATAAACGCGATGCCCAAAGGTTTTGAAACCACTATCGGCGAAACCGGACGAGGGTTGAGCGGCGGACAAAAACAGCGAATGTTGATTGCACGCGCCTTGTATCGCGACCCGAAATTTCTGTTTCTCGATGAAGCAACAAACGCCTTAGACTCAATCAACGAACGGAAAATCGTAGAAGCTCTCAACAACGCTTTCGCTGAACGTACCGTTGTGGTTATTGCACACAGATTGAGTACGATTCGTAATGCAGACCAAATTGTTGTTTTAGACAAAGGATTTATTGTTGAAGCAGGAAATCACGAAACACTGATGGAGAAAAAAGGACATTATTTTGCGTTGGTGGAGTCGCAGATGCAGGAGTGAAATAACACATCATTCCGTGCTTGACACGGAATCTCCTCAATAAACGAGAAGATTGCGGGTCAAGTCCGCAATGACGAATCAGTGAAAATCCGTTTGAAACGACAAAGTTTATCTCAAACGGATTTTTTCTACAAAAAAGGACATAAATAGCGCTCATTTTTGTACTTTTGTCTAAAATATTAAAATCATTATGACAGAAACAATCATCAAATCGCTAAGAGATTCAAAAACAGGTCGCTGGTCGGCTCTTATTCTCGTATCTATCGCAATGGTATTTGCCTATATGTTTATCGACATTTTGGCACCATTACAAACACTATTCGAAACACAATTACGCTGGACACCTGATATATACGGCAGAGTTTCAGGCGCGGGCTATATGCTCAATGTAATGGGCTTTTTGATTCTGGCTGGGATTATTTTAGACAGAATAGGTGTCAGAAGTTCGGCTTTGGTAGCAGGCGGATTGATGTTGGTGGGCGCTGCCATAGCCTCTTACGGCATATCGGCTGCATTTAATAACGGTGGATTTGGCTTCAAATTTCTCAGTTCGTTTTGGGAGTCGTTTCCGGCTTCGGCAAAAATGTCGCTCATCGGTTTTGCCATTTTTGGCGGCGGACTCGAAATGGCAGGAATTACCGCCACAAAAGCCATCGTAAAATGGTTTAAGGGCAAAGAGTTAGCGTTGGCGTTGGCTATGCAAGTGTCGATTTCGCGCTTGGGAACGGCAACGGTATTCATTTTTGCACCGCGTTGGGCTGAGGTCAACGGAATTTCTACGTCAATAGCCATCGGCGCGTTATTGCTGATTGTTTCCTTTATCACGTTTATCGTCTATTTCGTGATGGATAAAAAATTAGATGTTCAGTTGGGCGAGGCAGAAGAAGAGGAAGATCCATTTCGAATGGCAGATATCGGTAAGATTCTTACAAGCAAAGGATTTTGGTTGGTTGCTTTGCTTTGCGTGCTATATTATTCGGCGGTATTTCCGTTCCAAAAATATGCTGTTAGTATGCTGGAATCGAATTTAACATTTAGGGATATTCCAGCTGAATCTTTTTGGGGTTCACAAGGAGCGATTTTACTGGGATTTTTTGTAATGATTGGCATTGCTGTTGCTTCATTTTCAAGTAATTTCTGTAAAAGGAATCTGAAAATATTTCTACTAACCTGTTCGGCAATAATGCTTGTGGCGTATTGTTACATCAGTTATATGCAGCAATCGGCGAGCGTTATTTTCTCGGTGCTTCCGTTGTTAGCCATTGGTGTTACGCCAATTTTGGGCGATTATATCGACAAAAAAGGGAAAGCAGTTTCAATGCTTGCATTAGGCTCTTTGCTATTGGTTATCTGTCACTTGACATTTGCTTTTGTTCTTCCCAAAGTGGACGGACACCACACATTGGGCATTGTTGTAGCGTTTGTAACGATATTGGTATTGGGGGCATCGTTTTCGTTAGTTCCGGCATCGTTGTGGCCTACCGTTCCTAAATTAATAGACAGCAATGTGTTAGGCTCTGCATACGCATTAATTTTTTGGGTGCAGAATATCGGTTTATTTGTTGTTCCGTTGTTGATTGGCAGCATTTTAATGACATCAAACACAACCATAATCGAACAGGTTGAATCGGGTATTTTAACACCGGAACAAGCTTCCGTGATGTACGATTACACCAATCCGTTGCTGATGCTTGCCACTTTTGGCGTTGCCGCTCTGGTTCTTGGTTTTATTCTGAAACGTGAAGACAAGATAAAAGGATATGGTTTGGAATTGCCAAATTTGAAGTAATTTAGAGATAAAAAACAATGATGAATTGGCAGCAGCTTCTTTCCGCTAAACGATTCGGGCAGGAAGATTACGTAAACGGCACAAAACACGAACGTACGGAATATCAACGCGATTATGACCGATTGATATTTTCGTCGCCCTTTCGCCGTTTGCAAAACAAAACACAGGTCTTTCCGCTTCCCGGCAGTATATTCGTACACAACCGACTGACACACAGCTTGGAAGTTTCGAGTGTTGGGCGTTCGCTAGGTGAAAATGTTGGTCGCGCACTTCGCGCACGTTATCCGGACTCTCCGGCGCATTTCGAAGAAATCGGCGCAATAGTCTCCGCTGCTTGTTTGGCGTACGATCTTGGTAATCCGCCTTTTGGTCATTCGGGCGAAAAAGCAATTTCTACTTTTTTCTCCGAAGGAAAAGGAAAAGAAATGCAAAAGACGGTGGAAGAAAGTGGCGGACGTTGGTCGGATTTTACAAGTTTCGAGGGAAATGCCAACGCCGTTCGCTTGTTGATGCACCAATTTCATGGTCGACGACGAGGTGGTTTTGCGATGACTTATTCCACCCTGGCTTCTATCATCAAATATCCCTATTCGTCCGAATTGAGTTGCGGAAAAAATAAATTTGGATTTTTCGCTTCCGAAGAAAAAGATTATCAAGCCATAGCAAAAAGTCTTGGTATTATACAATTACAAGAAAATCCGCTGAAGCTTGCGCGTTATCCACTTGTATATCTGGTAGAAGCTGCCGATGATATTTGTTATCAGGTAATGGATATCGAAGATGCCCACAAACTACATATTATTACTGCCGAAAAAGCAATAGAACTATTGCTCAATTTTTTTGAAGGCGAAAAACGAGAACGACGTATTCGTAATTTGCAAATAGTGAGCGATGTAAATGAACAAATTGCTTATCTTCGTTCTTCAATTATCGGCTTGTTGATAAATGAATGTTGTACTGTTTTTTTAGAAAACGAAACAAAAATACTCTCAGGCGAATTTTCCGGCGCATTGATAAAACATATCTCACCAGTTGCAAAAACAGCGTACAAAACTTGTTCCAATTTTTCCGTCAAACATATTTATCGCGCCAAAGATGTGTTAGACATTGAATTAGCAGGATACAGAATTATTGGTTTTTTATTGGAAACCTTTACCGATGCTATTCAAAATCCCAATCACGCCTATTCGAAATTGCTTTTGGAACGAATTCCCGAACAATATGAGGTAGATTCACCACAGATGTACGATAAAATTCAAGCCGTTATCGACTACGTGTCAGGAATGACAGACGTTTATGCGCTCGATTTATATCGAAAAATCACAGGTGCAGGACTTCCGGTTGTCTAAGAGACTGTTTAGATTTTCCCCAAATACTCTTTTAGAGCATAATTTATTGCAGGCAAAACTTAAACAATCTACAAGTACCTCCTTTTACTCACAAATAAAGTTAAATTACTTCTTTTCGTCAAAAATATTTTGTACTTTGAGAAAAAGAATGTAATTTTGTTTCGTGGTTTTTTCGTAATAGTATTAGATTTAAAAATTAACAATGTTGGCAGGATGTCGCGAGACAACCTGCCAAAGCTTTTTTTAGACAGGTTGATTCGAAAAAACACGCAAACAAAGATTTAGACAAAAATCCTACCCACACTCATTGTGGAATTTCTTTCAATTCTACCTAATAACTTCATCAAGAATATTGCAAAATAACAGGTAAAAGATTGCCAATTGCTTGATTCAACTTTCTTTTCTGCGAATAAAGTTAAATTTTTATTTTTTATCAAAAATATTTGGCAGTGTCAGAAAAATTCTATTACTTTGTCTCGTGGTTTTTTCGTAATAGTATTAGATTTAAAAGTTAACAACATTGGCAGGATGTCGGGAGATAACCTGCCAATACCTTTTTAAGGATAGTGATATTATAAAACTGAGATTAAATACTAAAATAACTGCAAGATTTCTTTAGAAAATGACATACTTTCCTTATATTTGCAAAATAATATAGCAAGTCATTATGCAAAAAACATTCTCTATACTCACTATAATACTCTTTTCGTTCTTGCTCTACCAATGTACATCGAGCGAAAGGGCACTACACAAACGATTGCAACAAGAAGCTGCAATGCTCAACGAATCAGCTCCGGTTATGCTGAATGACTTCGTTCGATTTGACGCCGCATCGGTAACACTCGATAACACATTTCAATATCGATATACAGTGTTGAATACATCGAATCCCGATTCGCTGGTAGAGAGTTCGTTGCAAAACTTAAAAGAAAGTGCACGAATCGTTTATTCTACCAGTTTTGAAATGGCGATTTTCAGAGAAAACAACGTTACGCTCGAATATATTTACAGCGATGAATCCGGACGAGTTATCCGTACCATCGAAATAAATCCCGAAGATTACAAATAAAAACTTAAAACCCTATGAATCGTTATTTTTACATCGACACAGAAGGAAGGCAAAAAGGTGCTTTCACTCCTGAAGAGCTTAGACAAGAAAATGTTAGGCGAGAAACATTGGTGTGGGCACAAGATATGTCACAGTGGACACGAGCCGAAGAAATCGGCGAATTGAAATTTCTTTTTTCAGGTATGCCCCAACAGCCTCCAATACAAAAACAACCGGAAATAGAAACACCTCCCCCACCAATGCCAAAAACTTGGTTGACGGAATCTATTTTGGCAACTATTTTACCATTTATCTTTTGTTGGAACGTGTTTAGCCTTTTGGGTATTATCGGAATTATCTATGGTTCACAAGTGGAATCACTCTATAGAAGAGGCGAATATGATGCTGCGGCTGCTTCATCACGCACTGCCGGAACGTGGACAAAAGTAGCTTTGTGGATTGTTTTTGCTTGGATAATCTTAATTATCATAGCGATTGCACTCTTAATTCTGACATTAGGTTTTTCAATTGCATCACTTCCAGCCTTAATTGATTGGGCAAACTCACTATAAAATAAATTCATTTCAAAATATGGAAAATCAAGAATATAACAAATTTAGTGGAGATTATTCAACTTCACAACCATCGCAACCGTTTACACAACAATATGTTCAAAACGAAACGCCCCTGATGAAACCAAAAAATTGGATGACGGAAGCTATTTTGGTAACAGTTATTCCTTTTTGCTGCTTGTGCAATCTTTTTTCTCTTTTGGGAATTGTGGCGATTGTGTATGCAGGTAAAGTGAATACACTTTATTTCGCCGGACAATATGGTGAAGCCGATCGAGCATCAAAAGATGCCAAAATGTGGGTGTTGATTGCATTAATTGCTGTCCTTGTTACATTTATTGGTTATATCTTATATATGTCTATCGTTGGTTGGGATACTCTTATAGAGGCGTTCAGAGAAGGATATGAGTCTGTAAGAGACAGTGGCGCTACTCAATACTAAAAATAAATCGGTAAAAATTATCATCTCTGTCATTGTAATTCTTTTACTAATGGCAGGGTTGGTAATTTTTTATGTTTTCGACCCCGAAACACATACATTTTTCCCTCAATGTATGTTTTTTGTATTCACAGGTTTTGAATGTCCTGGTTGCGGTACGCAGCGCGCTATTCACAGTTTGTTGCATTTAGATTTTCGGAAAGCATTTTCATATAACGCATTGATGCCTTTTCTTGTGCCATACATTTTAATGGGTGCATATTTGGCATTTTTGGGTGGAAGAGAGCGTTTCCCGCGTTTAGAGAATATTCTTTTTGGGAAGTGGGCAGCTGTGATAGTGGTTTCGTGTATTGTGCTCTATGGGGTTGTACGAAATTTATAAGAACGCAGATGATACAAATCTTCGCAAAAAACAATTACATTCATTTGCGCTTTTTACGTCATTTACGTTCCAATTTATTGGGTAACGATGGTAAAAAAACTGACCGACTAAATATTTTTATACAACAAGAATAAAACTTGGGGCAATAGCCGCTTATTTTTTAGTCGGTCAGTAGCAATTATTTGTCTTACGATCTTTTTCCTTCCGAAAGCGCAGTAAACTCATCCCATTGAGTGTTGAGAAATGAATTGGTTGGTACGCTGGTATATGTAACCAAACGATATGCCAATTTAAGCACATCATTTTTCGGGAAACTAAGTGTCTCTTCTCTATCGAATACATTGAAAGGCATTGGCGAAATATTTCCGTAGTTGCGTGTAAACCAGATATCCTTATCGAATGGCGCTCGCGTATATGGCGGCGTCATTATTGCCAAACCTTCTACTAATCCGTCAGTTCGACCGAAACGCTTTCCATACGTAGCCATCCATCGTGCAGGTTTGTCGTGGGTACCGCGTTCTCTTTGCTCCCCTTCGCTATTAATCATAACTCCTCCGGCATTGACAGTAAGATCATTTGCAAGACGTGCTCCGAAAAGCCCATGATTTGTTCTATTGAAAACGACATCATCCGACAGAGCTGTCAATTCAAAGTAGCAGTCAAGCGTGTAGGATTCATCATTAAGAATTGTCAGCACAAAGCGGCGTTTGTCGGCAATGATTGGCTCCTTTTGAAAAGGTACCCAAAGACAGTCATTGAAAAATTCTACCGATTTTTCGGTACATTCGCCGAGCTCAAGTTTTGTTGATACGATACGATCTCTGTCTGGATTGTTCTGCCAAAAGTTGTGCATTGATTCCCCGTGACTAACCCTGTCGAGTCCGAAAAATACACTGCGGTGATGTGGATACGGCATTCCCGTTTCAGTAGTCAGCGATAACCCTGAATTAAGTGCATTAAGCGGGTAAAAATAGGGGTATTTCTGCAATGCTTCGGCACGGTAACAAGTTACAATTTCGTTTTTCCAGCGAATCCAAATGGCTGAATCTCGCGAATCTCGATGATAAGCTACCAAAGCGGGCGTTCTCATTGCTTCGAAATGCGGTACATCCCGATTAGACACATTTTCCGGCATTGGAAGCTCCGATGGGTGGCGTCCGGCAACAGGGGGCGGATTATCTGCATAGGCATACTTACCAAGTCCTAACGCGCCGGCAGTCAACAATGATTTTTTTAAAAAATTACGACGTTCCATTAAATTACTCATTTATAATATTATACATTTAGCTATTACAGTCTGTATGTTTTTTTAAGGTAAACACACGATCCGTCTTCGCATTATTTACACGATATAAAAATCTTCCCAACCTCTGCGTGGCGGCGGTCCTACAAGGAAAGCATCAGCAATGGGATCGCCGATAACACGTTCTGTTGTGCGATCGAATTTGATTTTACGTCCTAAACGCTGTGCAGCCACGCCAAGACAGAATACTTTGCTCAATGGTCCGGAAATTTCAAACGGAGAACGAGTTTCTTCCAGTCCTTGACACGCCAGCAGGAAGTTTTGAAAATGTCCTGACTGATTTCTCGGTAACTCCGGCAATCTGCCTGACCTTTCCAACTCTTTCGCTTTTTCTTCCGGAATAATAGAGAGTATACTTGAGTGTGAGCCACCTCTGAAAGTGAGTTCCCGGCTGTAAATAATCTTACCGGGGCTTAAGCTGCTTGTCTGCTGAGCAGATGTGCCATCACTTGCAAGAGGAATATCTGTATCCGGGTCATCAGTTGCACCGCTTTCGTATCCTTCCGGTAACGGTGGAAAGTTATCTCTGCCATCATACCACGTCAGATTTACGGGAGGCATATCGCCACGACGTGGAAATTTGAATTCGATTGTGCTCGAGAACGGGAAAAAATAGTCATTATGTCCTACAAGCAACAACGGATTTACCTCTTCGGGCATTCCCAGTTCGAGGAATCGGTGTGCTGTGTCAATAAGGTGCGCACCCCAGTCGCCCAAAGCGCCCATCCCGAAATCGTACCAGCAACGCCATTGTCCGTTTACGAAATCTTTGTTGTATTCGTGAAACGATTGTGCCGATAACCAAGTGAACCAATCCAACGTTTCCGGAACCGGCTCGCCAACCGGAAATCTGTAAATATTCGGATCCCATCCGTGCCAGCGACGACGGCTGTTCATATGCGCTGTAATGGCAGTAACATCTTTAATGATACCTGCTTCTTTCCACGCTTTGAATTGGTGGTAATTACCACCCGAATGCCCTTGATTACACATTTGAGTAACCACATTCGGATATTTTTTAGCAGCTTTCTCCATCAAATCTACTTCGTAAAACGTACGCGCCAATGGTTTTTCCACAAACACGTGCTTACCGAAAGCCATTGCCATCATCGTGGCGGGGAAGTGAGCGAAGTCGGGTGTACTAATAGATACTGCATCAAATTCACGACTCATTTGGTCAAACATTTGACGGAAATCTTTGAATTGCTTTGTATTTGGATACATAGCCATAACCTCTTGTGTGTGTTCTGCGCCCATATCCACATCACACAAGGCTACTACGTTAACTAGTCCGGTTCTGTCGAAACTTTGAACGACTTGTCGTCCGCGATTTCCAATTCCGATATGTGCAATGTTTATTTTTTTGTTTGCGCCCACGATGCGATTGTAACTCGCAGCACTTGTTTTTGTCGAGACACCGCCAATCGTCAATCCGGCAGATGCCAAAGCTGCGTTTCTAAGAAATTCTCTTCTTGTTGTCATTTTTGTATGTTTTTTATTTACAAATCGTCAATTCAATTACGGTAATTCTTTGATTTTTATATTCCTAAACCAAACCTCATCGCCGAGATTTTGTAATAAGATTAGTCCTGTTTCAATATTTCCGAAGTTCTCCCAAATGTGATGTTTACTGCCGTCCACTAACGCCTGCCACATATATGTATTGCGTCGGTAATCGAATAGTTTAATACCATTCAGCCAATGTTCTACGTGATCTCCTTTTACTACAATCATGGCTGTATTAAATTCATTCCAGCGAACAACTTTTCTGTCGGCATGCGGAGCAATCAGGTCGAAAAGCGAGCCTAATGATTGATTGTCTTGTAAATTGGGGCGTCGTCTGTCGTCCAAAATTTGCCATTCGCAACCGATAGCTGCGCCAGCTTCGTGTTTCTGCGCCGGATCAACAAAATATCTGATACCGCTATTAGCTCCCTGTGTTACTCTAAAATCTGCTCGCAGCATAAAATTTCTGAATGTGCGTGTAGTAACAATATCCCTACCGTCGGTCGATTCATCGTCATTACTTTCTACTATTTTCAAGGCGCCATCTTCGATTATCCAACCTTGTGTGGGAAATGTATCACAGCTCACACCGCGCCATCCTTCGGTCGTTTCGCCATCCCAAAGGAGTGTCCAACCCTCCATCGCTTCTCTTTCTGAAATGGTATTTGGGATAGCATTTATCTGTACAATTTCATTGGTTTGAGGTGTTCTAAATCTTTCAAGATCTTGTGTCATAATGCGGATATCTCTAAACGATGCGATGCTACCTACCTGATCATCACGATTGATGGTGTGTACTTGCAGGGCAATAAATCCGCTAGGTGTCATATCATCAATCAAATCGGCGCAAGGAATACCGTTTACCCACGTACGGATTGAATGACCGATTGCCTCAATTCGACCTCTGTTCCATTCGTTGCTTTTATATGCTGTTGTTCCTCTTTGATTGAATGTCAACTTGTAAAGCCAACCGCGACGTCCTTCGTCAAAAATTCCGCCTGTCCACGCTCTTTCCGTAGGGTCGATTTCGAATTGATAACCGTGTACACGTCCGAGGTTGTACTCTGGTATATTGTCGTGACTACGAAACTGCACACCGGAATTTAATCCATCGCTCACTTTGAATTCAAATTCGAGAATGAAATCGCCGAATTCTCTATCTGTTCTGATAAACGAATTGGGTATACCTCTAATTGCTGTGCCGATAATTGCACTGTTTTCGACTGTATATTCTGCTTCTCCGCCTACCCTTGTCCAACCGTCCAGATTACGTCCGTTGAACAAATATTCCCATTTCGGCTCTTGTGCCGATGCGGAAATTAAAATTGTTACTGCTATAAATGTCAGAAATGATTTTTTCATTTTGATTGTTTTATTTTGATGTATTATTAATGCGAATCAGTAGTTGAAAACAGCATGCTCTAGCCTGAAAGGCTTTACATTCATAACCGTAGGTCAGAGCAAAGCGGCGACCTGCGGATAGGCATAACACTTAAATTCTGCCTGAAAGGCAGTACTTTTATAGTCTTGTACTGCCTTTCAGGCAGAGTCTAGTGGGTACAATTTGCCGTAGGTCGTCGCTTTGCTTTGACCTACGGTTATGAAAATCCGGCTTTTTAAGCCGTTTCAACTACTGATTCGATGATTAATTAAATGTAACGTTTGCATTTTCAATAATAAAATCCGCTTGTTCGACAGAAGTTATCCTTTGTCCTTCTATGACCAAATTTTCAATTTCCACCTCAATCCCTATACCTTCGCCGCGATAGCTGATTTCAGATCTTCTCGGAAAAGCACGATAAAAAGTATTATCCTTTAATAGTATATTGGTCATTTTGCCCAACTTGCTGTCAGGATTACGTTGATTAGCCCTGAAATGAATTCCTCTCTGCTGTGCATCCGGATAGTTTCGTTCGAAACGGTTGTTGATGTATCGGATATTGTCGTAGTGCGCTCCGTCGGAAACATAAAGCGCCATACCTCTGTCGCTTTCCAACACGTCGTTATCCTCGAAGAGAATATTTCTCATATTTACCCCACGCGACTCAGTACCCACTTTTAGCGATGACTTTTTTGTGAGAAAAACGTTACCTCTAACAATTATTCCATCTATATCAGCGAGCAAGTTGCCGTTGTTGGTGGTTTTTATAGCTATGTTGTCATCGCTGGCGTAACCAAAGGTATTTTCAATCAGCATATTTTGGGTTGCATCGGGATTGATACCATCGGTATTACTCAGCTCAATATCATTCAATACTTTGACGTTACGAAATACGACATCTCGACACTTGATGATCTGCGTGTTCCACGAGCCGGGATTTTTCAACATCACTCCTTCAACCAACAAATCCGTGCTGTTCGCCGCTAAAACAACCCTTATTCGGGCAGCATCTCCAAACTTTTCACGTAGATTAACGCCATTACCGTTTATTGCGCCAAACCCCGTAATTTTTACATTGGAAGCGTTGGGAATGAAAATAAAGCAACGGCGAGGTGCGATTAAATCTCCTGTTCCGATGAAAACATCAGCACAAGCATCATCGGCAAGCAGCATTGCACCTTTGCTGATATGAATGTGTGCATTGGAAGGCAGTACCAACTGACCGCTTTTGTAAACTCCCGCAGGGAAAAGTAACGTTTGCCCGTTTGCAGCGGTTTGATTTATTGCTTCTTGTATCTGTTCGGTACTATTGATTGAACCATCGTTAGGTACACCAAACGTGAGAATATTTGCAATGTTTTCGGTAGGTATTACTTCCGGTTTCTCGGCAAATATAAATATACGTTCGGTTTCGTTGATACGCACCATTATATACTGCGGTTTGTCTATCTTGAAATTGATAGTGTTTCCTTCGCGCGTACTTTGAATATTGCGGCTAAGCGGACTGATTTCGTAAACATCAATCGCCGTGCCGCTCGTAAGCGACATCTCTGCCGTTTCCGGCATTTCAACAAGTGCATAGAAATAGTGCTTGAAAGGAACAACTTCTACTTCCTTGCCGTTTACTACCAGTCTGTAACTTCCTTCTTCAGGCGGTGCAGGTAGATTTTTGCACCCTGCTACTGCTGCGATATGGCAGAAAATTGCCAAGTATATTGCTAATTTTTTCATTGTGATAAAGTGTTTAATTAAGTAGAGGCAAGACGAGCTCGCCTCTACTATATGTTCTACAATTGTTCATTGTCAGGAAAGCGCGCTTCTCTAAGCGTTTCCAAATCCGGTATCAATATCACCCTTCCTCTTTCTATGGTAAAGACATCGTCGCTTTGGCGCGGTCTTGTACGAATTATTGGAGGATTAATTACTGTGATAAACATTAATGCTCTTCCCTGATCACTGCTAGACCACGAAACAAATTGCGGATGAATTTTTGGAAGTAGCGTTCTCAAATCTGTGTCGTCTATTTCAATCACACCTTCGCGTCCACTTCCTGTACCAATATAAACCGCTGTGCCGCCTGCCGGAATTCTATCGAGCAGTTCGCGTTCATTAATGTAATTTCGGCTGTAACCTCGCACAACAAAAATATTTGCATAGTAGCGCGTCATTTCATCTTTCCACGCCTGTGGAAGATTTTTTTGCTGTAAATACGTTGTGATAGCGCGCGAAAGATTGTATTGAGCACCAACAAAGTTCAAATCGTCGGTCACTACATATCCGCGCGTTCTCTCGTAAAGAACCGTTGAGTTTAGAATGTCCACAAATCCATCGAGAGCAAGTTGGAACTCAACGTTGTTCGGGTCAATATTCGGATGGAGACGCAGCAACTCCGTTTTTATCAGTTCGCGGAACTGCGGTTGTTGCTCTTTTGGGAAAGTAATTTCGGCGGTAAAAAACTTCATCTCTTCAGGAGGACTAACGCTAGCTTGTGAAGGATTAGTTTGTACCGGTTTGCGTCCTTCAGAATTCAAACGCGGTTCGGTGATTCCTCGCACAGGGTTGGTATTGATGCGCGGCGATACGTTAATCGTTACCGAGGCTGATTCGAGTCCCAGTGCTGTTACCGTAAACGTTACCTCGCCCGGTTTACCGATAGCACGAATAAGATTCGTTACCGGAGTGTCAATGTACATCGTGCCTTCACCAGCTCTGTTTTTTTCGCGGTCGCTCACG
>JAIRUA010000016.1 GCA_031254645.1 Dysgonamonadaceae bacterium
AGCGTAGCTGTTGCACAACAACCAACATTTTCAAAAATATTATATCAAATGAGCCTTTTTAAGCGAGTCTCATTTTTCACGGATATTGAAATCGAAAAAAACAAGGGCTTATTTTGACCGAAAACACAAGTGTTGAAAGGACAAAAAACGCAAAAACAAGATTTTCCGCAATCAAGGCAGTTTCTTGCAAACTTAATGCCGCAATTTCGGTTTTTTTCAGCTTAAATTTCAACATTTTCTTCAAGTTATAACACAGCGATGCCATTAAAACGTGTTTTTCTGCCTGTGCTATGCCGCGTGTATTCACTTTTTTCATTCCCAAGAAATTTATCAATGTTCCCAAAACAGGTTCGACAGTGGCACTTCGCAAGCGTTTCATTCGCTGTGCGTATTGCTTATTTTCTGTTAATTTCTCGTGCATTTGCAAGTAAAGGTCGTGGTGTTCGCTGCGCTCTATGCGCTTAAATTTCGTTCTTTCGCCGCAGCAGGCGGTTCTGTGTTCACAGTTTTTGCAGACACTCTCACTGCTGCGGTAGGTATGTCGGATATAGCCGTTTTTATCTGTTTGTATACTTTTGAAAGGAAGTATGGCGCGATTGCCACGCTGGCATTCGTATTGATTTTGTTCTTTATTGTAAACAAAGCCTTCTCTTGAAGGAGAAAATTGACCAAAATTAGGTATCCACGCGTTGATGCCTTTTCGGTCTAAATATGCCAATGCTGCACCGCTGCTGTAGCCGGTATCGGCAAGAACTTCACCGAGTTCGATTTCATTTTCCTGTAAGTTCTCAATTGTTTGCTCACAAATTTTCTCTAAACATTGACTGTCTCTTTTATCGGCAAAATCAGCACCGGCAGCGATAATGACGTGATGAGAGGTATCGACGGAGAGTTGTCCTGAAAAATTCAAATGACGAGGCTTGCCCGGCTTGGTAGCAATACGCGCATCGGGGTCGGTAGGGGAATAATGGGTATGGTTACTTAGAAATTTAGCTTTTTTGCTGTCAGAGCCAGGTATATCCTTTGTATGCTTTGCTTTGTATTTGTGATGCTGTTCTACCCGTTTTTTCTTTTCGGGCGCTACTTTGTATTGGCTACCTTCATTGAGTTCGTTGGCGTAAGCGGCAACATCGTCCAATACCTCTTTCTCTAACAGAGAATCCATACTGGCATTGGCTTTGATAAATGCGCTGTCCATTGCCTGACACTTGCCCGAAACCATCCCTTTCTCAACACACAGACACAGCACTTCCTTGAACAGAGACAGAAAGACTTCTTCGCCAAAAAGCATACGGGTACGACTGACGGTGCTATGCCAAGGCAGTTCTTCATCTAAGTCATAACCCAAAAACAGGCGAACATTCAAGCTGTTGGAACAGAATCTGATTAGAAAACGGTCGGAACAGATGTTGTTCAGGTAACCAACCATACAGATTTTGAAAAAAACAACAGGGTCGATACTCGGATTGCCTTCTGCACCGTAATACTGTTCGGTGGACTTATATAAAAAATGAAAATCAATCGTACGACTGATTTTGCGATAAAAATCGTCTTCAGGAACTAAGGCTTCCAAACTGAGGGAGTAGAATAACTTGGGAGTAAAACGCTTCTTACCTTGCATATCATTAAATCATTATTAGCCATAAAGATACGAAAAAAACGGCAGGAAAATACGAAAAAATGAAAAATATTAGGGTTTTTTGTTACCTTTGTAGAGTTGTGCAACAGGCACGAGCGGTTTGGCGTAAGCGGGGGCAACCCGCGGACATAGCAACGCAATTTTCAAGCGAAAAAGGAGGACAGTTGGGCGTTGCGGACAGACAAATAAATGACAAATTCAAATTATGCCACTAAAAAGAGAGCTGATATACATTGACGGAAAAGACGAAACAGACAGAATTGCTTCGTATTCGTATCGTGGCGACAAATGTGTAATTGTTTTCAACAATAATAATAAGGAATTTTCATACGGTCGAAATAGGGCAAGAATTGTAAAAACTGCAATAAGCGATGATAAAGCCCACAACATTTTCGACTACTTGAAAAAAATTGCGGACACAATCGGACTAAAAACGGAAGAAGGAAACAATATACTCGCAAAAAGTTATGAGTTAGTTTCGGTTATTCCACAAGATTGTATCCTTGCAAACTATTTGGACAAAACAATATCTCTACGAAAAGAATATTGTCAGCCAATAGAAATTTTTCCATTTGGTTTTAATGTCAGTCAAAAAGAGGCTGTAAATAAAGCATTTTCTTCTTCTTTGAGCGTTATTGAGGGACCGCCCGGAACAGGAAAAACACAAACAATCTTAAACATTATTGCCAATGCTGTTATGAATGGGCAAAGCGTTGCTGTTGTTTCAAGCAATAACTCGGCAACGAAAAATGTTTACGAAAAACTCGAAAAAAATGGCATTGAATTTATTGCCGCACTTCTCGGAAACTCTACAAACAAAAAAGAATTTATTGACAGCCAAACAGATATTCCCGATTTGTCTGAGTTCAATTTGTCCCAAACCGAAAAAGCAAAAGTGAAAGCGAAAGTCCAATCACTTTTTAATCAACTCGCTGAATATTTGAACAAAAAGAATGAATTAGCGTTTTTGAAGCAAGAACTTGATAACCTAAAAACCGAATATCAGCATTTTCAAAATAGTTACAAAGAAAAAACGGTTTCAGAATTTACGAAAAATATGACAGCCGATGATTTGCTTTTATTGTGGCTATCTCTTGAAAATCAGGCAAAAAAAGGAAAGAAATTTGGTTTTATAAAAAGGTGGATTTTCCGAATAAAATATGGAATAAAAGACAAGTCGTTTTATTCGCAGTCTTTTGAGAAAATGATATTTATTTGTCAATCAGTATATTATCCTGCAAAAATTTCCGAATTAACAGAGAGAGAAAAAGCATTAGAAACTTCGCTAAAAAGGTTTTCATTTGACGAAAAAATGAAAGAATACACAAAACTTTCTATGCAACTCTTGAAAACCGAATTGTACAAAAAATACGAAAACAAGAAAAGAGAAAGTTACACAATCAATGAACTTCGTTCAAAATCGTCTGAATTTATCAAGGATTATCCTGTAATTATGAGTACAACATACTCTTTGAGGCAAAGTTTATCTGACGGAGTTTCTTACGATTATGTAATCATTGACGAATCTTCACAGGTTGATTTAGCAACAGGTGCGCTTGCTTTGTCTTGTACAAAACGAGCCGTGATTGTTGGCGACTTAAAGCAACTTCCTAATGTTGTTGATTCTATTATGCAGGAAAAAACTGATGAGGTTTTTGATTCTTTCAATCTGCCCGAACCTTATCGTTATTCAAACAATAGTTTGCTTTCTTCGGTAATGAAACTTTTCCCCGATGTGCCAAAAACGCTTTTGAGAGAGCATTATCGTTGCCACCCGAAAATCATAGATTTTTGCAACAAAAAATTTTATGACAATCAACTCATTGTTCTAACAGAACAGACAACAAAACGAAAACCGCTTGTTGTTTATATAACACCGCCCGGCAATCACGCAAGAGAGCGAATGAATCAAAGGCAAATTGATATTATCACGCAAGAAATTATTCCAAACGAACAACTTGAAACCGTTGATTTAGGGATTGTTACGCCTTATCGAAATCAAACAAACGCTTTGCAAAAAGCATTTCAAGGAACGACAATAAAAGCGGACACAGTCGATAAATTTCAAGGCAGAGAAAACGGAGTTATTATACTTTCAACCGTTGATAATGAAATTTCAGAATTTACAGATAATCCAAATCGTTTAAATGTGGCGGTTTCTCGTGCAATAGAACAACTGATATTAGTTGTGAACGGAAATGACAGCGACAAGGACAGCAATATTTCGGACTTAATCCGATATATTGAGTACAATAACTTTTCAGTAGTTCAAAGCGACTTGCGTTCCATATTCGATTGTTTGTACAAAGGATTTGAAGAAAAACGAGCGCAAATAAGAAAAGTGTCCGAATTTGACAGCGAAAACTTAATGTATGCGCTAATAAAAGAGGTTTTATCGCACGACAACTTTTCAAAATATGGAGTTCTTTTGCATTTTTCGGTAAGGAATCTTATCCGAGACTTTTCCAAGTTGGACGAACAGGAGACAAAATATGCGAATAATCCTTTGACACATTTGGACTTTTTGATTTATAACAAACTCGGAAAAAGCCCTATTCTTGCAATAGAAGTTGACGGTTACGAATATCATAAAGAGGGAACTCGACAGGCGGAAAGGGATAAAATGAAGGGCAGAATATTAGAAAAGTACGATTTGCCACTTTTGCGCTTTGCGACAAATGGAAGTAATGAAAAACAGAGATTAACGAGTAAACTAAATGAAATACAGAGAAATAATTAACAAATGGGCAGCCGATAACGAACGGTTTGGCTACAAAATACAAATCCCAAAACTCAAATGAACAATAATCCAAACTTCTTTTCCAACAAAATAACCCATTGGTTCAACGCCAACGCACGCAACTTGCCTTGGCGCAACACCATCAACCCCTACCGAATTTGGATTTCCGAAGTAATTTTACAGCAAACGCGAGTGGCACAGGGTTTAGATTATTATAATCGTTTTATACAACGTTTTCCCGATGTTATCTCTCTTGCTGAAGCTGATGAGAACGAAGTACTTAAATATTGGCAAGGATTGGGATATTATAGTCGTGCACGCAATCTTCACGCGGCTGCACAGCAGATAAAAACGCAACACAACGGCATTTTTCCAACTGATTACGAGCAAGTTTTGGCGCTTCGTGGTGTGGGCGAATATACTGCTGCTGCCATTTGTTCTTTTGCCTATAATTTGCCGTACGCAGTGCTTGATGGAAACGTATATCGTGTTCTTTCTCGTGTTTTTGGCATCGAAACGCCGATTAACGCGCCGAAGGCGAAAAAAGAATTTTCCGATTTGGCGCAAATGTTGCTTGATACGGAAAACCCGAGCGAACATAATCAAGCGATTATGGAATTTGGCGCGCTACAATGTGTGCCGGTTTCGCCCAACTGTTCCGTGTGTCCGTTTGTGGAACAATGTGTTGCTTTTTCCGATGGAATGGTGCAAAAATTGCCTGTAAAGTTGAAAAAGAACAGTGTAAAAGAACGTTTTTTCAATTATTTTTTCGTGCAACAAGGCGATTATACTTATCTAAAAAAACGCGAAGCGAAAGATATTTGGAAAAATCTCTACGAATTTCCATTAATTGAAACGACTGAAAAAATCGATATTGGCGACTTAATCGGAAAAGATGTATTCAAAACAATGTTTGGTGATACAAAATTACAAATCGACGGACAACCTTTTGTGGTAAAACACGTTTTAACGCATCGCGTTATTCACGCTGCATTTTATATGGTAAAAACAACCGAAAATGTCGATTTAACCGCTCATTTTCTGAAAATTCCGACATCGGATTTACATAGCTATCCTGTTTCGAGATTAATAGAACTGTTTTTGGAAAAATACTTTTCTTAAAATTATTCGAACAATAGTGGAATATTATCACTACTTTTGCAAAATCAAATTAAGAACAAAAAATGAATCATTTTAATCCTTGGCATCACGTTTCACCCGAATTCAATGATGGTATTGTGAACGGTATCATTGAAATCCCAAAAGGAAATCGTGCCAAATACGAATTAGACAAAGATAGCGGCTTGCTCAAACTCGACCGCGTGTTGTACTCATCGGTTTACTACCCTGCCAATTACGGATTTATTCCGCAAACACTCGGCGAGGACAAAGACCCACTCGACATTCTCATTCTTTCGCGGATAGAGGTTGTACCTATGTGCATTGTGGCTGCAAAAATTATCGGTGTGATGCGAATGTTGGACAATGGAGAAGCCGATGATAAAATTATCGCTGTAGCAGCAGGCGACCCAAGCGTTTATCATTACAACGATATTTCAGAACTCCCAGCGTACCGCATCAACGAAACGATGAGCTTTTTTGAAGATTATACAAAGTTGGAAAACAAGACAGTAGTGGTAGAAGAGTTTCTCAATAAGGAAACAGCTATTGAAATTTTAAATAAATCTTTTGAACGTTATCATGAACATTATGGTGCGTTGCATAATTTTATTTTTGGGAAAAAGTAGAGACGCGGCACGCCACGTCTCTACAATGTGACCAAAAAAACTAAAATCGTCAATTTATTTCTTCGTATTTGCCTCTAATCTCTCTAAAAGTTTGTCAAGAGCTGTGCGCCACGCTTTTATCGCGCCATTGTCAATCAACTCATTCATCGACTGTTCGTTATAACCACCGGGAGTCATATCATTTGCCAACTCTACGAGGTCGCAATTGGGAATTTCGGCAGCGCGACGACTGAGTGCACTGAATAAAGAGTGTGTGAATTTAACCGATACATCGTGTTCTACACCTCGTTCGTCAGCAAATTGTACAAACTCTTCCAACAGCATATAATACGGACTCATTACACAAGTCAAGAGTTGAAGCGGACGTATATCGCTCATTTTATTGAGATAAACCGCATCGGCTACCGGCGCGAAAAGTTCACCGACTTCCCGAATTTCAGGATAGACAAGTAATGGTCCAAACCCTCTCACAATCATCGGCAATGGAACAACATGTGCCAAAATAGCAGTTTCGCCTGTGATTTTTTTCAGATCATCTAGACGCATTTCGGTAGCCATATTCAACACTTTGTGTGTGTTTTTGAATTTCAGCTTGTTGAGTGTATCAAAAGCATTTTTTTGAAGAGTTATAAATATCCATTCGGCATTATCCAAAACCTCTTGGTTGGAGCTACACACTTTTACCTCCGAAAATTGACCGGCAAGTGCGGCGGCTTTATCTGCATTTCTCGGCGAAAGGAAAAATTCATTTCCTGTTTTTTTCGTGCAAAAACCTGTTACTATAGCTGATGCGATTGTTCCTGTACCTAATATTCCTATTTTCATCTGTTTATTTTTTGATTTTTTCTGATGGTCAGATGGAACTCGCGGTAATCATTTTCCTGTGTGAAAAGAATTTTAATGCTCGTTTCATTCTCCGTTATTATTTTAAAAAAACTCAATTGGTGAAACAATATTTTGCAATGTAGCCACCACACTCCACGCGGCAATGGCGCTTGTGCGAGAATAAATTTTCAAATCGGCTTGCACTTCATCGCCTGCAATTTGTATACGGTGCTCATCGCCTTGAAAACCGGGTGCTATCTGTATATCAACAGCGGTTTTATCTGTTCCTGCACTTGCCAAAGCAGTTGCAACAGCCACATTTACGTGCGTGGGTAAAACGGCAATTGCTTCTTTGGCTGTACCTCGAAAGACTTCTATTTGTTCGTTTACATCTAAAATTCCGTCAAAAGTCAGTGCCGTATGTGAAACAGCCGCAGGTGATTTCAAAGACGTGAAAGAAGCTGTTATCGGACTCATTAGCGATGCCGTACGCAATACATCAAAACCACCTACTGCGCCACTTGCAATATAAACTTTTCGACTATTGGCAGTCGCCACGTTTTTTACTTGTTGGTAAAATTCTACATTGGCAAAAGCCCCGATAGACAAAACAACAAGGTGTGAACCACCATTTAAAATCTTTTCAGCATACGAACACACAGCACCCACTGATGCTGCTTCGGCTGTATAATCAGGCTTTTCTGCGAGAAGTTCTTCGATAGTGTCGCACGCTTTACAATTGAAAATTTTGGCAAAGAAGTCTGCTCGCTCTTTTTTATCCAAAACGGCTACTAACTCGTATTCGGGAAGGAAGCCGTCTTTTAGGGCTTTTGCTACAATTTCGTTGAGAAATCCGCCACCAATGAGAGCTAATTTAAGTTTTTTCATATATTGAAAATATTTACGATTTTAATAGAGACGTAGCGCGCTACGTCTCTACAATATCTCTAAAATCTAAAATTCAACTAACCATATCCGAATCAATCATAATGCGTCCACAATATTCGCACACGATGATTTTCTTTCCGAGTTTAATATCCATCTGTTTCTGAGGTGGAATTTTGTTGAAACAACCACCGCACGCACCACGCTGAATAGGAACAATTCCTAAACCGTTGCGGGCATTTTTACGGATTCGTTTGAATGCTGTCAAAAGGCGTACCTCAATGGTGGTTTCGGTTTTTTTCGCTTTTTCGCGAAGTTTTTCTTCCTGTGATTTGGTTTCCGAAACAATATCGTCAAGTTCTTTCTTTTTATGTTCCAAATCTGTTTTTTTCTCCTGCAATCGTTCGTTGGAAACGGCAATTTTCTCTTTGATGTCTTTGACTTTCTCTGCATACTCGCGAATATGCTTTTCTGCCAATTCCATTTCCAGTGTTTCAAATTCGATTTCTTTCGAAAGGTGGTCATACTCCTTGCTGTTACGTACATTATCAAGCTGTTGCGTATAGCGTTCAACTTTAATTTTGCTTGTTTCGATTTTTCCTTTTTGTTTGTTGGCGTTTTCTTCCAATTGCTTCAAATCTACTTCGTGATTGCCGATACGTGTGCCCAATCCGGCAATATCATCATCAAGGTCTGCCACTTCGAGCGGAAGTTCACCTCTTAGCGTTTTAATCCTGTCTATTTCAGACAAGTATGATTGTAATTTGTAAAGCGATTTCAGTTTTTCTTCAACCGGAATCTCTTGATCTGCTACTTTTTTTCTTGCTGCCATAATTTTATTTTATTGAGGGTTTAAAAATTCAAGAATTCAAAGGTTCAAGGTTTCAGAGTTTAAACTTTTGAACTCTTGAACTTTTAAATAAAAAATGCAGTAATCAAACGCTTTATAGACGTTTCATTACCACATTTCTCTGTAATAGTGGGAACAAGTCAGACCACCCTTTTACAGATATTTCACGGGATTTGAATCAAATGCCGATTTATGAAGTACAAAGGTAGGAAATTTTTTCGAAATAACCTCGAAAAAAATGTCTTTTGTGCATATTTCCGATTCATAATGTCCCACAACAGCGAAAAGTAAGCGTCCGTCCACATCATAAAAGTCGTTATATTTGGCTTCACCCGTAACAAAAGCATCGGCACCGTAACCGATAGCTTGGGGAATCAAAAATGCACCTGAGCCGCCGCAAATAGCTACATCGCGAATATCACGATTTTGCAGTTTCGTATGTTTTATGGTGGGCAAATTGAACACATCTTTTAGTAAATAAAGAAATTCCTGTTCGGGCATCGGCTCGGGCAACTCCCCCACTACGCCGCTTCCGGCTTGTGTCCATTTGTTTTCTAACGGATAAAAATCGTAAGCAGGCTCTTCGTATGGGTGTACAGCGAGTAACGAGCGTAACACTTCATTTTGTTTGAATCGAGGTAAAATGGTTTCGATACGCACTTCTTTTTCGGAATGTATTTCGCCAATTTCGCCCACGAAAGGATTTGCGCCTTCTTTCGCTCGAAATGTTCCTTCGCCCGACAAATTATAGCTACACGAATCGTAATTACCAATATTTCCCGCTCCGGCGTTAAACAGTGCTGTGCGTACATTTTCGGCGTGCGTATCGGGAACAAAAGTGACGAGTTTCAACAGCGCGTTTTTTTGTGAACTGAGTATACGTACATTTTGCAATCCAAGTATCTTGGCAAGTTGAAAATTCACACCGTCAATAGCATTATCGAGATTGGTATGTGCGGCATAAATCACGATATCATTTTTGATGGCATTTATCATACATCGCTCCACATACGTGTTGCCTGTGAGCGACTTAAATGGCTTGAATGCCAACGGATGGTGTGAGATTATCAAATTGCAGTTCAGCGAAATGGCTTCTTCAATCACATTTTCGGTTACGTCGATACAAAGCAATGCACCCATTACTTCACGATTGGCATCGCCCACTTGTAAACCGCTGTTATCGAAGTCTTCTTGCAGAGGAAGCGGCGCAAGTTGTTCGATGAGTTGGAGGATTTCTTTGATGCGCATAGAATTATTTTGCGTTCCTAATTTAATTTATCGTTTTCAGAATAAACGCAAACTCAAATGCCGTATCCTTAATACCGTCATAACGCCCGGTCGCGCCGCCGTGTCCCGAATCCATATTCATACGCAACAGCAAAATATTATCATCGGTTTTCAACGAACGAAGTTTGGCAACATATTTTGTTGGCTCGTGAAACAGTACCTGCGAATCGTTGATACCGCCCGTAACGAGCATATTTGGGTAGCTCTGCGCCTTGATGTTATCATAAGGGGAATATGAAAGCATATAGTTGAAATACACCTCTTCGTTGGGATTTCCCCATTCTTCGTATTCGCCCGTTGTGAGCGGTAGCGTGTCGTCAAGCATTGTTGTAACAACATCGACAAAAGGCACTTGTAACACAACGGTTTGGTACAAATCGGGACGCATATTTGCTACCACGCCCATCAACATTCCGCCGGCGCTTCCGCCCATAATGGCGAGTTTGTCGGGCGAAGTATATTTTTCGTTAATCAACAGTTCGCCACACGCGATAAAATCGGTGAATGTATTTTTCTTATTCAACAATTTGCCGTCTTCGTACCACTGTTCGCCGAGGTCGCTTCCGCCGCGAATTTGGGCGATACCAAACACAAAACCTCTGTCAATCAAGCTGTAAAAAGAGGCGCTAAAATAGACGTCTGAACTATATCCGTAGCTTCCATAAGAATAAAGCAAAGCAGGATTTGAACCGTCTCGTTTCAATCCTTTTTTGTAAACGACTGCCATTGGCACTTTTACGCCGTCGGGAGCGGTTGCCCAAAGTCGTTCCACTATGTAAGCATCAGGATTGAAGCCTGAAGGAATTTCTTGCTCTTTCAACTTGACGGTTTCTCCATTGGCAATATTGTATTCATATAGCGTGGTGGGGCGGTTAAGCGAAGTATAAGTATAACGAATGGTAGTAGCGTTGTATTCCGGATTTCCACCCAACGAAGCGGTATAAACCGGCTCGGGGAAAGCGATGATTTGCGTTTCTTCGCCGTTGAGCGGTCTAATTTTGATTTCTGATAAGCCGTTTTTGCGCAATTCGAGTGCAACATAATCTTTTAAAATGTCGATACTTTCGATGCGTGTATTTTCATCATGAGGAAGAAAAACTTTCCACGTTCTGCGATTTTCGTAACCTGTAAGCGGCATTTCGTAAATCATTCCGTTAAGGTTTTGTTTGTCTTTATAGCGCACAAAAAACCTGTCGCCGTGCGGTTGAACGCTATATTCAACATCTTGAACACGAGGCAAGAACACTTTAAACTCCGCTGTTGGATTATCGGCAGAGATATATCGTTCTTCTGAAGTCGTAGAACTTGCGCTGGCAATGAAAATATATTGTTGGGTTTTCGTTCCCGAAACATACGAGCGGAAACGCCCATCGGTTTCTTCGTAAATCAATGCGCCTTCGGTTTCGCTTAGCTTTTGGCGAAAGATTTTCGATGGGCGCAGTGTTTCATCAACAAGGCTGTAAAAAAGTGTTTCGTTGTCGTTTGCCCATGCTACTGATGTTGCTCCGTCTACCGTAAATCCGATGTTTTCGCCCGATGTGAGGTCTTTTATTTTCATTGTAAATTCGGCATACGAGCCTGTTTCGTTGAAAAAGTAGGCAACTTTATTGTTATTGGGACTGATGGAATATCCTCGAAAAATAAACGCCGGTTTTCCTTCTGCCATTTCGTTTACATTGAAGATGATTTCTTCCGGCGCGTCCATCGAGCCTTTGCGACGACAAAAGATGCGGTATTGCCTTCCTTTTTCGGTGCGGCTGTAATAATAATAGCCGTCTTTGAACGAAGGATAGCTTTCATCGTCTTCTTTTATTCGACCGAGAATTTCATCGTAAATTGTTTGTTGAAGCGCTTCGGTTGATGCCATAACTGCTTCTGTATAGGCATTTTCTGCATGAAGATAATCGATCACTTTCGGATTATCTTTGTCATTCAGCCAAAAATAATTGTCGATGCGTTGTGTGCTGAAATTAGTGAGTACTGTTTCAATCATTTCCGCTGTGGGTGGTGTGGGAAAATCGTTTTTGTTCATTTTATTTTGATTAATGCAAGAAGCTAAAATGACAAGGGAAAAAATGACTCCACTTGCATTCAACAAAGCTATTTTTTTTGTCATACGAATTGATGTTTAATTATGTGGACAAAGGTACAAAAAAAAGTCTAAATTATGATTTATCGAGTAGATCATAATTCAGACGATTTTATTTTAATTTCTGGAATTATCTTACCTCGCAGGTGTAAACGAGAATGCCACAGCCGGTTGGTCTGCCGATAATCCTCTCGGTAAGGTTACTTCTATTCCATTGGCTGTTTTTCGCCAATTCACAGGTCTGCCTGTTTCTACGAAAATCATTCTCGACCCTCTTGCAGGCTCATTGCCTTGCCACGTGATGGTTCTTGGCAATGGTTTTCCTTCTTCGAGATTGTGCATTGCGAAAATTCTATCGCCCGTTTTGTTTTGTGTAAACCACGTGTTGCCGCAATTGTAAACAGCAGTATTGCGTGTTCTGTAAATGGCTTCACCGTTTTTATTCACCCATTCGCCGATTTTTACTAAACGTTGCGTTACTTCTTCGGGAAGTGAACCATCGCCTTTGGGTCCGATGCCCAAAAGATAATTTCCGCCTTTGGCTATAATTTCTGTCAGTGTATGAATTACTGTTGCCACTGATTTATAGTTGTCATTGGGCACCCAGCCCCAATCATCGCCAAGCGTGATGCAGCTTTCCCAAGGATTGGGCAATTGATAAGCAGGGATTCCGCGTTCGGGGGTTTGATAATTTTCAAATTCGCCTGGAATGGCACGGTCAACTACAATTAAGCCGGGCTGATAGCCACGTGCCATTTCAACAATTCTCGGCATATTGACATCTTGTTCGCCTCGCCAAGCGCGCCCCATTCTTTCTTGTTCGCCTTCACGTGCCGGACGTACCCAACCGCCATCGAGCCAAAGAATATCAATATCGCCATAATCGCCGTTTACAATCTCTCTGATTTGATTGAAGGTAAATTCTTTAAATCTATTCCAACGCCATTGGTTTCTGTCGATATGGTAGTTTACACCACGAGTTGGCGTAGCGTATCTGTCCCACCAATAATATTGGCTGTGCCAGTCGGGTTTGGAGAAATATGCGCCAATCATATAGCCTTCGTTACGAAAAGCGGTGAATACTTCTTTGGCAATGTTATTACGTGGGTGGTCTTTAAAAGCACCGTGCATAACTGAAAAGTCAGTTTGTTTTGTATCAAACATATTGAATCCATCGTGATGTTTGGTGGTAAAAACCACGTATCGCATTCCGGCTTTTTTTCCATAACTTGCCCACGCTTCGGGGTTGAAGTTTACGGGTGCAAATTCGTTTATTGTATTCCAATATGCTCGTTTATAGGCATCATACGAAATAGTTGAATCTCTTGGAATCCAATCTTCCTCTTCCGAACATATCGACCACGATTCTACAATACCCATATGTGAATACAAACCGAAATGAATTAACATTCCAAATCGTAAATCTTGCCATTCATCTAATTTTTGTAACACTTTTTCATCGGTAGGCGCAGTGTATGTGTTTGATCTTCCGTGCGTATAAGTTTGAGCAGAAGCACCGAGAACAACGAGTGCCAAAAGTAAAGTGAAAAACAGTTTTTTACTCTTCATAAAATTTCAATTCGTTATTTTTTTAATAAATTAGTTTTAACTTGAATATGTTTATATAACATATAATGAACTGATTGATTCATTATTACATACTCTCATAATGGCATCGGCAAACATATCGGCTACGGAAAGCACTTTCACTTTTTCCGATTTTTTGGAATAAGGAATACTATCGGAAAAAATAATTTCTGTAAGCGATGATTGATCAACTCTGGTAGATGCCGGGTCTGACATAACGGCGTGGCTGGCAATTGCCCGTACCGAGTTTGCGCCCGCTTCTTTCAGTAAATCAGCGGCTTTAGTGATGGTGCCTGCAGTATCCACAATGTCATCAACGAGTACTACATCCATACCTTTCACATCGCCAATTACTTGCATATCAGAAATTTCGTTTGCTTTTTTGCGAAGTTTGTAGCAAATAACCATCGGGCAACCCAAATGTTTCGAGTAGGTACTGGCACGTTTTGTTCCGCCTACATCGGGTGTAGCCATCACAAGATTTTCGAGTTGGAGTTGCTTGATATATTCCGCAAAAACGCCCGATGCGTAGAGATGATCTACCGGGACATCAAAGAATCCTTGAATTTGGTCGGCGTGCAAATCCATCGTTATCAATCGACTAATTCCTGCTGTCATCAGCATATCGGCAATCAATTTTGCGCCGATGCTCACGCGTGGTTTGTCTTTCCGGTCTTGTCGCGCCCAGCCAAAATAGGGAATTACTGCTATAATGGAGCGTGCCGATGCGCGTTTTGCTGCGTCAACCATCAGCAACAATTCCATTAAATTATCTGAGTTTGGAAAAGTGGATTGAATGAGAAAAACATCTCTTCCGCGAATAGATTCTTCATAAGAAACCGCAAATTCACCATCGGCAAAGGTTTCAATAATCATATTTCCGAGTGGGCAACCCAAGCTGTTGCATACTTTTTCGGCGAAATAACGCGAATTTGTTCCCGAAAAGATTTTAAATTGTCTTTCTTCCATTCTGTTTAATTTTCTGAGGATTATTTAGTTATAGAGTTTTTTGTTTTTGTTTGTGATGGTGATTTGAAAATCTTTGCAAAAGTACAATTTTTTTCTATCATTCACGAAGAATATCCGTGCCAACTTCTTATTAACAAAACTATAATTATAAGCATAAATAATCTGCTGGATGCCAATTTTCACCGCAATAAATTTCTTTATCTAAACCAAGGCTAAATTCGCTTAAATTATAGAAATAAAATCAACGCCAAGTATGTAAAATCCTATAAACTAAGCCTACATTTAAAAAATCATATTGGTTTATTTTTTCATAAGAAGTCTGTAAGCTAAATTTTCGTATTAAATAATACTGAATACGAGCCGAATATGTCCAATAATCGTTGAAATACCCTACCGATAAGTCAGTAGAAAATCTTGTATTCCAAAAATCTTTGTGTATACCAACAATTAATCCAAAATTTTCACTGCTGCCTAGTGATTGAAAAGCAGGCTCTACAAGCAAGGTCAAATTCGGATTCCAAATATTAATATCGCCTTTGACACCTATTTTATTAAAATTCAAATCTTGATTGTCCGAAAAGCTTTTATGGTTATAATTTAATGAAATCGCAGATAATCGCCTTATGCGTTTTTTCAACGAACTACTTATTCTAATGTTACCGTCAAAAATATAATCATTTTTGAAATTCGTTTGAGCAGAAATTCTATAACCAAGTCCATGAAAAGAGGGCAAGCTGTGAAAAACATTAAAATTAATCCCAAGCAACGAATTTGCAATATCATAATCAGCACCTATTGTCAGTTGGTTTTTTGTTGAGTAAATAGTATGACAAAGCCCAAACCCCACAGTATCTTCCCTAAGTGTTATCGTAATCACTGTATCACTCGTTATTGTTAAATATTCAGCATCAAAACCTACATAACGGATCCGTAGTTCACAAGTGTCTCTTGTGGTTGTTAATTCAAATTTGCCTTCTAAATTTACATGAGTGCCATTTGTTGTTGATATTTCCCATATCTCGGCATTAATAATCGGCTCATTATCAAATCCATTAAAAACAAACCCTGACACTTTTCGTTGCGCAAAATTATTGGATACGATTAAAAATAATATGAGTAAAATTAAATTCGTTTTCATTGTTGTGTCCTCGTTGTTATTAAAATAGTAGTGCCGCAACAAAATTTGCGGCACTACTAAAACTTATTACCTGTTATTTTCTCTATTCCTATCGGTCTGCCTTCTCCTCATATCTTCTTGCGCTCGCCTAATAACTCGTTGCGCTTCGGCGGGAGGCGTATCCGGGCGAGTCTGCACCCATTGTCCATCGCTATTTCTTTCTCGTCCAGTTCTTCTAAGTTCATCAATATTTTGGGGCATTTGATTTGGATCAGAATTATTAAAATCATATATTGCCCTTATTGATTGTTGATAAGGTATTGTTTCAATTACTTCATCGGAGCTTCGCAAACTAACCTCAGGAATAGTCAGCCCTAGCCCATTACCAAAACTAACACCTGAGGGGCGGCCAGTATCTTCCCATATTCCCACTCTTGCCGCATAGTCCCATTCTAATGTTTCTTTAGATGGATCATACAAAAAAGTAATAACATAGCCATATCTACCTGCATTTCCTCCAGTAACATCTCCTTCAAGAGGAATTTGTTTACGAATTATTTCAGGCTCTTGATATTCCCTATAATAGTCCGGTCCATATTTAAGTACGACCTCTTTAGCTATAGAGATCAACAAGGAGTCTCTTTGAGCAATTGGCATTGAACTTAGATTTTGTGCTATTGATATAGTATTGTAACTTACACATAGTAAGAATCCCAAAATAATTTTCTTTATTGTTTTCATTGTCATATATTTATTATGTTACTATAATTAAAATGGTGTTGATCTTCTACTCGGACCAAAAGTATATACCTGAGCAGGAGCATTAATGTTGTGACCTCCTATTATTCCTGTTCCAGTTTGAAAGCTAACATAGCTTCCCGTATAGTCATATACTAATCCGGGAATACCATTCCTCAAAGCCCAAGAGTCATCAGACCCCGATGGTCCAACTCCTCTCTCTCCTGTACAATACGTCAGCGGTGTATGCGTATGAAAATGTGCTACGGCAAATTTTCCTCCGGTTAATGGGTTTTGACTGATATTTTCACTCGGCGAGCCGGGGTCAATAGAAGCATTAGTTCCTACACAACCGGAAACTCGAGATCCTGATTGAGTGGGGCCACGCTCAAATGTTAAAGAGCTGGTAACCGTATTGGCATATATCCAAAAACCAAACTCTTGTCTTCCAGAAGAGGATGTCGCATCTTTTGTTTGCACCCAAATCGCATTCATTGCAGTAGTAATCGTACTATTGCTTTGAATTCTGTTTATATCCGGATATCGTACTTCTATTGGGACCGGCTGAGAAGTTATCGTGCGCCCATTTCCGAGAGACACTATTGCTCGCGCGCTCCATCGCCCGGGAGCAAGTAGTGCTCTTCTATAAGGGGCATTTGTACTAGTTGTTGTCATTGTATGGTAAGAATTATCTTTTCCTATTTCATACATTACGCCATAATTAGCTACCGAAGGAAGCAGGGTTACCGAAAATGTTACGATATCGCCTAAATCCACAATCCTTGTACCTGGTACTACATTTAATGTAACTGTCGTATTCGGACTTTTATTATCACCTCCGGACGGACTGTCAAAACCGGGGAAGCCGCCACTATCTGAGGAATCTACACAAACCTGATAAGAGTGGGTGCTACCATAATAGGTACTGCACTCATATCCGCTGATGTATAACATCTCTCCACTGGCATTTCCCGGTCCCCAAAAAGTGCATTTTTCCCAAACTTCCGTTACATCGTATTGCGTACACGAGAGTCGGGTTTGTGGTCTTTCGAACCCGGGAGCATTGTTATCCGGCTGCATTGTGCCTGTTACTTCTCCGTTCTCATAACGAAATCCTGCTACATAATCTCCGCTTAGATTATGATAGAAAATCAATCCGTTAAAATTTTCATCACGATACAGATAACTCATTCGTTTGAATGGACGAAAGTCAGTTAATTCCAAATAGATAAGGTCGGGAACGATGGTCATCATAAACATCTCTTCTCGTTCATCCTCCTTGTCTGTGATGTAAATGAAACTTGTTTTAGACAAGCGATAGCGAGGGTCATTATCCTCTTCGGCTTTGGCAAACGATTCCGGTGTGGCGAAATTAAATCGATACTCGGATGTAAGCCCAATTTCTAAAACACTGTACTTGTCACTTTGCTCCGTCTGTAAAAAATCCCAAAGCGGTTCCACCTGCACTCCTCCTTCTGAGCCGGAAGTACGGAGCTTCATCGTTTGTCCGCTCGAAACCGAATTATACATTCGTTTGGCTGCTTCGAGTAGTTGTTCACTACTTTGGTCTTCAACAAAAGCATCATTGACATCGCTTTGGCAGCCATACAACACAACTGTTGCCAGCAAAGATAAACAAAGTAACTTTGTTTTTACACGATTTGTTCTTCTTTTCATAGAAAATCTTTTTTTAAGTTAGACATATAATTAATTTACTTGATGTTATGTGATGTGTCTCTTGATCCTTCTTTCACAAATCAACAATTATTATTTCTAACTTTTGGGGCACAAAAAAGCGTGAAACCGTTCGTTGAATGCTTATTTTCATCGTCAGGCTCTACCAAAACCTTTTGTCAGTAAATAAGTACGAACAGTTCACGCCCGAAGACGTGAACCACCGCCTACTTATTCTCACTGACTTAACTTGGTAGATTTTGACGATGAGAGAAATAAGAGCGTTTTAGCTCAATAAAATGTTATTATTTTTATGTATTTATATTTTGTATATTTTATTTTTTCTTTGATTTAGATTGCAATATTACAACAAATCTTTGCAAGTACAAAATTATTTGAAGAGAAAAATTGAATTTTAACTAAAAAGTGTTCTGAGGAGCTTTCTCAACAAACAAGAACATCTAAGCAATTCACTGATAATTAAACACCTTTTATACCGAGCGATGTACTCTTATTTTCTTAAACAGACTCTATAAACTTCCCCATCATTTCCTCCAATTGTCACAGTCAAGTTCTCCTTTGAAAAAGCAACTTCTTTAGTCTTTTTTTCTAACAATGGAGTCAATTTTCCGCTATTCATATTTTCAAACCCCAAAAAGTCGAATGCGTGTTGTGGAATATGCACATTTATCTTTCTTTCAACGTTATCAAAATTGACAATAATCAACAACAATTCCTTTTTGTTGCTTCGTAAAAATGCAAATTGACGAGTAGAATCAAATGCCGGGTTTTCGTAATTTGCCGGCATCAAATCATAAAATGATCCGTTGGAAATTGCTTTTTCGTCATTGCACAAAGTGATGAGTTTTTGATAAAATTGTTGAAGTATTTGTTCGTTTTTTGTCAATAACTTGCTATCCCATTTACCGTTATCGTTCCATTTGCGAAGTGTGTCTACCGACCAGTAATCGAAAATAGTTGTGCGTCCGTCTTGTCCGCTAAATCCTTCTGTGTCCATTCCTCGTTCGCCAAATTCTTGTCCGGCATACACCATTACGGGATTTTTGCCTACACAGGCGGTTACAATCATTGCGGCTTTTGCTCGCTCACCACAACCTAAGAAGTAATCCGATGCCAAACGTTGTTCGTCGTGATTTTCGAGAAAATTGAGCATTTTGTCTTGAATATCGCCCACTGCATTCAATGCAAAAGTGATATCCGACGAAGGTTTATATCCACACGCAACATCACGCAACATATCGTAAAGTCCCACTTTATCGTACAGATAATCAAAAGTGTTATCTGCTAAAAAATCTCTGTAAATGGTCGGACTGTAAATTTCTGCCACGAAAATAATATCGGAAAACTGCGCTTTCACTTCTTTAATCGCCCATCGCCAAAATTCTATCGGCACCATTTCTGCCATATCGCAACGGAAACCGTCCACTTTCTTATTCGCCCAAAACAACAATATATCTCTCATCTTCAACCACGTGTTGGGAATTGGGTCGAAATGATTCAACTTGCCGTTGAGATAATCCACGCCATAATTCAATTTTACGGTTTCGTACCAATCGTATCGCGAAGGCTGGTTTGTAAAACTATCGTTTCCGGTTACTTTGGCGGGAAATTCTTTGCAATCAATACGATTGGGATTGTCAACAACAAATTGTAAATCAAGCGACTGATTGGGAAGGTAGTAGAAATTATTTTGTGCTGAAAAAGCAAGTGAAATATTGTCGGTTTCGCCGAAATCTTTTACGTTTCTTGGTTTGGCAACAGACTTGTAGTTTCGTGCCAAGTGGTTGGGAATGTTGTCGATAATTACTTTTAAGCCGACTTTGTGCGTACGGGCGATTAAATCTTCAAACTCTTCCATCCTATTGTTTACATCTACTGCCAAATCGGGATCAACATCGTAATAATCACGTACGGCGTAGGGTGATCCGGCTTTACCTTTGATGATTTCGGGATATTCTTTCGGGATACCGTAAGTAGTATAATCGGTAGTGGAAGCGTGCGCCAAAATACCAATGTACCACACGTGTGTGTAGCCGCTTTTCTTCAATTCTTTCAGTACTTTAAGCGAAATATCGTTGAATTTTCCGCAACCGTTTTCTTCGATTGTTCCGTTGAATTTGTTACGGTCGGAAGTGTTTCCGAAAAGTCGCGGAAGTAGTTGGTAGATAAATAGTTTATTTGATTTCATTTTTATAGCCTTTGCATGATGTTGCAAGAGAGAATCGACCTACAAGTTCATAGGCAGTACCGCCTGCAAGCATAAGTAAATGACCTCTATGATCAATAAATCTTCTGATAATCAATTCTCTGTCTTCTGTTTTTCCTATTCGAAGTCTGTCAATATTCCAATTACCAAAAAATAATGGAATAACGAATTGTTCATTACTAAGATAGATTTCAAAAAAATTTTCTTTCATTTCCCCCTCAAAAACTTTCTCTCGTCTTTCGGAAGAATCGTTGTAATAAATCAATTTTATTTCATTCGGACTTTTAGCTACAATCGTAACAAAATCGGTGAATTCTCTTATGTTGAAAATTGATAGTATGCTGTCTATTATACGTACCGGTTTCGCTATCTCTCCAATTTTGTGATTCAAAAAAAGCCCTTCCAAATCTTGCACGCTATGAATTGTTGAAAATTCGGAAGTATTATTGAATTTTCTCTTTACACTACACGAAGTGAGTATGAGTATCAAAACTATTATTCCAAAAAAGTATCTCATAATCAATCTATTTAGTTTCTTATATACTCGTCTTTTTAATATACTCCTTTACTATTTTGCCCAATTCATTATATCGCAAACACCTTTTTGTGATTTGTTTTGCATTTTCTTCCTGCATTTTTTTTACAGCCGTCAGATACCCTATTCTGCCAACTTGCTCTACGTTTTTTAAATCAAACATCGAAAGATTGCTAATTCCTCTCGGCTCTATCAGAATGTCGCACAGATCTCTATCAAGAAGTGTATTGGAATTTGCCATCATTCTGAAAGTTCGTTCCGACATTTTGCGAATATTCATCATTTTCGCCAGCGGTGCAATTTTTGAAACATTGACACCCACCACATATTTACACTCTTTTCTGATGAGCGAAACGGGAAAATTTTTAAACACGCCGCCATCTACATAAGCCACACTGTCAATATATTGCGGTTGAAAAATAATCGGAACAGAGCACGATGCTACAACGGATTCCACCAAGTTATCTCCTTCCGAAAAAGTAACTGTGCGTCCACGAACCCAGTCGGTAGCTACACTGATGAAAGGAATTTTTAGTTGTTCAAATTTTTTAGCGCGCAGATTGCTTTTCAATAAATTGCATAATCCCGAATTTTTGAGAAATCCCGCATTTGGCAATGAAAGTTCCGCAAACTGCAAGAACTCTTTTTTCTGAAAAAGTTCATACACCTCTTCAGGGTGGAATCCATCGGCGTAAAAAACGCCGGCCAATGCGCCGGCACTTGTTCCAATAATGATATCCGGCTTTAGTCCGCTTTCATCTAATGCTTTGAGCACGCCCAAATGGGCAAAACCTCGTGCTCCACCGCCGCCTAAGGCGTAGCCTAGGTTATGTTGATATGTGGGTTGTAGGATTGACATAGTTCAATTGATTATCCTGATTTTTCTGCCACGCAAGTCATAATGCAGTCCTGTTTTTCGTTCCAAAGATGCATTGCGCCGCCATTACAATGTTTATAATCTTTACATTTTTCACAAATACCTGTTTTACACCAATTTCGATTGCGCATCACATCAAAACGGTTTTCCCAAACTTCTAACAGATTGTCCTTTTGAATATTACCTTGAACAAAACAGCGGTCAATATTTGGGCAGGCGGAAATAGATCCGTCAATGAGCACGGAGCCGATATTGATGCCTGCACGACAAAAGAAATAACTGTCGCGCACTTTTTTTTCGTAATCGCTAACGTAGCTTTCACAACTGAAATAGAGGTCAATTCGCTTGTCATTTTGGCGAGTTTCGGCGATAAAGTTCATCAGTTGCCGTGTTTGTTCGTTTGATAGCAGCATTTCGGGATTTTCGGCTGCCCTGCCAATCGGTGCAATGGTGAAAATTCGCCATCTTTTTATGTTTTTGGCGATTAATAATTCCTTTAAAACGGGGAGTTCATCAAGATTTTTTTGGTGTACGCAAGTTACAACATCGTAATTCAAACGCGGATAAGATACTATCAATTCCAGTGCTTTGACGGCGCGTTCAAAGCTTTTCGGATTGTTTCTCAACCAATTATGATTTTCTTCTAAACCGTCTAAACTAACTGTGATGCTGCCCATTCCTGCCGAAATCAATTTTGCGTGCATCGCTCCGTCATAAGCATAACCGTTTGTAACAATGCCCCAACGGAAACCCTCTTTGCGTAATTTTTTTCCACATTCGTCCAAATTTTTATAAAGAAGCGGCTCGCCGCCCATGATAGCAACCGTTATGGAGTCTCGCGGATATGCTTTTTTCAGTGGTTGAATGGCTTTTAGAAAATCGTCGAAAGGCATATCGGGAAAAGTACTGTCTGCCTTGCAATCAGAGCCGCAATGCAGGCATTTCAAGTTACAACGCCACGTACATTCCCAAAACAAGTAGTTGAGAATATGTAGTTTTGTTTCGTTTTTACGGAAAATGCGATGAAGTGTTTTTGTGAAGAAATTATTCATTTAAAATCTGTAACCCCCGTGCACACTAAAAATACTTTATTCTACTTCTTCCAATGCTACATTGATTCTAACTTCGTCTTTTCGGGTAGGCTTTATTTTCATTTTGCGTTCGGCAAACTTACCATTTTCAGCACCGTCAATATCGAGAAAATGAACAACATTTTCATCTTCAAAACAATCCGACGCATTGGCGAAAAAGTTGAAGTTTCCATTTTTGTCAGTAACACCATAGTTTAATCCACCGTTCATCGACACTTTTATTCCTTGAATCGGCAAATTTGTGGTTTTAGATGTTACTGTGCCGCTTAGTTTGATATCATAATGGCAATCTTCCATTGGACCATAACACGCTTGAAAGACAAACGCCACTGCAGTAAGACTGATGCCGGCAAAAATCTTTCTTAAAAATTTTCTTGATTTCAATTCAATCTTTTTCATCGTAAACTTGGTTTTTATTATTTGATGTCAAAAATACAACATATTCTCAGTTCTGCAAAATTATTTTACCAAAACATTATTCAAGCGATTAGTTGCTACGCTTTTATCCGTACATTTCTTGATAATATTTCCGATAATCGCCACTTGTAATGTTATCCAACCATTCTTGGTTTTCCAAATACCAACGTACTGTTTTTTCAATTCCTTCTTCGAACTGCAGTGAAGGCTCCCAACCGAGTTCGTTTTTTAGTTTCGAAGAATCAATAGCGTAGCGCAAATCGTGTCCGGCACGATCGGTAACGTAAGTAATTAGTTTTTCCGACTCGCCTTCTTGACGTCCCAGTAGCTTATCAACGGTTTTAATCATCACTTTTATTAAATCAATGTTTTTCCATTCGTTGAATCCGCCAATATTATAAGTATCACCGATCTTTCCTTTGTGAAAAATCAAATCAATAGCACGCGTATGGTCTTCCACAAAGAGCCAATCTCGTACGTTTTCGCCTTTTCCATATACCGGTAGTGGTTTATTTTTCAAAATGTTATTGATAAAAAGTGGAATCAATTTTTCGGGAAACTGAAAGGAACCGTAATTATTCGAACAGTTAGAAATCACAATCGGTAAACCGTAGGTATCGTGATACGCTCGCACAAAATGGTCGGACGATGCTTTCGATGCCGAATAAGGCGAATGTGGATCGTATTTTGTTTCTTCGGTAAAAAGCGTGTTATCAAATTCGAGTGAGCCATACACCTCATCGGTGGAAACGTGGTAAAATAAGTTTTGATTTTCAGTATTTTGCCACGCTTGTCGCGCCGTTTCCAACAAATTAAGTGTGCCCATCACATTGGTTTTCGCGAAAGCGAACGGATCTTTGATACTTCTATCAACGTGGCTTTCGGCGGCGAGATGTATTACGCTATTGATTTGATAATCGGCGAATACTTTTTGTATCGTTTCAAAATCGCAAATATCGACTTTTACGAAATTGTAATTCGGCTTATTTTCAACATCTTTCAAATTTGAAAGATTTCCGGCATATGTCAATTTATCAAGATTGATAATTTGATATTCGGGATATTTATTGACGAATAACCGAACGAGATGCGAGCCGATAAATCCGGCACCACCGGTAATTAAAATGTTACGCTGAAACCTCATATCATTAAATGTTTTAGTAATGGACTGGTTTTATCTTTTTCCGATAAAATAACTTTGCCCGTATCTATTTGCCAGTCAATATTCAACACGGGATCATCCCACAATAATGAACCTTCGGCTTGCGGCATATAATAATTATCACATTTATATTGAAAAACAGCCTCATTGCTCAACACTACAAAACCGTGCGCAAAACCGCGTGGAATAAAGACTTGGCGTTTGTTTTCATCGCTCAATTCCACTGACACATATTGCCCAAAAGTGGGCGAATTTTCCCGAATATCGACGGCAACATCCAACACTCTTCCCGATACTACGCGCACAAGTTTTGCCTGCGCAAATGGCGGTTTTTGAAAATGCAGTCCGCGTAATACGCCGTAGCGCGATGTTGATTCGTTATCTTGCACAAAATGTGTGTCGTAAATGTTTTCACGAAACCATTTTTCGGAAAACGACTCGAAAAATATACCTCGTTCATCGTGAAAAATACGTGGTTCGAGAATTATAATACCTTGTATATCTGTTTTAATGATGTTCATTTCCCGATTAATTTAAGAAGATACTGCCCATATTCGTTTTTTTTCATTGGTTCGGCAATTTCAGCAAGCTTTTCATCTGAAATCCAGCTGTTTCGCCAAGCAATTTCTTCGAGACACGCAATTTTCAATCCTTGCCGCTTTTCCAACACTTCGATAAACGTAGAAGCCTCCGCCAACGAATCGTGCGTTCCGGTATCAAGCCACGCAAAACCCCGCCCAAACAATTGAACTTTCAACTGCTCTTTTTCAAGAAACTCCTGATTTACCGATGTGATTTCTAATTCACCACGTGCCGACGGACGAATACTTTTCGCAATATCCACCACATTGTTTGGGTAAAAATAAAGCCCGACAACGGCATAATTCGATTTCGGCACCGCAGGTTTTTCTTCAATACTCAATGCATTGCCTTTTTCATCAAATTCCACAACGCCATATCGTTCAGGATTATTTACATAATAGCCAAAAACCGTTGCCGCATTTTTCTCTTCAGCATCCTTCACGGCTTGGCGCAAAATGTCGGGAAATCCGTGCCCGTAGAAAATATTATCGCCCAATACCAAACAAGTACAGTCGTTTCCAATAAATTCCTCACCGATGATAAGCGCCTGCGCCAATCCATCGGGACTTGGCTGTTCGGCATATTCAAAATATACGCCATAATCTGTCCCATCACCAAGAAGTCGCTTAAACGCGGGCAAATCTTGCGGCGTGGAAATTATCAAAATATCCCGAATCCCTGCCAACATCAACGCCGAAATGGGATAATAGACCATCGGTTTGTCGAAAATGGGAATCAATTGTTTTGAAATTCCTTTTGTAATTGGATATAAGCGCGTTCCGGAACCTCCGGCGAGAACAATTCCTTTCATTTTTTTAGTTACAAGTAATTTAGTTACACGTTACGAGTGCAAATATAGTGATTTTTAATGAAAAAACCGCATCTGTTTTTTCAGACGCGGTTTTTTTAGCTTTCGGCTATTAGCCGTTGACAAAAAAATTATTCTGCACTTAACAACACGTTCATAATTTCACACGCCGATTTCGATACCGAACTTCCCGGTCCAAAAATAGCGGCTACACCTGCTTTGTAAAGATAATCGTAATCTTGTGCAGGAATAACGCCTCCGGCAATAACCACGATATCAGGACGCCCCAATCGCTTCAACTCTTCAATTACCTGTGGAACAAGCGTTTTGTGTCCTGCCGCCAATGACGATACGCCCAATACGTGCACATCGTTTTCAACCGCTTGACGAGCAGCCTCTTCCGGTGTTTGGAACAATGGTCCCATATCCACGTCGAAACCGCAATCGGCATAACCTGTTGCTACTACTTTTGCACCGCGGTCGTGTCCATCTTGTCCCATTTTGGCAATCATAATTCTGGGTCTGCGACCCTCTTTTTTCGCAAATTTGTCTGTCAGCGCCCGCGCTTCTGCGAGCGTTGCGTCCGATTTTGATTCTGATGAATACACACCTGATATTGTTCTAATTATTGCATTATAACGTCCTACAATTTTTTCGCACGCATCGGAAATTTCGCCCAACGATGCGCGAACTTTTGCCGCTTCAACGGACAATTCGAGCAAGTTTCCTTCGCCTGTTTCCACGCATTTTGTGATTGCCGCCAACGCTTTTTCAACCGCCGCATTATCACGATTTTTGCGCAACTCTGCCAAACGCTCCGTCTGTTGCTTGCGCACCTCTGTATTATCCACTTCCAAGATGTCAAGCGGGTCTTCCTGTTCAAGACGGTATTTGTTTACACCGATAATCGTCTGAACACCGGAGTCGATACGAGCTTGTGTACGCGCCGCCGCTTCTTCGATACGCATTTTTGGAAGACCTGTTTCGATAGCCTTTGCCATTCCGCCTGCTGCTTCCACTTCTTCAATCAACGCCCACGCTTTGTCCACAAGTTCCTGAGTAAGAGCCTCTACGTAGTACGAACCAGCCCACGGGTCAACCTGTTTTGTAATGTG
>JAIRUA010000029.1 GCA_031254645.1 Dysgonamonadaceae bacterium
ATTAGCCATAAAGATACGAAAAAAACGGCAGGAAAATACGAAAAAATGAAAAATATTAGGGTTTTTTGTTACCTTTGTAGAGTTGTGCAACAGGCACGGGCGGTTTCACGCAAGCGGCGGCGAGAAGTGTGGACTTTAAAGGTAGTGCAGAAATGCCGCCGCTTTGCCAAGCCGCCCTGGCGCCACGATTTGAAAAGAAAGTGCAGCCCGACAATGAAGTAGAAAAAATAACGTTAAACAGTAAAATAAACTGTCCGACAAGGACATAAAATTTATAGAAATGACGGAAAATTCAACAAATATTCAATACACAATTACGGGAATTACTGCGAATACACTGAAAAGTTCAAATGTTCTGCAATTAGTATGGAGTGTATTTGAAGAATTTGAAGCATATCAACACAGTACCGAAGGAATTAGAGAATTTCAGAATTACTTTGAATATTCTTCGATTAAGCGACTGTTCGATAACTCGGAAATGATGATGTGGGGCTGTTTTCACAACGACAAGATTATCGGAATGATTGCCACAAAACAATCTAACCACATTTCATTGCTTTTTGTTGACAAAGAATACCATAGACAAGGCGTTGCCCGTACACTATATCGAAAAGTCGTTGAATATTGCTCGAAAATAGATGACTGTTCAGAAATATCTGTAAATTCCTCGCTGTACGCAGTAGAAGCGTACAAAAGATTGGGATTTGTGGCGACAGACACGGAGCAAGAGAAAAATGGAATTCGCTTTGTGCCTATGAGACATAAATTTCGTTGAGAATGAGCCGACTTGACAAAGATGACAAAAATGCCAGCACAACAGACAACAAAGTGAAGACTTATAGAGAAAGACAAATATAAAATGAACACCAAACAAATTCCAAACATTCTATCAATAAGCAGAATTCTAATTTCTATTAGTCTATTTTTCTTTTTTGAGAATTTTGTATTATTCCTGTTTTTTTATCTGTTGGCAGGATTAACCGATATATTAGACGGTTATGTAGCACGAAAACTTAACGCCAAGTCCACTTTAGGAGCAAAATTGGATTCAATCGGAGACTTGGTTTTTTATGCTGTATTAATCTGCTATTTAGCAACAATACATAGGGAGATTTTAAAGCCATATTTGATTTTTATCATTCTTATTTTGCTGTTTCGAGTTATCAATATCGTTTTTGGATTCGCAAAATATAAACGACTGATTATGATTCACACCATAGCAAACAAATTGACAGGTTTTTTGATTTTCCTTTTGCCTATATTCATTTGGCTTGACAGAAAAGAGTTATTTGTAGCCGTGTTGATTATCGCATTGTTATCGCCAATCGAGGAATTTTTGATAATTTTGTGGAGTAATACGGATGAAATTGATTTGAATAGAAAAAGCATATATAAATTAAAAACGAAAAATAAATAAATGAGGGCAAAGACCAAAGTAAAAAGACAGTATGGAAAATTTAGAAAGCATCTCGAAGAAAAATTTAGAAAAAGCATTTGAAATTATAGCTGAGTTGAAAATCAAAGAAATTTGGGAGAAGTTAGACTCGACTTGTAATTTGGTTGGCTCTGTAAACTCGGGACTTTTAATGGATAAGTTAGACATAGACTTTCACACCTACTCAAATGACTTTTCGATTGAAAAAAGTTTTACTGCAATATCTCAAATCAGTCAAAACCCCAAAATAAAAGAGATTACATACAGAAACCTGTTAAACGCAGAAGATATGTGCTTGGAGTGGCATTTGTGGTACGAAGAAATACCGGAACGCATTTGGACAATTGATATTATGCACATAAAAAACGAATCGGCTTACGCAGGTGTGATTGAGCGTGTAACCGAAAAAATAAAATCGGTCTTGACCGAAAAACAAAGACAAGCCATTTTGAAAATAAAATGGGACTGTAAACAACAAAAAGAAACAGCTCGCGGAATTGACATTTATCAGGCTGTAATCGGAGCGGGAATAGAAACTTTTGAAGATTTTAAGAGTTGGAATAGAAACAAGAAAGAAGTTGCAATTTCGTTGTGGGAGCCTGATGTCGAAATAAAAGAATGAGACAAAATGCTACACGCAATGAGTGATTTGCCCTGTCTTTATTAAAATTATCACCATATTTAAAGCCTAAAATCGAGATAGTAATAAACAAAACAGCTAGTTTATTGTTTGAATATTATAGAACAAGCAATTTAGCGTGAGTGGCTATTATTTTACTAGATTACAAATGGAGGTTTTTTTAATATGTATTACAGCAATGGAAATTATGAAGCATTTGCAAAACCGGAAAAACCCGCAAATGTAGAACAGAAATCTGCCTATATGGTAGGTTCGGGATTAGCGTCTTTATCGGCAGCCGTTTTCTTGATTCGAGACGGTCAAATGAAAGGCAATCGAATTCACATTTTTGAAGAATTATCATTGCCGGGCGGAAGCCTCGATGGTATCGAACAACCGTCCAACGGATTTATTATTCGCGGCGGACGAGAGATGGAAAATCATTTTGAATGTTTGTGGGATTTATTCCGTTCTATTCCATCTTTGGAAATAGAAAATGCGTCCGTATTGGATGAATTTTATTGGTTAAACAAAAAAGACCCGAATTTTTCTTACACGAGAGCCACAATCAATCGGGGCGAAAATGCGGGAACAGGTGATAAATTTACATTAAACGATAAAGCTATCGGAGAAATTATCCATTTGTTTTTAATTTCCGAAGAAGAACTGAACGACAAACGAATATCAGATGTTTTTTCGCAAGATTTTTTTAATTCCAATTTTTGGTTGTATTGGCGCACAATGTTTGCCTTTGAAGAATGGCACAGCGCAATGGAAATGCGCAGGTATATTATGCGTTTTATACACCATATCGGCGGATTGCCCGATTTATCTGCACTCAAATTTACCAAATACAATCAATACGAATCGTTGGTGCTGCCGCTTATAAAATATCTTGAATCGCAAGGTGTACAGTTTATATACAACACCGAAGTAAAGAATATAGAAGTAGATTCATATGACAGTAAAAAGGTTGCGAAAAAAATTATCTACGAGCAAAAAGGGCAAGAAAAAGAGATTTTGTTGACAGAAAATGACCTCGTTTTTGTAACCCACGGAAGTATCACCGAAAGTTCAACTTACGGCGATCATCACACTCCTGCCGTATTGAATGCTGCGCCGGGCGGCAGTTGGAATCTTTGGAAAAACCTCGCAAAGCAAGACAAAGCTTTTGGAAATCCCGAAAAATTTTGCGGAAATATCAAAGAAACAAATTTTGTCTCGGCAACATTGACCACATTAGATGGAAAAATTCCGCCTTATATTGAGAAAATTTGCCAAAGAGACCCGTTTGCCGGAAAAGTAGTAACAGGTGGAATTGTTTCCGTGAAAGATTCCGGTTGGTTGCTAAGTTGGACATTAAATCGTCAGCCGCATTTCAAAGCGCAACCCAAAAACCAATTGGTGGTATGGATTTACGGCTTGTTTTCCGATAAACCCGGCGATTATGTCAAAAAACCGATGAAAGATTGCACGGGAGTTGAAATTGCGAAAGAATGGCTGTATCATATCGGCGTTCCGGCATCCGAAATACACGATTTGGCGGTAAACTCCACCAACACAATTCCTTGTATGCTGCCTTACGCAATGTCATATTTTATGCCGCGTGCTTTGGGCGATCGTCCTTTGGTTGTTCCGAAAGATTCCGTAAATTTAGCATTTATCGGCAATTTTGCCGAAACGAAAAGAGATACGGTATTTACAACGGAATATTCTGTTCGTACGGCAATGGAAGCCGTTTATACATTGCTACAGATAGACCGTGGCGTACCTGAAGTATTTGCTTCGGCTTTCGACATTCGCGCATTGTTAGCGTCATCTTCTTATTTGATGGACGGTAAAAAACTGCTTGATTTAAAATTGCCGTTTTTCCTCAAATATTTAGAGAAAAAAGGTATTGAAAAGACCAAGAAAACAATGATTTATGATTTATTGGAAGAAGCAGGATTGGTTTAACGCCAGCCGCCTATTCCCACTCAATCGTTGCCGGCGGTTTCGATGAAATATCATACACCACACGGTTCACACCGCGCACTTTATTGATAATCTCATTCGATACTTTCGCCATAAATTCATACGGCAAATGCGCCCAATCGGCAGTCATTGCATCGGTGGAAGTAACGGCGCGCAAAGCGATGGTATTTTCATACGTGCGCTCATCGCCCATCACGCCAACCGATTGTACGGGCAGAAGAATGGCGCCCGCTTGCCAAACTTTATCATACAAATCAAAATCGCGAAGGCTTGAGATATAAATATCGTCAGCTTCTTGCGCAATGCGCACTTTCTCGGGTGTAATTTCACCCAAAATGCGAATACCCAATCCCGGTCCGGGAAATGGGTGGCGATGAATTAAATGCGGCATCATTCCCAATTCGGTACCGATACGGCGCACTTCGTCTTTGAACAACAATTTCAACGGCTCGCATAGTTTGAGATTCATTTTTTCAGGAAGTCCGCCCACATTGTGATGACTTTTGATAACCGTTCCCGTGATAGAAAGCGATTCGATAATATCGGGATAAATCGTTCCTTGTGCCAACCACTTAATATCCTTTAGTTTGTGTGCTTCTTCATCGAAAACATCAATGAAACCTTTGCCGATGATTTTTCGTTTTTGTTCGGGATCGGAAATACCTTGTAAATCTTTGTAGAAACGCTCTTTTGCATTTACGCCGATAACATTCAAGCCGAGATGAGCGTAATCTTCAAGCACTTTTTCGAATTCATTTTTACGCAACAAACCGTGATCAACAAAAATGCAAGTCAAGTTCTTGCCAATGGCTTTGTTGAGTAATACCGCCACTACCGATGAGTCCACACCGCCCGAAAGGGCAAGAATCACCTTGTCATCGCCAAGTTGTTGACGAAGTTGGGAAACGGTTTCTTCGATAAATGATGCCGGTGTCCAATCTTTCTTCATTCCGCAGATATTCAAAAAGTTGTCAATCATCATTACGCCGTTTTCGGTATGAAATACTTCGGGGTGGAATTGCACGCCCCACGTTGGCTCATTTTCGATTTTGTAAGCGGCTATTTCCACATCATCGGTCGATGCTATTTTGCGAAAATTTGGCGGCACAATCGTAATAGTGTCGCCGTGCGACATCCACACTTGCGAATTGGGTAGAATGCCGCGTAAAAGTTCATCATTCGCAATTGATATCAGATTGGCGCGTCCATATTCGCGCGAATCGCCTTTTTCTACTTTTCCACCCGATGAAGCTGCTAAAAATTGTGCGCCGTAACAAATACCCAACACCGGATAATGATTGCGAATTTGACTAAGGTCGGTTTTGAAAGCATTTTCATCGTTTACCGAAAACGGACTTCCGGAAAGAATAACACCTTTTACCGTTTTGTCGCCAAACGGAAATTTGTTGTACGGAACAATTTCGCAAAACGTGCTTAACTCTCTCACTCGGCGACCGATAAGTTGCGTGGTTTGTGAGCCGAAGTCGAGAATGATTATTTTTTCGTGCATAATTTTGGCAGTTGTTTTGTTTATTTTTGAAAGCACAAAGGTACGATTTTTTAATGTTTAATGATTAATGATTAGTGATTAATTGGGGTGTTTGTTCCAAACAAATAATGAATTGTATTATCTCTATTCGTGTAAATTTTAAAAACAGTAGTGACAAACGCGTAAAAAAAGCAGCATAAAATTTGTTTATTTCAAAAATATTTTCAATCTTTGCACTGTATATAAAAATAAAAGCCTATGATATAAGCGTATAATTGATACGCACATTTTAGTTGGAAACAGCATTTTGAGTTATTCTTTCAAGTAAGAAATTTAGCGATTTGAAACAAGGAAAGAGACTAAGTTGAAATGTCTGCGCTGGTCGGCGTGGGCTTTTGATTTATTCTGTTCCTTGTGGGTTACGCTAAATACCTTTACTTGCGGAGTACTTTAATCGTACCACGCTTTTTCTATGTGAGTATTTGAACAACCTGAGGTACAAGTAGATATTTTCTTTATGAAACTATCGAAAAAAATAAAACAGAATTTTTCAATAATCCGTTCCGAGTTATCGGAGCGACTAAAACTAAAAGAAATCAAATGAGAAAAGACAGTATAATAATCAGTTTATCCATCGGCTTATTAATAGCCGCAGTAGTTGCTTGTACGTCTTTGTATAACGATGACAATAATAATAGCACAAGTATAATTTCCGCCGAACAAAGAACAGAAATAGAGCAAGCAGGTATTTTTCACAACAAAACACTTGATGCCATTCTTGTAGACTTGCAGAAAGAAAAAGTGCGACTATTTCAAGAATCTATAAATCTGCCGACAGAGCTAAGATCTGCAACGACGGCTGAAACTCTCAATGTAGAGCAAGTGGCTTACAACACCACCTTGCGCCTGATGAAAGAATGGGGCTTTGTGCAAAACGAGCAGGAGTTTCAAGCGATTTATTCCAATCAATTGCTTCATCAAATGAAAAATAGTACAAAGTCGGCTTTCGAGATTGAGGTTGTGAAGCAACTCACGCCCTTTCAAGCAGATTACTATCATCGTTTGATGAATATTGTTGAAAGCAGAGAGATCACGCTTGACCAATTTTTAACTGAAATAGCGGCATTAGAAGTACAAATTGAACAAAATGCACCTACAGTGGAAGAGGCTGTACAATTGCTGTACATTGCAAGTATTACTCGTCACGCTACCGAGTATTGGTGTGAGAATGCAGCAAAATGGCTTACCGTGTTGCACAGTAAAACAATTGATATAATGTGCATTGATGAATTTATAGGAAAAACGACTTTGAGGTCGTCTGTGCTCGGTGATGGCAGACCTTTGGTAGAGGGTGATGCATTTCCTTTTCCGAGTGATGCAACTTTATTTTATTTGTACGAAGATGGTGTGGTTAAAGTTCAGGAATGTCCGGGAGGATTGTATTTTTGTCCGGTAATAAAAACTTGCAATTGGCTAACTTCAATTGAGATAGAGGCAGAAAGAGAAGGTTGGTGGAATAGTTGGGGCAGATGTGTTATTGGCACCGTTGGTAGTGCAGGAGCAGGGGCGACAGTAGGTGCCATTGCTGGTAGCAAGTGGGGGGCTATACTTGGAGCACTATTTGGGGGAATGGTCGGAGCTGCAACTTTCTGTTGATGGAGTGATTGAATTTTAAAAAACTTACAAAATATATAACAAAATGAGAATGAATAAAGTATTTTTTTGGTCTATTTTTATGATATGTGCTATTTGTGCAATCGCTGTTTCTATGTATGCCGTATTTCAGAGACGCCCCGATATTGTGCTCTTTTGTGGGTTTATGGCTATGGCTGCTCTTGTTTCTGTACAAACCCTTGTAAAAATGGGTATGGAGAAGGAGGTAGGTGGCACAAAAAAGAGAAGTAAGAAAGTCCTTCTTTGGTCTGCTTTTGCAGTAAGTGCTATTTTGCTAACTACTGCTACAATAGATGTTGTAATAACTGAACAACGCTACTGGGTTGGGATTCTTTGTATATGTATGATTACTGCCACCTTTTTATCAGTATTGGTTTTTTTGAAAAAAGGAGAAGTAAGAAAAAAGAATGCTATTGGCATAAAAGTGAAAAGAAAGGAAATATTTCTTTGGTCTGTTTTTATAATAAGTGTCATTTGTCTAACAGTTGCTACAGTAGATGTTGTAATAACCGAACAGCGTCATCAAGTTATAACTATTTATATGTTTATGATTGTGTCTGGTTCTTTAGGCTTAAGGCACCTCTTGAAAAAAGAACAAGAAAAAGCCAGAAAAGAAAGAACTGCTACACAGCAACCCCAATAAGTTTTATAAGCTACCGTGAAAAAAAATTCACGGTAGTTTTCAAATAAGTTCACAGAAAGGTTTAGTGAAAGAAACATAGTAATTCATATTCTGATGTCTTGATAATTGAAAAAAGGCGAAGATACAATTTTTCGCCTTTTTACTTCTCTTAGGACAAAGCATACGAGTAAAAAGACCGAAAATAATTTGCATTGTAAAAAAAAAGCACTACCTTTGCACTCTCAAATATTCATTAGGAACGGTTCCGTAGCTTAACTGAATAGAGCACCTGACTACGGATCAGGAGGTTATAGGTTTGAATCCTATCGGAATCACAAAAAACTTCCATATTTTTATGGAAGTTTTTTCTTTTTCTAAATCTAAAAAATCAGTTACTGATTCAATTCCACCAATTTAGTGATTTTCGTTGTCTCTGCCAAAGGCAATATTCCTTCCACAACAAGCTCCTTGAAGTATACGCTGTTTTCGTGAACTTTGAATGCCGCTTCGTTTTCATACACTTCGTAAATAAAAACGCGGGTAGGTTCTTCTTCACTGTATGTTACATCGTAAATCAAGCAATCGTCTTCATTTTCAAGCGTTAGTCCCTCCATTTCGTCAAGAAATTCAAGCGCTTTTTCGATGTTTTTTTCTGCGAAAGTAAACTCTACAAGAATGATGTATTGTTTGTCGTCGTTTTGATTTCCCATAATTTTGAGTATTTGTTATGATTAATTTCTTTGTCCCGAAAACCCTCTCATCATCGCCCTTACCGTCCCAATTCTCAACACGGTGTCAATCACTACCGGAATGCGATTTGCATCATTCGACAACGATGCCCTAATGGCATCTCTTTGATTTTGAAACGCATCGTCAAGAATGGTTAGCGATATGTTGATGACGTTGTAGCGATTGCCGTCATCGGCTCTCAATGTTGAAGTTCCTAAAAAATTTACATACATATTCACAGGGTTTCGTCCGGAAATAAATTGTATGTGTTGTCGGTCGCCCGGTTTCATATTATCGAAATCGAGATTACGAACGTAAAGAAGCACGGATAGATAATCATACGTGCATTTATCGGTTGTTACTGTTTCGTCAAAACGCTGTATGCCGTTGAAAATGCGCGAGGTTTCTATATTTATTTGATCGCCATCGTAAGTAAATGATTGTCTTTCGATGGAATAGTCTTTTCCTTCAAAAGCATTTTTTGTAAAAAGTAACGGACGTAAGTTTTTATCTACGTATGAGATAAGCGTGTCATTTACCGTATATACGGCATTTGCAAAACCTGATGTGTTAAGTAGCATTGTGGTTTTGTATGCAGGTGCGCCACGAAAATTCGTATTTTCAATAACGAGCGAGCCACGTCCGGAACGTATTCTCACAATACCCTTATTGAAATAAAGATTATACTGAATATTCTCACCTGCTTGAAAAGCGGTATTCACAACGTTACATTGCTGTGCGGTCGCTTCCGAAAAAGCGAATAATGAGATGAAAAACGCTATAAGAGTTAGTCTTGTCTTCATATTTTTATCTTTGCATATTGTTGGACGTCCGTTGCGGATTGGCGTTATTTCTGCCACCGCCGGAGGACGAATTTTGTTGTCGCTGCTGCTGTCGTTCCCGCTCTTCTCTTTCTCGTCGCTGTGCAGGATTTTCACGACGCTCTTCGGGTTTATTTGTCGTAATTTCCAGCGGTTTTTGTTCAATGAGTGGGGTAGCCAATACATTCCAACTCAAAGAATGGTCAGCAAAAGCGCGAATTGTAATGGATTCGTGGAAATAGTAAACCATTTCGGGCTGTCTGCCTTCTTCAAAATTTCCGGTTGTCCATTCACCATCACCGTTTTCATCTACCACAAGTCTAAAAAATATTTCTCCCGGTGGTAAATCTTGAAAACGAGCTATACTATTTATGACGCTTCTTTGTCGAAATGGTTTATCCGACTTATCAAGTAATTCTACAAAAGCAGGCACGCCTTCGGGCAATCCCGATATATTGATTTCGAGATTTCCGTATTGATCAATATCTTTGATGGTAAATCGTTGTTCGAGCGTATTGTTCCAAATGCCGTAATGACTGTGTACAGCTGCCGAATCAATTGTGATTTTGTATGTTGCGCCCGGTTGCCAACGTGGTCGTAAAGTATATTTTCGCGGATTGAGCGAATCAACTTCGAGTCGGAACGGAGTAGGCGTGAAAATCGTATCGACTTCCAACGCTAATTGTACAAGCGTGGAATCGAAATGCAGAATTGGTTGTTCAAATTCGATGCGAATAGGATTAAACAGTTCGAATGTTGATTGAATATTTGTTCTGATGTTCAAAAATTCGATTTGTGGCTCTTCATCTCCGTCATTATTGGCAGTGTTGCGATTTCGACGCTGTTCGCGAGCCGTTTGTTGGCGCATATTGAAGTTGATGGTATCCGTTGTGAGCACGTGTATATTCAGCGAATCGGTGCGCAGGAAATTAATTTTCATTTGGATAGAATCTTGATTGAAAACCAGCGAATCGGTAATCCAGAGTTTCAATGAATCGTTTCTTGCGCTTCGTTCCATTACATACCAATCGCTGTCCGTTCGTTCGGGGTTCAGCAATGTAAATGTTGCCAATTCGGTAGGTGCGCCGAAATTGATTTCCAATTGATGCCGCTCCGGGCGTGCACTGTTTCGCAAAAACATACGTTGGAAATCAGATACAAATGTACGAAGCACAATATCATCGGGCAAGAAACGAGTATAATTTACGGTGAAAATGGTGTCAATAACTTCGCTATCCAACCGGTTGAAAATCGTATCTTGTCTTGTTGCCTGTGTTACGGTAGGGATGACAACTTCTTCGAGAAAAGCAATCGTTTCTTGTGGATCATCGTACATATAATTTCTGTTCGCATCAGCAAGAGCGTAAACACGATACGTGCCCGGTGCCATTCCGCGAATGGTGAAATTACCGCGCGAATCGGTGCGCGAAATGCGGTCAAAGGCTGTGCGTGTGAAGGCTGTATCTTCCAGGTTTGTATGAACACCCACGAATATTCCTTGCTGCGGTTCGAGATCTCTTGCAGCGAGTACACGTCCCGAAATGGCGAGTGTGTCCAATTGATCGCCTGTGGAAAAAGAGAATACAAAGTTTTCGAGCGGATTGTCTTCGTTGTTGTCTACAATGGCATCGGTAAAGTCAATTACGTAGGTGGTATTGGGTTTCAGTTCGTCGTTTAATTCCACGATTGCCCTTCGTCCGATAGCGCGAATGATGGGCATATTTATCTGTGGTGGCGTGATGATGACGTTCTCCGAAGGTCGTACAATTTTAATGTTTTCGTCAAATTCAATCACAATCCGTGTTGTGGTAACATTCAAACTGTTGAAGTTAGGCGTGGCACGCATAGGAACAGGCGGGTCTTCATCGCGCGGACCGCCGGTTGGGGAGGCAATATTGGCGCACGAATGTAGGATAACTGTTGATAAAACAGTTAGAAAAAGGAGCGAGAGAAGTGAGTATATTTTATTGCACATAGTTTTTTATTGAATAAGACAAAATAGGATTTGAATAAAAATCATTCGGTTATTTGTCAACCGACAATCGCACGATGAACAAATTTTGACATCAAAGGTAGCAAATGTTTTTTGAAATCCACAAATACGGTGAATCGTTTTTCAATAAAAATCCCGACCAATTTAATATTAGTCGGGATTTTTTCTTTCTAAAACTTCTTTTTCTTTAGAATTTATACGACAAAGAAAAGTTCAATACAGGCCAAAATTTCGCAAGATCCAAAACAGTGTTTATGAATCCCAAATCATCGGGAACTTCTTGTCCATCTATCTGATCGCGTACGTTGTCGATACTTGCCTGATCGCTAATAAATTTCCAATTACCTTGATAAGCAACACCCAAATCAAATCTGAAACCGATACGATTTTTTGGAATTGAACGTCCGAGACCGATGCCGAAGTAGGGCTTTATAGCATTTCCTAAACGAAGTTTTCCATCGAAACTTCCATCGTTGCGCGGATTCAAACTTACGCCAAACTCCTCAAAGGTAAGCTGCCCGCCATGTTCTGCAACAAGTCTTTCGTAATCTTTCACTTGTCCATCAATATTAATGTTGAAAGCGCCGAGGTAAGTGCCGAGCGTGAGTGAAAAAATTCCATTGGGAGCAGGATACCAGTCCACCATCACTCTTCCGTGAGGCATTCGTAATTGCGGATAGCCGAAGCTTGTATTCACGTCATTTACAGGTGTGTTGGTTCCGCGTACAAATCCGTCCATCGTTGCATCGAGTTCCGAAGACATATTAAATCCGAAGTAGTTGAAACCGGCTCTCAGCATAAAGTTATCTGTCAGGTTAGTAGCTCCCCAAACACCACCGCCGTAAGTACCTGCATCGATACCAGCAGAGAATCTGGTAAATGATTGTGCATTAGCAAAAAACACAAATGTGCACGCCAAAATTGCTGTTAGTAATAATTTTCTCATAATTTTTATTGGTTTTATTTAATTGAATTTCTTCTAATCCATTCGGAATTAGAAATTTGTTACGTTCGTTCGACTTGTTTTGTTTGAAAAGGTTTAAATTTTTTCATAAAAACATTTTTTCTCTTTTCATTTAACCATTTCTTCCGCTTCTTTCAGCGAATCAATTTTTCCTACATCTAACAACGAAATATTATCAGGAGCATACGCTCGAATATCAACTTTATCACACACCGAAAGATAAAAATCGATGATAGAAAATCTGTCGGAAAAATCGTTCATCAAACTAAAAACGGCGGGTGAAAGTACGTGAATACCCGAAAATGCCAATTCGTGATACTTTACAGGATTAAACGATGAAAAGGGCGATTTTGTTTCGTCGGTTTGTTTATTTATCCAACCACAGAGGCGATTTTCATCATTAAAAAGCAGGTAACGAGAAGTTTTTCGATCGTTTGCCAAAAGGGTAGCCATTACATCGCTTTTTTGGTGCGAAGCATACAATTCCACGAGATTAACATTGGAAAGAATATCTACATTGTGAATGAGAAACGGTTGGTTGTCGTCGAAAAACCACGAAGCTTTTTTGATGCCGCCACCAGTGTCTAAAAGTTGATTGCATTCGTCGGAAAATTCAATGCGAACATCGAAACTATTGTTTGTGCGCACAAAGTCGATAATTTGGTCGGCGAAGTGATGCACGTTGATAATAATTTCATTGAATTGGGCAGTTTTGAGCTTTTCGATAATATGTTGTATGAGTGGTTTTCCGCCAATTGGCACCATTGCTTTGGGCATTGTGTCGGTAAGTGGTTTGAGACGAGTGCCGAGTCCGGCGGCGAAAATCATTGCTTTCATGAAATAATGTGCTAATGTGCTAATGTGCAAATATGCTAATGTGCTAATTCATCTTCGCGGTAAAATATTTGTTTGATATTTTGTTCGCGATGTGTTAAGTGGACATTTATGTTGAGTTGTTTCGAAATATATTCCGCTACTTTTTGTGCAGCATATACCGAACGATGTTGTCCGCCGGTACAGCCGAAGGAGATCATCAAGTTTGTGAAGTTTCTTGCTCGAAAAATTTTTATGTGATTGTCGATGAGTGGATAAATATTAGCGAGAAATACAGCCATTTCACCGCCATTTTCAATAAAATTGATAACTGACTCGTCTAATCCCGAAGCAAACAAATATTCCGGATATCTCCCGGGATTGTGCAATGCGCGACAATCGAATACATATCCGCCACCGTTTCCGGAAATATCATCGGGGATACCGTTTTTGTAGGCAAAGCTGAAAATTCGCACCGTTAATTCTTCATTTTCCGCTGCCGCGCGATTGTATCGCGTGGTAAGAGTTTCCAATATTTCTTTCAAATACGGATATTCATCAAACCCATCCTTCAACAATTCGCACAAATTATCGAGCGCAAATGGAATACTCTGAATAAAATGCGCTTTTTTCTCGAAATATCCCCTAAATCCATATGCACCTAACACTTGCAGTGTACGGAATAGCACAAACTGACGAAGTTTTTGATGAAAATCAATTTCATTTACTGCTTGATACTTTTTCAACGAATTGATATACGTTTCAATCAATTCATCGCGTAGCGTTTGCGGAAAATTGGCTTTCGCTTGCCACAAAAACGAAGCTACATCATAATGAATTGCACCTTTTCGTCCGCCTTGAAAATCAATAAAATACGGATTATGATCAACTACCATCACGTTTCGCGACTGAAAATCACGGTACATAAATGTGTCGGATTTCTCTTCGAGAAGCGTATCGGCAAATCGCTCAAAATCGTTTTCCAACAAATCTTCCCGAAATTCTATTCCGGTCGTTTTCAGAAAATTGTATTTAAAATAATTCAAATCCCAAAATATGGAACGACGATTAAATTCCGGTAACGGATAGCAAACATTAAAATCAAGCCCTTGTGCACCGATATGTTGAAAATCGGCTAATCGAGCAATGGTTTTGTGTAGTAATTTTTTTTCTTCGTGGTTGAAAACGCCCGTATTTCGCCCCGATTTTATTGTATCGAAAAGCGATGTGTCTCCCAAATCTTCTTGTAAATAAAACAATTCGTCGTCGGATACGGCAAGCACTTTCGGAACGTTTAACCCTTGTTTGTGAAAATGGTTTGCCAGAGAAATAAAAGCGCGATTTTCTTCACACACAGGCGAATAAACACTGATAAGTGATATATCGCCTTGCGTGAGTCGAAAATATTTGCGGTTTGAGCCGGAAGCGAGTAGGGCTTCTATTTTCGGGTTGCTTTTTTTTGTGTATGAAGTGAACAGGTGTATAAGTTGGTGCATAATGTTGTTTTGTTCTACAAAATACAAATGTACAAAAATAAAAGTTCACAACGGAAAATATCCTTATTTTTTAACAAGCTAAAAAACAAGCATTTTTTCCAATGCCAAGAGTCTATAATTTTGTATATTTGTACCCTCAAATAAAAACATCAAATTATGCAAAACTCAACAAACTGTTGTTTCAATATTACAGAAAAGCAGGAAAAAAAATTTCAGTATCTTTGGCATTTGGTTGGCAATACGCCAATGCTCGAATTGCATTATACTTACAAAGGTAAACCGTCGAAAATTTACGTGAAGTGCGAGCACTACAATCTCACAGGTAGTGTAAAAGACCGTATGGCGCTCTACATTATGCACAAAGCCTATTGCGAAGGTGTCATAAAATCGGGCGATACCATTGCCGAAGCCACAAGCGGTAACACAGGCATTGCTTTTTCTGCCATTGGTAAGGCATTGGGACACAATGTGAAAATATTTATGCCTAATTGGTTGAGCAAAGAGAGAATGGATATTATTGGCAGTCTCGGCGCTGAAATTGTGTTGGTAAGCAAAGAAGAAGGCGGCTTTTTGGGCAGTATCAATATGTGTAATAAACTTGCTGCCGATAGCAATATCGTTTTTCTTCCGAAACAATTCGAAAACAAATACAATGCCGAAGCACACGAAAACACCACCGGAAAAGAAATTATCTATCAGCTGAACGGTAGCGGATTAAAACCCGATGCGTTTGTTGCCGGCGTTGGTACAGGCGGCACGGTGATGGGCGTTGGTCGTGCGCTGCGAAAAGCGAATCCGGGCGTGAAAATTCATCCGCTGGAGCCGGAAGAATCGCCTACATTGCGTACTGGAACCAAAGTGGGCTCGCATCGTATTCAAGGAATTTCCGACGAATTTATTCCCGATTTGGTAAAATTGGACGAGTTGGACGAAATTATCGACGCGTCTGACGGTGATTCTATCATTATGGCACAAAAATTGGCTTGCGAATTAGGGCTTGCCGTAGGTATTTCGTCGGGCGCAAATGTTATTGGTGCAATTAAGTTAAAAAACGAATTGCCTGACGACGCAGTGGTCGTTACCATTCTGTCCGACAGCAATAAAAAATATCTTAGTACCGATTTGGTAAAGAAAGAGCCTGTGAAAGAGGGGTATATCTCTACCGATACGGTTTTTACGGAATATGTGCCGATAGGAAGAATGTAGTCATTGTGGACTTGCTCCGCAATCCCCCTGAAACAGAAAGAAATTGGAAAAAACAATCATAACAGATATTGAGCTTTCCCTTGAAACAAAAAGTATAAAAAAGCTTGTTTGGGAATACGCTCTGCCGGCAATTATTGGAACAATTACCACTGCCTTGCATAGTATTATAGACAGAATGTTTATCGGGCACGGCGTGAGTGCATTGGCTATATCGGGTTTGGGTATTACGTTTCCGGTAATGATACTCACATCATCTGTCGGATTGTTGGTAGGGGCAGGTGCAACGTCGCGTATTTCTCTTGCGTTGGGAGAAAAAAACAAAGAGCGTGCCGAGCAAATTTTGGGAAATTCGCTTCTTCTTTTGATTGTTCTTAATATCATTGTAACTGCCGTTTTTCTTTTGTATCTCAAACCGATACTGATGGCTTTTGGTGCGAGCGAATTGACGTATCCTTATGCACGCGATTATTTACAGATTATCATTCCGGGTAATATTTTTGTGAGTATGTGCTTTTCTTTCAATAATATGATGCGTGTTTCGGGTTATCCCAAAAAGGCAATGTACACAATGTTTATTGGTGCGGTGTGCAATGTTATTCTTACACCGTTGTTTATTTTCGGGTTTGGTATGGGAATACGAGGAACGGCCGTTTCTACCGTTATTGCGATGTTTGTCGGTCTGATATTTGTGATGTATCATTTCGTGCAACCGGACAGCCTTATTCGTCTAAAAATGAAATACATTCGTTTCAACTGGACAATCATCATAGCCATTGTGTCTATTGGGCTTTCGCCGTTTTTAATGCAAGCGGCAGCCACGCTTGTGGCGATATTGATGAATACACAATTGATGAAATATGGCGATGAACTTGCCGTAGGCGCATTTAGTATTTATAATTCGTTGGCGATGGTTGTTGTGATGGTGGCTGTGGGGCTAAATCAAGGAATGCAGCCTATTATCGGGTATAATTATGGTGCAAAAAAATATGACAGGGTGAAAGCAACGCTTTTTTACGGAATGAAAATGGCAACTATTATCACGTCTATCGGATTTATATTGGGGATGTTTTTACCGCAATTTTTAGCTTATCTTTTCACTACTGACCCTCATTTGATAGGTATTACCGAGCGCGGTACCCGTATTGCCATGTTGGCATTCCCTGTCATTGGTTTTCAAATTGTGGCATCGAGCTATTTTCAAAGTATCGGACAGGCAAAAAAATCTATTATTTTGACCCTTATACGGCAAATTTTGTTTTTGATTCCTGCCCTTTGGATTTTGCCTAATTTTTTTGGGCTAGATGGTGTTTGGGTAGCCAATCCGGTGTCTGATTTTGTTGCAGCGATGGTATCAATTGGCTTTTTGATTCATCAATCGAAAGCATTGAATAAATTGATAGACGAGTCTAAACTGTAATTATTTTGCTATTATGTTTGTAAAATTTGCGAACATTGAAAATAGTTGCTACATTTGTAGAGACATTATTCAATTATTTAATAACGAAAATATGAACACAAAAACTATTACAAAATGCACAGCTATCTTACTATTAGCTATGCTTAGCGTGCCTGCTTTTTCGCAGTTGCGATTTGGCGTGAGAGCCGATGTGGGATTGAATAATCCCGCGTTTAACACCGATGCGTTGAAAGTTGAAAATCTCACTTCGTACAGCGTAGGTCCATCTTTGGAATTAATGCTTCCAATTGTCAACTTTGGAATCGATTTTGCTTTGCTATATAATAACAACCGGATGAATGTAAATCCGACGGGTGCGGCTACAAAAGAAATAGCTAATCACTATTTATTGCTTCCCGTTAATGCAAAGAAAAAATTTGGTCTCGGTATTTTACCGGCAAAACTTTATGCCACTGCCGGTCCATACGTTGGTTATTTGATTTCGGGCGATAAAATAAATATTGGCGACATTGCCGAAGACGTGAAAGCGAAAGATTTTCAAGCAGGTCTTGGTCTCGGTTTTGGTGTAGAAGTATTTAGAAAGTTGCAGGTTGGCGCCAATTATCGTGCGCAATTGACCGATAATTACGCAACAGATACACCTGGAGTTCTTGATGTTATCAATCCGTTCAATAAGAAAAAATCAACTTGGGGTTTATCTGCTACGTTGTATTTTTAAGAATTAAGACAATAAGATGAAAGACGGAAGACTTTTTGCTTGAAGTCTTTCGTCTTTTGTCTAAAAATCTGACAGTCAAAAATGTTCGTTGATGTAATTCTTCCTCTTCCGCTTTATAAAGTTTTCACATATTCCGTTCCTGAGAATATGCAGCAGCAAATTGGGGTAGGGTTTCGAATAATCGTACCTTTCGGAAGCAAAAAACATTACACGGCAATTGTTTTACGAATACACGAAAATGCGCCGCAAGATTATGCGGCAAAAGAAGTTCACTCCCTTATTGATTTATTTCCCGTAGTCAACGAAAATCAATTGAAACTGTGGGAATGGACTTCGTTTTATTATATCTGTCCGCAGGGCGATGTATTCAAAGCCGCGCTTCCTTCGGCGATGAAACCGCAAGATTTTTCGCAAACCTACACGCCGAAAACGGAAACATATCTGCGAATTAATCCGAAAATCGAGAAAAAATATATCTCCAACCTTATCGGACGAGCTAAAAAACAGCAACAACTTTTTGATGAAATCACGAATATTTTTGTTGAACAAAGTGTTGAGGTTGTTAGCAAAAAAGAACTTAACGCTTCATCGACGGCACTAAAAGGGTTGCTCAACAAACAAATTTTGCAAGAATTTTCTGTCGAAACCGGTCGTCTCAATGCCGAAAACAACGCTGTCCGACAATCTTATCCGCTCAACGAATTTCAACAACAAGCGTTTGATGAAATTACGAATTGTTTCACCGAAAAAAATACCTGTCTGCTGCACGGTGTCACATCGAGCGGAAAAACCGAAATCTATATTCATCTCATCGAACAAATGTTAGCCGAAGGGAGACAAACGCTCTTTCTCGTTCCCGAAATTGCGCTTACAACACAACTAACGAAACGATTACAAGCTGTTTTCGGAAATAGGCTCGGTATTTATCATTCCAAAATCAATGACCAGGAACGTGTCGAAATTTGGCAAAAAATGCTTTCTGACGCGCCATACGAGATAATGATTGGTGTTCGCTCATCATTGTTTTTACCGTTTCAACGACTGGGATTAGTCATTGTGGACGAAGAGCACGAGCAAAGTTACAAACAACAAGATCCTGCACCACGCTACCACGCACGCGATACGGCAATAATGTTGGCACATCTTTTTGGTGCAAAAACGCTGCTTGGCTCGGCAACACCCTCGATAGAATCGTATTACAATGCAAAAACAGGTAAATACGGATTGGTAACGCTTTCGCAGCGTTTTGCCGAAATACAATTACCCGAAATCCGGCTCGAAAACACGAAAGAACTTCGCCGGAAAAAGCAAATGAAGACATTGCTCGCTCCCGCACTTATTGAGCAGATGAAGACGGCGTTGGCAAATGGCGAACAGGTGATTTTGTTTCGTAATCGCAGAGGCTTCGCACCGATGCTCGAATGTAAACTTTGCGCGTGGGTGCCCAAATGCCAACATTGCGATGTCAGTCTGACGTACCACAAATATCGTCATCAATTGATGTGTCATTATTGTAATTCGGTGTATCGCGTACCCGAAGAATGCCCCGCGTGTGGGCAAAAAAACCTCGAAATGCTCGGCTTGGGAACCGAACAGCTCGAAGAAGAAGTAGCCTTGCTTTTTCCCGGTAACACCATTGCCCGAATGGATACCGATACTACACGCGGAAAAAATTCGTATGAAAAATTGATTACCGATTTTCAAGAAAAGCGCGTACAAATTCTCGTAGGTACGCAAATGCTGTCGAAGGGATTGGATTTTGATAACGTGAGTGTTGTCGGTATTATTTCGGCAGATTCGTTGTTGAATTATCCTGACTTTCGTTCGCACGAACGTGGATTTCAACTGATGACGCAAGCGGCAGGTCGTGCCGGACGAAAAAATCGTCGTGGAACGGTTTTTATTCAAACGGCTGCGCCCGAAGTGCCCGTTTATCGTTATGTTGTTGAGGGCGATTACGAAAGTTTTTTTAACACACAAGTTGCCGAACGAAAACTATTCAATTATCCACCTTTTTTTCGCCTTATTGTTGTTGTAATTAAGCATAAAGACGAAAATATTGTAAACGAAGCTGCCGATTTCCTTGCCGAAAGGCTCAAACTTTCGCTCGAAAAACGTGTTTTTGGACAAAATAAGCCGATTGTGAGTCGTGTGCAGCAATATCATATTCGTGAAATTTTGTTGAAGCTCGAAATTGGTTTAACACTGCAATCTGTGCGTGATATTTTGAAATCGGCGGAAGAAGTGTTGCGTATGAATGAGAAATTTAGGTCTGTAGTGGTGTTTTATGATGTGGATAGGGTTTGAAATTTGAGGTTTACCGGTGCTTATAGTTGTTTGCGATTCAAAGTTCTTTGAATTGGAAATCACTTTGAAATTCAAAATGGATTGGTTGAGATTTTAGGGTTCAAACTAACGTGGTGGCGTGGTGGTGGCTTCACGCAGGCGGGGGTTTCCACTGCCGCTCGGCACGGGAGCAAAGATACAAAATTTCGCTAAATTGTCGCACGAGTGCACGCCGCTTGCGTGAAACCGCCCGTGCCTGTTGCACAACTCTACAAAGGTAACAAAAAACCCTAATATTTTTCATTTTTTCGTATTTTCCTGCCGTTTTTTTCGTATCTTTATGGCTAAT
>JAIRUA010000015.1 GCA_031254645.1 Dysgonamonadaceae bacterium
TATCTCGGTCGCGTATGGAGCAGTACAATAACAACACCCAACCCAACAACTGCCGCCAACACCAAAACCTTTACGGTACGGATGCCTCGCGGCAACTACGATTTGATGGTGCTGGCAAATGCAAAAGATATCGTTGATGCCGCTACCCTTGTAGTTGGTACAACACCAAAAACCGGTACAACTACCAGCGCAGACAGACTTTTGAGAGCATCGCTGCCGAATCCAAGCTTGCCGTTCGTTCTTAGAGGATGGAATGCCCAACCCGGCAGTACAGGTTACAGACCTTTCCCAATGTGGGGTGAAGTTTTAAACTTTACCCCTGAGACATCAGGCGGGACGATGAATGTAGATTTGATTCGGATGTTAGCCAAAGTCAACATCAGATTCGCAAATACGCCGGCCGGTCAGGTAGCTAGAGACAAACTGAATATTACCGGTATTATGCTTTTTAACACCAATTCGGAAGGATATTTGGTTTCGCGAGGCTATAACCAAAGCGCAACAAGCGTTTCTCAACACGCCCCCGATGCGATTATCACACCGGCCAGTCACGGTTATAATAATATGATCATTTATCTCCCTGTCGGTGCGGGATTTAATGTTTCCGTAGACGAAATATTCTTGTTTGAGGCTGTAGCTGCGGCATCGGCTGCAAACCGCACAGGCGCCGTTAGTTTAATTATTGAAGGAAGATATGACGGTAGTACTGTTCCGACCTATTATCGTATTGATATGGCAGACAGTGATGGTAATTATTTCGATATTATTCGTAACCACTACTACGACATTGTGATTACCGCTATCGATGGGCCGGGACATAGCCTTGCACAGGATGCTTATAACGCAAAACCGTTCAACATCACCACCGCCATCAATGCCTGGGACGAGCGAGGAATGAATAATCATACTTACGACGGCAGATACCAAATCACGGTGGATTATGACAACTACAAGTTCGACAACAGCGGTTCGCCCGCGCAACCGTTGAGAATATACACCGACGTACCGCAAGGATGGACGATTGAAGTTCCTGCCGAACACAATTGGATAAAAGTAAACGGCGCTTTGACAGCTTCGTATGATAACAGCGTTGTACCGTTTGTTTCTACAACAATACAGATTACTTGCGATAACAACAGCAGCACTGTCTTTTCAAGACAAGGCTCATTTTTTATCGTTGCGGGCAATTTGCGTAAAGAAATTATCGTAACACAAGAAGCTGCGGCTATGTGGGCGCCTCCGGGCATATTGGGTATTACTGCCGGCGGCAGATTAACCTTGCGAGGTTCTGTACATTACGCCGTTGATCCCGATATCAAAGCATACGCCGACAGCGAATTCGGCGGATTGGAAGGTGAAGCGGTTCGAATGATACAGTTCAAGTTCGGTTCCGTTGTGGGCTTACGCAGTGAAGTTTCTGGTCCCTCATTTATTTCCGATGATGTAGTTTGGGCACCTGCCGAATACAACCTCGCAGGCTTGATTGCCAATATCAATGTACAAAGTACACAACAGGCTCGTTACGATTTGGTTCCCGATGCTTGGAATAGAGCAGACGGTATTCCTAATGTGACCAACGTCTTTACTCCTTTCCCCGCAAACACACCTGCCAACTTGGCTGCGGGCGTGGGCGACCCTTGTGCACTTGCCTAAGGGTACTTCAAGCCATTTGTATAGAACACCTTCAGGCGAGGTTTTCGATTATATGAGCGGTGCGACGTGGTATCCTGACGGAAGCATCGGTGCAGGAATACCTGCGGGACGTCGTGCAAGCATTGAGCCTGCAATGTTCTTTCCTGTAGCCTTTTGGCGTATGAGTAATGGTAGTGTAACCGGGCAGACTACGGCATATTATTGGACGAGAAGAGTCTCCGGCGGCACTCTCGGCTCCGCTCTGAATATGTTTTTCAGTTCCTCGTTCGCAGGCACTCCCGGTAGTTCTTCTTTTGCCGTAGCAGGGAATGTGCGTTGTGTGAGAACACCGGGCGTAGAAATCAATGGCGTTTTCTGGGCTGAAAGCAATGTAGATGCGCCCAAAACTTTGGCTGCAAATCCGCAGGACCCGGGCAGATTTTACCAATGGGGTATTAACAGTAGTACAAGCAACGATTGGTCTGCTACCACTCCGGGCGTGGGTGTTGCTATTCCGGGTTGGAATAACAGCGATTCTAGAAATCAGTGGTTGGCAGGCTCTACCGACCCTTGCCCCGCAGGGTATAGGGTGCCGACACAAGCCGAACTTATATCACTTGCAAGTACAGGTAATAACTTCGTAAATAATTGGAACGGTACAGGTGTAAACGGAATGCTTTTTGGTACTGCGCCGAATCAAATATTTTTGCCGGCTGCCGGTTTTCGCAATAACACCGATGGTAGCTTGTTTAACACCGTTGGCAACATAGATGGAACCTATTGGAGTAATACATTCGGGAGTATGGTTCCTAATAGTGCGGCAGTATATACGTTTTTAAGCATCATTTCCCAAATGGCTGAAATGCCACGTTCTACCGGATTCAGTGTAAGATGCGTGGCAGAATAGCGGTAGCGAGGGATTAAAAATATACACTCTACTTTGCTTGTGTTCACAACACACTTAGAATGGCAAGCAACCTTATCATCCGGTATTCGTGAGAATGCCGGATGCTGTTTTATTAGTTCGATAATGAACCTCCGCTACCGCGCGATTGTATCACGTGGTAATATAATAAAGCCACACGATACAATCGTGCGGCAGCAAAGGTCTTCATCTTTCTTATAGTCTTTTTTCTTATAGTCAATTGTCAATTATTACCCACGCCATATAATTACTTGATTCATTCACAGGAGTTAAAGCCAAATATCCTTTCTCAATTCTTCTGTTTTCGATAATAAGCGGAAAATCGGTTTGCATTTTTTGATGAAATGCTAATGCTTCGCCCGTTTTTTTGAAATAATCAACCATATATCTTCCCGATGCGCCCTGTGCCAAAAATCGCTTGTAAAACATATGCGCCACCAATCCCATATTCATTCGCATATTTATTTCCACGCACGGTTGAATGTGATAACCGCCTGCCGGTATTTGGCAAATCATCATATCTACACCTAAATAACCGTTGTAAAAGGGAAAAAATCGCAATAATTTCTCTTGAAGCGAGACACAAAGTTGATGCAATATATTGAGAGAGACATATTCGGAAAGTTGTTCTTCGATTCTTTCGTCAGACATTAATACATTGCCCATATACGCGCCCGATGCTGTCGAATGGAACAGTGAATAGCCGACAAAGCGAATGTTTCCGTTGTCCATATAAAATTCCATTGCAAAATCGCGAACTTTGTTCAAAACAGGCTCTGCCACAATGCCATTTTGCATTTTTATGACACGTCGCACCCAATCGGTTTGTTTATCGGTTATCTCGCCCAAAATCCAAATCAATCCCTTTCCACTGCCGGAATTGGGCATTTTCAACACACTGTTGCCCGATTGTGAAGCAAGAAATCGCAAAACATCATCAACAGAGGTAAAGTAGTGCGATTCGCCGCAAAAAAAATCGTTTTCTTTCTTTAGCTCACGAAGCATTTTCACGGCATATTGCCGTCCGGAATAGTCGCGTAATTGTTTTAGAGAATTGATTGTCGGTAAATTCTCTTCCGGCACTTTTGCTTCCAGTAACTTCTTTCGCAAAGCGGGATTCCAACCCCACGGAACGATTTTTTCAGTTGGGAAATTGCAAATTTCCGAAAAAGAAATCATTGTTGTTTCTATTCCGAAAAGTGATTGCATTGATGTTAAAAATGCTTTGTTTTCATCGCCTTCTACCACTATTTTTGAGCCGGCGGGCACATACCAAAATGGTAAAACGGATAAATCTTCCGCTATTTTTTGAGCAGATACCGGCGAGGTATAATTAGCGCTGAAATTGGCGAGGGCGAGGTCGTTGTCGGGATTGAAAAGATACATATTTTAGTTACAAGTTACGAGAGAACAGTGAAAAGAAACAAATGATCGTTTTGGTATTGCAAAGGTAAAGATTATTCTTTCTTAAAAAATCTTTTTTCAAAAAAAGAAGCTGTCTCAAAAGTGTTTTTACCACAAAGGACACCAAGAAAATCCACAAAGAGCACAAACAGTTAATAATCAGTGCTAATGTTTTATGTCCTTTGTGTAAAACTTAGTGCTCCTTGTGGTAAAAATACCTTTGAAACAGCCTTTTTACCCAAAAATAAATCAAATCAAAGCTTGTTGATACAATTCCATATCGCCCCTATCTATTTCTTTCACTTTGATTTTCATTACAAAAGGCATAGTTGAATTTCGTTGACTTTCGGGAACAACCAAGTCGAAATAGGAATTACCAAACTTATCGCGATAAAACGTGCCGGGTCTTCCGCCACCGTTCAATATAACAGGCTCGCTTGTTGATAAAATTGACGATTCGGTAATCATAAACACTTTGTCTCTATCAGTACTTCTCGGTAGTTTCACGCGCACCATATTGTTCAATGGCTTGTTGAAAATCGTCAGATAAATATAATCGTCTTTTTGGGTGGAGTGTCCCCAATTTTGGTCTTCCAATATCGAACGGCGTGTACCATAGATGGCTTCGCCGTTTTTAGCCATCCATTTTCCTATTTCCCGTGCAATTTCCGTTTCTTCTTCACGTATGTTTCCCATTCCGTCGGGACCAAAGTTAATCACAAAATTTCCATTCATTGAGTTGGCTCTCACAGTCATTTCAATCAATTCGTATGGCGTTTTTACATACGTCCACGACCAATCGCGGTGATAACCCCATTGATTTTCCGGAATAGTCATTACACAATCCCAATCAAAACCTTTTGTTTCTTCAAAGCTTGCAGGTAAATTACGCTCATAACGTTGATCATAGTCGTCGATTAAATGTCCGTTGGCATCTTCGTGTCTGTTGCCAAGTTCATCGGAACGAAACCGGCTTCCGATGATGAGACCCGGATGTTTTTCCCTCAACTCGTGTCCGAGTGCATCTACCCAAGCGGCATTGCGTACCCAAGCTACATCCCATGAGCCGTCAAACCACAATCCTTTTATCTGCGGATAATTTTCTAACAATTCCAACAGTTGAGCGTGGGTAAACTCCTTGAAATCTTCATATTTCGCTTCCTGTTCTGCCGAAATAAACGGATTGATTCCTGCATCGGACTGAAATGCCTGTTTTACATCGGGCGAATTGATATTTCCACCGGATATGTATCCCGGATGGCTCCAGTCGATAATGGAAAAATAGAGGTAAACGGAGATACCTTCTGCCGTATAAGCATCAACAATTTCTTTCACAATATCTTTCCCGTAAGGAGTGTTGCCAATGTGATAGTCGGTAGTTGCGCTTTTCCACATACAAAACCCATCGTGATGTTTGGTTGTGAAAATAAGGTATTTAGCACCCATTTCTTTTGCCTGTCTTGCCCATTTTTTTGCGTCAAAATTGGTTGGATTGAATTGTTTGTAGAGGTTGTCGTACTCTTCATTTGAAATACCGTTCCATACTCTAATCCATTCGGCTGCTCCGGTATATTTTTGTTCGTTCCAAACGCCGCCGGGTATGGAATAAACACCCCAATGGATAAATTGCCCCAAACCGTATTCGCACCATCTTTGCATATCTGCATCTTGTCTTGTACCGATGCGATGCGCACCGTGTTTCAATGGTTTATGAAAATAGGGATTGATGTGAAATTGCTGAGGCGGTGACTGTGCGTGGATATTTCCGATAAATATCCAACATAATATAAAAGTAATGACACTAATTCTCATACGTTTTTTTGTTTTTGATTTGTTTATTATTCTATTTTTGTTCCTCCAGTTCCATAATTGTTTTGACATAAAAAAAGGAAATCGGAACGAAGCATTTTACATCATTATAGCGCAACGCTTCGTTCCTTTTCCCTACCTGAATTATTAACTAAAATGCGAATGAAAGTTCAATATTAATCCCAATACATATATCCCAAACCAAACTTACCCACGTTAATTGTCAGACCCGAAGTTGAGCCGGGACCAATCCAATTGGGATGTTGGAATTGTCCTGCGCCGGTGCCGTAAACATCACTCCAAACAGCCAATTCGATTTTGATGTAACGATAAGAGGATTCGTCGAACAACAATCTGTAGAAGAGCGGATCTGTCGGTGTAAGCGTTCCCCAACCTTGATCGCCATTGTATCCTCTCAACTGAGGAATCCAGAAGATATCAGCCGGTGTGCCCGGAATGGGGTCTGCCACTTCATTCTCTTCCGAACGGATTTGTGTGAAGTTGGTGCCATCGTTACTGCCATAAATCCTGATTCCGTACCAACTACCGCGATTGTTGAAGTTACGATTTCCCCAAATGATATAGTTGAGTGTCATTTCTTGTTTCATATCAATGGTGAAGTATGGCATAAAGTCTAACGGTTGTGTCGGAATATCTGCTAATGGGAAATCTACTCTGTTGTAAGGATATGCTTTGCCCGGTTTGGCAATCATCCAATAGGTATTCAATCCTACTTCTACAGCGGTAGTACCGTTTATATTACCATCGAATAGTTTTTCTATCTGTCCATTGCCAATATTCCAACCATCGGCAGCATTTCCGGTGATGCCATCGGCTGCCCACGTGTATCCGGTTGCTGTGGTTACCTCAGTAGCCCAGTTGGCAGTATTGAAATCTTCCCATACTTGTACTATACCCTGCACGGTTACGTTTACGTCTCTCGAAAGATTACTTCCGTCTGCTGTTTTGATAGTAATAGTAGTTGTGCCTTCTTCTACTGGCGTTACGATACCGGCAGCGGATATAGTTACAATTGACTCATCGTTAGATGTAAAAGTAATCGCTTTATTCCAAGTATCGTTGGGCGATAATGTTACTCTTGACCCAAGGTCGAAAGTATTTCCCAATTTCACAAACATATTGGCGCCATCTGCCATTACGTTGATAGCAGTTGCTTTCACCATATGGTCAACAAGCATTACTTGATAAGAAACGGATATGCCCGAACCATCGGTAGCACTAATCGTCAATGTATCAATGCCAAATGCTTTTCCTGTAATCAAACCGTTTTGATCCACCGTCATTAAATTCGGATGTTTGTTTGAAAACGTCAAATTTTTGTTATTGGCCATACGCGGCATAACATCTGCGGTAAGCTGCAAAGTCTCGTTGTCTTTCAGCGAAATACGCATCCAGTTAATAGCTGCCACGTATGAGGCTTCTCTCACAGTGATTGCCGTTACCTTTCCGCTGCGAGCATCGAGCGTTGGGTCGATTGAGCAGCCTTGAAATGAGCTGCATAAAGCAATAAATGCGAGTAGTATAAATGATTTTATAATTTTCATATCATTGTTTTTTAATTCGTTAGTTTGCTCTCCATCCTGGATTTTGTTTTAAATTCTCATTCAAAGTGAGCTGATCAATCGGTATAGGCCAATAGTAGCGATAGTCGCTCCAGGGTAATGTTCCCATATTTACATTTACATCACGTGGGTAGGCAATCAAGAAACCGTCTTGATCAACAAAAACATCGTTACCAATTCTTGCTTGTTGTGCTGTAATTCTGTTGGCACCTGTGCCTGTACCTTGTGCGTTGCTGCCATCGTAAAGTTTCTGTTTTTCTGCCGTAAATTTCATGCCGCGTAAAGGTACGGTAAGCAGGTTTCCGGCTTTCCAGCGCATCAAGTCATCATAACGGCGACCTTCTATTGCCAATTCTACACGACGTTCTCTGCGGATTTCACGTAAGATGGGCGATACCGTATAATCCAATTTTTCGGCATAGATAGCATCCAAACGTGGGTCGGCAGGAATATTGCCCATACTGAGTTTCGCATTTGGATATTTTGTGAAATCAAAACCTGCCCGTTCTCTCAGCTTGTTGACTGTTCGGTCTAAATCAGCATCAGTAAGTATGCCCAACTCAGCTTTCGCTTCTGCCAGCATTAACAATACTTCGGCGTAGCGGAACATAATGGCTGTTTGTCTTCCCTGTGTTACCGCATCGTATTCTACCGGATCACCCATAAAGTGTTTGATTACCCAATATCCTGTAACAGTGCTTCCCGCTCCGCTGAAAACGATTGGCGGATAAGTAATACCGAATCTGTCTCTACTCATCAAACCACCGTCGGCGATTGATGCAATGGTCATAAATTCGCCCGGACGTGCTACTGTTTGGCGCAAGCGATTATCGCGATTGTTCAATTCCGCCCACATCCCATCATATCCCTGGAATAACGGATTGGTTACAAAATTGCCGGGAGTTCCACCGGTATAAATCGGCTGTCCGTCTTCCATCAAATACTCATCAACAAGACTGCGTGTAGCGCCTTTGGAATAACGTGCTGCGTTTTGAACGTGATAACGTTGCGTTGCGTGTCCCACCTGTGTGCCATTGTACTCTCTTGCTAAAATCGCTTCTCTGTTACCATCGGTAGAAGGATCTTGTTTGAATGTAAACAGTCGCCAATAAGGGTCGGTGCCTGCATTGTATAATTCGTAACGATCTTTCGCGATAATTTTCTCACAAGCATCAATGCACTCTTCCAACCATCTGCGCCAATCGGTTAAGCCGAGGTCTGTATGATATTTGCGGAAAGTACCTTCGTACAGTGCAATATGTGCTTTCAAGAAAAGAGCCATATCCTGATTGATGCGTCCGGTGGGTACACGTCCGTTGTCTTGTATGTGTTCGACTGAGTAATTGATTGTCCAAAGCACCGAATCCATCACCTCTTTACGCGGTGTGCGAGGGGCATATAGTTCGGGCGAATCAATATTCATATCATACGTATACCAAGGCACATCGCCAAAAAGTTTTACTTTTTCGAAATAATCCCACGCTTTGAAGAAACGTGCTTCTGCCGCCCATTTGTTCAGTGCCGCCGGATCGTTTACCGAGCCTTCCGCTTGATGATAGTTGCGTAAGAAGTAATTTACCCGGCGCAAGTTACCCCAATCCCAACCTGAGTTTCCACTTTGTGGGGTATTAAATGTTCCGTTCATACGAGCGTTTGCTCCACCCGTATGTACCATATTGTCGGATCTGAGATCGTTGTGTAAAATCGGACTGCCAATGATATCAAATGGGTATCTTCTATCATCAGACCAACCTCTTCCGTGACCAATAAGGTATCTGTCATATAATTGATTGAGGAAAAAAGGTAAATCACCCTCATTTTTAAGAAAAGCCCCTTCCGATAAATCAACAATCGGATCTTGCTGCATAAAATCATCGTTACACGCCGGAAGCAAAAGCAACCCTACGATGCACAACAAAATGCAGTATTTTATGTTATTTGTTATTTTATTCATAATGATATCAATTGTTTAGAATGAAATTTGTGCTCCAAAAGCCATCGTTCTTTTTTGTGGATACTCGTCCGAAATCTGATCAGGGTCAAACATATTTGGAATAGCAGTAATATCAAAGATATTGAAGCCTGATACACTGAAACGTACTCGCTCAACACCTATTTTACGGGTCAAATCCTGTGGCAGCGTATAGCTGAGAACAGCTTGCTTTAAGCGAAGATATGCACCATTGATAATGTAGGCTGATGATACACTTGGTGTTGCACCATACATTGGGAATTTGGCGTCGGTGCGGTCGGGTTGCCACGAGCGGTCGTACATCCAACGAGATCCGGCTCCACCACCCCAATAAGCGTTGCTGCCAATCCACAAGTCTCTTTTGCCTATTCCTTGGAAGAAAACGTTGAGATCAAATCCTTTGTAAGCAATATCACCGGTAATGCCAAAACGATAGCGGGGCGAATTGTTACCGAGAAGTTTTCTGTCTCCCGGATTAGCCAATGTATTATCTCCTTGATTAATAATGCCATCTCCATTTAAATCTTTGTACCACAGGTCTCCGGGCCAAAATGTAGAGCCAGGTGCTTGCGGACCATCGAATAACCAAGCGCCGGGTGTACTAGGGTTTGGTCTTAAATCAGACTCTTGCAAAATGCCACCTGTTTCGTATCCCCAAATGTTACCTGTGTACATCCCATCATACAGTGTGGTCAAAAGTTTGTTTGGGTTACCGGCAAATGAAAGTACTTTCGTACGTTCGTCAGATAATACCAAACCCGCTCTGTAAGTGATGCCATTTGGTAATCTTTCACGCCAATTTAACGATAACTCCCAACCGTAAGATTCCAATTCGCCACTGTTCATCAATGGCGCGGCTGCACCCAATACATCGGGATATGGGATTTCACCTTGAATCAAGATGTCTGTTACTTTTCTTCTGTATATATCAAACTCAGCTTGAAGTCTGCCTTTCAAAAAATGTGTTTCAACACCAAAGTTGGTGGTCGTTGCTTTTTGCCAAGTAAGCGTTGGCGACACCAAGCCGGGTACTTCTACCTGTGTACCTAACTTTCCACCGAAAATATAATTTGCCGAACCTGTGCTCATTGTTTCCTGATATGGGTAGTTTCCACCCGGTTGGCTTCCCAATCTACCCCACGAGCCGCGTAATTTCATATGCGACAACACGGGTTGCGCAAACTCCATAAAACCTTCTTGCGAAATATTCCAGCCGGCAGAGAACGAAGGGAAGAATACAAAACGCTCTCTTGGTGTGAAGCGCGAACTACCATCATAACGTGTATTCATTTCGAGCATATACTTGTTGTCATACGTATAGTTTACACGACCGAAAACACCACGCGCAGTACGTCTGTACGCACCTACTGATTGTGTATGCAGTGTGCGGTCTTCGGCAGCATTCGGATTTTGAATGTCGGGCGAGAACAGACCGCGTAGGTCTATCACCATCTGTCTGTAATCCAAATATTCTTGACTAAAACCGAAAACAGAAGAGAGTCGATGCTTTTCGGCAAACGTTTTACCGAAATCAAGGTAAGCATTCACCAAATAACTTTCGGTGCGGTTTGTTTCCAAACGAGCTCTGTTATCTTGGGCTTCTGCCTGTTCCGATACGATAGTTGTCCAACTTGTTGTAATGTATTGGTGTCTCGGACTTCTGCGATTGAGTTCTACCGATGAAGGCGTGAACGACAGGTCGGCTCTTGCTGTCAATACACCGGGTAAAATAGTAAATGAAGGCGATATTGACATTGCGTAGCTTTGGCGCAACGATGTTGCTCTTGCGCCGTAGCTCAACCACGAAAGAATGTTATCAGTATATACATTCGGCATCGGGTCGTTTGGTCCCGTCATCAATGGCATATTGATGTTTTTATTTGTTTCATTACGCATTGCCGCCCAAAGATTACCTTTTCCACCTACCAAATAAGGGTGTTCATAAGTAGTACGATTGTAATTAAATCGTCCTTCCATATTGAATCTGTCGGTTACTTTGGCGTTTACACGCATCATCACGTTGTAGCGATTGAACTCATCGTTGTTGATTTTGTACAAACCTTCTTCGGTTTGATAACCGAAAGAGAAGAAGTAGCTGATTCTGTCAGAACCACCCGATACATTCAAATTGTGTTTTTGTGTGGGTGCAGATCTGCGCACGAGAAGGTCGTAAGGATTCATATTGGCAACCCAAATAATTTGGTTACCTTCCATTATCCAAGCATTTTCGGGTGTTGGGTTAGCCATATAATTTTTCATTGCTTCCAACTTGCGCTCTTCCAACGAAGCTACGGTGCCGCCCGGCGATCTCCAACGGGTTCTGTTCATACTTGCTTCCTGTAAAGTAACGGCATCAAGAATGTCAGGTAGAGCAGAAGGACTGTCAAACGAGAGATCGTAACTGTAACTCACCTTTCCTCTTTGATTAAATTTTCCCGATTTGGTGGTAATCAACATCACACCATACGTAGCCCTTGTACCATAGATAGCAGCAGCTGACGCGTCTTTGATAACAGTCATACTTTCGATATCGTTCGGGTTCATTTGGTTGAGTAGTTCGGCACTATACTCCACACCGTCCACCAAAATAAGCGGCGAACCTCTTTGTACAACCCACTCATTGTTTTCACGTCCGAGAGATGTTCCTCCACGGATATTGAAATTTGGGATTGTGTTCGGTGCTCCACTCGAAATAGTAACGTTAAGGTTGGGAACTACACCCTGCAACGCTTGTCCGATATTGGATACCGGACGGTTTTCGAATTGTTCCGCACCTACCACAGTAATCGCTCCGGTAAGGTTTACTCTTCTTTGAGAAGCGAACCCAACTACTACCACTTCGTCAAGACCAACAAAGTCTTCCACCATTGAAATGGCGAGAGATGTGCGTCCTGCCACATCAACAGTCTGCGTTACATAACCGATGTAAGAAAACACAAGGCGACTGTTTGAAGGAACGGTGATGGTAAATTCACCATCAATGTTCGTAATAGTACCATTGGTTGTCCCCACTTGGGTTACATAAGCACCAATTACAGGTTCGTTATCGGTTGATGAGATAACCGTACCTCTAACTGTAACACTATTTTGCGCCATCAGCCCCATTGTGCCGAATGACAGGCAAAATAGCAGTAAAAGTAAATGAGTGTGTTTGCTCATTGCTTTTAGAGTGCTTTTTGTTTTGTAAATTTTATTCATACTTTTGATTGTTTTAAAATAAATCTGCCGTAAAAGTAGTTTCTTCAAGAAAATGAGACGTGTCTGTATGTCTCAAATGCGAATCTGAACGTCTCAAGCATATAAAAGAACTTTGTTTTTATGTTAAAGTCGATTTTTTAACAATTTTATTTTGCATTCTTCAATCCCAACTGCGAAAATTGCATCGTACTTCCCGATGCGTGCCATTGGTCATAAGTCATTTTCAAATACCTGTATTTTACCGCAGCATCTAATTTCACTTCGTTTACTGTAGCATTGGGGAGTTCCGTACTTTTAATAAGCGTAAACGTAACGCCATCATTGCTACTGTAAAACGTTACTGCTTGTGTATTCAGCCATGCATTGAAATTGCGATTGGTCAAAACCACAGAAGTAAATTCTATCTCTTTCTTGAAATCGACAGTTGCCCAGACCACATCGCCGGCAGGAATAGAAATACCCTCAAATGTACGTCCGGGTTTTATCAGCGACAAGAAGGTATTTGCGTTTCCGTCCACCAAATATTCCGGACGATTAGGGTCTGCTTGCGGAAGTTGGTGCGAAACCGTTACTTCCCACGTGCCATCGCTGATAATATCTTCTGTTTCGAGCGTCCAGCCGGATGTAGCATTACCTACCAATTTATATACAATAGGTCGCAAGGTTGATGCACTGTTTCCGTTCTCCATTAATATGGTAACGTGTACTCTGTGGTCGAATGTGCGGTGACTTCGCTCTTCGATTGGAATGGTGATATCGAAAGTGTTGTCAGCTTTCGGTTTGGTTACAAATGCGACGCTTGCATAACCGGAAGAGCCGCCGGGAGACGATTCGGAAGATTCCAAGAAGCGAACAATTACGTCTGTTACCTTTTCGGAAGCGGTGAATGTTCCTTTCACAGTGCAATCGCCGCCATCTATAATTACATCGGTAATGTTTACGGAAGCGGTAGTTGTGTTATAAAAAGTTCTTTCAACGCGAGAAGAAACTTGGCTCGTATTCAAAGTGGCAGCACTTGAATGCTGAAAAAATGTGGGTGTTTTGCCATACGTTTGATTGCCGGATCCCATCAGCGTTGTGCCGAAATCTCTGCTATTGTGCTGTGAACGCATATTTCCTACATGCGGCAAGTTCAATCCGTGGTGCATTTCGTGAAACAGTCCGCCTATCAAAGATGTTGTTAGGATAACCGGATTATTTGTTGATTGATTCGTGATGGGGTCAATGTTGTACATTTCGTGTGCCATTCCGGGAAAATCCAGTGCAAACGCCCATCTGCCCAATCCATAAAAAGGCGTATCGTCTATGCTTGCGTTTGTTGCCGATATTACAAGTGTGTGTACACTGTGGCGAGTTAAGCCGTGTGCGGCATACCATTGGTTAATTTCGTCAATCATCGTTGAGCCGCCACCACCATACGGATAACCGGATTTTGGCATCGTTCCCCTTACTACAACTAAGTCCACCATACCGTTTTCATCTAGCGGAAGACCGAAACTTTTTGCCCCATATCCCCAATGCTCCATCCATTTCATCACAAAAAGCTGATGATTAAGCAACAATGTGCTGATACGTCTTCTATATCCCGGGTTTTCGTTTATATCCGCAGGAACAAAATATACAATATTCACTTTATACGGATAAAGATGATTGTTGGGGTCACCTTTCACATCGTATAAAGCATCGGGATTTAGTCTTGATGTTACGAATACCGTGTTTGATTTGATGTTTTGATTTGCAGATTCAATGTAGAACGTACTTTGAGTTCTAAAGCCGGAGTAATTCAAATTATCGGTTTCGTCTTCCGTAACATTTTCTTTGATCTTCGTTTCAACGCTTATTGTAAACGTTGAAGATTTTAGGTAATCATACGAATTGTTGATCTTTTGGAATGAGACTTTTACGTTGTTGTTTTCCACTGTAATATTTACAGAAGATACGTTGCCTTGCTCATTAGTAACCGTGATATTATCTTTCGATAAGTCGAATATCTTATCGAAAGATTTTTCCAACGTGGGATTACTCCAATTAATGGATTTCTCATTGAAAACCAATTGGGAAGAAAACGTTAACACTTGATCGAACGTAGTCAGTTCTAATGTTCCTTGTCCGTTGATTGTTTTTGTCAGCTTGACATCGCTCAGTTGGGCGTATGTTGGCGGTACTATTGGTTCTTCCTCTATTCCGTTGTCTTTACAGGAAGAGAGACCGTACAACACAATTCCCAAAATGAGTAAAAAGTTAAGTTTGAATTTGTCTTTTGTCATAATGTTATTTTTTGAAAACTGTTGTAAAGATGGGAGTTTGCAAAAAAACAAACGTGTCTGAGCATCTCAAATATGAGTATTATTGTCTCATATTTAAGAAAAATGCGATATTGATGTTAAAAAGAGGTGTTTTTAACAGTTTTGGGTGTGTTTTTTGGGTGTGTTTGCCGTAGAGACGAGGTATGCCTCGTCTCTACGGAACGAACATTCTATTATCCATTCTCATTCCCCTATACTTCTTCTGATACTCCGACGGCGATACACCATACTCAGATTTAAAAATGCGCGAAAAAAACGAACGATTCGAAAAACCAACTATCTGTGCAATTTCCGAAACATTTTTATCCGACTTGACAAGAAGTTTGACACTTGCATCCAAACGAACGAGCTTTATTAAATCGGTGGGAGAAAGCTGCGTTACTTCTTTCACTTTCCGATAAAAATTGGCACGACTCATACCCAATCCTTCACAAATATCGATAACGCTGAGGGCTTGGTTGGATATATTAGCTTTCAGAAACTCGATATATTTGATTACAAACTCATTTTTGTATTGCGCTTTGTCTATTCCTAAAACTTCCGGCAAGTGGTTATCGTTGTAAACGGATTTTATCTTTTCGCGGCTTTCAACGAGATTTTTGATGCGTACTTTCAGAAAATCAATGCTAAACGGCTTGGTAATATATGTGTCCGCTCCGGCATCGAATCCTTCCATTTTTTGATTTTCATCGGATTTTCCTGTCAATAAAATGATCGAAATATGTGAATATTTTGATGTTTTTTTCAAATAATCGCACAATGCTATTCCGTTCATTTCGGGCATCACGATGTCGCTGATGAGCAAATCGGGTATTTTTTGTTCGATAATTGAGAGTGCTTTTTTTCCGTTTTCGGCACGCAAAATGAAATATGACGGTGATAATTTTTCTTCCAAATAATCGAGAATATCTATTTCGTTATCAACCAATAAAATGGTTTTCTTTGTTGTTTTATCTTGTTGCTCCATTAAGCTGTGCGCTTCTTGCTGTTTTTCCGACAACGAATAATTTGCCGGTTGTTTTTCCGTATCGGGGAGCAAAATGGCAAATGTTGAACCTACTTGCTCTTGGCTGTTTACTTTTATCAGTCCGTTGTGCTGTGTAACAATTGAGCGCACCAAACTTAATCCGATTCCTGTGCCGGATATCTGTTTATGCAAATCATTTCCAAGTTGATAAAACGGTTCAAAAATTACTTTTGATTCTTCTTCCGAAAATCCTTGTCCGGTATCGGCTACTTCGACCGAAAGATATTGATTGTCATTTTCTTGAATGTTTTGCACTGTTATCGTAACAGTACCGCCCGACGGCGTAAATTTAAAAGCGTTGGACAGCAGATTCAGAAATACTTTTTCGATTTCCGTTTTATCAAAACAGACAATATAAAATGGGGGGGGTAATTTATTGATAATCAAAAAATTAATTTGTCTGCTTTGAGCTGTTTGTTGAAACGATTCGTATATTTCTTCGATGAAAGAGTAGAAATTGAAAGATTTTTTATTCAAAATACTTTTTCCTGCTTCATATTTTTGAATATCCATCAGTTTATTAACAAGCTCGAGCATCTTGTTGGTGTTTTTTCTCATCTTTTGTAATGAATCCCTCACTTCCTGCGAAAATGAAGGTTTTCGGACTAGTTCATGCAATGGATTCATAATCAATGTAAGCGGCGTTTTCAGTTCGTGCGAAAAATTGGCATACATTCTCATTCGTTCATCGTGTAATTCTTTTAAGTTGTCTTGTTCTATTTGTTTGATCCGGATTTCGGATTTCAATTTGAGTCTGTTACGCTGGTATCTTTCGATGAAGAAAATAACTGATAACAAGAGAAATAGATAAATAGCATACGCCCAATTCGTTTGGTAAAAGGGCGATTCGACGTAAACGGATAAAGTGGTTTCTTCGGGATTCCAAACGCCATCATTATTCGATGCTCTTAGGCGAAAAGTGTAGTGTCCGGGGCGCAGATTGCTGTAATAAACCTCACGGCGATCCCCTACGTTGTGCCATACTTCGTCAATGTTTTCCATCTTTATCATATATCTGTTTCCGCTCGAATGTACGAAATTCAGAGCAGTATATCTGATTGTCAGATTGTTTTCGTTTGGATTCAATGTGATTGAATATCTCTTTTTTGTGTTACCATTGTCTTTTATTCTACATCTAATATCTTCATTATTAGATATGAGCGATGTTATAAAAATAGGTGGTATAATCGGGTTATTTATCAAGTTTTTGGGATTGAATGAGGCTACACCTCTGTTTCCCGGAAAATAAAGTGTGCCGTCGGAGGACACAGAAGCGGCATGCACTGTTAATTCTTGGAAAAAAGAGCCTGTTGGGCTGATACTGTAAAATCGTCCGTCATCTCGATTTAATCGAAAAATATCATTTCCGGTGGCAGCCCATAGATTATTGTTTTTATCAATCACGAGGGAGCTTATAAAACTGTCTGTGATTCCATTTTCATAACTGTACTGATTGATTAGCTGTAGATTATGGTCGAATCGAAACAACCCCATTCTTGTGGTAGAGATGTATATATACGAGGAATCCTTTACGATAGAAGATATTACACCGATTTGTTCCTGTCCGCCCAACGGTATTCGAGTGTGAATGTGCTCAACGGTCAATTTGTTTTTGTCATATAAATAAATTCCTCCGTTGGATGTTCCAAGTATAAATACATTGTTGTTAAGTTCAAGTAAAGTTCTAATGGCAGGAAAGGTTTGCTTTTCACCATTACTATCCAGATAAAAAACGGTGTCCATTTTACCGTTTTCAAAAATCATTAGTCGGTCTCTTCCGCTTGTTGGTATCCACAATCGCCTCTTACTGTCCAATAACAAGGAATGGATTCCATATCTGTCGAAGTTATGGAGTAATTCATATCTTTGTTGTGAAATATAAAACTTATAAACTGCTCCCAAATGAGTGCCGCAATAAATGATATCTTCGTCAATTACGAGGGTTTTGAAAACATTCATTTCGCGATTTCCGGCGGATAGAGATCCTATTGGATACAATTTTTGTTCTGTCGTTTTCGGATTGTAAAAGAGCAATCCGCCGCCTTCGGTTGCAAACCACATATTTCCGTCCCGGTCTTCTTGTCCTCTTCCGATGATGCCCGAATATTCGTCGGACGAAATGAGCGAAATCACTTTTTTGTAAGGACTTGCGTAGCTAATTCCGGCTGCATAAGTACCAACCCACAACGTGCGATCTCTGTCAATCAATATACTGTGAACGGAAGAATGCCTTAATCCGCCAAATCTTTCTAAATTCGGATGAATGGGTGATATGCTTCTATTGTTTTTATTCATCAAATTAAGCCCTTCGAAAGTACCAATCAATATGGAGTCTTGGCTTAAAAACTGAAGCATTCGAATGGTATTGCTGCTCAATTGTGTATTGCCGGTATCGTATTGTGAAAATATCTCGTTTTCTTTGTCAAAATAATAAATGCCGTGATTGGTTGTACCCATCCATAATCCGGTTGAGTCGGGCAAAAAGTATGATATACTGCTTTTTGGGAAATTATTTAGTTCGGAAGTGATTTTTTTCTTCAATTCCCATTCTTCGGAATAGATAAATATGGTGGTTAATGTGGCTATATATATATTGTGATTGTTGTCTTGTGCAATTGCATAAATGGGTGAAATAATATCTGTTAGCGTTTTGTACAGCTCAACTGTTTTGTCGGAATTGCATATAAGAACGGAGTTATTACTTATTGCGAAAAATCGGTCGCCGCTGAGGTGAATAAGAAAATTAACAATATTCGAGGGAATAGACGAATCAATAATTCTCGGATAAAAACGCATTATTTTTCCGGTAACATAATCCAATCGGTTTAATCCGTTGGCTGTGCCTATCCACAAATTTCTATTTTTATCCTCATTAATGGCGTGAATAAAACCGTTACTCAGCGATTCGGGATTATTCACTTCGTTTTTATAGCTCACAAATTCATAACCATCAAATCTATTGACCCCGTTTTGTGTGCCAAACCAAAGAAATCCATCAGAATCTTGAAATATTTGATAGACGGAACTTTGCGACAATCCATCTTCTACGCCAAGATGCGAAAAATGGAAATAATTTTGAGCAATCACCGTATAATATTGGGTGGAAAGCAACAAAAGTATTGATATGAATTTAAGTTTTGGCTGCATAACATCAACGTTTTATTTGCAAAGATAATATGTTTTGAGACAAATAAGTCATTTTCAAAGATGCGGTTAAAAAAGAATACAAGCGCGCCTGTGCGTCTCAAATATGTGTCTGTGTGTCTCAAAGTGCTTTTTTCAAAAATCAACTTGTCTCATAACGTGATTCTCATTTATAATATCTATTAAAAACCCCATTTCAAACAAAATAATCCGTATTTTTGCATCTTATCTAAAATTAGAAAATGAGCAATTTCAGAAATAGTTTTATGGGAATGTTGCCACCGGCAACGAAAAACCTACTTATTATAAACGTTCTCGTGTGGTTGGCGCAGTTCGTTTTACTGCGAAATAATATTGATTTATCGCAATGGTTTGCGTTGCATTACCCGGCATCGCAAAATTTCAATATCTTGCAACCCGTAACATATATGTTTCTGCATAGTCCGTATAGCATCGCGCACGTATTTTTCAATATGTTTGCCGTGTTTATGTTTGGTCGCACGTTGGAGCAGGTGTGGGGAACGAAAAGATTTCTAACGTATTACTTCGTAACCGGTATTGGCGCGGGATTGATTCAATTGTTGGTTACTTTCATTCGAATTCAGGTTGTGCAAGCGGACTTGCCCCCCGATATGATACAACAAGTATATGCCGATGGGACGAGTTTATTGAACAGCGGAAGAAATTATGTAGATAGCGCAATGGGGCAACTCAACCTGCTGATTAATAGACCGACAGTAGGTGCTTCGGGTGCAGTGTTCGGTATTTTATTAGCGTTCGGAATGTTGTTCCCTAATGCTCAGCTTTTTATCATCCCAATTCCTTTTCCGATTAAGGCAAAATTCTTTGTTATCGGCTATGGCTTGATAGAATTGGTGTTAGGTGTAAGTGGCGTGAACAGCGGAATTGCACATTTTGCACACCTCGGCGGAATGATTTTCGGGATATTTATGATTCTTTATTGGCGAAAAAAAGACAGACAACGTGGCTACTACTACAATTATTGACAATTTGAAGCATCGTTACAAAACGGGAACGGTGCTCACAAGGCTTATTTTTATTAACGTGGGTGTATTTATCGTGCTGAAAGCGATAAGCGTGATATTTACTTTGTTGAAAATTAATGTTTTCGATGTGATAACATTTTTGGGCGTTCCGTCGAGTGTGTACACATTGCTACATCGATTTTGGACACCTTTTACTTATATGTTTGTGCACGAAGGATTTTTGCACATTCTATTTAACTTGCTGTGGCTCTATTGGTTTGGGCGAATGTTTATGCAATATTTTTCGGGACGCACGTTGGGTAGTTTGTATGTATTGGGCGGATTGGCAGGCGCAGCGCTTTACATTTTGGCTTTCAATACGATACCACACTACGTGGATATGGGACGTGGTTGGCTGATTGGCGCATCAGCTTCGGTAATGGCAATTGTGATGGGCGTTGCGTTTTATCGTCCTGATTTGCGGTTAAATATGCTCCTTATCGGACAAATAAAAATCATTTATATCGCTATTTTCGTCTTTGTGCTCGATTTTCTTTCGCTCGGAAACGAAGCAAATCCGGGCGGACACGTGGCGCATATCGGTGGTGCGCTACTGGGTTATCTGTTTGCTGTTCAATATCGAAAAGGAAAAGACATTACGGCGTGGATTAGTCCAATGATTGATTGGTTTGTCAATCTTTTCAAGCCGCGCAAAAAGAAATCGAAAATGAAAGTAGAATATGCCCGTCATGAGACCGATTGGGAATACAACAAACGCAGAAACGATGAACAGGCGGAAATTGATGCGATTTTAGATAAATTGAAACAATCGGGGTATAGCAATCTCTCTTCGGAAGAAAAAAGAAAGTTATTCGATGCAAGTAAAAAGTAGAAGAATAAAGTTTAGCAGTATTATCAAGTGGATTATTTTCGCAACCAATATTGTGGCAATAATCTTGCTTTTTTGCGGCTATCTTTCGTGGAGAGTTTCGCCGCTAAAAACTAATTTGTTTCAATTTATAGGATTGGGTTTTGGGGCAATTTTTTTCATCAATGTTTGTTATCTTATTTTTTGGACCATCACATCGAAATGGAAGTTGGCACTTGTTTCGTTGGTTGCCCTTGTACTGTGCTACAAACCGATTCTCACATTCTTCCCGATTAATTTTTCCTCGAAAGACGTACCTGAAAATTCGATTAAAATACTCACATACAACGTTCAAGGATTTATCGGTGAACGAAGGAAAGATGCAGCACGACGTCCCATTCTCGAATACGTCGCTCGCACCAATGCCGATTTGGTTTTCATACAAGAATATTACGTCAGTAAGACGGGACAAACGGTTATTTCTCATCAAGATGTAAAAAATATATTGAGTGAATATCCCTATTATTCGATAACGGAATTGGGCGGCTCAAATAATAATTACGCCATTGGCTTGGCGCTGTTTTCGAAGTTTCCGATTGAAAATACACACGGTTTTACATTTGATTCAAGCTTCAATGGTGCAGCGGTTTCAACTGTCAATATCAACGGCAAAAGAATCACGGTGGCAAATGTCCACTTGGAGTCGAATCGCATCACAGCAGACGACAAGCAGTTATACAGCGATTTCCTGCAAACCGACTCTATTCGTTTTGCAGCCATTTCCAAAAATATTCGCAATCGTATGGGAATTGCTTTTCGCGCTCGTGCAGAGCAAGTTAGCGCGTTGAAAGATTTCATCAATGCACAAGATACGGATGGTGTAATTATTGCCGGCGACTTCAACGACACGCCTATTTCATACACGTATGGACAAATGCGAAAAGGACTTAATGATGCTTTTACTGCCACCGGGTTTGGTCCGGGCATTACGTATCACGAAGATTTTTTCCTGTTTCGGATTGATTATATTTTGCACAGTAAAAATTTTAAGGCGTATCGGGCGAAAGTGAATAAGGTTTTTTATTCTGATCATCATCCGTTGGAAACGTATTTGAGTTTAGAGGAGTGAAAAATGAAAAAGAGGACGCAGATGACGCGGATAAATCCGCGTCATCTGCGTTCTCTTTATTTTTTACTATCTAAGCATAAAATCACGGATTTTGCTCCCAATGCTCCATAATATTCATCACATTCTGAGGAATAGGCCACAAATTGCCTCGCCATACCTGAGGAACAGCCGTAATACCATTGCTACCCGCTACATTCGCTCTGGCAGGTATAGTCGTCATACTCAGTGAAGTGGCTTTTCCGCCAACTACCGTTCCATCGATCACCTTGGTAGGAATCACTTCGTGTCCAATATTCCAGCGAAGAATATCATAGAGACGTATTCCTTCGTATGCCAATTCTACACGACGTTCGTTGCGAACTATCTCACGGGTAATTTCCGCTACGGCAGGCATATTCACACTTGAACGGGTACGCACGGCGTTAAATGCCGCCAAGGCTGCCGGATCAGTAGTGGTGCCACCACCAATCTCAACTTTTGCTTCGGCATACAGCAAGAGCAGATCGGCATAGCGCATCATTACGCGGTCTTGCAAACTGACACTTTGACGGAAGTCGTTATTAGCCGGATCAATACCCTTTCTCCAACCCAAGCTCCACGCTTTTACTTCGCCATCGGCAACAATTCTTAGCCCTTGTAAGCCACCGGCACCATTGTCGTGAAGAAGTCGGGCAGGAAACTGTCCGTTAGTAAAGGTAAATGTTCCCAAATCATACGGGTAAGGGAATGTAATCGTACCCGCTGTGCCCAATAGCGGAGTGCCGTCGGGATTCTTTAAAGTATTCATCAGCCACGGGTCGCCCGGAACAAACATTGTAAATCGAAGACGTGGGTCGGGAGATCCGTCGGCTTGTGTGCCGAAAGCCACCGCCAAGCTACCCAGCGGGTAACACGACTGGCGCGTACCGGTAACGAAGTCATACGAATGTCTATCAATGGCGCCATTATACTGCACTGAGAATATGATTTCACGATTGTTGGTCTGCTCTCCGAAAAATATTCCCGAAAAACTGTCCACTATTCTGTGCGGATTGCTGGGATTGTTAATCAGCAGTTCGGCGGCAGTTATTGCTTCCTGAAACCTGTGGTTTGCCATCAAAATACGCACTTTGAGCATAATTGCCGAGCTTTGTATGACGCGCCCATTGGTATATCCGGCAACAGGCAAAGGCAATCCTTCTATTGCTTCGGTAAGGTCGCGGAGAATGTTGTCTACTATTTGACTTTTGGGCAGTCGTGGCATTTCCAAGAAAGGCATTTCTGCTGTTACCCATCTGTCCACCCAAGGGAGATTTCCGAAATGCTCCAACAATAAGTGATAGTAAAGACTGCGGTTGAACAAGGCTTCGCCCCTAAACCTGCGATAAGTTGCATCCGATACAAGCGCTTTTACTTCCGGTCTCTCCAGATTATCGAGAAAGAAGTTACAATCACTGACACCTTGCCAGCATTGCTCCCACATAGTGTTACTCGCTCCGTTGTTAGATGATGAGGTATTGGTTCCTGTTCCGAAATTTTGAAGGTTCATAAATCCTGAATCTGTCCATCCGTTGTCGGTCAATGCCTCGAAATCGAGCGATGAGCCGGTACCGTTTCCGCTGACAAAGCCACCGATAACAGTAGAGCGCAACCGTCGATAAGTAGAATTGAGCACCGTCTGAATCTCCGTTTCGCTCGTAAAATATGTCTCTCTGCTCCGCTGGTCTAACGGCTGTCTGTCGAGAAAATCGGCACAACCCATCGGGAGTAAAAATGTGGAGAGCACAAAAAATAAAATGATATGTTTTCTACTATTTTTCATTGTTTACTTGTTTTTAAAAAGTTACTCGTAATCCTACCGTGTAAATCCTTGCTTGCGGATAAATGGCATCGGCTGTTCTTGCTGTACGTTCGGGGTCTAACTGTCCATTGAAATAGTTACTAAACGTGAGCAAATTATCACCCGCAACATGCACTCTCAGGTTATGAATAAATACTTTGTTTGTGAATCGTGCAGGTACAGTATATCCTATCTGCACATTCTTTAAACGCAAGAATGAAGCATTGTGCAAAAAGAACGAACTTATATTTTCAGCTGCCGGCGCGTGCCCGCTCATAAAAATATGGGGTAATGTGTTTGATGAGCCCGGTCCGTCCCAGTGATTTCTCCAAAAAGCAAATGGAGGAGCACCCTGGTTGAAAGGAGTCATTCCAAAACCGGCAGTGCGCAGTTTGCGACCGTGAGAGCCGAGCCAAAACATATTCATATCGAAGCCTTTGTAGCTGGCATCAAGGTTCAAGCTGTAGCCAAAATTTGGAAATGCGCCCGAAATGACAACGCGGTCATCGCCGTCAATGATACCATCTCCGTTTGCATCTCTGAATCTGATATCGCCCGGCTGCACCTTTGCAGCTCCGGCATAACGTCTAATAACATCACGACTATCAATTTCTTCCTGCGTTTGGTATATTCCTTCCATTTGAAGCATGAAAAAGCTTTCCCACGGGAGACCTTCGCGATTTATCCTGTTATCTCCGACTATTTCCTCTCGCCCAAATCTAACCAGCGTATTTTTGTAAGTATCGAAATTGAATCTAACACCGTATGAAAAATCGCCTATTCTATTTTGATGCCCAACTGTCAGCTCAAAACCGGTATTTCGCATTGCACCGGAATTGACATTCGGACCGCCAACTCCCACAAAATTGGGAACTTGTTGTCGGCGGATGATGTTGTCGGTAAATCTTTGAAAATAATCTATCGAAGCGAAAATCCTTGAATTCCACAAAGCAAAATCCAATCCGATATTGTGGGTAGTGGTGGTTTCCCAACTGATTCTGTCATTTGCCATGTCTGCTGCACGATAAAACGGCACTCTTACGCCACCGATACTGTATGAGTCTTCAATTCCGGTACCGGATCTTGACAACATCGATTGGTATTGGTAGTTGCCCGATCCGTAGTTACCGCCGATACCCCAAGAGCCTCTGAGTCTCAAGTTATCAACAAGGTCGAAGTTGAAAAAGTCCTCTTCCGAAATTCGCCAACCTGCCGATATCGATGGAAATACACCCCAGCGATTATCGGGATGCAAACGCGAGGAGCCGTCAAAACGCATATTGTATTCGAGTAGGTATCTATCTCTAAAACTGTAATTTACTCGTCCAAAATAGGACATCAAAGCCCATTCGCCTACTCCGCTTGCATTGGTTTGTCCTTCGGCTGGTCCGGCATTCAAGTACCACATAGTGTTGTCCGCATAATCTCTTCTGAAGCCTTCTATCCACTGATCTTGGTATAGCTCCATGCTATAGCCTCCCAGCACGTTGAGGTCGTGAGCGTCTAAAAATTTTTTCTGATAGTTGAGCGTGCTGTAGAAGCTGTAAAATGTGGTACGCCTGTTGCGTTGACGAAATTCGATATGTCCACCGCTTTGGAGCCCCACAAACCGGTGCGTTCCGTCTGCATCCGGTAGAAATTCGTATGTACGATACGGGGAGTTCATCGCCCTTATTATTCTATCATGAAATGTTGCACCACCACGCGCTTGGGCAGTTAATCCGGGCAATAATTCTACACTAATAAATGAACTTGCCAACACATAGATGGCATCATTATTCTGACCGGCTCCATCAATAGCCTGACCTATTGGGTTTTTGTTGCCTCCTTTGTTGGGAAACGCCCTGTTTGACCATCGTCCGCTGCCATCGGGCAACTGAGGTGACATAAGTGGACTGGCGGCATAAGCAGCACGCAACTGGTCCTGACTGGCGCCCATAGAATCAAAATCGCCGGCATTAGCATTGTCCCAAGTGGTATCGAGGCGTTTTGAATAATTCATATTGATATTTGTACCGAATGTAACGTTACTGGCAACTTGCGATCTCAGATTCAGAGAAAAATCATAACGCTCGAAAGATGTTCCCAACAAAAGTCCTTCCTGATTCAAATAGCCGAGTCCTGCATTAAACGTAGTGCCGCCACTTCCTCCATGAATGTTGAGAAAATGCTCCTGAATAGCACCGTTGCGGATCAAATGATCTAACCAGTCGGTATTGGGAAATTGTTTTGGGTTGAAAGATGGATGATTCGGATTTTGCCCGTCCCGATAAAGTTGTATCTGATCTTCGGTATAATACCAAGTTGTGTTTATTGTACCGGAAAAACGAATCGCTTTGTTGGTCATTTCCATAAATTCTATCGAGTTGGTTATCCGCTCTACAGGAGTAGTAGGTCTTTGTGTGGAACGATTAAACGTGTATTCTACCCTGAGTGCTCCTGCCTGCCCGGCTTTGGTTGTAACAAGAATAACACCGTTTGCAGCGCGCGCTCCGAAAATGGCAGCTGACGATGCGTCTTTCAATACGGTAATACTCTCAATCATATTGGGATTTACCTGCGTAAGCGAGGCTTCTATTCCATCAATGATAACCAGCGGATCGTTGGTTGATCCGTATGATCCTTGTCCGCGAATACGAAGTTGTACTTGCTCCATTCCCGGAATAGACGAGTTTTGGATGACTTGCAAACCGGGTACACGTCCCTGCAAAAGTGAAGCAGTGTTGGGCACATTACGGCTGTTCAGCTCTTGAGCACTGACTGTGGCAACAGCTCCTGTGAGGTTTGCTCTGCGTTGCACGCCGTAGCCCACTACTACCAATTCGTCCAGCAGCCCTATGTCGGAACGTAATGTGATGTGCATCGTTGCACTTGCCGTTATTTCTTGTGTAGTAAATCCCACCGCAGATATCAAAAGCGTGCTTTCTGCCGGTGTCGATAGCGTAAACACACCGTCGATATCGGTAACTGTTCCCTGTGTGGTACCTTGTATTCGAATGGTAGCGCCAATAACAGGTTCTCCGTCTTCATCTACCACAGTGCCTCGTACTTGTACTTGGGCGATGACGTTCAAAGAGAATGCCAACAAGAGAAGAAGTACCCCTCCCATTTTGTTAAATTTGTTCTTTTTTTTGTTCATGTTTTTGCTTTATTATATTTAGACTTGTTTCACTTGGGTATTGTCAAATCGGTACGGATTTTGTGAATTCCGCCATCGAGTACGCTCAGTAACCGAGCTTGTAATGACGAATGAAGATAAGACTACACTAATTTGTCAACACCTATATTTGTTTGTTATTTTGATTCTTAGAGTTACTTTCTCGATGCCGGCTCCTGTTTGTTGAGACAAGTTGTTCCAACAAACAGGAGCCGATACCGACGAAAAATCCGGTGAAATCTCTGTTTTTCTGAATTTGATTTCTTTTCCATTTTTCTTTTGAATTTAGTGTTGAAATTTATTTCTTTGCTACTAAAGCGGTTTATTTTTTGTTCAAATAAAATATTGTGCACGCACACAAAATACAACAGTTTCCTTTTGTAATGTAGCGAAAATTAATCGTTTAATATCGTTTTCGCGTTAAATAATAATGAGCTTTCGTTCTTAAAATCCACACAGAATGATGATGTCAATAAAGTTGATGGGACAAATATAGACAAAAAAAACAAAAAAACGCGAAAAACAAAATAAAATTACACATTCATATCATACTTTTATTTTTTTGCAAAAAACAAATTATTTCGTAACTTTGCGAATAAAAAACTTTTAGGTCATCAACAAATGTACAAAATAAGCAAACAATTTTCCTTTTCCGCGGCGCATCAGCTATTGGGTTTAGGCGACGACCACCCCTGCAGCCGCCTGCACGGACACAATTATGTGGTAACGGTGCATCTTCGTGCATGTGAGTTGGATGAAACAGGCTTTGTGCGTGATTACAAAGCTCTGAGATGTGTTAAAGATTACATCGACAACACATTAGACCATCAAAACCTCAATGATATTATGTCGCCGTTGAACTCTTCCGCCGAAAATATTGCAAAAATGCTATATGACGTTTTCAAACCCCAACTTCCCGAACTTTACGCCGTAGAAGTGAGCGAATCACCCAAAACATCAGCCATCTATGAGCCTGATTGTTAATGAAATATTTTATTCGCTGCAAGGCGAAGGCGGTCGTGTGGGCGAAGCATCGATTTTTATCCGGTTGACGAAATGTAACCTTGCGTGTGATTTCTGTGATACCGATTTTGCATCGGGAAAGACAATGAGTGTTTCAGAAATTTTGGACGAAATCCGTACTTTCGGTTGCCGTTGGATTATTTGGACAGGCGGTGAGCCTACACTACAACTCACAGATGAAATTGTTGCTTTTTTCAAAAAAAACAGTTATTTTCAAGCGATTGAAACCAACGGAACACATAAAGTTCCTGCTGGAATTGATTACATTGCTTGCAGTCCAAAACGTGATTTTGAAACGGTCAGAAATTTCATTCCCGAAGTTGATGAATTTCGTTTTCCGATAAAAAAAGACGATTCACTACCGGATATTTCCATTCTTCCGAAAGCGAAAAAATATTTGTTAAGTCCCGTTTTCGACGGACAAAATATTGTGCGCGAAAATGTGGATTACTGTGTGGAATTGATTAAGAAAAATCCGACATGGGCATTGAGTTTGCAGATACATAAGTTAATTGATATACAATAAATTGTGGGATAGTAGAGACATGGCGTGCCGCGTCTTATGGAATAAACAAAAATAGAAACGATACAAAACAAAAAACACTCTTGAACCGGCGCGTAAGGTTTAATGCCATAAAACGCACCCAAGCTAAGAGTGTTTTCTTGAAAACTTCCGTAAAAATACAAAAGAATGACGAAATAACAAAACAATTTTGCGGATTTTTCCTTTCATGCCTTCGTGTTTTCGCGCCTTAACGCCTTCGTGCTAAAAAAACAATGACAAATTTCAACATAACAATCCTCGGCTGTGGCTCCGCAATGCCCACCACACTTCACAATCCGCCGTCACAATTGGTGGATATGAACGACAAACTGTTTCTGATTGATTGCGGCGAGGGAACGCAACTGCAAATGCGACGATGCAAAACGCGAATGAGCAAACTTCACAGCCTGTTTATCTCACATCTGCACGGCGACCACGTATTTGGTTTACCCGGCTTACTTTCTACGCTCAGTTTGCTCGGCAGAACGGGTGATTTGAATATTTATGCACACAAAGAAATCGATTTTCTATTGAATCCGATTCTAAAACATTTTGTCCGAAACATCGACTTCAAAATCAATCTTATTCCGATAAATCCTAACGGCAAGCAGCTTATTTTCGAAAATAAATCCATCAAAATATATTCTTTTCCACTAAAACATCGTATCGCCACAAGCGGTTTTTTGTTTGAAGAGATAAAAACACAGCGACATATTATTCGCGAAATGATTGATTTTTATCAAGTTCCGATACGACAAATACAAGCGATAAAATACGGCGGCGATTTCGTTACTTCTGACGGAACGGTTATCGAAAACGCACTTCTCACTCGCCCCGGTATATCACCTCGACGATACGCATATTGTTCCGACACAGCATTTTCGCCCGAAATCGTTCCTCATATCGAAGGTGTAGATTTGTTGTTTCACGAAGCCACTTTTGCCGAATCGGAAGCCGCTCGTGCAAAAGAAACATATCACTCAACCGCTCGGCAAGCCGCCGAAATCGCCAAGTTGGCAAACGTTAAAAAACTCATTATCGGACATTTTTCTTCTCGATACAATGAATTAGATAAATTGTTGGACGAGGCGAAAAGCGTTTTTCCGAATACGATGCTGGCGAAAGAAGGAGGAGTTTTTAATGTCTGAACCGTGATTTTTTTCGTATCTTTGTGCTTCGAATTCAAAAAATTATATCAAAAATGAAAATTGCAATCGTAGGCATAAGCGGAGCCGTTGGCCAAGAACTGCTTCGAGTATTAGAGGAAAGAAATTTTCCCGCTAATGAATTACTATTATTCGGCTCATCAAGAAGTGCCGGTACAACATATACATTCAAAGGAAAAACATTAACAGTAAGGGAATTACAACACAATGACGATTTTAAAGGAATCGACATCGCTTTTGTATCGGCAGGGGGAAGCACTTCGCTCGAATTTGCCGAAACTATTACCAAACACGGTGCGATAATGATTGACAATTCGAGCGCTTTCCGAATGTACGACGATGTGCCATTAGTAGTACCCGAAGTAAATGCCGAAGATGCGCTTAATCGCCCGCGCAATATCATTGCCAACCCCAACTGTACAACCATTCAAATGGTGGTGGCGTTGAAAGCAATTGAAAATCTTTCGCACATCAAACGTGTACACGTGGCAACTTATCAAGCGGCATCGGGCGCAGGCGCAGCGGCAATGGACGAGTTGGAGAATCAATACAAACAGTTGGTAAACAACGAAGAACCAACTGTTTCAAAATTCGCCTATCAATTGGCGTATAATCTTATCCCACAAGTAGATGCGTTCACAGAAAATGGCTATACAAAAGAGGAATTGAAAATGTATTACGAAACGCGCAAAATTATGCACAGCGACATCGAAGTAAGTGCTACCTGCGTACGTGTTCCTGTGTTACGTGCTCATTCCGAAGCGATTTGGGTAGAAACCGAACAGCCGATTTCACTCGAAACAGCACGCGAAGCGTTCGAAAAAGCCAACGGAATCGTTGTTATCGACAATCCGGCAAACAAAGAGTACCCAATGCCATTGGATTTGGCAGGTAAAAACCCTGTGTATGTGGGACGTATCCGTAAAGACTTGGCGAATGACTATGGATTGACCTTTTGGGTTGTTTCCGACCAAATTTTGAAAGGCGCAGCGTTGAATGCAGTGCAGATTGCTGAATACCTTGTTAATAATAAATAATGTGCTAATATGCTAATGTGCTAATTCAATTATCAGGCAATATAATCCGCGAATTTGCCATTAGCACATTATTTATTAGCACATTAGCACATAAAAAATGAAATCAGAAATACCAAAATCCGTCATTAGTGCGCACGAAATCAGTCAATTGCGTTTTCGAGATACGCCGTTTGTCAATCTGATGAACAAACGAATATACAACGTATTGATTGTCGCTTCGCGATACGATATGTTCACTCTCGAAGAAGACGGACGCGTAGATGAACAAATATTCAACGAATACACCTCGCTTAATCTTCGTTATCCACCCCGATTTACGCAAGTGATGAGCAAAAAGGAAGCTCTCACCGAGCTGAAAACCAACAATTATGAGCTGGTTATCTGTATGCCGAATATGGAAAACAGCGATACATTTGATTTGGCAAAAGAAATCAAACAACACTATTCCGATATTCCGGTGGTATTGCTCACGCCTTTTTCGCGCGCTATCACAGAGGCTTTACGCAAAGAGGATATGAGCGGTATAGACTACGTTTTCAGTTGGTTGGGCGATGCTGATTTGTTGTTGGCGATTATCAAACTAATAGAAGACCGAATGAACGTGGAGCACGATGTAAAAACGGTTGGTGTACAAACGATTATGGTGGTTGAAGATTCGATTCGATTTTATTCTACAGTGCTGCCGATGTTGTACAAATTTGTATTATCGGAATCGCGTGAATTTTCAAAAGAAGCGCTTAATGACCATTTGCGAATGTTACGAATGCGCGGTCGTCCGAAAATTCTTTTAGCGCGAAATTACGAAGAAGCAGTCTCTTATTACAAGAAATACGGCGACAATATGCTCGGCGTGCTTTCCGACATCAATTTTCACCGAAAAGGCGAAAGAGATAAGTTGGCAGGAAAACGTTTGGGCGAATGGATTCGTCAGAAAGACAAGTATATACCCATTATTTACACTTCGTCGGAAACCGAAAACGCAAAATATGCACCCGAAATAAATGGTGTTTTTATTGATAAAAATTCCAAAACCTTTCCGCAAGATTTGCGCAAGGCGATAAAAGAACGTTTCGGTTTCGGCGATTTTATCATCAAAGACCCGGATACGAATAAGGCGATTTTGCGTATTAAAAACCTGAAAGACTTACAGATGAATATCCGCAGTATTCCCGATGCACCGCTGTATTATCATCTTTCGCAAAACCATCTTTCGCGTTTTTTTTACTCTCGTGCGATGTTTCCGGTGGCTGAAATGTTGAGAAAAATTGACATCACGGAATTTGAGAATTTAAACGATGTACGCGAACTCGTTTACGCCATTATCGTACAATACCGACGAATGAAAAATACGGGTGTAGTGGCTGTTTTTGAGAAAGATAGATTCGACAGGTATTCAAATTTTGCCCGTATCGGCAATGGTTCTTTGGGTGGAAAAGGTAGAGGATTGGCGTTTATCGGCTATATCGTGAAAACGCACGTGGAGTTGAATACCAACGAGAATTTTCCGGTAACAACGCCTCGAACAGTAGTACTTTGTACCGATATTTTCGATGAGTTTTTGGAAACCAACGATTTGTATTCCATTGCTTTGTCCGACCGAACTGATGAGGAAATTTTAGCGTATTTTTTGGAGGCGAAATTACCGAAACGATTGGTAAGCGATTTTCTTGCCTATTTTGAAACCATTGATTATCCGGTTGCCATTCGTTCATCGAGCTTGCTTGAAGATTCACACTATCAGCCGTTTGCGGGGGTGTATTCGACTTATATGGTTCCTTATTCGGATAATAAGCACGAAATGATCAAATTGATGAGCAATGCCATAAAAGCCGTCTATGCATCAGTCTATTACAAAGAAAGCAAGGCGTATATGGCGGCAACGAGCAACCTGATTGACCAAGAAAAAATGGCGATTGTATTGCAGGAAGTAGTTGGTTCACAGTATGGAAACCGATTTTATCCCGCTATTTCGGGTGTGGCGCGTTCTATTAATTATTATCCGCTTGGAAATGAACAACCCGAAGACGGTATTGTGGATATGGCTTTCGGACTCGGAAAATACATTGTGGAAGGAAATCCCGGATTGCGATTTTCGCCTCTCCACGCATCGAATATTTTGCAATTAAGCACACTCGATTTAGCCTTAAAAGATACGCAAACGCAGTTTTACGCACTTGATACGAACACAATTCCGAAAGATTTTTCGGTTGACGACGGATTTAATCTGTTGAAATTGAGAGTTAAGTCGGCAGAAAATGATGATAGTCCGCTTCGGTATGTCGCCTCTACTTACGATCCGCAAGACCAAATTATTCGTAATGGGTATTATCCGGATGGAAGAAAAATAATCTCGTTTGCTAATCAGTTGCAATATAATACATTACCACTATCAGAAACCATTGATAAGGTGTTGAAAGCAGGACACAAAGAAATGGGACGACCGGTAGAAATTGAGTTTGCCGTTGATATTCAAGACCAAAATCGCGGTACTTTTTGCGTGCTGCAAATTCGTCCGATTGTGGAAAACAAGGCGGTAGTAAACGAGGATTTGAGCAAGATAAAACACCAAGACATTGTTTTATTTTCCAACAACGCGCTCGGTAATGGCGTTTACAGCGATGTACACGATGTGGTTTACATCAAAACCGATGCGTTTGATGCATCGAAAAATCCGCAAGTTGCACGAGAAATCGAAGAATTGAACATACAGTTTTTAGAATCCGACAAATATTTTGTGTTAGTTGGTCCCGGTCGTTGGGGATCGTCCGATTCGTGGTTGGGTATTCCGGTAAAATGGGCGAATATCAGTCAAGCACGCGTGATTGTAGAATCAGGATTGGAAAATTATCGCATCGAACCGAGCCAAGGAACACATTTTTTTCAAAATCTTACATCGTTTGGGGTGGGTTATTTCACGATAAATCCTTATCTCGAAAATGATGGATTTTTTGACGAAACGTTTCTTGACGCACAACCTGCTGTGACCGAAACGGAATTTATTCGCCACGTTCGTTTTGATAGTCCGTTGGAGATTAAGATAAATGGGAAGAAGAAGATGGGAGTAGTGATGAAACCTTTGTAAAATTTTACAGTCGAAACTTGAAAGCACACAGGACGTGTTCTGATTTTTCGGAATGACGCAGATTTAACAAATTTTCGCGAATTCTTTTATGGAATTTGTGTGAAAAATGTATCTATACGGTAAATGATTTATTTACAAAGCAATTAAAGACATTAGTATGAGTAAAACTTTATTCCTCATCATCGCGTTTACATTCAGTATCGCAAATTTAGCGGCACAACAAAATGAAGACTACGCTTCTTATTGGTCACGAGTAGCCGATTTCGAACAACGTTCATTACCTCGCTCGGCGGCAGAAGAAATCAATAATATTCTTCGTCAGGCGATTGCCGACAAAAACAGTCCGCAGGTGATAAAGGCTTTAATTCATCAAGCGAAATACGATTTGGTGATTGATACGCAAAACGATTCCATTATTTTTCGCAACCTCTACGATATGTTGGCGAAAAGCAGCGATGTAGTTGAAAGATCGGTACTGCACTCGATGTTGGGCGAATTGTATCTGCAATATTACCAGCGAGATAGATGGAATATTGATAGACGAACAGCGTTAAGTGATTTTGTTCCCGAAGATATGAAAGAGTGGACAAGAAATATCTTTTTCGACAAAGTAGTGGAGCACCTTAACGCTTCGTTGCAATCGCAGGCGGAACTTATAAAAACAGAAGTAGCAGCCTTTGAAGCCGTGATAGAGTTACATAGAGATTCGCGACGATTTTCCCCGACAATGTATGACTTTTTGGCGCGGCGGGCGATTCAATTTTTCGCAGAAATAAGCACCGATGAAGATTTAAGTCGTACACTGGCAGCGAGAAATATTTCTACCAAATCGCTTTTCGCACCTGCAAAAGAATTTGTAACGCTTGCATTCAATCCGCAACCAACCGAATATAATTTGTGGTTGTGGGAAGCGTATCGGCAGTACCTTTCTTCGTTGCTAAGTCGAGAAATGGATAAATCGGTGGTACTCGTTGAGTTGGAAAAACTTAGTCGTCTTCGTTGGCAACAGCCCAATGAATACGAGAGAAGTGCGCGCCCTCTATTGGATACAATGCTGAAACAGTGGGAAAATCGGGCATTCAGCGTGGAAATTATTGATAGAATAGCCGATTTTTATCAAGATGAAATCAGGCAAATTTCCGACCAGAATATACAAAGGGGAAAAATACGAGGATATTACGAATATTTGCAAGAAATTATCCATAGATTTCCCGATTATGAGCGAATTGGATTAATCGAAAACCGAATTTTGCAACTCACTCAATCCGAACTGTCAATTTCGGGTAACGCCACTTTTCCCATAAACGGAAAACAGGAACTAACGATAACTTATAAAAATGTTGATTCGCTCAATGCCAGATTATACAGAAAAAACAGTTTGTTTAGTCGCGAGCAATCAGACGATTACACATTTGTAAAAAATATTTCCATTCCGCTGTCGCAGGCTCCAAAATATTGGCAAAGCGACACCACGTTTTCGCTCAACATAAATGAATATGGCGCGTACAGGCTTTCTTTTGAAACATTGCCCGAAATGACCTCTGTGTGGGTGGGAGAAAATGAATGGGAGAGACGAAGGGATTATTTTTTCGTAGTGTCTGATTTAACGGTTTTTTCCCGCTTATCGGCTGAAAATGTATACGATTATTTTGTGGTAAACCGTGTAACAGGCGAGCCGATAAATAATGCACAGGTAAATATTTATCGTACGCAGAGAGATTGGTGGGAAAATAACGTTGATACCCTATTGGTAGCATCTAACACCACCAATGAAATAGGACTTGTCCAAATGAATATCACACCCGACACAAGAAACTTCAACTATTTCTATCACGCTGTGACAGGCAATGATTCAAGTTCGCGGTTTGAACATTTATCGTTTGGCAATTTTCACAGAGAGAACTTTCCCGGAGATTACAGAGAAATACAGCTATTTACCGATCGAAGTATCTATCGACCCGGGCAAATTGTTTATTTCAAAGCAGTTTTAACGGACGCATTAAATGAAAAATCAATACTTGTTCCAAACAGACCGATAGAATTTTCTTTAATTGATGCCAATGGACAAGAAATTAGCGAACAAACACTTACTACCAACGAGTTTGGCTCTGCTTCAGGCGAATTTGTGCTTCCACATAATCTTTTGTCGGGATATTTTAGCATTGATACTTATTATGGTGAGATAAATTTCCGCGTAGAAGAATACAAACGCCCCACATTTGAAATAACATTCGATAAAATTGAGGAAACATACCGATTTGGGGAAGAAATTGTGTTGAGAGGTAAAGCCGAAACTTTTTCGGGTATTCAACTGCAAAATGCAGAGATCGATTATCGCATCATGCGCCAACAAGCGTGGTGGGGACGTTGGGGAAGTTCGCCCGAACATTTCGCTCAAGAAACAATTACCACCGATGAAAACGGCAATTTTGAAATCCGTTTTACACCCGAAAAACCTGATGCAGGCAGATTTGCACGCAGTATTTACACTTTTGCCGTAGAGGTTGTTATCACAAGTGCAAGCGGCGAAACGCAAACAGGAAATTACAGCATTACCGTTGGCGATATTTCGATGATACTCAATGTGGATATACCTAATCGTTGGGAAAAAAGCAGCGATGCGAAAATTACAATTTTTGCCCGAAATCTCGATGGAAATGATATTTCGGCACAAGGAACTTGGCAAATTTTCTCATTGCACGAAAACGACAGCATCAACCGCCGAGTAGCGCGAGGAAATTTCGCAACAGGCGAACAAAGCGACTTGAAAAACCGATTGAGAAGGCTCGCTTCGGGAAAATACAGAATACAATTGCAATCGACAGACGACAGAGGAAACGATATTGAAGCAGAGCAAGATTTTATACTTTTCTCGTTTTCAGATGCTCGTCCGCCGATAAAAACCAACGAATGGTTTGTGCAAAAAAGCACCATATTCGGCGAAAACCGAAACGCTGAAATCATTTTTGGCGCATCGGAAAAAGTGCACGTGTTGTATGAATTATGGCGGGGAGATACGCTGTTGGAACGTGAATGGATTACGCTGAATAACGAAAATCGCCTCTTTTCTTTCTCGCAAAAACCGGAATACAAAAACGGCGTAACATTGATGCTAAGGTATATAAAAGATGAGCAGTTTTATTCACATTCCGTGAATTTGGTGCAAGAACGAGAGGTGCGAGGACTGAACGTAAGATTAGATGTTTTCCGCGATAAAATTCGTCCCGGCACAGAGGAGGAATGGCGCATATCGGTAAGAGACAAAGACGGAAATCCCGCATTGGCAGAAGTTTTGGCTTCGATGTACGATATGTCGTTAGATAATATTTTTAGATACGATGCTTGGCATTTTAGCTTGCCTTCTTTTGGCTATCAGACTTCGCAAAGAGGATTGCAGCGCGATAACTCATTTAATTCGCAATGGATTAGGGGTAATTTTAATAATCCGTCGCGAGGAGCGCGTAGTTTTGAATTTGACCGTTTTTATTGGTTTAATTTCTCTTTTTCGCGTGGCGGAAGAATGTGGTTTTCGAGTAGAACAGGAACACCACCACCGGTGGTAGAAGCAGAAGATGCTGAAATGTTAGACGAAGTAGTAGTTACAGCTTATGGAGTACAGAGAAGCGTGGCGGTAGCAGGGAGCGTTACATCGGTAGCAGCACCGAATATGGTAGCAATGGAGATGAATGATGAAGCTCTCGAAGAAATGGTAGTTATGGCTTATTCCGCAGCAAGCGTAGCTGTAGAAGAGAATGTTTCAAGTGAAACAGCCTCTGCTCCCCAAATTCGCCGCAATTTTTCTGAAACCGCCTTTTTCTACCCCCAACTCCGCACAAATTCTAATGGCGAAACGCAAATTGCCTTTACCGTTCCCGAAAGCAACACCCGATGGCGTTTTCGCGTATTGGCGCACGATAAAAATCTCAACATCGGACAAACCGAAGCCATTACCGTTTCGCAAAAAGAACTGATGGTTACGCTCAATATGCCGCGCTTTTTACGTCAAGGTGACCGCGCGAGCATTGCCACAAAGATTTCTAATCTTTCCGATGAAATGATTAGTGGAAATGTGAGAATCGAGTTTATCAATCCTGTTACAGAGGAAATGATAAATAGTATTTCGGTTGAAAATCAAGTGCAATCGTTTTCACTTGCACAAAACGCTTCGTCAGATGCCGCGTGGACATTTGACGTACCGACCGATATTGACCTTATTGGCGTTCGCATTATTGCAGAAAGCGAATTGTTTAGCGACGGCGAACAACACGCGCTTGTGGTGCTTCCCAACCGAATGATGGTTACCGAAAGTATGCGAATGGACGTAAACGGCAATCAAACAAAATCGTTTGAAATGGGTCGATTAACCGGAAACGCATCGCCTACGGCGGAAAACTATCGCCTTACGCTCGAATTTTCGTCCAATCCTGCGTGGTATGCCGTGCAAGCGTTGCCCGTATTGAGTACGCCTACAAATGAAAGCGCCACCGCGTGGTTTGCTTCCTATTATACAAACACAATCGGCGCACACATCGGCAAGGCTTACCCGAAAGTACGCGCAATGATTGATGCGTGGCAAGCACAAGGCGGAACAAGCGAAACGTTGTTATCGAATCTCGAAGAAAACCAAGAATTAAAAGCTGTGTTGCTCGAAGAGACACCTTGGGTGCTCGACGCGAAAAACGAATCGGAACAGAAACAAAAACTTGCGTTATTGTTCGATATCAATCGCAGTCAAAACTTGACGAATACCGCCATTCAAAAACTGCAAGAGTTACAAACGGCGGAAGGCGGTTGGAGTTGGTTTAATGGATTTCGTCCAAGCGTGAGTATCACCCATTATATACTTTACGGTTTTAGTCAGTTGCAAGAGTTGGAAGTTACAACGTTTAGTAGCGATATTCGCAGAATGAAATCGAACGCCGTCAGGTATATTGATAGAATGGCAGTTGAGCGTTTTGAATCGCTGAAAAGATATAATCCCGATTGGCGCAATATCAGAACAATTTCTACATTCGATTTGGAATATCTCTATGTTCGTTCTGCCTATTCGGAAATTGAGTTGAGCGAAAATGTGAAGGAAATGATTGATTTTTACACGTCTGTCATCACGAGAAATTGGACACTGTACGATTTATATCATCGTTCGCTTATCGCTATTCTGATGCAGAGAAGCGGAAACCAACGAGTGATGAACGATATTTTGAGGTCGTTTCGCGAACACGCCACCGTTTCCGATGAGTTGGGAATGTTCTGGGCGAATAATCGTGCGCACGTATTTATGTCGCAATCGGCTGTTTCGGTACACACGTTTATTATGAAAGCGTTTCGTCTCGGCGGAGCCACTTCAGCAGAAATGGACAATATGAAACGTTGGCTTTTGAAACAAAAACAGACGCAAATTTGGGAATCTACGCACGCCACGCTCGATGCCGTTTATACGCTGTTGAGCATTGGAACAGATTGGTTTTCAACGGAAGGAACAACAACGATTACGCTCGGTGGTCAAACTGTAGAGCCGTCGAAAACGGAATTGGGAACAGGTTATTTCAAAGAATCGTGGATTCGTTCCGAAATCCGTCCCGAAATGGGCAATGTTCAAGTAGTTCACAGCGGGAATGCGCCTGCGTGGGGTGCGCTCTACTTGCAGTATTTTGAGGAATTGGATAAAATCGAAGGCGTAAATGCTTCGCTTGATGTGGAAAAATTGCTTTTCGTGGAACAAATCGATGCGTCGGGCAGAAGACTTCTGAGCATCACCGAAAATAATCCGCTCACGGTAGGCGATAAAGTGATTGTGCGCCTAACCGTTCGTGCCGATCGCGATTTCGAATTTGTGCATTTGCGCGATATGCGAGCTGCTGCTTTTGAACCTGTGGAACAAATTTCGGGTATGCGTTGGCAAAATAACGTGCGGTTTTATCAAACATCAAGAGATGCAAGTACGAATTTCTATTTCGATGTCTTGCCGCGTGGCACGTATGTGTTTGAATATTCGGTATTTGTCAATCGAACGGGAAGTTACTCCAATGGCATTACCACTATTCAATGTATGTATGCGCCGGAATTTACATCGCATACGAGCGGAATTAGAATTAATGTTAAATAGACGGTTTTTGTTAAACGAAAGACGTAATTTTGTGTCAAACTAAAGAAAGTATAAAGTAAAACATCAACATTACAATGAGAAAGATAACAATAATTCTACTTTGTAGCGTGCTTTTAGGAGGATTTCTTTACGCTCAAAACAGAACAAATGGTCCTGCTGTGTCATTCAATAGAGCCGAACACAATTTTGGAACAATTAGGGAAGAGATTGGTACAATTGCCACTCAATTTGAATTTACCAACACCGGAACAACGCCGATTCTTATTCAGCGTGTATCAGCTTCTTGCGGTTGTACTACGCCCACATATCCTCGTGAGCCGATTTTACCCGGGCAAACAGGTAAAATATCAGTAGAGTACCACACAACCGGTCGTCCCGGATCGTTCAACAGACCGGTAACGGTTTTCACCAATGTACCTGATACTGTGTTTACGCTGCACATCAGAGGCAACGTTACGCCGAGACAACAATAATAGAAATAAAGCAGATAAATTTTGTCATAAAAACCGAATGAAGTATCTTTGTGGAATACTTCATTCGGTTTTTTGTGTTTGAATGTAAAAAACAAAATCAACAACAATGAGAAAATTATTATTTTTTGCCATCGCTCTCTTACTTGTGGCTTGCTCCAAAGAAGAAATTATCAATAATCTGCCTGCGTCTGATGAAGGAGTGGTTATTAACGGTGTTCGTTGGGCAACTCGTAATGTAGCTGCGCCCAACACATTTGCCGAAAATCCCGAAGACGCAGGAATGTTTTTCCAGTGGAATCGCAAAACAGGGTGGGTTAACAACGGCTCATTGATAAACTCCGACGATGATACCGATAACAATTGGATAGGTTCTAATCCCTCAGGTACAGATTGGGTGTCGGGAAACAACCCATGTCCCGAAGGTTGGCGCGTACCGACGCAGGCAGAATTGATGTCGCTTCGAGATACAGGTAATAGTTGGGGTACAAGAAATGGTGTCAGAGGTCGCTTGTTTGGTACCGGGTCTAACAGAATCTTTCTTCCTGCTGCGGGTTGGCTTAGTAACGGCAGTCGTGGTGCGCTCTATAACGAAGGTGCGCTTGGTTTTTATTGGAGCAGGACAGTCAGCGGTAATAACCAGGCACGCAACTTGACTTTTAGCAACAACCTTGCAGGTATGCGCAGCAATGCTCGCGCTGATGGTTACAGTATTCGATGCGTTGCAGAATAAAATTTACGATTTACAATTTTAGATTTACGATTTCAGGCGATAAATCTAAAATCGTAAATCTAAAATCGTAAATAAAATAATGAATCACCCCGAAAATAATCCCCAATACACCGGACTAAATGTAAACAAAGGTGTAATGCAACCGCCGAGTGTAAACCCGTATCTGCATTTGACGCGACGAAAAACGTATTCTGTGCAAGAATATGTAGATGAAATTCTTGCCGGAAATATAACTGTTTTAAGTCAAGCGGTTACGTTGGTTGAAAGTTCTCGAACCGAACATCAAGAAATGGCACAGGCAATCATCGAAAAATGTTTGCCGTATTCCGGAGAATCCGTCCGCGTAGGTATTACAGGTGTGCCGGGCGCAGGAAAAAGCACGTCGATTGATGCTTTCGGAATGCACTTGTTGGGCGAAGGGCATCGGTTGGCAGTGTTGGCAATAGATCCATCGAGCGAACGCACCAAAGGCAGTATTCTCGGCGATAAAACCCGAATGGAAAAACTGTCAGTCGAAAAAAATGCGTTTATCCGTCCTTCGCCTTCGGCGGGATCTTTGGGTGGCGTGGCACGTAAAACGCGAGAAACCATTGTGTTGTGCGAAGCGGCAGGATTCGATTATGTATTTGTGGAAACTGTTGGGGTAGGGCAGTCAGAAACAGCAGTACATTCAATGGTCGATTTTTTCCTGCTGATACAACTTGCCGGGACGGGCGACGAATTACAAGGTATTAAACGCGGTATTATGGAAATGGCAGACGGTATCGTTATCAACAAAGCCGACGGTGATAATATCGATAAAGCGAATATGGCGAAACGACACTTTGCCAACGCCCTGCACCTTTTCCCTCTGCCCGAATCGGGGTGGTCTCCCGAAGTGCTCACATATTCAGGGCATTACGCACTGCGAATTGACGAAGTATGGGATATGATACATCGATACATCAACTTTGTGAAAGCAAACGGCTATTTCGACCGAAAACGCAACGAACAATCCAAATATTGGATGTACGAAACAATCAATGAACGATTGAAAAACGATTTCTACCACAACCCCAATATCGAAAAAATGTTACCGATACTCGAAAAAGAAGTGCTTTTGGCAAAGAAAAGCTCGTTTATTGGGGCGAAGGAAGCGTTGGAAGCGTATTATTCTTAACGCATAACTGCATCTTCCCAAAGTTGCGCACGAAAATCATCAATCGAATGTGGTGAACATTCTTCTACGTGATGTACATCGCGTGTAGTATAAACCATCTGTTGCAAAAATTCGGGCGCGCGATTAATGCCCTCGCCTGTATTTAGCAAAACGGTTTCGCCATTTTTTATTAAATTCTCTTTCAGCGCATTGAAAAATCCTGCCACGCAAACCACCGATGCCGGACCAAGTAGTACACCTTGTTCGTACGCTACGAGTTTTCCTACCGGAACAAGTTTCGATTCTTGCATTCGAACAAATGATCCACCCGAATTTTTTACTAATTTCGCCAAAATGGGGTAGTTGTACGGATGACCGGTTGCCAATGTAGGCACATCGGTTTTCGGATTTTCGATAATGGGATAAACTTTTTCAAATCCTTCCGGAAATCCTTCGGATTCAGCTTTTCCCCACGCTTGCACCATTGGGTCACAACCGCTAGATTGTACCAACAGCATACGCGGATTTTTCAACTCTGGGAAAACGGTACTTGCTTCGCGAACGCCTTTATCTATCGCTATCGGACCTGTTCCGCCACTCACGGATTGAATATATACATCGGGGAATTTATCCATTTGGCGAAGCCACTCAAACACCATTGTTTTTTTTGCTTCTACGCGAATAGGATCGACGTTGCCGATGGACATCGGAATATTGTGTGCTTTTGAATAGTCGGCAGCTATTTCTTTCGCTTTGGCGTAGTCACCCATTACACGAAAAACTTGTTGCCCGCATGCACTAATTGTTGCTTCTGAGGCCTTTATTGTATCTTTGGGCATAAAAACCGAACAGCTGATGTTTGCCAGCGACAGATATTTGGAATATGCTGTTGCCGAATTTCCGGTTGAAGCGATACAATATTGCTTGATACCGATTTCGCTGAAAACACTCGCCGCCATTGTTCCGCCAAGGTCTTTGAATGTTCCTGTTCCGCCGTTGAGGTCGTTTCGGCAAACGTGTACGTTGATGTTCAGACCATATTGTTTTTTGGCAAATTCTTCCAAAAATGTCCAACGTTCAATTGGCACTGTGCCTTCGTTTTTCGAAATAATGTGTTTTTCGCTCATCAACGGCAAAAAAGGGAAATAGTGCCAAAGGCTTTTTGCCGGCGTTTTTATCAACTCTAAGAGTTGCTTATAATCACTTTCGTACCACGCTTCCGACCATTTCGAATGACATTTCGGACATTTTTGTCCCTGTTCAAACCACGCTTCTAAATTGGGCGTGATGTAATTACACTGTTTGCATTGGAGGTGGTATTTGTTTTGCATTTTTGTTTGGGACATAGTGAAAATATTGACGATTTTATTTTTTAATTCTAACCCCTCCGCTTCGCTCGTCCCCTTTATCAAAAGGAGACATTGTGTCTTGATGAAACAGGCGAGAATTGATAATTAATTCCCGGCTGTTTCATCAAGACGCAATCTCCCCTTAATTTTAAGGGGAGTACCCCAAAGGAGGGAGGGGTTCAATTCAATCTAAAATTGTCAATCAAATGTCTATGAATGCTTACCGTCGGCAAGAGCGGCAAATTCTTCCCATTGAGCATTCAAAAATGAAGTTTTCGGTTCGCCGGTAAAAGCAACAATACGATAGGCTAATTTAAGCACATCGCCTTTTGGCATCATAAACTGCTCGCCACGTTCAAATGCATCAAACGGCATAGGTGAAAAGTTGCCATAATCGCGTGTAAACCAAATGTTTTTATTAAATGGCTCCCGTTTGTAAGATGGTGTCATTATTGCCAAACCTTCGGTCAGTTCGTCGCTACGGCCATAACGTTTGCCGTATGCAGCCATCCAGCGTGCAAATTGATTGTGCGTATTTGCCTGTGTTTGCTGTCCTTCGCTATTAATGAGAACGCCGCCGCCGTCAACAGATAAATCTCTTTCGAGGCGTACACCGAAAAGTCCGTGATTCGTTTTATCGCAAACAACTTCCGTCAGTGCGGTCAGTTCGATAAAAGCGTCAAGCGTGTACGTATTATCGTCGATAATATTTATCACGTAGTGACGTTTGTCAGCAATAATCGGCTCTTTTTCAAACGGAATCCAGAGACATTCGTTGAATATTTCCGATGAGGTTTCGGTACATTCGCCTAATTCAAGTTTTTGAGACACAATGCGGTCTTTGTCGGGGTTGTTTTGCCAAAAGTTTGCACCGTTTACCCTGTCTAATCCGAAGAAAACGCTGCGGTGATGTGGCCACGGTTGAGCCGTTTCGGTTGTCAGCGACAAACCCGACTTCAACGCTCTGAACGGAAAAAAATAGGGGTATTTTTGAAATGCTTCGGCACGATAACACGTCAAAATCTGATTTTTCCAACGCACCCACACCGCCGATTCGGGCGAATCGTAGATGTAAGTTGTCAAATGATTTACGGCAGGGTCGCCAAACGTGGGAACGGGCTTGCCTACATTTTCGGGCATTTTGAAGTAATGCGTTGCCGAGTGATTATTGGCAAAAACTTGCCTGCCAATAACCAAAGCACCGGAGACAAGAAGCGATTTCTTGAAAAAATTACGTCGTTTCATAATAAATTCTTTTTTATTTTGTGATATTATTGCACAGTTGTTACCATTGATTTCATCTCTTCCGTTCGATATTTTCCGGCTTCGAGATTTACTTTTATCTTTTTGAACACTTCAATGGTTTCGTCCACCTCTTTTTGCGTATGTGCCGCCGTTGGGATTAGGCGAAGCATCAAAACACCTTTCGGTACTACCGGATACACAACAATGGAACAGAAGATGTTGTGATTTTCACGCAAATCGATAACGATATTTGTTCCTTCGGGCACTGAACCGCTGAAATATACAGGCGTTACCGGCGATTGCGTATTACCGATATTGAAGCCTTCGGCTACTAATCCGTCTTGTAGTGATTTGGCAACTTCCCATAATTTATTTTTGAGTTCGGGCTGTGATTGCATCATTTCGAGACGTTTCAACAAGCCGATAACCATTGGCATTGGCAATGATTTTGCGAAAATCTGCGAACGCATATTGTATTTCAACGAGTTGATGATTGCTCTGTCCGATGCTACGAAACCGCCAATTCCGGCGAATGATTTGGCAAATGTGCCGAAATAAATATCCACTTCGTCCATCAGTCCGAAATATTCACTCACGCCGGCACCGTTTTCTCCCATCGTTCCGAGTCCGTGCGCATCGTCAATCAATAGACGGAATTTGTATTTTTCTTTCAGTTTCACAATGCCCGGAATATCGCCCAAATCGCCCGACATACCGAAAACACCTTCCGAAATCACGAGGATTCCACCGCCGTTTTCTTCCGCTTTGGCGGTGGCAAACTTTAGCATCTTCTCGCATCTCTCCATATCGTTGTGTGGGAAAACGTAACTTTTTCCACCTTTCGCTTTATGGATGAAAATACCATCCATAATACAAGCGTGCGATTCGGAATCATACACAATTACATCGTTTCTCGTTACAAGTGAGTCGATTATCGACACCATTCCTTGATACCCGAAATTGAGCAGATAAGCCGCTTCTTTCTTTTGAAGCGCCGCCAATTTTTCTTCCAATTCGATGTGATATTTGGTGGTACCCGACATCATTCGCGCGCCCATCGGGTAAGCCAATCCCCACTCGGCAGCCGCATCTGCATCTGCATTGCGCACTTCGGGGTGATTTGCCAATCCCAAATAATTGTTTAAACTCCAAGTAATTACTTCTTTACCCTTGAACCTCATTCTCGGTCCGATTTCGCCTTCCAATTGGGGAAACATAAAATAGCCGTCCGCTTTTTTGCGATATTGTTCAAGTGGTCCTTCGGCATTTTTCAGCCTGTCAAAAATATCCAACATAATGTTTTTAATATCTTATGTTTAGTTTGAATTGATGAAATTTTCTTCGACTACAAAGGTAGTTATTATATTTTGATTGGTGAAAGTTCATTTATGAAAGTATTTTTCGAGTTATGATTTTAGCTTGCATAAAGCGTATAACATCTGTTTTTTAACGAAAAAACGTACGGGAAGTTCTGCCTGTTGGAACAACAGATTCCTGAAGACGATAAACGATAGGCATTGTAATTCTAACTCTTGCAGGTTTTCCGTTTTGAGTGCCAGGTGACCATAGCGGCATTTTCATAATAGTTGATACTGCAGCAGCATCTAATATGGGATGAACACTGTTTATCACTTCTACATCCGAAATACTTCCGTCTTTTTCTACAACGAAGCTACAAATAACTCGTCCTTGAACTCTATCTTCCTGTGCCGTAATTGGGTAGCTCATATTTTTGCTCAGCCATTGCATCATAGCGGTATTTCCACCCGGAAACTCCGGATGTTTGAAAAAGACGGGAAAAATGAAGTCTCCGGGTCGTATTTCCTCTTGTCGGTAATCAGTTTTTTGGCTGCCGCTGTCGATAGATTCGTTTGACCAAACAAGTTGAAAGTTAATGGGGAGTAGTATTATGTGTTGAGTATCAGTGCTTTTTCCTTGTTGTTTTGCAGGAATCCAATTGGGCATTGCTTCAATCACTCGTACCACCTCTGTATCAAGTATTGGTGCAATTCCACTTATCACTTTTATACTGTCAATTTCTCCTGATTTTAATACATTAAACTGCAAAATCATCCGTCCTTCGGGTATCCCTTTTTTATCTGATTCGGGTGAATATTCGATATTCTCCAAAAGATATTGATGAAGTGCAAGATCGCCACCTAAAAATTGCGGTGCAAAGTATTGGTCTGTACGAATTTGCAAAGTATATTCTGCGTTTACAATTTCTCCGTTTCGCTCACCCGGAATCCAAAGCGGCATTGATTCAACAACTCTTACAGCCTCTTTGTCAAATTCCGAATCGAAACTGTGTAACACTTCTATGTTACTAATCTCTCCCGATTTCAACACCACAAATTGCAATACAACGCGCCCCTGTGGAAGATTCTCTCGCAATGAGGACGGAATTTGAAAATTTTGCGAAATGTATTGAAGCATTACAGTACCGCCACCTGGAAATTCCGGCGATTTTTCCACAAATTTGAAGACAGAGTCTTCGGGAAATTCTGTAATAACAAAAAGTTGAGCTCGATTTTCTGCCGTATTGCTCATAGCCGATGTGGTCAATAATGCGAACATCATCAAGCATAGCAATAGACTTTTTGTTTTCATCAGTTTCATTATGGCGTTTTATATTGAAATAATTTACGACAAAGATAGTAGAAATTATTTGTTATGACCTACGAAAATCGAACATTTTCCCCAAACTTATACCCATTCAGAAAATCCGAAATTTTCATTCGTTTTTTTCCCGACGTTTGAATGTCCGTAACATTTACAAATCCGTTTTTTACGGCAACGTGTAGAAAGGTTTTGTTATCTGTTTTTACCGTTCCAATAGGTAGTTTTTGTGTGTTTTCTTCGATAGTTTCGCAAGAAAACAGCTTGAAAATATGTATATTGCCATCGTCTGCCAACTCTGTCCATGCAGCGGGGTAGGGTGATAGACCGTGAACGAAATTACGTACTTCGCGCGCCGATTTATTCCAATCGATACGGCAAGTTTCTTTGAAAATTTTTGGGGCAGGTTTCAAATCCGACTCATTCTCATAAAATTCGCTTTGCGAAACGGATCCCACTGTACCGTCTATTATTGTATCTACGGTTTTCTGCACCAAGCTGGCACCCATAAGCATTAAGCGGTCGTGAAGCGATTCGGCGTTATCGTCTTCGGAAATAGCTGTTTTTTCTTGAAAAATGATTTTTCCCGTATCAATTTCGTGTGTAAGAAAAAAGGTGGTTATACCTGTCTCTTTTTCGCCGTTGATGATTGCCCAATTAATAGGCGCCGCGCCCCGAT
>JAIRUA010000023.1 GCA_031254645.1 Dysgonamonadaceae bacterium
TATCTCGGTCGCGTATGGAGCAGTACAATAACAACACCCAACCCAACAACTGCCGCCAACACCAAAACCTTTACGGTACGGATGCCTCGCGGCAACTACGATTTGATGGTGCTGGCAAACGCAAAGGACAGGATTGATGCCGTACAGTCCACGTGGGGAAATACAACCCTGAAAAGCGAGATCGACCGGCAGATCGATGAATCCGTTGTCGAACAGGCCGGTTGGAATGCCGTTCTCGGCAGTCTGGGATACAAACCTTTCCCGATGTGGGGTGAAGCGTTGGGCTTCAACCTTACCGGTACAAGAAGTTTGAGCATCGACCTGGTGCGGATGCTGGCAAAAATAAACGTATCGTTTGCAAATTCAACGGTTGCGAGCAAATTGGCAGTTGATCAAGTAATCCTCACCAACTATAATACGTTGGGCTATTTGGTTTCGCGTGGTTGGAACTGGTCTGCCACAAATGTATCACAGCATACCCCTGACGCACGTACCACGCCTGCCGGTAAAGGTTTCGGAGAAGGTATTATTTATCCGGTTTCTGCTGCCGATAATATTAATTTCGCCAATTTGGTAAGAGACCGTATTTTTCTTTTTGAGGCAGCAAAGCCCGCAGACCCAACCAATGCGACGCAACGGTTGAACTCGGTGAACATTATCGTCAGAGGATATTATGATGGCAGCGCCACCCCTACTTACTACCGCATTGATATGGTAGACGGCAGCAGTCCGCTTTATCCGAACTCTTATTTCGATATTATCCGTAATCATTATTACGATATTAAGATTACCGGTATCAATGGTCCGGGTTATGCTACCGGACAAGAAGCTTTTGATAACAGACCTTTCAATATTACCACCGCCATCAATGCGTGGGACGAGCGAGGAATGAATAATCATACTTACGACGGTAGATACCAAATTACGGTTGATTTCGATAACTTTACGTTTGGCCACACCGGGCAACCTCAACAACCGCTTAAGATATATACCGATGTTCCCGCAGGATGGACGATTGAAATTCCGACTGCAAACAATTGGATATCGGTAACGCCCAATACTTATAATAATAGTGTTGTACCGTTTGTTTCAACAACAGTGCAAATCTCCTGTACCCCAAACGATAATGCGGCTTTAGGAAGAGAAGGCTCATTTTTTATCGTAGCAGGGAATTTGCGTAAAGAAATTACCGTAATGCAAAATGGTATTTGGGCACGAAGCAATGTAGATGCTTCTCAGCCATCGGGTTTTGCTGTTAATCCTGCTGATTTTGGCAGCTATTTTCAATGGAACAGGCGCGCGGCTTGGAATTATAATCTGCAAATGTGGAACACTGTCACTTGGGGTACCGGTACTTGGCAAACAGCTACGTGGGATTCAACCACTCCCGGTGGCACTACCTGGGAAGCGATTAATGATCCTTGTCCTGCCGGTTGGCGTCTTCCTACGTCAACGGAATTACAAAATCTCGGCACAGGTACTTGGACACCTAACTGGAATAGTACAGGCGTTGGAGGCCGTGTTTGGGGCTCTGGTGCAAACCAACTCTTTCTCCCTGGCGGCGGCTGGATCAGCGGTGGTGGGCTCAACAACGTGGGCGGAGGTGCCTACTGGAGTAGTACCCCGAGTGGTGATATGAATGCGATGTACTTGCGCTTCTCATTCAGCGGCGCAGACGTAGTTGGCTTTATGCGCGCCTTGGGATATTCTGTGCGCTGTGTATCAGAATAAATTCCCCCCCCCCCTGCTAGCACGGATTTGTAAACCGTGCTCTTAAAAAAGAGACAACGGGTCACAGATCCGCGTCGGCAAGAGCTACCACGCGATTGTATCGCGCGGTGATATATAAAGAGCCACACGATATAATCGTGCGGAAGCGAGGGATTAAAAATATACACTCTACTTTGCTTGTGTTCACAACACACTTAGAATGGCAAGCAACCTTATCATCCGGTATTCGTGAGAATGCCGGATGAATTTTTTCAACATTTAGTACTCTTAACAGCACTTTTAGCCTGTTTTCGCATTGGTATATCTACCCGTTTTCCATCAAATAAGCCTTAATAAAATCATCAATATCACCATCCATCACGCCATTCACGTCAGATGTTTGATAATTTGTACGATGATCTTTCACACGGCGGTCATCGAAAACGTAACTGCGAATTTGTGAACCCCACTCAATTTTTTTCTTTCCCGCCTCAATTTCGGCTTGTGCGGCACGACGTTTTTCGAGTTCTATCTCGTAAAGTTGCGATTTCAACAAGCGTATGGCATTTTCACGATTGCCTAACTGCGAACGACTTTCGGTGTTCTCAATCACAATTTCTTGTTCTTGTCCCGTATCAGGGTCTTTGTATGTATAATACAGACGCACACCGGTTTCCACCTTGTTTACGTTTTGTCCGCCTGCGCCCGAAGAGCGAAATGTGTCCCAACTGATTGCAGCTGTATTCACTTCAACCTCAATCGTATCATCCACCAACGGAACTACGAAAACCGACGCAAAAGAAGTCATTCGTTTTCCCTGCGCATTATAGGGCGACACGCGCACGAGACGATGCACACCGTTTTCGCTTTTCAGAAATCCGTAAGCCAAATCGCCTTCTATTTGCAATGTGGCAGTTTTGATGCCTGCATCGTCGCCATCGAGCCAGTTCGTAACAGTGGTTTTGTAGCCTTTGCTATCGCAATAGCGTTGATACATTCGAAAAAGCATCGATGCCCAATCCTGACTTTCTGTTCCGCCCGCTCCGGCGTTGATTTTTAATACTGCACCGAGTTTGTCTTCTTCTTGGCGAAGCATATTTTTGAGTTCTAATTCTTCGATTAAGGCGATGGCTTTGGCGTAGTTATTGTCGACTTCTTCTTCGGTAACAATTTCGTCTTTTACGAAATCGAAAGCGAGTTGCAGTTCATCTGCAGCAGATTTTATTTCGTTGTAGGCGTTAATCCAGAATTTGAGTTCGCGAACGACTTTCATTTGTGCTTCGGCAACTTTGTTGTCGTTCCAAAAGTCGGGATTTTGTGTTCTTAGTTCTTCTTCTTCGAGTTGAATGGTCTTTGCATCGATGTCAAAGGTACCCCCTCAGCGCGTGCTCGCGCTCCAACACATTTTTAAGTTGGTCTGCTGTAATCATTTTTTGTTTATTTGTTTATTTGCTTATTTGGTGATTTGTTTATTTGCTTTCGCCCGTCAGGAACAAATCACCAAATACACAAATCACCATTTTGAGGGTGCAAAGATACGAAAAATCCGCCTTCAATCTTCCCAAAAGCAGATTTTCCTACTTTCTATTCTACCGTGAATTTGGAAATAAAATGATAAGAGCCGGATTGGATTTCAAAAACAGCCCTTTTCGTTAATGAGTCATATCTTAGGAAAGTTATACCTTGAATGTTGGTTTCGCCTTCATCATTCATCGATATTTTTGTCCCTCCTTCAACAATAGGCGTAGTGGCATCCGGCGATGGGATATAAACAATAGCAACCGTATTGGCGGGAATGGTGAATTTATATTCAAATACACCATCTTCTTTCCGTTTCCAATCGCTTGTTATTCTTCCGGATACGGAATCATAATGTCCCCTTGCATAAGTAATCGTACCACCATAATGCGGATGAAGAATAAATTTGCGGAAACCCGCATTGTCGAAACTATTTTCATCGCGATCGATACCCAAAAGTCCCGACATTATCCATTGGGTTACTGAGCCGAATACAAAATGATTAAAAGAATTCATTCCATCGGGGTGAAAACCTTCGCCTTCGACGTATGAATTCCAACGCTCCCAAATAGTTGTCGCTCCTTGATTTACGCTGTAAAGCCAAGATGGAAATTCTTCCTGTTCGAGCAAGGTAAAGGCTGTTTCCAGTTGATTGTTTTCGGCAAGTACCGGAATTAAATAGGCAACACCGATGAAGCCCGATGCCATTTTGCCACCGTTTGCTTGGATAAGTTGGGCAAGCCTCTCGGCATATCTTGCATTATTCTCCGGATCCAAATTGAAATAGAGAATCATTGCATAAGGTGTCTGATTTTCAACCTCACCAACCATTAATCGCCCGTCCGGTTGACGGAAAGTAGCAATAATGGCATCGGTCATTTGTTGAGCGTATGCTTTATATTCTTCGACAGTATCATATTTACCAATGGCACGTGCCATAGATGCAAAAAGATTGTGTGAGTGGGCGGTAAGCAAACTGTTTGTCAATCTTCTCGTGTATGCCGAATTTGTTTCAAGAGAAACCCAATCGCCTAAATCCCATTGACGGGTATCGGTTGTAGCACTCACATCGCGTATATTATCCACCGTTCCGCGACGAAGAAAATCGCACCAATCTTTCATCGATTCATAACTGTCGTAAATTATTTGTTTATCGCCAAACATTTGAAACATTTGCCAGGGAACGATAGTTGCCGCATCACCCCAACCATTTGCCCATTGTGTAGAAAAGTTCGCTTGACGTGGATTGTTGGGAATTAACATCGGTACAACTCCGTGTCTTTCATTGATTTGAGTGGATTGATAATCACGTAAGTCGCGTAACCATCGCGTATAAAATTGAACAGTATTTTGGATATAAGTTGCCGTGTGGGCAATAATTTGAAGATCACCGGTATATCCCAATCGTTCATCGCGATTAGGACAGTCGGTTGGAATGCCCACGTGATTTCCAAGAATACTCCATTTGGTATTCGAATATAGTTGATTAAGTCCCTGATGCGAGGACTCGAAAGAAGAAATCATCTCGTTGTCTGAAGAGATGGCAATGGCTTGAATATCTACTATTTCAAATCGGTCGTTATTTTCGGGCGTAATATCCACATTATTTCCCAATATTTCGAAGTATTGAAAGCCGTGAAAAGTAAATCTTGGTGTCCATTCTTCACCTTCGGGGTCGCCGTTGAGGATGTAAGTATTCACAGCTACTTTTTCTCCACTGACGAATTGGTCACGCAAAGCGCGTCTGAAAATCGTTCCGGGAGGACCATCGCCTCTACCGATTTGATCGGGCATAAGCCTGTCATTTTGGTAAGCCGAAGTAGTATTTAGCATTTCTGAATGGCGGATAGTGATTGTGTCGCCTGCATTTCCTCTTATTTTTATAGTAAGAAAACCGGAAATGTTTTGTCCTACATTCCAAGTACGCCGGTCGGGATCAGATGTTGGTGTTACTTCAATAATTCTTCTCTTTGGATCAGGATTGTCTAATGAAAATCTTGCGATTTCACGAATCGGAGGCTCCACTTGTCCGATAAGAATGGGGTTTTGTTTAAATCGAGTCGAATCAGTTAATGGCGCAAAAGTCATACTTTTTCCGGTAGGCTCAAATGGAATGATGCGTGCAGGTCGCCAATCGATGAGTTCAGACGTCGGATAATGAATTGTATTCCAGCCTTCACGCTGTTTCGCAATGCGGGCATCGAATCCTTCACCTCTATAATTGTCGGCATAAATGATTGGTCCGTAATTATATACCCAAGAATTATCGGTTACGATGGTTTGCCGGGTGCCATCTTTATATGTAATAACAAGTTTGCCCAAAACCGATTGTGTATCACCATATAAATTACGGTTGGCTCGCTCTAGAGATATCATTTGATGATTGCCCGACCACCAACCCCAAGCTGTCATTGCTCCGATAACGTTTTCAGTGCCTTTTTTGAGCATATCCGTAACATCAAATGTTTCATACATAATGGTATAAAAATAGTCGCTCCAACCGGGAGAAAGAAATTGGTCGCCTACTTTTGACCCATTAATCGAAAACTCATAATATCCTCTTGCAGTAGCGTATAAGCGCGCATTGGCAATTTCTTTGTTTTGAATTTCAAATGATTTTCGAAAAAGAGGTTGGTTTGTATTTCCGGAAGATAAGGGGGAAGAGATCCATTGCGCACCACTCCAAGCAGACATTGTTGTATCAAAAAAACCTGTTTCCCAAAATGCTCCGGTATTTCCTAACTCTTTCGTATCAACTTTGGCTGTTCCGCTTGGGATATCGCCGATACTGACTTCTGAAGTCACAGTCCAATAATAGGGAGTTGTCGGTTTGAGTGGTACTCCTCCATAGATAACGCCGATGGTATTGTCAGATTCAACCACGCCACTGTCCCATATTAGATTGGGGTTTCCGATCGTTAAATCGGCTTTTGATTTTGCCACCAAGATTCGGTAACTTGTCTGTTTTACAATGCGTTCTTCGGATTCGAGTACCCAACTGAATCGTGGAGAAGTAATGTCGATACCCAAGGGGTTTTTCACATATTCTACTCTGAGTGTAGTTGTAGTAACTTGCTCATTATTTGCACTTTTGGCGAATAAAAAATTGGTCGCCAACAATGACAGTAAGAATATGAACAGAAATCTTGAGATTAAACAATGTCTCATAAAAATGCCTCGTAAAAATATAAATATCAGGATAATAAATCCGGTCTTAATCTTTTCGTTCTCTCAACCGATTGCTCCATACGCCATTCGTGAATTTTACGTTCGTGTCCTGACAATAAAACATCAGGCACGCGCCAACCATTGTATTCCGCCGGACGGGTATAAACAGGCGGTGCAAGCAAATTGTCTTGAAACGAATCGGATAACGCCGATTGCTCATCGCCGATAACGCCCGGAATGACACGCACGACGGCATCGGCAATCATCGCCGCCACCAGTTCACCGCCGGTGAGTACGAAATCGCCGATAGAAATTTCGCGCGTAATCAGATGTTCACGCACGCGATAATCCACCCCCTTGTAATGTCCACAAAGGATAATGATATTTTGTTTGAGCGAGAGTTCGTTGGCGGTAGATTGTGTGAATTGTTCGCCGTCGGGTGTGGTGAAAATCACTTCGTCGTATTGTCGTTGCGATTTCAGGTGCGAAATGGCACGGTCTATCGGCTCGATTTGTAATACCATTCCTGCTTCGCCGCCAAACGGATAGTCGTCAACTTTTTTATGTTTATCAAGCGTGTAGTCGCGAAGATTATGTAGTCCGAATTCTACTAATCCTTTGTCTTGTGCCCGTTTTAAAATAGATGTGTGGATTGCCCCTTCGAGCATTTCGGGAATAACTGTGAGTATGTCTATGCGCATTTTTTTGAGTTTTATAGTTTTATAGTTCGATAGTTTAAGAAGTCTGCGTACCGAGGCTATAAAACTATCGAACTATAAAACTAAAAGCTATTTAACTGTAGAACTTATTGTTGTCCGCCACCTTCTCCACCGCTGCCCGACATCACATCATCATTTGTAATACCACGTTGCACTCTGGTGATTTGCGAACGAAGATTTCCAAAGCGATAGGTAACACTGATACCCACGCTGCGTCTATGATTGACAAATTCCGACTGTTGTGTAAAACCTGTACCCCACGACTCATTCTTGCGTGTAAATGTCTTCATAAATGGGCTATGGATATTCATAGAGACGTCAAGTTTCTTGTCCAAAAAACTTTTTTGCAAATTGAATCCGTGAAAATGGTGGGTCGAATTTTTACTTTGCAATTGCACCCAAGGTGTGAAAAAACCGCCATTTGCGCTCAATCGCCAATCTTTTGGAAACGTATAAGACATATTTGTAAATGCGTTGCCCGCAAATCCACTGTTAGAATAAGCAAAATCGCTACTGCCTGACAAGTCGGAGTAATTGATATTACCATTGAGGTTTATCATAAATTTTTGTGTGGGCGACCAGCGTCCCGACAGGTTTAGCCCTACTCCTTTACGGCTGCCGATATTGGCAACAGTATGGTTTATAACTCCATCTTTTTCAAATTGATACCAGGTAATTGCATTATTCGAGAAATTGTAGTTCATACTTGCATTAATGTTGTATTTGCGATGAAAGTGGCTGTAACCCAAACTGAAGCTATGCGTATTTTCCGAATTCAAATCGGGATTTCCGTAATGGATATTTGTAGGATCTGTATCATAAACGTAGGGATTTAGTTGCCAAATACCGGGACGATTGATGCGTTTGTTATAATTTAATCGCAATGTGGTAGTTGGTTTCAATTGATACGACACAGCAGCCGATGGTACTAAATCGAAATAGCTGTTACCGAATGATGGGGCATCGCCAAAAATGATGGTCTGGCTTGTATATTCGGCACGAAGACCGGTTTTGAGTGAAAATTTACTTTCTCTGAAAGTATATCCGGCATATCCTGATGTGATTTGCTGCTGATGATCTAAATCGTTGCTTGGTCTTGTCAACACTTCCCAAGGTAAGTTCTCCTGGTTACGAAACCAATGGTCTGCCTCGCTAAAATTGTGTCGGAAAATGAACTTTCCACCTACTTCCATCACGTGTTTTTTTGTCAACGGATTTACATAATCAACCTGTCCTGTGTGTTCATTTCCGCTCGCTCTGTTATCGCTTTTTTGCTGATAGCCAGATGGGAAAAATGAATAATTAGAATTTGAAATACCAAACCACGAACTACTGTTGTTTGGGTTGTTTTGAAAACGGTATGAAAAAGTAAGCATTTCGTCTTTCTTTGAAAAACTACGTTGATAATCGGCACTCATACTAATGTCGCCGAATGTACCCGAATTTTCAGAAAGTTGATTATATTGATATGGGCGTGTACCTACTGACAAGAAATCACGATTATTTGTGTTTTTGCTCCTTCCCGACCATCCATTAATTGAAACTGAAAACAGATTCAACGTATCCGGTTCAAAACTTATCATTGCGCTCGAAAACATTCCATTGAATTGCCAATCATTGGTACCGGTTTGTGTAAGAGTACTCTCAGAATCTTTTCTTTCAGACCACGAACTACTCTGGGGGGATTTATTTCGAAATTGAGAGATATTTCCCGAAAACCCGAATTTTCCGTACTTTGCATTCAAGAAAGCATTTCCGCCGTAGTCGCCAAACGTACCGGCTCTTGCACCCACTGAACCCGAATATCCGTCATCAACTCGCTTATCTGTAATAATATTGATAATTCCGCCCACGCCTTCAGCATCATATCTTGCCCCCGGATCGGTAATAATTTCGATGTCTTTTATTGAGCTGGCAGGCATACTTCGTAACACTTCGCGTGGATTGTTGGAGATCATATTGGAGGGTTTGCCGTTCAAATAAATTTTGTAATTGGTGCTGCCTCTCAATTGTATATTGTCTTCGCCGTCAATCGTTATTAGCGGTACTTTGCGCATCAAGTCAAGCACACTTTGCGTAGAAGCTTCGGGGTCATCTTGCACACTGTAAAAAAGTCGATCAATTTCCACTCTCACCAATGGTCGTTGCGCTACTACACTTACTTCGCCGAGTTCGGTAGAGGCTTCCGATAGTGCAATATTGCCAATGTTGAGCGTGCTTGGTGATTCTGGCACTTCTATCGTTTGTTTCAACTCATTCATTCCCACGAAGTGGAATGTGAAGATGTATGTTCCCGGCTCCAAAGTAGTTGAAAACGTGCCATCGGCATCTGTGGCAAATCTTCGAATGCTGTTGTCGGGCGTAGCTTCGACGGCAACGGAAATGGTAGCGTAGGGTAACCCGTTGTTATCGCTGTCTGATACCAACTTTCCTCTCACGGTTACGGTTTGAGCTATTACGCTTGCAGATAGCAAACCGCCTAAAAATAATAGTAATAGGTGCTTCATATTTTTTTGAGATAAAATTTCCCCAAAAGTAAGCAAAGGTTTTTAATTAACTCTGCAAATCAAGTACGAAATATTCGAATTTAATATTGTTTTTGTTTTATTTGCTGTTTTAATGCTTTGAGGTAGCGATTGTTTGTGCAGTTTTACATTTGTGGTGTATGGGGTTTATTGGGAAAATCAGAAAAAAAGCCGTACATTTGCAGGTCAGTTTTTTCTTTCGATATAAACGGCGAAAATGGTCACCGTAGAGACGTAACGCGCTACGTTTTTACAAAACAACAACGAACAAATGCAAATTCTTTTTTTCATCTCTTTTCTTCTCATTTATCTCGGCGCAAATGCTTATGTATGTTTGCGAATTGTACAATTGTTGCCTGCGGGTAGTATTCTATTACGTATCATCGTGATAAGTGTAATAGTGATATGTACATTGGGTATGTTTTTATTTTTCTTTTTGGGCGAAAAAATACCGATTCCGTTGGCATCGTTTTTTTATACATTGGGTGTATCATGGCTTATTGCTTTTTTATATTTATTGATTGCTTTTTTGTTGATAGACATTGTAAAACTCATCAATCTACTATTTCATTTTATTGATAAAGAGACTGTTTATCGACTCACGCATGCGAATTGGAAAACCTTGTTGGTGGTATTGGGCAGCGTAACGCTTTTGTTGATTTATGCAAATTATAATTATCACAATACTAAGCGCGTACACCTTACTGTCGAAACCGAAAAATGGAACGAAACCGACAGGCCACTTCGCATTGTCGCCATTAGCGATGCACATTTGGGTTATACAATTAATACGCGAGAGTTACGAAAATGGGTGGAATTGATAAATGCCGAAAACCCTGATATTGTATTGATTGCAGGTGATTTTATCGATAATTCTATGCGTCCGATTAATCATTTTGAACTTGATGCCGAATTGCGAAAAATCAATGCTCCGATAGGAGTTTTTGCTTGTGTCGGTAATCACGAATATTTTGCCGATTTGACGAAAAAGATTACTTTTTTCAAACAATCAGACATAACGCTGTTACGCGATTCGGTCGCGACTTTCGATCATTTTCAAATCATCGGACGAGACGATTATTCCCAAAAACATCGCAAATCAATCGAACAGCTGACGGAGAATTTGGATACTTCGTTATTCACGATTTTGCTTGACCATCAACCCAATAATCTCGACGATGCAATAAAAGGAAACGTTGATTTTCAATTTTCCGGACATACGCATCGTGGGCAGGTTTGGCCTGTTACGATGATTGTAGATAGAATGTTTGAACTGTCTCACGGTTATTTGAAGCGAGACGGTACACATTTTTATGTTTCGTCGGGCTTAGGTATTTGGGGTGGAAAATTCAGATTGGGGAGTCAGTCGGAATATGTGGTTATTGATATTAAAGCACGCAGATGACGCAGATTTAGACAGATTATCGCAGATTTTCGTAAATCGCAAATCAACTTATGAAAGTTTTCTTCTACGCACTTTTTTTCCATCTCACGCTCAATATTTATGTTTTTTGGCGTGGTTGGCAAATTCTCAAACATCGAAAAATGTTGCGAGGATTGTTTGCTACCGTGTTTATTATCGAATTTTTGGTGTATTTGACGGGATTATTATTCCGCAAACATCTCTCTTATAGTGCCATACAAAACATTGGTTTTATTGGCACTACGTGGATGCTATTTCTGATTTACATGTCAATGACATTGCTTGTGATTGATACTGTTTTTTGGATCAATAAACGGCGACCATTTTTACCGCGACTTGTAAAACGACGACCGAATCGTGCACGCGGAACGCTTTTTATTGTCTCAATATTGGTTGTTTCAGTTGTTTTGTGGCGCGGAAATATGAAGTTCAACAATCCTGTTGTGGAGCATTATGAAATACACATTGCAAAATCAGCAAATGACATTGATTCTCTTCGTATTGCAATGATTGGTGATACACATTTCGGATATCTTATCAACAAAGGATTTGCTCATCAATACGTAAGTTTGATTATGGCGCAAAAGCCCGATTTAATTCTTTTTACGGGCGATATGATTGATGCAGAGCTAACACCGTTTATGATGGCAAATATCGGCGAGATATTAGCCGAACTTCACGCACCGCTAGGAGTTTTCGCTTGCACTGGAAACCACGAATATCGTTACGATGCAGAAGTAAAAATTCAATGGTTGAACGATGTTGGCATTACTGTATTGCGTGATTCTGCTGTACTTATCAACAATGCGTTTTACATCATCGGACGCGAAGATGTAGAAGCACCTTTCGAGCGAAAAACATTGCAAGAGATTATCACACAGCAACAAATCGACACATCAAAGCCGATGATTGTTTTGAATCACAATCCGCTTTTTATGGATGAAGAAATTGCTACGAACGTCGATTTATTGTTGAGCGGGCACACACATCGCGGACAATTTTTTCCGGGCAATATTGTTACCGATTTGAAATTCTCCATTTCGCACGGACACCGAAAATTTGGCAATACGAATATAGTGGTTACATCGGGTTTGGGATTGTCGGGACCGCAATACCGCATTGGATCGCAATCGGAAATAGTGGTATTGAATGTGAAGTTTGGGCAGCGTTAAATCTTTATTTCAAGCAGGATTCGAAAAAAACGGATAAAATATTTGTAGCCGTTCAAAAAATAGGTATCTTTGCACTCGCAAAAAACGGAACAACAGAGGTTGTTTGTTTTCCTTCAAAAAAAGATTTTTTCATATCAGCGCAGGTGGTGAAATTGGTATACACGCTACTTTGAGGGGGTAGTGCCGGTTACGGCGTGTGAGTTCGAGTCTCATCCTGCGCACAAAAAATCCCTGTCGAAAAAATTCGACAGGGATTTTTTATTACAAGTGGATTGTATTTCAATTCTAGTCGTTTCACATCAATACAATACTCCTTTCGGATTTTCACCGTACTTATTACTGCCCGGCTGGCTATCTGTCAAAAACAACACCAATAACCAAATAATACCGAACGGAACGAAGAAAATCAAAAGCCACCAGCCGCTTTTTCCTACATCGTGCAAACGACGCACTGCTACCGCTAAGTTTTTTACAGTTACGACCAATATCATAAGAATGAATAAAACAGCTCCAATATTCATAAATGTTTCATTTTCTGTAATATCGCCTATTGTAAAAAAATCACTTATTACAGAAAAAAGAAGCGGAAATGCAAATATAAAAGCAATGCTAAACAAAGAGGATAACCAATATTCTTTCCGGCTTGCTCTTCCATAAGAACGAGGGTAATAATACAACAACTTCAAATACAGTTTTGTAAAAAACTCTTTCATCGAAAAATATTTTTTCAATTGTAAATTCTCCTCTTAATTTCCTGTAGGAATCGGTTCCTCATCAATCACAAAATCAATCGGCAAGAGCACTCTCACATTCACAGCTTGTCCGGCACGTACACCCGGTGTCCAACGTGGCATTACGCTTACCAAACGAATCGCTTCTTCGTGCAATTCGGAAAGTTCGGGACTTACCACCTCTATATTCGATATAGCGCCATTGCAGCCCACAATAAATGCTGTAAGCACGCGCCCTTCAATTCCTTCTTGCAGTGCTGTACGCGGATAACGCAATACACGCCCAATGAAATCTGCCATATCTGCCGTTCCGGTGGCAAATTCGGGCATTCTATCTACAATAGTGTAAATCGGTTGGCTAAGTATATCTGTATTTCTCTTTGTCATATCATATGCAGGTGCTCCTCCTGCTACTGCATTCGGATTGTAACGGAAATACATAGGAACAAAAGAAGAACTCCGTACTATTTGACCATTGTTGCGTGCCGGACGCCAAGGTGGCATTGCTTCGAGAATACGCAATGCTTCGGCATCGAGGACAGGGTGCGTGCGATGAATGATATCAAAACTGGAGAGTGTTCCGTCTTTTTCAACAACAAAAGTATAAACAACCAATCCCTGAATATCTTCATCGATTGCTTGCTGTGGATATTTCAATGTGTTCACAATAAAATTATTCATTTCTCCCGTACCACCGGCAAAAATCGGTGGTATTTCCGGATCTTTGATAATATTATTGTGTGTTGCCAATGGCAAATTTTCTTGCGCCGAAGCGAAATTGCCAACAATGAAAATGGTGGCGAAAATGAGGATTAATTTACGAATGTTCATTATAATCAAATTATTCTGCTAATGTTTTTTGCTTATTAACTCACAAAGGTACGAAAAACAATAGATTCTTGAAAGAAAAGCGAAATAATACTTATAATTCATCTTCCGATATCTCACTCTCTGTCGAATCAATTTCTTCTCCAAGCGGATTTTCTTTCAGCACAAACCGTTTATAATATGAAACCAAAAGCGCGGTTACAGGCAGTGCAATAATCATTCCGAGTAGTCCGAGAAGCGTACCCCAAACCGATAACGCTAGCAATATAATAGCCGGGTTGAGTCCGGTGGCTTTTCCCATTATTTTTGGCATCAAAAAGATCTCTTGCAATGCCTGCACAAATATAGCAAGAGCAAGTATCCAAAGCAAAATCGACCCATAACTTTGACCCGTTTCTGCCGATTGTAGCAACGCTAAGAGTAATGCCGGAATGTAGCCAAGCAACTGCATATAAGGAATTAAATTGAGTATTCCCATAATGATACCGAGCAAAATTCCCATCGGCAGACCAATAATGTGAAATCCGATGGAGAAAAGAATTCCGTTGATAAGTGCAATAAGTGCCTGTCCACGAAAATATTTATTCATTCCGTTTTTCATATCAGTAATGATTTCGATTGCCAATGGGCGGTATTTTGCGGGAATGGCACGAATAAATCCGGCATTGATTTTATCATAATCAAGCGAGATAAAAATGAAATACAAAAATACAACGAAAATAACCACAAACCCTAAAATAAATGTCAATGAGCTGTTTACAAAGCTCCACAATTTGGGCGCGGCGTTTCGTAAAATGTTTTGTATATTTTGGTCGCTCAAAACCGCTTCGATATCCAATTGCGAGAGATACATCTGTATTGCCGTTTGCCACGCTTCGGGCAACAGGTTGATGGTATGAAAATTTTGTGTGTACGATGTTACAAGTTGAACAAATTTATCAATTTCGTTGCCAATGAGTGGAATAATAAACCAAGCGATGCAGAAAGTAATGAACGATAGAAGCAATACGGTACACAAAATAGATAAAACACGATTTCTCACCCTAAGTTTGTATTGAAAAAACAGTACAACCGGATGAAGCAAATATGCCAACAGCCACCCAATGGCAAACGGAAGTAGTACTGTCTTCAGTTTATTTATCAACAAACCGAGTATTACAAGTACAGTTAGCCCGATTAACATACGGACAACTCTGTCGAAAGTGTAAGGTCGAGACGTATTCATCTTGAAGCACAATTATGTTGAATCACAAAATTAAACGAAAAAGACGGAATAAAAAAGAATAATTGCAGTTTTTTTGTTTGTTTTTGAAATTCAGACCAAAGCAAAAATCACTATCTTTGTATTTTCAAAAAATAAGACAGCAATAATGTCCGCCAATTCCCAAACAATTATCATCGCCAACGGACGATTTCCAACAGACGAAACACCGTTGTCTTTTATCAAAAATGCCGATTTTATCGTTTGTTGCGATGGTGCGGTTAACGATTTCATCACTTGTGGCGGAAAACCCGACGCTATTGTAGGCGATTGTGATTCTATTTCGGAAGAAAACAGGATTCGCTATGCCGACATCATTTTTGCGGATGACGACCAATACACAAACGATTTGACAAAAGCCGTAACTTTTTGTGTAAATCAGAGAAGAACAAATATCGTCATTCTCGGCGGAACGGGAAAGCGCGAGGATCACACATTGGGCAATATTTCGCTTTTAATGGAATATATGAAAATTGCCAATGTAAAAATGGTTACCAACTACGGTGTTTTTACACCAATATGCTCCGATACATCGTTTAAAAGCTTTGAGGGACAGCAGGTTTCGCTTTTTACAATTGATAACGCACCCATTACCACACACAATTTGAAATATCCGCTTCACAAAGCGATTTTAACCAATTGGTGGCAGGGCACATTGAATGAATCTTGCGGAGATGTATTTTCGATAGAAACAGGTGGAAGAATGGTCGTGTTTCAATGTTTAGTGGTTAAAAAACATTGCTTCTGCCATTAATCACTAACCACTAAACATTAACCACTAATAAAATCACATTCTTCCGCCGCCGCGACGATTCAAATGGTCGATTATTGCCGAAGTATCAAAATACAATCGTTCTACACCAAACCGATTTTCGGCAAGCGATAAAAAGTTCATTCTTCCGCCTCTAAGCCTTCTGTCTTCGCCGCCGAATCTGAAGCCGAGAAACGGCAATATATCATATTCGTGTGCTATCCGGATGACAAAGAATGGTGTTGTTTCACTCATTCCGTCGCCAGTGCTTACAATTGCATCTTGTACAATACGCCTTTTCCAAGCTGCTTTTTTGTATTCAGCCACATTATTTCTTTGTGCGTGAACGAGCAATATGGCGTTCAATGCGCGCAAATTAAACGGATCTTCTTGCAGAAGTACTTGTGTAATTTCCAAAACCTCTGTAAAATCAGTTTCTGTTAATGATGTACGCGAAAGCACCGATGCCAATCGTTGGTTGTATCGCGAATCGTCAGCAGGAACATATGCAGGTTGGAAAACATAGCCGAAGTAGAGATGCCTACCTTCATCTACCGTGAAAGTAGAGTCGCCAGCTAAATAACGTTCCATCAAACGTGGATAGTAAAAAGATGAAGCTGGGTTTTGTATATTTCTCTCAATTTGTCTGAAATCGGGAGGCGTAAAAAAGTCTTCTTGTGCGTAAGTTGACACAATTCCGCAAAGAATGAGTAAAGTAAGTGCAATTTTTTTCATACGAATATATTTTATTTTTTCTTTTGATGCTTAAAACTTGAAAAGGTTTATTATTGTTTTCCCGAAACGGTCATTCCTTTGCTAATTTTCGCAACCAATCCTTGTAAGACATTTCCGGGACCAAGTTCGACAAATTCCGTAGCACCGTCGGCAACCATATTCTGTACCGATTGCGTCCACTTTACCGGAGCTGTCAATTGTGCAATTAGATTGACTTTGATAACGGTTGGGTCTGTTTCGCCAATTGTTGAAACATTTTGATAAACAGGGCAGACAGGTGTAGAAATCACCGTTGCTTCTATTGCTGCTTGTAATTCTGCTTGTGCCGATTGCATCAATGGCGAGTGAAATGCACCACCTACTTTTAACGGTAAAGCACGTTTTGCACCGGCTTCTTTCAATTTTTCGCACGCTTTTTCGATGCCTAACATTGAGCCTGAAATCACAATTTGTCCCGGACAATTATAATTGGCAGGAACGACTACATCATCAATTTCGGCGCAGACTTCTTCTACTTTTTCGTCGGAAAGCCCTAAAATAGCCGCCATTGTAGAGGGATTCATTTCGCACGCTTTTTGCATAGCGAGTGCACGCTTATAAACCAATGTCAATCCATCTTCAAACGACATTGCACCGGCGGCAACCAATGCTGAAAACTCGCCCAACGAGTGTCCGGCGGTCATATCGGGTTTGAAATCTTCACCCATTGTTTTTGCTAAAATAACTGAGTGAAGGAAGATAGCGGGTTGTGTTACTTTCGTTTGACGCAAATCCTCATCGGTGCCTTCAAACATCAAATCCGTGATGCGAAAACCGAGTATTTCGTTTGCTTTTTCGAACAGCTCTTTTGCCTGTGGCAGCGTATCGTAAAGGTCTTTCCCCATTCCTACGAATTGCGCTCCCTGACCGGGAAATACGTATGCTTTTTTCATACCAATGTTTTATTTTTTTCTTTATGACTGTATGGAACTCGCAATAATTTTCACTTTATCGTGAGATGTTCACTTGCTCGTTTCATTTGTTTGCTTTGTGTTGATAAAATCGCTGCAAAGATAGTGATTTTTGATGAGAGAATGCGGAACATGCTATTTTTCCTGCCATTTTCCCTTTTTACCCACGTAATCACAAAATTATTATGTATTTTTGCACGTTGAAATTTTACTATATAATTTTTTGCTGCAATGAGAAAATGGCGCATTGAAGACTCTGCGGAGTTATATAATATAAATGGTTGGGGGAACGGTTATTTTTCCATCAACGAAAAAGGAAACATACAAGTTACCCCTCGTAAAAACGAGAACAACAGCGTGGATTTGGGCGAGTTGATGCGAGAGTTGTATCTTCGCGATGTATCGGCTCCGGTACTGATTCGTTTTCCCGAAATTTTGGACAATCGAATCGAAAAAATATCCAGCAGTTTCCAAGTCGCCTCAAAAGAGTATGAGTATGGGGCACAAAATTATATTATTTACCCGATAAAGGTAAACCAGATGCGCCAAGTAGTAGAAGAAATTGTTTCGTACGGGAAACGATTCAATATTGGATTGGAAGCCGGATCAAAACCTGAACTTCACGCGGTACTTGCCATCAATACCGATAATAACTCGCTGATTATCTGCAACGGGTATAAAGACGAAAGTTATATCGAATTGGCGTTGTTGGCACAAAAAATGGGTAAACAAGTATTTCTCGTCGTTGAAAAACTAAACGAACTTGAACAAACCATTGTCATTGCAAAACGATTGAAAGTGAAACCCAATATCGGTGTTCGTGTAAAACTGGCAAGTTCGGGAAGCGGAAAATGGGAAGAATCGGGCGGCGACGGAAGTAAATTCGGGCTAAATTCAACCGAACTATTACAAGCGTTGGAATTGCTCGAAAAACATCAAATGAGCGATTGTTTCCGTCTCATTCATTTTCACATCGGCAGTCAAATCACAAAAATTCGCCGCATCAAAACCGCACTTCGCGAAGCGGCACAATTTTATGTGCAACTACATTCACTTGGTTTCAATATTGAGTTTGTGGACATTGGCGGCGGTTTAGGCGTTGATTACGACGGCACACGTTCGTCATATAGCGAAAATAGTGTTAATTATTCCATACAAGAATATGTAAACGACTCGGTTTCAACTTTTGTTGATGCAGCCAATAAAAATCAAATTCCACACCCGAATATTATTACCGAATCGGGTAGGGCACTCACGGCACATCATTCCGTATTGGTGTTTGAAGTGTTGGAAACCACCACTTTGCCTGAATGGAAAGAGGAAAAAGATGTTCAAGAAGACGATCACGAATTGGTAAAAGAACTGTACAAAATTTGGGATTCGCTTGCACCCGCACGAATGTTGGAAGCGTGGCACGATGCACAGCAAATTCGTGAAGAATCGCTTGATTTATTTAGTCTTGGAATGCTCGATTTAAAAACGCGGGCACAAGTGGAGCAGCTTTATTTTTCTATCGCACGCGAAATCAATATGAGTATCACACGTGTGAAACACGCACCTGAGGAGTTGCGCCAGTTATCGAGTTTGCTGCCCGATAAATATTTTTGTAATTTTTCGCTCTTTCAGTCGTTGCCCGATTCGTGGGCGATTGACCAGGTTTTTCCGATTATACCTGTTCATCGTCTCAATGAAAAACCGGAAAGAACGGCAACTTTACAAGATATCACGTGTGATTCCGACGGAAAAATTGCCAATTTTACCACGCAGGGCGATTTCCATTCATCCTTTCTTCCCGTGCACACGTTGAAAAAAGGCGAGCCATATTATATTGGTGTATTTTTGGTAGGTGCTTATCAAGAGATTTTGGGCGATTTGCACAATCTTTTCGGGGACACAAACGTAGTGCACGTTTCCTCTGCCGAAAACGGATACAGAATTGAGCAAATTATTGATGGCGAAACGGTTGCCGAAGTATTGGACTATGCGCAGTACAACGCAAAAAAACTTGTTCGCACGGTAGAAACGTGGGTAATGAGTTCGGTGAAACAGGGAAAAATTTCGATGGAAGAGGGCAAAGAATTTTTGTCGAATTACCGTTCGGGATTGTATGGATATACGTATTTGGAGTAATTTGCTAATGTGCTAATGGCAAGTTCGCTGATTTCTTAATTGTAATCAATATGATAATTGCATTAGCACATTATTTATTAGCACATTAGCAAATTATTCAAGCTGTTTCCAATAATCGCTATAAAAATTATCTATCTGCAATAATTCTTCGTGTGTTCCAAAATGGGGAACGATACCTTTGTCAAAAATATAAATTTTATCGGCGATGTTTTTCAAAGAATTGAGGCGATGCGATACAAAAAGGATAGCTACACTCGGTTTGATTTTGTTTAGCAGTTGCAATGCAAATCGTTCTGTGTTTCTATCCATACCTGAAGTAAATTCGTCTAATATCAACAGTTGCGGTTTACGATAAAGAACACGCATTAGTGCCAGTAGCTGTTTCTGTCCGCCCGAAAGATTGATACCCTCTTCGCCCAAAATGGTAGCAAAACCCTGAGGAAGCGATTGAATGAAAGGCATAAAGCCGCTTTCGATGATAAATTTTTCGATATTTTCGGGTGTATCTTCTTTTCCGAGCAAAATGTTGTCGATAACATTGCCGTTGAATACCGCAATATCTTGCGGAACTACGCCAACAATATTACGCCAGTCTTCCGTCTTTAAGTCCTTTAATCCAATAGTCTTATTAATTGTTACAGCGCCCGATTCAAATGGATAAAACTTTTGCAATACTTGTACAAACGTACTTTTTCCACACCCGCTTTCGCCCACAATAGCAACACATTCACCTTTTTGAACGGTTAGCGAAATATCTTTTAGCAATTGTTTTTGCCCGGCAAAACGAGAAGCGAGATGCTTTACTTCCATTGTTTGGAAATCGCCCGTCATTGTGGGCTTGACTCGCAACGAAATTGTGCCTGCTTCTTCAGGTTTCAACGAAGCAAATTCGTACATCCGGTTGAAAGCTACTTTTGCTTCGTTAATCGGAATAGCAATCAATGCCAATCCCGCCACGGCAGGGAGTAGTGCGCCCGAAATACCCAAAATTGCCATTAGTTCACCCAATCGCATTTGCTCGTTGAGTACCAAAAACGATGTATAGCTCAAAATAACAATCAGAAAAGCAACACCGAAAATGCCTGACAATACAGACAATCTCACATTGATTTTTCCTAATTTGACGATTTTTTCCTGGTAACTGCCGTAAATCAATCGGTTGAGTTGTCGAAAAAACGGAATTCGATTACTGTTTTTTATCGTAGCGATGCCTTGCATCGTGGCAATATAGTTGCTTTCATTCAGGGCGTAACCTTGCATCACTTCGCGTTGCGTATTGATGATGCGCCTGTTAAACGCATACATCAGTAGGAAATAAAACGGTAAACTCACAAACGCAATCACACCCACTTGCCACGAGTAGAAAAACAATATCGAAAACGAAACAAGTACTGTCAGCATATCTATTACCGTACCGCCTACGACAGATAGAATAACCCGTTGTACCCGTTGCGTATCGTTAAGGCGAGCGACTAATTCGCCGATTTTGCGTGTGTCGAAAAATAATTTTGGAAGCGAGAGCAGCGAACTATAAAATTTATCGATAATGCGATTATTGAAATCGTATGTCTGGCGAATCAGAAACAGACTGCGAACAGCCTCTAAACCTACTCTTACAAACAACAAAAAAGTCAATAATACGATGCCTGCGATGAGTTTTTGAATCTCTTTCGACGGCAAAATATCGTCGATCAGTTTTTGAGAAAATATTGCCATTGCCAAACCCAACGTGGCGATAATCAATCCCAATAAAACGCTGAATGATAATAATTTTCTATCTTCTTTCAATAGCGCAGCAAACCATTTCCATTTCTTTTTGCGGCTTGTTTGTGTTTTTACAAACGTTTCGTTGGGCGATAGTGTCAAGCAAGCTTTGGTTTGCCAAAGTGAGTCTAATTCTTCTTTTGTGTAGTGAATGATGCCTTTGGCAGGGTCGCCGATAATGAATTTCCCATCGGCGTATCCGTAACAAACAATGTAGTGGTTAAGATGTTTTTCCTGCACGATATGTAAAATAACAGGTTTGCCGTGCTCAATAAGAGATTGCATATCGGCTTCGCATCCTTCGGCATCGAAACCAATTTGATTTGCTGCTTGATACAGACCGAGTAAGGTAGTACCTTCGGTGTTTGTTCCGCTCAATTCGCGCAGTTTTTCTAATGACTGCTCGCTGCCGTAATATTGAACAAGCGAAAGTAAGCAGGCTACGCCGCAATCGGTTTGGTCGTGTTGGAGCGTAAAGGTTTTGTTGAGATTCTTATTCATTATGATTATTTCATTAGCCCGTATGGGCTTAATATTCACAATCGCAGGTCAAAGCGAAGCGGCGACCTGCGGTAAAAGCAGAGCAAAGGAATCTGCCTGAAAGGCAGGACTTCGTCAACTTCTTGTTCTGCCTTTCAGGCAGTTGTTGGTGTTTTCTTGTTTTGCCGCAAACAGCGCTTCGCTCGTATGCGGTTATGAAGATTAGGCTTTTCAAGCCGTTTCTGCCTATATACATTGTCTATTTGCTCATTTCGCTTTCTTGTAACACATTAATAATAGTTGTAGCCAATACCTGTCCTGCAAAACGCCTCAATAATTGACCGTTTTTATCATAAACAAGTGCGTGAGGGGAAGAATTGACATCAAAACGCATTGGAAAAATATGCTTTCTATCTTGTAAAAACAGCACATTCGGTTGATTTAATAAGCCTTTGTTTTCTGCAAATAATTGAATCATTTCTACTGATTCGGATGAAACAAACAGTAATTGCGTATCCACAAAGTTGTGTAGATGTTCGGCAATATTTCGAGCTTTGTGTACACAAAAATCGCAATCGGAATGAAAGTAGATGAAAACGGCTGACTGTTGCTTGTTTAAACTATCCTGTGTGTAGGTATTTCCGCAAAGTTGATGAAACTCAAATGTGGGAATGGTTGATAACTCCTGCGCAATGGCTCTTTTTCGGCTGCTTTTGGTGGAAATGCCGTAGAAAAGAAATGCCAAGATGCCGATAGTTAAAACACCGACAACGATTGCTATTATTTTTCGTTTGTTCATATTTCGTTTATATAACTTTTTACTGTCAAAATAGTTTTAAGACTTTGTTGAGCACAAAAAAACGCGCAAACCTTTTTGTTTATCGGTTTACACGTTTTATTCGTATAGTTGAGAAGTACCCTATAAGTACTGTGCAATAGCGTGATTATTGGAAATATAACGCACTTTGTAAATTATTTCGTTTCCTTTCTGTGTTATCTCAAAAAATACGTACCAATGTGTATTTTTGTTTTTCCTGATAACAACATATTTCATCTCTTTGCCATATTTATCAAAATGTTTCGGGGCGGGTCTGTGTCTTTGAATGGGGATTTGTATCTCTATTTCTTCAAAAATCTCACTTACGTACTTTTTTGCTGTCTCCGCAAAACAGAAATAACCCAAATCGTGCAACTTTGGTATAAGTCTGTCAAAATAGATACGAATTGCTTTTAAATATATTATTTTCACCTGTTTGCGTAAAACTTATCAATATCCTTGTATATTCCTGCAAGCAGTTCGTCTTTTGTGATATAATTACTATCATCGTCATCTGTATCATTGATGTCGTCGCTAATTGTTGTGCACATCAGATGAAAAATATTTTTGCCTCTTTTGATAAAAAGTTCTTCGTCAATAGCCAAATCAAAATATCGTTTTTGATTGCTGATAAACTCTCTGCTACTTATTACTGTCATACTCTTTCCATTTTTTATTTTACCCTACAAAGATACAAATTAATTGATAATATCGATAGTTTTATAGTTAATCGTTTAATAGGCGTTTGCCCACTACCGTCATTCCGTTTGTTGTTTTTCCAATTCTCTTTCCAATTCCTCAACAGAAGGCAATTGCGGCTTTATATTGTCCGGAATAGCATTTGTCAATATATATTTCACTTATTCCCATTGGCTTGTGAATGTCTCGCAGAGCATATTCCACATCAATTTTGTTTTTCTTTTTGCAGAGTAAAATGCCAATGGTTGGATTGTCTGCTAATTTTCTCAACTGACTGTCAATTGCTGACAAATAATAATTGAGTTTTCCTGCATATTCGGGCATAAATTTTCCCGCTTTCAGTTCTATTACAATGTAACAACGCAATTCTGTATGGTAAAAAAGCATATCAAGAAAATGGTCGTTTTCGCCAATTTCAATTTTGTATTGTCGCCCAAGAAAAGCAAAACCTTTGCCAAGTTCGAGTAAGAATTTGGTAATATTTTTTGTCAGTTCGTCCTCAATCGCTTTTTCCAAAGCGTCATTTTCCAAGCCAAGAAAATCGAAGTTGTAAGGGTCTTTCAATGTTTGTGTAGCGAGTTCGGATTGTTTTACAGGCAGGGTGTTGTTGAAATTATGCGTAGAGTTTCCTGCCGTCAAATAATACTTGTTTTCGATTTGGACTTCTAATGTGTCTCTGTCCCAAGCATTTTGAGCAACCGCACGACAATAAAATTCTGCCTCGTCAATATTTTTCACTTTCGTGATTATTAGACGGTTATGCCCCCAAGGTATTTGTGCCACGACCTGTGGCACAAATTGGTATTTCTCAGAATAAAATCTATACCATTGCAAAATTGCATAAATATTTCGACGAGAAAAGCCTTTGATTTCGGGAAAGTCTTGTTTCAATTCTTCAGCAATTTTTTCTACAAAATTACTCCCCCAACCCGACTTTTGCTGTTTTTCGGTAATATCTTGCCCTATTTCCCAATATAATTCGAGAATTTGCGAATTAATCGAAAATGCCAATTTGTTTCTTGCGCTTTGGATTTTCGCTTTGAGTACTGAAATCCACTCAAAGAAATCAGGCGTTGTAATATTTTGAATGTTTGCCATAATGTTGTATCTTGTCTTACAAAATTACAACATTTTATTGGCAAAATATGGCTTTGGGATAGATTATTCTTGTATTACATATATTATTCTTACTTGGGTTGTTACTGTCTCAGTGGGAACAGCAACATTACCAACCAGCTAATTTACGTGTAAACCAATATGTCAAAGAGCATTTTTTACGCAAATTAGCGTTATCCGCATCATTTGCGTTCTTTTATCAACTTAAATTCAAAACTATAAATGAAACCGTCGCTACCCAAATAATCAAACCTACGCCATAACTGCTCGCCACAACGGTAAATGCTTTCGATTTCGTTATCTGCAATGCTTTTGCCAACAAAAAGGCGAGGGCAAACCAATAAGCAACTTCGAACAGATTGGCGGTTTGCAGCGGGTAAAGGAACCAAGACTCAAAATTTTCGTGTCCAAACAGACTTTGGAGCGAAAGGGGCATAAAATTTTGTAATTCTGCTAACGTGTAATCTGTTTTGAAGAAGTAAAACCAAGTGGCTTTGAATACCATAGGTAGCAGAAAGATAAATTCTGCTTTGACTACGATATTGAACAGTTGATTGAATTTTATGTTTTGTTCGAAGAGAAATGTGCCGATGGATAAGGTAGTAGCAATAAGCAATATTTTCAGATAGAGTAATAAAGGAAGAATGAGATAGCCTACCCAACTCCATAAATCACGCATTCTTATTACTTCTTGTAATTGCTCTACAGTTAGTTGTTCTGCGAGAGAGCTATATAGGAGTTGCTCTGTGCCTAATAGTTCTTGGGAAAATACTGTGCCTGCGAATATAAGAGCATAGAGAGTAAAGAAAAGAATAGAATTATTTTTCATAAAAAGAGAGAGGCTGCTCAAGGTTAGGCAGCCTCTTGATAATGCTTCAACTTAATGTGGGTGCTCATTGTTCCAACATTCAACAACTTTTGAAAGATTCCAAAGATAATGGATAGGACCAAAACCACCTAATAACATTAATCCGTGATAGATGCATTTGGCACCGCCCGACACTTCTAACATTTGATTTTCATTTAATTTTCTCATAATGTTTACTTGTTAATTTTATACTTCTCGTTGATTTGTCTTACTTTAAGATAAATAGCTCCTATTCCACCAAAAACCACTGAAAAAAGAAGGACAAAAACAAGAACATCACTGAGTACATCTTTACATCTTTCAGAACTTGCGATGAGAATCCCCAATAAGATGATGAGAAAACTTAACAAATGTGCTATTTTGTTAAAAAATCTGCACAGCGTACTATAAGATATTTGTTTTGCTTTTTCCATTTTCATAATCGCTGGATTGTTTAGAACTTAAAAACATCCCATAGCTGCACCACCAAATACGCCACCCATAGCAACAGCGAAAAAAGCCGGAGCAAAAAAGCCAATCACAACACTTGCAGCTATTCCACCTCCTACCATCAGACAATTCCTTTGGTCAGTACCCCCATTGAGGTTTTCCATTTGTTCAATACTCATTTTTTTCATACGACAAAAATAATTTAAATAGTTAGTAATTAAAAATTTTCTGCAAATAAACTTCTTCTTTTAAGAAAAATATTTACACTGCAAAGTAACGAAGATTTTTCATTCATTATTATTCGCTTTACGTATAATTTATTATCTTTGCGCATTAAATATGCATATTATGAATAATATAGGAAATAATATCAAAACATTCCGAGAATTAAAAAATTTCTCACAAGAATATATGGCGGACGCATTAGGTCTTACGCAAGCAACACTTTCTCGTATAGAGAACGGACAAACTTCCGTCAAAATGGATAGATTACAGCTTATTGCCGATTTTTTGGAAGTAGATTTGTCTACTTTATTGAGTGCAACTAACAACTTCCACTTTGTTTTCAATAATGTAGCCAATCAAAGCGGTTATAATTATATCAACAATCAAACTAATAGCAATGTTGATATTGAGATTATTAGAAAAATCATACAGGAGGAATTGGGGAAAATTAGATAAGTTGTCTAACAGTTGTTTTGTATTCTTTTGTGTAAAAGAATTTTGACATTTTTCGATTATTGAACAAAAATGTGTATCTTTGTGTTCAATAATTATTATGCTTATGGTAGTCACAGGAATAAAATATACAAAAGATGCTTCGGGGCGCAATCGTTACTTACGTATTGATTTGGAGAAATACGGTGAAAATCAAGCCCTTGAGGATTTCTTAGATGGACTGGAGGCAATGGCACTTAAAGGGGGAGAAACTATGCCGTTTGAAGATTTCGTAAAAGAAGAAAATAGAAGACGTGGTATTGATGTATAAAGTATCAATTAGTCGTCCGGCTCAAAAAAATGTACGTAATATCCCAAAGGATTATTATCAAACTATTGTAAAACGAATTTTTGAACTTGCAGAAAATCCGCGTCCGTTTGGATCAAAAAAACTATCAGGTTTTGACAATCTATACCGTATTCGTGTCGGCGTTTATCGCATCATTTACGCAATCGAAGACAATATACTGACAGTTGAAATAATAAAGGTTGACCATAGAAGTAGCGTATATAGAGTGTGAGGTGTTTAAACTGACTGCAAATGCAACTCAACCTCTACATCGCACTCATTACTTTATCCTTTATAAAGGACAAAATCGACATCTTTTTATCCTTTTCAAACTATTTTGGCATCAATATCGACCGGTAAAGCTCCTTGTCCTTCAACACCCTTACAGCTTCCTCAAATGCCTTATCTGTTGTTAATTGATGCATCAATACACCTCTTTGATAATAATATCGCTGCACAATTTCACTTTCAATCATATTGCGAATATCATCTTTGAAAAGGTCTAAATCTCTATCAAGATTAGGATGCAATTTCGCTTCCAATGCCTTAAATTCTTCCGAAGCCACGTCCATATATCCCTCAAATTGCATTACGCTTCGCAATTGATTGAGAGCAGTTGCGCTCAGCTTGTCGTATTCAAAATTTCTTGACTTTACAAACTGTTTAAACGCCTCGTAATCGGCATCCGATAATCGAAATTGATTGGGTGGTGCAATCGTCGGATTTTTCTGCACCCAGCTGGTAACAAAATCGAAAATCACATTTTCTGCCATCAGATAAAACGCTATCGTTCCGCTTCTTTCCTGTGGAATAATAATATCGGGCGTAATGCCGCCGCCATCACGCACTTCACGTCCGTTCCGGGTGTGGAAAACATTGGTAAGGCTATCGGGAACACGTGCCACGCTGCCGTCGGGATTACGATGCGAATAATCCAGTGCTTGCACGGAACGTCCGCTCGGCGTAAAATATTTCGATGTCGTGATTTTGATATTTGCGCCAAAAGGAAGTTCACGTGGCATCTGCACAAGTCCTTTTCCGAAAGAACGATTGCCGATAATAACAGCACGGTCTAGATCTTGCAATGCACCCGCCACAATTTCCGAAGCGGAAGCCGAGCCGGTGTCGGTGAGCACTATAATTGGAATGAATTCGTCAATCGGCTGGTTAAGTGTTCTGTATGTTCTGTCCCATTGGCGCACTTTTCCTCTCGTGGAAACAACTTCTTCGCCTTTCGGCACAAAAAAGTTTACAATATTGACTGCTTCGTCAAGTACACCGCCGGTATTTCCACGTAAATCTATAATGAGTGATTCTGCGCCTCTGTTTTTTAGTTCGTTGATTGTTTTCTTCACTTCGTTGGAACTATTTGTCGTGAAGCTTCCGAAATGAAGATATCCGATGTTGTCTTCCAATACATCAGCGTATGTAATTGGATGTATTTCAATGCTTTCTCGTGTAATGGTAAAAGTACGTTCGCCACTTTCGCCCGGACGTTGAATTTTTATTGTCAATGTTGTGCCGGGTATGCCTCTGAGTTTGCTACTCACTTGACTTGTAGAGGCTTGTCGTAGGTCTTCACCATCAATTTCGAGAATAATATCGCCTGCTCGCAATCCTGCTTTATCGGCAGGAAGTCCTTCGTATGGTTGACTGATAAATACTTGTCCGCCTCTTTGTTGCGAAATAAGGGCGCCCACACCGCCATATTCACCTGTGGCAATAAAACGTAAATCGCCCGAATCTTCTTCCGAAAAATATTGGGTATAAGGGTCTAATCCGGCAAGCATTTGCACGATTGTTTGTTGTACGAGTTTATCTACTTCGAGACTATCAACATAAAACAAATCAAGTTCGCGCAACACGGAGTTGAAAATATCAATGTTTTTGTTGATATCGAAATAACGCTGATTTCTGTTGTTGTCGGTTGTTTGGGCTTGTGTAAATGTGCACGTTGCTGCGAGAGCAATCAGCACGAAAAAGAAAAGTTTTCTCATAAGTTTTTATCTGATGAATAATCTTTGTTCCAATATATCTAACAAAGGAACAAATTTTTTGTGAAATGATGGCTCTATTTCTCAAATAATGTGCTAATAAATAATGTGCTAATATGCTAATGCAATTATCAAGAAATTATCAATGCTTCTGCATTAGCATATTAGCACATTATTTATTAGCACATTAAAATTATTTTCTCCCAAAATCTGCCGGAATCTCCCCCCAATGTTCTGTTTCCCATTTCAAAATGCGCGTGCTGTATTTGTTTTCTTGCAGCCATTTTTCGGCACGAGCGATAAGGTCGAAAATTTCGTCATTACATTCGGTATGCTCAAGCTTGGTATTGCACTTTTTCTTTTCAACCCATTTGATGGCGTTTATGCTATCGGTATAAATCGGGATTTCGCTCTTTTTCTGTTTGAGCAGTGCCAAACCGTGAACGAGTGCCAAAAATTCACCGATATTATTCGTTCCGTCTTCCAATACGGGCGAACGAAAAACTTCGGCATTATTGCCCACATACACACCACGATATTCCATTTTTCCCGGGTTTCCACTACACGCTGCATCTACCGACAAACTATCTTTGATAATATTGGCAGTAGAAGAAAAAATAGACGGTTTCTTTTTTCCGTTACTCAAATGTTTCCACGGATTTTCCGAAAAAGCTTTTCGTGCTTCTTCTTCTGTACTAAATGATTTGTAACGAGCGTTTTCAAAGCCAACTGTCTGCACTTTACATTCGTCCCACGAATGGTAAATACCGGGCGTTACACCTTGCCAAACGACATAAAATTTTTGCTTCGCCATTAATTCGATTCTAAAATGTAAGGCATCAATCCGCTTTCCACAGAATGATTCGGTGCAGCATCTTGAATCGAAATAATACTATCTACCACAAAACGCGTGAAACCGCGCCAAGGCAACCTGCCAAAATATTCTCTGTATTGCAGTTGCACGTTTTTTCCGCTCGAAAGCATCAATTGGTGGGCTATTTCTTTGTCTACCACCGAAAAATCGAATTGATTGGATTGCAATCCACCCGGTTTATCGGCGCGAAACCCCGATTGAACCAATTTACCTTCGTATGTTTTGAAAATGACACCTTTGTGAACAAGGTAATTCAATTCGCCCGCTCTCACACCGGTGCTATATACATAATAATAACGTACATACACGAAAATACTGAGTATTAATATTAAGGCGAAAAGAAACCATCTCAATGTTTTCTTACTTCTGTTTTTTTTGGGTTGTAAATCGTTCATATTAATTCGGGTTTTGTTTTAATATGTAAAGGTACGCTTTTTTTATTTTTTTTGGAAAAATATCTTTGAAAAAAATGTCGGCGTTTTCCTTTTTGTCTTAACTTTGCGAGTGAGAAATCGTTTCCCGAATGAGAATTTTATCACTCATATAATATAACAAATAAGGAATGAAAAAGTTAGCGCTAATCATGTCGACATTGTTTCTCTTTATTGATATTGTTGGCTCAACAATAAAATGATGAGTGTATTTTTGATAACAATAATGCAATAATTCAAGATATTACGGGCAAACTAAAACAAATAAGGAATGGAAATAAACGAACTTTATAATCTCTACAAACAATATCGTTTAGTTACGACAGATACGCGAAACAGCCCTGAAGGTGCGTTGTTTTTTGCACTCAAAGGCGAAAATTTCAACGGAAATAAATTTGCGCTTACTGCTTTGAAAAATGGTTGCAGTTATGCCATTGTAGATGAGTGGGAAGGTGAAGAAAATCCGCGTATTATTGTGGTGGATAATGTGTTGCTTACGTTGCAAAAACTGGCGAACTATCACAGGAAAAAGTTGAAAATTCCCATTGTGGGCATTACTGGTTCAAATGGTAAAACGACCACAAAAGAACTTGTAGCTGCCATTCTTGCCAAAGAGTTTAAGGTAGCGAGTACGCAAGGAAATTACAACAATCATATCGGCGTGCCGCTTACATTGCTGTCAATGAACAAGTCGCACGAAATTGGCGTGGTGGAAATGGGTGCCAACAAACCGGGTGACATTAAGGAATTGAGCGAAATCTGCGAACCGAATTTCGGATTGATAACAAGTCTCGGCAAAGCACACGTGGAGGGCTTTGGGTCATTTGAAGGCATCATCAAAACCAAATCCGAATTGTACGATTTTGTTCGCCAACACGACGGTAAAGTGTTTGTAAACAAAGACAATCCTATTCTTTTTGAGAAATCTGAAGGAATGGACAGAATTTTGTATGGTAGAAATGACGAGTCGTTTTTTGTGTCGGGAAATATCGTTGTCGCTAATCCGTTTTTGGAATTTACGTGGAGTTTTTTCGATAATTCGTATTACGTAAAAACACATTTGGTGGGCGATTACAACCTTGATAATGTGTTGGCTGCAGCGGCTATCGGAAAGTTCTTCGGTATTCACGCCGAATATATTAGCGAAGCATTAGAAGAGTATGAGCCGAAAAATAGTCGTTCGCAATTTGAACGCACCGAGCGCAACGATTTGATTATTGACGCATACAATGCCAACCCAACGAGTATGAAAGCGTCGTTGGATTCGTTTTCAAAAATTGATTCCGATTTGCCTAAAGCTGTTATTCTCGGCGAAATGAAAGAGTTGGGCGAAATAACCGATGAAGAACATCGCGAAATATTACGGTTCGTTCTTGAACAACCCTTCGAAAAAGCGTATTTAGTGGGCGATATTTTTAAAAATCTTTCCGTAGCGAATGAAAAATTGGTCTATTTTTCTACTGTGGAAGAATTATGTGAGGAGTTGAAGAAAAATCCGATTACCAGACATTATATTTTATTGAAAGGTTCAAATTCGGTGCACTTGGATAGAAGTTTGAAGTGGCTGTAATAAATAATTTGCTAATGTGCTAATAAATAATGTGCTAATGCAGGTACAATGATAAATAATCATCAACGCCGCATTAGCACATTATTTATTAGCACATTAGCAAATTATCAATATTCTCCCCAACTTTTCACCTCAATATCAGCCAAATCCATTTTGCAAAATGCTGTAATAAACGCACTTGCCAAACGAGCATTCGTAATCAACGGAATATTGAAATCAATCGCGCTACGGCGAATAATATAACCGTTCGTCAATTCTCGATTCGTAACATCTTTCGGAATATTGATAATCAAGTCGAAACGTTTGTCGGCAATCATCTGTTTGATATTGTTTTCGCCGTCCTCGTCGGGCCAATTTACATCGGTTGCTTTCACGCCGTTTGCCTCCAAAAATTTCTGTGTGCCGTGGCTGGCGTAAAGTTCATATCCTTTTTCGTGCAACAGCTTGCAGGCATCCAACAAATCTACTTTCGATTTGGCTTCACCCGAAGAAATCAAAATTCCTTTTTTCGGAATATCGTATCCTACCGAAAGCATTGATTTGAGCATTGCATCGTTGAGATTTTTCCCGATACAACCCACTTCGCCCGTCGACGCCATATCCACACCCAACACAGGGTCGGCATTTGCCAAGCGAGCGAATGAGAATTGTGACGCTTTCACGCCGATATAATCCAAATCAAACACCGTGCTATCGGGTTTTATATAAGGTGCATCGAGCATTAGGCGTGTAGCTGTTTCGATAAAGTTGTGTTTCAATACTTTCGACACAAACGGGAATGAACGGGAAGCACGCAAGTTACACTCAATAACCTTGATTTCGTTTTCCTTAGCCAAATATTGAATATTAACCGGCCCGGTGATATTGAGTTCTTTCGCAATGCGTTTCGAGATTTTTTTCACACGACGCATCGTTTCGAAATAAATTTTTTGTGCAGGGAATACCAGCGTGGCATCGCCGGAATGAACGCCCGCAAACTCAACGTGCTCTGATATGGCGTATTCCATAATTTCGCCGTCTTTTGCCACCGCATCAAATTCGATTTCTTTGGCATTTTGCAAAAATGAGGATACTACAACAGGATGTTCTTTCGACACATTTGCCGCCATTTCTAAGAATTTGTGCATCTGCTCTTTGTCGTAACAAACGTTCATCGCTGCGCCCGAAAGCACATATGAAGGACGAATCAGCACCGGAAAACCAACTTCCGCCACAAAAGCGTCAATTTCTTCAAAACTGCTCAATTCTTTCCATCGTGGTTGGTCGATTCCCAATTCATCAAGCATTGCCGAGAATTTGTGGCGATTTTCCGCACGGTCTATCGACAACGGCGACGTTCCTAAAATGGGTACGTGTTGCCTGTACAATTTCATCGCCAAATTGTTCGGAATTTGTCCGCCCATCGATACGATTACACCTTCAGGCTGTTCAATATCAGTTACATCAAGTACACGCTCGAGCGACAGCTCATCGAAATAGAGGCGGTCGCACATATCATAATCGGTAGAAACCGTTTCGGGGTTATAATTGATCATTACCGACTGATAACCAAGTTTTCGCGCCGTTTGCACAGCGTTTACCGAACACCAATCGAATTCTACGGACGAACCGATGCGATACGCGCCCGAGCCAAGCACCACAATTATCTCGCTATCAGCTCTTTTCGGTGTATAGGCTGCGCCTTCGCCGTAAGTGAAGTACATATAGTTAGTGGTTTCGGGATGGTCGGAAGCAACAACATTGATGCGGCGAACAGTTGGCGTAATGTTCAGATTTTTACGATGTTTACGAACTCTTATCAAGCCTTCTTCCATCACGCCTTGCGGATTTTCTACATAACGTGCAATTTGGAAATCGGAAAATCCAAGTCGTTTTGCTTCTTTGAGCACATCTTCGGGTAATTTTTCAATTTTATTATACGAGGAAAGGACTTTTGTATATTTATAAATATTTTCGAGTTTCTCGAGAAACCATTTATCGATTTTGGTCAACTCTTCGATTTGCGCCACCGAATATCCTTTTTCAAACGCATCGGCAATCGCAAAAATTCGCTTATCGGTGGGGTTTGAAAGTGCGTGCTCAACGTCATCAAACGTCATATCACGATTGCCCACAAAGCCGTGCATTCCTTGTCCAATCATTCGCAATCCTTTCTGAATAATTTCTTCAAATGATTGACCAACAGACATTATTTCACCCACGGATTTCATTGCCGAGCCAATTTCGGTGCTCACGCCGTAAAATTTATTCAAATCCCAACGAGGAATTTTACAAATCATATAATCCACAGTAGGCGGCACGTATGCAGAATTACGTGTTCCCATTTCTCCGATTTGGTCAAGCGAATAACCGAACGCCAATTTCGCTGCCACAAACGCCAACGGATAACCGGAAGCTTTTGATGCTAAGGCAGATGAGCGGCTCAATCGAGCGTTAATTTCAATGATTCTATAATCGTTGGTTTCCACATTAAAACCGTATTGAATATTACATTCGCCCACGATGCCGATGTGGCGAACGGTGCGACGTGCTACGTCTTCCAGTAACTCGATTTGGTCTTTTGTGAGCGTGATAATCGGCGCAACCACAATACTTTCGCCTGTATGAATACCGAGTGGGTCGAAGTTTTCCATTGGCACAACCGTGAAACAGTGGTCGTTTTTATCGCGAATAACTTCAAATTCAATTTCTTTCCAACCTTTCAAGCTCTCTTCCACAAGAATTTGGGGCGAAAATGAAAGGGCGCTCTTGCACAATTTTACAAACGACTCTTCGTCGGGACAAATTCCTGATCCTAAGCCACCTAATGCGTAAGCTGAGCGCACCATCACCGGAAAACCGATTTCATAAGCTGCTTTCAATGCGTCTTCCAACGTTTTTACGGCTTGCGAAACGGGTGTTTTCACTTCGATTTCGTTCAGTTTTTTTACAAACAAATCGCGGTCTTCGGTAATCATAATTGCCTCTACAGATGTTCCCAGTACGCGCACGTTATGTTTTTCAAGCGTTCCGCTAAGGTACAATTCCGTACCGCAGTTGAGTGCCGTTTGTCCGCCGAAAGCGAGCAAAATACCGTCCGGTTTTTCTTTTTCGATGACTTTTTCTACGAAATAGGGCGTAACAGGAAGAAAATAAACTTTATCCGCCACCTCTTCCGATGTTTGAACCGTTGCGATATTCGGGTTGATGAGTACCGATTCGATACCTTCTTCGCGCAATGCTTTCAATGCTTGCGCACCGGAATAGTCAAATTCGCCCGCTTGTCCGATTTTTGTTGCACCGGAGCCCAATAGGATTACTTTTTTAATTGATTTGTCCATTTGTTATTATTGATTAGTTGTTTTGTTGAATGTTGTTTAGAGTTGTTTATACACAAAAAAAATCGGAAATACCGTTATCCTTACTATTCGTTTAGATTCCGAGATTCCCGATTGTGAGATATGTTATTGTTTCGGCTTTAAGTGGTTGCCCTTGAAAAGATATTCCGCTTTCAGGGACTAACCACACCGGTTTATTATTATACATAGTGTATATCTGCTATAAAAATTAGTCTTTATATGATTACCGGAGTACAAAGGTAGAAAAAAATATGGTTTTAAGCGATGAATATGAAAAAAATTGCTTGCCGGAAGAAGATTTTAATATTTATTATTTTAATGGTTAATGATTAGTGATTAATTGCAGAAGCAATGCTTTATTAACCGTTAATCATTAACCATTAATTCATTTATTGATACTTATATCTCTTGATACTTCTCTTTGGCGTTTTCTCAAACTCTTCATCTCTAATTTGATAAGAAGAAATTCTACTATAAGCCGGAAGTTTCGAATTAATATCTTTCAGCCAGTTATCAAAAAATGCGGGATAGCTTTCTTTTTTGATTTTCATATGATTTAATACATCAATATCGGGAACAATGAGCGCAACAATTTTGCCCTCTCTTTCAATAGCTAGCGATTCGATAATGTATGGATAGTTGTTTATTCTATCTTCAATTTCCTCAGGATAAATGTTTTGACCCGAAGCGCCGAGAATCATATTTTTATTTCGCCCTCTGATAAAAATATAGCCATCGCGGTCAATAACGCCCAAATCGCCGGTTTTCAACCAACCGTCTTCGGTCGTTGTTTCGTTGGTTGCTTCTTCATTTTTGTAGTAGCCGAGCATTACGTTTGTACCTTTTACTTGTATTTCGCCCACTTTATTTTCAGGATCGTCGGAGTCGATGCGCACTTGCATTCTGTCAACCACCACACCTACAGATTTTTGCTTAAAATCTTCCCACCACGCATACGAAATGAGCGGACCGCATTCCGTCATTCCATAACCCACGGTATATGGGAAATTTATTTTACGCAGAAACGATTCTACTTCTTGATTCAAAGCAGCACCGCCGATAACGAGCTCTATGATTTCGCCGCCAAATAGTTCGATAAGCGATTTTCGCACCTTATTATATACAATAGCGTTCAAAACCGGAATTTTTATCAAAACGCTTACCGCACCTTTTTGCAGTTTCGGGAAAACGTTTTTCATTACAATCTTTTCGATGATTAACGGAACGGCTAGTACCAATCTCGGTTTTACTTTGGCAAACATATCTATCAGGATTTTGGGCGAAGGCACTTTGCTCAAAAAATAAATGTGGCAACCCATTGAAATAGAATTTAGTATTTCGAATGCCAATCCATAGGTATGTGCCATTGGTAACATACAAACGATGCCGTCTCCTGGACTAACAAAATGTAGATTATCATTAGCAAAACGCGTATTTGACCATAAACTTCTGTACGGAATCATTACTCCTTTCGGGTTGCTTGTAGTGCCCGATGTATAATTGATAACGGCGAGTTCTTCACTCTCTTCTGTATGAAAAAATAGATCGTTTGCAGAAAACCCGTTTTTGTATTTTTCCGCGAAAATTGTATCGGAATGAATAACCAGATTGCTTATTTCATCCCCTGAAGTTTGTAGTAGCGAATAATGGTCGAGTGAGAAAACCGTTTTTAATTCCGGCATTCCGTCTTGATCAAGGTTTTCCCAAATGGATTCGTCAACGAAAAGTGCGATTGAATCCGAGTGATTGATAATATATTTGATACTATCTTTGTCAAACTCGTGCAAAATACTGACCACAACAGCGCCATAAGAAAGTGTTGCGAAAAATGAAATAGCCCATCGTGCCGAATTTCTGCCGGCAAGCGATATTTTGTCGCCCGGTTTAATGCCGGCGGCTTTAAAATAATCGTGCAGTTTGTCGATTTCTTTCGCAAAATCTTTATAATAGAACGTTGTGCCTTCATAATCAGTCATCGCAGGCATATCCCAATACTGGTGTATGCTTCGTTCTATAATTCCCAAAAAAGTATTTTCGTCCATTGTAATAATATAATGAGATATTTAGTACAACAAAGATAGGAAATAATTATTAAAAAAACTACTGTTGAGATATTTTTCACATCTTAAAGGAAGCTATATCTTTTTGCGCTCCTAAAAAATGAAAATGTTAAATATTTGTCTATTTAAGTATTTTTTATTCGAAAAGTTTTTTTACTACATAAAATTGATTTAATTTTGACCAATATTGATTCAGAGAGCAATGTTGCATAGTGATAATAAATGCTTAAAATATAATTAGTTTTTATATTAAACTTGTAAAGATTGCACTTCTAAGATTCTGAATAATAGTCGTTTGGATGATTTTTAATTTGCTATTAATTCTGCTGCATAACAAACAATGATATTACATTTCGGTTTTGTTGGACTGAAAAATAATATATAATGAATACTAAATACTTAAATTACTAATCTAAAAAGAAAAAATGATGAATGAAAAATTAGCTTTATTTAAGAAAATGGGGGGGGTGTTTCTTCTCTTATTAGCATTCTCTTTGAATGCTATGACGCAAGTTCAAGTACGAGGAGTAGTCCTTGATGAGCTTGGCGAGCCGGCAATTGGTGCAACTATTCAAGTAAAAGGTACCACACAAGGCACAGTTACCGATATGGACGGTGTCTTTACAGTTTCTGCACCCGTAGGAGGGACTTTGGTTATTTCCTATGTGGGTTATGCAACGCAAGAAATAGCGGTAAGCGCAAACGTGAGAGTGCATCTTCAACCGGATTCTGAACTTTTAGACGAACTTGTGGTAGTAGGTTATGGTGTGATGCGTCGTTCAGACGTAACGGGCTCTGTTGCACAGGCAAGAGGTGCCGACATCATCAGAGGGCAATCATTCAATGCTCTTGATGGTTTGAGAGGTAGAGCCGCCGGTGTAAATATCCTTGGTAATACCGGACAGCCCGGTGGTGAAATGCGTGTAATTATTCGTGGTGTCTCTACTATTAATGCATCATCATCACCATTGTATGTTGTTGATGGGGTGGCGATGTCGAACCTTCAATTCCTTAACCCGAACGATATTGAATCTATCGAAGTATTGAAAGATGCTTCTTCGGCAGCTATTTATGGTGCGCGCGGAGCAAACGGTGTTATCCTTGTAACTACCAAGCGCGGCGGAGGCACGGATGGGAGTGCGCGTATTTCGTATGCCGGTTCTGTGTCTGTAAGCGGAATGCAAAGCCAAATGCAAATGATGGATTCCGAGATGTGGATGGCTACTTTCAAAGAGGGATTGGAAAATGCAAATAGATGGCAAGGGATGAACTTTGATACTGATGTGTCGAAAATATTCACAGATCGTCGCTTTTTCAGACCGGACGGAACACCAATATATAATACCAACTGGCAAGATGAGTCATCAAGAACAGCCGTTTCTCACAATCATCAGCTTAGTATTCAGCGCGGAAGTAGAGAGCATCAATCGGGTGCGTTTATCAACTATACCGACCAACAAGGTATTTTGTACAATACTTACCAAAAGCGTCTTAGCGCACGCTTGGTGTACGATGACAGACCGGTAAGATGGCTGTCAACCACTAATAATATTATGGTAAACCACGCTTGGGGCAACAGAACATCCGATAACCCTTACGGATTGGGCGCATTGCGTGTAATGATTGAACAATTGCCGTTCCTGCCGGTGATGTATGATGGCGAATATATACAGTCAAACAATCTTCAGACATCTCGTATTCCTACTGGTAATCTTGATAGTAATGGCGACCCAACCTTTCGTAGCTATGGACCTGAAGGTATGGGTAATCCGGTTGAAATCTTGAAGCGAGTGCAGAATATGCAATACAGAACGCAGATTTTTGGAAACACAGGACTTACTTTCCACTTGACCGACGATTTGACAATCAGAACTCAATTTGGTGCTGAGTACCGAATTGACCGCGATGAGCGATATGAACCGGTAACACCTCGTCCGATTATGAATCACGCATCGTTGGGTATGGCGCGTGGGGAAGCTTGGAACCGTTTTTATTGGCAAGAAGAGACTTTCTTAAACTATAATAAACGTCTTAATAGACATAGTATTAACGCGATGGCAGGTATGTCTTGGCAGGGCTATACTTTTACACGCTTTCACGTGCAGCAGAATGGTTTCAATGACGACTTCTATGGTTTTTACAATTTGAGCAGAGGAACTGAGCGCCCAACATTGGGCAGTAGTCAAGACAGTTGGACGATGAACTCATATTTTGGTCGTCTTGCATACTCGCTTGATAGTAAATATTTGGCTACTCTTACGACACGTGTGGATGGCTCATCAAAATTCGGTGCAAACAACAAATATGCTTTCTTCCCGTCAATCGGTTTGGGCTGGATAGCATCAAATGAAGATTTTTTGATTGACAATCGCACGATTAGCAGATTGAAACCTCGTACCTCTTTCGGTATTACCGGTAACTCTGAGATTTCAACGTTTCGCGCACTACCCGGTATGATAACAGAAAATGTGAATATTGGGAACTCTATACAAGGTGGTATTCGCCAAGATCGTATAGCTAACCCCAACTTGCGATGGGAAAGAACAGCTATGTGGGATGCCGGCATTGAGATTGGACTGTTTAATGACAGGCTTAATTTTGAAGGCTCCTATTATTACAAATATACTTCGGATTTGTTACTCGACGTGCCGCTTCCACGCTCAACAGGTTATGCATCAATGATGGCTAACGTGGGCGAGGTGTCTAATCGTGGTCTTGATTTGATGATTACAGCACATCCGGTACAAACGCGCGATTTCAGTTGGAGTAGCACTTTGAATGCAAGTTTCAACAGAAGTCGTGTAGAAAAACTAGATGAATCTTCGGCTGTTGATCCAACTACCGGCAAACGCCAAATTCTTCTTGACGGATTTACGGGATATGATATGATTATTCGCGAAGGTGAGCAACTTTCATCATTCTACGGTTACAGGCGTGCGGGTATTTATAATGGTGTTCCCGCAGACTGGAATTCGGAAACAATGAATGTGCCCGGCTTAACAGGTCAGAGGGTAACTTACAAGCAGCGTGAAATCATTGGTAACGGATTGCCCGATTGGATGGGATCCTTCTCTAACACATTTGCTTACAAAGGTTTTGACCTAACGGTTGATTTGCAATTTACACTCGGTGTAGATGTAATGCAAGAGTTTATGCACTCAACAGAAGGTCGTTTCTTAACAAGTGGCTTGAAATATTTGTATGAAAATGCTTGGCATCCCGAACGTAATCCTCACGGAACAGGGCAGGCAATTCGCTTGGCTAACTTCGGTATGGGTAACGACTCTAACACAGACGATACTTGGGTAGCTAACGGCTCTTACTTGCGTGGAAACTTGGTTCAACTTGGCTATACGTTTCAATCCGGTGCGCTTCAAAAAATGGGACTTTCGGCATTACGCTTGTACGCTAATGCAAGTAATTTGTTTTTACTAACATCAAAGAATTATCACGGATATGATCCCGATAACTCATCGCGCTTGGGAAGTTTTGATACCGGTAATCCAAACAACTGGGGTGCTAATCGTCAGTTCTTTACTTATCCACGTGCAAGAACATTTACCTTTGGTATGAATGTAGCATTTTAATCTTTTAGTGTAAATCACAAATTAAAATTACAAAGAAATGAAATTTAAATATACAAAAATATTCTTATCGTGCACGCTTGTAGCTTTGTTGATGCTTGGATCGTGTACTGATTTTTTGACAGAAAAGCCGAAAAGTCAAAAATCCGAAACGCAGTTTTGGGTGAATGAAACCGATGCAAGAATGGCAATTAATATGCTTTATGCGAGTGGTGTTCCGGCACTGCACGCCAGTACCGGTTGGTCGCCAAAGGCAACGATGTATGGCGGTCTTTGGTCGGGTTTGTTTGTTGATAAACGCCGAGACAGAAACTTTTCGAATGCAGTTATTGCCGGAACGTTCAATATTCAAATGTTTGATGCAGAAGCTCAAACAATTTGGGGATATTTCTATCAAGGCATTGCACGTTCAAACGCAGCTATTGTCAATATTCCGAATATGACCGGTGCATTAACCACAGATCAAATAAATAGTTTCGTGGCACAAGCGAAATTTTTCCGTGCTTATAACTACTTCTATTTGGTAAAAGAGTTCGGCGATGTTCCATATATTGACTTTCCTTACACCTCGCCAAATAATATGCACATACCGCGTACTCCTTCGGCAGAAATTTACGGACATATAGAAAAAGATCTGCTTGATGCCATTACCGTATTGCCTAACACAGCATTTTACGCCAATGGTGGACGTATTACCAGACCGATGGCGCAAGCCTTGTTGGCGCGCGTTTACTTGCAATGGGCAGGCTATCCGGTAAATGGTGGAAATGCGGTTTACGTCAAAGCTGCTGCTATGGCGCAACAAGTAATCAACGGTGGTCAGCACGCACTTATTGACCCTACCGGTACGACTGCTGACTTGAACTCGGCATTCAACCGTATTAAGACCGCGAAAGCGGGTACGCCTGGTGCCATCGAAATCATTTATGCGAGAGAATACAACCAAACGCTCAATCTCGGAAATACTTATTCGGTTCACTCCATTGAAGACCCTGCACGTAACGCTTCGCAAGGTTTTCTCAGACCTGCCGGAGATGTGCAATATCTTGGGTATCTGCCTGCACCTATGTTAATTAGCAGTTATCATGTTGATGATATTCGTGGAATGGAAAAGCAATTTTTCTTCCGTTATTTAAACTATATTCCACAAACAGGTGCTAATGCGGGAACAAATCAAGTATTGACTATGGGTGATCTTGGAAACTGGGCGTGGTATGATGAAACGCAAATGAGAAACGGCATAAATGGTAGCTACGACCAACCAAATATGCGTTACGCAGAAGTATTATTGATTGCAGCAGAAGCGCTTGTACGATCAGGGGGAGATGTGGCAACGGCACAAGGTTATTTGAATCAAGTGCGTACACGTGCAGGATTGTCTTCAATTACACTTGTCGGCGATGCTTTGGTTCAAGCAATCTTGACGGAGCGTTTACACGAAATGCCATTAGAATTTAGAGTTTGGGATGATATTCGCCGCACACGTCTTTATCCCGAAGCAGATGGTATAAACTCGGGTACATTGAAATGGACACCGCTTGCGCAAGCATCCATTCAAAACAAGCCGGAGGAGGGTGTTGCTACTGTTGGCGTGATTCCTGTATTTTCGCTCTTGTGGCCTATTCCGCTTAGTGAAATGTCTTCTAACCCTGCTTTGGTAGGTAATCAAAATCCGGGTTGGAATTAAAATGTGTAATTTTAGATATATTGAGAAAGGGTTGCTCTGTTGGGCAACCCTTTTTTATTGAATTTCAATTATCAAAATTCAATCATCAAATTTTGATAATTAAAAAACAATAATTATATTTGCAGAAAAATTATCCACAATGAGAAATCCATTTATTGTAAGTGGCTATGTATCGCCCGATTACTTCTGTGATAGAGAAACAGAGAGCGCCGATTTTATCCGAAAGGTAACAAACGGCAATAATTTAGTATTGATTTCGCCCCGCAGAATGGGAAAAACGGGATTGATTGAACATTGTTTTCAGCAAAGCCAAATTCAGAAATACTTTTACACGTTCTATATCGATATTTATGCAACGAATAATCTCAATGAGTTTGTTTACAAGTTGGGCAAAGAGATTTTTGAACGCTTAAAATCCAAAGGAAAAAAGATTATTGAACAGTTTTTTTCGGTTATTACCTCGTTGCGCCCTGCTTTTAAACTTGATGAGTTCAGTGGAGCGCCTGTGTTTGATATTGGTATTGGTGAAATTCGTAGTCCCGAATTTACACTTGAAGAAATTTTCAAATACATTGACCTTGCCGATAAGCCTTGTATTGTGGCAATTGACGAGTTTCAGCAAATTGCGAAATATCCCGAAAAAAATATCGAAGCAACACTTCGGACGCACATTCAACACTGTAAAAATGCGACATTTGTATTTGCCGGAAGCCAGCGGCATATTTTGCAAAATATTTTCTTCTCATCCTCGCGTCCTTTCTATCAAAGCACTGCGCTGCTTACGCTTGATGTGATTGATGAAGAAACTTATACAACATTTGCAAGGCGACTTTTCGAACAGGGAAAAAAGCTAATCTCCATAGAATTAATAAGGAAAGCATATTTGCTTTTTGAGGGGCATACTTGGTATGTGCAAGCGATTTATAATGAGTTGTTTTCGCTGTTGAACGAGGGAGAGGAATGTACGGAGGAGCAATTTTGGGAAGCCATCAATAGTCGAATTTTTTCGTATGATAATTTGTTTGCAAACACACTAAATCTGTTGTCCGAGCGACAAAGGGAATTGCTTTATGCCATTGCGCAAGAGGGAAAAGCACAAAAAATAACTTCGGGTGCGTTTATCAAAAAACACGGTTTACACTCGTCGGGATCGGTACAAACAAGTGCTTCTCAACTTCTTGATAAAGAGATTATCACGCAAGAGAATAATATTTACTTTGTTTACGATCGTTTTTTCGGGCTTTGGCTAAACCGGGTGTTTTAACCCCTTTCTCAACACCCCGGCAAAAACAACCCAATATCCGCCACAGGCAAATTATATAAATTTGCCACGTAAGAATTAACCATTCGTCCCGAATACATATAGAACCCGCCTGAAAATCCACGATCGAATCGAGCAAAATGTTCTACACTGCCAATATCGCTCATTGACGAAAACATTGCTGCGAAGATATTACTTAGTGCAATAGAGGCAGTGCGTGCCACACGCGAACTAAGACTCAGTTCGCAAAAATGCAGTACACCAAATTTTTCAAAAATCGCGGGATGACCGGGTAAACAAGCTTCCATTGTGGTTTCAAAACAACCGCCTTGCGTCATTTGCAGGTCGATAATGAGTGCACCTTTTTTCATTTCGCGAATAAGGTCGGTAGAAATTCGGAAATAGTGTGTTTTGTTGATATATTGCATTGCACCAATAACCACATCAGCTGATCGAAAGACGTTTTGCAGTACATTTGGTTGAAGCGTGGAAGTGAAAATAGGGTTTCTTAAATCGCTACGAAGGGTGCGCAACTTCAGTACGTCGTTGTCGAATATTTTTACTGTTGCGCCCAATGCCGACGCGGCTTTGGTAGCCATTGTTCCGGCTACGCTTGCGCCCAAAATCACGATTTCGATTGGCGAAACTCCCGGAATGCCGCCCAATAAAATGCCTTTTCCGCCGTGCGCATTGCTCAGTAATTCGGCGGCAAGCGTGATGGAAGACGCACCTTCGATTTCGGAAATAACGGTTACGAATGGCGATGTGCCTGTGTTGTCGGAAATAAGTTCATACGCTAATGCGTTGATGCGCTTTTCAGACATTAATTCCAATAACGGACCGGACATTTTTTGTAATTGAAGAAACGAAAAAATCGTTGTTCGTGGGCGCATCATTTGCACTTCTTTTATAGTAGGTGGTGTAATTTTCAGTATTAAATCGGCTTGAAAAACCGCTGACGGCGTTTCTACAATTTCCGCACCCGATTCGGCATAATAACGGTCGGAATAATTGATAGCAAGCCCTGCGCCCGATTCCAATAACACACGATAACCCATTTGCACTAACAACGATACTGTTTCGGGTGTAAGTGCCAATCGTTTCTCAACGGTTTGATTCTCTTTAGGAATACCAATTACCAAAGAGACGTTTCGCTGTTCTACTTTTTGTAATAGTTCGCGAACAACAAATAAGGTTTTGTTTTGAGATTTGTATATCATAATAATTTCTCTATCGCTTCTACCGTCAAATATATTTCCTCTTTCGACGGCATTTGATTGGCGTGATAAATAATATTTGCTTTTTTATAATAACGCTCTCTATCTGCCAAATGTTTAGCAATGAATGGAATTAATTCTTCTCTTGATTTGCCGGCAATGAGCGGACGAACACTTTTCGATGCCAGCAAACGGTCGGCAAGCACTTTGGGCGAGACTTCGATATAAATGGTTGTTCCTGTTTGATTCATCATTTCCATATTATCGAAAAAACACGGTGCGCCACCACCTGTGGAAATAATAATATTCTCAAAACCAGAAACCTCTCGCAATGCTTGGTGTTCAATTCTTCTAAATTCAGCTTCTCCTTTTTCTGCAAAAAGTTCGGAAACAGTTTTGTGATACTGGCTTTGAATGTGTGCGTCTAAGTCAACAAATGTGAGAGAAAGAGATTTTGCCAACTCCTTTCCCACAGTTGTTTTGCCTGCGCCCATATAGCCAATTATAAATATTCGTTTCATTTTTCCTGTTCAAAAGTTCAAGAGTTCAAAGATTAAAGACTTGAACTTTTGAATCTTTAAATCTTTGAATTTATAAAAGTGGTGCGAATAAACGCATTAATGATTCAAAAAATCGATTCAACAATGGACGCTTCAACCATTCCTTCAACGATACTTTATCGGAATATCGTTGATCTTCAATAAAAATATCTTTAGCATTTTCTGCTACGCTATTACTATAAACGAACGCTTCCACCTCGAAATTATGCTCGAAACTGCGTGCATCGAAATTTGCTGAGCCCAACAATGTCAGCGAATCGTCGAAAACCATCAGTTTAGAATGCATAAAACCTTTTCGATAGAAATAAATTTTTACGCCCGATTGCAACATCTGCTTCACATACGAACGTGCGGCAGCGTGCACAAACGACATATCCGAATTTTTTGACGTCATCACCCGCACATCAACACCACGAGCGGCAGCTGTTTGTAGTGCTTCAATCATATTTTCGGGCGGCAGAAAATAGGGCGTTTGAATAAAAATAGATTTATGAGCATCGTACATTGCTTGCAAAATGCCGTGTGCAATTTCTCGTTCTTCTTTCAACGGTCCGCTATTGACGGCTTGGATAGTAATATCGCCGAATTTCGGCAGTACAGGGAAATATCGTCGAGAAGTGATAAGTGTCTGTGTTACAAAGTGCCAATCAATAAAAAAGATAGATTGCAATCCCTGTACGCCTTTTCCTTCAATACGTGCATGCGTATCGCGCCAAATGCCCCATGAAAATCCTTCTATATATCTGTCGGCGATGTTCATTCCGCCGATGTAGCCGATTTTTCCGTCTATTATGATGAGTTTTCGGTGATTACGATAGTTTATTCGCGCCAAAACATTCCATTTGAATTTCAAAAACGGCTCACATTCGATGCCCGCCTTTCGCATCTCTTCAAAAAAGGATTTTTTTGTTCTTCTCGACCCGAAACCGTCATAAATTAAGCGCACTTCAACGCCTTGAAGTGATTTTCGAATTAGCGCATCTTTCAATTTATTACTGATCTTGTCATCGTCAATAATGTAGTAATCAATATGAATATGATGTTCTGCCTGTTCGATATCCGAAAAAAGATGATCGAATTTTTCACTTGCGTGGGTAAAAATTTTCACATCATTTCCGCCCAATAACGGCGTACAGTCGAGATTTTTCAACAGGTGAATAAGACTTGCGTGTTGTCGCGGATAGGCAAACTCTTCCATTGTGCCGATTTCGTCTAGCGGACGTTTTTTGAGCTTGCTGTAAAATCGTTTGGAAAGAGTATATTTTTTTGTAATTTCTTGTCCGAAAAGAACATACCAAATCAATCCGATAATGGGCAAAAAGACAATAATCAATACCCACGAAACGGTTTTTACGGGATTTTTGTTTTCCGATATGACGATTGCCGCTACACTTAAAACAGTGATAACGTAAATGATTTGAAGTATGTCGAAAACAAGATTCATATTTTAGATTTGCGATTTTGGTTGCTGAGCGAAGTCGAGGCGTAATCTAAAATCGTTAATTATCTATACTTTTCATCATCTTTTGCATCCTCCAAAATGTTCAGATAAGAATGATAGCGGCTTTGGCTGATGTAATGATTCTCAACGGCTTTCAACACAGCGCAATCCGGCTCATTGAGATGCAAACAATTATGAAATTTGCAACCGGACGCAAAGCGAAATATTTCGGGAAAATAATGATATATCTCGCTCTGTGCCATATCAATAGTGCCGAATCCTTTGATGCCGGGCGTGTCGATAATGAAACCGCCGTCGTTTAATTCAATCATTTCGGAAAACGTGGTGGTGTGCATTCCTTTGTTGTGATAACCGGAAATCTCGCCCACTTTTTGTAATGAATTTCCTTGCAGGACGTTCACCAAACTCGATTTTCCCACGCCCGAATGTCCGGCAAGCAACGTTATTTTCCCGCGAATCAATTCTTTGATTTTATCGATACCTTTTCCTTCGATGACAGATATTTTCAGACACGCATATCCGATATTTTCGTAGAGATTGATAAGTGCATTAATGTACTCCAAATCGTCTTCATTGTAAAGGTCTATTTTATTGAAAACCAAACAAACAGGAACACGATACGCTTCGGCAGTAACCAAAAAACGGTCGATAAAAACGGTTGTTGTTTCCGGAAAACGAACGGTAATGCACAACAACGCCAAATCGATATTTGCCGCCAAAATGTGCGAACGTTTCGACAGATTCGATGCTTTACGCACAATGTAATTCCGGCGGTTGTCAATGGCGGTAATAAACGCCGCATCGTCAGCATTCGTATCAATCGTAACCCTGTCGCCAATCACTACCGGACTAGTACTGCGAATGCCTTTCAGGCGAAAATTTCCTTTTGCCTTGCAAAGAATATCTTTCCCCTCAATTGTGCGAACAAGATAGGAATTTCCGGTATTTTTGATGACGAAACCTTGCATTTTGCTGTTGATTTGTTGATTTGCTTATTTGTTGATTTGTTTTCGCCTGAGTAATCAACCGTCAGGAACAAATAAACGAATCAACAAATAAGCAAATCAACAAGTTATTATACAGTGAGTATTTCTTTCTCTTTCAACACAAACAATTCATCAACTTTTTTAATATATTTGTCGTGAATTTTTTGCAAATCAGCTTCGAGGTCTTTTCCCATATCTTCAGGCATTCCGTTTTTGACCGCCTTTTTGGCTTCGTCAATTCCTTCGCGGCGCGCATTACGGATGCTCACTTTTGCATCTTCCGCCTCTTGTTTGGTTTGCTTAACCAATTGTTTACGACGCTCTTCTGTTAATGGCGGAATACCCAAGCGAATTACTTCGCCGTTGTTTTCGGGCGTGATACCTACGTCGGAATCCATAATGGCTTTTTCCACCACTTTCAACATTGATTTTTCCCACGGTTGTATCATAATTGTTTTCGCATCGGGTACGGTAACGGTTGCCACGCTCGAAAGCGGTGACATTGTTCCGTAATAATCCACACGAACGCCGTCAAGAATTTTCGCATTAGCACGTCCTGCGCGAATACGCGAGAAGGTTTCTTCGAGAAACTCGAGGGTCATTTGCATTTTCTCCTCGGCATCTTTTTTGATTGCTGTTGTATCCATCTTTTTTTGATTTTGATATTTGAGAGCAAAAATAGTGAAAATTTTCATTACTTGAATGTTTGCAGGGAAATAAAAGCGATTGTTTTTTACTCTTCGATGAAATACTTCTCTCTTTTCCAAAAATCACAGCCAAAACAATCTTTCATATCAATTTATTACTTACCTTTGTCTTACAGATTCATATAAAAACCCTATTACAGTATGAAAGTTAATGACATAATGACACAACTTGAAGCCAAACATCCCGGCGAAGCAGAATTTTTGCAAGCCGTGAAAGAAGTTTTGGTTTCTATAGAAGAAATTTATAACCAACATCCGGAATTTGAAAAAGCCGCTATTGTTGAGCGAATCGTAGAGCCGGACAGAGTATTTACGTTTCGTGTACCTTGGGTAGATGACAAAGGGCAAGTGCACGTGAACATCGGTTGGCGAGTGCAATTCAACGGTGCAATAGGACCGTACAAAGGTGGAATTCGTTTCCATCCATCGGTTACACTTTCTTCGTTGAAATTTTTGGGCTTTGAACAAACATTCAAAAATGCCCTCACCACTTTGCCGATGGGTGGTGGAAAAGGCGGTTCGGATTTTTCACCAAAAGGACGCAGTGAAGGCGAAATGATGCGTTTTTGCCAAGCGTTTGTAACCGAATTGTGGCAAAATCTGGGTCCCGATACCGATGTGCCTGCAGGCGATATTGGCGTTGGCGCTCGTGAAGTAGGCTATATGTATGGAATGTACAAAAAGTTGGCGCGCGAACACACCGGCACGTTTACCGGAAAAGGACAATCGTTTGGTGGCTCGCGTCTTCGTCCCGAAGCAACCGGTTTTGGTGCGTTGTATTTCGTACACAAAATGTGCGAAGCGCACAATATCGACCTAAAAGGGAAAACCGTTGCCGTTTCCGGTTTTGGAAACGTGGCGTGGGGTGCAGCGATGAAAGCGACCGAATTGGGTGCAAAAGTTGTTGCTATTTCGGGTCCCGACGGATATATTTATGACGAAGATGGCATCAGTACATCCGATAAATTTAACTATATGCTCGAGCTTCGTAATTCGGGTAATGATATAGTGGCACCATACGCCGAAGAATATCCGAATGCGAAATTTTTCCCCAACAAAAAACCTTGGGAATGTAAAGTGGATATTGCTTTACCTTGCGCTATTCAAAATGAACTTAATCTTGAAGATGCCAAAAAGTTGAAAGAGAATGGTGTACTCATCGTTGGCGAAGTATCTAATATGGGTTGTACGGCGGAAGCAGTTGATTTTTTCCTTGAAGAAAAAATGCTTTTCGGACCGGGCAAAGCCGTAAATGCAGGTGGCGTAGCTTGTTCGGGATTGGAAATGACACAAAACGCAATGCACCTTTCGTGGTCAAATAGAGAAGTGGATAAATGGCTGCATCAGATTATGAATGATATTCACAATCAATGTGTTGCGCACGGAAAAGAAAACGGATATATCAATTATGTAAAAGGTGCAAATATTGCCGGTTTTATGAAAGTGGCTGATGCGATGATGGCGCAAGGGGTGGTTTGATTGCGAATTGCAAATTACGATTGTAGAGACGTAGGGTGCTACGTCTCTACTTGTATATGAACATTCTATTCTTCTTCCAATTCGCTCAATTCTTCCAAACTTTCTTTAATTGTTTGAATGCTTTTTTCGTAAATTGATTTGTATATCCAAATAACGACACCAATCATAAATATTAAAGCAGCAAATAAAAACACCCACAACTGGAAAGATACTTTTAATTCGTAATAGCTTAGTATCATCAGTAACGATGTAATAGGAATAATAATGAAATAACTTGCTATTTTTCCTTTCCTGTAAAAAATGTTATACCTATTCACATAATGCATATTATCTTTGATGTTTTTAGAAAAATCTATTCTCATAAGATAATGCTTCAATGTATAGCAACACCAAATACTACCAATAATGCACAAAGCAATGCACGTGATAAATAAGATTCTTGGGAAAAGTGTATTAACATAACGAGAGTCATTAAGCAGCCAAATAAGAAGTGGGATTACTAAAATTACAGTAGCACCACCAAGTATTTCAATATTTATCAATCTATTCAACGACCTACTCGATTTATTCTTCAACATTTCCTCCACCATTCGTGTATTCAACATTTCCTGTTTTTTCAATCGCTCATCAACCGAAGTCCAAGCGGTTTTCAATTCTTCTAATTCCATCATTTTTTTAGTTTAATTGATTTGACATTGTTTTTAATTTCTCTTTAATGCGTTTGAGTTTTGTGGCAACATTACTCAACGACAAACCGGTAATATCAGCAATTTCTTGATAAGATTTTTCTTCCAGCCAAAGCAAAACAATTGCACGCTCTAAATTTTTCAGCTGATAGATAAGTTGGTAAAATTCACGCACTTCTTCTTCCATATTATCGGGCTCGAAAGCGATTTCTTCCGAAAAAGAGAGCGATACTTTTCCTTTGTGTCGGCGCATTTTCCGCAAATCCGAAATGCAACTATTCAACGAAATGCGATATATCCACGTGGAATAACTGCTTTCGTTTTTGAATTTCGGAAAACTTTTCCAAAGATTCAATACCGTTTCTTGATACAAATCTTCAATCGTTGATTGCTCGGAAACATAAAAAGAGCAAACTTTGTAAATGATTCGTTCATTTTCTCGTACCATTCGAATAAAAGATTGTTCTAATTCTGTTTGATCGTTTTTGCTCATCGTTTTTGTTTTGCTGTTTTTTCTATTAGTCGCAAGAGAATTAGAAAAATGACAGAGTGCGGAATATTTTTTTGTTTTATTACAAAGAGCACGAAGCTACACGAAGTTATTTTTCCAAAAAACCTTGTACGACGTATTCGACTTTGTGGTTCAAAAAACAATATCACTCGAAGGTAATGCTAAATCCGCACTTTTTTACTATTTTTGTAGGATAAAATAGAAATAGGACAATGTATTTTCGCGACATTATTGGTCTTCACGATGTAAAACAGCATCTTATTGATTCCGTTCGGCGGGGTTTGATACCGCATGCGCGTATGTTTTACGGACTGGAAGGTGTGGGGAAATTGCCGTTAGCGATTGCTTACGCACGATATTTGAATTGTGAAAATCGTGGCGAAAATGATTCCTGCGGCGAATGTCCGTCGTGCCAAAAGTTTGACAAATTTGCGCACCCCGATTTGCATTTTGTGTTTCCGGTTGTCAAATCGAAAGTAAGTGATGAGTATTTGAAAGATTGGCGAGAATTTTTATCGAAAAACCGCTATTTCAACCTCAACACGTGGCTCAATTTTATCGATGCACAAAATGCGCAAGGATTAATTTATTCGAAAGAAAGCGAAGAAATTATCCGCAAACTCAACCTAAAAGTGTATGAGGCGAAATACAAAATAATGATTGTGTGGTTGCCCGAAAAAATGCACGAATCGTGTGCCAACAAACTCTTGAAAATGATTGAAGAGCCGCCTGATAACACTGTTTTTCTACTCGTGTCGGAAGAGTTGGAACAGGTGCTTCAAACCATTCAATCGAGATGTCAGCCGTTGCATATTCGCCCGCTTGAAAGCGAAGAAATTATACAAGGTATTCGTCAAAATTATGGATTAGATGAATCTGCCGCTCAATCGGTTGCGCATATCGCCAACGGTAGTTTTTTGAAAGCGGTAGAAATCATTCAATCATCAGACGAAACGAAAGAAAATTTCGATCTTTTCGTGAAAATGATGCGTGCTTCCGTGATGCGTAACATTAAAAGCATCAAAGAAGTAGCCAACGAAATAGCAACTGTTGGGCGTGAACGGCAAAAAAGCTTTCTCACATATAGCCTGCGAATGTTTCGCGAATATTTTGTGAGCAATCTCAACACACCCGACATTGTTTATATCAACGAAGCCGAAAAACAATTCGGCGAGAAGTTCGCACCATTCATCAACGAACGAAATATAGAAGAATTTAACAGTGAATTTTCACTCGCATACAGACAAATCGAGCAAAATGGTAATGCAAAAATCATCTTTCTCGATATTTGCCTAAAAACAACAGTGCTTTTGAAAAAATGACTAACAATTAGTACATTATTTATTAGCATATTAGCACATTAAAAAAATATGGACAAGGAAATATTATCAGATAAATTAGCGGAAATCGTACCCGAACAAATGACGTTTATACCTCCTAAAAAATGTTGTGGCGGGTGCAGACGACAAAATAGTAAACACGACTGGTTGCACGATTTTCCTGAAATGCAAACGATAACCAATATGGTGGAAGTGCAATTCAAAAACACTCGAAAAGGTTATTATGTAAACAGTAATAATCTCGAGCTTGCGCAAGGCGATGTTGTAGCTGTAGAATCCGTTCCCGGACACGACATCGGCACCATTACACTGACCGGAAAACTGGTAGACCTGCAGATGAAAAAGAGCAGTTTTCGCGAAGATACTAATGGTGGACTCAAACGTGTATATCGTCACGCGCGTCCGGTGGATATGGAAAAGTTCGAACAAGCAAAAGAGCGTGAACAAGCAACAATGATTCGTTCGCGTGAAATTGCGGAAGAACTTGGTTTGCAGATGAAGATTGGCGACGTAGAGTATCAAGGCGATGGAGGGAAAGCCATTTTCTATTATATTGCCGATGAGCGTGTCGATTTTCGTCAGTTGATAAAAGTGCTGGCAACCGAATTTAGTGTGAAAATTGAGATGAAACAAATCGGTGCACGTCAAGAAGCAGGACGTATTGGCGGTGTTGGTCCGTGCGGACGCGAATTGTGCTGTACGAGCTGGATGTCGAGTTTTGTATCGGTTTCCACATCGGCAGCACGTTATCAAGACATCTCCATCAATCCGCAAAAGCTTGCCGGACAATGTGGTAAGTTGAAGTGTTGTATGAATTACGAAGTAGATGCCTACGTAGAAGCGCAACGCAAACTACCTTCGCGTGAAATAGTACTCGAAACCCGCGACGGCGACTATTATCATTTCAAAACTGATATTTTTGCGGGAATGATGACCTATTCGACTGATAAATATAACGCTGTCAATTTGCTAACGATTTCTAAAGACCGCGTGTTTGATATTATCGCGATGAATAAAAAGGGAAAGAAACCGAATAAATTGTCTTCGGAAGCCGAACAAACAGAAAAAGAACCGACATTTACAGGCGAACTACTTGACCAAAGTATCACGCGTTTCGACAGGGATAAAAGTCTTCAATCGAGAAAGAATAGAAAATCCCGTAAAAAACACCCGGATAATCAAGATAACCCGCAAGAAAATAAGGCGCCGCAAGAAAATAAAACACCACAGGGAGATAGAAATTCACAAGGAAAAAAGCTTGTGAGAAAAGATAAGGATGAAAAAAAATAATATTCTCTATTCTTTTGTATTGCTGTTTGTTATCCTCTTCCCAGCGTGCAATAGAGGGGAAGTATTTTATCGTTTTCATCATATTCCGCAAGGACAATGGCGAACGAACGATGTTGTCATTTTTTTGATGGATTCACTGGATTTTCGGCAGGACAAAAAACACATTATTTCCATAGAATTATCCGCCAACAGTACTTATCCTTATCAGGATTTGTGGCTGTTTGTGGAACATAACTTTTACACAGATTCTATTTTTGAAATTGATTCTATACAAGTTTTTCTCGTTGATGAATTTGGCAAACGGCTTGGTAGTGGGGTAGGTGGGCTTCGCCAATTATCGGTTCCATTTACAGGGGATATTGCATTGGACACGGCAATAGTTTATGAAATGAGAATTAGGCACGGAATGCGTGATAATCCATTGAGAGGAATAGAAAAAGTGGGTGTGAAGGTGTTGGAGTTGAATTGATTAATATTTTATTGATTAAAAAACTGCCGAAAGTAAACACTCTCGGCAGTTTTTTATTTTCTATTCTGAATAGAGGAATTAGATTTCCTTGATAACTTTATATTTCGGTACCAAAACCTTCATAATTACCCACGCCACTAAATAAGCCAATGCGCAAACTATAAACATAATACCGTATCCAACTTCAATTTGTCCAAGTGCTGCGTGATAGTCAAAGAGCTTACCGGACACTAAGTGAATTAAAAAACTACCTGTTGCACCCATCATTCCACCGAAACCTACTACCGATCCAACGGCTTTTTTCGGGAACATATCCGAAACGGTTGTAAACAGGTTAGCTGACCACGCTTGGTGCGCCGATGCGCCAATACCGATAAGAATTACCGGAAACAAAACGTGAATCGCTCCAAGCGGTTGTGCACCCAAAACAACTAGTGGAAAGAGAGCGATAATAAACATCGCCAACATACGCGCTTTGTATGGATCTTTTCCGCTTTTCATTAAGCGTGAGGGTAAATATCCGCCAAAAATACTTCCAAATGTAGCCATCGTAAATACAGCTGCTACATAAATGGCAATTTGTGCGGGACTTTGTCCGTGCGCCTGAGACAAATAGAGGGGCAACCAAAACAGGAAGAACCACCAAATACCATCAGTCAAAAATTTACCAAAGGCAAAAGCCCACGTTTGTGGATGTTTTAGAATTTTATGCCAAGCCACTTTGTTTTTGTCGGTAGCTTCTACTGCCACATCGGTCTCATCGTCAGCGTGAATATAATCGTATTCTTCTTGCGTGATTTTCCCTTTTTTTAGCATATTAAATGGCGAATCATAATATATCTGCCAAAAAATCAGCCAAATAAGTGTTATTCCGCCCAAAATAACGAAAGCCCAGCGCCAACCAAATTGAAGTGCTACAAATGTTACAATTAAAGGAGCAATAATGGCACCAACATTTGTTCCCGAATTAAAAAGACCGGTACAAAGCGAACGCTCTTTCTTCGGAAACCACTCGGCAGTAGCCTTGATAGCAGCCGGAAACATACTTGCTTCACCAATACCGAGAATGGCACGCATAAACATAAAACCGATAACGGAAGTTGACATTGTTAGACCGAAAAGTGAAACAAGCGGATTGATGGCGATACCTATTTCAGGCGCCAAAGCGTGTGCTGCCGAAGCCACATTCCAGATTACAAAAGCCCAAAAGAGACCTTTTTTCGTGCCAAGCCTGTCGATAAATGGTCCGGCAATTGCCATGAAAAGACCATAAAATATAGTAAACGCCATTAATATCAAAGCATAATCTTGATTCGACCAGCTAAAAAGCTCTTTCAATTCAGGCGATAACATACTAAGTAACTGCCTGTCTAAATAATTTGTTGTAGTGGCAAGGAACAACAGCAAGCAAATTACCCACCTGTATCCTTTAAAGCCTTTACCCATTGAGTTTGATTTAATCATTGTTTTAGTGTAAATTAGTTATTTATTTAATGTGAATTTTTGCACGATAGCTACACTTGTTTTACACAAGTCTGTAATTTTTTTCCACTCTTTATTTTTGAGTGCTTCGCTTGGAAACAGATTTGAGCCCATTCCCACACACGTAACGCCGGCTTTAAACCATTGAGAAAGATTTTCTTCCGTAGGCTCTACACCACCTGTTACCATAATTTTTGACCACGGCATCGGACCTTTGATGTTTTTTACAAACGATGCGCCGCCCACATTTCCGCCGGGAAACACTTTCACGATTTCTGCACCAAGTTCCTGCGCCAAACCAATTTCCGACGTGGTGGCACAACCAGGCGAATAAGCAATTTGCCTTCGATTGCACACCTTGAAAATATCGGGATTCAACAACGGACCCACAACAAAATTCGCACCCAACTGAATGTAAAGTGCTGCCGTTGGTGCATCTACGATAGAGCCGATTCCGAGAATCATTTCCGGACATTCTTTCGCTGTCCATTTAATGAGTTCGCCGAAAACCTCGTGTGCAAAATCGCCACGATTGACAAACTCAAATACACGTATTCCGCCTTCGTAGCAAGCTTTTACTACCTGTTTTGCCACTTCTACGTCAGCGTGATAAAATACAGGAACGATACCTGTTTTCATCATTGCTTGATAAACTTCTATTCTTGAAAATTTTGCCATAATTTTTTAAGTTCAAGAGTTCAAAGGTTCAAAGGTTCAAGTTTTCTATTTGAATTTTTGAATCTTTGATTTTTTGAACCATTATCTTACAACTCTTCCTGAGCCATCGCCTTTCATTAATTGTTCAACTTCCTGTACCGATACAAGATTGAAATCACCATACACGGTGTGTTTCAAACACGATGCGGCAACGGCAAAATCCAACGCTCGCTGGTCGTCTTGTGGATACGAAATCAAGCCATAAACCAAACCACCCATAAACGAATCGCCACCGCCAACTCTATCTACAATGTGTGTAATATTGTAACGACGAGATTGATACAATTTGTCGGAGTACAAACAACCGCCCCACGTATTGTGGTTAGCATTGATTGAACCACGCAAAGTTACGATTACTTTTTTAGCTCGCGGAAATTTTTGCATCATTTGTTTGCAAACCGATTCAAATTCGGTAGCATCTACATCTCCACCGGTATGTTCTACTTCGAATCCTTCGGGTTTGATTCCGAATACTTTTTCGGCATCTTCTTCATTGCCGAGAATAATGTCGCAACCTTCCACAAGTGCGGGCATTACTTCCGATGCTGATTTTCCGTATTTCCAAAGATTTTTGCGATAATTCAAATCGGTAGAAACAGTTACACCCATTTCGTTAGCCGTTTTTATGGCTTCGAGGCACGCATCGGCAGCGCCTTGCGATAATGCGGGAGTGATGCCTGTCCAATGAAACCATTGCGCATCTTTTAGAATTTCTTTCCAATCGAACATTCCGGGTTTTACTTCGGCAATCGAAGAGTTGGCGCGGTCGTACACTACTTTTGACGGACGGGCAACAGCGCCTGTTTCTAGAAAATAGATACCAACGCGATCGCCGCCACGAAGAATTTGCTCTGTTTCGACATTGTATTTCCGCAGGTCGGAAATGCACCAATCGGCAATTTCGTTTTTAGGTAATCGTGTAACAAAATCTGCCGGAATGCCGTAATTGGCAAGCGATACGGCTACATTTGCTTCGCCACCGCCAAAAGTAGCAGTTAAACTGTTTGATTGTATAAATCGTTGATAACCGGGTGTTGCCAAGCGCAACATTATTTCGCCGAAAGTTACTACTTTCTTCATACTATATAATATATTACGTGCATTTTTAAATTAAAAACCAAAGAAACCTTTCGCATTACTATACGAAATATCCTCAACTATTTTTCCGATAAATTTCATTTCCGATGCCGGAAGCAAACCGTTTTCGATATCATCGCCGAGCAAATTACAGAGAATTCTGCGGAAATATTCGTGACGTGGATAAGATAGAAAGCTGCGCGAATCAGTTAACATTCCCACGAAACGACTAAGCAAACCAAGATTTGACAACGAGTTCATTTGTGCTTCCATTCCCATTTTTTGGTCTAAGAACCACCAGCCCGAGCCGAATTGTATTTTTCCTGCAACCGTACCGTCTTGGAAATTGCCAATCATTGTGGCAATGAGGTCGTTGTCGCGTGGATTGAGGTTGTAGATAATTGTTTTCGCTAATTTATTTTCTGTATCAAGCGAATTAAGGAAACGACTCATTGCTTTAGCAACAGTAAAGTCGCCGATAGAGTCAAAACCTGTATCGGGTCCCAACTGCTTGAACAGACGTGTATTATTGTTGCGGATAGTGCCATAGTGAAATTGTTGTGTCCAACCTTTTTCCCAATCCATTATAGCGCCTTCGTAAAGCATTGCCGATTTGAATTTCAAGATTTCTTCTTTCGTCAATTCTTTTCCGCCATATACTTTATCGAAAATGGCTGCGATTTCAGCTTGTGTATATGTTTCGGCGTAAAATTCTTCGATTCCGTGATCGGAAAGTTTACAGCCAACGCTTGCGAAAAAGTCGTGTCGATTGCGTAACGCTGTCAATAAATCATTGTAATTGCTGATGCTAACGCCCGAAGCTGCCGATAGTTTTTCAACATAAGCACGATAATCGGTAGGATTTTCTACTGCCATTGCTTTGTCGGGACGCCACGTTGGGAGCACTTTTATTTCAAAACCTTCGTTTTTGAGCGATATGTGGTGCTCGAGCGTGTCAATCGGGTCATCGGTTGTGCCCACCATTTCCACTTTATACTTTTTCATCAATCCGCGAGCCGAAAATTCGGATGTGCGAAGTTGTTCGGTACACGTGTCGAATATTTTTTTTGCTGTTGTCGGATTCAACAATTCTTCTACGCCGAAAGCGGTTTTCAGTTCCAAATGCGTCCAGTGATACAACGGATTACGCATTGTATAAGGAACGGTTTTCGCCCATTTTTCAAATTTTTCCCAATCGGAAGCTTTTCCTGTAACGTAGTGTTCATCTATGCCATTTGTGCGCATTGCGCGCCATTTGTAGTGGTCGCCTTCGAGCCAAATCTGTCCTAGATTGTCGAATTTGTAATCGTTGGCAATTAATGCGGGATTTAGATGACAGTGATAGTCGATAATGGGTTGATGCTTCGCGTGATTGTGATAGAGTTCTTTTGCTGCATCGGTTTGCAGAAGAAAGTCTTTGTTGATGAAACTGTTCATTTCTATTCTATTTTTTATTTGTTTTAGTTTTATGATGAAAATTGACAGCTGTCTACGTGCACAGTTTTTGTTAATAACAACATTCCAGTTGCCAAAGTTACAAACTATTTTTTGATTTTTATGTAGGATGGGACGTTTTTTTGCTCACTTTCAAAAAATATACTTGTTCCGATATATCTTTTGTCTCAATATTTCCCTTTACAATCTTATTGCAGTCTTAGTTCACATAACACAAATATTGTTCTTATCTTTGCAACAAAATTTTGAAACACTATATTATTCATGAAAAAATATTTTCGCTATATTTTTCTTCCTTTGTTGGTCGTGTTAGTTATTTTTGTCGGTACTTGTTTGTTGAGTTCTAACGATGTGCCCAATATGCCTGCGAATATTGCGTGGGACAAGTTGGCGCATTTTGGAATGTTTTTTGTGCTTTCCGGCGTTTCGCTATTCTTTTATTACAAATTGCATAATGGGAAGCCGAAAATGAGTCGTTGCATTTTTTGGGGATTTATTGTTCCTGTGATTTATGGCGGCGTTATTGAACTTTTACAAAAATATGTGTTTACCTCACGTAGTGCGGAGTGGGGTGATTTTGTGGCGAATGTGTTGGGTGCGTTATTTGGTTGTGTTGTTGTGGTAATTTATTTTAGGATTTTGAGAAAGTCTACTTCACGCTAATTGTTTGAATCATTGGTACACGATTTTCGAAAAAGAATCAGACAAAAGTAAATTTGCCGCCTCTTCCAATTGCGAAATGGAAATAGCATCAATCTGGAAAAAGACTTCCTCGATAGTTGGGTAATTGTTTGTATGTAAGAAGCTTTTCGCCATTCGCAAGGTTGTATTTTCATTATTTTCCGATGCGATACCGAGTTGTCCTTTCCATTGTTTTTTTGCCGTCGAAAGTTGTATTGTTGTTAATGGTTGATTGCGAAGCCGGTCTATTTCTTTGTATATCAGTCGCAAACATCGCTCTGTATATTTTGAGTCGCAAGCGAAATAAACGGCGAATAATCCCGTATCGGAATAAAACGTAAGATTCGATTCCACATTATATACCAATCCGTGGCGTTCGCGAAGTGAAGTATTGAGACGACTACTCAATGCACCGCCGCCTAAAATATTGTTGAGCAAATACAACGGATACCGAAGCGGATTGTGCATATCAAACGTGCGGCAACCAAGCATTATGTGATTTTGCGCCGTATTTTTCTTCAATATTTCTGTTTTCGGCGCAATAATTGTAGGTACAGTTCTGTTTTTTACGTGGCAAGGTGTGAGGGGAAACGAAAAATATCGCTCTATTTGTCGTACCACTTTTTCGAAAGGTGTTTTTCCAAACGAAAAGAATATCATACGTGACGGGTGATATTGTCGCACTACGAAACTGTGAATTTTCTTACTATCAAATGTCTCTAACGATGGTACATCGCCTAAAATATAATGCCCGATATCGTGTCCGGCGAAAAGTAGATTTTCAAAATCATCGTAAATCAGTTCTGCCGGCGAATCGTAATATGAATTGATTTCATCAAGAATCACATCGTGTTCGCGTTCGATTTGAGTGGGCAAAAACTCCGAATTCAACACCAAATCGCTCAATAATTCTACGGCTCGCGGAAAATATTCTTCGAGAAATGTAGTGTAAATAAATGTTTCCTCTTTTGTAGTATATGCATTCAAATCGCCACCAACATTTTCCATTCGGTTGGCAATGTGGTGCGCTTTTCGTTTTTTCGTGCCTTTAAACAGAAGATGTTCAACAAAATGTGCCATTCCGTGCTCATCATTCATCTCGTCGCGTGCGCCTGTGTTCATAGCAAAACCACAATAGGATATCTGCGATGGAAACGTGTGATGAATAATGCGAAGTCCGTTATTGAGAGTGTGAGTTTGAATTAGTTTCATAGTTTGTAGTTTTATAGTTTATAGTTTATAGTTCGATAGTTTTATAGGGGCAAGATAGATGTGCAAGTCAAGCTATAAAACTACTAACTATCAAACTATCAACTTGTAATTCATGTAATATGCTCTTTGCATTGCCGATAGTTTTTCAAGCGAATATCGCAGCATTGTTCGCGGCATTTTGTGCGCGTGTTTGTCGAGAAAATCAGTTAATGTCAATTCATCGCGTTGCCCCACTTCGCGCAACATCCAGCCGCAGGCTTTGTGCATTAAATCATGCTTGTGTGTGAGAAATTTTTCTGAGAAATGTAGAATTTCTTTAAAGTCATCTTGTTTAATAAATGCTATGGTAGAAACCACCGCAATGCGCTGATTCCAAAGTAAATCACTGTCGGCAAGCGAATATAATATATCGCGATTTTTATCTTTCAGCCATTCGCCCAAAATTTTGTAACAAGACGTATCTACCAAATCCCAATTATTAATCCGGTGCGTGTGAGCCAAATAAAAGTCGATGATTTCGCCTCGTTTTTCTTCATTCGCTTTCTTAAATTGCTCTGTGAGAATGACAAGCGCGCACAGTCGACATTCATGCATTTCGTCTTCCAATAATTTTTCAAGTTCCGCAAGTGAAGCGTTTTTGTTTTCTTTCGCAATAATTCGTGTTTCGGGTACGGTGCAGCCGAAAAATTTATCGCCTTCGGCATATTGTCCTTTTCCGGTTTTGAAAAAGTACTTTGAATGTTCTGCTCTCTCGGGATTTCCGAGAAAGCGAAGTTGTCCTTTAATTTCGTTGTATGTAGCCATAATGCAAAGGTAGCGAAAAAGATTATTAATTCACTCTTGATATCGCAAACGTTCCCTCATAAAATCCCACAATATTTTGCGCCATTTCAATGGACATCGCGATGCGGTCTTCCATCGTTTTTGTGGCGGCGTGCGGCGCGAGCACAACATTGTCTAATTCAAGAAGTTCGGGAAGAATATGCGGCTCATTTTCAAAAACATCAAGCGCAGCTGCCCAAATTTGCTCATTTTTTAATGCTTTTGCCAATGCTTTTTCGTTCACCATATTTCCGCGTGCGGTATTGATAAATACAGCTGTTGGTTTCATTTTGTTGAACTCCTTTTCGCCGATAAGATGATAGGTTTCGGGCGTGGACGGCGCATTCAATGAAATGTAATCTGCTGTGCAGAGCAGCTCATCAAAAGATACATAGTGAGCATTATATGTTTGTTCAATAGATGTATCAAGTCGATTTCGGTTATGATAAATGATATTCATTCCCGATGCTACCGCACGTCGCGCCAATGATTGTCCGATACGTCCCATTCCGATGATTCCCAATGTTTTTCCGTAAACAGGTAAGCCACATTCGGCATATACACCCCAACTTACGCCTTTTGGTGTGCGAAGTTTTCGGTCGTAATAGCCGATTCTACGTCCGGCAGCCAATAAAAGAGCAAATGCAAATTCGGCAGTTGGCTCACGCGTGGAATTAGGAATATTGGTTACGGTAATTCCTTTTTCAGTGGCATAATTTACGTCGATATTGTTGTAACCGACACCGTAATTTGAAATAAGTTCTAATTTCGTTGCTTTGTCAATAATATTTTTATCGGTGTAAAAACTGAAATTGGGAACAAATACTTCGAAATCGTGAATTATACTCGTTACTTCCTCTTTTGTGAAGTAGGATTTTTCTTGCGGAAGCACGATTTCATATTTTCCTTCCAAATCTTTTAATCCTTCGGGATGTAAACGGTAAGCAATGAGAATCTTCTTCATACAATTATATTTTCTAATATAGAAAAACGCCCTAAAAGAATATTTTTTTAGGGCGTTCGTCTTCAAAAAACTATGATTAAAAGAAACTTTTCAGTTTTGAGCGAAAGACGGGACTCGAACCCGCGACCCTAACCTTGGCAAGGTTATGCTCTACCAACTGAGCTACTTTCGCAAAGAGATCTACAAATCATTACTATTTTGCGAGTGCAAAGATAATATCAAATTTCGTTTTTACAAAAGAAATGGCTCAAAATTTCAACAAACTGACTATTTTTTCCAAATACTGTGCATCTTCATTATCGAAAGCATCGAGTTTATTACTATCCACATCCAAAATCGCCACTACTTTGTCATCTTTTATTACAGGAACTACAATTTCCGAGCGTGAAAGCGAACTGCAAGCAATATGCCCGGAAAATTGTTCTACATCAGGTACAACAATCGCTTGCTCCCTTTCCCAAGATGTACCACAAACACCTTTCCCAAAACGAATACGTGTACACGCCACCGGTCCTTGAAAAGGGGCTAACACCAGTTCGTCATTTTTTACAACATAAAATCCAACCCAAAAGAAGTCGAAAACTTCTTTCAATGCTGCCGCAAGATTTGCCATATTGGCTACAATATCGGTTTCGACATTTAAAAGTACTTCTAATTGAGAGTAAAGTGCTTCGTATTTTTCTTTTTTCGTTAAATCTTTTGAAATATGTATTTGTTCTGCCATACTTTTGTTTTTATAATGATTAATGGTTAATGTTTAATGATCGAAAGCTTTGCTTCTGCAATTAATCATTAAACATTAACCATTAATCATTATTTGACTTATCGCGCTTGCTGTTCTGCTTCTCGGATCATTTTCGCGTTTGGAAGAATGTAAATTTCCACACGACGATTCAATGTTCTTCCTGTAGCTGTGGCATTGTCGCCAATGGGTTGGGTAGAACCAACACCTTGTGATTCCATACGTGCACCTGTAACACCTCTTGTGGATAAGAAGTTCATCACTGATTCGGCACGACGTTGCGAAAGCGGATTGTTGATAGCATCGCTACCGGTGCTGTCAGTATGTCCGTAAATTTTCACATCGGTATCGGGATTATTTTGCAAAGAAGTGGCAAATCTACTCAATACCTCTTGTGATGCAGGATTCAATGTGCTTGAATTGGTTGCAAACAAGATCCCTGATTCGAAGGTAACTTTAATGGCTTGTCCATCGTTTACTGTTTCAACTTGAGCGCCTCCTACGTCTCCCAATTCCTTTTCCAACTCTTTGGCTTGCTGATCCATTCTGTTACCGATAATAGCACCGGCGGTACCACCTGCAATAGCTCCGATTCCGGCTCCCCAAGCAGCGCCTTGTCCGCCTCCGATGATAGCTCCGATTCCGGCTCCTACCGCCGCGCCTGCTCCGGCACCAATTCCTCCGCCTCTTACTGCATTGCTTGTTCCGCAACTAGTAAACACTACCACACAGCCTAATAGGGCGATGGCAAATAATTTTGATAATTGTTTCATTGTTCGTTTGTTTTTTATAAAATAATATTTGTAATAAATTTGAATACTTAATCGAAAAGATTCAAAGAGTCGCAATATGCCAACTCCCCGGAAACGATTGCTTCAATTTCGTCGTCGGTAAACTTTCTAATGTCGTCTTTTCGAGCATTTTCGATAGCATAGGCAATTAATTCGTCTTCGTCGATTTCGACACTATCGTTTTCATCTTCTTCCAAAAAGCCATTTTTTTCATAAAACTCATAAATCAAATCTACGATATAGCTGATTTCATCATCTGAGATTTTGTTTTTCATCTCTTTGGGTAAATGGTTCTGTATAAACTTTACAGAATCATCTTCATCATAATCAAACACTTCTTTTTCTTTGTTCATAATAAGATAATTTTAATGTTCGGTAAGTTAGAGCTAAAAAAACTAAAACGGTTTAATCGTGTCTAGGATTTAATTTTTATCAATATCACTAAAACACGTTTATATCGTAGCTCGGCTCTTCTGTAATTTCTTCTACTAATTGGCTGTAAACCACTTTTCCTGTTTCGTCAATGCCTATTACCGCTCGCGTCATCAATCCTCGCAATGCGCCATTGATGAGCAGTACGCCATAATCGTGGGCAAAATTAAGTGTCCGAAAATCGGAAGCTGTGATAACATTTTCCAATCCTTCGGCACCACAAAAACGTTTTTGGGCGAAAGGCAAATCTTTTGAAATGCAAATTACTACCGTGTTTTCTTTTTCCGATACCCATTTATTGAATTTTCGTACCGACATTGCACAAGTTACCGTATCCAAGCTCGGAAAAATGTTGAGAACAACGCGTTTGCCGCGATAATCCGATAAACGAACTTCACCTAAATCTTGTCCTGCCAGCGCAAAATCGTGCGCTTGTGTGCCTACTTCGGGCAATTCGCCACAGGTGTGCACTTCGTTACCTTTAAATTTTACAGTTGCCATAAACAAATTATTTTCACAATTAATACTATTACAATAACAAGATATACCCGCTTTTTGTTTAACTTTGGGTGTGAAATAATTTAAACAACCTCTAAATATGAGTACTAAAATTTTCAAAATACCATTCGCAACCGTCTATCCGCTCTACATACAAAAAGCGGAAAGAAAAAATCGCACCAAAGCCGAAGTCGATAAAATCATTTGTTGGCTAACAGGTTACGATGCAGAAACGCTGCAACAGCAAATCAATAAAAACGTTGATTTGGAAACTTTTTTTGCCCATGCACTGCAAATAAATCCAAACGCTTCGAAAATCACAGGTGTTATTTGCGGCTGTCGTGTGGAAGAAATCGAAAACAAGTTGATGCAACAAATTCGTTATTTAGACAAATTGATTGACGAATTGGCAAAAGGGAAAGCAATGGATAAGATTTTGAGGTAATGTGCTAATAAATAATGTGCTAATGTGCCAATTTAGATATAGGCACTAAATAATCAGCGAACTTGCACATTAGCACATTATTTATTAGCACATTATTTCGTATCTTTGCAACCTTATTCAGAATCAAATAAAACATAATAATATGAATTTTGTAGAAGAACTCCGTTGGCGCGGTATGATTCAAGAAATTATGCCCGGCACGGAAGAACAATTGCAGAAAGAACAAACTGCCGGATATTTGGGTATTGATCCTACAGCTGATTCGTTGCATATCGGTCATCTTGTGGGTGTTATGATGTTGAAGCACTTGCAACGTGCCGGACATACGCCTATTGCCCTCATCGGCGGTGCCACGGGAATGATTGGTGATCCGTCAATGAAATCGGCAGAACGTAATTTGTTGGACGAAGAAACGTTACGTCGAAACCAAGCGGGCATTAAAAAACAATTATCGAAATTTCTTGACTTCGAAAGCGATATTCCCAATCGTGCCATTTTAGTAAATAATTACGATTGGATGAAAGATTTCAGTTTTTTGGATTTTATTCGCGACATCGGCAAGCACCTCACAGTGAATTATATGATGGCGAAAGATTCGGTAAAAAAACGCTTGACAGGCGAAGCAAAAGAAGGAATGTCATTTACCGAATTTTCGTATCAATTGCTGCAAGGATACGATTTTCTTTATTTATATAATGAGAAAAACTGCCGTTTGCAAATGGGAGGATCCGACCAATGGGGAAATATCACGACCGGAACGGAGCTTATTCGTAGAAAAGTTGGCGGTGAAGCTTTCGCGCTCGTATGCCCGCTAATAACGAAAGCCGACGGCGGAAAGTTCGGTAAAACCGAAAGCGGAAATATTTGGCTTGACCGTCGTTACACATCGCCCTATAAATTTTATCAATTCTGGTTGAACGTGAGCGATAGCGATGCTGAAAAATACATCAAAATATTCACTTCCTTATCGAAAGACGAAATCAACACATTGGTTTACGAACAGCAATCTGCCCCACATTTGCGTCCGTTGCAAAAACGTCTTGCCGAAGAAATCACCGTAATGGCGCATTCGCGCGAAGACTACGAAAAAGCAGTGAGTGCATCGGAAATCCTTTTCGGACGAGCCACATCGGACACGCTTCGCGAAATTGATGAAGAAACATTGTTGCAAGTTTTTGAGGGCGTACCGCAGTTTACGATATCGAAAGAGAAACTTTCGGAGGGTATCAAAGCCATTGATTTACTCACAGACGAAGCTGCTGTTTTTCCGTCGAAAGGTGAAATGCGCAAAACAGTTCAAGCGGGCGGCGTGATGATTAACAAGGAGAAATTGACAGACTTTGAGACTGTTATCAATACTTCGTCACTCATTGGCGATAAATATATTCTTGCCCAGCGCGGAAAAAAGAATTATTATCTACTGATTGTAGAATAATCTCTGAATTTTTTTTGAAAATATTTGGTCGGATTGAAATTTTGTAGTACCTTTGCACCGCTTTTCACGAAGCACAATGAGGATTGTCCTATGGTGTAATGGTAGCACTCCTGGTTTTGGTTCAGTCAGTCTAGGTTCGAATCCTGGTAGGACAACTGAGTAAAAGGGTAATTGATTCATTTTCAATTGCCCTTTTTTGTGCCACTTACCCGCCGAAAGACAAAACCTTTTCACTCAAAAAAAGATTGTTATTAATATTATTATGAATATCCGCAATATCGCCATTATCGCCCACGTTGACCACGGAAAAACCACGTTGGTAGATAAAATGCTTCTAGCTGGACAACTGTTTCGCGACAACCAACAAACTAACGAATTAATCCTCGACAACAACGATTTAGAACGCGAACGAGGCATTACCATTCTATCAAAAAACGTTTCTATTCGATATAACGATACGAAAATCAATATTATAGACACGCCCGGACACGCCGATTTCGGTGGTGAAGTAGAGCGTGTGTTGAATATGGCAGACGGCTGTTTGCTCGTAGTAGATGCTTTCGAAGGTCCGATGCCACAAACACGATTCGTGTTACAAAAAGCACTCGAAATCGGGCTGAAACCAATTTTGGTTATTAACAAGGTAGATAAACCGAATTGCCGTCCCGAAGAAGTACAGGAAAAGGTTTTCGACCTGATGTTTGCCCTCGATGCTACGGAAGAACAACTCGATTTTCCGGTCATTTACGGCTCAGCAAAACAAGGTTGGTTTTCCGATGACTGGAAAACCCCAACGGACAATATTACTCCGTTGCTTGACACAATAATTAAATATATTCCTGCGCCGAAAATGCTCGAAGGAATACCGCAAATGTTGATTACATCGCTCGATTTTTCAAGTTATGTGGGACGCATTGCCGTTGGACGTGTGCATCGTGGAACGCTTATCGCCAACAAAGATTACGCTCTTTGCAAACGGGATGGAAGCATTAAAAAAATCAGAATTAAAGAGGTAGATGTTTTTGAAGGACTCGGACGAACAAAAGCTGATGAGGTTTCTTCGGGCGATATTTGCGCACTTATCGGAATCGAAGGTTTCGAAATTGGTGATACGGTTACTGATTTGGAAAATCCTGTACCACTTGACCCAATTGCTATTGACGAGCCTACGATGTCGATGTTGTTCACGATCAATAATTCGCCATTTTTTGGAAAAGATGGCAAATATGTTACATCGCGTCATATTTTTGACCGATTGACGCGTGAACTCGACAAAAATCTTGCCTTGCGTGTGCAAGAAACTGAAAATGCCGATTCATGGATTGTATATGGTCGCGGCATTTTACACTTATCGGTACTTATCGAAACAATGCGTCGTGAAGGGTACGAATTACAAGTGGGTCAGCCGCAAGTTATTATCAAAGAGATAGATGGTGAAAAATATGAGCCTGTTGAACAACTGGCTGTCAACCTTCCCGAAGAATCGGCAAGCAAAGTAATCGATGTTATCACGCGCCGCAAAGGAGAAATGTTAGCAATGGAAAGTAAGGGCGACCGTATGAATATGGAGTTTACGATTCCTTCGCGCGGCATTATTGGGCTAAATAATATCGTGCTCACGCTTTCTGCCGGAGAAGCGATTATGGCGCATCGTTTTTTGGAATTTCAACCCTGGAAAGGCGTTATCGAAAAAAGACAAAACGGCTCTATCATTGCCGGCGAATCGGGAAATGTATTTGCATACGCACTTGATAAACTTCAAGATAGAGGACGATTTTTTGTCGATCCACAAACCGATGTGTATACCGGACAGGTGGTAGGTGAGCACAACAAAGAAGGCGATTTGGTGGTCAATCTTACGAAATCGAAAAAGCTGACAAACGTGCGCGCATCGGGTACAGATGACAAAGTGAGTTTGGCTCCGCCCATTATTTTCAGTCTTGAAGAAGCGTTGGAGTACATAAAAGAAGATGAATATGTAGAGATTACGCCAAAAAGTATGCGTCTTCGGAAAATTTATTTGGATGAGAACGATAGAAAAAGAATGAGAAAATAATTTGCTAATGTGCTAATAAATAATGTGCTAATGAAAAGCGCCAATGTTTGATAAAACATCGGCGCTTTTTATTATCCCTGTTTAATAATCTATTACTTTGCATTAGCACATTATTTATTAGCACATTAGCAAATTATCAATTGACTTCTATAATCAAATATTTTGTCAAAGACCAAAAACGTTGTGTATCCGTAATCACAAGTGTCAAATTTCTATCATCGCCTTCCATCAACTCGTATGTACCGTCGGGGTGAGTTGACCACAATTTTGCCCTGCGAGCATAAAGCGGAATTTCGGTTGTTTGACGAATATCGATTTGTAAAAAATATTCTCGATTAAACGTATCTTGCAACACGCGTGTTTGCTGTAAAAATCCGCCGGAAAGAATTCTATTCGCTCGCAATTCGTTCATCGTGCCAAACACATAAAAGGCGGTGTGAATAGTGCGGTCTTGCTCTTGAATGGTAATCGCTTGTTGCTCATTTTCATTGGCAATATCAACCACATCTTGCGAGAGTTGGGCAATTTGCGCATCGCGCTGTGCCAATGTGTTTTGTAATTCGGTTACACGTGCAGCACTCGATTCCAGTTCACGTTGGAGGCGAGTAACAGTAGAGCGTAATGCTGTTAATTCGGCTGCACCTCCTTGTGCTCTACGCTCTAATTCAGCTAACTGTGTGCGGTTTCGCTGCAAAATCTCGTTAATCATTCTGAAATTGTCATTTACTTGCGTTTTCGCATCTACCGACATTTCGCCACTTTGCGCTGATTGTGTAGAAATGATTCTTTCCGCAGCTCTTATCCTTTCGAAATTCGCTTCCACTTCACTGATAATTGCCATCATTTCGGCAGTTTGTGCATCGGTAGCAACCGATTGCGCTTTTACAGAATCGAGTTGTGCTTGCAAGCGCAAATACTCTTCCGATTCTCTCACATTGTTATTATTATTTCTATTAGTACACGATGCAATCAGCACGATACCAACAAGTAAAATTATTATTCGTTTCATAGTTGTTCAAATTTTCTGCAAAGTTAAAGCATTTTGATGGACATACGCAAACAAAAACGTTTATCTTTGTAGATTAAAATGTAAATGAATCGAATGAAAAAAATAAATATTGCTGTTGACGGCTTTTCTTCGTGCGGTAAAAGTACGATAGCCAAAGGGTTAGCAAAAAAACTCGATTACACATATATAGATAGTGGTGCGATGTATCGCGCCGTTGCGTTACACGCCATTCGTAATGGTTGGATAACGGAAACAGAAATAGATGAAATGTCTTTGCAGCAAGGTATTTCCGATATTAAAATCGCTTTCAAAACAAATAATTTAAGGCATCAGGAAACATACCTCAACGGTGAAAACGTTGAAAAAAAAATCCGTACGCTCGAAGTTGCCAACGGCGCAAGTCGAGTAAGCGCTATCGGGTTTGTGCGGAAAGAATTGGTGCGCCAACAACAAGAAATGGGACGCAAAAAAGGCGTAGTAATGGACGGACGCGATATAGGAACGGTGGTTTTCCCCGATGCTGAATTAAAAATATTCCTTACAGCTTTGCCCGAAGTACGTGCCAAGCGTCGTTTTGATGAAATGACGGCAAAAGGTGAAAATCTACTATTCGAAGAAGTATTGGCAAACGTGAAAGAGCGTGATGAACGTGATACAACTCGTGCCGAAAGCCCGTTGTACAAAGCTGATGATGCGATAGAATTGGATAATTCGGAATTTACGGTAGAGGAACAATTGCAATTTGTTGTCGATTTGTTGATTCGCTTATTTGGTGATTTGACAAATAACCAAATAAACGAATCAACAACAATCTATGATTGAAATCGATAAGCAATCCGGCTGCTGTTTTGGAGTTGCGCAAGCCATCAGCAAAGCGGAAGAAGAGCTGAAAAAAGGTGATATTTTATATTGTCTCGGCGATATTGTACACAATAATATCGAAGTAGAGCGACTTGAGAAAATGGGTTTGGTTACCATTAATCACGAACAATTCAAGCGCTTGAAAAATGTTCGTGTATTGCTTAGAGCGCACGGCGAACCACCTGTTACGTATGAAATTGCGAAGCAAAACAATATTGAAATCATTGATGCATCGTGTCCCGTAGTATTGGGATTACAGAAAAAAATCGAAAAAAAATACAGAATAAAACGAGGCGTACAAATCGTGATTTTTGGCAAAAAAGGGCACGCCGAAGTAAACGGATTATTGGGACAAACCGACGAATCGGCTATCGTTATCGAAAGCAAAAACGAAATCAGCAAACTCGATTTTTCACGCGACATCAGCCTTTTTTCGCAAACAACAAAATCGCTCGAAGAGTTTCGCGAAGTCGTCAAACTCATTAAATCGAAAATGGCAAACGATGCCACATTCGAATACTTTGATACCATTTGTCGCCACGTTTCAAACCGTGTGCCAAACATACAGAGATTTGCACAAAACCACGACCTTATATTCTTTATCGCAGGCGAAAAAAGCTCAAACGGCAGAGTACTTTTCGACGAATGCCGGAAAAGAAACCCCAATTCGCATTTCATCCGTTCTCCTGAAGATATCGATCCTTCGTTACTTAAAGACGATATAAAAATCGGCATTTGCGGAGCCACTTCTACTCCGATGTGGCAAATGGAAGCAGTGGCGGAAAATATTATAAAGCAAAAAAACACCCATTCATTTCGTTAATAGCAGATAAAAACGTATCTTTGAACAAAATTTCAAAAATCATAAATTTCAAATTGATATGCAACTCACGCACATTGAACACATTGGCATAGCCGTAAAAAGTATTGAAGAGCAATTGCCTTATTATGAAGGTGTTTTAGGATTAAAATGCTACAATATCGAAGTAGTAGAAGATCAAAAAGTAAAAACAGCGTTCTTCCAAATCGGTCAAACAAAAATTGAGCTGTTGGAGCCAACAAGCGAGGAGAGCACAATCGCCAAGTTTATCGAAAAACGCGGCGAAGGCGTTCATCATATCGCTTACGCAACAACAAATTTGAGCGAAGCATTGAAGGATGTGGAAGCAAAAGGCGTGAAACTTATCGATACACAACCGCGTAAAGGTGCCGAAGGATTGAACATCGCTTTCTTATACCCGAAATCAACGGGGAGTGTATTGACAGAACTTTGCGAACACCCCAAATAAAATGATTAATGATTAGTGTTTAATGATTAATGGAGCAGTTGAACTCATTAAGCATTGAGCACTAGTCATTGGAGATTAATCATTTATCATTAAACATTAATCATTAAAAAAATATGAGTAATCAACTTGAAAAAGTAAAAGAGCTGATTCAACTTCGTGAAAAAGCTCGTTTAGGTGGCGGTCAAAAAAGAATTGACGCACAACACCAAAAAGGTAAATATACAGCCCGTGAACGTATTGCGATGCTTCTTGACAAAGGAAGTTTCGAAGAATTTGATATGTTCGTGGAACACCGTTGTTCGAACTTCGGTATGGAAAAAAGTAAATTTTTGGGCGACGGCGTAGTAACCGGATACGGTACTATCGAAGGTCGTTTGGTTTATATTTTTGCACAAGATTTTACTGTTTTCGGCGGCTCGCTTTCCGAAACGCTTGCGTTGAAAATCTGTAAAGTAATGGATATGGCGATGAAAATGGGTGCGCCCGTTATTGGTATCAACGACTCGGGTGGTGCGCGTATTCAAGAGGGTATCAATGCTTTGGCAGGATATGCGGAGATTTTCCAACGCAATATTCTTGCATCGGGTGTAGTGCCGCAAATTTCGGGTATTTTCGGTCCTTGTGCCGGAGGAGCTGTTTATTCGCCTGCGCTTACCGACTTTACAATTATGACACAAGGCACATCATATATGTTCCTTACCGGTCCGAAAGTAGTGAAAACCGTTACCGGTGAAGATGTTACGCAAGAGCAATTGGGTGGTGCATCGGTACACGCGTCGAAATCGGGTGTGGCACAATTTGCGGTGCAAACCGAAGAAGATGGTTTCGCGTTGATTCGCAAACTGTTGAGCTTCCTTCCACAAAATAACTTGGAAGAAACGCCATTGAAAATGACAGACGACCCAATTGATCGTCTCGAAGACAAATTGAATGAGATTATCCCTGATGTTCCAACACGCGCATACGATATGTTTGACGTGATTGGTGCCATTGTGGATAATGGTGAATTCCTTAACGTTCACGGCGATTACGCAAAAAATGTTATCGTAGGTTTCGCCCGTTTCAATGGACAGTCGGTGGGAATTGTGGCAAATCAGCCGAAGTTTCTTGCCGGTGTTTTGGATATCAACGCATCAAGAAAAGCGGCTCGTTTTGTGCGTTTTTGCGATGCTTTCAATATTCCAATCGTTACGTTGGTGGACGTTCCCGGATTTTTGCCCGGAACTGTTCAAGAATACGGCGGCGTAATCGTTCACGGTGCGAAATTGCTTTATGCTTATGGCGAAGCTACCGTTCCGAAAATTACCGTAACGTTGCGTAAATCATATGGCGGTGCACATATCGTGATGAGTTGCAAGCAGTTGCGTGGAGATATCAACTACGCTTGGCCTAGTGCGGAAATCGCTGTTATGGGAGCCGATGGTGCAGTTGAAGTACTTTACAGCAAAGAAATCAAAGAAGCGGACGATCCTGTTGCAAAAACGCAAGAGAAAAAAGATGAGTATAATGCATTGTTCTTGAATCCTTTCAATGCTGCTCGTTATGGATATATTGATGATGTTATTGAGCCGCGCAATACTCGTTTCCGTATCATTCGTGCATTGCAACAGCTGCAGACGAAAAAGTTGGTAAATCCGGCGAAGAAACACGATAATTTACCGCTGTAAAAAGGTTTAAGAGTTTAAGGTTTAAAGTTTAAGGTTGGCAGAAGTAGAGACGTGGCGTGCCGCGTCTCAAAAATAAATAACCGAATCAACAAATAAACAAAAAAATATGACAGAATTATCACATATATCATTATTATTGAATAGTTTGAGTACAAATGACACCACAGGGTTAATGCATGCCATTGCTGCTATGTTAGTGTTGTTTGTTGTCTTTATGCTGCTATACTGGGCTTTTAAGATTATCAGACATATGGCAGACGGATTTTCTCAGGAAAGAGCCGCTAAGAACTCTTTTCGTGGACTACGTTCTGAAACTCAGCTATCGGGCGAGGTGCTGGCAGCTATTTCGGCTACCATTTATCAGATGAACGAAAACCAGCACGATATCGAATCTACTATCTTGACCATTCAGCAGGTTAAGCGTAATTATTCGCCTTGGAGTTCAAAAAATCAAATGTTGCGTCAATCGCCACGATAAGTATTCAATTTTAAAAATATAATTTCTTATGAAAGAATTTAATTATAAAATCAACGGAACATCTTATAAAGTATATGTTCGCAAATCGGACGCAAATCAAGTAGAGCTTGAAGTAAACGGTACACCATTCATCGTTGAACTCGAAACAAAAGAAAAGAAAAAAGCAGCGGCACCAAAACGCGAAAGTATTGGACACGAAGTACCTACACCTCAAACGGCTAAACCCTCTTTGGTGGTTAAGCCGGCTGCACCTGCATCGAGAAGCACGATAAATGCACCACTTCCGGGCAACATTTTGAGTTTGAACTGCAAAGTGGGCGATGAAGTGAAAAAAGGTGATACGCTGCTGGTGCTCGAAGCGATGAAAATGGAAAACAACATCGTAGCTATCGACAACGGAAAAGTAGTTGAAATATTGGTAAATAAAGGAGACACTGTGGCTGATGGCGCTGCTTTGGTTGTAATCGAATAAAAAAACGGAATAAGAATGAATACATTATTATCATTAATGGATCACCTGCAAACATTATGGGGATTTACCGGATTTGCAAACATCGGATTCGGGCAGATCATTATGTTGCTTGTAGGGGTAGGTCTTATTTTTCTTGCTATCCGTTATAAGTTTGAACCGCTGTGGCTTATTCCTATCGGATTCGGCATTTTGATTGGAAATATTAATATTCCACTTGACCCGAGTAATTTTCCTGCCATCAGTGCGCTGTTTGGCGGCTTACTTGGCAGTGGATGGTACATTCCGCTTATCTTTTTGGGTATCGGTGCTATGATTGATTTTTCGGCACTGATTGCCAACCCGAAACTGATGCTTATTGGCGCGGCAGCGCAATTTGGTATTTTTGCTGCGTTTATCATTGCAATGGTAGCGGGTCTCCACCCGAGTGTAGCCGGTACTATCAGTATTATTGGCGGAGCAAATGCGCCTGCGGCAATTTTCCTGTCGTCCAAAATAACGCCCGAATTGATTGGTGCTGTGGCTATTGTAACATATCTTTGTCTCGCTCTTACGCCTGTTGTACAATCAACAATTATGCGTATTCTCACGACCGATAAAGAACGTGTGATTAAAATGCAACCGCTCCGCGTTGTTTCGCAAACCGAAAAAGTTTTGTTTCCTCTTGTTGGGTTATTGCTTACCGCACTGATTGTACCAAAAGCATTGCCATTGTTGGGAATGTTGTTTTTTGGTAACTTGTTGAAAGAATCAGGTGTAACGCGCCGTTTGGCAGAAACCGCTCGTGGAACGATATTGGATATTGCTACCATTTTATTGGGATTGGCAGTTGGTTTTTCAATGCAAGCCGCTACATTCTTGAAATTGGATACAATTTGGGTGCTTCTCATTGGCGCATTAGCGTTTGTTATTGCTACTTGTACGGCAATTTTGTTCGTGAAAGTACTCAATTTATTCTTAAAAGACAGCAATAAGATCAATCCGCTTATTGGTAATGCGGGTGTTTCGGCTATGCCCAACGCTGCTCGCACATCGCAAGCAGTAGGGTTGGAATATGACTCTACAAACTACTTACTTGCGTATGCAAAAGGCGCGAGTGTAGCGGGATTGGTAGGTGCGGCTATGGCTGTGGGTATTTTGTTGGCATTTTTGGGGTAAATTTTTGATTGAATAGATAGAAAAAAGCATTGATTAAAAAAATCGATGCTTTTTTATTTTTGTTGATTTGAGTAACTTTCATTAAATTTGCTCTTTTTACTTCTTCTAATCTGTTCAAATAGGTATGTTACTATATCAGTGTCGGATTATTTACTTTTATTTGTTTTTTGATACTGCGCTGTCCCGCTCGTCGATAACGTGGTGGCGGTTTCACGCAGGCGGAGGCACAAAGGCTCGGGCGGGCACACCCCCGCTTACGTGAAACAGTTCGTTAGCAGCAGTCTATTATTCAATTCCTGTTGGCAATGCTAAATTTTCAACTATTTCATCTCTATTGCAATTTGTTATGAAAAAATAAAAAGTTGAATCAATAATTTTAACCGAACTTGTGCTATTATCATAATCAAAAATGGGTGGTGAAATATTTTTTGAAATTTGACTTGCAACAAGATTTTGAAGGAAATAACCCGTATCAGAAGCTCTTACATCATCTGGTCGGTGGTGAATTTCTTTTATTTTGTCTTGCAATGCCCTTCTTGTAAGTCCCTGAATGATAATATTAGTAGGCTCTTTAAACAAGACCTTTACAAAATAGTAAGGAATATAAAGCGGAATTTCTTGTGAAGAGCGCGCCTTTTGTTCAATAAAACTTTCTAAGCATCTCGTATGCCTGCTTGAATAGTCTTCAAGTTTTTTTGTATCGCAAAATTTACATTTTCAGAAGTGATTTCAACAAGACTTTCACTTGTCTGATTCACACTTGCTGCATAGCACGACTCTTTGCAAATCTCTTGGAATACACCTACGCTATCAAAGCAACTATCAATTATATAATCAACAACATTTTCAAAACTTGCATTCAGCAAAGGTAACCCTTCTGTTACAATTCTCTTTAAATCCGCTCGCTCCCAAGGCTCAACAGGAACTTCTATTACGCGGTCTAAAAGGTCGCCATTAAACTGAGCTAATCTATTTCTCTCACGCCAAATTCCTAACACAATGAAAAGAATATTGTAGTCCTCAAAAATACGCAAATCAATAGAAAGTTGTTTTTGAACTTCATCACTTAGGTAATGAAAATTTTCTAAAATAATACGCTTATCAAATTTGATACTTTTGAGTAGTTCTGAAAGGTCTTGAGCTAACGCCAAATTAAAATCAATAACTTTGAAATTCTTACTATTCTCTCTTCCTGTCGAAACAGAGGTTTCTGCTTCTGTTTCTCCACCACCGAAAAAAGGTATGCGAATTTTTGCCTTTAAACCAATTTTTGCCTCACCGCCGATTGTAGTTGTCACTTCGTGTGATTCTAAAATTTCCACATCCAATTGACGCGCAATTGAATTATAAATATCTAAAATAGTAGCAGCAGGCGAACAATTGACTTTTACATAGTCTTGTTCGCTTAAATGCTTATTGGTTAGAGAAGTTTTACCTTGTTTGGAGGCACCGTAAACTATTATGTGTTTGTTTTTTTGTAGTCCTTTTGTGAATGTTTCGTCTACAACAGGTCTTTCAATGTATGTATCAATTAAATCATTTGATACGCCGTAAACTTGATTTGTAAGTCTCATATTTTAACTATTTTCATTTTTCAACTCGTCTATAAAATGCATTGTTGTCCTCAAGTTGCTGCTAATGGATAAATATGCGTAATTTATTTATTTGTAACTATTTGTATGCCAGATATTTTTCTTATTTTTGCTGTATCAATACAACTTTATCAATACAAAAAGCACAATTATAAACTATCTAACGGGTTTCCCAAAGTTCGCATGATTTTGTAAACCGTGCCAACAAAAATAGCGAGTAACCATATCGATTTTTGTTATACAAGTGTTATGTGTTTGTTATACAAAGTATAATATTTAATCTGAAATCCATATTAGAGATTTTGGGTTTTGATCAATTTCCCCTCCTCGCTTCTTCCAATCTATTCAAATATGTATCAATCATTACCACATCGCTATCCTTCAGCAATACAGTTTTATTTCTATCCAATAAATAGAGCGAAGGAATTGCTCGCAAATCGTATAATATTCTGTTTTTGATGATTCGAGGTTCATCGCGTGCATTAATCCATCGAGGAAAAATCTGATCACGATGCTCACTCCATAAATCAAGGTCTTCGTCTGCGTAAACCGCCAAAATATCTATTCTGCCTACATTTAATAAATGATTGATTGTAGGTGCAATACGCATCAGATTTGCCGCTTCTTCACAAGCCGTACAGCCGGGATTGTGAAAATAAATGATTGTAAAATCTCTGTTTAATCCGTGCAATGTTCCTCTCACACCGTCGGCAGTAATGTAGCTAAAATCTGCGGCTGTAGTGCCTATGCGATTTTTAAGCATCATCGACAAATCAAATTCGGCTCGCGTTTTTGTCGCAAAGTCGCTCACAGAATTTTCGATAATAAACTCAACAACAGAGATATAAAACTCTTCATTTCGCATTGGCGAATTGGGGTCGTGTAAATATTGCCTATACAGGTCGAGAAAGTAAGCGTACATTTTGCCTGTTGCATCTTCCGCAGTTGTTCTTGCGAGCATCGCTTTGATAGAAGTATCGGCAATTTCCCTTGTTGTGTGTGGAAGTATGGCAAGGTAATCCACAAAAGCCTGCTCTGTAATTTCGGGAATGTGAATGTATGTTGTGTCCGAAAAATTGAAATTGTTCCAATAGTGGGTAACGAGATACGCTGCCCGTTCTTCGGGTGAAGTCAAGTTTTCGAGAATCGATACGTGGTTAAATGTCCTAGGTTGAGCAATTGAAATGTTATTTTCGATTGTTGGTTGTTGATTATTATCTGCCTTTCTTTGTCCGCAGGCAATGAAAAAGAATACCGACAAAACGAAAAATAGTGTTGGATATATATTTTTGTTCATAATTATTATCTGTTTATTGAGAAGGCTTGAAAAGCCAAATTTTCATAACCGTAGGTCAAAGCGAAGCGGCGACCTGCGGACAAAGCCACCACATCTAACATCTGCCTGAAAGGCAGGACATCGCCTATTTTGTCCCGCCTTTCAGGCGGTAGTTATAGATCGTTGTTTTCCGCAGGTCGCCGCTTCGCTTTGACCTACGGTTATGAAAATTTGGCTTTTCAAGCCGCTTTAATTTTATTCTGCAAAAGTACACATTTTCCGTATATTATCGCTACCAAATTATTTTTTATCGTACAAAATTAACCCTGTACGCTTCGCCCTTTTTCGTTTCAAATCCAATTCTATCCTCTGCCACTGTCAATTCCACACGATTTCCTCCTGCATCAACCACACAAATAGCGTGAGGATTATGATAACGAATAACACATTCTTTTCCTGCGGAAGATGTTATTTGCATTGTATCCAACTCATTGTTACTCCAAGTTATATCTACTACAAAACCGCCAATCGCGGTCAACCCTTTTACAGAGCCTTCGTGCCAAATGCTTGGCAATGCAGGAAGTGGTCGGAGAAAACCTTCGTGGCTTTGCAGCAACATTTCTGCAACGCCTGCCGTGCCGCCAAGACTACCGTCTATTTGATAAATTCCTGTCGTAACTCGCCCGCCAGCTTGGTCGTTGGTTGTGCCCGAACCCGGTCCGGCATATCCGCCCGAATGAAATCCCCACAAATTGTTCAATGTGGCGCTTCTAATTAATCCTTCGTAAATGAGAAATGCACGGTCGCCGTCGCCTGTACGCGTCCAAAGATTTGTTTTGTGTCCTCGTGACCAACCTGTTGCGCCATCGCCGCGAATATTTAGCGAAGCAACAGCTGCATCCAACCATTCCGGTGTGTCCTGCGTAATCAGATTACCGGGATGCAAACCCACCATATGTGAAAGGTGCCGGTGCCCTGGGTCAAAACTCGGAATGGTAGCCGTTTCGCCTTCCGGTGCCAGATATTGTCCGTATCCGGTTTCCCACCACCATTCTTTGATGCCGGGTACTGTTCCGCTACCAACTGCACCGTGAACGCCGTTGCCAATTCTTTCAGGCGCACCACTCATTTTTCCGATTGGAACTGGTCCTTTATCGTTCGGGGCAGATAGGCGAGGAGTGATATTTGCCAATACTTGACGAAAATCGGTATCAATGTCTAAAATTTCAGCAGCTTCGATTGTGAATTGGAATAACTGCCAAATTAATTGCTGTTGAAACGTGCTTCCTGCCCACATTGGTCCGTGTTCGGAGGAATACGATGGCGAAACAACCAATCGTTTGGAAGCAGGACATTCTACCAATATTTCGGGACTGCTGTAAAACATCGATGCTTCTCTCAAAATGGGATAAATCCTTGTTTTCAAGAGTTCTTTATCAGGATAAAACTGATAAATATTATAAATGTTTTGTACAATCCACGCCACGCTTTCCATTGCGTAATGAGCGTGACCCCAACTACTTGTGAGGTTGTGCGAATTGTGGGCTCCGGTAAATCCGAACGGATTTGAAACGTGATAAGTAACAAAGCCCGGTTCTTCGGTATCGGGATTCGAGCCTTCGCCAACGCCGAAAAAGAGTCTTGCCGTATCGCGTCCCGGACGACGCAAACCGTCGATAAAGTCCAAAAGCGCGATAAGCGTTTCTTTCATATTGGTGTTATTCGCAGGCCAATAATTCATTTGAAGGTTGATATTCAGATGATAATCGCTTGACCAAGGCGCTACTTCCCACACATTCCACACGCCTTGCAGATTGGCAGGCAAAGAGCCCGGACGGGAAGAAGTGATGAGCAAATAGCGTCCATATTGAAAATGAAGTTCTTCTAACGCTCTTCGTATGGCGGAATCGGTTTCGTCGTTTCTGTAAATTTCTAATAGATGGTCAGTTGTCATATTTTCGACATTCGCACCACCTAAGTTTAACGCTACCCGGTTAAAAATTTCTTGAAAATCAGCCACGTGTTCACGATGAAGCGTTTCGTACCCTTTTGCAACTGCGGCACGCGCCCTATCGGCAACTGCGTACATCGGATTGATACCTGTTCTATATGTTGGAAACTTGTTTATGTGGTCTGTTCCCAACGATTTGATAATCGTAACTTTATCGGCATTATTAATCACTAATATACCATCGCCGTTCAATATATCTTCTGTTACGGTATAATTATTTCCTTCAATAATTACTTCAAATCGGGCGGCGAATTGCAGTCCGTTTTGACGTAACATTCCTTGCAAATTGATAGCGGGATTCGTTCCCGATAAATCGGTAGTTATGCTTCCTGTTTTTCCATATCTGCTTGTAACAAATTGAGCGGCACCTGTTCCGGCTTCTCTATGTGGAATAGTAGGATTGAGGGTAAAAGAGATGCTGTTTGACGCATCGGCTTCAAATCTGGTTATTATCACGCGATTGGGATAACTCGCGAAGTGAGAGCGACGATATGTTACACCATTATATGTATATTGTGTACCTGCGGTGGCAGTTTCGATATTCAACCAACGCAGGTAATTTTCCACATCATTTTCGTCGATTATTTTTCTGTTGTGAAGCAAATGAAAATAGACTTCGGAAAAATTTTGATAACTGCCCACATTCGCCCGGTTATTAGGGAAATAATCGGCAAAAAGTCCTCGTCCCGAAATCGTTTCGTAGTCGGGTGGAGACACATCGCCTGCATTTCCCAATGCCGCTACTCGCAGTTGCCGATACAAAACGGGCGTTGCCGGAACGTGGTCTCTGTGTACATTGCCAAAAGCTTCATACACATTATCGTAACCGCCTTCTGCTACGCCGGGTAGGCGATTAATGGGTCCGCCTGTCCATAAACTTTCTTCGCTGAGTTGCAGGCGTTCTCTATCAACGCGACCAAAAATATTAGCACCCGAATAGCCGTTACCGATAGGCAATGACCAATCGTGCCAACCGACGTTGTTGTCGGGTGCAGGTGCGTTGTATTGCAAAACCAATTGAGAGTTTTGGGTTTGTGCGATGGTTGCGAATGAAAACATTGTTACCGCTATTGCAATAGCGAACAATTGTTTTAGATGATTTGACTTTTTTTGAAGATAGATTTTGTTTTGCATTGGATTTGGTTTTTTATATTTCTACAAATACATTCAAGTATCGTTTATAATTCTCATTCCACATTTCACAATCCTTCGGCTCAAATTTCTCTAAATCAAACGAATTGCGAACAATTTGCCGTATTTCACTTTTATCTTTTATCAAACCTGCAGCTTGTGCTTGTAGCATAATATTTCCAATTGCCGTTGCTTCCGCTGGACCGGCGATAACAGGCAATCCTGTGGCGTTTGCCGTAAAAGAATTGAGCATTTTATTTTGTGCGCCACCGCCGATGATGTGTAAAGTTTCAATCGGAAATGAAGCAAATTTTCGAAGATCTCCCAGCACTTGTTTGTAACGAAACGCAAGACTTTCGTAAACGCAGCGTGCTATTTCTCCCATTGTTTCGGGAATAGGTTGATTGGTTGATTGACAGTAGTTTTTAATAGCTCCCGTCATCGACTTCGGACTTGTGAAACAAGGCGAGTCGGGATTAATAAAACTACGGAAAGGCGTGGCTTCTTGCGCGGAATCTACGATATCGAAGTGCGTAAATATGTCTGCTTTTTCCCATTCTTTTTTGCATTGTTCTGCGAGCCACATTCCGCAAATATTTTTCATAAAACGAACAGAGCCGTCGGCTCCACCTTCGTTTGTAAAATTGAGATTGAATGCTTCATCGGTCATAATCGGCTCATCGGATTCGATACCCATCAGCGACCAAGTGCCTGAACTTAAATAAGCAAAATTTCGGTTTTCGGCAGGCGTTGCCAAAACTGCCGAAGCGGTGTCGTGTCCGGCAACGGCAACGACAGAAACATCGTCAAGTCCGGTTAAATGTTTCGCAGTTTCGGACAGTTGTCCGATTTTCGTTCCGGCAAAAACAATGGGTGCAAAATTATTTTCGGACAGTTGAATGGCTTTAAGTAAATCAATATCGAATTTTTTAGCTATGGGGTTTATCATCTGCGAAGTCGATGCAATAGTGTATTCCGTAACCATTTTTCCTGTCAATAAATAGGAAAGTGCATCGGGCATAAACAGCACTTTATCGATAATCGGATAAGTTGAAATATTTTCTTCCAACATCGTGTTCAGCACAAAAAGAGAGTTGAAATTCATGATTTGAATCCCTGTTTTTTGATATACCGTTTCTTTCGGAATTTTCTTAAAAAATCGTTCGGGTGCACCAAAATTATGCGTATCGCGGTAGCTGTAGGGCATTCGCAATGCTTCGCCGTCTTTTCCGAAACAGACGAAATCGACACCCCACGTATCGATTCCAACAGATACGATGTCAACTTGTTGAGATTTTACTTCTTTCAGCGATGTAATAATCTGATTATATAGATAAAATAAATCCCAGTGCGTCCGTCCGTTTACTTCAATCATCGGATTTGGGAAACGGTTGATTTCTTGTAACTCCAAACGGTCGTTTTCAATGTTGCCGAGCACTGCTCGTCCGCTTGATGCACCTAAATCAATGGCTAAGAAATAGCGTTTATTGCTCATATTGTATTACTTAATTTAACCGCAAAAATAAGAATAATGAATGACAAAACAACTATTTGAGATGAGAATATTGAAAATTGAGGTCGAAAAATGGTTCTCAAGCTGTTTTTATTCCATTTTTCTTGCTACCTTTACATAATTTTACTAACTTTGTGTCAGCATAGATCAGCACAGTGTGCAGAATGGTTACAAAAGACTTAAATCACATTTAATGGCAACAATAATAATTATGCCCAAACAAGGGCAATCGGTAGAAAGTTGTATCGTCAACGAACTGAAAAAGAAGCAAGGCGATACCGTAAAAAAGGGGGATATTCTCTTTTCTTACGAAACCGATAAGGCTTCTTTTGAAGAAGAATCGCCTGTGGACGGTGTAGTTTTGGCGTGTTTTTTCAACGAAGGCGACGAAGTTCCTGTGTTGGAAAACGTGATGATTATCGGCGAGCCGGGCGAAGATATTTCCGCGTTGGCAAGTCCCGAAAGTCCAAAAACGGCACAAGTGGAAACACCAAAACCAACAGTTGAAACATTGCCCACCATTTCATCGCAGGCGCACAGTAGAGACGCGGCGCGCCACGTCTTTACACAACCCACCGCTACCGGCGAAACAAAAATTTCTCCCCGCGCCAAAAACTTAGCAACAAGTCAAGCCCTAGATACCACCGCCATTTCCGGCACAGGTCCACAAGGGCGCATCATCGAAAGAGACGTGCAAGCTGCGTTGCAAAATCGTCCGAAACTAACACCATTAGCGAGAAAAATGGTGCAGGAAGAGGATGTCCAGCCACAAAATTCGGGCACAGGATTGGCAGGACAAGCCAAATCAACCGACCTCGCAGCATCTCAGAACGCTGTTTACAGCGTGGATTATGAAGACAAGAAAATCAGCAATATGCGTAAACTCATCGCTAAGTCAATGCACGCATCATTGCAAAATTCAGCGCAACTCACACACCATTTGGGCGCAGATGCGCGCCGTATTCTTGAACTTCGCAAACAAGCAAAAGTGGCTTTGGATGCGGGAAAAATTTCGACGAATATCACACTTAACGATATGGTTTGCTCCGCTGTTATCAAAGCATTAAAGCAATTTCCGAACGTAAACACGCATTTTTTGGGCGATACAATCCGTTATTTCAACAAAGTACATCTCGGATTGGCAGTGGATACCGAGCGTGGATTGATGGTTCCCGTGATTCGCAATGCCGACGACTTGTCGATTATCGGTTTGGCAAATCAATTCAAAGAAGTGGCTGCTGCTTGTAGAAAAGGAAATGTCAACCCTGAAATTTTGGTGGCAGAGGCAGGAACGTTTACCGTTTCCAATCTCGGAAATTATGGCGTAGAGATGTTTACGCCTGTTGTCAATTTGCCGCAATCGGCAATTTTGGGCGTGAATACCATCATTCCTCGTCCAAAAGATTTGGGCAATGGTGTTTATGCGTTCGTTCCTTATATCGGTTTGAGTTTGACGTATGACCATCGTTCGTTGGACGGCGGCGAGGCTACACGTTTCCTCAAACAAATTGCGATAGAAATCGAAAATTTCGAATCATTCCTCTAAATAATTCAAAATTCATAACTCATAATTCAAAATTATGCACGATTTATTAATCATCGGCGGCGGTCCCGCCGGATACGTAGCCGCAGAACGCGCCGGACACAAAGGGTTAAATGTTATTCTTTTCGAAAAAAAATCGCTCGGCGGTGTATGCCTCAACGAAGGTTGTATTCCCACAAAAACGTTGCTTTACAGCGCAAAAATATACGAAAGTGCCTTGCACGGCGACAAATACGGTGTGTTTGCCGACAATGTCAGTTTTCAATACGATAAAATTGTCGGACGGAAAAATAAAGTCGTTCGCAAATTGGTAGCCGGTGTAAAAGCCAAAATGAGTGCCAACAAAGTAACGGTTATTGAGGGAGAAGCAATGATTCAATCGCGCAGTGCCAACGGTGTTGAAATTATGTGCAATGGTGAAACCTATATCGGTAAAAATCTGTTGATTTGCACAGGTTCGGAGGCTGCCGTTCCGCCCATTCCGGGATTAAAAGAAGCAGGCGAAATCATTTTGACGAATCGGGAAATCTTGAATATAAAAGAGCAACCGAAATCACTTGTCGTTATCGGTGGCGGCGTTATCGGAATGGAATTTGCGAGCTTCTTCAATAGTTTAGGAACGAAAGTAACCGTTATCGAAATGTTGCCCGAAATTCTCGGTGGACTGGATTTTGAAATCTCGAAAATGTTGCGGGATATGTACGCTAAAAAAGGCATCGAATTTAATCTCGAAGCAAAAGTGATACAAATCGACGGTAACAAAGTGATATTTGAAAAAGAGGGAAAAACGGAAACTGTCGAGGGCGAAAAAATCCTTTTAAGTGTTGGTCGCAGAGCCGTTACGCAAGGTTTCGGGTTGGAAAATATCGGCGTAGAACTGTTTCGCGGTGGTATCAAAGTAGATGAAAAAATGCGCACGAATGTTCCCAATGTACTTGCCGCAGGCGATGTTACCGGATTTTCGTTGTTGGCGCACACCGCAAGTCGCGAGGGCGAAGTGGTAGTCAATAACTTACTCGGTTGCAACGACGTAATGCGCTATAACGCCATTCCCGGCGTGGTTTACACCAATCCCGAAGTGGCAGGCGTGGGCGAAACCGAAGAGTCGGCAAAGAAAAAAGGAATTGCATACAAAGTGGCAAAATTACCTATGGCGTATGCAGGTCGCTTCATCGCTGAAAACGAGGGCGGGAGCGGATTATGTAAAGTGCTCGTTGGCGAGAAACACGGCGAAGTGATCGGCGTTTATATGCTCGGAAATCCTTGTAGTGAAATGATTTACGGTGCTTGTATGGCTATCGAACAGGAAATGACAATAAAAGAAATGCAGGAAATTGTTTTTCCGCATCCGACTGTCAGTGAGATAATTAAAGAAACAGTATTTGAATTTTAGATTTACGATTTTAGATTGAACTGTCAGCCCCTAAATCGTAAATCTAAAATCGCCAATCGTAAATAAAATTATGCGACTCAAAGGTAAAATAGCATTAATCACAGGTTCCGCTCGTGGAATCGGAAAAGCAACAGCCGAACTGTTTCATTGCGAAGGGGCAACGGTTATTGTTTCCGATATTAACGATATGGAAGGCAAAGCGTTGAGCGAAATGCTCGGCAATAGAGCCGAATATCTCCATTTAGACGCAGGCGATGAAAACTGTTGGCGCGAAGCCGAAAATTATCTGCAAACTAAATACGGAAAACTTGATATATTAGTAAACAACGCAGGAATAACAGGTTTTTTAGAAACCGCAGGAGGTTGGAATGCCGAAGATGTCGACCTCGCATCGTGGAACGAAGTTCATCGCGTAAATGCAACAGGTGTTATGCTCGGCTGCAAATATGCCATTCGGTTGATGAAAGAAAAAGGTGGCAGTATTGTCAATATTTCCTCTCGAAGCGGCATTGTGGGAATTCCCGGCGCGGTTGCTTATGCTTCGAGCAAAGCCGCTTCGAGAAATCATACCAAAAGCGTGGCGCTGTATTGTGCTCAAAAGGGATATCAAATACGATGTAACAGTGTTCACCCCGCTGCCATAATGACTCCGATGTGGAACGCAATGCTTGGCGAGGGCGAACAACGACAACAGGCAATCGAAGCGATTGAAGTTGGAATACCGATGGGACATTTCGGCAAGCCGATTGATGTAGCATATGGTGTTTTGTATTTGGCAAGCGATGAAAGCAAATATGTTACAGGTATCGAGCTAACTATCGACGGCGGAATATTGGCAGGAAGCGAAGCAAGTCCGAAAAAATAGAACAATCAAACAATAAAATAAAATGCCTAAAAATCAATTTATCAGTCCCGATGAAGCTCGCAAACCGGGTTTTGTCGAATTTCAACCCATTCCCGTCAATCAATACCAAAAAACGGTAAAGGAAGAACGTGAGAATTTTAGCGACGACGAACTAAAAGCCATTTATCACGATATGGCGCTTATTCGTGAGTTTGAAACGATGCTTAATCTCATCAAAACCAAAGGCGAATACAACGGCACGGCGTACAATCATCCCGGTCCCGCGCACTTGTCCATCGGACAGGAATCGGCTGCCGTTGGTATGGCGTGGACTTTGACTGTTGATGATTTCATCTTTGGAAGCCATCGTTCGCACGGCGAAATTCTCGCCAAAGGAATGTCTGCCATTCATCAACTTAGCGATGACGAATTGACCAAAATAATGGATTCGTTTTTCGACGGACTGGTTGTCAATATCGTCAAAAAAGATTTCAACGGAACAACAAAAGAGTTGGCGCGCAGATTTTTGGTTTACGGAACGTTAGCCGAAATTTTCGCGCGTGAGACAGGCTTCAACAAAGGTTTGGGTGGCTCAATGCACGCATTTTTCACACCGTTTGGCGTATATCCCAATAACGCTATTGTGGGCGGTTCGGGCGATATTGCCGTAGGCGCGGCGTTGTACAAAAAAGTGAATCGCAAACCCGGTTTGGTCGTTGCTAACATTGGCGATGCGTCAATGGCGTGCGGTCCCGTTTGGGAAGGCATCACTTTTGCTGCAATGGACCAGTTCAAACACTTGTGGGAAGGCGATATGAAAGGCGGTTTACCCGTGATTATCAATATAATGAATAATCAATACGGAATGGGCGGACAAACGTGTGGCGAAACAATGGGCTACGGAATTGCGGCTCGTATCGGCGCAGGTGTGAACGCGGAACAGATGCACGCCGAACGTGTGGACGGTTATAATCCGCTTGCCGTAATTGATGCTTATAAACGTAAACGCCAAGTGATTGAAGAGAAAAACGGACCTGTTTTGTTGGACGTTCTCACGTATCGTTACAGCGGACATTCGCCCTCTGACGCTTCCTCATATCGCACAAAAGAGGAAGTCGAAGCGTGGGAAGCGCAAGACTGTATCGCTTCGTTCGGTAAACAGTTGATTGATGCGGGAGTAGCCATGCAGGCGGATTTAGATAGTATTTGGAGCGATATAAAATCGCTTATTTACGATATGTTTTTAATGTCGATTAACGATGAAATTTCGCCTGTGATGAAAAATCCCGAAATTATTGCCGATATGATGTTTTCAAACGGCTCGGTGGATTCGTTTTCCGATGCGAAACCCGATGTATTGCAACCGTTGGAAGAAAATTTTCGTGTAAAAAAAATCGCTAATAAAGAGCGTTTTGCATTCGATTCCGAAGGGAAACCATTTAGCAAAATGAAACAATATCAGTATCGTGATGCGCTTTTTGAGGCGATAATGGACAGGTTTTATAAAGATGCGTCGTTGGTGGCGTATGGTGAGGAAAACCGCGATTGGGGCGGTGCGTTTGCCGTATATGGCGGAATGACAGAGGCTTTGCCTTATCATCGTTTGTTCAACTCGCCCATTTCCGAAGCGTCAATTATTGGAACTGCAATCGGTTACGCAATGTGCGGCGGTCGTGTAATTCCCGAAATTATGTACTGCGATTTCTTGGGTCGTTGCGGCGATGAAGTGTTCAATCAACTTCCTAAATGGCAGGCAATGAGCGGAAACGTGTTGAAAATACCTGTAGTTGTTCGTGTTTCTGTTGGGTCGAAATATGGTGCGCAACATTCGCAGGATTGGACTTCGCTCGTGGCGCAAATTCCGGGCATCAAAGTCGTTTTCCCTGTAACGCCTTACGATGCCAAAGGATTGATGAATACCGCTTTGCAAGGAACCGACCCGGTTGTTTTCTTTGAAAGCCAACGTATTTACGATATCGGCGAACAGTTTCATAAAGAGGGTGTTCCGACAGGATATTACGAAATTCCTTTCGGCGAGCCTGATGTGAAAAAAGAAGGAAAAGATATTACTTTCCTCACTATCGGACACACGCTTTATCCCGCTTTGGAAGCCGCCAAAATATTGGAAGAAAAATACGGAATGAGCGCTGAAGTGATTGATGCACGCGGTCTTGTGCCGTTCAATTATGAAAAAGTGATTGCATCCGTGAAGAAAACAGGAAAAATTATCGTGGCGAGTGATGCTTGTACTCGTGGCTCGTTCCTCAACGATATGGCGGCAACCATCAATTCGCTTTGTTTCGATAGTCTCGATGCACCTGTTGCCGTTCTCGGCTCACGCAATTGGATTACACCCGCTTACGAACTCGAACAGGCATTTTTTGCACAGCCGAGTTGGTTTTTGGATATGATTCACGAGCGTATTCAGCCGTTAAATGGTTACATTTCGGGTGAGAATTTTACGGATAATGAAATGATAAGACGAGCGAAACACGGAATATAATTTTCAATGATTAAAGTAAACGCCCACCTGCACACGCCCTACTCTTTCAGCGCATTTTTAACTATCGACGATGCACTCGATAGAGCTGTTGCCGAAAATGTAAAAGTAGTAGGTATCAACGATTTTTATACAGCCGAAGGCTACGAAGAATGGGCAAAAGGTTGTGAAAAACGGAAATTGTATCCGCTTTTCGGTATCGAATTTATCAGTTTGAACGAAGCCGACCAACAGGCAGGATTACGAGTAAACGACCCCGCCAATCCCGGACGTACTTATTTGAGCGGAAAGGGTTTAGCTTATCCGTTTCGATTGACAGAGCCGTTTGCCGCGCAATTAGCCGATGTTCGATGCGAAGCAAACAAGCAAGTAGAGGCGATGTGCGAAAAATTGAACGGTTTATTGCAAGAAAAAAATATCGATTTTTCGCTTGATTTTGAGTGGATTAAAAACGAATTAACCAAAGGCTCAATTCGTGAACGTCATTTAGCAAAAGCATTACGAATAAAAGTGTATGAATTTTGCGAAAACGATGAAGCGAAAATAAAATCGGTTTTCGAATTACTTTTCGGCAAGTCGCTAAAATCATCTGTCAAAGATTTCGCAGGCGTAGAAAACGAAATTCGCGCTAACTTGCTCAAAGCGGGTGGTGCAGCTTTCGTTCCCGAAGATGCCAAAGCATTTTTGCCGATGCAAACCGTGTGTGATATTATTCTCGCCGCAGGTGGTATTCCCACATATCCGTTTTTGGCAGACGATGCGGACGGAAATTATACCGATTTTGAAAACGATTTAGAGCGTGTGACACAACAACTTACCGAGCGTGGATTTCATTCTGTAGAATTTATCAGCACTCGCAACGATGTGCATTTGTTGGAAAAATACGCCGCTTATCTGCACGAACAAGGTTTTGTGGTAACGTTTGGCAGTGAGCACAATATACCTGCAATGGACCCAATCGAACTTTTTGCGCGAAACCATACGTCATTGACTGAAAAATTATTGAAAATCAATTATGAAGGCGCGTGTGTGATTGCTGCGCATCAACATTTGATAAAGCAAGGTTTATCGGGATATGTGAACGAAAAAGGAGTTGCGGACAGGAGTAAGAGGGGGGAGTTTATTGAGTTGGGGAAACAGTTGATTGATAGTCTTGATGTGTAAAAATGAGAATCTAAAAAAGAATAAACTAATGAATCAAAATATAGTACAAATCATTCCCGCCCTACGAATGATATTATCAAAAAACGACTTAAAATCGCTAAAAGTCATCGAAAACGGAACGCCAAATTCAGATACATTTGTATTTGAAAATGAAACGCTTGGAGCTATTTTAACGGAAGTCGAAACAATTACAACAATACCTACATCTCTATTTGTCAAAGGCATAGGGTTAATAGAAATATCAGAAAACAATTCAATTGGACGAGCAGCAAACAAAACCATTATCGTAACCGGTGCTGCACAAGGCTTTGGCGAAGGCATTGCCGCCTGTTTGTTGAAGCAAGGCGCGAATATTGTAGTGGCAGATTTGAACGAAGAAATGGGGCAAGCAACCGTTGCGTCGTTCAACAAAATTGCCACAAACCGTGCTCTATTCGTGAAAACCAATGTGTCGGATATTTCGAGTATCGAAAATTTGGTGCACGAAACCGTTTGCAATTTCGGTGCAATCGACTGCTTTATCAGTAATGCAGGCGTACTTCGTGCCGGAGGATTAGATGATATGTCACCTGAAGATTTTGATTTCGTTACGAAAATCAACTATAATGCCTATTTTTATTGTACAAAAGTAGTCAGTCGTGTAATGAAATTGCAAACAAAATATGCCACAAACGATTACTATGCAGACATTATCCAAATCAATTCCAAATCGGGCTTGCGAGGTAGCAAAGCCAATTTTGCCTATGCAGGTGGAAAATTCGGCGGCATTGGACTCACTCAGTCATTTGCATTGGAATTGGCTCCTAATCGCATTAAGGTCAATAGCGTATGTCCGGGAAATTATTACGAAGGACCGTTGTGGAGCGACCCCGAAAACGGACTTTTTGTACAATACCTGCGAGCAGGAAAAGTGCCCGGCGCAAAAACAATTGACGATGTGAAAGCGTTCTATTTAGCGCAAGTGCCGATGAACAAAGGTTGTAATCCCGAAGATGTAACGAAAGGCGTACTTTATTTAATGGAGCAGTGTGGCGAAACCGGACAAGCACTACCGATTACGGGTGGACAGGTGATGTTGAATTAGAAAAAATAAAAATATAATAAAATGAAAACAAAAGCAATACGCCTATACGGCAAAAAAGACCTTCGGCTCGAAGAATTTGAATTACCACCCATAAAAGAGAACGAAATTCTCGCCAAAGTAATTTGCGATTCACTCTGTATGTCGTCATACAAAGCCGCCACGCAAGGCGCTGACCACAGACGAGTGCCCAACGATGTGGCAGAAAATCCAATTATTATCGGACACGAATTTGCCGGAGAATTGGTGGAAGTGGGCGCGAAATGGGCGCACAAATTCAAAGTGGGCGATAAGTTTTCGGTTCAACCTGCGATATTTTACGAAGACGGTCCTGTGGGTGTGATGAGCGCACCCGGTTACAGTTACAAATACATCGGTGGAAATGCTACTTACGTAATCATTCCCAATGAAATAATGGAAAAAAACTGCCTTTTAACTTACAATGGCGAAGGTTATTATCCGGCATCTTTGTCTGAGCCACTTTCGTGTGTTATCGGTGCAATGCACGCCAATTATCATACAACGCCGGGCAGCTACGTACACAAAATGGAAATTGTTGACGGTGGAAAAATGGCAATTCTCGCTGGCGTTGGTCCAATGGGATTGGCGGCGATTAATTATGTGCTTCATCGTGAGGATAGAAAGCCATCGTTGTTGGTCGTTACCGATGTAAATCAGGAGCGTCTTGATTTTGCTGCCAAAACTTATACAGTGGAGTTGGCTAAATCGCAAGGAATTGAATTATACTATATCAACACAAGCGAAATGGAAAATCCGACCGAAACGTTGAGAGCGATTACCGGCGGCTACGGTTATGATGATGTGTTCGTTTTTGTACCTGTTGAACCTGTGATTGAACAAGGCGATGCAATTTTGGCGTTTGACGGTTGTTTGAATTTATTTGCCGGTCCGGCTGACCCGAATTTCAAGGCAAAATTCAATTTCTACAACGTGCATTACGCTTTTACCCATGTAGTTGGCGTAAGTGGCGGAAATGGCGACGATATGGCGGAAGCGCTCGAAATGATTAGCAAAGGTTTTAATCCATCGGGATTGGTTTCGCACATTGGCGGAATGAATGTGGTTATTGATGCAACATTTCATTTACCCGAACTTCCCGGCAGCAAAAAATTGATTTACACACATATTGATATGCCGCTTACCGCTATTGACGATTTTGCAAAATTGGGCGAAACAGATGATTTTTTTAAACAATTAGCTGAAATTTGTGATAGACATAGTGGTTTGTGGAGTGTTGAGGCAGAGGCGCTTTTATTACAAAACAAAATTTGATTTATGAAACGCAGATGACGTGGAAAACCTAAACAATGCAACTAATCTTTTCCTCCTCCACTAATCCCTCGTTTAATCTAGCTGCCGAAGAATTTCTTTTTTCGACGTGTGAGGGAGATTTTCTATTTCTCTACATCAATGAACCGAGTGTAATTATCGGATCAAATCAAGCTGTAGAAAATGAGGTAGATATGTCTTTCTGTACTGATAATAATATCCGCATCTTTCGTCGATTATCCGGTGGGGGTGCAGTTTTTCACGATTTGGGGAATTTGAACTACTGTTTTATTCACGAAAAAACGGCTACACCATTAAGTGCTGATTTTCTGAAACCGATTATAAATGTACTCAAATCGTTCAACATCCCTGTGGAAATTGGAGAACGAAAGGATTTATGGCTCAATAGCTACAAAATATCGGGTACAGCATCCCACGTATCGAAAAATCGAGAATTGCATCACGGCACATTGTTGTACGATGCTGACTTAGAAAAGCTTCGAGGTGCACTGAATCCCGAAAAACGAGATTTAATTTGTAAAGTTACCTCGTCTGTACCAAGTCCTGTAATGAACATTCGTGTATTTATCGAAAAGAAAGCAGGTATTGAATATGATACAGCCGGTTTCTTTGAAGATTTTATCCAATTGCTTATGAATTATTTTGGTACTGACAGTTTGAGAACTTTTTCCGAAGAACAAGTGAAAGAAATTTTAGTGTTGGAAAAAAGATATTTGAGCAAAGAGTGGGTTTATAAATTATAGCGTCCCATCAACTCGTCATTGCGGGCTTGATCCGCAATCTTTTCAACGAACAAGGGGATTGCGGGTCAAGCCCGCAATGACAAAGGAAAGCCCGCAATGACAAAGAAAAAAAGCTGCCTCGTTTGAGGCAGCTTTTTTGATTATTGATTACAAAAAAGATTCTTATGCTTCTTTTTCGGTTTCGTCAGCTTTTGGAGTTTCTTCCACCTGTGGGGTTTCTTCTACTTTTGGAGCATCTTCTTTTACTTTTTCCGCCTTTGGAGCAGCAGCTTTCTTAGCTTTTGGAGCAGCAGCATTTTCAAGTTTTTCTTTCAATGCAGCCAATTCGCCGATATCGCCTAAAGTAGTTTTTTCCATTACAGGAGTAGCTATTTCAGCAACATCATCTTTTCTACCACCACGTTTAGAAGGCTTTTTCTTAGTATCTTCAGTAGCAGAAGCATCTTCGTGCATACGGCTGTGAGAAACGATGATACGTTTTGCATCTTTGTTGAATTCGATTACTTTGAATTCCATTTTCTCATCAACTTGCGCTTGCGAACCATCTTCTTTCACCAAGTGTTTTGGCGTTGCGAAACCTTCCACACCGTAAGGTAATGAGATAACCGCACCTTTGTCCAACATTTCCAAAATTGTTCCTTCGTGTACAGAGCCTGTTGTGAAAACTGTTTCGAAAACATCCCAAGGATTCTCTTCCAATTGCTTGTGTCCAAGACTCAAACGACGGTTTTCCTTGTCGATATCCAATACTTGAACATCGATTTTCGCACCGATTTCAGTAATTTCGCTTGGGTGTTTGATTTTTTTCGTCCAAGAAAGGTCGGAAATGTGAATCAAACCTTCAACGCCTTCTTCAATTTCAACAAATGCACCGAAATTAGTGAAGTTGCGAACAGTTGCTGTATGCGTGCTGCTAATAGGATATTTTGTTTCAATATTTTCCCACGGATCGGGTTTCAATTGCTTCACGCCAAGCGACATTTTACGCTCTTCACGGTCGAGTGTCAAGATAACAGCTTCTACTTCGTCACCCACTTTCATAAAGTCTTGTGCGCTGTGCAGGTGCTGTGTCCAACTCATTTCCGATACGTGAATCAAGCCTTCTACGCCTTGATCGATTTCTACAAATGCACCGTAATCGGCAATCACCACTACTTTTCCTTTTACTTTGTCGCCTACTTTCAAGTTTTCGTCCAAAGCATCCCACGGATGTGGTGTCAATTGCTTCAAGCCGAGAGCGATACGTTTTTTTTCGTTGTCGAAATCAAGAATAACCACGTTGATTTTGTCATCCAATTTAACCACTTCTTCCGGATGCTGAATGCGTCCCCAAGAAAGGTCGGTGATGTGAATCAATCCATCTACGCCGCCAAGGTCAACGAATACACCGTAAGATGTAACGTTTTTAACCACACCTTCGAGTACTTGTCCTTTTTCGAGTCTCGAGATAATTTCTTTTTTCTGTTGTTCCAATTCTTCCTCAATGAGGGCTTTGTGCGAAACAACCACGTTTTTGAATTCAGAGTTAATCTTAACTACTTTGAATTCCATTGTTTTATCAACAAAGATGTCGTAATCGCGGATTGGTTTCACGTCAATTTGCGAACCGGGCAAGAATGCTTCGATACCGAAAACGTCTACAATCATACCGCCTTTTGTGCGACATTTGATGTAACCTTTGATGATTTCGTTGTTTTCCAACGCTGCATTGACGCGATCCCAAGAACGTGATGCGCGCGCTTTTTTGTGTGAAAGGAGCAATTGTCCTTTTTTGTCTTCTTGGCTTTCGATGTAAACCTCTACTTCGTCGCCCACTTTTAGGTCGGGATTGTAACGGAATTCGTTCATTGATACCACGCCGTCTGATTTGTAACCGATGTTTACAACCACTTCGCGTTTGTTCAAGGAGCTAACAGTACCCATTACCACTTCTTTGTCGTTGATTTTGTTCAACGTGTTGCCATAGCTTTCGCTTAGCTTTTCTCTGTTTTCTTTACTGTAAGCATCGCCTTCAGCGTAGGCATCCCAATCGAAATCCGCTACGGGAGCCACATTTTTTAAATTGTCAGTCATTTGTTTGCTGTTTAATTAAATAAGTTGGACTTTATGTTGAAATTAAAACGGCTGCAAAGATACTAATTAATTGATAATTGACAATGTATAATTGATAATTATTCGTGTTTGATTTAGAGGTTGTTTATATTGATTGGCTTGAAAAGCCCAATTTTCATAACCATAGGTCAAAGCGAAGCGGCGACCTACGGAAAGCGATATCCACACAGCTACCGCCTGAAAGGCGGAACAGAATAGGACGATGTTCTGCCTTTCAGGCAGGGTTTTCGTGTATGCCCTTCCGCAGGTCACCGCTTCGCTTTGCCCTACGGTTATGAAAATGATGCCTTTCAGGCATTTTGAGGAAAAAAAGAAATAAAATAATCTGTAAAAAATTTGTTTATTTCAAAAATAATTTCAATCTTTGTAGTTCAAACAATTAAAAAATAAAGAGCCTATGACATAAGCGTATAATTGATACGCACATTTTAAGATGTTGAAAAAAGCATTTTAGTTTATTCTTTTTGACTGAAAAATTTGGCGATTTGAAGCGAAAGAAAGATTAAATTGAAGTGTCTACGCCGTTTGGCGTGGACTTTTGATTTATTCTGTTTTCGCAAGGTTACGCCAAATACCATCAGTCAGCGGAGTACTAAAAAAGTACCACGCTTTTTTTATGTGCGTATGTGAAACTTTTGGTACAAACAGAAATTAAATTTACAACTTAAACTTTCCGTAAAAAAACGGAACTAAAACAAATTTTTAAAATGAAGAAAACTCTTTTTTACGCAGTTATGATAGCAGCGATTTGCTTCGCTTCCTGCAACAACGATGATATTTTTATTGAAACCAATGAGGTTACAACCGACCCAATCGCACTATTGGAAGAGGTTTACTCTGCCGACCAAGAAGTAGAAATGCTTCGCCCTTTTGCCCGAGCACTTTACAATGCTATGAGCGAAAGCCCAATACTACGCGAAATTCTTAAAACAAAAGCATTAGAGCAATTTAACAAGGAGTACGATGTGCTCTATCAATTTATTAAAGACGAACCGGTAGAAAACGGGCTAACCGTACGTCAATTATTACTTACGCATTTTGAAAACGAAGAAATGCTTGCCGATATTGAGAGGCGCCGCCCCACGCTCACTATTTTTGTGCCACAACTACCCGAAGAAAGTTTTTCGGCTGAGATTTGGAATACTGCCGAAGAAATTCCTGCCGTAGCTTTGCACGTTACCAAACATATTCATACACCGATATTTGGAGATTTTGGTGAATATGGCGATGAGTTTGTGGTAGAATCAGGGCTTGTTCCCGCTTTTCCTGTGGTGGTGCTTAAAAACAATGCGCGAGTGGTGGTAGCCGAAGGTTCACGTACACGTTTTGCTGCTTTGGATAATCCAAACTGCGATTTTGTATTTGAGTTTACACACGAGTATTTCGACAACAGCGAAAAGGAAGTGCAGGTTACCACTCGACAAACCGTATATACTATTGATCCGAAGGTAAAAGAAGCTTTCGAAATTTATCAAGATGTTGATGGTTGGCAGCGCGATTATATCTATTATGGTATTACTCCCTCAAGCCCTAATGGGCCACTTTCTCGCAGTTTTCAAGAGCATATCACTTCATTTCGCTTTTCGTCAAAGGTTGAGCCTAAGCTAATGTTAGAACATCTAACCAAACATGGTAGTGGCCCAACACTGATAACATTTGGAGTCGGAAGTAATTTTCACCCTTGGACAACAGGGCACTTTGCATTCTTGATAAATACACAAATAGGTGCTACCTCACAACCATTATCGGAGCGTTCAGCTGTCTTTCTCGCATATCCCGAAGATTTGTTTGAGGTTACTTATACAGTAACACGAGGACCTATGGGTTCCTTTTTTTATGTTGCACAAGTTACCGGTTTCAAAACAATGAAACTGACTACACCTTTGATGACTTGGAATTTAGCTCAATATGAGCCTACTATGAAGATTGTCATTTTTAAAATGAATGACCAGCAAACAATAACCTCATTAACAAGTTATGAGACAGAATTTGCGGGGAATATTGGTCTTGACCTTGCTTTTGGTACTGATTCTAAATCCGGTCTTAAATTTGGAACATCAGCAAAAGAGAAAAAGACAGTTACAGTTCAAACTGTTACCAGTTTAACTAATCAAAATCTAGGTGATGTATTGGTGGACTTTGGCGATAAAGTGGTGGTGAGTTATCAACCACAAAGATCTCTTCTTTTTGGTATAGGTTTCATAAAAGAGAATTGGCAACTAAGAAAATACGAGAATAATATGTACTCAATTACGGTGGAGCCTGTAAGGGTAGAGTAAACTGAAATATATGAATCAAAAAATAAAATACTTTGTAAGAGGGCAGAGTTTTTCACCCTTTGTAAAGTATTTGTACGATTTCTGTAAAAGACGTACAAAAACAGCTTTTGATTTGCATTTTTCAATAACAAAATATATCTTTGTAGAAAGTATTATGCACTAAAAGCATATATCAAACAAATACTCAAAACATTACAGTATGAAAAAATATATTTATATAACTTTGCTCTTAACCGCCTTTCTTTTGCAAGGGTGTGATAAAAATGATAATCTTGTTGGAACCGGAAGAGGAGAAATTCAACGTAAAGGGGATGTTTATCAATTATACAATGCTTACAAAATTCAAACTCTTAAAGAAAAAGGAGTTACTCTAGATTTTGAACCTTACTATAACTACTTTCACGCATTAATTCTTGAAAGTCATGACAGGCGTACTTCCGCAACTATTATGGTCCGTTCCAAAAGCGATAAGTTAGAGTCAGGAGAATTTCACTTGCGATTTTGGACTATTGGGGGTAAAGTATTTTTCCCCACACTTGATTTTGGGTTCTACCCTATTGAAAACGGGCATAATTCTATCCGAATGGCAATAGACTTAACCGATGATTATGTGCACTTTGCTCACAATTTCAATCCGGGTACAAAAATGAAACTATCCATTACGGAAAATGGCGGTATATTTGATGTTGAATTGAGATATGTTGAACGTGACGAAGATTTTTTCATAAAATACAAGGGATTGGTGAAGGATTCGTGGTAAAATGTTCAATTAATTTGAGGCAGTCTCGTTTATAATTTTATATTTTCCTCCATTGGCGCGGTTTAGCAAACCGTGCAGCACAGATAATAAAAAAACGAGGAAGTAATTAACTACTTCCTCGTTTTTGCTTGCTCACATTCGCGCTTTCACGCATTCAATCTATACAAGCAATAATCCGCTCGCAACTTCGTTTCTTTTTTCCACGCCACAAAGTTTCTCAACAAGTGCCAATGCAAAATCAAAAGCAAGACCAGGACCTTTTCCGGTGGTAATATTTCCGTCAACCACTACGCTTTCGCCTGTAACGTTTGCACCTTTCAATTCGGCTTCAAATCCGGGATAGCAGGTTGCATTTTTTCCTTCGAGAAGTCCTAAATCGCCCAATACCATTGGTGCAGCGCAAATGGCGGCTATTTCTTTTCCTTCGGAGGCAAAAATTTTTAACCATTTTCTCACGTCTTCGCTATTGTTCAGGTTTTTTGCACCTGGCATTCCGCCCGGCAGTACCAACATATCCATTTCTGAAAAATCGACATATTCAAAAACCTCATCGGCATCTACCTTTACATTGTGTGCACCTCTTACCATATTGTAGGTGGTAATGGAAACGGTGGTAACTTCAACACCTGTGCGTCTTAAAATGTCTATAATGCTCAGCGCTTCAATTTCTTCGAAACCTTGTGCTAAAAATACAGCTACTTTCTTCATAATTCTTTTTATATTTAGTTTCAGATGTTTCAGAGTTTCAAATTTCAGAAGATTCAATAGTCTTAACAGGGCTTTGTAAAACCCTTGAAACATTGAGATCTTGAAAATTAGTTGAGATTAAATCGATATGTAATTGTTCCTGTCTGATTATTTGTTCCGGTTATCGTGTTGAAACGGGTTGCTTGTGCCGCCCGCATTGCTTCGTTACGAAGAGAGGCGTTTGGCGTATTTGTGCCGCGACCGATTTCGGCGTGTATAACATTTCCGGCGGGATTTACCGTGATATTAACAACGACAGTTCCAAAGTCATTTGCCGTATAAGCGGGTGTTCTCAAACCACCGCTTCCCAAACTACGTCCGCCGAGGTCGAATGTACCAACTCCGCCCGAACCTGTTGGTGCGCCTTGTGTTGTATTTCCGGTGGTTACGCCTTGTGTGCCTGTACCTTCGGTTTCGCCGCGACTTCCTTGGTTTTCGCCAAACAATCCCGATACTTGATTTCTAATTGCTTGCGCTTGACGTTCTTCCGCTTGGCGTTGCTCTTCCGCACGACGTTGCTCAGCTGCAATACGTTGTTCCTCAGCACGACGAGCCGCATCTGCTGCTTGTTGTTCTTGGCGACGCCGTTCCGCTTCGCGCTGTGCTGCAATGTCGATTGTCGGCTCTGTGTTTTGTGTGATAATCGGGTCATCTACAGTCGGTCGCGGTGGTGTAACCACAGGCTCCGTTGGTGTGGGTGTTATCTCATTGCGGGGCGGCTCGACTATTCCCCCGGCGCTCGGCACAGAGCCAAACATCACGGGAATGCCTTCTAACTCATCGGGCGGCGAGAATATATAAAGTTTGGAGAATATCAAAATGAGGAGCAACAACACGGCAAACGTGGCTGTTCCTATCAAGCTGATCCTTCTTTCTTCTGTTATAATCATTGTTTGAACTTTAACTGCGTCGTGTCATCAATACCATTCTCAACTGGTTTTGATTGGTAACTTCCAACACGCGTACAATTTCTTTATACGGTACGGTTTCATCGGCATATAATGCTACGAAAGCATCGGGATTATCGGCGTGAATAGCCACAAGAAAAGGCGTAATTTCTTCGAATTGCACCATTCTTTCCCGCTCATTTCCGTTTGCCACATAAAAGTTTCCTTGCGCATCAATGGTAACTCGTGCGAATGGACGTTGCTGCGCTTGTTGTTGCGAACGTGGCAGCAATACCTGTATCGAGTTGGGCACCACAATGGTAGATGTTATCATAAAGAAAATCAATAACAAGAAAACCATATCGGTCATTGATGCCATACTGAAACTTGCTTCTATATTAAATCGTCTTTTTAGAGCCATAACTTTTGGTTATTTGTTGATTTGGTTATTTGCTTATTTGTTGAGTTGAGCGTGTTATCAAATAACCAAATAAGCAAATCAACAATTATCAATTAATTCGCCGGTTCGTTTAAGATATCCATAAATTCCATTATGCGCATTTCGAGTCTATTCACGATGCTTTTGATGCTTGATGTGAGATAGTTGAAAGCAAACATCGCAATAATACCTGCCACAAGACCGCCTACGGTAGTGACCAACGCTTCATAAATGCCTGACGATAGTGCTGTTACGCTTACGTGGTCGCCTGCGCTTGCCATTGCCACAAAGGCTTTAATCATACCTGTAACTGTCCCTAAGAAACCAATCATTGGTGCGCCTCCTGCGATGGTTGCCATAATGGTAAGCCCTTTTTCGAGTTTCGACACTTCGATATTTCCTTGATTTTCAATGGCAGCCATCACATCGGCAGCGGGTCTTCCCAAGCGAGAAATTCCTTTTTCTACCATTCGTGCTGTAGGTGTGTCTGTGCTGCGACAAAGCGCAAGTGCTGCATCTATTTTTCCGTCGTGAATATAATCTTTAATGCGGGTCATAAACGAATTGTCTTCTTTGGCAGCTTTTTTGATAACCAAAGCTCTTTCGATAAACACGTAAACGGCTATCAGCAAGAGAATAAGAAGTATCCCCATAATCCAACCGCCTTTCATTGCGAGTTCAAATGCACTTACGGTGGCTATCGGCGCATCTTGATTTAGTATTGCCTGAGCTGCAGCGTCAGACAAGTCATTAATTTGCAAAAGATTCATTTCAATAGAATTATTTTATTTGTTTATTTGTTAGATGTTATTTTCCGGATAAAGTTAAAGCAATTTTTGCTGCTAAACATCACTTTTAGGTATTATTAGGCAATTTTTATATGCCTTTATTGTTTTTTCTAACCCCATATAGAGCGCATCGCTAATGAGTGAGTGCCCGATGGATACTTCTTTGAGCCATGGAATGTTTTGATACAAATATGACAGATTGTCAAGATTCAAATCGTGTCCGGCATTAACACCCAGTCCTAATTTTTTGGCAAGTGTGGCAGCTTCGATAAACGGTGCAATGGCTTTTTCTTTATCTTTTGTGAATGCTTCGGCATACGGTCCGGTGTAGAGTTCGATGCGGTCTGTTCCGATTTTTGAAGCCATACGAATCATTTCAGGAATGGGGTCGATAAAAATCGAAGTACGAATGCCCATTGATTTGAATTCAGCAACCACTTCGGTCAGAAATTCTTGATTGGCAAGCGTGTCCCAACCCGCATCAGATGTGATGGCATCGTGTGCATCGGGAACGAGCGTAACTTGTGAGGGGCGCGTTTTTTTTATCAAGTCGATAAATTCGGGTGAGGGATTCCCCTCAATGTTGAATTCGGTGGTTACTTTCGCCTGTAAGTTTATTACATCGGCGTAGCGAATGTGTCGTTCATCGGGACGCGGATGCACTGTGATGCCATTCGCTCCAAACGATTGACAGTCAATAGCTACTTGAATTACGTCGGGAATATTGCCGCCTCGCGAATTACGAATAGTGGCCACCTTATTAATGTTTACGCTTAATTTTGTCATTCTATTTTTTAGTAATTTTTCCGCTTCGTTTGAATACAAAAAGTTTCCTTCGTTTAAAAGTTTTGTAGAGAAGAATACAAAAAATCTCCTCCTTAATTTTATTATCCGTAAAATTTTAGCATCTTTGCAAAGCGAATACAAAATTAATACGAAATAATTGTTTTATGCAATGTCAACGAAAGAATTTATCAAAAAAGAGGTAGAAAAATCGGTTTCGTCTTTTTCACCCGAACAGTTTACTGATCTGTTTGAGGGCGAAAGTTCACTCATTGTACTTGAAATACAACGCAATGATTACGTTTTGACGGATATCGCACGCATTGTAGAGGACAACAACGCGTACATAACGAATTTGTTGATGTTACCCACTTCGGGAGGCTCAACTTTGCTTGTATCCATCAAGCTAAATATTACTGACATCGCACCGGTTTTGCGAAGTTTTGAACGATTTCGCTACAAAATTGTTTATTATTTCACAAAAGAAAACAGTATCAATGATACGTATAAAGAGCGATTGGAAGAATTGTTGCATTATTTAGAAATGTAGCGGTTTTTGGGAACACAGATGACACGGATAAAACGGATCTACACAGATTAGAAATAAAAATCCGCGAAAATCCGTTTTATCCGTGTCATCTGTGTTCTTTTAATTTATAAACTCAATAAAAAATGAAATTTGCATTATTCGGCAGTATGTTTCCCGACAGAAGTTCGAAAACAGTAGAACAAATATGCGGTGTGTGCGAAACATTGAAGAAATATCCGACTACGCTTTTTATGTCGGAAGATTTTTTTCGTTCGCTTCCAGCAGATACTCAACAATATATCAGCACGTTTTGTGAACTTTTCGATAAGCAATTGCCGCACGTAGATATGGTAGTAAGTATGGGTGGCGATGGCACGTTTCTGCGCGCGGCTTCGGTAGTGGGTAATTCGGGAATACCCGTACTTGGTATTAATACCGGACGTTTGGGTTTTTTGGCAGCGATAAATTATTCCGATGTTGCCGAAACAATACACGAAATTGTACACGGCAACTACAAAATTGAGGAACGCACACTATTGAAAATGAGTGTAGAGGGAAATGCAGAAGTATTTCGTTACAACGCGCACGCACTCAACGAAGTAGCCATTATGAAGCAAGATACTGCCTCTATGCTTTACATACACGCTTATATTAATAACGATTATCTCACTTCGTATCAAGCCGATGGACTTGTGATTGCCACGCCAACAGGCTCTACCGCTTATTCGTTGAGTATCGGGGGCTCAATATTGGCGCCCACTACGCCGAGTTTGATTCTTTCTGCCATTGCGCCGCACAACCTCACTTCGCGTTCATTAGTAGTAGATGACAACAGCCGGATTTCACTAAAAGTGGAAAGTCGCAGCAAAACATTTCTCGTTTCGCTCGACGGACAGTCGCAAGTATTCGATGAAACAGTAGAAATCAATATTTGCAAAGCCGATTATGCGCTGAAAATTGTAAAAAGGGTAGGGCATACATTTTTTGAAACGCTGCGCGATAAATTGATGTGGGGAGAAGATGTGAGAAGGATTGAATTTTAAATCGCATATTTTCTCAACAATCCCCACGACAAATCCACCGCTTCTTGTAACCCCTTTTCACCCGAATACCCGTTGATAATCATCAATAAGCGAGAGGTTTCTGCAGTGATTTTTGTTCGTTCTTCGTCGCTTGTTGGCGTACCGATTCCGCCAATATCATCACGATAAACAGGTAATCCTTCAATATTTAATATACCGCGCCCAATTGCCTCAAACGACTCATCTGCTCTCCCAACACCGAGAACAAGATTGCCTTGTATTTTATCTGCATCGAATCCTCCAATGGAAAATCCGGTTTTCATCGACACCAAATTAATAATATCTACCAATGTATCAATTTGATACAAATCTAATCCTTTCACAATTCGCCGGCAAAGCGCTTCTGCCGACGGACGATAGCGATTAGGGTCTTTTCCCAGTTTTTTGTATACTTGTCTCGTTGCGGAAATTGCCGGACGTTTGTTGATTTCCTCCATTTTGAAATTTGCCCTGAAATTGTTGGAAAAATCGCCGATTTCTTGCCAAAGTGCATCGTTGTGTAGTGTGTTTTTTACTTCACATTCAATCGTAGCGAAGCGAAATTCGGGACAAACGGACAAAATATCTTCACCAATAGTTATTTGTATGTTTTTTGTTTGCATATTATATTATACCGGCATAATTTCCCGCAAAGATACTATTTTTTCAAGATAATTTTCTAAAAGCAGATTGTTATTGCGAGCTTCATTATTTTAGTCCGATAAATCGGAACGACCATAGAAAAAATAAAATACGTCCATATTTGAAAATAAAGTGCGATAAATTTGTGAAAATCCTTATGAAATTCTTATATTTGTGTGTTTTTTGTTTTCTTATGACTGACGAAAAAGGTAAGTTGCTGATTGATTTAGAAGTACGTGTTAAACAGGTGCTACATCAGTGCGACTCTTTGCGAAATGAAAACGCCCGATTGAAAGATGAAATACAATCACGGCAAAATCAAATACTGCAAACAGAAGAGAAATTAAAGCAGTTGAAAACAAAATACGATAGTTTGAAAATGGCTCGAACCATCACTGCCGCTTCGGTGGATGTGGATATGGCTCGCGTGAAACTATCAAAAATGGTGCGAGAAGTTGATAAATGCATAAATTTACTGAAATAGAACATTTTAATGATTTATGTAATGGGCGATGAAAAATTTTTATTGACATTGACGATTGATGGCAAAAACTTGCCTCCTTTGAAGATTAATCGATCTGACGAAGAGGCTTTTCGTGCAGCCGCCAAACAGATAAATACAAAAATAAATCAACATCGTGCGAAATTCGGAAGCAGTTCGGATTTAGGCACTTGGGATATTATGGCAATGATAACCGTTCAGGCATTGGCAAAAAATTATTCTTTGGAAGATAAAAATAATACGAAACCCTTTGAAGATAAGATACATTCGTTGATAGGCGAATTGGACGATTATCTGAAAAAATAACTTCTGTTGTCTACACCTTTTGTGTAGTAACAGAAATTTATCACGCACCTTTTATGCGCATAATGAAAACTATGTGTCTAATTGTGTGCGTTTTACGTTTTATAAATAATTAAATAACAAAATAGTAATCATCAAATAATTAAAGACAATATGGAAATACTTATAGGAGTTATCGGTTTGTTAGTCGGAGCAGCAATTGCTTGGTTTTTAGCTGGTAAGGTGGCAAATTCTCGTGCACAAAAGGTGCTGAGCGACGCAGAGAAAGATGCGGAAGTAATCAAAAAGAGAAAATTACTCGAAGCAAAAGAAGAAACGCTGGCAATGAAGACCACAGCCGAAAAAGAGATGAATTCTCGTATGGCGAAAGTTCAGAACGATGAAAACAGAAGCAAACAACGCCAAATGACGCTCAACCAAAGACAAGAAGAATTGAACAAAAAAAGCGCCGAAATAGATGACGTCAAATCGAATTTGAGTCATCAATTAGAACTGGTCGACAAGAAAAATGTTGAACTAGATCGTCTTCACAGACAATCATTGGAAAAATTGGAACTCATGTCCGGCTTTTCGGCAGAAGAAGCGAAAGAGCGTTTGGTGGAATCGCTAAAGGAAGAAGCCAAAACCGATGCACAATCGTACGTCAACGATATTATGGAAGAAGCCAAATTGACGGCAAACAAAGAAGCGAAGCGGATTGTTATTCAGTCGATTCAACGTGTAGCGACGGAAACTTCGATTGAAAACGCCATTACCGTTTTTCATATCGAATCCGATGAAGTAAAAGGACGTATTATCGGTCGCGAAGGACGAAATATTCGTGCTTTGGAAGCCGCCACCGGCGTTGAAATTGTTGTGGATGATACACCCGAAGCGATTGTTTTGTCGGGTTTTGACCCTGTTCGTCGCGAAATCGCTCGTTTATCGCTTCATCAATTGGTTGCCGACGGACGTATCCACCCTGCACGTATCGAAGAGGTGGTATCGAAAGTAAAAAAGCAGATTGAAGAGGAAGTCATTGAAACCGGAAAACGCACAGTTATCGACTTGGGAATTCACGGCTTACACCCCGAATTGATTCGTATGGTGGGAAAAATGAAATATCGTTCGTCTTACGGACAAAACCTGTTGCAACACTCGCGCGAAGTGGCAAATCTTTGTGCCATTATGGCAGCGGAACTCGGTTTGAATCCCAAAAAAGCGAAACGTGCCGGCTTGTTACACGATATTGGTAAAGTGCCCGATGATGAGCCGGAATTGCCACACGCGCTTTTTGGTATGAAATTGGCGGAAAAGTACAAAGAGAAACCCGATATTTGCAACGCTATCGGTGCACATCACGACGAAACGGAAATGACTACGCTTTTGGCGCCGATTGTGCAAGTATGTGATGCTATTTCGGGTGCACGTCCCGGTGCGCGTCGCGAAATTGTAGAAGCGTATATCAAGCGTTTGAACGACCTTGAAAACTTAGCACTCTCTTACCCCGGCGTTGTGAAAACGTATGCTATCCAAGCCGGTCGCGAGCTTCGTGTCATCGTAGGTGCCGACAAGATAAACGATACCGATACGGAAAAATTGTCGTCGGAAATCGCTCGCAAAATCCAAACGGAAATGACTTATCCCGGACAAGTGAAAATTACAGTGATTAGAGAGACGAGAGCGGTAAGTTTTGCGAAGTAGATTTTTTGGGGAACACAGATGACGCGGATTTAACGGATTAGCGCGGATTTGATTTTTACAGACTTTCCAAGTTTCTGAAACTTAGAAAGTCTTTTTCAAACATTTTGCCACTCCGTATTGCTTTTTTTTGTTACTTTGCTAATTGGTAATATACAAAAAAGGAAAGTATGAAGAATAATGTTTCCAATATTCAGCAATATTTGCGAGATAATCAGCTGTTTACGCAATTTGACTTGCATAAAATTGGTTTTTTTGGCTCTTTCGCAAGAGATGATGAAAATGCCAATGATATTGATATACTGATAGAAGATGATATTGAGCCCGAAAAAGTAATCGAATTTAAGACTTTGTTGGAAAATTCTTTTCAGAAAAAAGTAGATGTGGTGCTTAAAAAATTCGCCAATCCTATTATTCTTTATCGTGCACAAAAAGATTTGCAATATGCAACCCGGTATTAAAAATGATCTTTTGTATCTCTTGGGTATTTTAGAGTCTATCGGTAAAATAAAAAGGTCTGAACACAGTTCAGACCTTTTTTTATTAGCACATTATTTATTAGCATATTAGCACATTATACTATTCTTCCACAGGAACCGTTGTCGCCACAATTTCTTCTTCCTCTTTTCTACTCTCTTTAATCTCCAAAATCTCTTGCGAACGCGAAATCCACTGACGTTTCCCGAAAATATGTTCTACATCATCAGCATAAATAATCTCTCGTTCCAGCAAAATATTTGACAACTCGGCGTGTCCTTCTGCTTTCTCGGAAAGGATTTGTTTTGCTCGTGCGTATTGCTCGGCAATCATTGATTTCACTTCAGCGTCAATTTGTTTTGCCGTATCATCGCTGTATGGTTTTGAGAATGTATATTCTTGTCCCGATGAATCGTAGTAACACAAATTAGCTAGATTCTCGCTCATACCCATATAGGTAATCATTGCGTAAGCTTGTTTGGTAACACGTTCTAAGTCGTTCATTGCACCCGATGAAATTTGTCCGATAAATATCTCTTCTGCGGCACGACCGCCGAGTAGTGCGCACATTTCGTCAAGCATTTGGTTTTTGGTCGTAATTTGTCGTTCTTCGGGTAAATACCACGCTGCGCCTAACGCTTTTCCGCGCGGAACAATGGTTACTTTTACCAACGGATTGGCGTGTTCCAAAAACCAGCTCAACGTGGCGTGTCCTGCTTCGTGAATGGCGATTGATTTTTTCTCGTTTTGTGTGATAATTTTATTTTTCTTTTCCAATCCGCCGACAATACGGTCAACAGCGTTCATAAAATCTTCTTTTTGAACGAATTTCTTCTTTTTGCGTGCAGCAATCAAGGCGGCTTCGTTACATACGTTGGCGATATCTGCGCCCGAAAATCCGGGTGTTTGACGTGCCAAAAACTCCACATCTACCGATTCGTCGATTTTTATCGGGCGAAGATGCACTTTGAAAACCTCTTTCCGGTCATTCAAATCGGGTAATTCTACGTAAATCTGACGATCGAATCGCCCGGCACGAAGCAATGCTTTATCGAGAATATCGGCGCGGTTAGTTGCTGCAAGGATAATAATACCACTATTTGAGCCGAAACCATCCATTTCTGTAAGGAGCTGATTTAATGTATTTTCGCGCTCATCGTTTGAGCCGAAATTAGCATTCTTTCCGCGAGCACGCCCCACGGCATCAATTTCATCGATAAATATAATACACGGTGCTTTTTCTTTCGCTTGACGGAACAAATCGCGCACGCGTGAAGCGCCCACACCTACAAACATTTCCACAAAATCCGAACCGGAAATCGAGAAGAACGGCACATTTGCTTCACCCGCAACGGCTTTTGCCAACAATGTTTTTCCCGTTCCGGGAGGACCAACGAGCAATGCACCTTTTGGGATTTTTCCACCCAAATTGGTGTAATTTTTCGGGTTTTTCAAAAACTCGACAATCTCTTGTATTTCTTCTTTTGCTTCCGACAATCCGGCTACATCTTTGAATGTGGCTTTGTGTTGTGACGAATCTTTATCAAAAAGTTGCGCTTTCGATTTTCCTACGCTAAACATTCCGCCGGGACCGCCACCACCTGACATTCTGCGCATTATCCATATCCAAAATACGATAAGCAACAAGAATGGTGCGAATGACGCTACCATTCGCCAAATCTCATTTACTGTGTCATATTTGACAGGAATATCGTAATTTTTTTCGCTTTTTACTTGATCAATAAATCCTGCAAAAACATCAATAGTAGGTATAGTAACGGAAATGACAGGATTTTTTCTTATTGCATCCGACGCGTCTGCGCCAAAAATATAGTTAACTGATTCTTCGCGTACTATAGCTTGTGCTTCTTCTTTATTTTTGAGAATAGTGATGCTTTCAATGCGATTATCATTGACGTATGCTTGAAATTCAGACCATTTTACTTCTTTTGGTGTGCTGCTGTTTTGACCGAAAAAATACATTCCCATCAATGCCGCAAATACAATGATATAAATCCAGTAAAATGATTGTTTGTTGTTGCCATTGCCGATACCTCCCGGCTTGGGGCGCATTGGGGGCAATTTCTCTTGCTTTTTATCGTTGGTCGTATTATTGTTGTTATCCATTGAATTATAAGTTTTAATCTAAGTCGGGAATGCGTTCACACTTGGCGTCTTCCCAAAGGTGGTCGATATTGTAAAATTCACGAAGTTCGGGTAAGAAAATATGTACAATCACGTTGCCGTAGTCAATACCTACCCATTCGGCACGTTGAAGTCCCTGTACGCGAATAGGACTTTCTTTGGTGTGTTTTTTCACTTCCGCTTCTACCGAATCTGCCAAAGCAGATACCTGAGTTGGCGTATTTCCTTCGCAAATAACGAAATAGTCGCAAATGGCACCCGGCATTCCTTTTAATTCGATAATGCTGATTCTTTTTCCTTTTTTCTCGTGAATACCGTTAACGATATGTTGTAATAAGTCGTTTTTGTCTATCATTCTTTATATTAAAAAATTAATCTACAAAGATACATTGTTTTTCTCTGAAACGTATCGCAAAAGAGAAGCAACCTGTAACTTTTTGGTTTTATTATGCAAAAAGAGGGCCAAATGCTTTGATACTTTGACTACGCTCAATACAATATTTCGCTCGGTAATTTTTATAGCAAAAAGTTTTCAACATTTTTTGTCAATAACTTTGTCATAACAAACCACCCGAAAATTAGTTGAGGAAAAATAAACACGGTAACTTTACACTCTTTTTTAGCGCAATTCAACGAAATATGGACAAACAAAAACGAAAATCAACAGTCAAAGTAGTAGAGAAGACAGTTTTAGCACCTGATATTGGTAAACTTCCGCCACAGGCGCGAGAGTTGGAAGAGGCGGTGTTAGGCGCATTGATGCTCGAAAAAGATGCGTATGCTATTGTTGCCGAACTGTTGAAACCGGAAAGCTTTTACGACCCTATTCATCAAATTATATACGGTGCCATTGCAGGACTTGCAATGAATCAAAAGCCTGTAGATGTACTCACGGTAGTGGAAGAATTGAAGCGTCGTGGCGAATTGGAAACCGCCGGAGGGGCAGTGTATGTGGCTGAACTATCGGAAAGAGTAGCTTCGGCAGCACATATTGAGTATCATGCGCGAATTGTTCAGCAGAAATCTTTGGCACGTGAGTTGATTACGTTTTCTTCGGGTGTTACCCAACAGGCTTTCGACGAAACCATTGATGTGGACGAATTGATGCAAACTGCCGAAGGGAAATTATTTGAAATTTCGCAACAAAACGTAAAAAAAGACGTGATGCAAATCAATCCCGTCATCAAAGATGCCATGGAAGCCATCCAAGCTGCCGCCGCTCGCGAAGACGGAATGAGTGGTGTGCCGACCGGTTTCAAGGAGTTAGACAAAATGACGTGGGGCTGGCAAAAGTCCGATCTTGTGATTGTTGCTGCACGTCCGGCAATGGGAAAAACAGCATTTGTACTCTCGATGGCAAAAAACATTGCAGTCAACTACAGTATACCTGTGGCGGTTTTTTCGTTAGAGATGTCAAACGTGCAGCTGGTCAATCGTTTGTTGGTAAACGTATGCGAAATTAAAGGTGAAAATATCCGGAGCGGAAGATTAATGCCCGATGAGTGGGAACGATTGGATAAAAACAGCAAATTGTTGTATAACGCGCCCATTTATGTTGATGATACACCCAGTTTATCAGTGTTTGAATTGCGCACGAAAGCCCGCCGATTAGTGCGTGAACATGACGTTAAAATTATCATTATTGACTACTTACAGTTGATGAATGCCAGTGGAATGAGTTTCGGTAGCCGCGAACAAGAAGTGAGTATCATTTCGCGTTCATTGAAAGGTTTGGCAAAAGAATTAAACATTCCCATTGTCGCGCTTTCGCAGCTCAATCGTGGTGTGGAAGGCAGGCAAGGACACGAAGGAAAACGTCCGCAATTGTCTGACCTTCGCGAATCGGGCGCAATCGAACAAGATGCTGATATTGTTTGCTTTATCCACCGTCCCGAATATTATCGAATTACGGAAGATGAACAGGGGAATTCTCTACTCGGTGTAGCGGAAATTATTGTGGCAAAGCATCGTAGCGGCTCTACCGGCATCGCACAGATGAAATTTATCAGCGACTATGTACGCTTCGCGAATATGGATGACAACCATGTGGGAAAATACGTGGAATATGAGTCGAAAATGAATCAAAATAACGGAGTAGCAGAGCCGCAAATGGCAGCAACATCGGATTTTCTTGCGCAAAGAGATATGAGTCCGCCGTTTTAGAGAATCGCAAAAATGAACACTCATTTGAAAGAAAAGAATGAAGTTACAATATTTATGCGTATTTTTGTAGATTAAAAAAGGTCTGTAATTAAAAATATATACACACATTTTATGCGCAATCAGTTTGTGTTGAGCAGATTATTAGCTCTTATTCTTTTTCTGAGTGCAGGGTTTGCAACCCTCAACGCTCAAAATTTGCCTTACGAAATTGTAACCAGAGATGGTCAATCGTTTTATATATATAATGTGCAGCAAGGCGAAGGCTTGCACGCTATTTCGCGTACTTTTTCGGTATCGGTGGCAGAAATTTTGCGCCACAATCCGGGAGCGAATACAGGCTTGCAACTAGGTCAACGGCTATACATTCCGGCGCAGGGTGTTGTGAGCGACCCAAATGCGACGTATCACGTTATTCTTCCGCAAGAAACATTGTTTTCCGTATCGCGGGCTTTTTCATTGCGTCCCGATGATTTGATCGCTGCCAATCCGGGATTGTCGGCTGAAACATTTCAAATCGGACGAATGATTCGCATTCCTCTTGTAGAAGTGACTGAAAACGTGCTGCCGGGTCATACGAGGCACGTGGTACAAGCCGGCGAAACGTTATTTAGTATTTCTCGCCAGTATCAAGTTGAAATTGATGACATAACACGAGCCAATCCGATGGTATCCGAAGGATTGAGAACGGATATGAAATTGCAAATCCCGATAGGAACTCTTTTAGCCTCCACACAACAAGTATTGTCACCCAATCTAAATTCGCCAACCAATACGATAAGAGTAGGATTGTTATTGCCGTTTAACGACGAAACCGGCGGCGGACACCACAGAATGCAGGAGTACTACGAAGGATTTATGTTGGCAGTAGAGAGACTCAAAGGTGCGGGTGCGAATATGGAAATTTTTCCTTTCGACATCGGCAGAGGGAATGATACCCGAAGGCTTGAAAGCATTTTGGGAACGCTAGAATGGCAATCGCTCGACCTTATTATCGGCGGTACTGACGATACACATATACGGATTTTATCTAATTTTGCACGAACATACAACATAAAACACGTTATTCCTTTTCGACAAAACGTTGCTGAAGTGCAAAACAATCAACAGGTTTTCCAAGTAAATCCACCGCCAAACATACTCCATATTAAGGCTTCAAACGAATTTTTGCGATTATCTGGTAGTGCCAATATCGTTTTCGTAACAGGAGGAAACAACAACCAAACGGATTTTGTTAATCAATTGCAAAGCGATTTGCGACGTAATAATATCTCTTTCGAAACTGTTGTTTCAACCAATGGGTTAAATACGGCACTTATTCCATTGTTAAGTACAACCGGCGAAACTGTGATTGTGCCAACAAGCGATGAGCAAGCATTTGTACGTTTGATTATGAATGAGTTGGAAGAAGTGCACGACGCCAATTCCAACCGTATCACCCGTTTGTTCGGTTATCCCAATTGGCAAACATATTCGGCTTTAACGCGAAGATTCCACCAATTTGGAACGTACATATTTACATCGTTTTACGTGGACAATAACAATCCGGAAACGAGAACGTTCAACGATAATTTTAGAAGATGGTATGGTCGTCCCCCGATGCCTAACCACCCGAGTTTTGCGATGTGGGGATATGATACCGGACTATTTTTCTTAACTGCTTTGCATCGGCACGGCGTTAATTTCGAGCAACATATACATCAAGTACGTGTTCCAACTTTGCAGCACACATTTAGTTTTGAACGAGCGAACAATTGGGGCGGCTTTATCAATACCGGAATGTATATTGTTCATTTCGATACGAATGGAACTATTCATAAAATAGATAGAAGCCGATGAGACGATTATCCTTTTTTGTTTTTCTAGCGATATTGAATATTAGCTACTTATGTGCACAAAGAAATCGTTTTCAAAATGAGCTTTATGTGGGCTTCGGGGGCGGGGCACAAATGTCGCAAGTTGATTTTATGCCGAAAATTACGCAAGATTATCGATTGGGCTTTCAAGGCGGAGTTGCGGTAAAATATATTTCTGATGGGAATGCAGGCGTAAGAGCCGGTGTGATTGGCGAACTTAATTTTTCGCAACGTGGTTGGGTAGAGAAGTTTAACGACGAACAAACAGAACTTGGTTTTTCATATTCTCGTGCATTGAACTATGTAAGTATTCCGTTTATGACACACGTGAATGCGGGAAGAGGAAATGTACGTTTTATTTTTAATGCGGGACCACAAGTGAGCTTTTTGTTGAGCGACAGTCAAAATATGAGCCAAACACTTGCCGATGATATAGCAAAACAACAAGCGGCTGACCCCAATAATCCTACTATCGGAGTGCAGTACCAACCTTTCGACCATTTAAAACGTATTGATTACGGGCTCATCGGCGGTGTGGGAATGCAGTTAAGAACCGGCGTGGGCGATTTTGACCTCGAAGGACGTTATAACTTCGGATTGGCTGATGTTTTCGAAAGTCGTCGTAGTCGGAGTGCTCATTTTTCGCGCTCGGCGCATAGGGTAATAGAAGTAAAATTGACGTATTACAGGCGGATTTTTTAATACAAGTTAAATAATCCGTCTAATTTTCGCTACCAACCAAGGCGTAATTCCCATAAAAAGAACAACAATCAGCCATAAATTTCCGGTCGTTATATCATACGCCTTCAACATCTCGCGGAAACTAATCCCCATTATCAAGCCCAAAATCATTTCGACGATAATCGTCAGAACAATCCACAGAACGCCGATTTTCCAATACGTTTTTTCTTCGCCTTTTCCTATTCGCGGAATAAATATCAACGAAACAACAAAAATAAGCAAGCAGAGAATGAAACCGCTAATCGGTCGTGAATAGCTTTCGCCAAGCCAAGGGGTCAGAAACATATCTCGCAATCCGCCATTCAAAATAGCAAGCGGGATGATTGGTAGCCAAATGAGTATTGATTTTTTAATCATATATTTTTTTCGTTTTTGAATTTCGCATATATCATTTCGTCCATAAATTCTCCGTTCTTAAACAATGCTTTTTTTAGTTTTGCCTCAAACGTAAATCCTGCTTTCTTCAATACTCGCTGCGACTGTGTGTTTGTAGAAAACGGTCGGGCAAATATTCGGACGATATCAAATGTCCGGAATCCATACTCAACAATCTCATCAATGGCTTTTGGTATAATTCCTTGTCCCCAATATGCTTCGGCTAACCAATAGCCCATTTCCGCACTTTTTTCGTGAATGTCTGTTTGTGGGAAAATACCGATTGAGCCAACTGCCTCGCCATTTACATCTATGGCAAAAACTTTTGTGGGATTATCATTCGCAATCATTGACAAGAATGCTTCTCCGTCTTTGTGTGTATAAGGGTGTGGGAATCCATTTGTCATCCATTTTGCAACATTATTGTTGTTAGCATACTTCACTAAGCTGTCTAAATCTGTTTCATCCCATTTTCTTAGCTTGAAATCCATTGCTCAAATTATTTTCAGTCGAATACTATTTAGCAAAAAGCACCGGCTCTATTTAGAAACCGATGCCTTGATTTGTTTTACATTGAACGTTCTTACATACTTGGAGCTTCCCAAATACGATATCTTACTTCAAAGCCTATCGGTGCGAATACTACAATCGGTACTTCACTATTATATCTTACAAGTTCCGTTGGACCTGATACAAATTCCGGTCTTGCCGGTTCAATACAAGCCATACGAGTAGAAGCTATTGTACCGTCCGAAGAAAACACGAGATAATCATACCCCCAACCATCAACTATCTCACTCGAAAATGTACCGCCAAGTATATGTCTGTTGCAGTCCACATTTGCGATTTTTCCGGGAATAATTTCCACTTTCAATTCTTTTGAAGTGTCGGTAACTTCGGGAAGCAGCAATACGAAACGTTGATATCCGTCTTTTTCTGTCGGGAAAGCCTCCAAAGCGCGCGTTGCGGCATTATAAATTGCTGCGAGAGCCGGCGTGATGGGATATGTTTCGCCTGCTTGCCAAATTCGATGCCTCAAATCAATACCGGCAGGTCTGTAAACCACAAGCGGAACGGCACTATTGTATCTTACAAAACGCGATTGAGCTGTAACAAATGCTTTGTGTCTTGTATTATCGAGACAAGCCATCTGGGTGGAAAATGTCATTCCGTTTGAATTAAAAAACAGATACGTTTGGTGGTCTTCTAGCGTTCTTTCTTCGAATTCGCCCATCAAGCCGTGGTGGTTACAGTCGATTTCCATCTCTTTACCCGGAATTATTTCCACTTTGAATAACGATTCGTCTTCTTCGCTATTTAAGAGATATGTGTGCGGCACGTAACCGGCAACTCTTGGCGAATTAGATATTGATTCCGGAATGGTTTCAATTGCCGGAGCCGCTTTTTTGTTTCCGCAAGAGGTGCTTAACAGCGCCATAGCTAAAATTGATATAAGAAAAATTTGCTTTTTCATACGATGCATAATTATTTATTAGTTTTTTCTTTACATTGTCATAAATATTAAACAACTATTCGCCCGAAAGGTTTAAGTGTTTAATCAAATTTAACGGTGATATTATCTGAACCTTGATTTTTGCAGGATTAAGAAGATTGCCAAGATAGAAAAATCCTGTCAATCTTCTTAATCCTGCAAAAATCAAGGTTCAGATTTTTTTCGTACCTTTGTGCTTTCAATTGCAGCTTATTATCGGAAATGAAAGATATAAAAGATTACGAAATAATGTCACCCGTAGGTTCTTACGAATCACTTACAGCGGCAGTACAGGGCGGGGCAGATTCTATTTATTTTGGTATCGAAGGATTGAATATGCGCGCCAAGTCGTCGAACAATTTTACGATTGACGATTTGCACAACATCGCTCGAATCTGTCGCGAAAACAATATGAAAAGCTACCTCACGGTCAATACAATTATTTATGAAGATGATATTACATTGATGCACAGAGTTGTAGGTGCTGCCAAAGAAGCCGGAATTTCTGCCGTTATTTCTGCCGACGTGGCGGTAATGATGTATGCGCGAAGCATCAAGCAGGAAGTACATCTTTCTACGCAATTGAATATCACAAACACCGAATCATTGAAATTTTATGCACAATTTGCCGACGTTGTCGTTTTGGCACGTGAACTCAATCTTGACCAAGTGGCAGTTATTCATCACGATATCATCGAACAACAAATTAAAGGACCCGGCGGTGAACTCATTCGTATTGAAATGTTTGCACACGGCGCACTCTGTATGGCGGTTTCGGGAAAATGTTATTTAAGTTTGCATGAAAAAAATCTATCGGGAAATCGTGGTGCTTGCAACCAAATTTGTCGACGCGGGTACGTGGTAAAAGACAAAGATAGCGAAATAGAACTCGAAATTGACAACGAATATATTATGTCTGCCAAAGATTTGAAAACCATACATTTTATGAACAAAATGCTGGATGCAGGCGTACGCGTTTTTAAAATCGAAGGTCGGGCGCGTGGCGCGGAATATGTACGCGTTGTAACCGCTTGTTACAAAGAAGCGATACAGGCGTATTGCGATGGTACGTTTTCGCAAGAAAAAATAGATATGTGGAACGAGCAACTTGCCACTGTGTTCAATCGTGGTTTTTGGGACGGATATTATCTCGGTCAGCGTTTGGGCGAATGGACACACCAATACGGCTCAAGTGCGACAAAACGGAAAGTATATGTGGGAAAAGCGTTGAAACATTTCGGAAAACTTAATGTAACGGAGTTTCTTGTTGAAACACAATCGATAAAGCAAGGTGATGAATTATTGATTACAGGACCTACCACAGGTGCCATTTTTCTCACAGCCGACGATATTCGTGTGGACTTGCAAACCGTTACCGAAGCGGTGAAGGGTGATAGATTTTCGATTAAAACACCGGAAAAAATTCGCCCGAACGACCAATTATATAAGATGGTAAAGGCAGAAAGAAAAGGTACGGCGCACGAACGATAATTTTATGGAACGTAGATTTGCGTAATTCGCGTTCTAAAAATAAAAATGGGCTACTCAAAAAGAATAACCCATTTCATAAATGTGTGTTTTATAAACCTTATTCGGCAACTACTTCAAACGGAATGTCAACCGACACTTCTTTGTGAAGTTTGGCAACGGCTTTGTAGTTTCCAAGCTCTTTTACAGCATCTTTGATAACGATCATTTTTCTGTCCACATCGAAACCTTTTTCTTTCAAAGCATCGGCAATTTGGATATTGGTTACCGATCCGAAAATAGTTCCGGTAGAGCTGGCTTTTGCGCCAATAGTGAGCGATACACCTTCCATTTTTGCAGCCAATTCTTGTGCTGTGGTTTTGATTTGTGCAAGTTTGTGCGCACGCTGTTTCAAGTTTTCAGCAAGCACTTTCTTGGCTGATTCGCTGGCAATTACTGCTTTCCCTTGCGGAATAAGGTAGTTGCGTCCGTATCCTTTTTTTACGTTTACTACATCGTCTTTGTAGCCCAAGTTCAAAACGTCTTCTTTCAAAATTACTTCCATTGTCTTTTCCTCCTACATTTATTTCATTAAATCGGTTACGTACGGAAGCAAAGCGATATGACGCGCTCTTTTCACTGCTTGCGCAATACGACGTTGAAACTTCAAAGATGTACCGGTAATGCGGCGTGGTAAAATTTTGCCTTGTTCGTTCAAGAATTTTTTCAAGAATTCGGGATCTTTGTAATCAATATACTTGATTCCGTTCTTTTTGAAGCGGCAATATTTTTTCTTTTTCACGTCCACCGATAGTGGCGTCAAATATCTGATTTCTGATTGTTTTGCCATTTTGTTAATCCTCCTTTGTTTCTGATTCAACAACAGCAGCCGGCTCGGCTACCACTTCTTTTACAGGTTGTACGGGCTCTGCAGCTTTAACCTCTTGTTTTTTCGCGCCTTTGTTACGGCGTTTTTCGGCATATTCAAGCGCGAATTTGTCTTGTTTTACCGTCAAAAAACGGATGATGCGTTCATCGCGACGGAAGTTGATTTCCAACTTGTCGATTACCTCAGGATTTGCATTAAATTCTAAGAATGTGTAGAATCCTGTTGTTTTTTTGTCGATGGGGTATGCTAATTTGCGCAATCCCCAGTTTTCTTCGTTAACAATTTCAGCACCTTGTTCCGTTAGGAGGTTTTTGAATTTGCTAACCGCTTCCTTCATCTGTACATCAGATAAAACGGGAGTCAAAATGAAAACGGTTTCGTAATTATTCATACGGAAATTTTTAATTATTAATATGTTAGTCGAAAATGTTTATTTTTCGAGGTGCAAAGGTAGGAATATTTTTTTTGATTGACAAAGAGATAATAAAAAAAGAAGAGAAAAAGTGTATTTTCTCTTCTCATAGATTTATTCTTCTTCACTGTCATCTTCTTCAACTTCTTCTTTTTCGATAAAAATGTTTTGAAAAACAGGACACCATCGGCAACGCTGCGGGTCGCTAGCAGTAGCACCGCAAGTAGCGCATACAGAACCTGTGCTACTTGTTACAAATATGTTTCGACTCATTGTGGTCGTGCCACAAGCATTGTTTACCGAAACGGTAATGGTATAATTTCCTGAAAGACCGAAATATACATGCAAAAAACGATTTTCCGACACATACAGGGAGCTGCTATGACTTGGTGATAAACTCCAAGAAGAAATTGTACCACCCCCACTGTGATTAACGGTGAAAGTAGAACTTCCGATGAATATTGCAGAAGGTATTCCGATAGATGTAATGACAGGTCTATTTGTTGCAACATCATGTTGTACTGTATGTATAACATGTCCATTCTGAATAATTTCTGTTCTCACTCTGCTATTCGCTGGCGTAGTAGCTCCGTTGTGTCTTACCGTAACCGATGATTGATTATTAGCACCCTCTATGGATAAAGGAGCATCAGCTATCCATCTGATGGTTGTGCCTGTTGGAAGATTTTGAAGCGTAAATATAGCGGCTGTGTTTGCGCAAACAGAAGAGGGACCGGAAATAGTAATAGGAAGCGGAGGTGGAAGCATACCATTATTCAGAGATCTAATTAAGGCTTCACGTTCTGCAGATGTCATGATTGTATTGTCTGGTCTATACACTATTGAGCACAAATCAGCCCAAGTGTCAGGACGCGCAATATATGGCAAATTGTGAGTGTTTATCCAGCATCGGTCCAAAGCGGACAGCTCTCTTCTTTGTCCCTCAAATGTGTTACCATTATCTGATCTTGTCATTACGGGGACAGATGCATTATATACAAAAGTTGGGTCACTGATAAAAGCGTCATAAAGCATTATAGAATTCCAGTCAAAACTTCCCAGTGTGAGATAATTTGTAGTAATTCTGTCGAAGTTGTGTCGCTTTTCCAGTCTTATATTACTCCAATTGATGTTTATGAAATTATCCCTGTCAGGACGTTGATGCTCATGATTTAATCCTAAGGCGTGGCCTATTTCATGAATTACTGTGCCAACCGAAACCATTTGTGAAACCCAAAGATCTTGTTTTCCTCCAATTCTGCCAATAAACGATGCGTTTGTATTCCCACCATTAGTGAAGTTGACGTGTGGATATTCAAATCCGAAAGTTGGGTCATGTGTGGGTTTACCTGTTGCATTATAGAATCTTATGTTTGAAGTTGCCTCCATCCGGTTTATAGCCTCTTCAATGCGCGCACGCTGCCACGAACTTAGACTTGGGTCTAATGTATATCGTAACATTGACCACATGTTTGATGCTGTGGGATAAATACCCGAAGCTCTTGTTGATATGTCATTTGGAAAATGGTATCTCATTCCTGTTGAAACGGGCATTTTTATTGCACTTGTTGTATCAACAGTCTCGCTCGTATTTACACTGAATAAAGTTCCGGTTTCATCAAGCATCCTTAACTGCCAGTCGGACAGAATGATATCTCCTCCAATTATGTGGTACTCGCCTCTTTTTTCGACTACTACACCGGATCGCAAGGTTATTATTTCGCCCGGAATATCGGGAAAGACATCGGCAACTCCTGCATGTGGTTGAACTTGTATTATATCGTCATTCAGTATATATTCTTCATTACACGAAACAAAAACAAAGATGAATATAATAATCGTATTAAAAAACCTCAATTTCATATTTAATCTGTTTTAGAGGTTTGGGAAATAAGTTCAATGAAAGAACACAAGTTAAGGCATCTAACCCCATACTGTGGGGACAGATGTATTATGTTTTTACTTACTTTGATCAGGTAATTAAAGCCGTGTTCGGGTTCAAATCCTTCAATTATAAAAGTGCATCCTATAATGTCACCAGGCTGCCACACGGGAGCACCTACTTCAGTAATGGCTAATCGTTCAATTAATTCACCTCCAGGTCCGTAAGGATACCAGTCAATTGAGACATTTAACAATACAGTTTCCTCATCAAATTTTTTTGTCTTGGAAACGATTTCAATTAACGAAAATCGAGTTTCATTGTGATTGACTGTCTCCACTTTCAAAAGGTATTCATACCCTTTTTCATACGTAAATCCTTTAATGGCATTTAGCTCCAATTTCTGTTCAGCAGTTGACCCATGTTCTGACACGACCATCTGTCTGTCTACAATAAACTCAGTCGGATTTTCGCCGGGTTGAATTAAATAATTTAGTTCTGCAGAAACAGTCAATAAAATAAACTCTTCATTTTTTTGACAGCCTATGGTTGAAAGAAGTAGCATTAGTGCTACTGCCTGTACTACTAATCTTCGCATATTGGCGAATAATTTTTCACTTGTTTTACTCATAACATTAATGTTTAGTGGTTTAATTAAAAAAATAAAATGATTTTTTCCCTTTCGCAATCCGTAACCGATGATTGCATTTTTTATTTTGGTTGCTACCCCGACCGATCAGGAGTTTTAAGAGCATTTTCAAAAACTTCGACTGAAGGGCTTGATTTTATCTGCATAGTTGTAAGTTTTAAATAATTATAACGGAACAAAGATATGTATATTTGATGAAAAAACAATTATTTCTCTCGATTTTAACTTTTTCGTCAAATAAGTCAATCATTTGCAGCAAAATGACAGTCATATGTGCAAATAATCGAAGTGTAACAGGATTAATTTCATGCATCACATTACCCACATTTTTGCACCTTCCCTCTTTTTTTACTACTTTTGCACTATATTAGGGAAGTCTCACGTTGTACATTCCCAAGTAAACATTTAATCGGCGGAAAATCAAATAAATATGGCAAAAAGAAAAAGAATAATCAGAAAAAAAACTTCTTCTTCAAGAGGGAAAAAATACAGGTTTATCGAATTTATCAAAAGTGATCGCACACAATTTATTTTCGGCTTGATTGTGGCTTTCGCAGGACTTTTTATGTTGTTGGCAATCGTTTCGTTTTTCTTTACGGGAGCGGCTGACCAAAGCAAGGTATTGAACAGGTCGTTTTTCGAACTGATTCGTGATAAAGACTTAGAAGTGAACAATTGGATAGGCGCGGGCGGCGCGTCTATTGCCGAATCGTTGGTAAACGGTGGTTTCGGTGTGTTTTCCGTACTCATTCCGATGTTTATTTCGTATATCGGGCTGCGGATAATGAAGGTGTCGAATTTCCGTTTTTACAAAGCTTTCTTCTTTTTGGCATATGGACTTATTTGTGGTTCAATTGCGAGCGCGTTTTTGCTCAACAGATTGTTTCCGCAAAGTCATATCAATTGGGGCGGTGCGCACGGCACACATATTGAATCAGTATTGAGAGAAAGTATTGGAGCCTTGGGTGTTTTGTTGCTCATACTTTTATTTATTGTGGTTATTCTGCTGCTTTTCCGCAGAAGTTTGGTGTATAAATTTCAAACATGGTTGGTAGATGTCTTTTCGTCTGTAAAAAAAGAAGAAAGCGATGATGATAACGAACAGGAAAAGGGAGATTTGATAGAACCTGAACCAAAAGAGAAGAAAAAAACTTTTATTTCAACGTTATTCAAGAAGAAAGAATCGGAAGTGTCTGAAATAAGCAAAGATTCAGAAGAGAAAATACCTGTTTTGCCCAACACACCAACACCATTACAAGAAAAATGGGAAAAAGAAAAACCAAAGCAAAATGATTTTGAGATAATTGTACCCAAAGACGAAGAATTTGTTCCCATTCCACAACCCGAAACAATGGAAATAAAAACATCTGTTATCGAAAACGAAATACCGGATAAAGAAACTTCTGAAAATGAAGACATTTCAACAGAAATGGAGGATTACGACCCGCGTAAAGATCTCTCTACATTCGAATTTCCGAAAATGGATTTGCTGATAGCGCACAGTACAGGCGAGAAAGCAGTGGATATGGAGGAGCAAATGGAAAATAAGAATAAGATTATCGCTACGTTGCGTAATTACGGAATCGAAATCACATCCATTAAAGCCACTGTTGGACCAACAATTACATTATACGAAATTGTTCCGCAAGCAGGAGTACGTATTTCTAAAATCCGCAATTTGGAAGACGACATTGCACTAAGCCTTTCGGCGTTAGGTATTCGTATTATTGCACCGATGCCGGGAAAAGGAACTATCGGTATCGAAGTGCCAAACAAAGATCCACAAATTGTATCGATGCAATCGGTGGTTTCGTCGAAAAAATTTCAAGAATCTACTGCTGATTTACCTGTTGCACTAGGTAAAACAATTACAAATGAGGTGTTTATCTTCGATCTCGCCAAAATGCCGCACTTGCTCGTTGCCGGTGCAACAGGGCAGGGTAAATCGGTAGGTCTGAATGCTATTATCACATCGTTGCTGTACAAAAAACACCCATCGGAAATAAAAATGGTGCTTGTGGATCCGAAAATGGTGGAATTTAATATTTATTCCACTATCGAAAAGCATTATCTCGCCAAACTTCCCGACCAAGAAAAAGCGATCATTACCGATGTTAGCAAAGTAACGGAAACGTTAAATTCACTCACAAAAGAGATGGACGACCGTTACGAATTGTTGATGAAAGCAAGTGTGCGTACAATCAAAGAGTACAACGAAAAATTTGTTAAACGCCGCTTGAATCCAAACAACGGACACCGCTATATGCCATACATTGTGGTCGTTATCGATGAGTTTGGCGATTTGATTATGACCGCCGGAAAAGAAATCGAAATGCCCATTGCTCGCATCGCACAAAAAGCGCGTGCGGTGGGAATGCATATGATTATCGCCACGCAACGCCCTACAACAAATATCATCACGGGAACGATTAAAGCGAATTTTCCTGCACGGATGGCTTTCCGCGTAACGTCGCAAATTGATTCGCGCACTATTCTTGATATGAGCGGCGCCAATCAACTTATCGGTCGTGGCGATATGCTTTTTTCGCAAGGAAGCAGCCTTATTCGTATTCAATGTGCGTTTGTGGATACGCCCGAAGTGGAAGAAATTTCAAAATATATTGGTACACAGCGTGGTTACGAAACTGCACACCCTCTTCCCGAAGTACAATTAGCAACTGGTGACGACCAAATGAGTTCGGTGGATATGAACGATCGCGATTCACTTTTCGACGAAGCGGCACGTCTTATCGTGATGCAACAACAAGGCTCTACATCACTCATTCAGCGTAAGTTTTCTATCGGCTACAATCGTGCTGGAAGATTGATGGATCAAATCGAAAGAGCCGGTATTGTAGGTCCGGCACAAGGAAGTAAACCGCGTGAGGTATATATTTCTGATGAATATTCGTTGGAAAAATTGTTGGATTCGTTAAAGTAGTTTTATAGTTCGATAGTTTCATAGTTTTATAGCACAGGCTATGAAGCTATCGAACTATAAAACTATCAACTATCGGACTAAAAAAGCCTTCCACAAATTATCCTCTGGCACAGGCGCAACTACTGATATTTTTTCTTTCGAAACAGGATGAATAAATGAAATCGTGCGAGCGTGCAACGAAATACTGCCATCGGGATTCGAACGTTCCGCGCCGTATTTCAAATCGCCTTTTATCGGACAGCCGATTTTTGCCAATTGGCAACGAATTTGGTGATGTCGCCCTGTTTCTAAATTGATTTCTAATAAGTTGTATTTATCTGACGAGGCGATATGTTTATAATGCAATGTCGCTTTTTTTGTTTTCGGTTTTTCGGTATCGTAGGCAGTCGATTTGTTTGTTTTTTCAGTCTTTATTAAATAATGTGTCAGCGAACCTGTTTCGTGTGTCGGGTGATTTTTCACGATTGCCCAATAGGTTTTATCTACTTCGCCATTGCGAAACATTTCGTTGAGACGCGACAGCGCTTTACTTGTTTTGGCAAACACTACCACACCGCTTGTTGGACGGTCGAGACGATGCGTAACACCGCAAAACACATTTCCGGGTTTGTGATATTTTTCTTTCAGATATGTTTTTATGATATCCGAAAGCGGTTTATCGCCTGTTTTGTCGCCTTGTACAATTTCGCCCGGCGCTTTGTTGACGATAATGAGATGATTGTCTTCGTATAGAACGTTCATAAATTTACGATTTTAGATTTTAGATTTACGATTGAATTTACGAAACCTGCAAATCTAAAATCGTAAATCTAAAATCGTAAATTCTTACATATTCATCCCACCACACACGCAAATCACTTGTCCACTCACGTATGAAGACAGGTCTGACGCAAGAAAAAGCGTAGTGTTAGCCACATCTTCCGGTGTGCCGCCTCTACGCATTGGGATTTGTTTTGCCCACTCGTTGCGCACCTCTTCCGACAATTGTCCGGTCATTTCGGTAATGATAAATCCGGGTGCGATAGCATTTGAACGAACGCCACGTGACCCAAGTTCTTTCGCCATTGATTTTGTCAAACCAATCATTCCCGCTTTCGACGCCGAATAGTTTGACTGTCCCGCATTGCCCGAAACGCCTACCACCGAACTCATATTGATAATGCTGCCCGATTTTTGACGCATCATTATCGGTGTTACCGCGTGAACAAAGTTGAATGCCGATTTCAAGTTTACATTGATAACCAAATCCCACTGCTCTTCACTCATACGCATCATTAAACCGTCGCGCGTGATACCCGCGTTGTTTACTAATATGTCGATTCTACCGAAATCTTTAGCGATTTCCGCAACAACGTTTTTGGTATCTTCGAAATTGGCAGCATTTGAAGCATATCCTTTTACTTGAACGCCTAATGCGGCGATTTCAGCTTCTGTGTTTTTTGCATTTTCATCAATATTCAAATCTGTAAATGCGATGTTTGCACCTTCTGATGCCAATTTCAGCGCAATAGCTTTACCAATTCCGCGGGCGCCGCCGGTAACAACGGCTGTTTTTCCTTCTAATAGTTTCATTTTTGTATGTATTTTATTTTTAATGATTTCTGTTTTGTAAACTGTCTGTTTCTGACTTGCCTTTGTCTATATAAAACTCACTGCAAAGATACAACTTTCCTTTGTAAAATGAAAAACAATTTATAACTTGAGATCCCATCAAGCACGTAAACCACTATTTATTTTAAGTTATTACTCCATCGCAAAGTACGGTTTCGATAGTCAGTAATGAAATAATTGATTTTCAAGACAGCCTCTTACAAACCTCTAATGCGCTGATTAAGTTGTGCTTTGTAAAGTGAACGAGGCACAAGTCCCGGTTTGTTGGCACCTTCAATATATCCGGCAGACGCTTCAAACGGTCCCTGTCCTGTTATTTCGCCAATACCGCCGATACCATAGTTTTGCGCTCCCGGCGGTTTTTGAATCACTATACGTGCACCTTCCGGTACTACGCAGTTCCACGCAACGGAGTGCGCAGCAGCCCATCCGTGTGCTGTTCCCCAACTGCCACGGTTGTAAAGCCCTATGGCACGGTTAAATGTGGTTTTGCTGGCAGGATTTATTACGTGAAGATTGTCAAAAAGCAGCGCTTGCGGCCATCTTCGATGCCCCTCGTTGGTGTCGGTTGCGTTATCGCACACACAATTGAGAAACACGATTCCCGAATCAAGGCTACAGCCATTGCTGATATACGAATGACGACCGCCGTTTGCGAAACAATTTTCAAAAAGAATGAGTTGCGCTTCCTGTACGCAAAAATTATAAAAACGTGCGCCCGTACGAATACCCCGCGGCTCAACAGCACGACAATCAATAGCCGTAGAACGAGTGCTGCCGTTGCTGAACAGAATACCGGCATAAAAAAAGTGTTGCGTGGTAACACAGCGTGCCCAGCAATTTTCAACACGTCGAAAAACAATACAATCGCGGGCGTGCTCTTCGGAATCACCTCCTGCGGTTTCAATATCTACAAAGATTTTTTCAATTCCTACGTTTCGTGTTACATTCACATCATCGAATTTTGCGACGTAGCTTTGCGAAAGTTGCCGGTTGAGATTATCGTAAACAGGAGCATCAAAAGTGATTGTGTTTCTGTTGATTGCCACAATATAACGATGGTATCTGATGTCGATTTCGCCGGGTTGCCACACCGTATTGTTTCGGCTTCTTTCCGGAAAAGCACCACCGAAATCTACCGACGCCAGCCACGCTTTGGTAGAAGGCTGAACAATCACAACAGCATCGCCGACACAAAATTGCGAAGCGTTTTCGACATCAAGACTGTAGGCACCGACAATAACACGGGGAGTAATCACCGATGTGCGTGTATCCGCAATTTCCGTAGCAAAGGATCCACCCCTAATGCTTTTGCCAATTTGAATAACCGGAGCGCGCAGAGTGCCGATGCGACGGATTACGGTGTTTTGGGCAGGATCGGACTCTTGCCCCGCACCGATAATTACGATACCCGATTCGCTGACGTGAATCGGACTGCTGACCGTGTAAACACCGGCTTCAAGTCTTAAAGCGCCTCGATAACCGGTGTCCGAAAGCGGAATCCTTGAAACGGCATCAATAGCCGCCTGTATGTGTTCCGTGTTATCGCCGGCTATGGGTGAAATTGTTTTTACGACCGGAATATTCGTTGGCAACGGCACATTTCCGCCGCCATAACCGGCGTGCGAAAAATCGGGAATTGCATTGCCCGTTTTGTCCGCTACGTAAACAATAGATCCATCCGGCGTAATTTGAACAAGTTGCGATTGCCAACCGGAGCAACGAGAACTTGAATCGAGGCTGCAAGTCGGAGATTGATAACTCGCGTTTTTTCCTCGTACTATCGAGGAGGGTGCAATTGCTAATCCGGCAGTTGCAATCGCACTTTTTTCTAAAAATTTTCTTCTTGAAATTTTCGATGCCATAAGTTTTTTGTTTAGAGGTTGTTTCAAAACAGTTTCTAAATTCAATTCTGCAAAATTACGATTTTCCTTTGTAAAATGAAAAACAATTTATAACTTGAGATCCCATCAAGCACGTAAGCCACTATTTATCTTGGGTTATTACCCCATCGTAAAGTACGGTTTCGATAGTCAGTAATGAAATAATTGGTTCTTTAGAAACCACATAGAAGATTACCTATAGGCAGAATACCTTGATAAAATTTAAAAAGTACCTTTAAACCTTTCTGTATTTATAGCATCAAAATAGTCAAAGGGTGGAATATACTTAATACTTAATCTATCCAACTTTTGAGGGCAGTTCAAAAGAAACTTTCTTAAAGATGCTTCTTGCCATAAAAACTCATTTTCTTAATATGCTGAATTTTATCCACTTATAATTTCTTCTTAGGATCTTATTTTATTTAACATGGCTTTTTGTGAAAAATTAACGATTTTTTTTTTGCGTCTAACATCTGTTATACTACTTTTGTGCCGTGCACGTACACAGTCTTTGTTGATTCATTCAATCAGATAGGATAATATTTTTTCTTTTGTGAATGAAATCTGTCATATTACATTTTGCGTCTGTGTACGTACACAGACCTTGTTGATTCACTCATTAATTGTCTAAAATGGAATATGATAACTGGTTTATTTCGATTGATTTAGAGTAATGTGGTTTAACCGTTAGCTTGTGTGCGAACAAAATAATATTTTGAGATTTTTTCTTTTGATATTGCATATAAAAAACGGTAGCAAAAAAGTAGGATGATAAAGCTTAGATAATGATGCGCTTTTTATTAGATATACGACAAATTCAACCATAATAAATAAATTAAAAATATTCACGTATGAAAAAAAATGTAAGATTACTTTTACTCATGTTGTTTGGTGTTGCGTTCGCAATGTGCACCAATCCTGAAAGCGGAAGCGGCGAAACCAAATTCAACAAAAAGAGTGAATTGTTTTCCTTAACGGCAAATGGCAGATCGCAATTTGTGGAGCATTTTAAAACCTATCATTATGCTAATTTCGAAATGGAAGGCGAAATCAAAATCGAAATTACCAGCACAGAAGATATTACAAAATGTGTTGTTAGCCCGTGGGTTAAAGGAATAGAGTCCGTTATAAATGGAAAAACAGCAACATTCACCCTGCCTTCAGCAGGATGGTATCTTATTGAGATAAACGAAACAGAACATTTGGCAATACTTGTGGATAAAAAGGAAGAAAATGTTCCGAGGTTATCCGACAACAATGTTGTTGATGTAAGGAAATTTGCTCAACACGACGATGAGCTTGTTCAAACAGAAGCTCTACAAAGAGCCATCAACGAAACGGCAGCAGCAGGACAAATACTTTATTTCCCTGCCGGAGTACATCGTACGGGCACGTTGACAATACCTTCCAATAGTCAAATTTATATGGCTCGCGGTGCAATGGTTATAGCTTCCGAAAACAGAGACGATTTTCCTTCAGACGGTAATAGACAAGAATCTGATGGTATAAACCAGACCACGCATAGCGGCGAGTTTATGACTTTCTCGCGTCTGATTCTCATAGAGGGCGAAAATATCCGGATATGGGGTAGGGGGACGTTTGACGGCACCGGCACTACGCTTCGCGCACAGGGAAAACCGGCAAACCTTATTCGTATGAGAAATGCCAAAAATGTTTTGGTAGAAGGAGTCATTTTGCGTGACCCGGCAGCGTGGAATACGCATATTTTATATAGCGAAGATATTATAATTCGCGGCGTAAAAGTGTTGAACGATTTTACACTTGCCAACACCGACGGTTTCGATCCTGATGCATCGAAAAATGTACTTATCGAAAATAGTTTTGCCTATTGCAACGACGATAACATAGCCATAAAAACAACAAATAACTTGGATTTGTTGCGCGACATAGAGAATATTGTTGTTCGCAATTGTGTTTTCTATACTCGAAAATCATCTCTGAAAGTAGGTACGGAAACAAAGGGCGCAGTAATGAGAAATATTTTATTCGAAGACATTGATGTTATAGGCAGCGACAGGGCATTGGCTCTATACGCCAACGATGGTGCTCTTTTTGAAGATATCAGATGGGTAAACATACGAGTAGAACAAAATGTTCATGATTCACAACGCAGGGCTATTCAATTTAGAATTTCTAATCGTTATGGCAAGAGTAATATTCGCAATCTGCTTATCAAAGACGTTGTTTTTTATGAAGAGTTTCCGAATACATCTGACATCAGCGGACTTGATGAGAACCATACCATTGAGGGTATCGTTTTCGACAATATAACAAAAGCCGGAAAAAGAGTAAAATCTTTAGAAGATTTTCCAATACGCATCAATGAGTTTGTTAAAGACATTCAGTTTAGATAATTGATTTAATCGTATAAAAACGGATGAAAAAGCTATTGACATATATAACAACAGCATTTTTGTTTGTCGGTAGTACAGCTGCGCAAATGCAGTTGTACACGCCGCCGGAATCCGAAAGGTTGGTAGAAACTATCAACACACAGTGGACGTTTAACTACTTCCCCGAAGCGGAAGCAGAACACGGCGATTACGAAAACCCTGCGTTCGACGACTCGCAGTGGAGCGCCATCGCCGTGCCTCACACGTGGCAAACCTACGAAACTACGCGTGAACTGCATCCCTACATTCGCAACGCATCGGCAACTGCCGACGACCCTTATTGGTGGAACGGTTGGGGCTGGTATCGAAAGCGTATTGTTATCGGAAAAGAACTTGAAGGCAAAAAAGTTGCCTTCGAGTTCGATGGCGTGCAAAAATATGCCAAAGTATATCTCAACGGCGTGTACTTGGGCGATCACAAAGGAGGCTATACAGCTTTTTATATGGATGCTACCGATGCTGTGAAGTTTGGCGAAGAAAATATTTTGGTGCTTGCCGTGCACAACGCGATTAACGACAGATACCGCATCGCACCGATGAATGCAGGTAACTGGGTATCGTATGGTGGAATTACGCGCGATGTTCGTATTGTTGTTACCGACAGGTTGAATGTACCGTATCAGGGCACGTATGAGCACGAAGGCGGAGTGTTTATCACCACTCCGAAGGTTAGCACAGAGGAAGCAATTATCAATGTGAAAAGTTACGTGCAAAACTTGCACCAACGGTCTAAAAATGCAAGAATTGTTACCGTCATTACCGATTCCGAAGGTAAAGTTATTGAAAGAATGGAGTCTCGAAAAAGAATCAGACCGGGTGAAATTGTAGAATTTGACCAAACAACTAAGCCGGTGAGAAATCCCAACTTATGGCACGTCAGAGCACCCTACATTTACAACGCCTACGTTGAAGTGTACGATGGTAATCGATTGACAGACGTGTTTCATAGCCCTTTCGGGATTCGCTCCATTGATTGGGATTTCGACCAAAGACGTCTTATCCTCAATGGACAAATTACGCAACTGCACGGTACCAATCGCCACGAGGAGTACATTTGGTTGGGGCAAGCGTTTCCAAAATGGATAGAAGAACGTGATTTATTGGATATAGCAAACGGATTGGAAATGAACTTTATGCGTGCTGCGCATTATCCTAACGTACAATCGGTATATTATTTCATGGACAATCACGGCATTGCCATTACTATGGAAGTGCCCAACATTAAAAACCAAGATTTTTGTCCTATAGTTCAGGAGCAAAATCTTCGTGCAATGATCCGTCGCCACCGTAACCATCCCTCTGTTATTATGTGGAGTATGGGGAACGAAACTGACCGTCCGGTTGATGGACGTATCGCGTGGGAAGAAGACCAAACGCGAATTCTCACAGTGCGTCAGCCCTACAGCGATTTGTATAATCCGGAATACGTCAAACATACCGACGAACAGTTGCCTTTGGAAAGTTTCCTGCGTTGCACCATTCGCGGATGGTACGATAGAGATGACGGTTTAACGCCTACCAATAGGAACGTAGAGCCTGAGGATTTGCAATGGACAGGAACAGAACATTGGCAATACCTGAGATCCATTGCCGGGGATTGGATAGACGATCAGCCCGGTGGAGTTTCCGGACAAAAAATGATAATTTCCGAGTTCAATGGCGCGGTGTGGCTCTATGCTGACCACGGAGCAGACCGTGAGTATGTGAATGCTCCCGTCAAGCACGTCAATCCAAAAGGTTGGGTTGATAGTTGGCGTACACCCAAGTATGTATATTATCTGTGGCAGGCAAATTTTGCCAAAACGCCGATGATACACGTACAACCGCACTTTTGGCGCAGTGATTTTTTGGGACAGAGAAGAACATTTTACGTAACCTCAAATTGTGAAGAAGTAGAGCTGTTTGTAAATGACGTGAGTAAAGGCAAGCAAAGACCAACAAAAGAAGAAAATTTTAGTCTCAGATTCACCGATATTTTGGTAGAAGAAGGAGCTATTGAAGTAGTAGGAATGAATAATGGTGTTCGCGTTGCCAACAACAAAGTGATAATGGCAGGAGAGCCGGCAAGAGTTACCATTGAACCTATACATCCTCACACGATGATGGCAAGTCTTGACAACATCGGCGAGTTTAGAGTAGGTATTGTTGATCAACACGGAGTGCATATTTACGGTGCAAACAATACGTTGAGGTTTCAGGTAGAAGGTCCCGCCACGTTGGTTGGCACCAATATTTACATCAGCGACCGCGACAAGTACGAAGAATACGAGGGGACGATGTACATCGACGCGCCCGTAACCGTTCTTATTCGCGCCACAGGTGAGCCGGGCAATGTAACTGTAACCGCAACAGCCGTAGGTTTAACGCCGGCAAGTGCAACCGTTGAAGTATTGCCATACGTGTACACCGTTGTGCCGGGTATAGAACAGCCGAAACTGAATCCGGAAGGTCGCAAGCCGGTACAAATAAACACTTTACAGGCAAACATCATCAGAGCACCGATGGAAATGAATAACTACAGAGGAGAAGTATCATTTCCTATGGCTCAACAAAACGATTATGCTGAGTTGATGCAGGAATTTATTCTGAAAGAAAATCCAACGCTCGATACATCAACCGTGGATTTCAAATACTTGATAGAATCTTTTGTAGCAATACTCAACTCTACCACTCGCTTTACCGGCTATCGTGGTTATGTGGTTGCCGATGACTATAACTTTATTGCCAATCAGTATAACATTTCACGCGCTATCACTAGAAACATTGCATCGAAAAATTTGCCTGCGGCATACAAAGCGTTTCTAAAGGATTATTATGCCAAAGCCATTATCGGACAAGGCGTAAGTAAGAATCACTTAGCCGAGAATGAGTTGATAGACAATCTTCCTCAAGATGGCGGCATAGTTGTGTTTACCGGCAGCGAGTTTGCCGATGAGAATATAAAACGCATCGAAGAAACCGATGTGGCAAAGATACTTGACGAGGTTTACCCCGAAGCAAGAAGTTGGAGTAACAATGAGAGAACTAGAGCCCTTAGACTCATCGCGCGCATCAATCCTACGGTAACGCACCAAAGTGTACGCGACAGGAGTACGAGAACACGTACCAGCGTCTATGTGGCGGAGCCCAACAGTATTGTGTTTATACCAACTATGGAAGAACTCAGAAACCATTCATTCCCAAGTAGAGAAATTTAGATAAAAAAATCTTTTAACAAAGAATAATTATGAGAATAAAAAAACAAATCAAACAAGGAACAAAATTCACTTTGTTGTGGAGTATTATGATGATTCTGCTATTCTCTTTTTCCGGACGCGGTTTTGCGGCGGAAAATCGGATAGATGCGATGAATGATATTCAGCAACAGGGGCGAGTTGTAACAGGGAATATTACCGACATTAGCGGTGAACCCCTTATCGGTGTAACTGTGATTGAAGCGGGAACTACTAACGGAGTCGTTACAAACTTTGACGGAGACTTCTCAATCACACTTACCACTCCAAACCCTCAACTAAACATTTCGTACATCGGATACACAACGGAAACAATCACTGTTGGTGATAGAAGTGTTATAAACGTTGTGTTGGAGGAAGAATCGAGTTTACTCGATGAATTAGTAGTTGTTGCTTACGGTACCGTATCGCGTGCACATTTTTCGGGTGCCGCCGAAGTAATTAGCGAGCGACAACTAATGCAGACACCTACTGCCAACCTTGCGCAAGCTTTGCAAGGACAAGCAGCCGGTTTGATGGTTACCAACACATCAGGTGCGCCGGGATCTGATGTAAATATAACCATCAGAGGGATAGGCTCTATCAATGCAAACACCGATCCGTTGATACTCATTGATAATGTACCGTCAACAATGAGCGAATTTACGGCAATTGCACCAAGCGATGTTACATCGGTTACTGTACTGAAAGATGCTGCATCAACTGCCCTTTACGGCTCGCGTGCGGCAAATGGTGTAATTTTGGTAACTACTCGTGCCGGACAAAGGGGCGAAATGCGAATTAGTTTCTCCGGAAATTATTCGGTTGTGCAAATTCAAAATATGCCTAGATTTATGGACGGACCGCAATTTGCTCAATTTACTAATATGGCGGCTCGGCACGGAAAAGTAAACGACCTGCCGTTTAAAGGCAATATTGATGAGGTGCCAACACGTGATCTTTTAGGGATGATGATACGAAACGGACTAATGTACCAAGGCAATTTACAAATTTCGGGCGGAAGCGATAATGTTACCTATCTGGTTTCGACAAACTATCGCTATCATCAGGGTTTGATGCCAAACAGTAATACGTCGCGCGTAGGACTCAGGGCAAATATTACCGCTGATTTGACGCCGAAGTTGCATTTTACTTTCAACACGACTGCTACCCGCGAAGAAAGACAACGAATGGCAGGCGGCGAAAATGGCGCCATATTCCGTTTGAGCAACATGACACCTATCGGCATCATAGCGCCCGGAACAACAATGAACGATACCGGATATTTTATTGATCCTGAAACAGGCGATTGGACACACGTGTCAGACGTTGTGCCGCAAATGATGTCACAGCAGCTATTCACCAAACCTTTCAATTATTCTGCCACTGCGTCCTTGACTTATACGCCAATAAAGGGACTTACACTTACTTCACGTGGAAACGTTGCGTATCGTGATACACAAGCATTCGAATATGTACCCAAAATGTTGCAAACAAATACTAACAATGCAACAGCAGCGAATAGACAATGGGCGCATAGAGGCTCAAGTACAAGAATATATTGGTTGGTCGAAAATTTTGCTAATTACAGTCTGGATTTAAATGACAAAATGCATCGTTTCAGATTTATGTTAGGGCAATCGGCAGAAAAAACAGTTACGGAAGGCTTCGGTGTAACCACTTCTAACTTTCCACACGACTATTTCTGGTGGCACAACTTGAGTGCAGCACAAAATCCTATTGCATCCGGCGACATTAGCACATCCACCGGTTTCAAAACAATGGCTTCGTTTTGGGGAAATACGTCTTACACGCTACTGGAAAAATATACGATTGATGCCACCCTTCGTGCCGACGGCAGTTCGCGTTTTGGTTCGCACTCAAAATGGGGATATTTCCCATCAGTAGGTTTAAGATGGAACGCACTGCAAGAAGAGTTTATCCAAAACATCAACAGTTTTTCGCGTCTCGGCGTGCGTGCCAGTTGGGGTTTAACCGGAAACGACGGTATTTCGCAAGGAACATCAAGAAATACCATTGCCAGTGGGGATGCTATCATCAATGATGAATATGTATCGACGTCGGTATGGAATCAGATAGGAAATGAAAGCATCAGATGGGAGAAAAACGAAATGTATAACGTGGGAGTAGAAACAGGTTTTTTCAGAAACGCTATCTTGTTTAATGTAGATTTGTATCAGCGGAGAACGAGCGATCTTCTTTATAATTTCCAATTACCGCACACCACCGGTTTTAATCAAATAATGTCAAACGTTGGTAAGGTTGAAAACAAAGGTATCGAACTATCGCTTACAACCAGAAATATTGATACGCGCAATTTCCGTTGGACAACTACTGCGAATGTTTCGTTCAACAAAAACACCGTACTTAGTCTTGGCGAAAACGAATGGATACAAGCCCATTCGAGCAACAACCAAATCTCGCGACTGGTAGTGGGTCAACCTATGGCTGTTTTTGTCGGTTATCGCACATCGGTATGGCAAAGTTGGGATGAAATATTTAGTGTATCGGGCTCGCCAGCAGATTATAATATAGCGGGCGCAAATCCTAATACTTCTATTACACCCGGATCTATACGCTATTGGGGTATCGGCGAAAATGGCAAATTAAGTGAAAGCGCTCCCGATGATTATGTAATATTGGGTCAAAACGTGCCAAAAGGCTTTGCTAGTTTTTCCAACACGTTTACATATAAGGGTCTTGCATTAACAGCTTTTTTCACCGGTGCTTGGGGTAACAAGATTATGAATGTGAACGCTTCGCGCTTGCTACGCTTAGACACAGGTAATAACTCATATACTAGAGCTTTTGAAGCTTATCGTGGTATGGACGTATTGAATGGCGATATCGGCTTTGCCGGAAACTTCGGTGCACCAAACTGGTCAGCAAACGTAACCGGCTCAGACTCGGGACTTTCACGGGTATCTCCGATAACCAGCCTTGCTCAAAATGCAGCAGTACCGCATGATTATTGGTTAGAAGACGGTGCATTTTTGCGATTGCAATCGCTTTCATTAGCCTATACTGTTCCAGGAAATATAACCCAAAAACTAGGTTTGAGACAAATACAAATTACAGGTACTGCCTCAAACGTATGGACTTTGACACGATACAGCGGAATGGACCCCGAAATGGCGAGCAACCATGGTATGGGAGGCGGATTTGCCGGTAATACACGTATGGGTTGGGATACAGATGCCTATCCGGCAAGTATCACTTATACTATTGATTTAAATGTAAGATTTTAGAAACGACAAAAAATAAGAAATTATGAAGTTTAAAAAAATAATCATAGTCATTTTAGCTATTGTTACATTCAGTAAATGCGCTGATTTTCTTGCTGAAGACTTGAACAACAGGATCGTTCTCGAGGAATATTTTCAACACAGATTTGAGGCTGTTAGTTTTTTATATTCCGGTTTAGAAAGTATGACCTCGGTCTTTTTCGGAACAAATTATTTGCATACTTTTGAGTTGGCGTCCGACCAAATATATTTTACCGGTAGAGATCAAAATCACCGGAATATGAACATCTTGAGCGTTCAAAACAGTTCATCGCAGATTGCCAATGTTTGGCAAGGTTTATACCGAACCATTGCGCGTATGAATATGTTGATAGATCGCTTGGAAACATTGCCGACTTTTGAAGGTGCTCCCGAAACGCCGAGATTGATGGCTCAAGCTCGTTTTATCCGCGCCTTCTGTTATTTTCAAGCCGTTCAATTGTGGGGTCCGGTACCTATCACCCCTGTGTATCATCACGTTTCGGGCAATATACATCCCAGTAGAAGCTCGGTGGCAGATGTGTACACTTATATTATTGACGACCTGTTGTTTGGATTAGAAGGAGTAGATGGAGAGGGTGTTACTTTCCTGCGCGATTTTGATATTAACAACGATGGGGGCAAGATAATGCCCGATAGAGTAATATTTCGTTATCCCAGCGACCCTGCAACTGCAGGACAATCCTTTTGGTTACCTATTTCAAAGGGTGCTGCGCAACTTTTGTTGGCAAAGGTTTATTTGACTCGTAACGAATCGGGTGACCATAATTCGGCAGAAGCTTTAGTGGACGGAATGATTGTAAATCCGCTTTATCGCTTGATGCCTAATTATGAAGATTTGTTCCAGACCGACAGAAAAAGGGCGCCGAATCGCGCACGTGAAGTTTTGTTTGAAATAGAAGCATCCTTTGCAGATGCTATATACAATGGTACGCACCGTGAGGTAGCGCCAAACTCTAATTCACCGATGAAACCCGCTACTATAAGTGTGCCTACGATTGAAAATGGTCTTATTGTCATTAGAGATAATGTGCCTACGGTTCATAACGAATTAGTCTTGGCAGGTACTGCGTCCGGTTTTGGCAGATGGGTTCCAACAGAACATTTTTTACTCTCTTTCAACCCTTTGAGAGACAGACGTTACTGGTGGATGTATCAATTTGTAAACGCAACGGATAACTTGGAAAAACCAAGCGATGCGCCCAACTTCCGTAAGGGACACGATCACCTCGGTAATCAAAACTTTGGTGGAGCTAATGCGGTATTGCTTCGCTTTGCCGACGTTTTTTTGATAAAAGCTGAACTTCGCGCTCGCGCCGGAGACGGAGCAGGAGTAGCGGCTGCCATGCGTCCGGTTTTGGAGCGTGCAGGATTAGGTTCATACAATTCGACCGGCAAAGACATACAGCAAATGATTGATGATGTGATTGATGAGCGTGCAAGAGAGTTTGCTCACGAAGCAGGTAATCGTTTGTTTGATATGCGCCGCGTAGGATTTAAACGCGAATTGGAGCGTGGGTTTACCGCTTGGCACCAATGGTTCGATGAGGAATTACAGATGGTGGGACAGGAAAGAGGATTGATGGTATTTATTAATCCCAAGGCAAAAGGGAATCCTGTAACGATTATGATGGTTAATCCGGTTTATCGTGCAGAATGGGATTCTGCCAGTCCGGCTTACAATCCGCCGGCTCTCGGCACACCTGAATATGATGCTTATCTTGCTTACGACCCTTCAACGCCGGCAATCATCCCGAATCCGCGACAGGATCAAACTGTGGGCGGTGACCGTTACCTGAGAATTGTACCATTTCTTAATCACACGGCAGGACAATTGCCTTATAGAAAATTTTGGTCTGAAAGGGCAGAGTTCCACCCGATACCTATTCAGGAGGTTTTGAAGAACCCAAATCTGGATAACAGTATGCACCTGAGTAATTACAACTAATTAAAAATTAATGAAATATGAATAATAAAAGAAATCTGATTATCGCTATAATCTGCGTTTTTACGCTTTTATTTGCAGTAAGTTGTGAAAGTTTTCCCGATGGACCGGTACAAAGTCCGATACCCGATCCGGGACCTGATATTAATATAACCAACCGTGTTCCTGATCTCTCAAGCGTTATACCGGCTGCAGATATAGCAACGATACGTCATGCCACTTTCCATATGGGTATTGATAGCGTACACATGGAAAGATTGAGAATTATCGGACTTGCCGCTTATGCTACTTCCGACGATTGGGCAGAATATAGAGACGAAGAAAACCTTGATTGGCCTAACGGCAGAGTGGAAAATAGTGCGCTCAGAGTTGTTATGCCTAATTGGGGACCTCGTCATCCTGTAACGCTTTCTTCATTTCGCATCATGAGAAAAGAGGTTACCGTAGAGCAATATAGACAGTTTGTGGAAGCCAATCGCGGTTTGGTATCTATGCCGCCGGAGCCATTTTGGGGCTGGGAAAAATATTACAATGCGGAAGGATTTCCACAAGGCAGACGTTTAGATTTTCCCGTTGTAGGCATCACTTGGAAAGAAGCCAATGCCTTTGCCCAATGGGTAGGTGGCAGACTACCCACCGAAGCCGAATGGGAATTTGCAGCCGGCGGTTCTACCGTTTGGTACGAAAGACCAACTTGGGGCGGAGTTACGTGGTTGTTAGAACCTAACAGTGGTTGGAATCCTCAAGATGGAGCCGGCGGTAGAGCAGCAGACTTTTTTTGGAATGTAAACTCATCGGGTGGTTTTGTTGTGCATCCCGGTGCTTTCCAAACCGGATGGGCGCCACGTCCGCCGGGTACAAGAAGAGCCGAAGCTAATCGCCCAACAATAGTGCCGGGAGTGTCAAACCGTTTCGGACTATTTGATATGGCAGGAAACGTAATGGAATGGTGTAGCGACTGGTACGGAGAAAACTATTATAGTGAAAACCGTAACGGTGTAATCGATCCGCAAGGACCGTCCTCAGCCGAAAACACTTGGAAAGTTGTAAGAGGCGGCAGTTGGTGGTCGGAGCAATACGTTTGTACAATCTACGCTAGAGGTTTCATTCCTATGGGACATCGTTCTAATGAAATAGGCTTCCGCGTAGTATGGGATTAATAAATAAAATCAAATAAAACAAGTAAACAATATGAAGAATATAGGCTATTTTCTTTTAGCATGCTTGCTCACTTTCACCATTTCGTGTAAAGACAACTCAACCGACGGTTTGGACTTTGACGAAGTGACGGATGTACAGGCAACAAGTATACCGGGTGGGGCACGCCTGACTTGGACACCCCCTGTGAATGCGCTTGGTGTTAGAATTGTGTACACAATTCCTAATCCTGAGGCTCCGGGTCTTACTGAAACAGTCGAAGTAATGCTGCCGCGTGAAGTAACTTCGCATGAAATAGACAGATTTGTGGATACGGCAGTACGTACGGTAACAATACATGCCGTGTATAGACCAAATTTTTGGTCTGTTGGCAAACAAGTCAGCATCAACCCGCTTCTTCCGTTGCCTCCTTTTGTGAGGGGAACTGCTGTGGTATATCGTGCCGAAGATATTCTGTTAACCTGGGAAACGCCCAGGGTACCGGATGATATGACATTGACAGGTTTTAGAGTAGTATATTCGCTTTATGGAAACAATGACATTACAGAGGTAGAACTCGCACCCGATCAAAACAAAATTGCTATTGTCATTCCCGATGATGTGGACGAAGTTACGGTAACCATTTACGCTGTTTACATTGATAATAGCGATGCAGATCGTGTTTCAAAAGGTGTTGTGATAAACATTATAACACTGGAACCCGTGCCGGTTGAAAACATAGAAGTAGAAAATCTACCCGGCGGTGCACGTATCGAATGGGATGCTCCTGATGGTAGGGCTGACTATCAAGGCGCTAGAGTTGTATTCCAATATGGCGAAGGCGGAAAACACTTTGAAATGTTTCAACGTGCAGGGACTAATTTTATCGAACTGGAAGGCTATAGTAACACTAAGCAGCACACAGTGATGATTTATGCCGTATTCGGCAGAGGCGCTTGCGATGGTACTCCGGTAACAATACAGCCACAGAGCTTGCCATGGTATGGACAAAAAGGATTTGATATGCCCGGAGTAGCCCGAAATCTCACTATTTGGGAACAAATGGATTGGGGCAATTCGCACAACGACGCTGCAGCGCATCAAATCTATCAAGAAAGGACAACGATGCGAGGCGATCTGTTTGTACCGGCAGGTCGTCGTACAACACGAGGTTTCCATCACGTATATACTTGGTCGTCGGGCACGGGTGCAGATAATATGTGGCAGCCCGGTGGTGACGCGGCAAACGATCAACGAATGAGTCATTATATACCCGACTTTACGCCTGACGGTTTCCCGCCCTATCCGTTATACGTAACTTTCGATATGAGTAGAAGAGCATTCTACGAAAGAGTGGCGTTCCTGATCAGAGCAAGAGGAGGCGGATTTGCCTTCCCTGTGGTTTTCAATGTATGGGGAACAAATGAAATAAAGGAACCGGAAGAAATAGGAGACGGTAGCCGCGCAGCAAATTTAGCCTATTGGACGAGTTGGACTGCTGCAAATGGAACAGATGCATGGAAAAACGACTGGACAAAAATAGCAACCTGTACTTGGGTATTTACCCAAGGCGCTTATGCCGGACTTAACCGGGTGGTGCTTCCATTTAGCAATTCACATCTGACCGGAACTGATCGCCAAAGATTTGATGGTACGCTTACGCCGCTTAGACCGAATGCATCCTTTGAGCCTTATCCCCTTCCAAACACCAACAGAGGATTAGGTTTCGAATTTCCCTTAACCACCGAAGGTGTTAATGAATCGTTCCGCTATTTGAGATGGGAAATAGAAGTATTGAGCGCAGATGATCTCAATGGCAACACATCACGCAATATGCAAATCCACGCTCTTAAATTTTATGGACAATATGATGAATAATGTCTTATAATCAAGTATAGAGCAAAAATAAGTGATAAGCCCCCGCCAAAAGTCTATGATTGTTAGGAGGGAAAAGAGTTGATAGTTATAGAAATATCTTTTGATGGGGGCTTATATAATTAAATTAAAATCAGTCAGAATGTGCAAAATAAAAAATAGCTTGTTCGCAATGCTCCTTATGATTATCTTTTCGGGTATTGCAAATGCTCAATGGCTCTCTTCGGACATTTACGATCAACCCCTAAAAGAAGTGCTTGACCAAATTGAAGAGCGTTACAACGTGCAGTTGATTTACGAAGAACGGCACGTGGTAGATCGCATTGTATTAAGAGCGCCATGGCGATTGTTTATAGAAGTGGAGCCAACGCTCGACAATGTGCTTCGTCCGCTTGATATGCGTTGGAGTAAAGTTCGTGACGGCGTGTACGAAATCAAGAGGTGGGACTACTTCCGCAAACCGTTTGAAGAGGGAGAAAAGCACGTAAAAGCATTATTGGAAGCGTATCCCGATCTTGCAAGCTGGGAAATACGCAAAGCCGAACTGCGTGCACATATGATGGAAGAAAAGGGGCTTGTCGGGCTAAAAAAAGGATCGCTAAATCCTATCGTATCTCCTGTGCGGAGATTTGACGGCTACACAGTTCAGAATATAGCATTGGAAATATTGCCCGGTGTGTGGGTAAGTGGATCGCTTTATAAGCCTACGCGATACAGAGGAAGAATACCTGTTTTTTTGTCGCCTCACGGGCATTTTAGTGCAGGTAGCAGTGGATCGGATGATGATCACGGACGATATCGCCCCGACCAGCAATATCGTTGCGCTATGCTGGCACGTATGGGAGTAGCGGTTTTCAGTTACGACAAGTTCGGCAACTGGGGCGATTCGAGACTTGCATTCAATGCGCAGGTGCATCGTTCGGATTTGGGGCTTTCTATGCAAACGTGGCAAAGTATTCGCATTCTCGATTATCTTTCGGAGCAACCGTGGGCAGATATGACTCGCGTTGGTGTTACGGGAGCAAGTGGTGGTGGCTCACAGGTTATGTTTATAGCAGCGCTTGATGACCGTATCACGCTGAGCGTTCCGGTGGTGATGATGGCATCACACTTTTTCGGCGGATGCCCGTGTGAAAGCGGATTACCGATACATTTTCCTAAAAACGGATTGCCGTCGAATAACGCTGAAATAGCGGCAATGGCTGCACCGATGCCGCAATTGCTAATTTCCGTAGGCGGCGACTGGACAAGAACAACGCCCGAAATCGAATATCCATATATCAAACAAATATACGGTTATTTCGGAAAAGCAGATAATTTGGAGAATGTGCATTTGACAAACGAAGGGCACGATTATGGTATCAGTAAACGTGTGGCACTTTATGATTTTGTAGCTCGCAGGTTCGGATTGAACGCTACTTCGGCACAAAATAGAGACGGCGTTTGGGACGAATCAAAGGTAACGATAGAAACGGCTGATGCATTAAAGGTATTCCCTGATGGTCAGCTTCCCGCACACGCTATTAGAGGAGAACAAGCGTTAAGAGAATTATTGGAAAAGCATCGCGAATAAATGCCAAATTATTGACATAACAAATATGAATAAAATAATCATCCTAATCACTTGCATACTTATCGTAGCTTTTTCTTCGTGTTCGCAAAGGGCAACAGAATCACAACGTTGGATATATCACGACAGCATTAATTATCCTATCCCTAACCCATTAGTGAGCGAAAACGGAACTTTGATACGAACAGTAAAACAATGGGAAAATATACGTAAACCGGAACTGTATCGACTATTCGAACAACAAGTGTACGGCGAAGTACCCGAAGGTATCAGCGTACAATTCAGAGAAAGGTACTCTTCGCCCGATTATCTCGATGGCAGAGCCACCATTCGCGAATTTGAAATGTTGGTCAATGATGAGCCTGTTCCTCAAATGCACGTTCTACTTTTTATTCCCAACGCGCAAAACGGAAAAGTTCCGCTAATCATAGGGTATAATTGGAACGGTAACCATACCCAATGCAGCGATACGATGATTTATAAAATGACCGAGGAGCAGATTCTAAGAAGAATTCTACCGCGAAGATTAGAACAAACAATGGAACGCGGGCAAAGGATAACTTCTCCTTCCAAAACCATTGAAAGAATCATCGACAACGGATACGCATATATTACCGCCTGTTATTGGGAATTAGAGTCCGACACCAGAGAACGCCCCGGAGCCGGTGGTGTACGCGCCTTGGTAAGCAATGGACAACCACTTGCCGACAATGCTTGGGGAGCTATTGCAGCGTGGGCGTGGGGTATGAGCCGTATGCTTGACCTTGCCGAAACGATAGACGAAATAGATTCTACCAAGAATGCTGTGGTAGGACATTCGCGATTGGGCAAAGCAACACTTTGGGCAGGCGCGTCCGACGAACGCATTGCTATTGCTACTTCTAACGATTCGGGTACCGGTGGCTCCGCTTTAAGCAAACGAGTATCGGGTGAAACAGTAAGGCAAATCAACGAAAGATTTATACATTGGTTTTGCAGAAATTTTCATCAATACAACGACAATGAAGAAACATTGCCCATAGATCAGCATCAATTGTTGACTTTGATTGCCCCCCGTCCGTTATATATTGCCAGTGGAGTAAGAGACCTTTGGGCAGATCCGCTTGGTGAATATTTGAGCGTATTTTATGCAAATCCTGTTTATGAATTGTACGGAAAGCAGCCGATGCCGTATCCTTACACAACCTTGCCTCCTGTTGATACGCCGCAAATAGGTGATATCGCCTATCACGTTGAAGATGGTGGACATACGTTTAGTAGATACGATTGGGAACAGTTTTTGTTGTTTTTTGATAGGTATTTAAAAAACCGGTGAGCTTATTGACAAAAAATTCAAAACAGTTTCTAAGAGCGGTAAAACAATTACAAATTATGAATTATAAATCATTAATTATCAATTGTCAATTAATTGTGGCTTTGACCTTAGCTTTCTGTGGCAAGGCGGTTGCCGACACGCATCTCATTTCACGAATAGATGTGCTGGACGCTTGGGAGTATAACTACAACGCTTCGCATTGGCTTGAGCAGGGAAACTTACAAAACGGAGCGCAAATGTATGGAGAGAGAGATGACATATTTATTACCTCCCTCTCAGATGAGCTTGTGGGTGCCGATTGGATTCAAACCGCTTTTGGATCAAAGCATTATGACCGCCATTATGTAATTTGCTACTTCAAGCTCAAAGCCGATGCCGAGATATTTATTATCCACAACGATGAAATTATCGTAAAACCCCTGTGGCTAAGACAGGATTACAGGGAAGTAGATGGCAAGGTAACTAATTCGAATGGGGATACTTTCTCCGTCTTTAGACGAGAAGCAAAAGCAGGCGACTTGATAGAACTGGGACAAAATGTAAACATAAAAGAGGAAGGCTCCAAAGAGCCCAATATGTACATTGTAGCGGTGAAGCCGTTGCAGCCCATAGTAAGAGAAATGCCTACAGGAAAAGTCTTTGACGTAAGAGAGTTTGGTGCAGTTGGCGATGGTAAAACGATGAATACAAACGCCATTCAAGCGGCAATTGACAAAAGCAACGCCTCGGGCGGAGGAACGGTGTACATTGCAGATGGCATTTATATGACGGGAACGCTAGTGCTGAAAGACAACGTAACGCTGTGGGTTGATGCCGGTTCAATCCTTAGAGGCTCACAAGATGCAAACGACTATCCGGCTATACGTGTGTCGCTGCCATCGTTTCGTCAGAAGGAAGATTTTCAACTTATTTTTGCCGAAAAGAAAAAAAATATAACCATTACCGGCGGAGGTATTATAGACGGCAACGCCATTGCCTATGGGCGTCCTTGGGGGGGAACAAACAATGAATGGCAACGCCCTCGTTTGATACGTATGTTTGAATGTGAAAATATCACGGTAAAAAACATTACGCTTGTACGCGCCGCCAATTGGGTGCAGTACTATGAAGCGTGTTCGGATATGCTTTTTGAAACCGTTCAAATACGCGCCTACACAGGAGTACACAACTTGGACGGACTTAACTTGAGCGGCTGCAGAAACGTGATTGTTAGAGACTTCACGGCTACTACCGGCGACGATTCCATCGTTATAAAAGCGATGTCAATGGTGCCAAACGAGAACATCTACGTTGACGGGCTATTTTCACGCTACTCAAACTGCCACCTGTTTAAAATCGGAACCGAAACCCACAGCGCAGTGCGCAACCTGCACCTGAAAAATGCAAGAGGTTGGGCACGCTACTCAGTTAGCGTGCAAGCTGTGGACGGTGCTGTAGTCGAAGACATTTTGATAGAAAACGTTGAATTGTACAGCTGCTCTTCGCCTTTCTTTATTCGTCTTGGCAGTCGTGGGCGTACATTTGAGGGTGGTCCAAATCCGGCGCCTATAGCCCAAATGCGAAACATTACCCTGCGCAACATCAGCAATACCGGTATTCGCTTTGTTCCTGACAAGGCAGGTCCCGGCGTGGGAGCGCTTGCTACCGGCATAGCCGGACACAGAATTGAAAACCTAACCATCGAAAATGGTGACTTCCTGCTCTATGGCACAAGGCTGTCAAAAGATGCTATCTACCGCGAAATACCTCAAAATGCAGACAGGTATCCCGAATTTCACACCCTTGGTATACTGCCGGCTTACGGCATATTCTTCCGTCATATCGATGGTTTGACTGTTAGAAATGTTCGCTTGCGACTCCTAAATGAAGACATTCGCCCCGCTATTATACTCGACGATGTGATAAACTACACGTTGGAGGGAATTACCTACGATTTGCATCCCAACTCGGAGCCATTCCCCATTTGGCATATGCAGGATGGCGAAATAAAGGTAGAGCCGTGGTATCAACATCCTCCAAGACCGTGGCCTTGGCGGTAGGTGGTTAGAATTTTTACTGAATAAAAGCACGGGTATTGTGGATGTTTCTGTAGAGAAAAGAGAATGATTGAATTTCAATAACATATAAAATTTAAACAGATGAAACGTGTTTTTTTGACTTTTGCCGTCATTTTCTGTGCAGCGATGATGTTCGGTAAATTTGACCCGTATATTGCGCTTGAGATTGACTTGAAAACGCCGACGAACTTCCTGCGCTTTGCCCCCGTTGATTTAGGACAGGACGAAAAAGGTTTCGTCATTCTTTTTTCCGAACAGTCTAACCTCGACCCGTGGGAAGGAAGTTTTACATTCCCGAAACACACCGCGTGGATGACTGTAGTAACCGATAAAGGCAAGGAACTTTGGCGTAAAGAGCTTCCTGCGCAAACTATTCCGGGTATTTGGTTTATTCCCATGTTGGGGTTTGACCTCGATAAGAAGGGACGCGATGATATTTTTTACGTGGCAAATGTTGGACAACGTCCTTTTTGGTACGATGACTTTAGACTGATACAAGCAGATGTACTTACAGGGGAGGTACTTGCCGAACACCCGTGGACAGCCCCGTCGCATAATCAGGCAAGCAGCTACAAGTGGCGCTTTTTCTTGATAGGCGGATACGTGAAAGACGAACCGGTGCTTGTAACAACACAGGGAGCTTATCGCGATATGGGACTTCAGGCGTGGAACACGGGAATGGAAAGGCGATGGCAAATCTACTATCCGGACGACTTCAACGGTCCGCGAGGAAGCCACGACACCCGAGTTCTTGATATGGACAGAAACGGTATTTATCAGTTTATGTACGGCGAACGGTGCATTTCGTTCGACACCGGTGAGGAACTTTTTGTCCTCGACAGCGACGTGTGGTACGACCATTCGGACACTGTACTGCCATTTTATGACAAAGAGAATGATACATGGAACTTTTTCACTACGCGCGAAAAAGGTGACGACGGAAGAGTGCCGCGTTCGGTAACATTCAATCGCGACGGAAGACATCTGTGGAGTGTAGATAGTATGCGAGGGCATTGGCACTATGGTAATGTAGGAGATCTCGGACCTAATGGTGAACGGGTGGCAGCAGCAGCACGTTATCCGTTTCGCAACGAAGATGTGCCGGCACGAACTCCCGTCGGAAATTGGTATGATGCCTACACTGGAGAAGTACTTGACCTGCCGCTTCCGTTAAACGGATGGGTGCTTGATTTCAACGGTGATGGGGTATCCGAGTTTTTGGCAAGTGGCGTACTCTATAACAACAAAGGAGAACAAATTATGTCGGTGGAAGGAAGAATAATCAACGCATATAAGCTGCTTGACCTGCCGGGAGAGCAATTGACGGTATCCTTACCCGATGGGAGAATTCAAATCTGGGCAGACCGCAACGCTAAAGAAACGCCCGAAATGCAAAAACGTTTTGCCGATCCTATCTATAAAATTAATATAAAACATTCGGCTTCGGCTTATAACAATCGTTTTCCAATATTAAATTATTAAACATCATGTGTACTAAAAAGCAAGTTTTATATTTTATATTGTCTTTCGCAATAATTTTGGGTGCTACCTCCAGTTGCGGAGCGCGAAACAAGTCAAACTTAGTTGACTTTGACTACGATTGGCCTACTGGTTTATCGCCTCAAGAAATTGCGCCACTCCTTATTGAGCAGTTTCTCTCAACCAATATTCAAATCCACAGATCAAGCAATATGATTCACTATGTGGAGACCTGTGTTTGGCAGGGCGCGCTTCGCTACGCCAAACAGACCAACGACGATGTCCTGCTGCAACGCTTAATAGACCGTTTTGATCTGGTTTTCACGGGCGAGCCTCCTTTCGTTACCAAGCCTCTCAATGTGGATGCCACTGTTTTCGGCGCTGTTCCGCTTGAGTTATACATGCGCACCGGTGATGAACGTTTCCTCAATATCGGTCTTGCCCTTGCCGATGCCCAATGGACTCGTCCCGACACGCCTTTACCTGTTGGTATGGCATACACCGAAGAGCAAATTGAGTATCTTACAAGAATTTCTCGCGAAGCCGAAGAACAAGGACACAGTTGGCAAACTCGTTATTGGATTGATGATATGTATATGATTACGATGCTCCAAGCACAAGCATACCGAGCTACCGGTAACAGAAATTATCTCGATCGCACTGCAGTTTTGGCGGTTTCTTACTTAGATAAACTCCAACAACCCAACGGACTGTTTTTTCATGCCACCGATGCTCCTTTCTTTTGGGGTCGTGGTAACGGTTGGTTTGCTTCCGGAATAACCGAGCTCCTACGTGCGCTGCCACCCGATCACGAACACTTTCCACGTATTAAGGAAAGTTACAGAAAAATGATGTACACTCTTCTTGAATATCAGGATTCCGAAGGCAAATGGCGTCAGTTAATAGATGACCCCACTTCATGGCAGGAATCATCGAGTACAGCTATGTTTACCTTTGCCTTTGCCACCGGCGTTCGACACGGATGGCTTGATGCTGCCACTTTTGGTCCGGCTGCTCGCAAAGGCTGGTTGGCTCTTGTTAGCTGGCTCGAGCCTGATGGACGCGTCCGCGATGTCTGCGAAGGTACAAATGCAAGAAATTGTCGCGATTTTTACCTGCAACGTGGTCGCATCACGGGCGACAAACATGGACAAGCTCCTATTATTTGGACTATAAACGCATTTATGGAATAAAATTAATGTGCTAATAAATAATGTGCTAATACAAAGCAATAGATTGATTTTATGAATTATATTTGTGCATTAGCACACTATTTATTAGCACATTAGCACATTATAAAATAGTTTCTAATTTAAACAAACAAAATGATGAAGATTCCTTTTTTTAGAGCTAGCTTTTTAGCTATAGCCCTTGTGTATCTTTCCGGTGCGGCTTATGCAAGCGATAGATACTCCGTACCCAGCAACAATCGCATAGAGAAAACCATCAACACCGAATGGGTATTTAACTATTTCCCCGAAGCGGAATCAGAGTTTGGCGGTTATGAAAATCCGTTATTTGACGACTCAAAGTGGAGCGCTATCGCCGTTCCGCATACGTGGCAAACCTATGAAACCACTCGCGAATTGCATCCATACATACACAGCGCGTCCGTCAGAGACGACCCTTACTGGTGGAATGGTTGGGGCTGGTATCGCAAACGAATTGTGATAGGCGAAGAGCTTCGCGACAAAAAAATCACATTTGAGTTCGATGGCGTTCAGAAATACTCGAAAGTTTTTCTAAACGGAGTATATCTTGGCGACCATAAAGGCGGTTATACAGGCTTTTATTTGGACGCAACGAATGCTGTAAAGTTTGGCGAAGAAAATGTTCTGGTAGTTGTCGTGCACAACGCACTCAACGACAGATATAATATTCCGCCGATGAACGCAGGCAACTGGGTGGTGTTTGGCGGAATTACGCGTGATGTTCGCATCGTTGCTACCGACAAGTTGAACGTTCCGTATCAAGGCTCGTATAAGCACGAAGGTGGTACATTTATTACCACGCCGCAGGTGAATAAAGAAGAAGCTACCGTGAATGTCAAAAGTTATGTACAGAATTTACACAATACAGACAAAAACGTACGCATTATAACGGTCATTACCAATTCACAAAACGAGATGCTTGACAAGATAGAAAGTTCTCAAACCGTTAAATCGGGTGAAATTGCCGAATTTGTTCAAGAAACGCAAATTAGCAACCCCAACTTGTGGACACCCGAAACTCCCTACATTTACAATCTCTATACCGAAGTGTATGACGGCACACGACTTGCAGATGTTTACAATAGTACATTTGGAATTCGTTCTATCGAATGGTGTTTCGAACGTAGCCGTTTGATTCTCAATGGAGAAGTTACACAACTGCACGGCATTAATCGTCACGAGGAATACATCTGGCTTGGACATGCGTTCCCTAAATGGATTGGCGAGCGCGATATGCGCGATATAAAATACAATTTGGAAATGAATTATATGCGTACTGCTCATTATCCGAATTGCCCGTCTATATACGACTTTACGGATCGTCATGGAATATTGCTCTGCGTTGAACTTCCCAAAATTAAGCGTCAGAAATTCGATGAAGAAGTAAAGGTAAATAATACGCGCGAAATGATTCGTCGTTTCCGTAATCATCCGTCCATCATTCTGTGGAGTATGGGCAACGAAACAGACGATGCAGCAGATGGGCGCTATGCGTGGGAGGAAGACCAAACACGTATCCTCACAGTGCGTCAGCCCTACAGCGAAGCATACAATCCTGAATACGTGATACATACCGACAGGGAAATGCCTGTAGAAAGCTTTTTGCGTTGCACTATTCGCGGATGGTATGATAAAAATGACGGTCTAACGCCTACCGATAGAAACACAGAGCCTGCCGACCACCAGTGGGCGGGAACGGATTATTGGCAGCATTATACTTCACGTCAAAGATCAAGAGGACCAATATCCGAGTTCAACGGTACGGTTTGGCTTTATGCCGACCACGGCGCCGACCGCATTTACACCAATGCACCGCTAAAATATGTGAATCCGAAAGGATGGGTAGACAGTTGGCGTACGCCAAAGTATGTTTATCACTTGTGGAAAGCCAACTTTGCCAAAACGCCAATGGTACACATTCAGCCGCATTTCTGGACTGAGCGTTTTGTTGGTACTACGCAGATGTTTACCGTTGATTCGAACTGTGAAACAGTAGAATTGTTCGTAAACGGAAGAAGTATGGGCAAGAAAACTCCACTCAAAGAAGAACATTTTGTGTTGGAATTTATGGACATACCTGTGGAGCGCGGCACGATTGAAGTGGTGGGCACGCATAGAGATGGTACTGTGGTGCGAGACAAAGTTGTAATGGCAGGCAATCCTGCCCGACTGGTAGTCAAAGCAAGCCACGAAGAGATGATGTGTTCGCCCGACAACGTGATTGAATTTTGGGTAAATATCGTTGACAGCGACGGAATACACGTTTATGGAGCTAATCCGCCGTTGAGATTTACCGTTGACGGTCCGGCACAGCTGATAGGTTCTGATATGTACGTGAGCGACCGCGAAAAAAACAGAGCTGGTGAAGGCACGATGTACATTGACACTCCGGTAACGAATCTTATTCGTGCTATCGGTAAACCGGGCGAGGTAACGTTTACGGTAACAGCAC
>JAIRUA010000020.1 GCA_031254645.1 Dysgonamonadaceae bacterium
GGCGCTACTGTTCAGGTAAAAGGTACTACGCAAGGGACGGTTACCGATATGGACGGTAATTTTACGATTTCGGCTCCGGCGGGCGGAACGCTTGTGATATCGTATGTAGGATATAGAACACAAGAAGTGCCTGTGAGTGCGAATGTGATGATAACATTAGTTCCTGACTCGGAAATGTTGGAAGATCTTGTTGTTACCGGATTTGGTGTACAGCGAAGGGCATCTTTTACCGGAGCTGCGAGTGTCATTTCGACAGCACAATTAGAAAATGTACCTTCCGTTTCACTTTCTTCTCGTTTGGCGGGAGCAGCTGCTGGTGTTTCGGTAGGAGCTGCATCCGGACAACCGGGCGCTGTGGAGTCGCTGCGTATTAGAGGAACTGGTTCAGTTAATGCTTCAAGTGAACCATTATATGTAATTGATGGCGTTCCTATGATTTCCAATAATTTAAGTGGATTTAGTTATTCTCATTCGGGTAATAGCGCTCTATCAACAATCAATGCTAATGATATAGAATCCATTACCATAATTAAAGATGCGGCAGCGGCTTCACTGTATGGCTCACGTGCTGCAAATGGCGTTGTAGTAATTACCACCAAAAGCGGTAGAGCAGGAAAAACAAATATCACGTTCCGTTCAGACTGGGGATTCTCAAACATCGCAACAGAGTATCGCCCGACTTTGGGTGGCGATGACCGCCGCGAATTACTTCACCATGGATTGGTTAACTTCCGGTTGATTAACACAGCCGGCTCTACGCTTGAATCAGCTAACGCGTGGGCTGACAGCCAAATTAACACATATGCAGAAAAACCTGCAAATGGCTGGGAAGATTGGAGAAGTCTTTTGCTTCGTAACGGTTCGCAGCAAAACTATGAAGTCAGTATGTCGGGAGGTAATGAAAGAACTACATTTTTTTCATCATTATCTTACTCATCAATAGAGGGTATTACGCTCCAATCCAGCTTAGAACGTATTACCGGACGCTTGAACTTCACGCACAAGGTTACAGACAGATTATCTTTCAATGCGAACGTTACAATTGCTGACAGTAAGCAAGATGTTAATAGCGAGGGAACATCTTTTTCCAGCCCCATTATGGCTGTTGCAATGACAACAAGTCCACAGGATTTTGCTTTCAATCCTGATGGTTCTTACAACATCACTCGGAAGTTTAGAGCACTTGGTAATCCACGTGCCAATCCATTGTACACAGCTTCTTTGAACTATGACAAAAGTGATGTAACCAGATTTATGGGAACAACTTCCGCTGATTTCAAAATTACAGACTGGATTACGTTTAGAGAAAGGATTAGTTATGATTTTTCTCAAACGAATAACAGAGTGTGGTGGGATCCTCGTTCGAATGATGGTTTCAGCTCTTCCGGCGTTTTTCAACGTTTTATGATGAATCGAGCAACATTCGTTTCTCAGTCTCAATTTCTATTTTCTCATACATTTGATGGGCTTCACAGTTTTGATGGAGTACTTGCCTATGAAACGGAAGAATATAAGTATGACTATACCTATACAAACGGATCCAACTTCCCTTCTGACCGGAGACCCGAGATAATAAATGCAGGAACAACAAGAGGCACCAGTTATTATGACGAAAGACGAATGGTATCTTACATCGGTATGATAAATTATAACTATGACAATAGATATTATTTAGGGACAAGTTTTAGGAGAGACGGTTCCTCCAAATTCCGTAGAGATAATAGATGGGGTAACTTTTGGTCGGTATCCGGCTCTTGGAGATTATCACAAGAAGAGTTTGCTCAATCATTTGCTCATATCGTATCCGATGCCCGTATAAGAGGATCTTATGGCACAAACGGAAATCAACCGATTGATAATTATGGCTATATGGATTTGTATGGGTTTGGATTCAACTACAATGGAAATCCCGGTTCGGCTCCATCTTCAATGCCTTACCCGCAATTGACTTGGGAGAAAAATAGACAGTTAAATATTGGACTTGACTTCTCTTTATTTCAAAGATTCAACGTTACATTTGATTGGTATAATAGATGGGCTGATGATTTACTGCTTCGTAAAACATTATCACAAACAACCGGTTTTAATAATATGTTGATGAACGTAGGTAGTATGCGCAATAAGGGGATTGATTTGTCTATTACGTCCACCAATATAAGAAATAATGATTTCACGTGGACTACTACACTGAATCTTAATCACAACAAAAACAGATTGACAGATATTGGAGCTTATTCGGGTACTGGCACGCCTGAGTACATTTCTCCTGCTTCTGCTCGTCTTATCCATCGTGTAGGACAACCTTTCAACTCAATTTATGCATTTGAATATGCGGGTGTTGATCCCGAAACAGGAAGAGAAATGTTTTTCACTAACACGGGGGATAATCCGAGAGCAACTACAATAAATTCTGCTGAAGCACGACAAGTAATTATAGGGAAAGTTGATCCGGATCTAATGGGTGGCTTGACCAACAATTTGAGCTACAAAAATCTTGATCTTGGATTTACATTCACTTTCACGTTGGGTGGCAACTTGTATGACAATGCCTCTTGGATTAATTCAAATGGAGGTACAATGCAGTACGATGGAAATGTTCCTGCATACAATAAAATACAAGATATGTGGACACCGGATAATAAAAATGCAACATTACCGCGATTTGTATTCCAAAATCCTCACGTCGCGTCTTCACGTTGGATGCATTCCTCAGACCACTTGCGCTTGAAAAACGTAACATTAGGCTATTCTTTGCCAAGAAACCTTGTTGAACAGGCGAAGCTTAATAGAGTAAGACTCTATGCGTCAGCTGTGAACCTGCTAACATTCAAGTCTTCGAACTTGCCATTTGATCCGGAACCACCGGTAAACCCGAGAGTTAGCGATATAACAATGGGTATAGTTACTTACCAAACACCGCCTTTACGCACTGTAACATTCGGTATTGAAGTATCATTTTAAAAAATTAGAACAATATGAAAAAGAATATATTATATGTTGTGATCGCAGTCTTTTTGTCGGCTGCAATAGTTTCTTGTTCGGATAATTGGCTAGATAGAAGTCCGAGTGATGCATTATCAAGAGATGAGGTAGTTGGAGGAAGCCTTAGAGATGTATTTGTTGCTCTTAATGGAATGTACAATGCTATTCAAGGCACAAGTACACACAATACCTATTATGGCGCTCGACTTCTTTATTTTGGAGATGTGAGAGGCGATGATATGCAGGCGAGAGCGGCTAGTATGAGGTCGGGACCTACCTACTTAATGCAATATACGCTAGGTAATGCACCTGTGATTTGGAATGTTCCCTATATGGTAATCAACAGATCAAACAATTTTCTTAATATATTGGAAAAAGCCAATATTACTGATGCATCAGATGAGATCTTGGCAGATATGAGAGGGCAGGCATTAACAGCGAGGGCATTGGCTCATTTCGATTTGTTAAGGGTTGTGTCTAAGCCTTATACTATCGCCGGAGCAAGTGGCATGGGTGTTCCTTTGATTATTGAACTTCCGGACCCAACGAAACCGGCTTCTCGCAGCACAATTGGTGAAGTTTATGCGCAAGTGATAAAAGATTTGACGGAAGCTATTGATTTAATGCTTAAAAGCAGAGTTGGAGTTGCTCCATACACAGGAAACTCGCGAGGATATTTTAATCATTGGTCAGCTAAAGCTTTATTGGCACGCGTTCATCTTTATATGGGCAATAATGCGGAAGCATATAAGGTAGCTGTTGACATTATCAACAATAGCGGATACAACTTGGCAACGCTCTCTTTGGATATCGCTGCCCGTTACGATAATGATGGAAAACTCATAACTCCTGCTAAGATAGGACAATGGGGTACACAAATTACACCGGAAGTATTATTCGAAGTTGTAAACCACGATATGAGTAGCTGGGTTGATCGTGAATCTACCGGTTATTTAATGAGTGAATTGGGTTATGCTGATTATTTAGCTACAAAAACCTTTTTAGATCTGATGACAGCAGAATATAAAGATGATGTACGTTGGGGAGTGATGCTGGCTTCTACCGGTGTAATAACCGGATCTTGGGGGAATAATAGGGTATGGGTTAATAAGTTTCCCGGTCGTCCCGATATTCGTGTAAATAATATTCCAATCCTTCGTTTATCGGAAGTATATTTAATTGCTGCTGAAGCTGCGTATAAAGAGTCTAACTCTGCAAGTGCTGCAAAATATTTGAATGCAATAGTACTAAGAGGAAACCCGAGTGCGGTACCGGTGGCAGAAGCAGATGCTACATTGGATAGAATTTTACAAGAAAGGCGTGTTGAGTTCGTTGGCGAAGGGCATCGTTTCTTCGATTTGATGAGAAATAATAAAACGGTAGTTCGCTATACCAATGACGCAGATATGGGATGGCATTTGGCTTTAATTGCCGCTTCAAGAAGCTTTGATGTAAATTATTTCAGGGCAATTTTACCGATACCTGAGGTAGAAATATCGGCTAATCCGAATATACAAAGTCAGCAAAACCCAGGTTATTAAGTAGAAAATTTGTGATTAATCGGATATTTAGAGACTGTTTTGATTAGAATATCCTCTTTTCATAAACTCTATTTTGTTCTTTTCAAAACAGTTTCTATTATTCGAGGTAAAACTCCAACAAAATTTTTCAATTTTGTTGGGGTTTTTATGAATATTTCCAATTTTATCAGTTCGAGAATGGTTGTTAATCAAAAAAAACATATATTTGTTCTCAAATAAGGTTTCGAATTATATATGCAACACTGGCAAAGCTACATAAAAAAACAAAAACCGGAATACCGGCAAACACAATTCCCTACGGACTTCGTTGCTGATGTAATTATTGTAATTCCTTGCTACAATGAGCCTAATATTTTCGAAACATTACATTCGCTTTTAAACTGCAAACGTCCACCGGCAAATATATTGGTGACTATTATTGTTAATTCGAGTGAACGTTCGGAAGCGAATGCAGTTATACAAAATCAAACGACATACGACGAAGTTATTCGTTTTTCCGACACACATTCCACATCTGATTTCCGGTTTTTTCCGCTTTTTTTCGAAAACCTGCCCAAAAAACACGCAGGCGTAGGTTTGGCTCGAAAAGTTGGAATGGACTTGGCAATAGAACATTTTTATCGAAACGAAAAAAAACGAGGCATAATCATCTCGCTTGATGCCGATTGCACTGTTTCCGAAAATTATTTGACCGGCATTTTCAACGCTTTTCATCACAACAAAAAACCAAACGCTACTGTTCATAATTTTCATCATCACGCAGAAAATAACGACCCGACGATAGAATACGCCGTTCGACAATACGAAATGTATATTCGCTATTTCAGCGAAATGTTGAAATCGGCGGATTTTCCCCATTTTTATCATACTATCGGTTCGGCTTTCGCTGCTTCGGCAGACGCTTATGTGCGTGTAGGCGGAATGGGACGACAGCAAGGCGGAGAAGATTTTTATTTTCTGCAAAAAGTGTTTGCGTTAGGTGGAATTGCCGAGTTGAACGATGTATATGTCTATCCATTAGCGCGATTTTCCGACAGGGTGCCTTTTGGCACTGGTCCGGCTTTGCAAAAAATTATCGACGAACCGCAAGGCGCAATGAGAAGCTATTCGGCGCAGTCGTTTTGCGCATTGAAGCAATTTTTTGAGTTGAAAGATGAATTTTTCAAGAAAGATGCGGAAGAAATCCGAATAAAAATTGTAGAATTGCATCCATCATTGGTTGAATTTATCGAAGAAAACAATTTCTTAGAAGCAATTATCGACTGTAATCTCAATAGTGCCACATTGGTATCTTTTCAAAAACGATTTTTTCATCATTTTAATGCCTTCAAGATTATTAAATTTCTTAATTTTGCACACTCGAAATATTTTGAAAAAGAAAATTTAAGTTTCAAGGTTTCAGGTTTCAAAGTTTCAGACGGTGGTTACTTTGATCCCTCTGAAACTTGAAATTATAAAATATATGACAAAAAAAGACCTACGCATTATATTTATGGGCACACCCGAATTCGCCGTTGCGTCACTAAAAACATTAGTTGAAAACGGCTACAACGTGGTGGGTGTAGTTACGATGCCCGACAAACCTGCCGGTAGAGGCTATAAACTTCAACCGTCGGCAGTAAAATCGTACGCTTTAGAGCAAGGATTGACCATATTGCAACCCGAAAAGCTGAAAGACGAAACATTTCTCAAAGAATTAAAACAATTAAACGCAGATGTTCAGGTGGTTGTCGCCTTTCGAATGCTACCCGAAGTGGTTTGGAATATGCCCCCATACGGAACATTTAATCTTCACTCGTCGCTGCTACCGCAATATCGGGGCGCGGCGCCTATTAATTGGGCAATCATCAACGGCGAAAAAGAGACAGGTATAACCACCTTTTTTCTTACACACGAAATTGATACGGGAAAAATCATTTTTCAAGAAAAAACA
>JAIRUA010000001.1 GCA_031254645.1 Dysgonamonadaceae bacterium
GTTGAAGTTGGGAAAAAGAAAGTAGAATTGAAACAGTTGTTTAGGTTGTTAGAAAAATATTGATTTAGAAAAATATGAAGAACTCTATTTTTGACCAAATGCTTTCGCGTTACCAAATCGCTACCAAAGACGATTTGACCAACGCCAAACACGAAGTTATGCAACAAATTACGCTTGCGGGGTTGTATCGTGGTGGTTTTTTCGATCGGGCGGCATTTTATGGCGGCACTTGTTTGCGGATTTTTCACGGCTTGCAGCGTTTTTCCGAAGATATGGATTTTTCGCTTTTGCAATCTGATGAAAATTTTGCATTGGAAAATTATTTTGAGCCGATAATTGCTGAATTTAAGGCACTCGGAAAAGAAATCGCCATCAGTAACAAACAAACAAATGTAGAATCGGCTTTTTTGAAAGAAAACACCGAAATTTACGACCTGCAATTCACAAGCGAAAAGCGAATTAAGATAAAAATTGAAGTCGATACACAACCTCCACTCGGTTTTTCGACTGAATACAAACTGCTTCTGTTGCCGTTTTCGTTTATGACGCGCTGCTATTCCCTGCCCGATTTATACGCAGGAAAAATGCACGCTTTCCTTTTCCGAAATTGGCAAAACCGCGTAAAAGGGCGCGATTGGTACGATTTTGAGTTTTATGTTCGGAATAATACTGCGTTGAATTTTAGGCACTTACAAAAACGAGCGGAACAAATAAATAATTTGACTGCAGAAGATTTTACACCCGAAATTTTCAAACAAATGCTAAAAATGCGAATTGAAAAAACGAATATTGAGACTGTAAAAAACGATGTTCGTCCGTTTTTGAGAAATCCACAAGAGTTAAATATTTGGAGTAGAGATTATTTTTTGCAATTAGCGAATATGATAAAAATTGAAACGACGTGAAAACCCTCATCATCTCCACCTCCGATCTTCACGGCGGCGCAGCCATTGCCTCCTACCGATTGTTGAACGCTTTACACGCACAAGGCGAATCGGTAAAAATGTTAGTACGCGATAAATTTTCAAACAATCCGCTCATTATCAAAGTAGGAAATCCACTCCAAAATAAATGGAATTTCTATCGCGAACGCGCCAAAATATTTTTACACAACCGCTTGTCCAGAAAATATTTGTTCGATGTTTCTATCGCAAACACGGGTATTTCAATCGCAGATTTACCCGAATTTCGCGAAGCCGATATCATTCATCTGCATTGGATCAATCAAGGGATGTTATCTATCAGCGAAATCTCCAACATTATTGCCTCCGGCAAAAAAATCGTCTGGACAATGCACGATATGTGGTCATTTACAGGAATTTGTCACCACGCAGGCAATTGTTATCGATATGAAATTTCGTGCGGCTTATGTCCATATTTGGTTGTCGATTCGCAAAATGATTTGTCGAATGCCGTTTTTCGTAAAAAACAAAAGGCGTATTCACAGGGAGATATCACGTTTGTGGCATGTAGTAAATGGCTTCAACATTTAGCCAACCAAAGCCCGCTTACAAACAATCACTCTGTTGTTTCTATTCCAAATCCGATTGATACACAGACATATCAACCGAAGAGTAAAGCGCAAATTCGTACACAATTAAATTTGCCAACCGATAAGAAAATCATTCTTTTCGCTGCTGTAAAAGCATCGGATAAACGAAAAGGAATGGATTATTTGATTGAAGCAAGTCGTCTGTTACAATCTAAAAATGATGATTTAATGTTTCTTATCGTGGGGAACAAAGGCGCAGAAATCGAAAAGCAACTTGCGCTTCCTTCGATAAATATGGATTACATTTCGCCCGAAAGAATGCCCGATTTTTATAATGTCGCCAATGTGTTTGTTACGCCTTCATTACAAGAAAATCTACCCAACACGATAATGGAAGCAATGTCATGCGGTACGCCCTGCGTGGGTTTCAACATCGGCGGAATCCCCGAAATGATTGACCACCAAAAAACGGGCTATGTAGCAGAATACAAAAATTCGGAAGATTTGGCACGCGGTCTTTTATGGACACTCTTTGAAGCTGATAACGAAGCATTGCGCACAAATGCACGCGAAAAAGTATTGTCGGAATACGCGCAAGAGAAAATCGCAAAACAATACATCGAAAACAAAAAAAAATGAAGAAGCTATCCGTCATCACCGTTACCTACAACGCCGAACATACGATTGAACGGACGCTAGAAAGTGTTCGCCAACAATCATATCCGCATATCGAACACATTATCGTTGACGGCGCATCAAAAGACAATACATTTTCGTTAATTCAAAGATTCAAAATTCAAAATTCAAAAATTATCAGTGAACCGGATAAAGGAATTTATGACGCAATGAACAAGGCGGTTTTGATGGCTACCGGTGACTATCTCTGTTTTCTAAACGCCGGTGACACGTTTTACACAAATATTACGGTTGAAGAAATTATCAATTATCAATTGTCAATTGTCAATTATTCGCCCGATATTCTATACGGTGAAACCGCAATAGTGGATGATAACGGAAGATTTCTCCATATGCGCCGATTGAAAGCGCCCGAAACGCTTACGTGGAAAAGTTTTCGACAGGGAATGCTGGTCTGCCATCAAGCATTTATCGTAAAACGAGAATTGTTTAAGCCTTACGACCTTTCGTATCGTTTTTCTTCCGATTTCGATTGGTGTATTCGAATGATGAAAAAAGCAAAACAAATTCACAACACACACCTCACGCTCATCAATTATCTCAACGAAGGAATGACTACCGCCAACAGAAAAGCCTCGTTAAAAGAACGTTATCGAATTATGACAAAGTACTACGGCGCAGTTTCTACATTTTTTTATCATATTTGGTTTATAGTGAGGGCAATTGTGATGCCCGAAAAAACTGCGAGAACTGGAAGAAAATAAAATATTTTTTCAAAAACACACCGAATAATAAAAAAACTTATTATTTTTGCATCATTATTTATCCAAAAATATTATTCGGAGCATGAACAGACGAAATTTTATCACTACAGCATCTTTGGCGGCTTGTGCACCCTTAGTAGCATCAAGTGTTACTCCCAAACGTGAAGAATGTCCTTCAACGTTCATCAAACCCATTGTTGGTTCGTGGTTTCAGTTTGAACACCACAATCAGGTAGGCTCAAAGCACTGGAACGCAGCACTGCCTCAATTCACCACCGAGCAGTGGAAAACGGTAGTTCGCGAAATGTGGGAAATTGGTATGGAGTACCTTGTTTTGCTGTCCGTTGCCTATGAAGGAAAAACCTATTATCCATCGGAAATCAAGCCGAGGCACGATTTTGTGTGCCCCGATCCTATGGAAGCAGTGCTCACAGCCGCTGACGAACTGGGCGTTAAATTCTTTATCAGCAACGATTACTGGACGGATTGGGATAGGGTGCATCACGGAATGACCGATAGCGAAGCATGGTATCTGCGCGAAAAAGGTATGAATGAGGTGGTCGAAAAATATGGACACCACAAAAGTTTTTACGGATGGTATTATCCGCACGAAACCGAACTCAAAGAGGTTTTTAGTCAATATGCGTTTGACTATACTAACCGCTGTTCGAAAATTGTACGCTCCTTAACGCCAAACGCACTCACGATGATTGCCCCATACGGCACGCAATACGTTAAATACAACGAAAAATTCATCAAACAATTGGACAGTTTGGATATTGACATTATATGTTATCAGGACGAGGTAGGTGTGTATAAAATAGAAGTGGGTGAAGTGGCGCAATATTTCGAACTCTTGTATAAAATGCACACTAAAGCGGGCAGATCAAGATTATGGGCTGATATTGAAATGTTTGATTTTGAAGCCGAAGTGTACCACAGTCCCGCTATACCTGCCAAATTTGAACGGGTATTGGAGCAAATGAAATGCGTATCGCCCTATGTGGAACACACCTTATGTTTCCAATATCAAGGATTTATGAATAAACCAGGTACAACAGCCTTCGCGGGACTGAAAGAGGGAACCGAAAAACTGTACACCGATTATATGAATTGGCTCAACAATATAGGCTGGATGAATCATCGGAGGAAATAATGTGCTAATGCAAGTTCGCTGATTATTAATTAAAATCAATATGCTAATTGCATTAGCACATTATTTATTAGCAAATTAATTTCATCTTCTCTCAAAATGGTGATCATCATAAAATCGCGTAAACGTATGTCCCCAACGAAATCCGCGACGGCGAAACTCTTCCACTACCGGATGTCCGGGATATAATGTGCCGTTTACCGTTGAGTCGTGCACTGCACCTTCGGGCTCATTGGGGCGATCTTGTGTTTTCCAACGCACGGGATTGAAGAATGGATTGATATCAATAGCTACGCCGGTTGCGTGTAAAGAGAGCTGATTCGTACCCGTAATAGTACGATAATTAAAACTCGACGAATTATTGGCTGCCATTGAAAGCATATCGCACCAGTTATATCGCACAATGGGAACGGCTCGCTCAATAACAAAACCTTGTTCGAGCATAAATTCGAAAATCTCTCTCACGTCTTGCGCAATGCTTTTGTTAGTAAGCATTTGTCCTTGATGTAATTTTCCGTCGGTTGAGATGTAGATAACATCAAACAGTTCGAGTTGGTCGATAATTTCTTGCGGTGCACGCGTTCCGGCAATGGCTTCTTCAAAAGTATAGTTGCTGTCGATGATAATTATTTCTTCTTTGGAAGTAAAAGAAGTTACGGAGTCAATATATTCGATTTCTTTCAAAATTGCAGGTGTTTGTTTTTGCGGTCGATTTTCAAAACACGAAGAAAATATGACTAAACAGCCGAGGAGCTGCAAGATCATAAATCGTAAATCGTCAATCGTCAATTTTCTCGTCATCTTCCAGCACAATATTTATCGTCCCTTTTTTCGCTTCTGCCACCAAAACCTCTTGTAATTCATCATTTTGACGCAGCTTTTTTATTGCCATTTTAGCCGCCACTTGATGCGATTCTTTTTTCGAATAACCCTTTCCGTTACCAATTTCTATTCCGGCGGCTTTTACGCAAGAGATAAAAGTTGGGTTATTTTGGTCGTCATACGATGCTTCGGTTACTTCAAATTCAATTTCAACCTTGTTTTTTTGCCCCCACTCTATCAATCGTGATTTGAAATCGACTTCGTTTTTTAGCACCTTTTCGATGCTCAAATGCTGTTTGATCAGTTTATCGTACACAAACTTTTTTGCCATTTTATAACCTTGGTCGAGGTAAATAGCTGCAATCAACGCCTCTAAAGCATCGCCGTAGATGTTGGTGTTGTGCGCCATATTTCGGGTAGAAGAGCTGATAAACTTGTTAAGTCCCAAATCCATAGCCAATTTATTGAGCGTTTCGCGCTGCACAATACGCGAACGCGTACTTGTGAGAAAGCCTTCTTTTTTGTACTCAAATTTTTTGTACAAAATATCTGCTACAATGGCATCAAGAATAGCATCACCCAAAAATTCAAGGCGCTCGTTATTAGCCCATCTTCCTTTCTTCGAACGAATGGAAGATGAACGATGAGTCATCGCTTCTATATACAGATCAATTCTGTCGGGATAGAAGCCCAAGACTTTATAATATGAAAGATAAGGCTCTTTTCCGTGATTTGGAAGAGCCTTTATCTTTTTGAAAAATCGTCTAAACACTAAATTTGGATTTACGATTTTGGATTTACGATTTTAGATTTACAGAGCCTTTGTATTCAATCGTAAATCTAAAATCGTAAATCGTAAATCAATTATACTTTTTAATGATGACACTTGCATTGTGTCCCCCAAAGCCAAAAGTGTTGGATAACGCAGCTCTTATCTCTCTCTTCTGAGCTTTGTTGAATGTGAAGTTAAGATTATAATCTATTTCCGAATCGTTGTCGCCCTCTTCGTGATTAATGGTTGGGGGAACAATCTGATTTTTGATTGCCAACGTTGTAAACAATGCCTCAACTGCTCCTGCCGCGCCGAGCAAATGTCCGGTCATCGACTTCGTAGCACTGATGTTGAGTTTGTATGCGTGTTCGCCAAATACATCAAGAATAGCCTTTGTTTCGGATATATCACCTACCGGCGTTGAAGTGCCGTGTACATTAACGTAGTCAATATCTTCGGGTTGCATTTCAGCATCTTCCAATGCGTTTCTCATCACAAGTTTTGCACCTAAACCTTCCGGATGTGAAGCAGTTAAGTGATAAGCATCGGCAGACATTCCTCCGCCCACAATTTCGGCGTAAATTTTCGCACCACGTGCTTTGGCGTGCTCCAATTCTTCAAGAATGAACACTGCACTACCCTCGCCCATTACAAATCCGTCGCGACTTGCACTAAACGGACGTGAGGCGGTTGTCGGCGAATCATTACGCGTAGAAAGTGCGTGCATTGCATTGAATCCACCCACAGCCGATGGGCTAACGGTGGCTTCGGCTCCTCCTGCTACAATTACGTTTGCTTTGTTCAAACGAATCAAATTGAAAGCATCAATTAGCGCATTCGTAGATGATGCACAAGCCGATACGGTGGCATAGTTGGGACCTCTCAGTCCATAAATCATAGAGATGTGCCCTGCGGCAATGTCTGCTATCATTTTCGGAATGAAAAACGGATTGAATCTTGGTCCTTTGTCTTTATCCACGAAATAAGCCCCAACTTCGTCTTCGAATGTTCTTATTCCGCCGATTCCTGCTGCTACTATTACACCGATACGGTCTACGTTTTCCGTTTCGAGATCAAGCCCCGAATCCTCAACTGCTTCTTTTGCTGCTTTGACGGCAAGTTGAGCATAACGGTCAAATTTGCGTGCTTCTTTGCGATCGAATATCTCGGATGGGTCGAAATCTTTCACCTCACAGGCAAATTGCGTTTTGAAAAACGATGCGTCGAAATGAGTAATAGGACCGGCACCGCTTTTACCCGCAATAGCATTTTCCCACGTTGTTTCAACGTTGTTGCCAAGCGGTGTAATGGCTCCTAATCCTGTTACAACTACTCTTTTTAACTTCATAAACAGTTAGTAAGATGAAAGGGTCTTCTAAAATACTAAGTATAAATACCTGTTTTTAGAAAACCCTCTTAAAAAATTATTTCGCGTGCTGCTCTACGTAAGAGATGGCATCGCCAACAGTACCAATTTTTTCTGCTTGGTCATCCGGAATTGAGATATTGAACTCTTTTTCGAATTCCATAATCAACTCTACCGTGTCAAGAGAATCTGCTCCTAAATCATTAGTAAAGCTCGCAGTTTCTGTAACTTCCGATGCTTCTACGCCTAATTTATCAACAATAATTGATTTTACTTTTTCTGCTATTTCAGACATAACTTTTGATATTAATTAGTAAATAAAAAATTTTATTCTTAATTTTGTGAGTGCAAAGTAAGGCATTTTTTTTGAGACTGACCAAACTTTTGCGGTTAAAAATGAAGAAAAATGCACAAACCGAGGTTTTTTGTGCAAAAAAGAAGACTTTAATATGACGCGTATAGCTATTTTTGCTTCCGGCAATGGCAGTAATGCTGAGAATATTAGCCGTTATTTTATAGATAATAACGGCATGAAGCCTGTCATTTTCGTTTCAAACAAGAAAGAGGCTTATATTCACGAACGGGCAAAGAATTTAGGTATTCCCTCTTGTTCGTTTACAAAAGATGAGTTCGATGCGGGTGTGCCGATTGTTGAAAAGCTTCGTGAATACGAAGTAGATTCCGTTGTTTTGGCAGGATTTCTGTTGAAAATTTCGCAACCGATACTTGATGCTTTTCCCAATCGAATTGTGAATATCCATCCGGCATTGTTACCCAAATTTGGCGGTAAAGGGATGTATGGCAATCGTGTACATCAAGCTGTAATCGAAGCAGGCGAACGAGAGTCGGGCATTACCATTCATTATGTGAATGAAAATTACGATGAGGGAAATATTATTTTTCAGGCATCGTGTCCGGTTTTGCCGAATGATACGGCTGATGATGTGGCGCGGAAAGTACACGAGTTGGAGTATGAGCATTTCCCGAGAGTGATAAAAGAGATTGTTTCGCACAAAAAAATACTTCAATAATGATGCATATCTCAAAATATTGTATTACCTTTGTGCTCCATTTTGCGGATGTGGCGTAATTGGCAGCCGCGCCAGACTTAGGATCTGGTGCCGAGAGGCGTGGGGGTTCGAGTCCCTTCATCCGCACTGAAAGAGATAATTTGAGAAATTAAGTTGTCTCTTTTTTTGTTTAAGAATTTGCAGAATTCAAACATTAACCATTTATCATTTAACCATTAATCATTATTTTCGTACCTTTGCGCATTATCTCAAAAAAAACATCAATCAATATGCAAAAAAACATCTTTGTTTTATTATTGTTTTTTCTTTCATCAACAATAATATTTGCGCAAAAAAAAGCGCTCGACCATTCGGTTTACGATGGGTGGAAAAGTCTTACTAACGTCAATATCAGCAACGATGGAAAAATTTTAACATCACTCATTTCGCCACAAGAAGGCGATACAACACTGTGGATTAGAAACTTGGACAGGAGTCGAACTTTCACAATGGACAGGGTAAACAGATATTCGGTTTCCATTGATGGGAGATTTACAGTGGGATTGTTAAGACCGTCATTTGCCGATCGTCGCCAAGCGCGTATCGACAGAAAACGTCCGGAAGATATGCCAAAAGATTCGCTTGTGATTGTGAACAATACAACATTTTCCATTGATACAATTCCGAATGTGAAATCGTTTACCGCACCTGCAGAATGGATTTCACACATTGCTTATCAAATTGATGCTCCGAAAGATACTACGAGAGCCAGCGGCGCAACAAGAGAAAAAGATTTGCTCATTATCCGAAATATTTTGACACAAAATGAAGATACGATTCGCAACACAAAAAGCGTCGTTTTCAACAGATTTGGAAATTCGTTAGCGACTGTTATCGAGCCTGATAAAAAAGATTCGACCGATACGCCCGGTGTACTTTTTCTCGATTTGACGAAAAATATGAATAAACGTATTGCAAACGAAGACAGGGAATATATCGCACTCGCTTTTGATGAACGAGGCGAACAGTTGGTTTTTCTCACGTCAAACGATTCATCGAAAGTGGAACAAAAAGCATTCGATGTGCGTTATTTTAGAATCGGTGCGGATTCTGCAATGGTGATTGCCGATAAAAACATACGCGGGCTGCCCGAAGGTTGGATTTTCAACGAATTTTCAACAGCTATTTTTAGTCGAAACGGGGAAAGGATTCTTGTTGGCTCTGCGCCGAAACTGTCGCCAAAAGACACCACAATTGTGGATTTCGAAATGGCGCGTCTCGATATTTGGCATTGGCAAGATCCGCTTCTTCAATCACAACAATTGGTTGAATTACAAAGAGAACGTCGTCGAACATTTACAGGGGTTATCGACCCCAGAAATCCAAATCTTTACATTCCACTTGCCAATCAAGAGATACCAAACGTTGTGATTTCGGACGAAAACAATGGACGTTTCGCGCTTCTTATATCAAATTTACCCTACTTGATACAAAGCCAATGGGATATTTCACCGACATTCGATGCGTGGACATACGATTTCGAAACCAACAACATACAATCGATCGGTACGGCAATAAACGGACGATTGATGCTTTCGCCGCAAGGAAATTACACTTTTTGGTTTAGCGGGCAAGCGGGACATTGGTTTGCCTTCGACAACCGCACACGCACAACGGTCAATCTTACGCAAAATATTAACGTGAATTTTTGGGACGAAACCAATGACCAACCATTCGAGCCAAGTGCGTATGGATTTGGCGGTTGGACGGAAAACGACGAATTTGTATTACTGTATGATGCTTTCGACATTTGGAAAATAGATCCGAAAGGCACGACAACGCCCGTAAATATTACGCTGGGGCAAGGAAGAAAAGATTCTCTTGTATTTCGTTATATAAACACCGATTCCGAAAAACGGTTTATTACTTCGCGCGATCAATTATTGCTTTCTGCTTTCGACAGACGCACAAAAGAGCACGGATATTTCACATTAAATCAAAGCGGGCGCAATCCGTTACAAAAACGAATTCTTGACGGTTACACATTTTCATTGCTCAACAAAGCACGCGATGCGAATGTGTATGCTTTTGCAAAAGCAAATTTCAACACTTCGCCCGATTTGCATGTTACCAAAAATCTTTGGCGAACGGACGAAAAACTGACCGATATCAATCCGCAAATGCACGATTACAACTGGGGAACGGCAGAATTGGTAGAGTGGACGTCGTTTTCCGGCGTTCCGTTGCAAGGAATTTTGTACAAACCCGAAGATTTCGATCCCAATAAAAAATATCCGGTAATGATTTATTTTTACGATAGACATTCGGACAATTTATTCAATTATTTTGCGCCTGCGCCAAGTCGTTCGATTATTAACATTCCGTTTTATGTGAGTCGTGGATACATTGTTTTTACGCCCGATATTCTCTACACGGTTGGGCGTCCGGGCAACGATGCATACAACTCGGTTGTGTCCGGTGCGCAAATGTTGGCAAAAAAACCTTGGGTCGATGAAACAAAAATGGGCATTCAAGGGCAAAGTTGGGGCGGTTATCAAGTTGCCTATTTGATTACACGCACCGATATGTTTGCCGCTGCCGGATCCGGTGCACCCGTTTCGAATATGACAAGCGCTTACGGTCAGATTCGATGGGAATCGGGTCGTAGCCGTCAATTTCAATACGAACAAACGCAATCGAGAATTGGTGCTACGATGAGTGATTCGCTGGACTTGTATATCGAAAATTCGCCTGTTTTCTTCGTTGATAGAGTAAATACTCCGCTGTTGATTATGCACAACGATAACGATGGAGCAGTGCCTTGGTATCAAGGAATTGAACTTTTCGTGTCACTTCGTCGTTTCAATAAACCGGTGTGGATGCTGCAATATAATAATGAGGCACACAACCTTGTGCATCGTCGTAATACGAAAGATTTGGTAGTACGTTGGCAACAATTCTTTGACCACTACTTAAAAGGCGATCCCGCACCGGTGTGGATGACGCGAGGTATTCCGGCATTGGAAAAAGGAATAAATTGGGGATTTGAGATAGAGGAGTAAAAAAGTAGCCTGAATCAAGACAAGATTCAGGCTATTTTGAAATAAGTAAGTTAATATCCCGGATTTTGCTCAATCAAATTATTACTACCCATAGCTTGTTCGGGGATTGGGAAACGATTAAAGTGCGGCTTATTCGTCGCCGGCTTATCCCACCATGATTCGGTAGTGAATTTATTCCAGCGGATAAGGTCGGTGCGACGGCGTCCTTCGCCGATAAATTCAATCAGCCATTCATCCAACATACGCCATTCATCAAGATTGTCAGCTGTTGCGGGGTCGGGGTCGATGCCGATAAAGTAGCGACTACGTACTTCGTTGATTAATGCCGCAGCTCCGGCTTTGTCGTTTGCACGCAACTTACATTCTGCCAACATATAATAGGCTTCTGCCAAGCGGAAAACAGGAATATGCGGATTGCCTCTCAATGTATTTTCTTCCAACCAGGGGATTGGAGAGAACTTTGCCAAGCGAACACCTGAGGCTTCCTCTCCCCAGCGAGCACCTTCTCTTCCGTGATCTGCCTCAGCTCCTGCCTGTGGATAGATGCGAGCAATCTGATCCACAAGCACTAACACTTCGCTTGGTCTCACTTGCCGGTTTCCACCCATACACGCATTGCCGGTAACCGGATTGATCATTTCGCCAAAATAAAACATTCCGCGCCATTTGCCCTCTCCTTCGTATGCACGAAGTTGTTTGCGAACGTCTTTTTCGTGAAACTTGGCAAAAGGACTACCCAAGCGGTAAGTGCCTTTCGGACTGGGGTCACTGCTTCCATGAAGATACGATCTTCCGTTCACATCTAACGAAGGAACCAAGCAGTAGCCGTTGTTGCGATTGCCAATTGTACCGTTGCCCCAATAAGTATTCATACCATAATGAGCCGAATGAACGCCTACGCTGCGCTCACTGATAGCATTTCGACTAGGAACCGACCATATAATTTCAGTTGATCTGTCATTGTTGAATCCGAAAATCTCTGTCCAGTCGTTTTCAAGTCTATAATTTCCGTAAACACCGTCGATAATGTCTTGGCTAATGGCAGCAGCTTCGGCAAACCTGTCTTGGCGAATGTAGGATTGCGCATTAAAATAAAGTCTTGCCAGCATCATTGCGGCGGCGGCTTGATTAATACTGCCTGTTTCCATTGCGCCAAGCGTTGTTTTCTTGGGTAGTTTGGGTATTGCTTCTTTTAGCAATCCTTCTATAAACTCGAATGTTTCCACATCGGTTGAGCGAGGCAATATGTCGCCTTTATTGGAAGTATAAAGCGGAACCCCACCGAACATATCCAACCCGAATAAATAGAAGAAAGCGGCTAAAGATTGAAGTTGCATCAGAATTTCATCGCGGGCACCCGAATGAAAATTCAACGCATCGAAATCTACATACTCATCAATATCGTCTTTGGCACTCCACGTTTGCGCCACGCCCATAGAAAAAGCGCGCCACGCATCGTTTACGCCGGGGGTGGTGGGCGTGAAATCGTGGTGATAACCACGCAAAAATCCACCGCCATCAAACCAGTCGTTATAACGAGAGGGCACCAACATTTCGTCTGTTGTAAATGTTTGAAGCCTGATGAAGTTGGAGTGTGCCTGATGGTCTGCCATACACCACGCCCAATGTGTAAATGGACGACCCATACGCTGATATACTTTTTCCTGCGTATCGAAAAATAAACTGGGTGTTGCCTCCGAAAAGTATTCCGGCTTAATATCGCAAGATTGAAATATCGCGAAAAACGCTGCCAACACCGCACTAATTGAAAATATTCTATATTTTTTCATGTTTCTGTTCTTTTATACAATTAAAAACTCATCTGAATACCAAGCGTAATCGTGCGTGCCTGTGGATAAATTGTGGCTGCTCTTTCCACACCGCCTTCCCAGCCAGTAATATTCACTTCGGGGTTCAGACCGGGATAGTTAGTCAATGTCAGCAAGTTATGCCCTGTAACATAAAGCTTTATATTTTCCATCATATCATTCGTATGTCTTCGCATCGGCAAAGTATAACCCAATGTAAGGTTTTGGAGCTTCAAGAATGTACCGTCATAAAGAAAATAGTTGCTCGGTGCGGGGCGACCGGTAATGTGTGCATTTTTGCGGATGGCATCATACGTCATATTACCTTGCGCTACGTTTCTCAATCCATATTGTATTTCGATGGCGTTGTAGATGTCAAAATTTATCCAACTGGTGAACATAGCGTTTAGCGACCAGTTTTTATACCGTACATCGTGCGTCCAACCCAACATCAATGTCGGCATATAGTTTCCCTGATATACCCGGTCGTCTCTTCTACCGTCATCGGCATAAATCACTTCATCGTGCTGGTTGTAAATCAGAAATCTTCCATCATCACTCACGCCTGCGTGTCGATAGAGAAAGTAGCTGCCTACTTTTGTACCCTCTTCAAGACGGTGTGCATATTCTACCCAATTGTTAATACTAAAACCATTCATAAAGGTTTGGTCTCCCCATAGCGAGCCTACTTTTGTTTGAATGTGTCCTAGATTCAATGACGTGTTGTAGTTCCAATTGCGTGTATTCACGATATTAGCACCCATTTCAACCTCAAAGCCGAAATTGCTCATTGTTCCAATATTTTTAAACATCGTTGATTCGGTATTGGGCGGTTGCGGCACTTCCACATTGTAGATTAATCCGTGTACTTTACGTCTGAATAAATCGACTTTTCCGTACAGACGATCGTTGAGCACCGAGAAATCAACACCTAAGTTCCACTCGCGTGTTTCTTCCCAACCAAGATAGTCGTTTATATTTCTACTCACACCATAAGAAGGAGCCCAATTGCCGGTAGGAAGTAGCCAACGGGTATCAGACCTGTATAGCTTGGTGGCATAGTCTGCGTTGAAACCTTCGTTACCCGTAACACCATACGAGAGACGAATCATCAAATCGTCCAACCAGTACGTATTCGCTAAGAAATGCTCTCTTGACATTCGCCAACCGCCCGAAAGCGACCAAAAAGTACCCCATTGATTTTGCAGGGCAAACTTACTGGAACCTTCACGACGAACGGAGGCTGTTGCTACGTATTTTTCATCGTACATATAACTGCCGCGAGCAAAAAAGCCGAGAAGTTTCTGTGTAATCCCTTTATTTGACCCCATACCTGCACGTCCTTCTGTCAGGAATGAGCCTTCGCCAAGGTTCCAAAAGCCAACACGGTCGTTGGTGAAGTCATAATTTGCGGCGTAAAAATCTTGATTATTGCGTTCGAAATAACTGTATCCCGCTACAGTGTTCACTGTGTGTAAGCCGAAATCGTTTACGTATGAAAACACACCATCGGTATTTAATAGCTCGGTTTTGGCAAAATCCATTCTGGCGTAGCCTTTTCTGCCTGCTCTTATCTCTTCACGTGAAAACATCGAACGATAAAAGTTCAACTCCCACTGCCTGTTTTCATATCCAATGGTCTGCTGATAAGACAAGCCGGGAACGGATTTAATATTCAAGCGAAGTGAAACATCGGGACGAAACCATTTGTCTAACCCTTCGTAAGTACGTAGTGCAGCTTCACCGATTTCGTTCATTTCGGTATTGTCGCCGTCTGTCCAAATATTCCAACCCGTTTGGCTGTTTGGATCGCGCACTGCTTGTGTCGGGTTGGCGCGCATAATACCTTCAATCATAGCCGGTGTTGCGTTTCTTGCTGCTTGACGATAGTTTGCGCGTGCAGTGATGTCTAACCAGCCATCAAGTGCTTTGAAGTCGGCATTCATACGTCCCGAAAAGTCTTTGCGAGAAGTACCGTTCCAAACGCCTCTGTTGTCATCATAAGTAAAACTGCTAAATATTCGCGCCGTTTCTGAGCCACCTTGCAGTGTAATCACGTGTCTATTCGAGGTTGGATTAGGATTTAATCCTTCTGCCCACCAATCCGTAGAATGTCCGTAGTCGTTTTTCGCTCCTTGGTATGTAGCAATGTAGTCTTCTGCATTGAGCAGGTTGGGTGCACCGAATGCTCTTTTGAAAAACACCTCGCCCGTATAAGTCATTCTTACTCTTCCGGAAGTACCTCTTTTGGTCGTAATCAAAATTACACCTCCTGCAGCCCTTGTTCCATAAATAGCTCCGGAAGAAGCGTCTTTCAGTACATCAATCGACTGAATCTCTTCGGGTGTTACCGAACGAATATCGCCACCCGGCATACCGTCAATCACAATCAGCGGCGCACGCGACGTGTTGATTGATGCCATACCGCGCAACTGAATAGTATTACCCGAATTAGGGTCATCAGTCCCCGACATTACCAAACCTGCAATTTTTCCACGCAGGGCTGTTACAATAGACGAGCCTCCCACTCCAATTGGCAGACTTTCTGCATTTACAGAAGTAATAGCACTCGTTACCTGCCGTCTTTGCATCGTTCCGTAACCGACAACTACTACTTCGTCTAACAGTTCGGAGTCATCCTGCATCACTACATTAATAGTAGTTCTGCCATTTACCGCAACCGTTTGCGTTACCATACCCACGTATGATATTTCCAATGTAGCATTGGACGGTACATTGTTCAACACGTAATCGCCATCAAAATCCGTTACTACGCCGGTAGTAGTTCCTGCCACTCGAACGGCAACGCCAATCAACGGCTCTCTGCTTGTGTCTGTAATATTACCTCTTACGGTAATATTTTGGGCTAGAGCGTTCAAAGAGAACGCCAGCAGGAGTAGAAATACTCCCATTTTCGTTAATTTTAATTTTCTTCTCATTCTTGATTTTTTTAGATTAGTTGCACAACAGTCTTGCACTGCCACATCTCATAATTTCATCTCCTTTTTTTCACCATATTTAGCGGCAGCCGCTTTCACAATTTTATCATACATTAAACCATTGCCGCGCATTATATTTCGCGAAACCGTAGCTCGGCAAACACCTAGTGACTTTGCCACTTCACTGATCCAGCCATGCGGCAAAAATGTAGGTAGTTCCGGTTTTTGCAATTTTGTTGTTTTCATTATTACTTATTTTTCGTATCTTTACAGCGTGTTACATTTGTAACTCACGGCAAAGATATGATAAAATATTTTACTATACAATCGTTTTAGTAAAATATTTACTCAAATTGATTAAATATTTTATGAACAAGATAGAAAATGCCTTAAAACTACTCTCTGCGAGCAATGAAACAGACTACCGTATTGCCGCGAATACCGGAATTACGGCAGCCTCAATAGGTAATTACAGGAACGGAAAAACTAAACCAACAAAAGCAAATGCTATGATTTTGATAAATTATTTTACCAATACTGGATTTAAAGAAAAGGCACAGGATATAACAACAAACCACAATACTCCGTCTGAATCTACAGAGTTCGCTATGAGTCTCATCGAAGAAAACGGCAGTTTACGTCAGCAACTCGGTGAGCAAATCAATGAAAACAAACATTTGCAAGAGAAAAATATGGTTTGTAATGAGAAAATCATTAAACTTAAGTCTGAAATTGAAGAGTTGAAAAAGCAATTAAATTTCCGAGAGGCTAAGTATCAGACTAATAACAATCAACTTTCGGATGTAGCTGAACCGAAAGTAACGTATAAAAAACAAAGAAGTAAGTGAGACAAACATTTTCATTCCGAAAGAAAATAAGTTTCACAAAATTAAGTACAAAAAAAGCACCCACTTTTGGGTGCTTTTTTTGTACTTAATACTCATCTTCGTTAAAGAAAGTATATATGAATTGTGTATCAATTATATAACTACAATTATTATCAAATATTGCATTTTTGGGGTTGCATATTTTACCTGAAATCACCATAAAATACCTTCTAATTAGATTATTAGACAGTTATTTTTTAATCGAAATTTCAACCTTAATATCACCCCCACAATGTGGGCATGTCAATTCAATACCATTATCCTTATTTCTATTATCCACAAATAAATCCAAAAAATCCACATTTAGAGCACTTGCAATTTTTTCTAATGTTTCTATTGACGGTGAAGATTTACCATTTACAATATTACTGGTGTTAGGTTGGGTAATACCTATCTCTGATGCTAACCATACAACAGTTTTACCCTTTTGCTTCAACAATTCTTTAATTTTTAATTCCATATTCTATTACAATATATTATTTTGGGTGCAAAGATAGTGATTATATTGCTGTACAGCATATATTTTAGTTAAATATATTGTTAAAAAGCATATTTTGTTTGGTTATTATATCGAATAGTAGTATCTTTGCACTGTAATTATAACAAACAACAATATAAACAACAAAAAAGTTACAACAATGGCAACAGCAATAAATAAAAGTAGAATTATGAAACGTGCATGGGAAATTAAACGTGCTGGTAGAGTTGGATTAAGAAAAATCAACTCTTTTAAGTGGGCTTTGGTGGAAGCGTGGAAGGAAGAAAAGGCAAGAATTAAAAAAGTTATCACTACCTGTTACTATTCTGTTGTAAATGCAATTGAAAAAACAGTAAAACCAACTTCTTACCAATGGGGCAATATAGATTTGACCAACCATTACGCAACAAACGGATATAAAGGCGACTAATCAAAGATAATAACAACAAATTAAACAAATAAAAATATGAAATCAACAGTAAATCAATTAGAAGTTCTAAATAGAGCAACAGCAATGGTAAAAAAAGGGTATGACTTGAATCAGTCATTAAACACTTCAGCAATGATAGAATTATTGCAACTTCAACTGATGAATGGGTGTGCAAAATTTCTATATCTGAAAAAAGATGGAACTATTAGGCAAGCATACGGTACATTACTTGAAAAAGTTGTTGAAAAAAATATTAATGGATTTGGTTACTCAAAAAAATACGATGGGTTACAAGCCTATTATGATGTAGAAGAACAAGCATGGCGTTCTTTTAGATATGAAAACTTAATCACGATTCTAAATTAATACGCAAACAAGGTAAAACAAGAATATTCACTTTTATAATTAGTGAATATTCTTTCATAAAATACTGATATTCAACAAACAAATAATTTATTTCAATTTCATCAAAAAATAAACATTCACTTTTAGTTATTTACACATAAAACAGAACATTATGGCACTCAAATTTTCAAATACAACATCAGATTATCTCGAATGGAATTCAATGTTAAATTTAATCCGTAAATTGTATGATGATAAAAATTACACAATTTCTTTATTAGTTGCTTGTGGTTGTTTTTTCGGATTAAGGATTAGCGACTTATTGAGTTTAACGTGGAAACAGTTAATCGAATCAGATACTTTTGAAATTATTGAAAAGAAAACTGGTAAAGTGAGGGTAATTAGGATTAACGCCCAACTGCAAAAACATATACAATCCTGCCACAATGAGATTAAACCATTGAATGATAGTGTAAAATGTTTCATCAGTCAAAAAAATACAGTTTACTCCATTCAACGCATTAATGTAATCTTGAAAGAAATAAAAACAAAATACAATCTCAAAATCAATAATATATCTTCACATTCATTCAGAAAAACATTTGGCAGGGCGGTTTATAACAATGCAGGTAATAATTCTGAAATGGCATTAGTAAAGTTATCTGAATTGTTCAATCACTCAGATATCCGAACTACACGAAAATATCTGGGATTACGCCAAGAAGAATTATTAGAAACTTACGACTTGTTGAAATTTTGATTTTTATTTTGTAGGTAATATATTTTTCAAGAAATATTATTGTTAAAACAAATGGGATAGAAGTTTTAGAATTTCTATCCCATTTGCATTTTCTTAAAAAAACGCTCATCTATCTGACACAGCGAATACTAAATCTTCCAATTCCACTAATACTACCAACAAACGCATTACTATCTGTAAAGTGCAAATAATATGCGTTTCCCCTACCACTGCGAGTATTACTCCACGCTGCACCTCCGTCCCCTCTGCTATTAATCGCAGGAAAAAAGATTTGATTAGGCTCTGTACCAAAGAGACGACCACTTACACCGTTTCTTGTTGTCCAAATGCTACCTGCATTTACAAGAGATTGCAATTCTTCGTTGGTAGGTATTCGCCAACCTTGTGGGCAAGGGTCATTTTCACGCACCCAACTCCTACCTGTATCACTTCTATTTCCCGCAATTATCTCTCGCCTGTTCCATTGATAGAACATTCCTGCACTTTCGGGGGTAGCAACAAATGTACCAAATACACCTACATTGCGATTTGCCCAACGAACTCCATTAATCATTACACCTTCACGCATTTGACGTGCTTCTTCTTCTTGACGTTTTCTTTCCTCTTCTTGCGCCCTTGCTTCCTCTTCTCTTTGGCGTTCTTTGTCCGCTTCTAATTCTAATGCTTGGAGTTCTCGATTACGGCGTTCTATTTCAATTTGTTCAAAAGAGGCAACAACAGCAACACAACGCAAAGAATATGCCCTGTTGATAGGAGTTATGGGGCTAACTCTTGCTCTATCGTCTGATGAAAAACCAAAGCTAATAGCATTACCTGAACCGTATTGCCTATTACTCCAATATAAACCTAATCTACCTACACTTTCTACTCCTCCATTAGAATTGCGACTACCTGCTGCAGGGAGAAAAATTTGATTGGGTGCACTTCCAAAAAGACGACCTGAAACACGCTCAAAACTAATCCACTCATTACGAACATTATTAAGCCCATCTAACTCTTCTCTTGTTGGCACACGCCAACCTATGGGGCAGGGGTTATTTGCAGACCCCCAATTGCTCCATTGAAAAAATGTGCCTGCATCTTCGGGATTGGCTGTAAAAGTCCCAACATCATCAACATTACGAGTAGCCCAAAGTACTCCGTTAATCATTACGCCTTCCTGCTGTCTCATAATATTAAATGCACTTTCTAATCGTGGACGGTCTCTTTCCGCCTCTTGTGCCAGTCTGCGATTTTCTATTTCTTGCATGGCAGGTGTACGAACATCTACAACACATCGGGCTGCCACATAATGGCTTACAGTTCCATAACGACCAACATTAGATGAGGTAGATGAAAAAGAAAGTGCAACAAAGGTATCGCTATTATCAATTGAAGAACCACTTACATATAATCCTCTTTGACCTTCAGTTTGTTGATTCACACGATGTCCAACTGCTGGTAGAAAAATTTGATTAGGTGCTGTTCCATATAGAATTCCATTCATACCTCCTCGTGTAGTCCATACTTTACGCTCGTCATTAAGCCTTTCAAATTGCTCATCTGTCGGAAGTCGCCACCCTGTGGGGCAAGGGTCTTGGTTGCCACTTATTTCATTAGTTCTACGTTCAAAAGCTCCAGAACCACTTCTTAAAAATAATCTACCTTTACTTTCGGGAGTTGGGGAAAATGTACCAGGCTCATCTACATTGCGAGTAGCCCACCTTACACCATTAATTACCACTCCCTCTTCTTGTGTGGTGTTACCTTGTCCATAAGAAGAAGTAGGAATGGAAATACCTAATGTTGTGATTAGGCATATTGATAAAAAAGATATTTTCTTCATAATTTTGTTTTTGTATAATTAGATTGAATCATTCACAACCACACCCATTAAATTCCAATGCAGCATTAATGGTAGGAATGAAGTTTTGAGAAATCCCCGACCTTGTAAGAATTGAAAAAGTTTCATCTAAATCACTTGCCGTTTCAATCCAGCAAGGGTTTCCATTTTTATAAAAAACAAAAACTTTATCCCTAATCATTGCACCAAAAGCATTTTGAGCATCATATTCAAAATATCCCACCGTAATACAATTAATTAACTGGGCATTTGAATTGGGGCTATATTGCAAAAGTATTCTTTTAGCTTCATTACCGTGTTTATATGATACCAACTTGGCTGTACTTGGCGAAAGCATACGGTTTTTGATGAAATCCCAACCTGCATTTATGGTTTCATTGCCCCTAACCAATTCACTTTGTATTTGATTGACATTCTGTCTTGTGTTCTCTCTATTGGTGTGAACACAAGCACAGAATATCAATAAATAAAAGAACATTGAAATAACACCTTTAATGTAATACATATTCTTTTGCAAAATGATGATTACACTTAGGATTTGAACATTGGTATTTTACAATGCGTACTCCTTTTGTTCTATTATCGGTTGGCGGTGGAATGAATCTTGAATCATTACCACATTTGGGGCATTTTTCTATTTGATTCATTGTTCTTACTTTCTTGTTAATGTACCGACCTTTGTCCAACCACCTCTAAAAGGAAGATCTCTTTCAAGAGATGCACGACTTGAATTTGAAGAATCAATAATAATTCGGGTGCTATTGCCTAAATCCAAAGCACGAACAATATCTCCTGTGTAATCCACATTATTTACACCTGGGTCAATACGTTTTACAGTTGCATGCCTATCTGAAAAACCGCCATCATTCATAATTACTCTTGCATTAAAACCAGGTGTAAGTCCACTCGCATTAGTAACAATGATTTCTCTCAGCATATCACCTGAATTCCCATTTGAAAAAAATTTCTCTCCTGAATATGACCAAGTCCCAATCCATGCGGGGGTACTGTTATTACTTCCACCACAAGAAGAAAAACCAACACTTAAAGTTACCAGTGTAACCAAGCTAAATAAAAATAAATTTGTCTTTTTCATAATCATTTCAAATTTATTTGGTTGAACATTGTTTACAAGGTGTTGGTTGTGGCACGAATCTTTCGCCCATCTTCAACACAATTGTAGTTTTTACTCTTTCGCACGTTTCAACTTCATAAGCTGAAGTAGCGGGATTTACCATATTACAAAATTTGTAATCGGTTTTTGTGCCGTCAGCACTTACTAAAGTGTACCATTGTCCACTTTCTAAATTAAGATTTGCCATAGTAATAATGTATTACTTTGCTCATCAATCCCCAACTGAACAATTTATAAAATGAAATTTATAAATAAAAAAAGAGACATGGGAACTGTTATAGCTTATCCTATTCAGAGGTTCTGCATACCTATCAAGTGGATAAACAAACAGCCCCATGTCCCTATAATAAGGACATGGAACACTTGCTTATATCCGACTTGATTGAAATTTTGCAGATTTCTGAATACGGATAATGCTATAAATGTTTCTTTTATAGCGAAATAATAAATCTGATTACTATCCCAACGCTTTGGGTTAATTAATCCATCACAAAGTTACAAATATTTTATCAACCTCCAATGTTTTTTCAAAATGTCATTGTGATTTTGAAAATATGAGTGGGTAACGCTTTGTAAATGTACAAATTAGATACTTTGAGGGAATTTGTGGGTGTTTTCAAAAGAAAAAGAACGTGTATAGATAGCTGAATACTATCTATATACGCTCATTTTTAGAGTAAATAATTGCTACTTAAATTGTGTGGCTTACTCTAACCGCTCTCATAAGTTGAAGAAAAAATAAACTCAACCGTCAAAATAATGTGTAAAATTATTTTGAAATCTAAAATAATATGTATATATTTGAGAAAAGCAATAGGCAAAGATGTCTTATTCAGATGCGACATAATGTGTCTTAATGAGATGCGACAACATATTGTCCCAAACGATAAGACTATATCTTGTACTATGCAACTTATAGATAAACCAAAAAATAATTTAAAAAATAAATTTTATAAAGATGAAAAAAAATGAGACCCCGAAGGGCGAAACAACAAACAAGAATTATTACCAACTATATCCAAGTGTGGTACAAGAGGGATTCAAAAGGACCAGAGAAGTATATGTGATAACTGCCGTATTATCCAATTTGAATTATCACAACAAGGAAATGGTATTATTCAATGAGCAAGGAATTGATTATCATTTTAGATGTAGTCAGAGTACTATGTATAATTTCTTAGGAATGACACGGAAAACATTTGAGAGAGGAATTAAGGATTTAGAAACCAACGGCTACTTTACTCACATATCTAAGCATAAACCCAAGAGCATCTTTCAGACCTCTTATTTTTTGATGACCGAAAAAGGATTGTCATTATTCAATGGAACAAGACAAGAGACTAAAACGATTGAAATTGAGGCTGAAGAGGAAATCACACAACCATTAATAGATAATGTGCAAACCTTATTGTTACCCATTTCTGAAGAATATTATAATTCAATGAAAGATTTTTATTCTTCGTACATTTCTTGTGAAGAAATAATTATGAACCCATTTATTGATGATATTTCAACTGAAGAAATTATTTTTCAACCTAAACCAACTGAGATTATAAATAACAATCCAACTACTGAAAACATTTCAACAGATGAAAATAACTTGCCTTCTATTGTTAAAGAAAGAAATCCAATTGTTGATGATATTTCAATCAAACTTATCAACTACTTCAAAGACCTTTCATTTAGAAGTCCATTTAGCAAGAGTGAATTGAGCAACTACAATGATGATTTAAAAAATATTTTTGAGTACAGTAAATCAGATATTAACAAGGCTTGGCAACAGTGCAAAGATGACAAATGGATAAACACTAAGGAAATACGAATAAATTGTGAGCCGTTTCATGAAATCCTAAATCTTGAATTGTACCAAAAACTTAAGTTTGAACATCTTGAAAATGATTATCAATGGCTTATGAATGAGTATAAACCAAATGAATAAATAACAAATGAATTTGGTGTGAATAAAAAAAGTGTATCTCATATTATTGAAATACACTTTTTTTATTGTCATTATGTAAATGGTCTATTAGGTCGTCTTGACCAAGCATCTTTTAATTTTTTACTTATAAGTTCCTTTGTTTCTTCTGAATGATTCTTATTATACATAGGATTTAGAACAGATGATTTAGCTGCAGACATACGCATTTTTGTATTTTCATCGGGGGTGCGATAGGCAGGTGTTTTAGTTGTTGTGTTGCTCATACAATATTATTTTTTGAAATTTATTTTGAATAGGTCTATTGACCTATTTAGATATAAATAGTTTAGTGAATGGTTTTTTATGATTTTAAAATTTTTATTTTTTTGTAATTCATGAAATGTTTGAATAAGTAACAATTACTTCAATATAGGTCAATAGCTGAAAAATTGGTGTTTTAGTGAGTGGATACACAGTTATGGACGGCAATAGTTAAATAAAAATGTTAAATCTCACGCAAAAAGCAAAAATAACTTAATAATAATTTTGATATGTGAAATATTATTTATATCTTTGTAGTAGATAACCAAAGTGGTTATTCAACACTAATAATAATGGTGTTTTTTATTTATTAAAATTTCGTGCGAATGAATAAGACATTAAGAAATGCAAGTTTTTCAGCTTCTATTACCAATCATTTTGCTGCACTTCAACAGCAAATCGCTACACTCACTAATAGATTAGAGAATGTAGCACAATCACCAATTTATACCAACAAGCAAATGATGGCAATGTTGGATATTAACCCCAAACTTATCAAAAAATACCGTGATGAAGGCTTGTTGGGGTTTTCCCAAGTGAATGATAAGTTTTTCTATTCCTCATCTGATTTAGATGAGTTTCTACAACACAACTACAATTCTGCATTTGCATACTCAAATTGCTCAGGTAGGTAGTTGAATGTCAATTTTTCTCGCACCTCTAAATCTATTGTTTTAGGTAGAAATTTTGCGTAAACTTTTTCAGTTACTATTACAGAACTGTGTGCTAACAGTTCTTTTATGATGTGCATTGAAATTTTCTTTTCATTCAATGCAAGAACAGCAAATGTATGTCGGGCGTTATGAATGGTGAGCTTAAATGGCAAACCCATCTTAACGCCCACACTATTTAATGATGTTACAAGTGTTCTATTCTTATTTTTCCTCATCTTAAATAACTCTGCTTCATCTTTTAAGTCAAAATATGGAGGTAGAAGATTAAACACAAATTTTTTATTCAAGTTTTTATCCTTCCAAACCTCTAATATCTTCATTGCAGCATCACATAAATAAATTGTGTGTTTCTTGTTGCCCTTAAAAAGGATTTTGGTTAATTCCTTATTTTTCCAATTAATGTTTTCCCATTTTAGGGTTAGCAAATCCGAAAATCTTAAACCACAAGCATGAAATGAAAACAAGAAAATATCCATAATAGCTCTTGTGCTATCATGCTTAACCTCTTTGTAAACACGTAAGAAATCTATCATTTGCTCTTCAGTCAAATAATTTACATCTTTATCTTCTTCATCTACAACATCTTCTTGAGATAGTTTTGGTTTAATGTTCAAATATTTAGACTCTAATAATGCAGGAATACTTGGTTTAAGCAATTCATTTGCTGCTGCATTTTTGGAACTCTTAATAATGGGTGTCAATGTTTTGTTAATGGATTCGTTTGAATTACCACGCTCTTTCCGCCAAATAATGTAATTATCCATAACCCCCTCATTCAACTCTTTCATTAATAGAATATCTGAACTCAATGTTTTTTTCACAAATCCCTTAAACATTTCCATTGAATGGGTTTGATTGGCAAAGGTACTATACGAAATATTTTCTAATTTGTATTGTGTCTGTAAGTAGTTGAAGGTGTATTGAATAAAATCTACTTCATCAATTTTTGGTTCTGAATTATATGTGCCTTGAGTCATTGAGCGTAAAATTTCAATGGTTAATTTACCCTTGAAATCAAGAATCAAAGCATCTACTTCATTTTTCTTTTTATCCAACATCAAATTATATCTGATATATTGTGGCTCTGATTTTTTCACTCTTTGATTGTCGGCATCCCAATCTTTTTCATTCACCCACACATCTGTTTGCCCCTTAGCAGGTAATCTGTTATGGTAATATTGAATATTGACATGATACTTGTTGTTGTTATCTGCCTTCCTATCTGTTCGCAATACAAAATTTGCAGTTGGTTTACTTTTTCTTATTCTACCCATAGTTCTATGTTTTTATTTAGGAATATTCTGCAAAGATACGCATTTTAAGGGTTGCAAACAAAGAAATAAACCACTATAAAACACCAAAAGACCACTTTTAACAGTAGTCTTTTGATTCATTATCAACGTCTTTTTAAGGCGTTTGATATTCTTTTAGTGCTAATACTCATCTTCGTTAAAGAAGAAATCTTCTTTACTCGGATAGTCGGGCCAAATATCTTCCATCGACTCGAATATTTCGCCGTCTTCCTCAATCTCTTGCAGATTTTCGATAACCTCTAACGGTGCGCCCGAACGTTGAGCATAATCAATCAATTCGTCCTTCGTAGCAGGCCAAGGCGCATCTTCTAGTTTTGATGCTAATTCAAGTGTCCAATACATTGTAAATTCCTTTCAATTTTGTTGTCTGTTTTCATACGGTTTTTCTCTTTATTACCGCAGGGAACTCGCAGTAACCATTCACTTTGGTTGTGCTCGTTTCAATTTGGGCGCAAAAGTATAAAAAAGTTTCTATAATTGACCCTCTTCCCAATATAATTCTTCGGAATTTTTGTTACTTTCCCAACGGGCAAGTACGAAAAAATAATCCGAAAGACGATTCAGAAAAGCAAATACCTCATCAGCAACGAGATACTCTTCTGCCACACGATACACAAGTCGCTCCGCTCTTCGGGTAATTGTCCGGCAAATATGTGCTCTCGAAGCCGTTTCGTTTCCACCCGGCAATACGAATTTGCGAAGCGGTGATAGTTGGCTGTCGATTTTGTCAATTTCCGTCTCGATACGAGCGATATCGTTTTCCAAAAGCAAAGCCGACTCTTTCGGTGACTTGTTTTCGGTTTCGGTAGCCAAATAGGCCCCAACGGTAAAAAGCTTGCATTGCACGAAGTGGAGAAATTCACGATGCATTTCCTCATTTATTACACAACGCAACCATCCAACAAAACTGTTTAGCTCATCAATAGTACCGTAAGCCTCCAATCGCACGTGTGTTTTGCTCACGCGCGTGCCACCGATAAGTGATGTTTTACCGTTATCGCCCGATTTGGTATATATTCCACTTTTTTTCATTTGCGATACCTTTTATTCAAGACTTTTTTCAAACGCAATAGTTTAATTTGTGTGGCGACGGTTGTAAAAAAATGATGCCAATTTCCGTCAAATCAAACGTAACTTTCACGCGTTCATCTTTCAAGGCAAGTTGCCAAAACTGTTTTCCTTGCTTGCTTTTAATCGAATGTATTATCCAAAATGTTTGTTCGTGGCTGAGCGACAAGAGGGTGTCGATATCAAGTATTCCATTATTATTCGAATAAATAAAAATGGCATCGTATTTCTCTGACGTTTTTACACTTGTACAACGTATATCTTTACTTGTCGCTTCGATGAACTTCGTATTAATGTTGTCTTTTGCATCAATTTCGAGCACATTTTTCGCTTTGAAATGATGTACCAATCGGAACGAAAGCCGATGAAACGCTATCGCCGATTTGTCGGGCAACGTTTTTTCAATATCCGAAAAAGCGTAATACTCGTACGGCGAATGTATCACATTTGTAATCAGGCGATAGGCAAAGGGCGAATGAATACCGTGTCCTCTCGCCCGCCATTTTCTTAAAAACTTCATAGTTTAAGAGTTTAAAAGTCAATGTCCTTAAACTTTAAATCTTTGAATTTTTAAACTTTTTTCCATACGTCAAACTTTTCCAGAGCCATTCCACCGGACCAAATTGATAACGTGCCAACCACCATTTGCTGATAAGAATTTGAATAGTGAAAATAACGATTACAAAAACTAATCCGAAAGCAGGTGCAATTTGCCCATAAAGTCCTAAGCCATAGTTATAAAAAATCATTGTGCCGATGATAGATTGAAGCAGATAATTGCTCAATGCCATTCTGCCCACATATCCAAAAGGTTTGAGTTTCGACACCCAATTTTGACGTTGAAATAAGAGGATGATTGATGTCATATAGAAAATACTTAATCCTGTATTCCCAAAAATCTGACCAAAATAAAAAATGAAACTGTAAATGTTTGGAGCAAGGTGATTCATTTGGCTTCCGGCTACATATTGTACAATGCTCATCGGCAAACCGATAGCCAAACCCCACAACCATGCCTTTTTAATAAAGGGAAGATGTGATTCAATGTTTTGAAAAACACCCTTTTTAGCGATATAAACGCCTAATAAAAACAGCGGAAATATCATAAAGAAACCTGCCCATATTTGGCTGTAACTTAAAAGAACATCTGCCGAACGTTGCGCCATTATCGCCGCAAAACTCCCTTCGCCATAGGCATAAAATGAGTTGGTTAGTCCATTTCTCATTGTTTCAGTCATCTCAAGCATCGACTGAGCCATACCCGCACGAGTCGCCTCATCTACTACTAATTCCGCTACTCCCATAAGGGCAACCGTTGCTCCCATAATCAGTAGCAATACAGAAAAAAATGCGACCACCCATATTATCAGCGTTTTAGGCTTGCAGTTAAAAAACAGCGGCAGTAAAAAACCAAATAGCGCATACGAAACCAATATATCGCCGTACCAAATGAAAAATGCGTGTATCAATCCAATAATCAGCAGTATGATCAGCCTTTTAAAAAAAAGAAGTTTTGGACTTATGCTTCTAGCTTTTGCTCTTTCAAAGAATATGACAAATCCCAAACCAAAAAGGAAGGAAAACATTGTGTAAAATTTCCCTTCAACAAAGATGCTTATAAACGATGAAAAAGTTGTATCCCAGACGTTTGTCCACATACTTTCGCCCAATATCATTAAATAGATTGCAGGCGTACCAAACCAAGCCGGCATATGTACCAATAATATCCCCAATAGGGCGATTCCTCGTATAATATCGAGGATTGCAATTCTTTCTTGCGCTTGTACAGGTGCAGTGATGAGTGCGTTGTTTAAATTCTGTTCGTTCATTTTAGTTTTATAGTTCGATAGTTTTATAGTCCAAAGTCCAATCTTTGAACCTTAAACTTTAAATTTTTAAACCCTTTGAATAAGAGCTACTGCATACGCTGTAATTCCTTCTTCACGCCCCACAAATCCCATTTTTTCGGACGTGGTTGCTTTTATCGAAATCACATCAATATCTACACCCATTACTTCACTCAACGTTTGTTGCATTTGTGGAATATACGGATTCATCTTCGGCTTTTCGGCGCAAATGGTTGCATCAATATTGCCGATGGAATAACCTTTTTCTTTCAGTAAACCGATGACTTTTCGCAACAAAATTTTGCTGTCTATTTGTTCAAGTTCCGACGATGTGTCGGGAAAATGATAGCCGATGTCGCGCAAATTTGCCGCACCCAACAGCGCATCGCAAATGGCGTGAATGAGTACGTCGGCATCGGAATGTCCGAGTAGTCCCATTTCGTAGTCGAGCTTTATGCCGCCTATCCACAATTCACGCCCCGTTTGCAGACGGTGCATATCGTATCCGAATCCTATTCTCATAACCTAATATGTCATCTGTGTGCTCTTAAAACAATTTTCGAAGTCCTTCAATATCAATTCCCAACGAAAAGCGCAATGTTTGGTCTAACGGATTCGATTGATTCGTCGCAACCAAATACGCCGCATCTATCTGAAACATACTTTGGCGAAAACCCGCCCCAAAAGCCATATAACTACGATTTCCCTTCCACTTGCTTTCATTGAAATATCCGGCACGCAATGAAAATTGTTTATTATAGATATATTCTGTTCCGAAAGACCACGAAATTTCTTGCATTTCTTCACGAAATCCGCCCGGCGCATCGCCAAACGATTTGAAAATGCCAGCAATGGGGGATATATTGTTGTATTTATCGATGCGTTGCCGCGTTTCTTCTGGCGTTTCACCGTCTTTTGGTAATTGGGGCGTTGGTACGAGCAATTTATTAAGGTCGAGATTGAACGAAATGTTATTTTTTGTGTCGATTGGAAATCCTAACGATGTGCCCAATCGCATATTCGTGGGAAGAAACATCTTGCGAGCGCCGCCATCGTATGATATTTTCGTGCCGATATTTGAGATATTGAATCCCAATCCGAGCAAAGCATCCGCTTGTCCGATACGCACATTCGATTGATTGTATCCTGCCAAATCCACCGCAAAAGCGTTTCCGGGTGTGATTTCATCATAGCCAAGCGGATAATCGGCAAAGATGTAACGCACAGCAATCGCTCCGGAAAACGTTTCGGTCAGCTTTCTCGAAAATGCTGCGTCAATAGAAAACTCGTAAGGTGCAACGGTTTGCCAGAAATCGCCATTCATATCTATAACATCCACTTCACCGAGTGAAAAATTGCGTATCGAAAAACTGACGGCATTTTCATTATTTTGTCCGAACTGCCAATAGCCCGAAGCGTACAACAAGTACATATCGTCCACCAATTTCCTTAACCAAGGCGTGTATGAAAACGAGAATCCGCCGCTACTTTGGGCAAACGTATATTTCGCCGGATTCCAATGCTGCGAATAGACATCGGGCGTGGTTGCTGCGCCGATATCGCCCATTCCGCCGCCACGCGCATCGGGCGCAATTTGTAACGATGGCACCGCTACCGGAATCACATTGTATGTTTGTGCCGATACCGTGCCAATAGAGGCGATGAGTAGGCAAATGAAGGTTTTTACTGTTTTGGACATTTGTATTTTAATTTGATAGTTCGATAGGTTATAGTTCGATAGATTGCCTGCGCTATTGACTATCCAACTATAAACGATGAAACTTATTTATACAGGGCAAAAATAGACAATTTATACCAATATTTCGCAAAAAGAGAGTGTAAAAGTAAAAAAAGACCGGATTTACTCCGGTCTTTTTAATCACGATTATCCAAAAAGTATCTTTTTTACTCCGTAAGATGAATATTATCGAAGTAGAAAATTCCAGGGTTGGCAAGTACCGGTCTAACATAACGACCGCCGAATTGTATCTCCCAACGGTTGAAAGAAGTGATTGCCGCACTGCCGGAAAAATCGAATGTTAAATTAATCCATCTACCAAAATCTGCGGCAGCAACAGTGTGCGTAACAGTTGCGGTAAGCGCAGCGTTGCGGGTATCAACAAGTCGAACTTCTACGGTGGGTTGCAGGTTTACGCCGGCATAGTTGTTTGTTGTGGGTAGAAGCACTTGCATATTCAACTTATTTCTCGTTGTGAGGTCGAATGTATAATCGCGCGATAACACCAATCGTTCGTCGCTGCCCGTTCCTCTAGCTACGCGCATAATGGAGTCGGAAGGATTGGGCATTAACATACTCACATTTCTAACCACCGAATGAGTTGGTAATCCCCAAGGATTTTGTCCGGCATCGGCAACCGTGAAAGTAATGGAGTGAGATGCACCCTCAAAACCTTCGTTGATGGTTTCTACTCTCGGCGGATCGGGCGTTACGGGCACTTCCGGCTGAATCGGATATCCTTTCGGAACGAGAATAAAACGGGTTTCCCAACCGGCTTCGGCACGCGATTGAGGGTATGTTTCTACATTTGCTACTCGCATATAATTCTCGCTGATAGAATCAATTCTGTATTCAATAGCTTGCGGTCTGCTGCCACGATAGAAAAACATATAAGCGCCGCCTGTCAAGGTTAGGAAATAAGTGTCCTGTCCGTTAAATTCGCGTTGCGTGAGCGACCATCCTTGCGGATTGGTGCCGGGCGTATAATTGACGATAAAGTCGCCTGCCGGTGAAGGTCTTACACCGGTAACAGTACCCACTTCCCGCAACTGATTGATGCGAAATTCGGGAATTCCGTCAATCGTACCTCCGTGCGAATATGACTGTCCTTTGTTGTCGTAAATTGCTCGCGCTCCGCGTAGTATGAATGTGAGTTCATCGTCATACATTCCGGTGCCGGCGTAAAACATCGGCGCTTTCCGGTCTTCGAAGCCAGCTGCTCCGGGTCTTCTTAAATGCACGTGTCCGGTTCTGAGCGAATCGAGCACCCAAGTTTTGCCGTTGATAGCACTGATTCCGCCGGTTAGCATTTCGAATACAGGATCGCTCACTAACTCCATATTGTCGTGGGTAATACGTAGCGGTCGCGATACGGTAACTGTTGCATTTCCGGCAAAGTAAGTCATCTTTATATTATAATTACCGGCAAAAGCGAAGCCTGTAAATACGCTGTCGCCTACGGCGGTTTGTCCATTACCGAAATCCCATCTTGGCGGTAACACTTGTCCTCGCAAACCATTGACGAACATAAATGAGTTGTCTTCTGCCATATCTACGATGATGATTCGCCCATCATCGGGAATCGGGTTAAAATCCTGCGATGGATTTTCGGGAGTACACGCCCAAATACTTAGAAAGAGCGTGATGATGATTGGAATTATATTTTTCTTCATACGATTATTTTATTAAAATATTTGTATAACAGGAGTTTGATTAATAACCGGGATTTTGTTTAAGCGTATGGTTGCTATTGATAATCTCCGAATTCGGAATCGGTAACAGACCTCGCGCTTCACGGTTAAAACGTTGAACGAATATTCCTTCCAGATCGTTTTCGTTGATTCGCATTTCGGCATAATCCATTCCTCTTCTCATCAAATCCCAGTAACGATGTCCTTCGGCGGAAAATTCCCAAGCGCGTTCGGCATAAATCAAGTCAAGATTTACGGTCGTAACATTTGCCGCTGCACCCATCGCTCTTTCACGCACTCGCCTATAGTAGTTTAGTGCTCTTCCTTGTTCTCCGGCTTGAAGATTCAACTCGGCAGCCATTAATAAAACGTCTGAAAAACGAAGTACAGGATTATTATATGGATAGTTTACACGTACATCACCCCTGTCCGACTGAAATTCTCTCAATGCAGCCCATTTGCGTGGGAATACACCGGTGTCCTGATAACCCGGAAGGTAGTTTATACCTTCTTCGGCAGGTAACACAAAAGAGGCAGCTTTACGCATATCCAAGTCGCTAAACGAATCGTAGAAAGCTCTGGATATTGGGGCAAATGACCATCCGTCGGCATATTTTGACCTGTCGCCGGGATTCAATCGCATTGACCATAACAGTACGGACAGATTTCCATCTGCTACGTGGCGATTGGCATTGTCCCAACCGGCATACGATTTTTCGGAATGTTGGATTTCGAATACCGATTCGGCATTGTTAGCGTTGAGCGGATTAAACAAGTCGCCATATCTGGGCAACAAGGTGTGTCCACTGTTTTGTATCAAATCTTCGCTGATGGCGATGATGTTTTGTAATGAAATACCGCCCATTTGCGTCTGATTGTAATACCCTGTGTAGTAAAGCCACGCACGCATCATAAGTCCTTGCGCAGCACTGCGTGTTACCCTACCTAATTGTGTGGCAGGCAGGTCTCTGTAAGTGGGCAATACTCGAATCGCTTCTTGCAGGTCGGCAGTTATTTGCGCATACACTTCTTCGGGTGTGGCTTGCACTTGAATAAATTCGCTGCCTGACAGTGTTTTTGTGATTAACGGAACGTTGCCGAACAGGCGTACCAAATCGAAATAGAAATAAGCGCGTAAAAATTTTGCTTCGGCAGCAAATCTTTCTCTGGTTGCTTCATTTCTAAAATCGGCATTGGGCAGTTTTTCCAATAACAAGTTGGCGCGATAGATACCTGCATAGTATTTTCGCCACAACGAGCGTACATTGGGCACATCTCCGTTGAGCGTACCTCTGTTGAAGCGTTCCATCGTAGCACCGTCAGTAGCATTGGCTCCGCCGGCGTATGAGTGGTCGCCCATTATTTCGCTTATCCATTCAAACGGAATACTTGCGGCTCCGGTACCCGGTGTAGATACGGCACCCCAACCCAATACATCGTAAACGGCTACAAGTCCTTGAAAACATTGCTCTTCGTTTCTATAGAAGTTCGTTTCCAACTCTTCTGTTATCGGATCTAAATTGAGCAAATAGTTGCACGCAGTCATCGAAAACAAAGCGATGATAATGGGTATATGTTTTAATTTAGTCTTCATATTTCAATATTTTTAGTAGTAATAAATTTAGAATGACAAGTTTAATCCAACCGAAAACACACGTGCTTGCGGATATACTCCCCTGTCGATACCTTGCGAAAGAACACCGCCTGTTACTTCCGGTTCATATCCCGTATATCTTGTGAATGTAAGCAAGTTGAGTGCCGATACGTGTATTCTGCACTGTTGTATTTTGAATCGTTCGAGGTTTCGGAATGTATATCCCAAAGAAAGATCTTTCAGTCTGAGGAACGATCCGTCTTCGAGGAAGAAATCCGATGCAGTGGTAAAATTACCGTTTTGGTCATCGGAGGTTACACGCGGGAAAGTATTGGACGTACCTTCGCCGTGCCAACGATTCATAACAGTGCTTTGAAAGTTACTTGTATTCAAGTCCCAACGACGCAATCCGTTGAAAATTTTGTGTCCTGTCAATCCTGTCCAAAACATTGAGAAATCGAAGTTTTTATATCTGGTAGAGAAACTCATACCGAAATTGAAATCGGGGTGTGGACTGCCGGCGTATTCTCTGTCGAGAATGTCGATAACGCCATCATCGTTCAAGTCGGCAAAAATCAAATCACCCGGTCGAGCATTCGGTTGAATCAGTGTTCCGTTGGAACTTCTGTGTGCATCGATTTGGGCTTCGTTTTGGAATACACCGAGTGTTCTTACCAAATTGAAATAGCCGATAGGTTTGCCGGGCCTCATCATCAACAAGTTTTGCATTTGTAATACGCTGCCACCTGTGATGTAACCGTTTTCGTTTCCTACTTCGAGTACTCTGTTTCGGTTGTAAGCAACGTTTCCGTTGATACTGAAAGACCAATCATTGTTGATACGTTTTTGATAGCCGAGGCTAAACTCGATACCTTCATTACGTACACTACCCGCATTACCCCACGGAGCGAGGTTTCCGATATACATTGGCGCAGGAATAATTACCAAAAGATCTTTGGTAGTTTTGCGATATAAATCAATGGTGGCGTTGATATCTCGGAAAAGTCGCGTATCGATTCCGATATTGAATTGCTCCGATGTTTCCCATTTCAAATCGGGATTAGCCATACGTAAGGGCGAAGCACCGATAAACTGTACGTCGTTGCCGAAATAATAGGTTTGTCCCCACGTGCTGATAGTAGACACGTATTGCCAATTGTCAAGCGCATCGTTACCGGTTTGCCCCCAGCTGATGCGTGTTCTGAGCATATCCACCCAATCTATATCTCGCATAAATTCTTCGTTCGAAATATTCCAACCGGCTGAGATAGAAGGGAAATATCCAAATCGATTGTTGGGTCCAAAACGAAACGAGCCATCGGCGCGATACGTGGCGGTCATCATATAACGACTGTCATAATCGTAACTTACACGTCCGAAATATGATACGAAAGCTTGTCTAAAAACGCCGCCGCCGGCTCTGTCGCTACCTTGCGTTCTTGCCAAAGTGATATAAGCAAAATCAGGATGATCGAATAACAAACCTGATTTACTCGCCGAAACATCAGTTCCATGTCCTGTACGCACCGAATTGCCAATCATTGCCGAGAAATTATGTGTACCGCCCACGTTTCCATTATAAGTCAATGTATTATCATTGTTGTAATAGAAGTTTTGCGCCATCTCCTTGCTCGCACCTGAGGTAACTGTAAAGTTTGAGCTATTGAGACGATACAAAGGCGTATATCCTCTCGCTTCGGTGTAGTGAATCACCTGCCCAATATTGGAGCGAAGCGTAAATCCGTAAAGGCTGAGTTGTGCAAAACCCATTAGATTGACACGTGTGGAACTCGATGATCCGTGTGTGTAAAATATACGCGCCACCGGGTTTACTACCTCTGTACCCACGATATTGGAAATACCGAAATCGCCCATATTGTCGTACACGGGAGTAATGGGGTCAATATTGATTGCTGATGAAATCGGTCCCGCATTTCCTGAGTTTGAGGCAATAGATTGTCTTTGAATGTGTGAGATGTCAGAACTTGTACCGATTCTCAACGCTTGATTGAAATAGCTTGACTCGTAGTTTAATCGCGCCGTATAGCGTTCGAATTTCGATTTGCCCGGTGCAAAAATACCTTCTTGCATAAAATAAGACATTGAACTGTTGTAGAGATTGTTTCCACTGCCGCCAATCAACGAAAGCTGATGGTTGGTAGTGGGCGCATTTTTATTGGTAATTTCGCGCTGCCAATCAGTTCCTTTTCCAAAACCGGCGATTTGCTCTTCGGTGTAAGGAAGCGCTCTTCCGGAGTTGAAAGCTGCTTCGTTCATAATCCGAGCGTATGAGGTGGCATCAAGCAAATCGAGATAACGTCGCGGATTTTGCACGCCAAAAGTGCCCGAATACTCAATTCGATTTTCGCCGTCTCTACCACGTCGGGTGGTGATGAGTACTACACCGTTTGCTCCTTGCGCACCGTAAATAGCGGCAGAAGCAGCATCTTTTAGAATTTCCATTGATGCGATATCGCCGGGGTTGAGTGACTCGATGCTGCCAACAATGAAACCGTCAACTACGTAGAGTGGATCGGTGTTGTTATTGGTACCCGCGCCACGCACACGAATACTAACTGCCGCACCGGGTTGTCCGCTATTGCTCATTACCGTTACGCCCGGCACACGTCCCTGCATTGCTTGGTCGGCACGCATAATCCCCGTTTGCGCCAAATCTTCGGCAGAAATAGAGGTAATGGCACCGGTAATCAAACTTCTACGTTGAACACCATAGCCGATAACGACTAACTCGTCCAGCATATTGTCATCAGCGAGTTGTACATTCATTACACCACCGGACGTTACCGGTATTTCCTGTGTGAGATATCCAACATAACTGAATACCAGCGTGCTGCCAATGGGCACACTTACCGAAAAATCACCGTCAAAATCTGTTACGGTTCCGGACGAAGTGCCTCTTTGCATAATGGACACCCCGATGAGGGTTTCCCCTGTTTGTGAGTCGGTAACTGTTCCGCTGACAGTTACGGTTTGTCCTGTGCCTGCCTGTTGCGCAAAAACACAACAATAGGAGCAACACAAGAAAAATACTAATAGAACAAAAAATCTATTCATAATACTCGTATCTAATTATTTGTTATTTAATTGTTTATTGTTTAAAATCGATGTAAAATCATCATACGCTTCTAAATCTAATTTCTTTCTCAACCTGTATTTTGCCATTTCTACACTACGGTGAGAGATATTGAGCAAACTAGCTATTTCTTTGTTGTTGAGATTTAACTTCAAATATGCCATCAGCTTGAGATCGTTTTGTGTCAGCTGCGGATATTTTTCAACCAGCTGTTCGAGTAAACCGCCGAATACTACATTGAAGTATTTTTCGAAAGTTTCCCAATCTTCGTTGTTGGCAAGTTCTTTATCTATTTTCTTTTCTACATTTTTTATTGCCGATAGGATTTCTTTGTTTTGCGCGAACTTTTCGATGTTTTGCATATCTTGTTTTAGTTCGTTCATCAAGTTGTTGCGTTTGCAGTTGTTCATTGTGATAAAAGCCAATTGTTGGTCTTTTTCTTTTATCCCGATGCTCAACTTTTCTTTTTCGAGTTTCAATATCGTTTTTTCTTTTTTCTCTGCTTCAACTTGATTGATAAATTCGACACGCTTTTTCTCTCTTTCACTTTTTCGTTCGAAATAAAGGGAAATGAAAAAAATAATCGTTCCAATCGCGAATAAATAAGCCAGTATCATCGGATAACTTGCATACCAAGGCGCACCTATCCTTACGGAAAATTCTACCGGAGTGGCTTCAAGATCATTTGCATTACGAAGTTGAATGGTATATACTCCCCAATCCAAATTCGTTAATGTAAGCGCATTATCAACAACTTCTCTTTTCCACTCGCTGCCTCTTTCCAATATTCGATATTCAACCACCCGGTCGGCGTTGAGATTGATTGGATATATATTTAATATCCTCTTATTGTTTGGCAATCGAAATTGTTTTTGTCCGAAATTGTGAAAAACAGGCTCACCTACGCCAATTCCCTTGATATACCTTATTTTTAAACGTTCCGAAGGATGATTACTTAACTGTGTAAAAGCAACTCCATTCTGATAGCCTACGGCGAAATTATTTCCGTTGATTTGCGTAAACGACGGCGATACACGCTTGTTATAAATATGCGAAAAGATGCCGGAATTTTTCTCAAACCAATCACCCTGTCGCACGATGTAACCAATGTTATCGGCGGTTTGAAACCAAAATATATTGTCGAACTGGTTGAGCGAAATCAAGTTCGTTCCACACAAACGGAACAATTCTGCCAAGCGATGTTCGGGCATCAGCTCTTCTGATGAGTTGTGCTCGTACACGAAAGGTGTTGAGCCATCGAAAAAAACAAGTTGATTATCAATCATTGTCAGCAAAAAATCGCCACTCGACATATCGTACGCTCGAATATCAACAACAGATGTAAAATCGTCGGACAATGTCAATCGCACAAAACCATCATTCGGCATCACAAGCCACAGGAAACCATATCGGTCGAACATCATTTGGCGAGTAGTGCCTGCAAAATTGTCGATTTTGGACACATACGTGAGTTTTCCATCGACCAGTCGAAACAAACTAAGCCCATAATAATCAACGCTTACGTAAACGGATGGATTTGTCAAAGAACGAATCAATGAAATGGTTCCGCCTTCTTTTATCTGCATCGGCGTATTGTTCGAAAAACGAAAAACACCCAAATCGTGAACATAAATCATCTCTTCACCAACATTATACAGTGCCCAAACCGAGCCGGCAGTGCCTTCAATCGCGGAAATTTCATCATCGGAAGACAATTTGAATACGCCTTGATTCGTTCCCAGATAGAGCGCGCCATTAAAAGGCAAAACACTTCTCACAAAACCAATCGATGGCGTAGGACTGAAATATCTTTCGCCGGTTGCAATATTCAAACGAGATACACCTGCTTCAAGCCCCATCCAAATATTTCGACGATTATCAAGTCCTGTGCTTAATACGGTAGAAGTGGGCAATCCATTGCTTTCGTTTACGTTTTTCAGAATATTTCCTTGCTCATCAATGAGAAACAAACCGCCTCTGGTAGTACCAATCAAATATTTGGCATCGGGCGTTTCGCTCACGGAAAATATTTTAGCTTCGCTTAATATCCGATTGGTTTGCTCGTTGAGCGGAATCATATTCGTATAATCGTCTGATAGGACAAAAACGCCGGTATGTTCCATAAATAGCAACGCTCTACTGTCTGACCTTCGTCTGGCAGCGTGCATCACCCGACTTTCCACAGTTGTCATCTCGTGAAAATTATTTTGAACGTCTATTCGATACAACCGGCTTTTCTTTTGAATCCAAATATCGCCCGAAACGATGCTCATAAACACAAAATCGTCAGTCGTTGTTATTGTATCCGTTTTTTCCGAAACCGTATCGTATTTCAAAATCATTTGACGAGATTGGGCATAAATTTTTCCACCGCCATTGCTTGTGGGCGAGTCTATTCGCCAAAAATCCACAGTGGTATTCGGCTCTTGATTTATCCAAATCGGAGTGTAGAAAAATTTGCCATATCTGTCTTGACGCCATTTCCCAAACTGATTTACAGACCCACTGTAAAGCGTATTTGTTCTTTGGTCGAAATACAAATCGCGAATAATATCCCCACCGCTGTTTCCGGTTGTATAAGTTTCCCAACGCACGCCATCAAAAACGCCTAAGCCGTAATTGGATGCAAAAAACATATAATTGTCATTTCCCGATGCAATACTCCATATTTGAGATTTTCCGAGATTTCCACTCTTTCCCTGAAAAGTTTCGAGATAAGCATTACCTACATCTGCAGGGAAATTCGCCATCGCTCCAAAACAAGTTTGGAAGATGAGTAACGACAATAATGTATAATTTTTCCTATTCGGCATCGTAGCTGATTACTGTCTCGGCACTATGTTGTTGTTTGGCTGAAAATCCCTGTAAAATTCACCGACAATGGTAGGAACACCGTTTACGTCAATCAACATACCGGGCCACAGTCCCGCCATTGTTGGCGAGGGCTGAAACCACGCATAACGGTCTAATTGTTCCATTGCATCTAATGCCGGAAGAAGACTTTGCAGAAATATTCTGGTTTGCAGCGGTGTGTTGGGATTCAAGTCGGGGCGTCCGGCATCAAGTGCGGGGTAATTCCTTACGCCAAGCTCCGTCAGCCATATTTTTTTACCACCGAATAGTTCGGAATAATCGCGAATACGGTCGGTAAAATAGTTGACAGTCATCGACGGAGCATAAATACGCGCCTGTATATAATCAACACGCAAACCCTGCTCTTCTACACCCCGCATAAACCGCACAAGCCAATTATCTTGACCCATTCGCGGATACGATTCTGCCGGACTTATCAATTTGATACCGGGATGAATATTATCGCTGATAAATTTCCAGCGAACTAAAGCTTCTTCAACCGTCATATTGGCTTCTACTGCCAAGTCAGGCTCGTTGAATCCGAGTAAATAGTTCACACGTCCGGCTTCGTGGAGTGCGTTCAATCTGTCGATATTGGCTTGATTAACACCTGCTCCATTCCAAAACATTGGTATAAACTCAATGCCTTCCGGAAGCAGATCCCATTGTGCATCTGTTAGAAACGTGCCCCACGTAAAAAACCAGTAAGGTTTTAGATTGATGAGGTTTTTCCACCACACCCCTATCGATGTGCCGGTGCCCATACCCACTCCTTTTTTGGTGGAAATAACCACTTCGGGTATTTCCGGTTCTTCCGTATCATCAGGCGGTATGACAGGCGGTGTGATGACCGACCTTTCGCAAGCTGTCAAGAGGAAGAAACAAAATATCAATGCGCCCAATCCTATCGGACGAGCAAGAAAATTTTTTACTTTCATACAATTGTTTTATTTTTAATATTGGGAACGCGGATGACGCGGAATGACGAATCCGCGTCATCTGTGTTCTAAAAAAGTTTAGTTAATTGAAACAGTACCTTGATAGCCTACATTTTGCAGCACAGGCTGGTTATTTTCCCATTTCCATATATTTACGAAGTCGAAGCCTAACGATTCGTAGAACGATTGCGTGAGCTCCGATGCGGTTTTTTGACCACCATCGAGTCCATTCGGGGCATCTGTCGGGGTGTAAGTGCTTGGCGTTCCACCTTCATAGAATAATACGCCTGATGAGAAGTTATTCGAGTTTACACCTGTTCCAACAGCAGCCGTTCCGGCAACACCGCGTACATTTGTTCCATTTATGAGAACATTGTCAACCACCGAGTTACGCACAAAGCCATCGTTCTGGAATGTGGATACAATACCCGCCAAAGGCTGTCCCACAGTGCTCACACCTGTGATAGTCGCGTTGCGCACGATAGAATTTTCCAACCAAAACTTATTTGTTCCCGCAATTCCGCCGGCACTTGAAGTATTGACAGTACCGCCAACCGTAATCATCGGCGTAGCCATACTCGTGCCTTGCCCTACAACAAGGTTGTTGCGCATTCTCGGTCCTACTCCGGCAATACCGCCGCTCATAAACACGTTCGACAGCGTACCGGTAAACATACTTTCTTCAATGCTGATGCCTGCCGCAGTGTTGTCGGCTCCAAAGATACCGCCAACGCCGTTAGTACCACTCACATTCGACGATATATTCATCGTTGATAAACAGTTGCGAATGGCAATCGCAAATTCGGCGCGACCAACGATACCTGCAATACGAGTTCTGCTCATCGTTACCGTGATAGAGCCTTCCGAAGTACAGTTGATTACCGTACTTGCACCGGCACGCGCACGACCAACAATGCCTCCGGTCATTCCGGCAGAAGTCGTTATGGCAAGATTGACATATACATTTGAAATCACACCACCTAATATCTCTCCGGCAACACCGCCCAAAATATCGCCTGTGTGTGTTGATGTTACTGTTCCGGTAACCACCACATTGTTGATAGTTCCCACACTGTGGTCGCCCACTATGGCACCAAACGCAGCAGTTGCAATCATATTTATATTACGGAATGCTATATTTCGGATATTTCCGGTATTAACGGTTATCAAACCCCCTTTTGTTGCGATAGAGGTGTGTTTCAATCCGAATACCGAATATCCGTCGCCGTCTATTGTTCCGGTAAAAGTGGGGATTGGCACCCATTCGCTGCCTAATTCCGTCAAATCTATATCTGCAGCCAATAGGAAGTTATCTCCCGGAAGGTCGCGAATTTTATTAAACTGCGATGCTCTCGAAATCACCCAAGGATTCGCTGCACTACCATTTCCGGCATCGAAACCTTCTTCTGCCGATAAACTAATGGTTTTTTCGGTCGATGAAACATTTGCTAATGTAATAACAACAGTCATATCGGTTTCAGTAAATCCGTATTGCGGCGTTAATACCAAATTGGCTCCGTCAATGGTAGCCGTTACGTTTTCGGGCTGGCGCACAATTGTTGCTACTGCCGTTGACGGTGTAAAATTGAGCGGACGGGTGATGGTGGTTGTAAAATCAGCAATCATCGTTGGGAAGTTGGGGAACGAAAGCAGATCAACAGGAGTAGAATTGGTAATTGTACCTGTATTGTTGACTGTTAGTCCAGATAGATTGTTCTCGCCTGTGATAATCATAGCCGATGCGTCAACGTTTGTGATTGTTCCGGTATTGTTTGCCACCAATCCGGCAACAAAATTCGTTCCTGTAACGGTTCCCGAAATGGTCAAATCTTTTATGACTGTGGTCGTCGAAACATTACCAAAAAATGCGACATTAGACGTTCCGACAATATTGATGCCGGAAATACTTTTTCCGTTCCCGTCTAACGTGCCCGAAAATGGCACATTTTCACCCCCCCCAATTGACTGAAAAACAACACCTTGCAAGTTGATGTTTTCTGTCAATTTGAAATGACTGTTCGGAAGAAAATGCAATTTTCGTAACAGCTCTACATTACTTATTTCGAATGGAGATGCAGCCGAGCCGTCGCCGGCTTCGAAAGGCGAAGTGCTGATAGTTACCGCAATAGGCGTTCTTGCACCGAAAGAGACAACAAAATTAAGATCTCCTCCGATAAAATTATTGCCCGATGTAAGTCTCAAAATTCCTTGTCCCGTTCTATTGTTGATTTCTACTGCTGTACTCAAGCCGGTTACAAATGGCTCAACAACAACAATACTTGACATAAACGGATCTACGAAAAATGGAATTTCAGTTGTTTCAAATAGTCCGGTTACTTCGTTGTATTGCGGATCTAATGTAAATGTAATCGGTGCATTGGGATCGGTATCTTCTGCCACTTCGAAGATATGGCTGCAAAAATATGACCTTCCTGCAAGAACTACTTCTAATTTCAAGGTAAATTCACCCAGTTCGATTGGTTTTCCTTCAATTGCGATTTTTACAGTGCCGTTGACAGGCAAATCTACTTGCCTTTCCGCAATAAATACGCCATTGACCTCGCTTGCCTTTACCGTAGCTACGCTGCCACCACCGATGTAGCGTAAAACGAAATTGTTAAGCGACGTCATTGACGCATTTTGCACAAAACTTCCTTCTATTGAAGAGTTGTCCCGATCGATTTCGAATCGAACGTTTTCAGGCGACAGGTCGTTTTTCCCACAACCGACAATCACAGTTGCTAAAAGAATAAATGACAAAAGTCGCACACTTGTTTTGAACAATGTTACTTTCATAAATGCTTTCTAGTTTGAATAATTTGCTTTTTTTAATTTATTTCTCGGCACAAATATCCATATTAAGGGCAATAGCGACAAACTTTTCACCCCTACAAATACACGACAGAATACAACGAGAATTTTTATTTGCAAGAAAACAGCATATAATAAATTGACCATCAGCAGTAAACATTGTTGTGTTAAAAAACAAGCCTATACAGGATAAATTATATGTGCAAACAAAGATAAGTATTAGATTTTACTTTTGCTAAAACTTGTCTGTTGGATATGGTATGTTTTTTTAAGACTATCTAACGCTGTCGATTTTCAGTACTTTTTCTATTTAATGCAAAAATCCAACAATTTCCTGTCCTCAATATATCCTTCCAACCGGTCATTTATTTTCACCGGACCAATTCCCGCAGGCGTTCCCGTAAAAATAATATCACCGATTTTGAGTGTAAAAAATTGACTGATATAAGCGATAGTTTTGTCGACCGAATAAATCATATCGTGTGTATTGCCCGATTGCACAGTTTTGCCGTTGATATCGAGATGAAAGTTAAGGTTTTGTAGATTTTCCACTTCGTTTTTTGAAATGAAAGTACCCAAAGCGGCAGAATTATCGAATCCTTTGCAGATTTCCCAAGGCAAACCCGATTCTTTCAGTTTTTTTTGCAGGTCGCGTGCCGTAAAATCAATGCCGACTGTGATTTCATCATAATAACGATGTGCGAAACGTTCGGCAATATTTTTTCCCAATCGGTTTATCTTTACCACAATCTCGGTTTCGTAGTCTATCTGTTCGGAAAAATCGGGTAGAAAAAACGGATTTCCGTCCTTTAACAATGCTGTGTCGGGTTTCATAAACACAACAGGCTGTGTGCTTTGAAACGTATTTTTCATCTCTTCGTTGTGAGATGCATAGTTTAAACCGATTGCAAAAATCTTCATTTTGAATTTTTGAATTTTTGAATTTTTGAATCATTTAACCGATTAAACATCACTGCCAAATGCGCATACAACGATGTGTTTTGCAACACCACATCTTCCGAAACACGCACGCGAAACGGCGTGAAATTCCAAATCGCTTTTATGCCGCCACGTACCATATAGTTAGATACTGTCTGTGCTACGCCCGAGGGTACAGCGAGGATTCCGATTTCGGCTTTTATCCCTTTGTTTCGTTCGATAAATTCATTGGAGTGATACACTGGAATGGTATGAGTCGATTCATTCACAACGGAATCATCCACATCGAATCCGGCAATAATTTTCAATCCGAATTGTTCCAAACCTGAATCCGACAATAATGCTGCACCTAAACTTCCGACGCCAAAAACCACCGCTTTGTGCTGTTTTGTAAAGCCCAAAAACGATTCCAACACGTGAATTAGCTCATCAATATCGTAACCTACACGTGTTTTTCCACTGATGTTCACATACGAAAGATCTTTCGCAATTTGTGTGGCTGAGACATCTATCTTATCCGCTATTCGTGTGGAAGATACGTATGTTTCGCCTCGTCCTTTCAAGAGTTTTACATACGACAGATACCACGGTAATCTCCTGAGTGCCGGTTCGGGTATTTTTGAATTTGATATGCTCATTTGTTTGTTTGTATGCTGCTTTTATTTACCGTGAAAAAACTCAATAGTATCAATATTTTCACGATAACTTTCCGAAATTACCCATTTTTCACGCAAACGAAATGCGGGAATTGTTTGTCGCTTGGCTTTGTTTGTCGCTATATTTCCTTTTACCTCATTCTGTTTTGCCCAAAGTGAAAGCGGAATAATACGCCGAGCCGTTAAATATGTCAATCTTTTGTGCAACGATTCTATCAACAAAAGAGCGAATAAAGCGGTAAAACCGTCGAATTTCATATTTCTTGCATAAAGCGAAAACAGCGAATAATACTCTTTTACTTTGCTTTTGTTTTGAATGATAATCGGAGGATAACCTAGCTGCATCAATTGTTGATTAATAATGACCCGACCAATGCGACCATTACCATCACAAAAAGGATGTATGATTTCAAATTCAGCGTGAAAATAAGCAATACTATCCAAAAAATATGGATATTTACCGGCATTATAGTCTTTTACTAATTCTGTCATTAAACTGCTTGCAAATAATGGGTTAGCACCAAGCTGATTACCTATTCGCACCCATTCTTTCCCCTGTCGAAATCTGCCTGCAATACCATCGTTGATGTCGGAAAGTAGAATTTTATGCAAATTGAGAATTTGTGCAATAGAGAGTTTTTTATTTTTACTGATGAGTAACTGTTCGGTAATTTTTGCCAAACTTTTTGCCTCATATACTTCACGAATACTTGCTTTTTGCGGTACAATTCCGTTCATCAGAATACTTTCCGTATCTTCAAGCGTAAGAGTGGAGTTTTCAATAGCATTTGATTGATATACCATTTCGGGAATCTCCAACATCGCTATCTCGTGTAGAACATTTTCGCTTCCACGCGATAATTCTTTGTACAAGCAGAACAGTTGTTCGATTTTATTTTTGATGATTTTGTTTATCATTCTACATACGATTTTCAATACAAAGATAATCAAAAAGGATTTCATTTTCCGTGAAAAATACCAAAAATCTGCATTTTTTCACGCAAAGCATCATCAATCTTAAACTTTAAACCTCAAATCCTTAAACTATTTATACCTCAACCACTTCACCATTTCCTTCAACGTCGGCTTTTTACCATACATCAAAATTCCTACTCGATAAATTTTCGCCGCCACAACCGAAATCAACAAAAATGTGCCGTAAAGCAGTACGAGTGATAACAATTTTTCCCACAACGGGATACCAAACGGAATACGCACCATCATCACAATGGGCGATGTAAACGGAATGAGCGATGCCCAAAATGCCAACGGTCCGTCGGGATTGCTAACGCTATAAATACCTGCGTATAAGGCAAACATAATAATGATCATTACCGGCATCATAAACTGTTGGGTATCCTCATCGCTATCCACCGCCGAAGCAAACATCGCAAAAATGGAAGCATACAAAATATATCCACCAATAAAGAAAAGAATGAAATAAACAATGATTTCCAGCCAGTTAAAATTCATTACCGAAGCCATTATCCCTTCAATATCAAAACCACCAATTTCAACCGGTGAAGCCATTGGTATTTCGGGCTGTGCCGGCATCGAAATAAACAAAGACAGTACACCAAATAAAACGCTAACCAAAATGCCCCAAAGCAGCAATTGTGTGATACCCACCAAACCAATTCCTATAATTTTACCTATCAGCAATTTGACGGGTTTTACCGACGAAACCATTACTTCCACAATGCGGCTCTTTTTTTCTTCCAATACGGCTTGCATTACCATTGCACCATACATCAATAAAAACATATAAATGAGAATAGTAAACACCATTCCGATAACAGCTGCAAGTACGGTTGATGATTCTTGTACATTACCTTCACCGTCTTGGCGTAACGTGCGCAGCGAGATATTTGAGCCGCTGTCTAAAATAGAACGCACTTGCGTGATGGCTTCCGTACTCACATCTTTGGAGTCTGCAAGTGCGTCGAGACGTTGTTGTGTAACTTTTTCGTTCAACGTGCGGCGGATAATGGATTGCAAATCTTGCGGCGCTTGTCTTTCAGATGTTAATGAAACGGCTTGTGGATTCTCGCTTAAATCACCGGAGATTTCTAAAATGGCAAAAATATCGCCACCTAATAGCGGCATCTGCTCTTTCGTCTGAAATTTATACAAATCAGTTGATTCAAACAACGGCGCATAAACGCCAGTTTGGTCAATAACGGCGATATTTCGTATATTTCCGTCTTTTATCGACGATAACCAAAGAGGTACAAACACCAAACCGACCATTAAAAACGGAGTCAAAAGTGTCATTAAAATGAACGATTTTTTGCGGACTCGTGTTGAATATTCTCTTCCTATGATTAAGTTTATATTGTTCATCATTTGTCGTTTTTTTGGGTAAAGGGTGCAGGGCAAAAGGTGTGGAAAACTCATTTTATCCTGTACCTTATACCATTTTAAGAAACAGTTTTAATAAATATATCGTTCATTGTTGGTAATTCTTCCTCGAAACCCACAACGTCATATCGATCAAAAAAGAGTTTTGCTAGTTCACTGTTGCTGATATCGTCTTGTTTTTTGATACGCAAATCGATAAATTCATGATACGGCGCTTGCGACAAAACAAAAAAAGTCGGGTGTGTGATTTCAAAATCTTTGGCAAAATCATTACCACGCAATCGAAAACGGTAAATATCCGAACGATGCTGTTGGCGAATGTCAAAAACCTTACCTTGCAGCACCACTTGCGATTTGTTAATGAGTGCAATATTGTCGCACAGTTCTTCCACCGATTCCATATTGTGCGTGGAAAGGATAATGGTTTTTCCTTCGTTTTTAAGGCGAAGCATTTCATTTTTAATCAATTCGGCATTCACAGGGTCGAACCCGCTAAACGGCTCATCGAAAATCAACAAATCGGGGTTGTGAATCACAGTAGAAATGAATTGTACTTTTTGCGCCATTCCTTTCGAAAGTTCCTCAACTTTACGATTATACCAACTCATAATGTCGAATCGCTCAAACCATTTCATCAATTCGCGGTGCGCATCGGCTTTCGATAGTCCGCGCAGGCGGGCGAGATACATCGCTTGTTCTCCCACTTTCATTTTTCTGTATAGCCCGCGTTCTTCGGGCAAGTAGCCGATGTTATAAGTATCTTCTTCCCGCGAGGGACGACCGTTAATTAACACTTCACCGCTATCGGGCGCAGTAATGCGCGTGATGATGCGAATGAGCGTGGTTTTTCCTGCGCCGTTTGGTCCTAATAAACCGAAAACCGTTCCTTGAGGTACTTCAATGCTGGCATTGCTGAGTGCAAGGTGGTTGGCGTATTGTTTTGTAATATTTTTTGTTTTAAGTTCCATATAATCAAGATTAATAGCGAAGTACGATGCGTTCGCCTAATTCCTTCGCCAAAGCCTTTTTAAACTCTTGTAAACCTTTCAATTCGCTTATCAGCAAAATACAATCTTCGGACGAAACCGTTTTCATTTTCCCTTTTACCGCTTTTATTTTTTGAAGAATATGTTCGTTTTTCAACTCCGTTGTGGCGCGAGGAACAAGCGTTTCCAATTTATTTTGTTCTAATAAACGCGATTTTTCATCACCCACTTCTTCGCCGAGTTGTTTGGAGTGATATTGACTCAATTCATAACGGTCACTCACTAACTCTATTGCTAATTTACTGATAGTTGGGTCGATATGCATTGTAAAATAGCTGCTCGAATCGAAGTTTTCATCATCAATATATCGACAGGCTTCTTCAAAGATTTGCTTGTAAAACGGATTCGAAAAGTCGAAATGATCTCGTTCCAAATCATAACGAACAAACTCAGTTACACCCGGACCCACTTCTCGCAGTACATCTTCTTCAATCACTTTTTTATTTTCTACTCGCTTGACTGTTTCGTATTTACGATAAATGGGCGTATTGCCATAACGAACAACGTAGCGTAAAATTTCGCGTTCAAATCGTTCGTAAGGATTTTTCGGTTGAGATGTTTTATGGACTTTTTCAGGTGTTATTTCGGGAACTTCTTCCGACGGAAGCGGATTATCAACGGTTTCTCTACCTTGATTTTCTTTCCTTTTATCGTAATTTTTCAAGCGAATTTTATTCACCTCCGCAATCAATACATTTTCGCGCATATCAAGCAATTTCGCGCATTCCTGAATATAGACAGAACGAGCAATCTGATTGGGAATGAGCGAAATACTTTGTACAACATTGGATATTAATCCGGCGCGTTTTATCGGGTCGTTACCCACTTCCTGCAATAGAAGTTGTGTTTTGAAACGAATGAAATCGACCTCGTTTTCAGCGATATATTTGTTAAAATCTTCGGCATTTTGTTTTTTTGCGAATGAATCGGGGTCCTCTCCTTCGGGTAAAAGCACTACTTTTACATTCATTCCGTCTTCCAAGAGCAAGTCGATACCGCGCAAAGCGGCTTTTATTCCTGCAGGGTCGCCATCGTAAAGCATCGTAATGTTTTCCGAAAAACGATGCAACATTCTGATTTGCCCTTTCGTGAGTGCCGTTCCCGATGAAGCCACTACGTTTTCAATTCCCGCCTGATGCATCGAAATCACATCGGTATATCCTTCTACAAGAAACGATTTATCTTGTTTTACAATGGCGCTTTTCGCAAAATAAATACCGTAAAGTTCGTTGCTTTTGGAATAAATTTCACTTTCGGGCGAATTGACGTATTTCGCCAAATTGTCTGCCTTTTTGAGAATACGTCCACCAAAACCGACCACTTTTCCCGAAAGAGTATGAATGGGAAAAATCACTCGACCACGAAACCGGTCGTACAACGGCGTATTGTTTTCGCCACCGCCCGAAAGTCCTGTTTTCAACAGATATTCGCGACGATAACCTGCTTTTTGTGCTTCTTGCAAAAAAGCATCGCGTTGCTCCAAGCCGTAACCAAGTTGAAATTTTTTGACAATATCGTCTCGAAATCCACGTTCACGAAAATAAGTCAAACCAATGGCTTTTCCTTCGGGGTTTTCGTGTAGCATTTTTACGAAATAATCGCGCGCATATTCGTTGAGAATGAATAAACTTTCGCGATCGCTTTGTAGCTGTTTCTCTTCGGCAGTCAACTCTTTTTCAACAACTTCTATATGGTATTTTCTTGCTAAATGCTTGAGTGCCTCAGGATACGAAAGTTGCTCTTTCTTCATCACGAAGTGAACAGGCGAGCCGCCTTCACCACACGAAAAGCATTTACAAAGATTTTTTGCCGGCGATACGTAAAACGACGGCGAACGATCGTCATGAAACGGACACAAACCCACGAAATTAACGCCACGCTTTTTGAGCGTAACAAAATCAGACACCACATCTACAATTTGTGCGGCATCTTGAATACGGGCTACTGTGGCGTGGTCGATCATTACACGATCGTTACCCAATCGTGTACATCTTCTTCTTCGCCGTACTGAATGGCGCGAAGTTTGTTGTACAGCTTCTCGGAAATCGCACCCGGCTTGCCATCTGCCGAAAATACGTATGATTTGTTCATTTCCGGATCATCAATTCGCTGAATCGGACTAATAACGGCAGCTGTTCCGCAAGCACCCGCTTCTTCAAACGTTTCAAGTTCTTGATAAGGCACGGGACGACGCTCTACTTTCATTCCCATATCTTGCGCCAATTGGATCAAGCTTTTGTTGGTAATTGATGGCAAAATAGAAGCCGATTCGGGCGTAATGTATGTATTATTTTTGATGCCAAAGAAGTTGGCAGCACCACATTCGTCAATATATTTTTTCTCTTTCGCATCGAGATAAAAAACTGCGGAATAACCCATTGCGTGTGCTTTTTGTCCCGCCACGAGGCTTGCTGCATAGTTTCCGCCCACTTTGTAAGTTCCTGTTCCGAGCGGTGCGGCACGGTCAAACTCGCGCATCAATACAAAAGGTGTGGTTTGGAAACCGCCTTTGAAATAAGGTCCTACCGGCGTTACAAAAATCAGAAATGTATATTCTGCAGCCGGTTTCACACCCACTTGCGCACCTGTACCAATAAGCAGCGGACGAATGTATAACGATGCGCCGCTTTCGTAAGGCGGTACAAACCGTTCGTTTTTGCGAATGGCGAGTAACACCATTTCTTCGAACTTTTCTACCGGAAGCTCTGCCATCATAATACCTCGACACGACATTTGAAGACGCAAAGCATTTTCACGCATACGGAAAACACGAATTTGTCCGTCTTTTCCACGAAATGCTTTCAAGCCTTCAAACGCCTCTTGTCCGTAATGAAGGCACGTAGCCGCCATATGCAAATTTACGTGTTCAGATGTTTCGAGTTGCGGCTCGCTCCATTGCCCGTTTTTGTAGTGGCTGCGCACATTGTAATCGGTTTTCATATAGCCGAAAGCCAAGTCCGACCAATTGATTGTATCCATAAAATAATGAAATTAATGTTTTAGAAACTGTTTTGAAACAATAAAGTGCAATATTACGCATTTTATGGGACAAACACAAGAAAATTCATAAATAAAAAAATGCCCATCGAAAAGAATCAATGAGCATTTCCAAACAAAATTAATTTATCTGTTATGAAAAAAATAGTGATCAGGCTGGGATTCGAACCCAGGACCCACAGCTTAGAAGGCTGTTGCTCTATCCAGCTGAGCTACCCGACCGTCCTTTCTTTATTTTTAGGGTGCAAAGGTAATGAATAATTTGCTAATGTGCAAATATGCTAATGAGAATACGCATCTATATACTTTATTGTACCAAATCTCATTTGATTAGATACCATTTAATCGTAATGCAAAGATAGCTATTTGCAGCGACTTGTACATACGAAGGTTGCAGCAAATATACAA
>JAIRUA010000018.1 GCA_031254645.1 Dysgonamonadaceae bacterium
GTCATTATTTTGTTTTGTAGAGACGTAGCGCGCTACGTCTCTACGCGCCAAACATTTACGAATTCAACACCCTCATAATCTCACACGCCGACTTCGACACCGAACTTCCCGGCCCAAAAATCGCCGCAACACCCGCCTTATACAGATAATCATAATCTTGCGCCGGAATAACTCCGCCCGCAACCACAATAATATCCGGACGACCCAAACGCTTCAACTCCTCAATTACCTGCGGAACAAGTGTTTTATGCCCTGCCGCCAACGACGATACGCCCAACACGTGCACATCGTTTTCAACCGCTTGATGAGCAGCCTCTTCCGGCGTTTGGAACAACGGACCCATATCCACATCGAAACCGCAATCGGCATAACCCCTCGCCACTACTTTCGCGCCGCGATCGTGTCCGTCTTGCCCCATTTTGGCAATCATAATTCTCGGTCTGCGACCCTCTTTTTTCGCGAATGTGTCTGTGAGCGAACGCGCTTCTTCGAGCGTCGCGTTTGATTTTGATTCTGATGAGTACACGCCTGATATTGTTCTTATTACTGCATTATAACGTCCTACAATTTTTTCGCAAGCATCGGAAATTTCACCCAACGATGCGCGAACTCGTGCCGCTTCCACCGCTAATTCGAGCAAGTTTCCTTCGCCCGTTTCGACGCATTTTGTGATGGCTTCCAATGCTTTTTGAACGGCTGCATTGTCGCGATTTTTGCGTAATTCTGCCAAACGCTCGGTTTGTTGCTTACGCACTTGCGTGTTGTCCACTTCCAAGATATCAAGCGGGTCTTCGTTGGCAAGGCGGTATTTGTTTACACCAATAATTGTCTGAACACCTGAGTCGATACGCGCTTGCGTACGCGCTGCCGCTTCTTCGATACGCATTTTTGGAAGACCTGTTTCAATTGCCTTCGCCATTCCACCAAGTTTTTCCACTTCTTCAATCAGCGTCCACGCTTTGTCCACAAGTTCCTGAGTAAGAGCCTCAACGTAATACGAGCCTGCCCACGGGTCAACTTGACGTGTGATTTGCGTTTCTTCTTGAATGTAAATCTGCGTGTTTCGAGCGATACGCGCCGAAAAATCGGTCGGTAAAGCGATAGCTTCGTCCAAAGCGTTGGTGTGCAGCGATTGCGTATGCCCCAACGCGGCAGCCATTGCTTCGATACAGGTACGCCCCACATTATTAAACGGGTCTTGCTCGGTGAGCGACCAGCCTGATGTTTGCGAGTGTGTGCGCAATGCCATTGATTTTGGGTTTTTAGAACCCATACTTTTCACGATTTTCGCCCATAACAAACGCGCTGCACGCATTTTGGCAATTTCCATAAAATGGTTCATTCCGATTGCCCAGAAAAACGATAAACGCGGCGCAAATTTATCAATATCAATACCTGCATCGATACCGGCACGCAAGTATTCGATACCGTCTGCCAGCGTGTAAGCCAACTCGATATCTGCCGTTGCACCAGCCTCTTGCATATGATAACCCGAAATAGAAATCGAGTTGAATTTCGGCATTTTTTGCGATGTAAACTCAAAAATATCGGCAATGATTTTCATCGAAAATTTAGGTGGATAAATATAGGTATTACGCACCATAAATTCTTTCAGAATGTCATTTTGAATCGTTCCTGCCATTTCGTCAAGATTTGCGCCTTGCTCCTGAGCAGCAACGATGTAGAATGCAAGGACAGGTAGTACCGCACCATTCATCGTCATCGACACCGACATTTTATTCAACGGAATTCCGTCGAAAAGCACTTTCATATCTTCCACCGAGCAAATAGATACGCCAGCTTTACCCACATCGCCTACAACGCGCTCATTATCGGCATCATATCCGCGATGCGTCGGCAAATCGAATGCTACTGACAATCCTTTTTGTCCCGATGCTAAGTTTCTGCGATAGAATGCGTTACTTTCTTCGGCAGTAGAAAATCCGGCGTATTGACGAATTGTCCAAGGGCGCATCACGTACATCGTGGAATACGGTCCACGAAGGTACGGTGCCACTCCGGCGGCATACCCTAAATGCTCCATTCCGGTGAGGTCTTCTTTTGTGTATACGGGCTTCACGGGAATTTGCTCCGGTGTGAGCCAGTTGGCTTTAATCTCGTTTTTTTCAACCCATTCTGTAGCATTTGCTTTTTCACAGCCTGCGGTATGGATATTTATATTTTTGAAATTTGGTTTCATTTTTTCTATCAGTCTTTTCCTATGTTTAACTTCTCATTGAACATTCTCAACGTTTCCAATACATTGCTTTTCACGTTGATAAAATACTTAATGCCTTTCTCTTTCAACTCATCTGCACAAGCAGGTGCGCCTGCCACTACGAAAATCTCTTTCCCACCTTTCAGCAAATTATACGCTTCAGGTGCAAAAGTAACGTATTCGTCGTCGCTCGAACAAAGCACCACAATATCAGCACCTTTGGTACGAGCGGCTTTCACACCCTCTTCCACTGTGTTGAAACCAAGATTGTCGATAATTTTGTATCCCGCACAAGCGAAAAAGTTGCTCGAAAACTGCGAACGTGCCAAACGAAACGCCAAATTTCCGATGGTGAGCATAAACACTTTCGGCGTTTTTCCGCTGCGCTCGGTTGCCAAACGAAGTTCGTTGAACGCATTGGCGAGCGGTTGTGTGTTCAGTTTTTTGAGTGGTGTGTCGTCGCCTTTGTAACAACCACAATCGCTTGCGGTTTCGATTTTCGTGCTCATCGTTTCCGTGAAATTTGGATATTGGTTTGTGCCGAGAAGTATTTCACGACGTTGTGCCAGCGCTTTGAAACGTTCGTCAGCCGATGTGTTAATAGCATCTTGCACTGTACCCGCTTTCAAGGCTTCGTAAAACCCTGTTCCTTCGGTTTCTAAGAAAAGTTTCCATGCCTGTTCGGCAAGTGAATTTGTCAATGACTCAATATAATAAGAACCTGATGATGGGTCGGTAATTTTATCGAAATGCGATTCTTCTTTCAACAAAAGTTGCTGATTCACAGCGATGCGTTCGGCAAATTCGGTCGGCGTTTCAAACGCGCCGTCAAACGGAAGAACGGTCAATGAATCTACCGCGCCGATAGTGGCAGACATCGCTTCGGTTTGCGTACGCAGCATATTGACATACGGGTCGAAAAGCGATTGGTTGAAGCGTGATGTGGTGGCGTGAATATTCATTTTCGACGAACAACGACATTGTTTGTCATCTGGACACGTAATTTCGTAAGCGTTCACAATTTCCGCCCACAACCAACGTGCTGCGCGAAATTTCGCAATTTCCATAAAGTAGTTAGAGCCTACCCCAAACTCAAATTTTATTTTTTTTGCTGCTAACGACGGCTCAATACCATTTTCGATGAGCGCCGAAAGCACCTGATTTCCATACGAAAGGCTATATCCCAACTCTTGAAAACTGTATGCGCCCGCATCGTTCATTCGGTTTCCTGTAATGGAAATGGCTTTGTAACGCGGTAGTACTGAAAGTGTTTCAACGATATCCACCGAGTTTTGAACCCAATTTGGCTCATCAACACCTTTTTTGAGAATTTTGCGGAATGGATCGAATTCTACCGAACCGTAACATTTCTTTAAATCAACGTTTTGCGTGCTCACATAATCCGCCACCAATTTGGCAAGTTCGAGCGTACACGAAATGCAAGTTCTGAAATTCAATTCCACTTTTTCGGGTGAAATGCTGTTGAGAAGCGTAGCAAGATTCGCCACCGAAAGTGCATCACTCGGCAACGAAAATCCGAATGAAGTAACGCCTTTTTCCAACAGTGTAAGGATTTTTTTGTTTGCTTCCGCAAAATCTTTCACGTCAATCTCTTGACGCACATACCATACGTTATCCTTTCTAGTGCTGCGAATGTAGGGAAATTCGCCGGGCAAATTATCCGTCGAATGAAATCCCTCAATGTCCTCCGCGCGATAAAACGGATTTACATTAAAACCTTCGTTTGTTTTCCAAACCAGTTTTTTTTGGAAATCAGCACCTTTCAAATCTGCCGTGATTACTTCCAACCACCCTTCGGTGGAAACCTGTGGAAAATCTGTAAAAAGTTTTTCTCTTTGGTTAGTCATAAGTTGTTTATATTTATTGTTTTACTTCTTTTCAAAATGAGATTGCACAACAATAACCTTTGTTGTATTTTCTTGCTTGCTTTTGGGCGTACAAAAATACGACAAATTGTTTAGTTTTGAAAGAGTTCAAGAAGAAAGTTACAAATTGATAGTAGGCTTTGTGAAGATTTTCAATTTTACACCGAAATCAACCCATTTCTAATACAATAAAACGTTAATCCCGAAACGGTTTTGATACCTGTTTTCGCAATAATATTTTTCCGGTGCGTAAGCACGGTATTAAGGCTGATGCTGAGCTTGTCGGCAATTTCTTTGTTGAGCAAACCTTGAACGATGAGTTTTAGAATTTCCATTTCGCGGTTTGTTAAATGATTTTCATTGTTGTGATAATATACGTGTTTATCATCCTCTGCAAAAGCGTGTTGCAGGTATTCCATATCGGCAGAATTGAGTTCTTCAAACTTCGGACGAAGTACTTTGCTGCGCAATCGATTGTGTACCGACAAATCTTTTTCGAGCGATGAAATCGAAAAGATCACGGCGTAGCAAAGGTTTTGGTTGTATTCGCCCGAAACGTGCTTAATGAGGATGCTTTTGAGGTCGTGCAGCAAATCGTCGGGGAAATCATCGTTGTGATTCACGCCGTTTTGCAGCGAATTTGTCAGTTTTTCTTTGAATTGCACAAACAGTCCGCGAAGTGCGTTAAGTTCTTTATTATGAGAGCCGCTCATCGCAATAAAAGCGTTTAAGTGTTTTTCGATATTCGGCACTAAATCGTGCAAGTAATTTTCTACCGTTCGTTGAAAATATTCGGCAATCAGTTCCGCTTCAAACAGCGAAAGCACAGAATCGGGCAAATACGTTTCATTTACATACACATTTAACACAGTGAGAATGAAATCGATATTTAAATCGTGCTCATCGCAAATATCGGCAATGGTTTTATCGCCCACGCCCAACCGTATACCGAAACGATTGAACACAGGAATGAGTTCATTCTTTTTGGCGAGTAAATCTGCTACCACACTATTTTCAACTATCAGCTTCAATTCTTAAACTTTTAAATCTTTAAACTTTAAGCCCTTTAGACTATATCTTATTGCATCAATTGGGTGAAAAAACAACATTCTTTTTCCCGAAAAACGCATCACATATTGTATTTGTAAACGTTTATCTTCTTTATAACAATGAATTGGACACGAACTGCATGTTGGCTTTTTTTCGCCATACGGACAACGTTCGAGTCGTTGCCAAGCATAATTATGTAATTCCGTACATTCTTCACACAATCCTTGCGAAATATCGTGATTGAAACGGCAATAAATGGCAATCATTTTGCTTACAACTCGTTTTTCACTTTCGTTCATTTTTTACATCTGCTCATCTAGAAAATATGATAAGTTAAACTAACATTAAATAATGATGAAAAAATATTTCTGCCGGAAGAACCACCACTGTCCCACTTGTAACGACTTGGTGCATATCTAAGCCCACAATCGCCTGCCAAACGAAAATGGGGCGAAAAATAATAATATAATTTGGCGCTAAGAATAGTATCATAATTCGTAAAACGTCCTTGTTCATCAATTATATTTCTCGAAACTCTTTGCAATGCTCCTACTTGAATATTTGTTCTTGTATTTGGATAATAACCCAAATAGTAACTTGCAAAAGCAGTGAATATTTTGCCGTCAGTACGATCAGTATATTCGTCATTACCTGTTTGTTCACTTCGTTGGGAATGGATACTACCAATAGCTCTTGCATCTACACTGTGTTGCCAATTTAACTTAAACGGTTTTTCATAATTAAAATTCAAATATGCTGCTAACTCACTTACATTCCAAATATTTTTTTGCGTTACGTGAGTCGTTTCCGAGTTTTGATGAAAATAATATGGGCGTACTACAAAAGATACTTCATAACCCGATCTACGTGAAAATAAGGCGCCATGGTGCCACATATCATACAAAGTAGTAAAATATGATGCGCCATTATCAGCCAATAAGTTATTCTTCACAAAAAACGAATCAACCGCCGCAATTTCGTCCATTAAATGCAAGCGCGAATCTAAAAATCGTTTGTTCTTAACAGTTGAAATCTTTTGCGATAGTGCTAGCAGTTCTTCATTAGAAAGATTTCGGGTCAAAACATTTCTTTTGGAAAGCGCATCGGCAATATAAATCGCCTGACGGGCGTCTTCCACATTCTCTATACGTCCATATCCAATACCTATTTTTGGGGAAAAGTTAAAAGAAAATATATTCCGCTTTTCGTTACTATCTTCCGATTGATTTTTTGTTTTGTCTCGCGTAAAACTATAAGCAACGTTGCTAGATGCACCATAATCCATAAAAATCGATTCAGAAAAATACCATTTATTCAACCAACCCAGATTTAAAGAATTTCGTTGAAACGATTTTGACATATTGTTTATAATGGTTGGACTATCGTTTGTAAATGTTCGTTCATATGTTTCAGAGTTGTGATCCTGTGCAAATGATAGTCTACCTGCTAAATGCGATATTCTTTTACGGGTATTAACATAACGCGAAAAGTCAGATTGAATATTACCGGTAAAATCTGAGGTTTTAAACAAATCGTTATGACTGTCTGAACTGTTGTCCGAACGTAAATAGCTGGAATTCAAATATAAATCAATATCCAGCCGATTTCGTACAATATCCGGCGTGATATATTTACCAATATCAAAGTTTGTGTGTCTGCTCTGTGAAGGTTTCCACTCTTTATTCTCATTTTGTGCACTGTCTTGAGAATACACGCCGACAACAAAAAGTGAGACAATTAAAACTAAAATTACTTTTTTCATCTGTTTTATATTTTTATATTTCATTTTTCAACTTAAATCGCACACGCCATTTACTATCGCAAAAGTTGTGGCTAATGATTTCAAAACGACCAATTTCCGATGTTTTCGCCACGTGCGCACCAATACAAGCGCAAACATCAAAATCCCCCACTCGCACAATTCGCAAAATTGACGACACATTTTCGGGTAATTTTGACAAATCTACGATTTCCTTCGCTTCCGAAATCGGCATAAATGCTTCGGTAACCGTCAAATCACGTCCAATCACCTCATTCACGGCATCTTCAATCGCTTTCACCTGTTCATCGGAAAGTGCTTCGGAAAGAATATAATCCGCTTTGCTTTTCTTCCTCTCAATGTGCGTGTTATGTGAACGTCCGCAGCCAAACATTCGAACCATTGTTTGATTAAGAATATGTTCGGCGGTGTGCATCGGCGGATTTTCTTGTTTATTATGCTCGTTGAGTTGATGCTTCATTTAATTTTATTTAGTCCGCAAAGATAGCAATAATGAAATAATATGTGTACTTTTGTGCCCGAAAAATATTTTTCATATTTAATTATGCCAAAAAAATATACTAAAATAGTTGCTACTATCAGCGATAAGCGTTGCGAAATTGATTTTATCCGACAATTATACAACGAAGGTATGAACGTTGTGCGAATGAATTCGGCACACTTACAGCGTGATGGTTTTATGAATATTATCAACAATGTTCGTGCAGTAAGCAATAAAATCGCATTATTGGTTGATACAAAAGGTCCCGAAGTGCGCACCACAGTTGCTCAGGACGATGCTATTGAAATCAAAACCGGCGATTTAATTCGTGTTGTTGGTAATCCCGATTACATTTCAAATAAAGAATGTGTCGCAGTGAGTTATCCGTTTTTTGTACGTGATTTGCACGTGGGCGACGACATTTTGATAGACGACGGCGAAATTGAATTGAAAGTTGAAGAAAAAAACAGCGATTTCCTGCTTTGTCGCGTACAAAACGATGGCATTCTCGGATCACGCAAAAGCGTAAATGTACCCGGTGTGCGCATCAACTTGCCATCATTAACCGAAAGAGACCGTGAAAATATTCTTTTTGCCATTGAGCAAGATTTGGATTTTATCGCCCACTCATTCGTTCGCAACAAAGAAGATTTAATTGATATTCAGAAGATTTTAGATGAGCATAACAGTCAAATAAAAATTATTTCGAAAATCGAAAACCAAGAAGGTGTTGATAATATCGACGAAATTCTCAAATATTGTTATGGCGTGATGATTGCGCGCGGCGATTTGGGAATTGAAGTGGCACAGGAAAAAATTCCGGGTATCCAACGTCGTTTGATTCGTAAATGCGTGCAGGCAAAAAAACCGGTTATTGTGGCCACGCAAATGCTTCATTCAATGATTTCGAATCCTCGTCCAACACGTGCCGAAGTAACCGATATTGCCAACGCTATCTACTATCGTACCGATGCGCTAATGCTCAGTGGTGAAACTGCTTACGGAAAATATCCGGTAGAAGCAGTGCGCACAATGGCAAAAATAGCAAAAGAAGCGGAAAAAACAAAAATGCCTGAAAATGATATCCCCGTTCCAATTGAACACAATGATATAACTTCATTTTTGGCAAATGCCGCTGTTGAAGCCAGCACAAAAATTGGTATAAAAGCCATTATAAACGATTCAATTGGTGGAGGAACATCGCGTGCCCTGGCTGCCTATCGCGCCCAAAAACCCGTTTTCGCATTTTGTTATCACGAACGAACAATGCGCGAATTGGCGCTTTCGTATGGTATTTTTCCCGAATATAGAACGCGTTCGACAAACACGCAAGAATATTTTCACGAAGGACTGCAAGAACTTGTCGAAAGTGGAATTTTAAAAACAGACGATTTTGTTTGTACCCTAAGCGGACTATTTGACTCGGGATTGGGAACCACACTGTTGGATATCAATCGTGTTGATAGAATATTAGCGGAGAAATAGTTGCACCGGATTTGTCATTGCGGGCTTGATCCGCAATCTCCCTGTTTTAGGGGATTCTGTGTCATCTGCGCTCTGTTAGGGTAGCCCTAAAATTATGTAAAAACTTTTTTCTACTTTTATTTGCAAAATTGGAAAATAAGCACTACTTTTGCACTCGATTTTGAAAGTGATGTTCAAAATCCCGAATTTATAAATTGTTGGCGAGATAGCTCAGTTGGTTAGAGCGCATGATTCATAATCATGAGGTCCCGAGTTCAATTCTCGGTCTCGCTACATAAATTGAAGCAGTTACATAAATGTAGCTGCTTTTTTGTTTGGGAATTTGGCTAATCTTGTGTAATTTTGCAAAATGGATAGTTTAATTTTCGATATGGACGGTACGCTTTGGGACAATGTTGATTCTTATGTCATCGTTTGGAATAAAGCGTTAGAAAAAACCGGACACAAAAACAGGGTAACTCGTTACGACCTTCTCGGTCTAATGGGCAAAGAGGCACGTGTGATGCTCGATGTTATTATTCCCGATACAACAATTGAGGAACAAGACCATTTATTTGATGAAGTGATTGCTGAATACCAAAAATTACAAGGCTCAATGACACCTATCGTTTACGATGGTGTATACGAAGGGTTGGAGCGTTTAGCAAAACGATACAAACTATTTATGCTGAGCAATTGCGAAGAAGGCGGATTGATTAATTTTATGAATCATACGCGTACCACACATCTTTTTGAGGATTATATGGAGCACGGAATGAATTTGCAACCAAAGCATCACAATCTTCGTTTGTTGATAGAGAAACATGGATTGAAATCAACTGTATATGTAGGCGATACGGATTCTGATGCGGTACAATCGGCAATTGCCGGCGTACCTTTCGTTTTTGTAACGTATGGTTTTGGCGATACGGATAAATATACATTAAAGTTTGACTCGTTTCCCGAACTTACTAATTATTTTTTGGATTCAAAAATTCAAGATTCAAAGATTCAAAGTTCCGGACTTTGAATTTTTGAATAAAAAATTATGCATTCATTTTCAATATTAATAATTATCACGCTTTATTTCGCACTTTTGATGCTTATTTCGTACTTCACGAGCCGAAAAAGCAGCGATAATGAAGCGTTTTTTCTCGGCAACCGCAAATCCCCTTGGTACGTGGTGGCGCTTGGTATGGTGGGAACATCGCTTTCAGGCGTTACGTTTATTTCCGTGCCCGGAATGGTGCGCAATGTGGATATGACGTATATGCAAATGGTATTGGGCTTTTTTGTGGGCTACATTGCTATTGCTTATATTTTGTTGCCGCTCTACTATCGGCTGAATTTGACCACGATATATGGCTATTTGGGACAACGTTTCGGTGCGAAATCGCATAAAACCGGCGCATCGTTTTTTCTGCTTTCCAAAACCATCGGCGCAGCCGTGCGATTGTATTTGGTGGCAATTATTTTGCAGCGTTTGGTGTTTGATGCGTGGAATGTACCGTTTGTAATAACCGTTATCGGTATCATCGTGCTCATTTGGGGATATACGGCAAAAAGCGGTATCAAAACTATTGTGTGGACGGATGCGTTACAAACATTTGTGTTGATTGCGGCGCTTGTGCTCATTATCGTGGGCTTAATGTCGAATATGGGATTGAATGTCAGCGAAACGGCACAGGTAATTCGCGATAACGGACACGCACGAATATTTGTTTTCGACGATTGGCACAGTACACAAAACTTTTTCAAACTGTTTTTTAGCGGAATATTTATCACAATCGTAATGAATGGATTAGACCAAGATATGATGCAAAAAAATCTTTCGTGCAAAAATCTGAAAGATGCACAAAAGAATATGATTTCCTACGGATTGGCATTTACGCCCGTAACGTTGCTGTTTCTCGTTTTGGGAGCGCTATTGCTCGTATATGCGGGGCAGCATCAGATTGTGCTTCCAACGGTTTCCGACGAAATTTTGCCGATGATTACGTCGCAGTATTTTGACGGTTGGGCTTTTGGACTGTTTATTATTGGAATTATTGCGGCATCTTTTTCGAGTGCCGATTCGGCTTTAACTGCACTTACAACGTCGTTTTGTGTAGATATTCTTGGTGTGGAAAAGGTGAAAATGACGGAAGCTGTCAAAACTCGACGTATGACACATATCGGCATTAGTGCAGTGTTTGTCATCATCATTCTCATTATTCAAGCGATAGCTACCGATAGTGTAATTCACGCTATTTACAAAGTAGCATCCTATACTTATGGTCCGTTGCTTGGTTTGTACCTTTTCGGATTGTACTCAAAAGTGAAACCGATTGACAAATATGTGCCTTATGTGGCTATCCTCGCTCCCATTCTATGCTTCTCAATCGAAATAATGTTGAAGCATATATTGAATTATCAAATTGGTTTTGAACTTTTGATACTCAATGCACTTTTGACAGGATTAGGACTATTTTTAATTCGCGCAACGGTAGAGACGAGGCACACCTCGTCTCTACAACGGAACATTTAACAACTAAACAACTAAAAATATGATTATCAAATCAGCCGAATTTATCATCAGTAACACCGATTGGCAAAAATGCCCGCAAGACGGAAAGCCGGAATATGCTTTTATCGGACGTTCAAATGTCGGAAAATCGTCGCTTATCAATATGCTGACCAATCAAAAAGGATTGGCAAAAACATCGGGAACACCGGGAAAAACATTGCTTATCAATCATTTTCTTATCAACAATGAGTGGTATTTGGTGGATTTGCCCGGATATGGTTATGCGCGTCGTGGAAAAGAAGGGCGCGAGAAACTTCGTATCATCATCGAAGATTATATCTTGGAACGTGAAGCGATGACTTCGCTTTTCGTATTGATTGATTCGCGTCACGAGCCGCAAAAAATCGATTTAGAGTTTATGGAGTGGTTGGGTGAGAACGACGTTCCGTTCGCCATCGTTTTCACAAAAGCCGACAAACTTGGCGCCGGTCGTTTAGGACAAAATATCAGCGGATATAAAGCTAAATTGCTCGAAACGTGGGAAGAACTTCCGCCCATTTTCGTTACCTCATCGGAAAAAGGGCAAGGAAAAGAGGAGCTGTTGGGATATATTGAGGAAATAAATAAGGGAATGTAGTTTTATTGATGATTTACGATTGAATAAGCAAGTCTAAAATCGTAAATCTAAAATTGTAAATAGTTTTATGAATACTTTTGGAAACATTTTCAAACTTACATCTTTCGGTGAATCGCACGGCGAGGCTGTAGGTGGCGTTATCGACGGTTGCCCTGCGGGGCTAGAATTAGATATGGATTTTATCCAAAACGAACTCAATCGCCGTCGTCCCGGACAATCAAAAATTACGACTCCGCGCAAAGAATCGGACAAAGTGGAGTTTCTTTCGGGCATATTCGAGGGAAGAACCACAGGTACGCCCATCGGATTTATCGTTCGAAACGAAAATCAACAATCGCAAGATTATCAAGACTTAAAAGATGTGTATCGACCATCGCACGCCGATTTTACCTATCAACAAAAATATGGTATTCGCGATTATCGAGGCGGTGGACGTTCGTCGGCACGTGAAACAATTGCTCGCGTAGTTGCCGGAGCGATTGCCAAACTATATTTGAAAAAAATTGACATTACCATTACTGCCTACACTTCGCAAGTGGGAACGGTAGCGTTGGAAAACGATTACACGAAATACGATCTCAACACGATTGAAAACTCTTCTGTTCGTTGTCCCGATACCCCAAAAGCCGGCGAAATGATTGAATTAATCAAAAAAGTTCAATCCGAAGGCGATACAATTGGCGGTGTAATCACTTGTGTGATAAAAGGAACGCCGGTGGGATTGGGCGAGCCTGTCTTCGGTAAACTTCACGCCGCGCTTGGGTCGGCAATGTTGAGTATCAACGCTGTAAAAGGATTTGAGTACGGAATGGGATTTGATGTAAGTCGGTGCGGCTCAGAAGTAAACGACGCGTTTTTTAACGATAACGGCACAATTTCCACAAAAACCAACTACTCGGGCGGTATTCAGGGCGGTATTTCCAATGGACAAGATATTTATTTTCGTGTAGCATTTAAGCCTGTGGCAACGATTTTTTCGGAACAAAAAACGGTAGATATTCAGGGAACTGAAACAGTTGTGAAAGCGAGCGGACGACACGATGCGTGTGTGTTGCCTCGCGCTGTTCCTGTTGTGGAAGCAATGGGGGCAATGGTGATGCTGGATTATTGGTTGTTGGGAAATTTAGAACGAAAATGATAGGGTATCATTATTTATTTTTCAACCTATCCTCCAACTTTATCAACACATCACGCAACTGCGCCGCCTCCAAAAACTCCAATTTTTTCGCCGCATCCAACATCGCTTTGCGCGTGCGTTCGATTTCTTTTTTGAGGTCGGCGATGGTTTCGTACTTTGCTTGTGGCTCGGCGGCAACCGAAAGTTCAAAATCGGGCTCGATATACGCTTTTGGTTCGATAGTAGCCGGCGCCTGCTTTATCAACGAAGATGAAGATAATTGTTTGTTGATTTGTGTTGGCGTAATACCGTGTTCATCGTTATACTTTATCTGTTTTTCGCGCCTGCGATTGGTTTCGTCCATCGTTTTTTGCATGCTGTCCGTGATTTTGTCGGCATAAAAAATCACTCGTCCGTTTACGTTTCGAGCAGCACGTCCTGCCGTCTGTGTGAGTGAGCGGTGCGAACGTAAAAATCCCTCTTTATCAGCATCAAGAACGGCAACGAGCGATACTTCGGGCAAATCTAATCCTTCGCGAAGCAGATTTACACCGATAAGTACATCAAAAACACCACTTCGCAATTCATCCATAATACGAATACGGTCGAGTGTTTCTACATCAGAATGTATGTAATTGCATTTCACGTTGTTGTGCGATAAATAATCGGTCAATTCCTCTGCCATTCGTTTAGTAAGTGTGGTAACGAGTACGCGTTCGTTTCGCTCAACGCGCAATTGAATTTCTTCCATCAAATCATCAATTTGATTGAGACTCGGACGCACATCAATGGGCGGATCAAGCAATCCTGTAGGACGAATAAGCTGGTCAACAACAATTCCTTCCGACTTTTCTAACTCATAATCGGCGGGTGTAGCACTCACAAAAATAATTTTCCGGGCAAGCGATTCAAATTCTTCAAATTTCAACGGACGGTTATCCATTGCAGCCGGAAGTCGAAAACCGTGTTCCACCAAATTAGTTTTACGCGCGTGGTCTCCGCCGTACATTGCTCGAATTTGCGGTATAGTTACGTGGCTTTCGTCGATAACGGTTAGAAAACCATCGGGAAAGAAATCGAACAAACAGAAAGGACGTGTACCCGGCAGTCGTCCGTCGAAATAGCGCGAATAGTTCTCGATTCCCGAACAATAACCGATTTCTTTTATCATTTCCACATCGTAAGAAACACGTTCATAGAGACGTTTGGCTTCGTATGGTTTACCGATGGATTGGTAAAACTCGACTTGTTTTCCCAAATCAATCTGAATTTCGTCGATGGCACGAAAGATTCGCTCTTTAGTAGTAACAAAAAGATTTGCTGGAAAAATTCGGTAAGCACCTAATCGTTCAATAGTTACACCTGATAATGGATCAATGGATTCGATGCTTTCAATTTCATCGCCCCAAAAAATCACACGAATAATACAATCGCTATACGACAAAAAAACATCAACAGTATCGCCTTTCACTCGAAAATTACCGCGATTGAAATCGACGGTTTCTTTACGAGAATACAAACTATCGACTAAAAGACGAAGAAAACGGTCGCGTTCAATCGTTTGCCCGGTTTTTATATCAATGGTTGTGCTGTTAAAATCTTCGGGATTTCCCATTCCGTATAAACACGATACGGACGAAACCACAATCACATCTTTTCGCCCCGAAAGTAACGTTGATGTCGCCGCCAAACGCAATCTATCAAGTTCATCGTTTATTGCCAAATCTTTTTCGATATATGTATCGGTAGTCGGCAAGTACGCTTCGGGCTGATAATAATCGTAATACGATACGAAATATTCTACTGCATTATGCGGAAAAAAACCTTTGAATTCGCTGTAAAGTTGTGCTGCCAACGTTTTGTTGTGACTCAATACGAGAGTAGGTTTGTTCGTTTGCGCAATCACGTTGGCAACGGTAAACGTTTTACCAGAGCCGGTTACACCTAAAAGCGTTTGATAGGAAACGTCTTCGTTTAGTCCCTGTACTAAGGCTTTTATGGCTTCGGGTTGGTCACCGGTGGGTTTGTATTGTGAGGTAAGTTGGAATTGCATAATGATTAGTGTTTAATGATTAATGCAAAGCTACGGTTGAACTTCAAAAACACTATCAATAGTATCATTTAAATTACGCTGCATTTCAATTCTCAAAATTTCTACCCATTTCAACGAATCTATCCGATTGATTACCAAAGGGACAATCACACTTTCCGGATTTGTTTGCAAAAAATCTTGCAATTCTGTAATATTATCCGACTGCCTTAACCTATTCCATTTCTCATTTTCTAACTGTCTTATTTTCAAAATATTTTCTCTTGCCAAATCGGTTTTTTCGCTGCGTGGATGCGCCTCTATAAACGCTAAATAATGTGCAATGGTATTTTCTTGCACAGCAATTTCCCAATCGGTTTCCGGGGCATTACTATTGTGAGTTGTGTGTTTGAAAATAAAAAATCCGCCAACCAAAACTATAATAGCTAAAAAGCTATATAACAACGTTTTTATTTGTATATTTTTCGGTTTGGGTTTAGCTTCGGGAATTGACATTGGCTCCGGTTGTGTTTCGATTTTCTCTTCAGGTGTACCATCATTTTTGGGTATTTGAGGAACATCTACTTCGTAATCTACACGTATTTTTTTCGAGCATTGTTCGCAGAACAACGCTTCATTCGATTTATTTTTTCCGCAAAGGGGGCAAATTGAAGACATAGAAATTGTTTTGAAACAGCGTTCTGGAAGTCGGCAGAGCCAATTTTACGCAAAGATAATACTTTTCTCGCTAAAATCCAATATGTCAAAGAGCACTTTTTCTTTTCCATCACGAGTGTCAAAACAAATTATATCAAAACTGTCAAAATCACTGAACAAACATCTCATTTCATCACTCAAATCCACACATTTTCAGACACGCAAAATACTACAAAAATCAAAATTTGTATCATTTTCTGTGTCTTTTTTGGAAAAAACAACGCGAAATGACACAAACACCATTTGTTCTCAATTTTTCCTCAATATTTGCCATAATTTTTTTCTTTTCCTTACAAATAAAGTCTTGTACAAATTTCCTGACACCCCTACCTTTGCAACGTCAAAAAGGATAAAACAGTCTTAAAATGAAAATGATAACATCGCAGCAATAAGACTGTAGGAGTGCTAAAAATAATTGACATAATGCAAAATTGATTGGACAAATATTTTGTATTATTGCAAAGAAAACAAAGTACTTTTGTGCCGTTTTCTGAAAAATAAAAAGTAAAAAAAGTATTTTATAATTGAAAGTATAAAAATGAAAGAAAATAAAGATAACCAAGAGCCGAATGTAGGAAAAATAATACAGGTAATCGTAAAAGAAAAAAATATATCAATTAGCGATTTTGCTAAAGCCATACATTGCAGCCGTACAAATGTATATAACATTTTCGGAAGGCACTCGATAGATATCAAAAGATTAAAACAAATAGCCGGTGTACTGAAACTTGATGTTTCCGAATTGATAGGGGAAAACAAAAATGAATCGAACAAACATATTGTCATCATAGAGACAGACGACGAAGGTTTGGAGAGAATATCAAACGGACACAACTCAGGCTACATAAAGCACTGGAAAGCGAAATAACAAAATAGTAATTTTCAAATATATGAAACTTTATACAAAAATCATCACATTGTTTTTCTTGCTATCGGCATTTGTTTCGATACAAGCGCAAGAAACGTCTTCGGTAGAGCCGGAGCAGAGCAGCACGTATATTGAACGTGTAGAAATGATACCACAGAGATGGAACATCAAAACCAATTTATTGTATGATGTTACTACCACAATGAATCTTGGGGTTGAGTTTCGTACAGGTCAAAGAACATCGTTGGAATTTCCCATTTCATGGAATCCTTGGGAATTTGCAAACAACCGAAAATGGCGACATATTTTGGTGCAACCCGAATTTCGTTTTTGGACACGCGAAATATTTAGCGGACACTTTTTCGGGCTACACAGTCATTACGTTTATTATAATATAGGTAATCTTCCCAAGCCTTTCTCACCGTATATGCAAGAGCACCGTTTCGAGGGTTGGCTTGCCGGAGCTGGTCTGAGCTATGGCTATCGTTGGAATTTCAACAACCGTTGGGGATTGGAAGCCACCATTGGTGCAGGTTACGCTTATTTGTCGTATGATAGATTTGAATGTGGCACGTGCGGGGAACATTTAGGTGATTATACAAAAAACTATTTCGGCCCCACTAAAGTAAGTCTATCATTAATATATGGTATAGGCGGCGGCACAACAACAGAGCGGATTGAAATATCCGCGCCCTCACCTCTTATCATTTATTACCCAACGCTGTTGTCGAGTTTCATTACTCCACCGGTAGAAGATCCGAAGATTCGTAATGAAATGGGTAGCGTATTCTTGGATTTTGCTGTCGGTAGTGTGGAAATTAATCCCACGTTTAGAAATAATGCTGTCGAGTTGCAAAGACTTCACAACCAGCTTACAGAAGTATTACGTGACCCCGATAGTGAAATCAGGAGTATTAACATTGTGGGGAATGCATCTATTGAAGGTTCGTATGCAAGTAACCTGACATTGTCTGAACGTCGTGTTGTTTCACTCAAAAATCATATTAGAGCGATACACGGTTTGCCGGACAATCTCTTTACCGTTCGCGGTGCGGGCGAAGACTGGGCAACGCTTGACAGCCTTGTAGCAGCATCAAATATGCCTGAAAAATTCCAAGTTCTTGAAATCATTCGTGGTGTAGATATTTTTGACGGCAGAGAAAGAAGGTTAATAGATTTGGCAGGTGGAAGTCCATATCGCTGGATGTTGCAGAATCTATTCCCATATCTTCGCAGAGCGGACTATACGCTTCATTACGTAGTTCTTCCGTTTACAGTTGAAAAAGGTAAAGAAGTATTTCGTACTAAGTCCAGCAATCTGTCTCTCAATGAGATGTTCTTGATAGCTCAGACATACATGCCGAGAAGTCCCGAATACGTTGAACTGTTTGAAACCGCAGCAAAACTGTTCCCCGATAGCGATATCGCCAACATCAATGCAGCAGCAAGCGCACTTGACAGGCGAGATGTAAGCCAAGCAGCCTATTACTTAGGCAAAGTGCAGGAACACAACAGTGTGTATTGGAACAATATGGGTATATTACAGTACTTGCAGGGCGATAAAGCAGTAGCAGTGGAAAGCTTCAAAAATGCCGGAGCATCTGCCGCAAGCAACGCCGAAGAATTGAATAAACATCTTCAATCGTTGCAGCCGAGATAAATGTAAAAGAGCAAAGATAAAGACAACGCTTTTTTCATACATAACGTAAGTAAATCATTAATAATGTCTTTATTCTTTGCTCTCTTTTGAACAAATAAAAATAAAAAAATGAAATATTCGGAAATAATTGATTCGCTTTTCAAAAAAGAGCATTTGCAATCAGTGAAAACGAGGTTTTATGATTGGCTTTGGGAAAAAGAAGATGACAAAGAAAAAACAGATGAAAAATTTGAACAATATATAGATGAGAGAGAAATTGATGACGAAAGTATAAAATAAAAAACCTAAAATGGATATCCATTTTAGATGATTTATAATCAATTGATTATAAATCAAAATTCAAGTAAGCGTAAAACGTTCTTTAAAATATTAGTTTACATTTTGTGTGTTTGCCTTCAAGATCGAAAACAACGGAACAGAAAGATTTTTGATATGAGGTGTGTTGGTTTTCCTTTTCCATCACAAGTGTCCAAACAATTGGACAAACACCCCATTTTAATCTCTCAAACACCCTTGTTTTCCAACACACAAAATACTACAAAAATTAAAATTTGTGTCACTTTCTGTGTCTTTTTTGAGAGAGACAACACGAAATGACACAATACGATTTATCCTAAATTTTGACTCAATATTTGTCACAAAATTCTTCTTTGTCTTACAAATAAAGTCTTTCCGGGGCACTCTGCACGCCCTACCTTTGTATCGTCAAAAAGGACAAGAGTGTCAAACAGAATAAGACAGTTTAGAAAATATAAAGAATCAAAGAGCCCTCCGCTCGCGCGGTTTTGCAAACCGTACGCAGATACACATCGATTGCAAATCGGCGCGAGCGGGAGAAATAAAATCAAATTAAAAACAAATTAAACAACAAAACGAAAATCGATAATGAAAATCATTATCAACAAACAAAAAAATCAATTTATTTATTAATTAAAAACAACAACAAAATGAAAACTTTTAGAAATGTAATTATGCTCGCAGCAGCATTAGTATTAGGCTTTACAAGCTGTAACAATGACGATGTAATCATCGAGAACAACGGCGAGACAAAAACTTTGTCGTTCAGTATCACACAGGAATCTGCCCCACGTGCAGAAGTAGGTAAACAAGGTGCAACACCTGTTGTATTCGGTGGCGGAACATTGTTTTTTACAACTTCGTCCGGCATTATAGTGAAAAAAATAACCATTGGCGATGCAAGTGCAGACTTTTTGGTAACAGATGCTACTTCCACTACCGGAATTACTATTAAAAATGTTCCGGGTACTGCCACAGGTGCAACTTTGGTGGGTAACACTAATCTTGCAATTCTTCCAAGCGGAATAGGTCAGATAGGAGGACAAATTCAAGCGGTGAAAGCTCATGCTATTATGGTAACTTCACAATCAGACATCACGAAAGTAAACTTGTACGGCGAAAACAGTGCTCCATTTGTTAAGGTAGGCGACGTATATGAATGTACAATCAACCTTAAACCAACCATTGCTCGCGTAGAGTTGAGCGACATCGTAGGTAGTGAAGATATTGCCAGCTTCAAAGTAGAAGGTATCTTTATTGATAAGTTTTATGAGCAAGCACAGCTTGGCGGAGCAGTAGTAGCGGGTAGCTTTAAAGCCTTCGCACAAGGAGCTACGGGAAACAATTTGCTTTTCAGACCCGGCACTGATGGCAGCTATAACAACTACGCCGTTGCTCTTTACGATTGGTACACACCTGCTTTGGAATCAGCTACTAATGTAGTAGTTCCTAAAACTGCCGATACCGTATGGGGATACAACCTGTTTGCTAACAATTCGGCAACTCCACAAATCATTATCCGCTTAAGTGAGGTATATGTTAATGAGAGAGATGCAGAGGGTAATTTTACCGGCAACACGTTCTTGCACCCAAATTCTGTAGGAGGTAAATCATCGTTTGTTACTATCAAAGGATTTGTAGAAGTGAATAAACTCACCGGATTCGAAGCAGGATATGTATATACTGTTGATGCAGATACTTGGGCTTTCGGTCCTGAAAACATTACAGAAGAGCCTGATATGCAATCTATTGACGTGGCAGTAAGAGTAACTGTTGTTAATTGGATTCCTAAAAAAGTTACTCCCGAACTATAATCAATGTTTTTCATTACTTTTCAAATTGAATTAATTTTTAGTAGAGGGAAGCCTTCGGGCTTCCCAAACCCCACCTTTGAAAACTGATAATAACAACCCCGCCGACCTTTGTTGGTCGGCAGGGAACAAATAAACAATTAAAATTAGTAATAAATTAAAATTACAAACAGATGAAACTATTTCGTATAAGCATACTATTACTTTGCATCAGTTTTTTTGTCGGATGTATCGGTCAAAGGGACGAGTATTGTCCTGAATCGAGCCTGATTTTAGAGTTTGTTTACACCGACCAGAATCAAAAAGATATTTTTCACGACAGAATCAACAAAGTAGATGTATTCGTATTTGATTCTTCCACCGAACGCTTAGTTCTCAAACGAACAGTAAACGAAACGGAACTATTGGCGTTTCAAGGGGTGGAACTTCCGCTTCCGGCAGGAAAATATCGCGTTGTATGTTGGGCAAATGCTCATAATGACCGACATGCATTTAGTAACGCAGAACTCGGAAGTCATATCAACGATATACGCTTGGGGCACACACTGTCTTCAGGCTCGTATCAGGGAGCTTCGTCTTTATACTATGCACCCCAAAAGCTGTTGAATGAGACAGCTAAGGTGTTCAAAGTAACCGTTCCCAAATTCGGCTCATATACGGCAAGCATACCGTTTAGCAGAGCACACATCAAAATAGAGGTGTATGTAAAAGGTTTCGAAGACGGCAACGCTAACGAAGCACAACGCAATTTTCCAATGGTGGAAGTAGCGGGTGTATCACCTCATTATGATTTCAGTAAAATAACACTTGGCGACCCCATCTCTTATCGAAGTGCGACAACGCCCAAAGTCGTAACCAAAACCCGAATTGAAGCGGGCGAAACGGTATCTTTTGCTGATTTCTACACACCTCTTTTTCAGAAAGATACATCTCAAGAGGTATATATCCGACGTCCTTCGGATAACAGTATTGTTACCACCGTTAATTTGATGCAATTTATTGCCAATCCTGACAACGGTATCACAATTTTAGACACAAATATGCCCGATATGGTCATTCCAATATATATTGAATACGGCGATAATAAAGATGTTGCCGTAACAGTAACCGTACCGAAATTTGAAGTAAAACCTTCAATACCGGAACTTTAATTGATAATTAATAATGAATAACTTGTTTACTCGTCTACTAAATACTTATAACTCGTAACTTGCAACTAAAAAATAAAAACTTATGAAATATATCGCATTTATTCTAATAATTTTCTCACTGCTGCTTAGCAGTTGCATCGACGAAAGTTTTGTTGATGAGCGAGAAAATGGCAGCAACAACGGTATGGTAGCTTTCGCGATGCGTTTGCCCAGTGTAGCTCGCTCTACCGGCGGCTTAACGGAAGCGCACGAAAACGAAATACAAAATATTCAGGTATTATTGTTCAACAATGAGACCTACCTTCGTACTGTGTCTGTAACCAATATCGAAACAGACGGAACCGATCCCGCCCTTAGAAAATTTACGATATCGATACTCGAAGGCACATATAATATGACCGTGCTTGCCAACGCCAAAGAGGTGGTGGAAAGTGCAAATTTGAGCTTCGGCATAACCAAAGAAGCTGTTTTGAACAGACTCACGCTATCGAGCAACGAAGCGTGGAACAATGCACCCGGCACATCCGGTTACAAACCGATACCGATGTCGGGCGAAGTTACAGGCGTTACAGTAAAAAAAGGCACTAACGACCAAATCAACAACGTTGCCTTGCACCGTATGCTCGCGAAAATAGACGTGAGCTTAGCTTCTACAATCACAAACAACGTGTTTGAACTCACAAGTGTATATGTGTATAACTACAACAATATGGGATTTGTTGCTCCTAATGCTGCAACTCCTTCTATTCCATCGGGAGCCGTAAGACCAACAGTTCCCGAGAATGCACCGCACAAATATTATATTACTGACGGTACAAGCAAAATAGAAAGACAGATATACACTTTTGAAGTAGCTAATCCGACCGGTTTTTTAGAAAAACCTTGTCTTGTTGTTGGCGGACGTTATGCGGGTAATAGCATTACTACTTATTATCGCATTGATTTCGAAGATGCAAGCGGTTTTATGCACTTGGTGCGCAATCATCAATATGAAGTAGAGATTCAGAGCGTTAGCGACTCCGGATTTCCTACACCCGAAGAGGCTTTCAGAGCGCGCAAAGTGAATATGAAAGTGAATATTGTTGAATGGAACGAAAGTGTGCACAATGTTGTTTTCGACGGTCAAAACTTCTTAAGCGTGAGTCAAAACTATTTTGAACTTTCTGGCGAGGCTCATAATACGAGCAGTGCAGACAATATATTGAAAGTTGCAACAGACTACCCCACAGGTTGGAGCGCCATTGTGTATGGCAACAAAGCAGGCACAATGTCCGTGTCGAATGACAAAGAAACCGGTTTACCCTGGTTGAGCATCAGTCCCAACTCCGGCACAGGCAACGGTGCAACAACCGATATACGCCTCACAACCCCTGTCAACAACGACGATGAGCGCACGGCATATATCCACATCAAAGCAGGAAGGCTCACTTATGTGGTAACGGTCGTACAGTTGAGAGAAGTAGTGCTTCCGGGAACTATTACCGTGAGTCCGAGTGAATGGCTGATACCCTACACTGTTCCGTCTAATTTTCCGTATGGTATTATAGTAACCTGCAAGAAGTTCGACGGAACGGAAGATCCTGATGCAGAATGGACACTTACTTCTGACAATCCGTCGTGGCTTCGTATGTCACTGCTTCCTCCACCTCTAGTCAATTTCAATACTGCGACCGCTTCCGTCAACGGTAAGGGTTCAAGGACTGTTGTCCTTTATGTTACGGACAACACAGGCAGTACGCCACGCGTGGCTAAACTTGTATTGGACAGTAAACCCACAGAAGTAGCCTGCACCGTTACGCAGAATCCAAATCTTGACAATATCCCCGGTGAAGGAACGCCTCCTGCCGGTACCTTTACTTATGTGGGTACTTTCTGGCGCGCCAAAGAGACCGGCGAACGGATTATCCGTGTAACCGATATGAATAAAGAAGCTTCCAATCGCGGCGCGTGGACGGCTACGGTAACGTGGTACAGCGACAAATGGAAACCGGAAGAGGGCGATGGCATCGTGTTGAGTACGGATATGCTTTCGGAAGCCGAACTTGCAGCGCGCGGAATTTCGTTTTCAACTGTTATTGCCAATAATCAGATAAGCAATGCCGAAAACTATCAGGTAATCGGCACCTCAACCGTAAGCGGAGTGATAAATGACGAAAATCCTCATCTTGCTTTCCGAATTGGATTGCAAAAAGAATTATCCGGCTATAATGTAACCACCAATCCTGCTCGTTACGCAGTAGTTCTGATAACCTACGGTACACCTGCTAAGGTTCAGAAACTTTTTATCCGTCAGGGCGAAGGCGACGATGTTTTTGGCGGCAGCAGATGGAGTGTCTACAACTTGGACAATGGTAGAGTCTTTATGGATTATCCTACCAAAGCGGGTTTCTTCTACCAATGGGGTTATGGCACTAATACTGCCAGCAGGACGGCGGTACCATATCCTCCCATAGGCGCGGCCGTTGGTTGGACTACGAATAACAGCTCTACTACCCAATTTTCTCTCAATAGTGCCGCTCCGACTAACTATGCCGTCCCCACCTTTGACCAAGCGAGAGCTATGAGAGACGCATATACCCTCGCTGCCGTAGACCAAAAAACCTGTTGGGGATATTACGCTGACGGTTGGTTTGACCGCAGGAAGATAGAAAATGCTCCGGGCACGGATAGCACACCGGTGAGCAGCGTTTCGATAACGAATAATGATATTGCTTATATGGGCAGGCTATTATTGAATACGAAAACCAATGCTACACTCTTTTTCCCTACTGCTGGTCTTCGCCACAACACTGCCGGTACGCTTACGTACGCAGGCGACTGGGGCTGTTATGTGTATCAAGAATGGTTTGACAGTACCAATGCCGGATATTTAAGCTTTCAAAAAACCCAGACAGGTTCCTGGATAGGTTGGAGTAATAACCGCAAATCTGCCGGTTATAGTGTCCGAGTCGTTCGTCAATAAACCGAACAACAATCCTTGCTGCTCTTTGTTGAGCGGCAGGGAACAAATAAACAAGTAAAATAGTAATAAATTAAAATTACAAACAGATGAAAAAGATGTTTAACAAACTGATGATAATAGCTATCTTGCTGATGACGGTTTCGTGCATCGACGAGATAAATACAATCAACACTCCCAACGCCGGCAACGGTGAAAAGAGCGTCAGTATCAGAGTGGCAGTACCCTACACAGCCCCACAGGGAGCTACGCGCGCAATTGGCGCAGAACAGGAAAATTCGATTGGTACGCTCAGTGTACTTTCTTTCAAAGTCGAAACAGACGGAACGGAAACATTCCTGTACCGGTCTGAAGCACAAAGAGACGGCAACACTAATGGCAACTCTTTACAATCATTCAACGTAAAGTTGCTTATTAAAGACCACCACCAACGTTTTGTGCTCATTGCCAACGCCGACGATGAAGTGAAAAATCTTATCGGCAACGACGTGAGTCTCTTGGTAGGAACGAAAAAAGAGGAAATGCTTGCCGGTCTGACTTTTGCATCGTTAAACAGCGACGGTCGCTGGAATGTAACCAACACAGGCAACTACACCAAAATACCGATGTGGGGCGAAAGCGATAAAATAATCATTAGCGCAAATACAACCAATATCAGCAACAGTATTCCATTGTTGCGAATAGTTGCCAAAATTGAAGTTCAATTAGACTTTGGAAATATAGACCAACTGAAAGATATTTTTGAACTCACCAGTGTACGTCTCTACAATACCAACAATAATGGGCTTATTGTTCCCTTTGCGGAAAATGTAGAAAATTACAAGGCGAAAAAAGCATCTATTCCCAATGATGCGGTAAGAAATAATAGTCCGATTTTATACACTGACTTTACCAATCATATTGATGGAAAAGCCACAGCTATGAAAGGTGCTATCTATTTATTTGAAACTGCCGTCAAAGATATGGACAAACCCGACGAGCAAACTGCCATTGTGGTGGGTGGTAAATTTATGAACGGCGCGGAAACTTTTTATCGACTCGATTTTTTTAACGAAAATGGCGATGCGTATCTCGATATTCTTCGCAACCATAAATATACCTTCAATATTACCGGTGTGAAGGGCAATGGATATGCTACACCGGAAGAAGCCTTTGAAGCGAGACCATTCAATATGACCACCGAAATCTTTGTTACAGACGAAAACGATGTCAGGGATATTGTATTCAACGGACAGTATATGCTCGGTGTAAACAAAAGTTTTTTCGGAATTTCTCACGCAATTTATAATGTGAGCACGAACAGTGAAGACAATCTACTGAAAGTTGTTACCGATTTCCCAAACGGTTGGACGGCTAAAATAACTACCGACCAGGCGGGAAACAATCCTATGCCCGCTAACGGCTGGCTCACGCTCAGTCATTACGAGGGTGCAGGCGGAGCGCAGGCAAACGATGTGCGCATTATTACAACAGAAAACACAACGGAAACGACACGAGTGGCTTATATTCAATTAAAAGCAGGACTGTTGTCGCATACGGTTGTTGTGGTGCAAGAGCAACCGCCAATTATTACCCTTCAACCTGAACTTTTGTATTTTCTCTATACTGCAACGGGGCAAAATCCAGAAAGGATTAGTGTTGTCAGCAAAAGAGCCGATGGCACAGATGCTCCCAATGCCGAATGGACAATTAAAACAGATGCAACCTGGCTTACTTTCGGACTTCAACAAAACGGAAGCGATAAAGCGACAACTTTAAGCGGCACGGGTTCATTGTCGGATATCTATGTTTTTGTCGATAGAAACAACGGTGCATCCGCGCGTCAAACAGAGATTTATTTGGTGGATATCGATTCGGAAGATACAAAAGTATTCGTTGTTCAAGATTCGGATACGGGTAATGACGGCTACGGCACGCCGCCGCGTAATGCCCGCACGTATGTGGGCGCTTTTTGGCGGGCAAATGAAAGGGGCGAACGCCTTATTCGCATCGAAGCAGGCGAGAACGCCGATAATTACGGCGACTGGACTGCAAGGGTATTGTGGATGGACGAACGCTGGGAAAACGGTGCAATACAGTTGGATACCGAGATGATAGATGAAGCTCCGCTTTCCGGCAGAGGTATCTCGTTTACAGCCGATATGAATCCCGATGCAGTGGGTTCTCCCGAAAACTATTTGGTGAAGGGACGTTCCGCAAGCGGAAATGTCAGCGCAGCCAACGGGGTTATCTTTTTCCGCATCGGATTGAATTCGCCGTACACGCCTACCGAAGCGCACCCTGTGCGTTATGCCGTGGTATTGCTGTCGTATAAAAATAATACAATGCACCAAAAAATATTCTTGAGGCAGGGAGAAGCAGCTGACTATATAATGACCAACAACGACCCCGTAAATGTCTCCAATATAACCGGACAGGGACAACTTACCCGACGTACCAGAGTGGTGAAATTTTCACCCTATAACCTGACGGCAGATGGTTTTGGAACAGATTTTGTAACCGTTAGCGGACGAAACGGAAGGCTTATTGACTATCCTACCAAAACAGGCGCTTTTTGGCTTTGGGGAGATTCTCCGACAACCGGAAACAGGGCTTACAATCCATTTTCAACAACTGTCACGCCGCCCGCTGCTGCTACCACCTTTCATTGGAACGGAGCAACGAATGCGATGGCTACAGAGAATGAAAACTGCCCTGTGGGATACCGCCGTCCTGTTGACGGCTCGACAACAGGCAGCGACAGCAACCCCGATCTATCAAATTCGGAAATGAGGCAGTCGTTATGGGTAAGGCCAAAGACAAACTATAATCACAACAGTATAGAGGCTGATAATTCCGCATGGGGATTTTATGCCGATGGATTTTTTGACCGACGCAGAATTGTTTTAAGCACTAGCGCAGCGATAAATTACCCCACCGCCGTTGCTTTCAGAACGCCGGATATTGCCCACATCGGCAGATTGTTTTTCAATCCTCTGCCCGACAGTGAGCGCTACCACGCGTCTCTATTCTTTCCATTAACAGGAACACGATTCGCCAACAACGGAAATCTTCTGGGTGGTGGTAATTCAGGAAGCTACTGGACTGCGAGTTCAAGCATAGTATCAACTGTATTAGGTGCTTCGGCGTTAAGGATTTTTGAAAGCCACGTAGGAATGTGGAATACGGAAAAAAACTCTATGCTCCCGATTAGGTGTGCGAGGGAATAGTCCGCCGGTTCCGAAGCATCAAATAATGACGCCGACATAACGGATATGCATAGTGCAAGCAGGTATTAAGGTTTTAGATGCGCTATGTGTGAACTAAAAATGACAATTTATAAATATAACCACTAATAATTGATAGAGAAATTTTCTATCGGTTTCCAACAGCCTTTCGTAGTGATATGAGGGGCTGTTGGTTTTCTTTAGCGGGAGCGGTTGTTTTTTGAATCGCAAATTACAGTCCGTCAATCAATTCCCGCTGTTTCCTAAAAAACTCTATCCGGCTTCTTTCGTCAGCTTCCGAAATTTGGGTGGATATTTTTTTCGTTCTATACAACCATGTTTTGAATTTTTCTATCAGTTTGGGGTTACAGCAAATATTGTCATACATATTGAATGCGTGAATACGGGCAGATTCTTCTATTCCGTCGAAAAAATAACTGTAATTTGTATTGATGTCAAGCACCGAAACAAAAATTTGTACTTTGTTTCGCGTTTCGGGGAAACAGCCTTTGTTGGCAATTTCCAGTAAATAGTCGAGTAAAGCACACAAATCTTGTTTAATCAGTTCTTTCTCTTCGTCACTGACAAAGAAAATGGATTGAAAAAACCGGATGTCCTGCACTATGTTTTCAAAAATAGCGCCGTCCAAAATATAACAAGTATTGCCTACATCTTTCATAAGTTGTGAATAATCAGACACTTCTTTGAACAGTTTTTCGGTAACAATGATTTGCGAATACGGCAGTATGTGTTTTTCATCGGTATACAAATACGACCATTTGAGGATACTAAATCGGTAAAGGTTTGCGAAACCGGCAGAGAGCGCTCGCGACATATTGTTGGTAACCACTACGTATTCCGAGTTGGGAAAATCTTTGAGTTGCCTGAGTCCGTCGATACGTTTGCGCACAAATTTCATATCATCACCCGAAGGCTCAAGATAGTTCATAGGGTGCATTTGGAATGTTACTTTTTGAGAATTAACTCCAATCATTTCGTCCAAAGAAATATTCCACGCTGAAGCAATTTTGAAAAACTCGTGCGTATTAAACATTATCTCTTTACGTAGTCTTCTATATGCCGATTCGCGTTCAATTGACAATAAGTCCATTAATACTTCCGCTAATTCGCTCTTCTTGGGATACTTTTCCGAAAGTATTTCCATAAAATTATCATACCAAATATCCATAAGTGTTGTATTTAATTTGACATAAGAATTTTTCTTTTTCTTATCTTTCAAAAGACGAAATTCCCCTCTTGAAAAATCATTTAAAGCGAAAAATAGACAAAAACTTTTGAAACAAAAAATACTGTTTTCAAACTTATTTCCGTATATTTTTAAAATTATCTGTATATCAGATATTTGAATAGTGTTCGTTTTTGAATGTTTATTTTTATTTGTGAAAAAATACTTTTTATTAAGTATTGAATCACCGTTTGTCTAGACAAATTGAAGTAGACTGTGATTCAAATATTAGTCAGTTTTTCTTTACAAATTAAAAATATAGAATTTAAAATACATGATATTTATCTAACAGATACATCTACTTGTATAGAAAACTGTCTTGATTTTTTTGCGATAAAAAAGAATTTGCTTAACTTTGAAAACGCAAAATAGTTTATTTCACGATTATGCTTAATATTATTTCGGCAAATATTTCGGATATTCCCACTATTCAATCAGTAGCTTCATGTGCGTGGGTGCATACGTTTAAGGTTATTCTTTCGGATTCTCAAATCACTTATATGATGCAACTTATGTATAGTTACGAAAGCTTGTGTGAACAAATCGAAATTCAACATCATCGTTATTTTTTGGCAAAATGGCAAGATACGGTTGTAGGATATATGTCCATCGAACACAATTGTGAAAACTCGGGAAATACGAAAATTCACAAAGCATATATTCTTCCCGAAAAGCAACAAAAAGGCATTGGAAAGCTTCTTTTTTCCGTTGCGGAAGCAAAAGCGAAAGAAGCCGGTGATACGGCTATCTACCTGAATGTGAATAAAAACAATACGAATGCGATTGCTTTTTATAATCGAATCGGATTTTCAATCATTCGAGAGGAAGTGATTGATATTGGAAATGGATTTGTGATGGACGATTTTGTGTTTGAAAAAACAATTCTTTAATATGCTAATAAATAATATACTAATGAATACTATTTACGTTACATATGCTGTAGAAGGGGAATTTATTTCTTTACAAATGCCTGATTGCGATATCGTTTATATTCAAACGGGGATTGGTAAAACAAAGTCGGCAAGTATTTTAACAAAATATATTTGCGAACGTAAGCCCGATTTGGTGCTGAATATCGGAACGGCAGGAACAATAAAACACAATGTCGGTGATATTTTCATAGCCAACCGGTTTATCGACAGAGATTTCGAAGCCACAAAATTACCCGGAATAGAATTTGAAATTGATGGAATTGAACTGCTCAACAATCACATTGGTTTGAAGAATTGGGTGTCAAAACAAAAAAAATCGGGTATTTGTAGCACCGGAGATACTTTTATTACCGAAATTGCCGATTTTCGAGCAGATTTCGTTGATATGGAAGCGTACGCACAAGCTTATACTTGTAAAGAATTTGGTGTGCCGTTTCTTTCCGTGAAATACATTACTGATATTATCGGGGAAAATTCGATAGCGGAATGGGAAAGTAAACTTGAAGAGGCGAAAGTGGGATTAAAAAAATGGTTTGAGGAAAATTTAAACAACCTCTAATACACAGATTAGAAGAACGCAAATGACCTTAATTTTGCGACAAAATTAGTCATTTGCATTCCGAATTATTTTCAGGGCAATTTTTTCGATACTTTCTTTGGTTCAGTTGTGGACTCAACAATACCATTTTTTGCATCATTAATTGCATTCTCAATCGTGCTGAATACTTCCGCCGAATTTTCCCACCAATCAAGTGTCCAAACACGACAGATATTCCAACCTAACATACGTAAAACGCTGTTTTGCACCACTTCACGATCGCGTGTGGTTTTGGTACGTTTATAGTTTTCTCCATCGCAGATGATACCGATAATATATTTCCCCGGATTTCTGTCATCAACAATGCCAATGTCAATTTTATAGCCCGACGAACCGATGTTGGTATGTACTTCGTAGCCCGATTCTCTAAGTTTATCGGCGATAATATGCTCAATAGAAGCATTTTCTATTTTTGTTTGCAAATGCCTTGCTTTATTCATTCGTTCGCCTCTTTCAGCAAATTCCAAGAATCGTTTCAAACCTTCAACACCAATGGCTGAGGTACGATTAAGGTCAATTTGATCGGAGCGAAGCGTGGAAAAAATGGTCATTTCGTATCGTGCGCGAGAAACAGCAACATTCAATCGTCTTTCGCCACCGATACGATTTAGCGGACCAAAATTCATACTCACACGCCCCGTTTCGTCGGGACCGTAACCCACCGAAAACAAAATCACATCTCGCTCATCGCCTTGCACATTTTCCAAATTCTTGATAAACAGCGGTTCTTCACATTCCAATGCAAAACTCTCCAAATCAGGATTCTTAACAAACAGATTCGACAATAAATCCTCAATCAAAGTTTGTTGCACCGAACTAAATGTTACCACACCGATGCTTCTTTTTCGCAATTTTTCGTCCGATAATCGGCGTTTGATTTCTTCCACAACGGCTTGTGCTTCTGACTTGTTTTGGCGACTTTTTCCTTTGTCATAAAACCCCTCAATTTGTACCAAACGTACTTTTGATTCAATGTTGTCGGGCGAAGGGAATGTCAAAAGTTTATTATCGTAATACTCTGCATTACTGAACGCTATCAAACTTTCGTGCTTACTTCGATAATGCCATAACAAATATCGCGACGGAATAGAAAGCGCCAAACTGTCGTCCAAAATACTCTCCAAGTCTTCTTTATCCAAATTGTCTTCATCAACGGTATTGACAGAGAAAAAATTGGTAGGCGGCATCTGTTTTGGATCGCCCACGATGACCATATTTTCCCCTCTCGCAATCGCTCCAACCGCTTCGTAGGTAGGCATTTGTGATGCTTCATCGAACACTATTAAATCAAATTTTTCGGCATCGGGATTGATGTATTGTGCTACCGAAATCGGACTCATCAACATACACGGACACATTCGCGAAAGTAGTGTGGGAATTTGGTCAAACAATGTACGAATAGACACGCCACGTCCATTATTTTTAATATTACGCTGCAAAATACCAACTTCCGAATTTTGCAACGCTTCGGTGGTAAACACCGGAATGTTTGCCGCCAATTTGGCGTATAATTCTTTCTTTGTCAGTTCAACAAACTCGTCGTTCATTTTCTTGTACTTCGTAATAGTATCGTTGAATAGCTTTCCTTTAAACATTTCGAGGTCAGGCTCTTCTGCTATAATATAATCAATTACCGCACGATAAAATCCTTTGTGAAAGCTGTTTTTGAGTTCGTCGGTCGGGATATTTTGTTTTTGGTACGCACCGGCAACAAAACCGATTTCCATGGCTTCGGCTTTGCGTTTTGCCGCAATCCATTGATACCAATCTTTCAGCGAATTGATGTTTGAAAGCCATAATTGCAAACGCAATAACGATTTCTCTATCCACTGCTTGTCGGTAGTTGAGCCGGGATTTATTTCGGTACCCAATGTTTCTAACACTTCAGAGTTGATGTCAGCAATATTCGATAAGATTTTTCTAAATTCGGTAAACGATTCGGCGTACATTTTGCGGAAACTGTCAATTCCATATTCGAGTTGAGCAGAAAGATGAGTTTTCAATTTTTCTGCCTTTACAACGTCTGTTGTAAAGCTAAAAATGGCATCGTTTAACACCAAAAAGTTATCGATAATGTTCTGAATTTTATCCCATTGTTCGTTTTCAGGCTTGGCAAATTTTCCGAAAACAGGTTGCAGTTTTTCGGAATGTGCACCGACAAATTTTCGCTCATCTTGGTATTTGATGATGTTTATCAACGTGTTTTTTATATCAACTTGACCAATGGTACCGTTACTTAGATACGGTTTCAATTGGTTGCGCACTTTGTTTTGTCCCAATAATCGGGGAACTGCCCATTTCGTACCGGCAATGTTCCACGAATTGAGTAAAACCTTTGCATCAATGTCAAATATATTATCTGAAAACCACTGTATTACATATTCTTTGCTACGGTCGCGCAATTTCCCGCGATTGGTTATGTCGGAACATTCGGACAATATATTGCTCGGATTTTTTTCGAGAAGTAAAGTCGGAGTGAGTTCGGCAATTTGTTGAAATATCAAATAAATTGTTCCTGCAATATCTATCTGTTCTTCACTATATTGCGTATTTTCGTCATCGCCAACTATGGTGCGCAAGGTTGGAATTGTTGCCTGCAAATCCGAAAACACTTTTATCGCTTCAGTTATAACAGCTGAGGCTTGGTCGCGCAATTCGGGTGAAAATTTCGAAATGTTGATTCCCGTAAGTGGATGACTATTAGGGTGTCCGTAAGCATTTCCGACACTTACAAGCAAGTCGATAATGTCTTGCCATTCTATAAATTTATCTTCGGTAATATCGGAAAAAAGCGATTGCGGAAATTTCAATTCGGCATCGGTTTCCAAATGCAAGTATTTTGTAATCGACTGATACAAAGACAATCCAAACAAATAGGGTCTGTGCAACGCATCAATATGCACATTTAACTCTTTGCGCAATTCGAAAAGGCGATTTGCTTCTCGTACAAAATTTTCGGGCGAGTTGTGTTTTACCACTTCAGTAGTGGTTTTCAACTGCGATAATACAGCTGTTTTCTTCGCCTTATTCGAATGTAGTTCCAAACAAAAAGGCGCTAATCCGATTGCTTGTAAACGACTCTGTACCACAGACAACGCAGCCATTTTTTCGGCAACAAACAGTACTCTTTTCCCTTGATAAAGTGCATTCGCGATGATGTTGGTAATGGTCTGCGATTTTCCTGTTCCGGGTGGTCCGTGAAGAATAAACGTTTTGTCGTTAATCGCCTCATAAACGGCTTCCAATTGCGATGAATCGGCACTAATTGGTAGCACAAGGTCGGCAGGCGAAAGCGTTCTGTCTAAATAGGCAGCATCAGTTGTTGATTCTTCTACTTCGAATTCTATTTTTCCACTGATAAGACTTTGCACTAATTTATTCTCTGTCAACTTCTTGGCATTATTGTGAATATCATTCCACATAATAAACTTACTGAAAGAGAATATTCCTAAAATGGCTTCTTCTTCCACGTCCCACTTCGGTTTGTTTTTGATACAATCTCGCACAATGGAGTAGATAAGTCGCACGTCTACACCGTTTTCGTTTTGCGGAAGTTGTTCCAATCCCGGAATATGAATACCGAAATTTTGACGAAGCATTTCGAGCAAAGTGATATTCAACATCGCACCTTCTTCGCGCGAACGAATGATATACCCTTTCGCCGCCGATTTTCGAATCATCTCTACCGGAAATAATAAAACTGGCGCATATCGCGGTCGTTCGCTACCCGTTGTTTCATACCAACGAAGTAATCCGAGTGCCATATATAAAGTGTTTGCGCCGTTTTCTTCCATCGATAATCTCGATGAGCGATAGAGGTGTGTTAGTGATTTATCTAAATCTTTTTCATTGAGATAAGTGCGTAATCGTTTTTGCTCCATATCCGATTTGATGAGTTCGATAATCGGGTCGGATGAGTTGATAGAGTGATAGATGCCGAAATCGTATTGTGGATTTTCCCAATCGTTGGGCTTCGGCATCAGTCGAAATTCGTTACCACCCGAAAGCGCATCTTCCACTTTATCCAAATCGACAGAAATAAGTTGCAACGTATTTTTTGTTATTCTTGTGTTTAACAGGTTGTTGCGAAGACTCAAATCCAACAGTTTACGTTCCCACATCAACTGTTTCGTTACTTCGATTTCGTCAGAAAAATCGGATAAGTCGTATGGATTAATCGTTTCGGGATTGACGATATTTATTTCCGTGATTTCGCCTTCATTACTCGTTAATTTCCAATCTGTTCCGCTCTGAATTCGTTGTGGAAGCGGTCGTATTCTCGAAAATCGAGTGCGTTTGACATCTAATGCAAAAAGGAAATCGTTCGTCTTCTTCAAATGATCGTTCGCCTGCTTGATTGCTTGATCGAAGGTAGCACTATTTCCTCGATTCATACAAGTGGTTTCCAGCAAAATAACCTCGTTGATGCCATCGGCGGTTCGTTTTGTCAAGAACGATGGGTCGTCAGTAATATTGTCGGAAAAAGTATCGGGAATCAGCCACGCGCCGGCAAAAGCGTGTCCTTGCGTAACAACAATCAACGGATGTATGCCAATAGGCTCTAAACAAGACGCATAGAGTAATGCCATATCCAAACAGGTACCGATTTTTTGCGACAATACGTTATCTGCCAATCGAATTCGCTGACCGAAATCCTCAAAACTCGCCGGGCTCGAACTGTATGTAATATTTTGCTCCACAATGGCGTTATACACAGCTGCCATTTGATTTTTTACTTGATTCGGGGTTCGACTTTGATACTCATCAAGTGCCGAATTGCCCGTCATTTGCTCCAAAATGACAGAAGCTCTATTAATTATTGTATTAATTGCCGGATGATTAGGCGTAATATATGCCGCAAGTATTTCCGGCATCACAGTAATTCCTGCCCATTGGTCGAAAGCTAACACATCAATCGGATAATTACGTTGAAAAACAGATTCGTTTTCCACAGAAATATCCAACGAAATGTGCCCTGCAATTCGTTCGGTCAGTTGAATAAAGAAATTGGTAGAAAGATTGAACGTAAGGTCGGTAATTCCTACCGTTTCACCGGCAGGAATAGATTCAATCCAATACGGAAAAGTGTCGCCAAATTCAGGCTCTGTTGTTAGTTTTATCTGAATGTCATTCAGTGCTTTATCCGACAAATTCTCAATTGTGAAAACACGAATGAGATTAACACGATTCTGCTGTAAAGCAAAATTAATAACCGGAAGATAGATAAATTTGACTTTGAGTAGTCCGGATTCTTCTTTATTCATTGAAGGATTATGTTGTTTGCACGTAGATGACACAAATCCTTAGAAATCTGTGTCATCTACGCGCTATATCTTTAAAAAATATCGTTCAAAATATGCGCAAGCCTAATTCCTGCTCTCTGAAATTGCTGTTCAACAGTCGGAGTCCATTTGTATGTATAACTAAACGAAAGCCTGTCACCTGCCTTTACTCCGGCATATATTTGATTGGTAATCTGGTACGTTTCCCAAAGCCAATCAATCGGATTACCTTGTTGTATCGTTCTGCGACAATCTCTTGTGAGCACGCCGTTCAAAATATTGGCATATTCGGTGTAGCTGTAATTGTCATCAACCACGCCCGAATCCCAAATCGAATGTAAGTTACGTTCATTTCCAAACCAAGTTACGATGATACGATTACCGCCTAAATCCTCCTCGCGTGCTGTGTGCATTGGGTTGTGCAAGTCGCCTACAAAGTGAATCAGATGTCGAAGTGCAATGGCTTTTTCACGCTCTGATGTATTTCGGTCTCTCAAAATTTCTTGCAAATAATTCACAGCGAAATACACATTTTCTTGGTGAAAATTATAGACAGAGTTTTGGAAATCAGTTCTATTCAAATTCGACGGAATATTGATATAATGCCAAATAAGCGTGCGAGTGTATTGGTCGGTGGTGTCCGAGCGAATGGCATCCGACCAGTCTGACCAATATGCCATCGGATAATTGTCCAACAGCTCAATAACCCTTCTGTGCGCTCTTCTGCTTAGGTTTTGTTCGGCGATTTCAGCAATGACACGATGCCCTTGTTTTCCCCACGCATACATTTCTGTTGTGTATGAAAATACTAATAAAGTAGTAAGTAAAAATAGAATTTTCTTCATTTGTTTTGTTTTAAATTTGATTGAGCGGGTAAAGGTACAATTTTTTACGGAATTAATTAGAAACTGATTTGAATTTACAACATAATTTTAGCTATCTTTGCACCGGAAATAATATAAAAATGAAACGAGCATGTAAACCATTTACACATCAAGAAATGATTATCGCGAGTTCCATCTGACCATAATGTAAAAAATCAATATAAACAGATGAATATGAACAATTTTACAAAAAAATTTATCTTTGTGGGCTTATGCGCCCTTTTATTATCAAGTGGAATGTATGGACAAAGAAGATTTGCCGTGAAAACAAACATTCCCTATTGGGCAACTTTGTCGCCTAATGCAGGTGCAGAATTTTTATTAAGCTCCAATCATAATTACACGCTTGAAATTTCAGGTGGATTTAACCCTTTCAAAATTTCTAACGATAAACAATGGAAACACTGGGTAATGTGGGCAGAAGCTCGTTATTGGGTTTTCGAGCCGTTTAATGCACATTTTTTCGGATTGCATTATGTGGGTGGTGGATATAATGCCGGCGGAGTCAAATTGCCTTTCAACGTATTCGAGGAGTTGAGAACTCAAAGAGCCGACGGTAATGTAAATGGCGTAGGCTTGAGTTACGGTTATAGTTGGATTATCGGAAATAATCTTACATTGGAAGCAACATTGGGAGCCGGATACGCGCGATTCAATTATGATACTTATGCGCTCGGTGAAAACGGCGAGAGAAAGGGTACCGGACATAAAGATTATTTCGGTCTAACGAAAGGAGCTATATCGCTTGTTTATGTGTTTAAATAATGATTAATGGTTAATGTTTAGTGATTAATTGCAGAGACTTTCATTAAACATTAACCATTAATTAATCATTGATTTCAGCAGTTGTAATATTGCTAAGTTTGTTACTCGTTCAATATTTTCCGCACGATTTACCCCCACATTATACTGTTGGGTAGTGAGTTTGTTGCAATAATTTGTGCAAATCCAAACCATTCCCACAGGTTTATCCGTCGTTCCACCATCGGGACCCATAATGCCCGATACGGCAATGCTACAATCGGTTTTCAGTTGAGTAGCCACATTCACAGCCATTTGCTCCACCACTTCGCGACTAACTGCACCGCACGTTTTTAACACCGTTTTATCCACACCGAGCGTTTCCGCTTTCACATTGTTACTATATGAAACAATGCTTCCTTCGAAATATGCTGATGCGCCCGCAATCTTTGTTATTCGATGTGCGATATTTCCTCCAGTACAACTCTCGGCGGTGGATATATTCAATTGTTTTTCAAGAAGTTTTTCGCCAATCAATAGTTCGGGCGATTTATCGGTTCTGGAAATCAACCATTCCTTTATTAATAAGTTCAGTTTTTCGGTATTTTTGTTTAATTCATCGGTATTTTCTTCTCCCCAAACAGAAAGTCGTAATCTAATAAACCCGAAAGAGGGCAAATAAGCCAATGAGAAACCTTTTGGCAGTTTATTCTCGAAATCGGCAAGATGCAATGCCAGTGCTGATTCCGGAATGCCCGAAAGCAAAAATGAGCGACGTAAATATTTTTCTGTCTGAAATTGCTGTTGCAAACGAGGAATGATTTCATCCGTCATTGCCGTTTTCATTTCAAAAGGTACGCCCGGCATCGAAATAAGTACTTTTCCCTGATTTTCAAACCATAAAATAGGTGCAGTACCCACTTTGTTTTGAATGACGGTGCAATCCATCGGTACATATGCTTGATTTCGCGTCAGTTCATTCATCTGAATATTTCTATGTTGAAAAATCAATTCAATATTTTTCAACACTTCTGGGTCGAATATCAACGAAGTGTCGAAATATTCGCAAAGTGTATACTTGGTTATATCATCATTCGTCGGTCCTACCCCACCCGTTAGTAACAGTATATCGGCGCACTCAAAAGCGATGTCTATTGCCTGTACAATCTCACCGGTTTCATCGCCAACAGACGAAATTGCCGTAATTTCAAAACCTCGTTGGGTTAATTCTCGACCCATCCACGCCGAATTTGTATCCACCACTTGTCCGATAAGAATTTCGTCACCAATGGTAATAATTTCTATCCTCATTATTATGTGTGCTTAAATCGACTGCAAATTAACGCATAATCTTTCGAAAAATGAAAAAAGAAGGAAAATTATTTTTTTATTCTCGTAGATTGTCTTACCTTTGCATTCCGAAATTCGAAAACAATAAAAAAACAATATAGTAATGAAAAAAGATTTACACCCAAGCAATTACCGTCCGGTAGCTTTCAAAGATATGTCGAACGAAGAAGTTTTTATCTCTCGCTCAACTATTAACGCAAAAGAAACAATTGAAATTGACGGTGTTACCTATCCGTTGGTAAAACTTGAAATCACAAGTTCGTCACATCCATTCTACACAGGTAAACAAAAACTGGTGGATACCGCAGGACGCGTTGATAAGTTTATGAGCCGCTACGGAAACCGCAATAAGAAGTAATTGGTGGAAATAAAATAACATATGGAGCGATAATCGAAAAGATTGTCGCTTTTTTTGTGTTTGAGGAAATAAAGTTAATTAATATTAAATAAAGTGGAAAGTGTTTTTATGTTTGGATTTTTTTCTGCACATTTGTACTCTGTTACGTCAAAAACAATAAGATTATGAAAAAGTTTAAGTTACCTCTGAAAAGTTTCAATGCAATTTTGATTGTATTGTTAGGAGTATTTGGGTTTTCCGGTTGTGAACTCATTCAAACCGGTCGTGTAGAATACGGTACGCCCACTGCTGACTTCAAAATCAAAGGTGCAGTAGTAAATGTTATTGACAAAGAGCCAATCGAAGGCATTCAAGTGAAAATCATCAAAAGACATATAGTCGATGATAAAGAATACATCGTTTTCCAATCCGAAAGTGTTACCACTGATGCAAAAGGCAGTTTTGAAATTATCAAAAAAGGCTTTCCTTCGTTACCGACTCTCGAAGCATATTTTTCAGATACAAAAAACAGTTTGTTTGAAGATAAAATCATTGAATTTGATTTCAAAGATGCTGATAGAACAAAGCCTGCAAGTGGTTGGTTTGATGGTGAATTTACCAAAACGATTAATGCGGAGTTAACGCCGAAGAAAGAAGATATAGCCGAAGAATGAAACTATTATGAAAAAACTTAAGCACTTATTTTTGAAAAGTTTCAATGCAGTTTTAATGGCGATATTAGCATTACTCGGATTTGCAAATTGTGATAGAATGGGGCTTGATATGTATGGTACGCCCACACCCGAATATGGTGTTCCGTCAGTTGATTTTATTGTCAAAGGAAAAGTAATAAACGAAATTGACGGAAAAGCTGTTGAAGGTATTCGTATATCTCGCCGATTCATCGGTACGGTTGCAATGTATGGTACACCAACGCTTGAATTTAACGAAAAATCTCCTGTTTATACCGACAAAGACGGGAATTTTCTTACCAAACTTAGCAGTCCATTCAATTTTTCTCTTGAATTTCAAGACGTTGACGGTGTAAAAAATGGAGCGTTTAAAGATACGACTATTTTTGTGCAATTCGATGAGGGTAAGCATATTTTAAATCTTGATGTAGAGTTAAAACCAAAAGTCAAAGAAACCGATGAATAAAAAACCCACGCTTCGCAAACGAATTGGATTGGAACTTTTTCGAAGATTACACAAAAACAACGTCAAACTACACACACTCAATACTTTGTTTTGGGAATGCACGTTACGCTGCAATCTCTCGTGCAAACATTGCGGAAGCGATTGCCACGTTTCGGCGGAACAGCCGGATATGCCGGCAAAGGATTTTTTTCGTGTTATTGATGAAATTACGCCTCACGTAAATCCGAACAAAACATTTATCATCTTTACAGGAGGCGAAGCATTGGTACGCCGTGACCTCGAAGCGTGCGGCTTGGAGCTCTATCGTCGTGGTTTCCCTTGGGGCGTGGTTTCCAACGGAATGGCACTCACACGCAAGCGATTAGATTCGCTTTTAGCTGCCGGGATGCACGCCATAACCATCAGTTTAGACGGATTTGAGGAAGCACACAATTGGATGCGGAGTAGCTCAAACAGCTACAAAAATGCACTGAATGCCATAAAAATGTTAGTCCCCGAACAAGAAATAGAATGGGATATTGTAACCTGTGTCAATCGAAAAAACATTGCACAACTCACTGAATTTCGAGATTTTCTGATTTCTATCGGCGTAAAAAGTTGGCGAATTTTCACCATTTTTCCTGTCGGACGAGCAGCGGAATATCCTGAATTTCAACTGTCGGACGAAGATTTTACGACTGTTCTCAATTTTATTCGCGACACTCGAAAAGAAGGAAAAATTCACCTTAGTTATGGCTGCGAGGGATTTTTGGGTAATTACGAAATGGAAGTACGTGACCATTTTTATACCTGTCGCGCGGGCGTGAATGTAGGCTCGGTACTTGCCGATGGTGCTATTTCAGCTTGTCCGAGTATTCGCGCGAATTTCAATCAAGGGAATATTTACGAAGACAATTTTTGGGAAGTGTGGCAAAATCGCTTTCAGTCTTTTCGCGATAGAAATTGGATGAAAAAAGACGAATGCGCTGATTGCAATATGTTTCGCTATTGCGAGGGAAATGGTATGCATTTGCGTGATGAAAACGGGAAGTTATTGGTTTGCCATTATAAAAGGATAGTCTGAACTATGATTTATTTGATTTCATATGAATGCTTCATTAATCATAATCACAAAAATCAAATAAATCATAGTTCAGATATTATTCGTATCTTTGCATCTCATAAAAATAGAATTTTGTATGCAACGATATATACTTATCTTTTTTATTACCGTTTTGATGCTTCCGCTGCAAGCGCAGGAGCAATTGAGCGAAAATGCAAGAATCAGCATCTTAACCTGTTCGCCTTGGGCAGAAGAGATATACGCTCGGTTTGGACATACAGCAGTTCGAGTAAAAGATGATTCATTGGGAATAAACATTGTTTTCAACTATGGGCATTTCGATATGAGTAAACCCAATTTTATGTTGAATTTTACAAGAGGACATACGGATTATTATGTTGGTGCAGAGTTTTTTGAATCTTTTATATACCGATATGCACTGCAAGGCGTAGAAGTAGTTGAACAAGTATTAAACTTGACACAAGAAGAAACGCAAAACCTCTTTAACGCAATGTATATAAATACGTTGCCCGAGAATCGAGAATATCGATACAATTTTTTCTTCGATAACTGCGTTACTCGTCCGCGTGATTTGATTGAAAAATACATACAAGGTACAATTCAATATCCTGCGGATAAAAAAGTGCAGACTTTTCGCGATTTATTGCACGAATGCACAAGCCCCTACCCCTGGTTTCGATTTGGTATTGACTTAGTTATCGGGAGTGATGCAGATAAACCCATTACTTTGCGCGAAAAAATGTTTCTTCCGGTCTATTTTCAAAATGCTTTAGAAGAAACAACAGTAACAAGAAACGGCATTATCTCTCCAATTTTGAAAGAAACAAATATTATCCTATATGTTGAAAATAAGGAAGATAACAGAAGCGAACGGAGTTTATTTTCGCCAATAGTTATTGCATTCGCGATTTTATTTCTCTCAATCGCTATATCATTGATGCAGAGAAGAAAAGCAAATGAACGATTACTGAAAATATTCGATACTATTCTCTTTTTCGTTGCCGGAATTTGTGGACTTATTGTGTTTTTCTTAATGTTTTTCTCGGTGCATCCCGCCACAAATCCGAATTGGAATATCGTGTGGATAAATCCGCTGATGTTGATTTTCGCTTTTTTATTTTGGGTAAAACCTTTACGAAGCATCATTTATTGTTATCATTTTATTAACTTTGCAGTCTTAACGCTTTTCTTGTTGTTGTGGTGGTTTATTCCGCAGCAATTACCATTGGCAACTATCCCATTTTCAATGTGTTTGTGGTTGCGTTCGGGGACAAACTTCTTTTTGCGGAGGAAACAACAAAAATGATGGAAAAGTTTAGCACGGTTTTTGTGAGTACATTATATGAAAAGATTCAGTTTAAAATTCGAATGAACAAAATATTATCTTCCTTAGTTGCTATTTTTTCGATAACAACGCTTAGTGCAAACAATCCTTCGCCGGAGGTACCAAAACTGGTGGTAGGTATCACTATCGACCAATTGCGCGGTGACTATCTTGAAATGTTTCGACACAATTTTGGAAACGGCGGTTTTAATCGTTTACTCAACGGCGGACTTGTCTATTCAAATGTAGAATACGATTTTCCAAATCTCGATAGAGCATCAACTATTGCCACGATTTTTACCGGAGCCTATCCGTCATACCACGGTATTACGGGCGAAAATCAATTTTCGATAACCGAAAATCGAGAAGTTTCTGCTTTTGCCGATAATAACTTTATGGGGAATTTCACAACCGATAGAGTTTCGCCGCTTGCAATCAGAGTTTCTACCATTGCCAACGAATTGAAAACCGCTTCAGGCGGACAATCCGATGTGTTTGCTTTTGCACCTTATGCATCGCAAGCAATGGCTTCTGGCGGACACGGAGGGAATGGCGTTTTTTGGCTCGATGATGAAAACTCAAAATGGGCAACTTCTACTTTTTATCGCGAACGAATACCAATTATTGACCAACACAACAGAAACACTCAAGCGTCTCTTACCTACATACTTCGGAGTATTACGTGGCGTCCGGCAAACGATATAAGTCGATACAATGCGTTTCCATACACGCGAAATATTCAAAACTTTCAGCATCATTTTTCATCGGATAGACGAAATCCGATGCGTTTGTTTAAACAATCGCCTTTTGTGAATACAGAAGTTACCAATATTGCCCTGCAAGTGATGGAAGCTAACTCGTTAGGAAAACGTCAAAATCCCGATTTCTTGGCACTTACTTTCTACGCAGGAAGTTATGAAAATGCATTGGATAAAAATTATTCGGTTGAAATTCAAGACACTTATTATCGTTTGGATAAAGAATTGGAGCGACTTCTTGATGCTATCGACGCAGCAGTAGGATTACAAAACGCGCTTATTTTCGTTGTTTCCACCGGTTATTTCAACGAACAGGAAATTATTCCCGACGGAATGGTAACGCCGGGTGGTGATTTCAATCCGGAACGCGTTCAAGCACTGTTAAATATGTATCTAATGCATACTTACGGCAGAGAACAATGGATTAAACAATATTACAACCAACAATTCTTTTTTGATAGAAAATTGTTGGAAGACAAGAATATAAACATTACAGAGTTTCAACAGCGTGCCGCCGAATTTTTGATTCAAGTATCGGGCGTGCAAGATGTGATTACGTCGCATCAAATGCTGCACGGTGCGTATAATAGTACTGTTCAGTATTATCGAAACGGTTTTTTCAAAGGCATTTCCGGTGATTTGTTCTTAAAATTGCAACCCGGGTGGCGTGTAGTTGACTCTCAAAACCCTACGAATCAACAACGTGTGCGAAGCAATGCGATTTTATCGCCGGTTATTTTCTTTGGAAATAATATCAAGCCACAGAGAGTACATCGCACGATTGAGGTTATTGAAATTGCGCCAAGCGTGTCGCATCGTTTACGTATTCGTGCGCCGAATGCGGCAAGAGGAAGGGTGTTGGAAGAGTTATTTTAATGATTAATTAAACTCAACATAGTCGAAATATTAAAGTATTAATTTAGAAATTTATAATCAAATATAAGAACGTGAATTGTTTATCTATTTCAAAGAAACTAATTCACAAAAAAAAATTATGGGATTCAACGAATTTATATCAAAACTATTCGGTAACAAGGCGCAACGCGACCTTAACGAAGTAAATCCGGTAGTAAAAAAAATAAAAGAGGCTTACCCAGCTATTGAAAAGCTGTCGAACGATGAGCTACGTGTCAAAACTAAAGAACTCGAAGCGCGTATTCAAGCGTTTGTTGCTGAAGATAGGGCAAACATCGAAAAAATAAGGGCGGGTATTACCGAAATCGAAATGGAAAAACGTCAACCCGTTTGGGACCAAATCGATAAACTCGAAAAAGAGGTAACCGAAAAATTTGAAAAGGTTTTAATGGAAGTTTTACCCGAAGCCTTTTCGATTGTAAAAGATACGGCGCGTCGTTTTACGCAAAATGACGAAGTTGAAGTAATAGCAACAGATTTCGACCGTAGTTTGGCGGCTAAACACGATTTTGTTCGCATTGAAGGCGACAAAGCCATTTATCAAAATCATTGGCTGGCAGGCGGTAACGAAATCAAATGGGAAATGATTCACTACGATGTGCAATTGTTTGGCGGTGTGGTGCTTCATCAAGGGAAAATCGCCGAAATGGCAACAGGGGAAGGGAAAACGCTCGTTGCCACCCTACCTGTTTTCTTGAACGCCCTCACACACAATGGTGTACACGTGGTTACGGTAAACGATTATCTTTCGAAACGCGACTCGGAATGGATGGGACCGATGTATATGTTTCACGGACTTTCAGTGGATTGTATTGACAAGCACGAGCCAAATTCCGATGCGCGCCGCAAAGCATACGAAGCCGACGTTACTTTCGGAACCAACAACGAATTTGGTTTCGACTATCTGCGTGATAATATGGCAGTTTCGCCAAAAGACCTCGTGCAACGCAAGCATAATTTTGCCATTGTCGATGAGGTGGACTCCGTTTTGATTGACGATGCGCGTACACCGCTGATTATTTCCGGTCCGGTCGCAAAAGGCGATGACCAACTTTTCGATGTTTTCCGACCACGTGTAGAGGTTATCGTAAAGGCACAGAGAGATTTGGCAACAAAATTGCTCGCCGAAGCGAAACAAAAAATGGCTTCCGATGATCCAAAAGTGCAGGAAGAAGGTGCATTGGCACTTTTCCGCACATACAAAGCATTGCCGAAAAACAAACCGCTTATCAAATTCCTCAGTGAACAAGGGGTGAAAGCCGCAATGCTCAAAACCGAAGCAATATATATGGAGAACCAAAACAAGCGTATGCCCGAAGCTACCGATCCGCTCTATTTTGTTATTGAAGAAAAACAAAACAGTGTCGATTTGACTGACAAAGGTATTGATTTGCTGACAGGTAACTCCGACGACCCACAGTTTTTCATCTTGCCTGATATTGCTTCGCAAATGGCAGAATTAGAAAACTCTACGCTTTCAGATGAAGAAAAAGCGGCTAAAAAAGATGAACTATTACAAAACTACGCCATAAAATCAGAACGTGTACACACTATCAATCAATTGTTGAAAGCCTACACAATGTTTGAAAAAGACGATGAATATGTGGTAATGGACAACAAAGTAAAAATTGTTGACGAGCAAACAGGGCGTATTATGGAAGGTCGTCGTTATTCCGACGGATTGCACCAAGCCATTGAAGCAAAAGAGCGTGTGAAAGTAGAAGCTGCTACACAAACATTCGCAACGATTACATTGCAAAATTATTTCAGAATGTACAACAAACTTGCCGGTATGACCGGTACAGCGGAAACTGAAGCAGGCGAGTTATGGGATATCTATAAATTAGATGTAGTGGTAATTCCGACCAACAGACCGATTGTTCGTGATGACCAAAACGACCGCATTTATAAAACTAAAAAGGAAAAATATTCAGCGGTTATTGATGAAGTTTTATCGTTAGTAGAGAAAGGTCGTCCTGTGTTGGTGGGTACAACCTCGGTCGAAATCTCGGAACTTTTGTCGCGCGTACTCACACAGCGCAAAATTAAACACAATGTATTGAATGCCAAGCTACACCAACGCGAAGCGGAAATTGTAGCCAACGCCGGACAAGCCGGAATGGTAACCATTGCTACGAATATGGCAGGTCGTGGTACCGACATTAAGCTGACACCTGCGGTAAAAGAAGCGGGTGGATTGGCAATTATCGGTACGGAAAGACACGAATCGCGCCGTGTAGATAGACAGTTGCGTGGTCGTGCCGGTCGTCAAGGAGATCCGGGATCGTCTGTATTTTTTGTTTCATTGGAAGACGATTTGATGCGCTTGTTCGCCACCGATCGCATTGCCGGATTAATGGATAGAATGGGATTCAAAGAAGGCGATGTTTTGGAACATAGTATGTTGAGTAAATCGGTAGAGCGCGCACAGAAAAAAGTGGAAGAAAACAACTTCGGTATTCGTAAACGCTTGTTGGAATACGACGATGTGATGAATTCGCAACGTGAAGTGATTTACAAACGTCGTCGCCACGCTTTGATGGGCGAACGTATCGAAAACGACGTGGCAAATATGATTTCCGACACTTCGAAAAACGTGGTGGAAGTAAACGAAGGCGATTACGAAAATATGAAATTCGACCTTTTCCGTGTAATGGCGCTCGAAATTCCTTTCAAAGAAGAAGAAATGAAAAATTTGAAAGAAGACACGCAAGTGAAAGCCGTTGCCGACAGAGCGTTTGAAACGTTTAAGCGTAAAACGGAAAGACTTGCCGAAGTTGCCAATCCTGTCATCAAGCAAGTATATGAAAATCAAGGAGCACTGTATGAAAATATTCTTATCCCGATTACCGACGGAAAAAGAGTATACAATATTTCTTGCAATTTGAAAGAGGCGTACGAGTCTAATTCAAAGGAACTTGTGAAAGCATTTGAAAAGTCAATTCTTCTTCACACCATTGACGAAGATTGGAAAGAACATTTACGCGAAATGGACGAATTACGCCAATCCGTTCAAAATGCAAGCTACGAGCAAAAAGATCCATTGTTGATTTACAAACTCGAATCGTTCAACATCTTCAAGCAGATGGTCAACAATATCAACTCGAAATCGGTTTCGATTCTGATGCGCGGACAAATTCCGGTGCAAGACCCGGCAAATGTTCGCCAAGCAGCCCCCGAACAAAAAACCGATTACAGCAGATATCGTACACAGAAAGACGAAATGGGCAACAATGTTGGCGGCGGAAACCCGCAACAACGTCAACAACAAAAGTTAGCGCCTATTCGTGTGGAGAAAAAACACGGCAGAAATGACCCTTGTCCGTGTGGAAGTGGTAAGAAGTATAAGAGTTGTTGTGGTAAATAGTTTTTTTGGAAAGAGGTGTGAGGAATTTACGCCTCTTTTTTGTATTCACAAAATGTTTGAAAGTTTTTCACTAAACTTTTTCCACCTAAAACAATCAATTCTAAGATAAATATTTACCTTTGCGGGGCGAAAAAACTATTATCAAACAAGAATGAAAACTTGACAACAAATACTTAAAACAAAAATGAAAAAAATCAAATTATTTATCACGGCTCTTATTATCGCCGTCAGTTCAATGAATGCCCAAACAGCAGGTAATCACATTCAGCAAATCGACAATGCCGTTAAAACTCTCGCCGAAGAACTAAACAGAAAATTGGTTGAAGAGAGAGTTTCCAGCGTAACTTTGTATAATTTTAGCTTCGAAGGGATGGTAACCCCATTTTCAACCTATTGGGGGAATCAACTCCTCTCAGAACTGACAAATATGCGCAACAGATCTTACACTTTTCTTTTGGCAGGAACACCCGATTGGATAATATCCGGAGAAATGGTTATAATTACCGATATAATCAGGGTATATACCCGATTAATCAGGCAAAGCGACCAAGCCATCGTATCTTCGGCTTATGTGGATTTGGAGTGGAACGAAAATATTATGTCAATGCTTTCCGACGGATATGCATACTCAGCTCCATTTTTTGTATCTGACGAGTGGGAACCCGACAGTATGGAAAATCCGGTAGCATATACAATAGGCGCCGACAATAACGTTTCGTTAATGAATCGTACGCTTCATACCACCAACGATTCATACGGCGATGAGGATTTTTTCCTCCTTCAACCCACCGAAAACGGGCGAGTTGTGATGGAAACCGTCAGTGAAATCGACACATATATGGAATTATACGATGCCAGTACCCGCCAGTTACTTGCAGAAGATGATGACAGCGGCGATAATCTTAATGCCAAAATTAGCCATAGCTTACAAGCTGGAAGACAATATATTGTCAAAGTTCGCGGATTTGATAGAGGCAATGTTGGTCATTACGGCTTCAGAGCTTATACCAATCATCTCAATTTTTCGCAAGCCATCAATTATGAAATTGGCGCGAATGCACAAAATGCTCAACAAGTTCATCAAAGGCTTGTGAGCGATGGAAGTACAATGTTTCTACTTCAGCCTCGCCGTAACGGAATACTCGTAATGGAAACCCTTAGTGATATCGACACCTATATGGAACTTTACGATGCCGATACCCAAGAATTGCTTGCGGAAGACGATGACAGCGGCGATGACTATAACGCCCAAATTATCTATAATGTGCAGTCCGGAAAACGATATATTGTGAGAGTTCGCGGATATAGCCCTGATGAAACCGGAGATTACAGTTTTAGAGCATATTTTTGATAAGAAGATTTTTTATAATAAAAAGAGGTGCAATGAGTTGCGCCTTTTTTGGTATTGTACGCGATAAGTTTTTCTACCGAAAAATTTACGTTCATATTTCTTTCGGAATGAAAACAACTTTTTCCTCCACATTTTCCCCATTATATTTTTGTTAAATTCAAAAAAAAGCCGTACCTTAGCACGTTATTTCGTAGCAAGAAAACGGAATTGTACTCCGCTGATAACAAGCGATGTACAAAAAGTGAATTGAACAAAATTTTATATGACTGATAGAGAAGACAGAATCATCAAGATAAATATCGAAGATGAAATGAAGTCATCATACATCGATTATTCGATGTCTGTGATAGTTTCGCGTGCGTTACCCGATGTGCGTGATGGATTTAAGCCCGTGCACCGCAGAATTTTGTACGGAATGTCGGAATTGGGAAATTATTCCGATAAACCCTATAAAAAATCGGCAAGAATCGTGGGTGAGGTGCTTGGTAAGTTCCATCCCCATGGTGATAGCTCGGTTTATAACGCTATGGTGCGTCTTGCGCAGCATTGGAGTATGCGATACACGTTAGTTGATGGTCAAGGAAATATGGGTAGCGTTGATGGTGACAGTCCGGCAGCGATGCGTTATACCGAAGCAAGATTGAACAAATTGGCAGAAGAAATGCTTCGCGATATTGATAAAGAAACAGTTGATTTCCAATTGAATTTCGACGATACGCTTTCCGAGCCAACCGTACTTCCCACACGTATTCCAAACTTGCTGATGAACGGATCGGCAGGTATCGCCGTGGGAATGGCAACAAATATTGCACCACATAATCTTACGGAATGTTGCAATGGTATCATTGCCTACATTGATGACAGAGAAATCGACATCAAAGGTTTGATGCAACATATCAAAGCGCCAGACTTCCCGACAGGCTCATATATTTATGGGTATAAGGGCGTTGAAGATGCTTTCGAAACAGGTCGCGGACGTATCGTGATGCGTGGAAAAGCCGAAGTAGAAGCCGGAAAAACGGCGGACAAAATCGTCATTTCCGAAATTCCATATATGGTCAATAAAGCTGACCTTATCAAACACATCGCCGATTTGGTATCGGACAAAAGATTAGAAGGAATTTCGAACGTGAACGACGAATCCGACAGACAAGGGATGCGCATTGTGGTTGATTTGAAGCGTGATGCAAATGCCAACGTTGTTCTAAATAAACTATATAAAATGACGGCGCTGCAATCGTCGTTCAGCGTTAATAATATTGCGTTAGTAAAAGGTCGCCCACGATTGTTGAATCTCAAACAGATGATTGAACTGTTTGTGGAACATCGCCATGAAGTGGTTGTTAGACGCACCAAATACGAATTGCGTAAAGCCGAAGAACGTGCACATATTTTGGAAGGATTAATCATTGCTTCCGATAATATTGATGAAGTAATTGCCATTATTCGTGGCTCATCTACACCACAAGAAGCAATTCAGCGACTGATTGAGCGTTTTGAATTGTCTGACATTCAGGCGCGTGCCATTGTCGAAATGCGTTTGCGACAATTAACCGGGCTCGAACAAGACAAACTCCGCGCCGAATATGACGAAGTGCAAAAATTGATTACTCATTTGAACAATATCTTGAATGATGAATCACTTAGAATGCAGATAATCAAAGATGAAATCATAGAAATTCGCGATAAATTCGGCGATAAACGTAAATCGGAAATCATTTATGCATCGGAAGAGATGAATCCCGAAGATTTTTACGCTAATGACGAAATGATTATCACAATTTCGCATTTGGGGTATATCAAACGTACTGCTTTGTCGGAATTTCAAACCCAGAATCGTGGCGGCGTGGGCGCAAAAGGATCGCAAACACGCGAAGAAGATTTCGTAGAATATATCTATCCGGCAACGATGCACAATTATATGCTGTTCTTCACGCAGAAAGGCAAATGTTATTGGTTGCGCGTGTATGAAATTCCGGAAGGAACGAAAAACTCAAAAGGACGTGCGATTCAAAACCTATTGAATATTGATTCTGACGATGCCGTAACTGCCTTTGTACGAGTAGCTACACTTAGCGACGAAGCGTATATCAATTCGCATTACCTGGTATTCTGTACCAAACAGGGCGTTGTGAAAAAAACATCACTCGAAGCCTATTCTCGTCCGCGTCAAAACGGCGTGAACGGCATTACCATTCGTGAAGATGACCAAGTAATTTCCGTTCGTTTGACTGACGGCAAGCAACACATTATTTTAGCGAGTAAAAACGGACGTGCTGTTCGTTTCGATGAAAACGATGTGCGCGAAATGGGACGCACCGCCACCGGAGTACGTGGAATCACATTGACAAGTGACGACGATGCCGTAATCGGTATGATTTTAATGGAACCAGACTCTACGGATACTATTCTCGTAGTGTCGGAACAAGGTTACGGAAAAAGAACTCGCTTGAATGACGAAGACGGTGAACCGGTATATAGAATTACCAGCAGAGGCGGTAAAGGTGTCAAAACAATGAGTATTACTGACAAGACAGGAAAGCTCGTTGCCATCAAATCTGTAACAGATGACAATGATTTAATGATTATTAACAAGTCCGGCATCACAATTCGCGTAAAAATTTCCGATATTCGCACTATGGGACGTGCAACGCAAGGAGTTCGTCTCATCAATTTGGAAAAAAGAAACGACCAAATTGCATCGGTATGTAAAGTGAGTTCGAGTGAAGAAGTTGAGAACGAGGAAATTGAATTAAATGAAACAACTGATACAATAACTAACAGTAATTCGGGAAATCAAGAACAAAGTCAAAATTAAACTTTTGTATTTGTTTTAGTCAAAAGATGCAGGAAGGAAATCCAACGTAGTAAAAAACAAAATTATGGCTCAAGTCAAAATTAAACGAGTGTACGCTCCCAAAGAAGAATCTGACGGTTATCGTGTATTGGTAGATAGACTCTATCCTAGAGGTATTAAAAAGGAAAACCTGCATTATGACTTGTGGGCGAAAGATATAGCGCCTTCCACCGTGTTACGTGAATGGTCTCATGAAGCCGAAGGCGATCGTTGGGAAGAGTTTCGTAAACGATATTTACAGGAGTTAAAATCTTCTTTGGAGGTTAAAGATTTTGTTGAAAAAATCAGAAGACTAGCTGTTGTAACGTTGTTGTACTCTTCGAGAAACGAGGTGGAAAATAATGCGGTTGTTTTGCAGGATTATCTTGCTAAACAGTTAGTTCCGTAAAAGTAGACGTGAAGAATTTTGGTGAATTTGAAAGTATAAATCAGAGAAAAACAGAACTGAAGTAGTAAAGAAGTTTCTTTAAAACATAAACAAAACATCTAATTTAATCAAATAAGAAGAAAAATGAGAAAATTATTATTTTTAACAATGATTGCTCTTCTTTCAGCGGGAACTATTTCTGCTCAAAGCGGAGTGCTTAGAAACGCACAAAGAGCGTTGAATAGCAATGACTTGAATGAAGCTCGCACATTGATTCAGCAAGTGATTGCTCATCCGGAAACAGCAGATAGCCCTGCTGCTTGGAAACTAAAAGGTGATATCGGAAACAAAGCATTCGATAACGAAAGAACAAAAGAGATGCTTGGCCAGCAGGCAAATCAAAAAGTGATGTTCGATGGATTATTTGAATCGTATGCACCTTACATAAAAGCCGACTCTTTGGGAGAACTTCCCGACGCGAGAGGCAGAGTGAGAAACCCGGTAAGAAGGGATATTTCCGGTATTCTGCGTGCAAATCATCCGTTTTACATCAATGGGGGTATATTCTACAACGACCAAGGAAATTATTCCAAAGCAGCTGATTTCTTCGAAATCTATTGGAATATTCCTACACTGCCAATGTTTGAAGGAGCAAGAGAAGGCTTTGTACTTGATAGCACCTATCAAACCATTAAGTATTATGCCATTATTACAACTCTTCAAGCCGAAGACCACAGAAGAGCAGTTGCAATGTTGAATCGTATTGCTAATGAGCCGTTTATTGAAAACAGTGTTTTTACAGAGAGCGATGTTTACGAATTGTTGGCAAGCACATATCTTCAAATTGGCGATAGCGCGAGATATTTGGAAGTATTACAAACAGGCGTTACGAAGTTTCCAACCAATGAATTTTTTGTTAAAAACTTGATTAATGAGTTCATTATGAGTGGTCAAACAGAAAAAGCGATGAATTATATTGATCAAGCAATTGCTGCCGCCCCATCAGGCGCTTGCGATTTGATTAGTGTGAAAGGTGCTTTATTGGCAGAAAGCGGTGATATGGAAAGTGCTATAAGAGAGTACAGAAGAGCACTGACACTAGATGCTAACTGCGAAAGAGCTTTGGAAGCATTGGCACGTCAATATATCGTGCAAGCGCAAGATTTGAGAGAATCAACTATGATGTTGCCAAGGGCAGAACAAGTAGCCAGCGATGCGAAAGTGTTAGAACTATACCAAACTGCGCTCCCATTGTTAGAAACATTGGAAAGAACACAAAAAAATCGTAATGCAACCGATAGTGAACTCAATGATGCTTGGATGTTGCTTCGCAATGTATATCACAATTTGAGTATGTTGGGCGTTGATAAATCGGCACAACTTGATGCAATTGAAAGACAATTGAATATTACAGAATAAGAATCTATTTTATATAGAATGAGAAAATAGCGTCGTTTTCGACGCTATTTTTTTTGTATCTATATTCTCAAGAGCGAAAACTACTGAAAACCGGAAGAATCAAACTTCGAACGAATTATGTTAATCCAAGAGAAATATACCGTATTATTCACACATACAGTATTTTATGCCCTTCTTTCTTAATCCTGAAATGTTAAATTGAAACAAGGCAACATTATTCAAATTCATCATAATTCATTGATATTGTGATAAATACACTGATTTTCGAAAATACACTTACAATCAAAAAATGATATATTACAAAATAAAACATCATTAATGTTTCATATTGTAGTCATTAATATTATTTTTAACTATATATCTATGTTAAAATCAAAATAAATGTAGTTAAATAACACTTTTCGATTAAACTTTCCTCATAAAATACGCTCGAATATAATATATAACCTCTACATTTGTAGCGACAGAAGTTTTGTATAACTATTTAAAAATTCAAGACAATGAACAAAGAAGAAGTGAAAAAATCGAAGAAGGCTAATTTAGAGCCTGAAAAAAGCACATACTTCCTAATGGGACTTGTGCTTGCCGTAGCACTCACTCTGATGGCAATGGAATGGTCAACGGAGTCGAGAAAACTTGATGAGGGAATGTACGTTACCGTTTTTCCCGGTGATGAAGAGATTCCGATTACACAGCGACCACCCACACCACCGCCTCCTCCGCCACCGCCTGTGCCGGACGCGCCCGATGTTTTGGTAACTGTTGATGAGCCGGTTGATATTCCGATTGATCTCGGAACAGAGCCTGCGCCAATTGTAGATGTTCAGCCGCCAACACTGCCGCCGGATTTGCAAAGACCACCAACAATAGAAAATGTTGAAGAAATTTTCGTTGTCGTGGAAATATCTCCCGAATTTCCGGGCGGAAATGAGGCAATGATGCGATGGCTGGGCAGCAATGTGCGTTATCCAGCTGCTGCACAAGGCATTGGTGCTCAAGGACGTGTTATTACCAGCTTTGTCGTAGAAAGAGACGGAAGCATTACCGATGTACAAGTTGTGCGTGGTGTTGATCCATCGCTTGACCGAGAAGCCGTTCGCGTAATTCAAGCAATGCCGAATTGGACACCCGGAAAACAGCGTAATATGCCTGTACGTGTACGCTTTACACTTCCCGTAACATTCCGTTTACAGAATTAGTTTTATGTTCCGTAATTTCATAAAGACGAGGCTGTTCTAAAAGACTTTTAGGACAGCCTCGTTTTTTATTCTCATTGTCTATTGCAATGTAATGTTCAACTCGGAAAGCTTTTGCGAGAAAAATTCCACAATTCCCCACTCCACTATTGCCATTTATCAATAAATTCACTATTTTTGCATACTCATAATTATGTTCAAAAAGATTGTCGCAAAAATTTTGCGCATATTTTTCACCATTGTTGGAAGTATAATACTGTTGAATATTATACTATTCCTGCTTTTCAGCATTCCGTTCGTTCAGAAGCGTGCTGCAGATTTTGCATTGGGGAAACTTCAACCAATACTCGGCACTGAACTCGGATTGAGAGGAATACGCATCAAATTATTTAATAGCGTAGAATTGCAAGGGCTTTACGTGGGCGACCAACGGCAAGATACATTGCTTTACATTGATAAACTTTCTGTACAATTTAGTGCCAGAGATTTATTGAGTAACAATGTTTCTGCACATCGTGTTCGATTAGAAAACCTTACGGCAAATGTCTATCGTGATTCACTTGATGCGCCGTTTAATTTTCAATTCATTATCGACGTTTTTGTAAAAGAAAAGGACACAACGGTGGTAAAAACGCCTTCGCCGTGGCATATCGTTGTCAACGATCTGGTTTTGAGAAACGGAATATTGCGATATAATATTCTTTCCGAACCGGAAACGCCCGGTCAATTCAATGTAAATCATTTCGATGTGCACAATTTTAATTTCCGAGCGAAAGCCGATTTCCGAAACCCGCAGGATATGAATTTCGATATCATTTTATTGAGTTTATTGGAAAAAAAATCAGGAATCAAACTGAATGATTTTAATGGGAGAATAGTTGGAGCGGGAAGTGTATTGTCAAGTAATGCATTCAATATTAACGTAAATAATTCATTCTTTTCGTTGTCAAACGCTCGATTTGATACTGATTCCAAAGATTTCTCACTATCCGCAGAAGGTGAAGCTGATCCACAAGATATTCATATTTTCGTACCCCAATTCGACCATTTCGAGCATCCTATTTCTCTTAATCTCGATGTACACGGACAACTTCCAGAAATACAGCTCACAACACTAAATTTTGTCTATGGCGATGATACAAATATTCACTTATCTGCATCAATTGACGATGTCTTGGCATTCGATAGCAGCAATTTAAGTATAGATATCAGCAGTTTTTCCATTTCACAAGAAGATTTACAGACATTTATTCGTATCGGCGTAGAAGATTTTGAATTGCCGGACCCGTTACTGGCATTGGGCGATTTGCATTTGCAACTGAGCGCGCAAGGAAGATTAAATAATTTTCAATACGATGGCGCAATACAAATGGAACAAGGAAATGCAACGCTTTCGGGAATCGGACGAATCGAAAATAACTTTGAACGACTGACTTTCGAAGGTCCTGTAAATGCACGTAATATCCGAATTGCCAACATTATCGGCGAACAAGCAGGCATTGACAATGCCAATATGCACGCCAATATGAAAGCATTGATACAGAAAGACCAGCCCATTGAGATTTCGGCAAACGGAAGTATCAATTCGATACATTATCATGAATTTTTGTATGAAAATTTGCATTTTACCGGAAATCTCACCGCTGCTGAAACCGAAACAAGCATCAAAGCGAATTTCAACACCGAAAGCGAACTTAATAAACTCGATATCAACGCAGAAATCGCTTTTGGCAATAAAATGAAATTTGTAGTAAATGGCATAATAGATAAACTCGATCTTCGTCCGTTTATTACAATCGAAAACTGGCAAGAGCCATCACTCGCGACACATATCAATGTAGATATGGCAGGCGAAAACTTCGATGATATGGTCGGAACGATTATTTTGGACAATACATCGCTGAGAGATAACAATTTTATTTACAATCCCGGTCCTATTTATGTGCAAGCATTTGCCAACACCGGAAGCGGTAAAAAAATGCAAATAATGACATCGTTTATTGAAGGAACAATCGAAGGAGATTATTACTTTACCACCATCGGAAACGAGTTAATGTATGTACTTCGTCCGCATTTACCGTCATTGATTCAAGAATCATCAACGCACAGACAATCAGATGCAAAGAACAATTTTCAATTTAATATTTTGTTAAAAAACACCGAGGATATTTCACACGCACTCGGATTACCATTTTATAATGTTGAATTTGCTACATTGTCAGGAAACGTGAATTTGATTGATAACGAAACAATTACAATTAATTCGTATATTCCACGATTGATGTTTGGATCAAACGATATTCGTGAAACAAGGCTTACCTTGAACAGTGAACCCCAAACAAGTATTAATCTGAGTGCCAATAGCTATCTTCTCTTAGAAAGAGGTCATATCAACGCTCGATTGAACACCAATGCTTCTAATGATTCTATCAACAACCGGATTTCGTTTGACTTGAACAACAATACTGCTACTTCTAACGGCGAATTACTGATAGGAGTGGGATTTTTGCGTACATTCCAAGACGAGCTTATTTCAAGCATTCATATTCATCCCACTTCCATTCTATTTAATGGAAAAAACGTTGATTTCAACGAAGCAACCATTGTTCATCGTAAAAATCGAATCGAAATCGATAATTTCGGGCTTCGTGGCGACAATATTCTTTTGCTTGGTATTGAAGGCGTTGCATCGGATAAAGCGAGTGATAGCGTTCGTATATTTTTCCAAAATACGGAACTACAAAATATTTTAGCGGCGTTCAACATATTCAATTTCACAGGAGCTGTCAATGGTGCTGTTTATGTTAGCCAAGCGCTTGACAATCCAATAATTCGAACGGATAATTTGCGTATCGACAACATCACATCATATAACGATACAATCGGTACATTAACCTTTGATGCCAATTGGAATAGCGCCAATTTAGGATTAGATTTGGACGCTTTTCTCGTCAATAACGGAAAACGCAATTTGGAAATAAAGGGCTTTGTGCCAACCGGCGATAAAAGTCCGTATCGAATGGGCGTAAATTTAAAGATAACAGATTTCGAATTGTTCAGAGTTCTTCCCTTTACAACGGACATTTTCAGCGAATTATCGGGTAGCCTCAATTCGAATATCGATTTAACGGGTACTTTCGCCGAACCCATTGCCGAAGGTTGGATCGGCGTTAATGAAGGTGTATTGAAGGTTGCTTATACAAATGTAACTTATTTTGTTTCAGATACAATACAAATTCATCGAGACAATGTAGGTTTGAACAATCTTGTCATTCGCGACCAAAACAACAATACGGCAACGTTGAATGTAATTCTTTCGCACACCAATTTTGGTGGTATGACCTATAATGCAAATGTCAATCTGAATGATTTTATGTTGCTCAACAACGAAAGACGAACAGATTTAATCGCTTACGGAAACTTGCGACTATCAGGAAATCTGAATGTTACCGGCTCATCGGCAGGTATTTTCGGCGATGGAAACCTGCGCACGTCAAGTCGTTCAACCATTACCGTCAATATTCCCCAAACCACCACGGCCGAAGATTACAGCGGAATTATTTTTATCAACACACCACAACCGCAAGATTCGCTCGCATTTTTGTGGCGGCAAACCAATACAGGGGTACGTGCCGCAACAGCGCAAACGCCCATTCAAATGCGTGTAGGTTTGAATATCAATCAATTGTTGGAAGTTGGCGTGTTGTTAGACCCTGTTGAAGGAACTGCGCTTCGCAATGTTCGTGGCAACGGCGATTTGAATTTACGATTCGATTCTCGCGCCACTACACTCGTTACAGTGCAGGGTGACTATAATATTCAGAGCGGAAATTTCCACTACAGTTTTCAAGGTATTCGAAATCTCGATTTTATTATTCGCGAAGGTAGTTCGCTCACGATGATTGGCGATCCAATGAATACCCGATTTAATATCACGGCTTACCACCAAACAAGAGCGGATTTGATAACGCTAAGTTCACAATTTCAAAATATGCCCAATTCACGTGTACGTGTCAATGCACTTCTCGACATCAGTGGCAATATGGAAAATATGAATTTGACACCTGATATTGAATTGCCCGATGCACCAGCCAATGTCCAGCAACAAGTAAATAGCTTACTCAGTTCGAATGATACTAAGATGTTGCAATTTGCCTATCTGACCGTTGCCGGAAGTTTTGCGCCTGCAGACGGAACGTTCTTTGCGAGTAACAATAATATGGCTACTCAATTTGGTGCAGATATGTTATCGAGAATGCTTGGTACAATGTTTGCCAGCGTATTAAGTGATAATTGGCGTATTGGTACAACACTTGATTCACAACAAGCGGGTGGCTTCGACAATATGCGAATGGGTGTTGATGTTTCCGGTAGATTTTTGAACGATAGACTGCGTGTTTCCACCAATGCAAGTTACGCCGACCAAAATGCAGCGACAAATAATACTGCACATCAATCATTTATGGTTGATGTAGATGTAGAATACAAACTCAATTCGTGGCTTCGACTTCGTGCTTATAATCGTGCAAACGACCAACTTTATCGTCGCAATCCAAACACGCAAGGCATTGGTGCTGTGGTAACAAGAGAGGCGAGAACACTTAATAATTTGTTTAAATTTAGATTTGGAAGAAGGAATGAGGAATAAATACATTCTCTACATATTCATAATATTAATATGTACGGCGTGCAGTTTAACAAAAAAAGTGCCCGACGGTGCTTATTTATTGAATAAAGCAACCATCAATTCTGATGCACGAACAGTGTCATCATCACAATTGCGCCCCTTTCTTCGCCAACAGCCAAACTCGAATTTTATCTTTTTCGGCAGAGTAAGATTACAAGCGTACAATATTCCTAACAACGATTCCACGTGGCTCAATCGTCGATTAATCGGTTGGGGAGAACCGCCCGTGCTTTTCAGCGAACAACTAACCGAAATTTCTGCCGAACAAATCCGCCTGCACCTCATCAACAGAGGATATTTGAGCGCTGAAGTAGATACTACCGTAGTATTCAGCAATAAAAAAGCAAACGTAACATACAATATCACGGCAAATCAACCACACCGAATACTCAGTTTCAGAGATTCTATCAACTATGCTGATACCACCATTTTCAATATCTTGCAAAGAGAAAATCGAAGAACAGAAATCATCAGATATGGCGATATTTTTGACAGACAAGTATTGGAAGACGGACGAATAAGATTAGCTAACTTGCTAAGGAATAGAGGATATTTCAATTTTCAAAAAAATGACTTTGTTTTTTGGGCAGATACCACCGCAGGTGACCATCAGGTAAATTTGACCATTGGAATAATCCCCATTGACGATAATTCGCTCACACAGTACACTATCGGTAACGTAACCGTGATAAGCGGCGTGTCCGATGCTATTTTGCAAGATTCGACGCAGCATTTTTTGTTAGATACGGTAACTTTCAGAGATATGCAAATTGTGAGCGAAAGAAATCGATTTTTGCGTCCGCGAGCTATTTATTACAACACATTTCTACGCCCCGGCAGGCTTTATTCCGACCGTGTGGTGGAAAGAACATTCTCATCGCTCAATACACTGGGTCCGGTCAGTCAAATTCAAATTTTACCTCCTATACCCGTCGTGCGAAATGACTCTAATTTTCTCGACTACAGAATCATTATACAGCAAGGACATCCCTATTTTACGCAATTCGGTATCGACGGAACCAATTCGGCAGGCGACCTTGGCGTATCAACAAGTGCCATATATGAACATCGTAACTTTTTGAAAGGTGGCGAAACTTTTCGTGTGCGACTGAATGCCGCTTATGAATTCATTACTTCGTCTGATAGTTTGGCATTTATTGACCAAAGTTTTTTTGAATATGGAGCCAATGCCTCTTTGGAGATTCCTCAATTAATGCTTCCTTGGTTGATGAAGCGATTGCAAGACCGTCCAACGGCATCAACCGAATTTTCCATTGGTGCAAATTTCCAAAGACGACCCGAATATCTTCGTCAGTTTTTCAGTCTTTCCACTCGATTTCAATGGGAAGCACGTGATTTTCGCGTGCGAAACAGAGTTGAACCAATCGGGATTACCTATATCCGAATGCCCTATATATCCGAATTATTAGATACTCTTTTTGTCGATAATCCGATACTTCGATACAGTTATAGTCCGCAATTAATTATGCGTACAGCATACAATATTGATTACACCAACATCAGCCGTCTTCCCAGCATTGCTACCCCCACAGTACCCATTCGTATTCGCGGCGGCGTTGAAGTGGCAGGTTGGTTGCCGCGAATTATTTCCGCATCCGGTGGCAGTCAAACAGATACTGATGGTTTTAAAACAATTTTCGGTGTACGTTACGCCGAATATGTGAAAACCGATTTTGAATTTGCCACACTTTTCAATGTTGATGACCGAAACAGTTTAGCCACTCGAATTGGATTGGGTGTAGCCGTACCGTATGGAAACTCAACCGTTTTACCGTTCGAACGGCGATATTTCGGTGGCGGCGCAAACAGTGTAAGAGGTTGGAATACACGCACACTCGGACCCGGAAGTTATCAAAGACCTGAGAAGGTCAGAAACGATTTTGTCAATCAAGTGGGTGATATAAAATTCGATTTCGGCGTAGAATATCGTCATAAAATGACAAGTTTGTTTGAATTGGCAACCTATATCGATACCGGAAATATTTGGACGATACGTGATTATGATAACCAACCGGGCGGACTTTTCCGTTGGAATGAGTTTTACAAAGAAATCGCCGCTTCTTATGGCGTGGGTCTTCGATTGGATTTGGGTTTCTTGCTCGTTCGTTTCGATACGGGAATGAAAGCACACAATCCCGCTTTATCGCAAGGTGAGCGTTGGACGGTTTTTAGTCCGAATTTTAGAAGGGATTTTGCGTTTCATTTTGCGATAGGGTATCCGTTTTAAGAAATTCAAAAATTTAAAGATTTGGCTTCGCTTGATTGGTGAATGGAGTCAAACTACAACAACCGAATAATAAATAAAACAAAAGATGAAGAAAACGTTCACTCTCCTACTTCTTTTCATTGTCTTTACCACAACAGCACAAGACAATGTATCTCGTAAAATTATGGAAATAGGCAAAACTGACAATCGCACAATGCAACATTTAGATGTATTGAGCAATCGCATCGGCGGAAGATTGATTGGCTCTGATGCCTACACTACCGCCACCTATTGGGTAGCCGGATTGTTGGAAAGTTGGGGATTAGAAGTAGAAATTCAAGAAGTGGGCGAAATGCCTGTCGGTTTCAATCGTGGACCGTGGTTCGGACAAATGTATAGTGACGTGAGTATGTCGCTCGATTTTGTAACGCCAAGTTATACATCGGGTACAAAAGGTCGTCAACGCGGACACGTGGTTATTGAGCCAAAAACACGACAAGAATTTGAGCGAATGAAAGGTACATTAAAAGGTGCGTGGGTATTGATTGAGGGAACAAACAATGGTTTTCCAATTGACCATTCGGCACGTGGTGATGTAATGCGAAATAAGATTATTCAACATAACGATACAACAAGTAATCCATCGGAACGCAAAACTGAGCCGGCACTTTTTTATCGCGAAATGGTAGAAGCCGGTATTTTGGGTATTATTCAATCGGCGCCTGTCCCGTTAGTTGCATTGTATGACCGTGCAAATGTTTGGGATCTTACTTTCGATAATCTTCCGCATACTCCTGATATTAAGCTGAATGAAAATCAATACAAATTGATTCGAGAAAGAATAGAAAGACGAGAATTTGTAATGTTAGAATTTGATATTAGAAATCATTTTCGTCCCGGTCCGATAAAATATCACAACGTTATCGGCAAAATTCGAGGAACGAGATATCCCGATGAATATGTAATGACCGGCGGACATCTTGATGCTTTCGATGTGGCTACCGGTGCGGTAGATTGCGGTACAGGCGTTGCGCCAAATCTCGAAATGGCGCGTATAATTATGGCGGCAGGCGGTAATAGACCTGCGCGAACTATTTTGTTTTGTTTTTGGGCAGGTGAAGAGTTCGGATTGCTTGGTTCAAAATTTTGGGTGGAAAATAATACAGACAAATTATCGAGAATTTCCAATTATTTCAATCGCGATGGCGGACCTACGGCAGCATCGGGTCTAGTAGTACCCGAAAATATGTACGATGATTTTGTGAGAATGACGGCTGGCTTAGAAAGCTTCCACCCACAAATACCTTTCAAAGTAGAAAAAAGTACCTATCCACCGCAACCTCCACCTCGCATAGCGGGCGGAAGCGATCACGCTTATTTCGCAATGAACGGTGTTCCCGTGATTTCATTTCGCAACACCGACCCATTAGGATACAATTTCAGTTATCGTGAAATTTGGCACACCAATCGTGATTTGTATAATATGAGTATTCCCGAATATATGAATTATACCACTGTTACACAAGCGGTAACGATTTGGAATTTGGCAAATTTGGGAAGATTGTTGCCGAGGGATGGGTTGTATATTCAAGAATAATTTGCTAATGTGCTAATAAATAATGTGCTAATGAGCAAGTTCGCTGATTATTCGTTTATATTAGCACATTATTTATTAGCACATTAGCAAATTATTTTACTCTGTTTTTATAGACTTCACCGGATCATCATTCGCTACACGCCAATTCTGAATCGTTACCGTCAATACTGTAACGACGGCTACGGCAATAAGCGCAAACAAATACACCCACCAATACATTGGTGTTCGATGCACAAAATTCTCCAACCAGCGACTAATTGCAAACCACGCCAACGGAATGGCTACAACAAAACAAATCGCCAATATTTTGAAATACACTTTGTTGAACATTATTACAATTTCTGTTGCTGATGCGCCCAATACTTTCCGAATACCGATTTCTTTCCTTTTATATTCGCTATCGAAAACCACCAAGCCGAAAACGCCGACAATAGAAATAAATATTGCTATCAAACTGAACAGCAGTATCAACGAGCTAAGTGCCAATTCTTTTTCATACAATTGTTGTAATACGTCATCGAAAAAGCGAATTTCAAACGGAAAGTTCGGGTCAAATTCAGCAAGCGTTGCGTTAATATGCGACATAGCCGCGCGCAAATTAGTACCTGCCGCTAGTTTAATATACGCAATATTCGGCTGTATGAATGTATTTCTTCCGGTTCCCCTCACATAAAATCCCATCGGCTCAACGGCAGTGCGAAATGATGCAAATTTGACATTGGGCATAAAACCGATAATTTCGCCTCCTACCCAACTTTCAAGCGATGTGTTAAGCTCTAGATTGAACTGATTACGCGCCGACTCGTTAAATATCCACGCACCATGTTCCGTATCCGCATCTTCTTGTCTGAAATTGCGCCCTTCGGTAATCTCGATGCCCATCACTTCAAGAAATGTGTGATGTACAGGGAATGTCTGGACTACTATATGCATACCTTTGTATTGCTCCGACCACTCCATATACCTGTCGGAACTTGACAAAAGGAAGAAGCCATAAGTAACTTCATCAATCCCCGAATATGCTTTGATTTGATTGGTAAATGCATCGCGGTTTTCCTGTATTTGCCCAATATCAACAGTAATCAGCGTATCATTATCAAATCCCAAATCTGAATTTTGCATAAATCGGTTTTGCAAATACATAAACGATGCGCCGATAATCAATGCAAACGAAGTTACATACTGAACAGCAATCAATGCGTTGCGCAGCTGTTTTCCTTTGGGCGATAACCCGAAACTTCCTTTCAACACCAATGCGGGGGCAAACGAAGTCATATAAAAAGCGGGATACAAACCTGCAAATAAACCTGTTAAAAGCGTAATCAAAGCTGTTCCGATAACCACTAATGGATTAGCCGAAAGCGATAAATCGGCATCGACCAAATTTGCCAACATGCTATCTGCAAAGAATTTAACAAGCAACAACGCCACTAGATACGACACAAAACTAAATGCAATCGCCTCGAAAATAATTACCCAGCGTATTGTACGCCGTTGTGCACCCATAACGCGCTGTGTATTAATGTTTTTTACGCGCATCGGCGAAAGAGCGGTAGTAAAGTTTGTAAAGTTGATGCCCGCAATAATAATCAACGCAATAGCAATAGCAAATAAAATCATCAATGTCTGCCGACTTATTTTTGGGACAAAACAAAAATGCACATCCTGCAAAAAATGAATATCCGGTAAAGCTGTCAGATACATATTCATACCCGCTTCCTCAAGAGAAAAATCCTGTCCGAAGACCGCCTGAAAGTCAAAATCCCGTAGGAAATTATCCATTATTAGAGATGCATTAGCAGCATTATCGACACGAATAAAGGCATTGTAGATGTTATTGCCCCAATGATTTCTATCTACATCAGGGTTTATGGCAACATAAATGCGATTTTCGATGCTTGAATTGGAGGGAAAATCGTGATATATCGCTCCAACAGTCTGACTTCCCCAGCTGTGTGTAAGTTGTTGTCCAACTGCCGATTTATTGCCGAATAGCTTACGCGAAAGGCTCAATGGAATAATAACATTATTGGGTGTTTTTAGGGCGTCTTTTGATCCTTCCACAAAGTTGAAAGTAAAAACATCGGTAAATTCGGGAGATACAACTGCTATTTTTTCCCTGTAATAATCTCTTGCGCCGTTATTTTCAACATAGAAAAAAGCGTCAACCCCCATTACTTGATTATAGGAGTCGCTAATCGCGCCGGCTACAATATGAGACGACGATTGGAAAAAACTTTCGGCAAGCGGTCGACTAATAACAGCTTGTTTATTATTGTCGTAAACAAAATCTACCCGGAAAATTTTATCATAATTCTCATGGGATCTATCAAAACCGAAATGATAATCCAACTGAATTATAATGATCATAAAGGCTGCAAATGCAACCGAAAGTCCCAAAATATTGAGAATTGCCGCTAATTTGAACCGACGTAATACGTGAAGTAAGTTTTTAATAATTAAGTTCATACTGCCTTGTTTTTGCTATATTTGTTTTAAATCCTAGTAACAAACTCCGTGCCAAACAAATAAACAGCTAATTATCAGAACTATATGCAAATATCTTTATTTATAAACAAGTGCATTTTCGCACATTCAGTGTTCACTTTCGCACATATTTAGATAAAATATAAGGTTATCAAAATTTTTAAAACTTGATAGTCTTCGGCTTCGCTCAGCGACCGGTTGTTGAGCGAAGTCGAAGCATAGATTGAATTAATCGCCGCACACTATAACCCCATTAATCATTAAACACTAATCATCACCCTATTCTTCCCCAATCATACCTATTTCCACTCAATCTGCTCAATTGTTGTTTCAACACTTTATGTTCGGACTGTTCGAGCTTTGGGTCCTTTTCAATCAATTCTTCGGCAATTTCGCGTGCACGAAATAAAATAGCATTATCACGTACTAAATCAGCGATTCTCAAGCTGAAAGCCACACCGCTTTGCTGTGTACCTTCGAGGTCGCCGGGACCACGCAGTTTGAGGTCGGCTTCGGCGATAACAAATCCGTCGTTGCTTTCGGTCATAATTTCCATTCGACGACGTGTGTCTTGCGAAAGTTCGTAAGGTGTAATCAACACACAATAAGATTGTTCGGCACCGCGCCCCACTCTACCCCGCAACTGATGCAATTGCGACAAACCAAATCGTTGCGCGCTTTCGATAACCATTACGGAAGCATTCGGCACATTTACACCCACTTCGATAACGGTGGTAGAAACCATAATTTGCGCCTTGTTCGCAACAAATTCTTGCATTACCTCCTCTTTTTCGGCGGGCTTCATTCGTCCGTGCATTTTCACGACAGTAAATTCGGGAAATATCTTTTGAATTTGTTTATGTCCGTCTTCAAGATTTTGCAAGTCAATCTTTTCGCTCTCTTCGATAAGCGGATAAACAATATAAATCTGCCGACCGAGCTGAATTTGTTCGCGGATAAATTGATACATCGCGCCGCGTTTTTTGTCGAAACGGTGCAGGGTTTGCACAGGTTTTCGTCCCGGCGGCAGTTCGTCGATAATGGAAACGTCGAGATCGCCATAAACGGTCATCGCCAACGTGCGGGGAATGGGCGTAGCGGTCATCACGAGCACGTGTGGCGGTTGGTTGTTTTTCGACCAAAGTTTTGCACGCTGCGCCACACCAAATCGATGTTGTTCATCAATCACGACAAACCCGAGATTATTGAACTGCACTACATCTTCGATAAGCGCGTGCGTGCCGATGAGAATATGAATTTCGCCCGATAGTAATCCGGCGTGAATTGCTTCGCGCTCTTTCTTTTTCGTTGAACCTGTGAGCAATGCCACGTTTACATTCATATCCGAAAGCATTTTCGCAAACGTTTCAAAATGCTGAGAAGCAAGAATTTCGGTGGGCGCCATCAGGCACGATTGAAAGCCATTGTCGAGCGCAATCAACATACACATCAACGCCACCAGTGTTTTTCCACTTCCCACATCGCCTTGTAACAGCCGATTCATTTGCTCACCCGAAGCCGCATCTTGCCGAATTTCTCGAATGACGCGTTTTTGTGCTTCTGTGAGTTGAAAAGGCAAGTGTTTCTCGTAAAATGAATGTAAGTATTCACCCACTTTAGTGAAAATAAAGCCGTTCAATTTGCCTTTTCTATCAGACATATATCGAACGATATTCAATTGAATATAAAACAGTTCTTCAAATTTTAACCGAAACTCGGCATCGCGCAACAGAATGGGATTTTTAGGAAAATGAATGTTTTCAATTGCATCGTGAAAAGGTATTACATTGGCTGATTTTATAACATCGTCGGAAAGCGATTCGGGCAATCTTTCTTTAATCATTCCAAGTCCGTTTTCGATGATTTTTTGCATCGCTTTCGAATTGAGGTAATGATTTTTCATCTTTTCCGTCGTGTTGTACATTGCCATTAATCCATCCGGACGGTCAGCTTCAGTCATATATGTATCCATTTCCGGATGTGGAATATTCCACTTGTTGCCAAAAATAGAGGGTTTACCAAAAACGACATATTCTTGATTAACTTTGTACTTACTTTCGATAAAACTAATTCCTTGAAACCAAACCAAATCCACAAATCCCGTGCCATCGGTAAAATGTGCCACCAAGCGCTTTTTTCGTCCTTCGCCAAATGTTTCAAAAGTCGTAATATGTCCTTTCAGTTGAATGTAGGGCATACTACCATCGATTTCGTGCACGTAATACATTCGGCTTCTGTCCACGTAACGGTATGGGTACCAGCGCAGCAAATCACCCAACGTAAATACATCAATTTCTTTATTAAGAATTTCTGCCTTTTTAGGACCAACGCCGGGAATGAATTTTATATCGGTTTGAAGAACATTCATAATTAGTGTGCTAATAGACAATGTGCTAATGTGTTAATGCAGTAAATATCCGAAATAGATAATTTGCATATTAGCACATTGTTTATTAGCACATTCATTTTAGTTTCACCAAGCAAACAATGGAAATTTCTCCATCGTTTTATTTACTTTCTTACGAACCGATGCGATGACTTTCTCATCTTCCACATTAGAAAGCGCAGTATCAACCATTTCTACAATTTCGCCCATTAGGTTTTCTTTCGCGCCACGCGTTGTGATAGCCGATGTACCGAAACGCAAACCCGATGTCTGAAACGGACTGCGACTATCAAACGGTACCATATTTTTATTCGTAGTAATATCGGCTTCCACCAATATTTTTTCGGCAACTTTTCCGGTTAAATTAGGAAATTTAGTGCGTAAATCAACCAATACGATATGATTATCCGTGCCACCCGAAACTACTTTATATCCTTTATCTATAAACGCTTGTGCCATTACTGCCGCATTTTTTTGCACTTGTAATTGATATGTTTTATACGATTCATCCAACGCTTCGTAAAACGATACAGCTTTAGCAGCAATCACGTGTTCTAACGGTCCTCCCTGCATTCCGGGGAAAACAGCCGAATCCAACAATGCAGACATCATTTTCACTTCGCCTTTCGGCGTTTTCAATCCCCACGGATTTTCGAAATCTTTACCCATCAGGATAATTCCGCCGCGTGGTCCACGCAATGTTTTATGTGTGGTTGATGTTACTATGTGTGCATATTTCAACGGATTATCAAGCAATCCGGCAGCAATAAGTCCGGCAGGATGTGCCATATCTACCATAAAAATCGCACCGATTTCGTCGGCAACTTTACGGATACGGGCATAATCCCATTCGCGCGAGTAAGCCGACGCGCCGCCGATGATTAGTTTTGGACGTTCGACACGTGCTATCGCTTCAAGTTGATCGTAATCCACTTGCTCATCACTCTCTTTCACGTTGTATTCCAGCGCTTCAAACATCAATCCCGAAAAATTGACAGGCGAGCCGTGTGAAAGATGTCCGCCATGTGAAAGATTCAACCCGAGAAATTTATCACCTGCTTTCAAACATGCCAAAAATACGGCTGCATTTGCTTGTGCACCTGAGTGTGGCTGCACGTTTGCCCATTCGGCATTGAATAGCTTTTTCAAACGATCAATAGCGAGTTGTTCGCTCAAATCCACCACTTCACAACCGCCATAATAGCGTTTTCCGGGATAACCCTCTGCGTATTTGTTTGTGAGCACCGAGCCCATTGCTTGCATTACCTCGTCGCTTACAAAGTTTTCCGACGCAATCAGCTCAATTCCTTTTAGTTGTCGCTGTTTTTCTTGTTCGATAATATCGAAAATTTGTTTGTCTTTTCTCATAAAAAATCTTTTTTGCAAAGATAATGAAAGCTGAGCACATAGCCAAACACGTTCGACAGACTCAAATTTATTTGACTCCGCGATTTTGGCTTACGCCGATTTTCAATTCAATTGAAACTATGCAAGCGTACTTTTATATAATGAAAGAAACTAATTTTATCCAAATAATAAAGAGGAACAAATTTTTGAACTTGCTCCTCTTTATTCGTTTGTCTAATGGAATTACAGGTTAGACAATTCTGCGCCTGCTTTGAATTTCGCAGTTTTTTTCGCAGGAATTTTGATAGCTTCCTTCGTACGAGGATTGATTCCCTGTCTTGCACTTCTTTCCGAAACCGAGAAAGTTCCGAAACCTACCAATACTACTTTTTCGCCTTTTTTTACTTCGCCGGCGATTACTTCAAGCGTTGCGTCTAATGCTTTTTTTGCATCAACTTTGCTAAGACCTGATTTCTCAGCTACTGCACTAATTAGTTCTGTTTTGTTCATAAAAAACGTAAATAATAAAATTAAACATTAATTTTTTTCACTATTTGACTCGCTTTCGCTTCGTCGATTTTCGATTCTCGCAATGGCATAATCAAAATAAATTTTACTTCTGCTCATTTTGCTTAACGAAATAGTTCTGTTAAAATATAGAGGGTACCCTAATTTTTCGTCAAATATAAGGCATTAATCCAAAAATATCAAGAAAAACAGCAAAAAATATTTGCTTTGACCCCATAATTTGAATTTAGTTTAAATTAAAACGCGAAAAAAACGTCGTTACTCTCATTTTTAACTTCTTCTGGCGCGAATACGAATGGCTTTCTCTATTGGCTTTTCAGAAAACAAAATAAGATACCCACCACCGCCTGCACCACTAATTTTCCAACCCGAAGCAATATTTTTGTAGTTGGATAGTTGTTGCAAGATATCGTCATTTACCATATTGGGAAACATTGCTATTTGTGCTTCAAAACTTTCGATCATCGCTTTCCCTACCGCTTGTATATCTTTTCGAAGGATTGCTTCCCAACATTTAGCGGAAGCGTGACTCAATCGCGTGGCTTTTTCTTCATTGATGGAAGTGTTTGCCAACACGTCATAGTTCGCTTTTCGGGGATAGAGCGGTATCAGCCATATGTGTGTTTCAAGCCAAGTGAGAATATTATCTTCAAGCATAGAATCGACAGACGACGGCAGATAATCGTTGTTGTATGAAAAACGATTAAGTCCGGGCATCGTGATACCCAATGCATCTTGTGATCCACTCACATATTTTGTTCCGGGTGGATTTTCACAACAAAACAATGTTTTTCCGAGTTTTTCTTTGTCGCCTTCGGGAATTTCGGTTTGCCACAATTCGATGGCTTTTTTTCGGCTGCTGGTTGCCATTCCACTTCGGTCATTAAACTCATAATCAGGTTCAATACAGAGCGTAATAACGCCTCCTTCAACGAATTTATTAACCATCGGTTGGTCAAGCCAACCACCTGCCAAATCCAAACGATAAGGAATATTACATACTTTTCGCAAGGCGGTAGTGGAACGTGTGGGCAAATCGGCGTGCGGTTTTCGTTCGCTTACGATATATTTAATTCCCAAACGATTACATAATTCTTCTTTGAGTGGCGTATGTCCGTCGGTATTGACGAAAAAAATATCGGGCTGCTGTTTTTCCAAATCCTCTTCAAAATCAAGTAGTCCACTTCCCGAATTTATCCATGCATCTTTTACAGCTTTTAATGATTTAACCATATATAGACGTTCATTTTCGGGATTGACGGTTTTTCGAGCTTTCAGTTCATAAATGGTACTGTCAGAGCCGATACCTACATACAAATCACCGTATTGTGCGGCTTCTTCAAAAAAAGCCACGTGTCCGCTATGCAACATATCATAGCAGCCGCTTACGAATACTTTTTTCTTTTGTTGTTCAGTCATTTAGTCCAAATATTTTATCCATTAATTTCCATTTTTCGTGCGATGCTTGTCCGGGTTGCGATACTTGATATTTCGACATATAAGTTTCCCATTCCGCTTGGCGCGGCAAGGTTGCAAGACGTTCGAAGTCTTTTTCCCAATCAAAATTGTCTACTGTTTCCACAATCATAAATAGGCGATTGTCATAGATATAAATTTCCATGTTGGTAATTCCCACTTCGCGGATTCCGTCTTTTATTTCTGACCACACGTGTTTATGTTCTTCCACATAGGCAGAAATGAGTTGAGGATCGTTGTAGAGGTCAAGGGTTTGACAGTAACGTTTCATTATAGTGATTAATGTTTAATGATTAGTGATTAATGACTCTTACTACTTCAACATATCTTCTTCCTTATGTGGCGAATATGGTCCATCTTTCGTTTCGAAAATAACGGTATCCGGCTCTAATATTTCTATTGTATGCCATTCGCCGGCAGGAATGTTAATGCCGAACACTCCTTCTTTTGGGTCTAATACTGCTGTTTCGGTCAATTCCTTTTGATCATTATAAAACATTACGCGTAACCGTCCTTGAAGGATAATGTAGGTTTCTGCTGTATTTCTATGTCTATGAATAGGCAAGGTACTTTCGGGCTGTATCGCGTTCAACAAGCGTTGCGACGGTGCATCCAATGATTCGTGAAAATTATAGTTTATGCGCAAGCGGGGACTTTTTTCGGCTTGTCGACAAATGGAGTCTAAGAGAGTTTTGTTGATGAGTTGCATGTTTTATTTGCTTATTCTTTACATTTTATAATTTTGCATTCCTTGCTGTCGGCAATTCTCTATTACTTGTTCAATTATTGTTTTTACACTTCTATCGGATAAACCTGCACCGACTGCCACTTGTAAAATATCTTTCATTTTCGGTTCACCTTGCCCATTGATTGTTGTGGTATGATAACCGTTGAATCCCGCACTTGGCAAAATGTCATAAGCTGGCGATAATGTCCATTGATTGTTTTTATATTGAAATGAAAAGTTCTTGGCATAGTCATCTCGATTGGAAATAACGACATTGAACACCATTTGTTTAAAAAGCGAATATACCTCTTCCATATTTTTAGTCAGATTCAGACAAACTTTCAACAAAACGGAATAATCAAGGCTTGGCACTCGGTAATCGGCGTGTAGCAATCCCGCTGCACTAATCGTATGAATTTTTCCGTCATCTGTTCTGTCAAATCGTTCTACACCAAAATATTTATTTTCAAACAATCTTGTTTCCGGCATAACAATTCCGCACTTTTTGGCAAGCAATGAGTATTCACACTCCGTTTTTCCAATATCTTGTGGGTCAGTCGTTGCTTTGAATTTAATCAACCATTGGCGATTTTCTATTGACACGAACACCTTAGGACGTGCACCACCCGAAGAACCACCATATTTGTATAGATCTTCCAATCCTTCGCCCACATATTCGGTTGTCAATGCTTTTTCGGCTTCTGCTGCTAAGTTGTTTAAGTCGATAAATGCCGTTTCATCTGATACGCTTTTATCCGGAAAATATTCTAACGCGCCTCTGCCAGTAGTTCCGACCAATGCTAAACGTTGAAGAATAGACAATTTTTCAGCCTCAATACCTTTACTGCGAAGATAGCGGTCGAGCAACAAACTTCCCCAACCATCGGGCAAGCTATCATCAAATACTCCAAAATTTCCTCGAAAAGGCGTTCGCGGTGCAACAAACAGCCCGGAGCGAAGCGGTAAATGGTAGGGAGACAGCGAAAAACCTGTTTTGATAAAATCGGAATCGTATTCAAAAGCACAAATCTCTTGTTCGGTCAATGCAATTCGTCCGAGTTTTTGTTTATTGAAAAACACTTCGATAACTTCAATTTTATCCATTTCTTTTGCCTCTTTGTCGCTTTTTTGTTTGTTTGAGTAAATCGTCTATATTACTATAAGTCTTCACATTAAACAATTCCGAAAATTCGGCAGTCATTCCCAATGCAATTCCCAATAACACTAATGATCCGAACGATATCTCACCCATACGTTCAAAGCGACGATACGTGGGTAACGGAATGCCGGCACGCTTTGCCAATTCTTTTTGAGTAAGCGCCGATTCGAGTCGCCGTTGTTTTACACGTTCGGCAACAGCAAGTGTAATAGCTTTTGGCGAATTTTCTATAACTGACAATATATCATTACTGATAGACATTTTTGAAGCAATAAGTGTTTATTTTTATCACTTACAAAGGCACGAAATTTATTTAAAATGGAAGCTATTTTTCTCATAAACTTCGGCGGAAAATTCCAAAATGGAGGATTATTTTTTACTCAACGAAACAAAAACATCAACAACTCGCTCTAAATTTTCCTGTGATAAAACAGGACTTGAAGGCAAACACAAGCCTTTATCGAACAGACTCTCGGAAGTTCCATCGCCATAAAATGGCGCATCGGCAAAAACAGGCTGCAAGTGCATCGGTTTCCAAAGCGGACGAGTTTCTATGTTTGCCGCTTCCATCGCTAAACGTAGGTCTTCGCGTGTAAATCCTGCAATTTCAGGCTCTACAAGCACGCAAGTAAGCCAATGATTTGATTGAAAATCTTTGTTTGGATTATCGAATACGGAAACTCCCTTGAATGAAGTTAATAACACTTTATAAATTTCGTGTATTTCTCTTCTGCGAGCAATGTATTTATCCAAAACAGTCATTTGCCCACGACCAATTCCGGCACAAATATTACTCATTCGATAGTTATAGCCAATTTCAGAATGCTGATAATGAGGCGCATTATCGCGTGCTTGTGTGGCATAAAACATTGTTTTCTTTTTCTGTTCGTTGGTGGAACAAACCAATGCTCCCCCACCCGACGTAGTTATCATTTTATTTCCGTTGAACGACAAACAGGCAAATTCACCGAATGTTCCGCATTTTTGTCCTCTATAAGTTGAACCTAATGCTTCGGCAGCATCTTCCACCATAGGAATATTGTATTTTTGGGCAATTTCTAAAATTTCATCCATTTTTGCTGGCATCCCATATAAGTGAACAGGAATAATGACTTTGGGCGTTTTTCCTGTTCTTTCGATTCTGTCTTTAATCGCTTTTTTTAAATATTCGGGCGACATATTCCAGGTATCTGTTTCGCTATCGATAAAAACAGGATTTGCACCCAGATATTTAATCGGATTGGCAGAAGCGGCGAAAGTAAACGACTGACAAATAACTTCGTCGCCAACGCCAACGCCCAACTGTAACAATGCCAAATGGATAGCCGCCGTACCGGAACTCAACGCAACAATGTGTTTGTTTTGCCCGATATATTGTTCCAAATCTTTTTCAAATCCATCCACATTGGGTCCTAACGGTACAACCCAATTGGTGTCGAACGCTTGTTGTATGTATTTTTGTTCTTCGCCGCTCATACAGGCGAGAGAGAGGTAAATCTTATTATTATTCATATCTTTTTTATTACTTTACATCTATTCCCAACTGCTAAAACTCCATCCGGAATATCTTTTGTAACCACCGAACCTGCGCCGATTACACTCCATTTTCCGATTTTCACGCCTTGAATAATGGTAGTACCTGCGCCAATCCAAGTTCCTTCACCTACAGAAACATTTCCACACAAGGTGGCGTGAGGCGATATATGAACAAAATTTTCGATAATGCAGTCGTGGTCAATGGAGGCTCCGGTATTAATAATACAATGTTTTCCGATTTGCGAACAAGACTGAATAATTGCGCCTTGCATCACAACGCTTCCTAAACCAATTTCCGAAAAAGGTGAAATTATCACCGAACGGTGAATCGCTTTTCCGTATTCAACAACTATTTTTTCGGTGATTTTTTTTCTTATATTGTTGTTTCCAATGCTGATAATTAATGGCGATTTTATGTTCAAGTCGTGCAATACAGGAATTCCCAATAGTTCGGTTATTTCTTTATTATCATCAAACAAAGCCTTTACCGCTATATTTTGGCTTGCCAATATATCAATAATCACTTTTGCGTGTCCGCTTGCTCCAAATAGGTACATAAAATGTTTTGTTTTAATTGTTTCCTATAAATTTTTCGGCTGTTATCGAGTTTTCGGCATTGATACCATCACGTTTCAAAACTTTGAGCAAAGTTAGGTAAATAATCCTACAATCCAAGGCGAATGAAATATTATCGACATACCAAACATCTAATTCAAACTTCTTTTGCCACGAAATGGCGTTTCGTCCATTCACTTGTGCCCAACCAGTAATTCCGGGTCGAACTTCGTGTCGGTGTTTTTGTTCTTCGTTATACAAAGGCAAATATTCAACCAACAACGGACGCGGTCCAATCAAACTCATATCGCCTTTTATCACATTGAGCAGTTGCGGAATTTCGTCTAAGGAGGTTTTTCTCACAAAACTTCCAACGACTGTCAGTCTTTCGGCATCGGGAAGAGGATTTCCGTCGATATCTCGCTTGTCGTTCATTGTTTTGAATTTGATAATTTTGAATATCTTTTCATCTTTTCCGGGACGAAGTTGAAAAAAGAACGGTTTTCCGCCGTTTGCAAAAAACAGCAAAATAGTTACAAGAATAAATATCGGCGATATAATGATAAAGCCGATAAGTGATAACGAGAAATCAAGAAAACGTTTGAAGAATTTTTTGTACATAATCGTTTATTTTAGCTCTTCCAAAATCCCAATATATTTATCTGCCAACACTTCTCTATCAAAATTAGCTTTTGCGTAATCATATCCAGACTCTCCTTCGACAATCAATCTTTGAGGGTTTGCCAAGTATTCACGAATTTTTTGTTCAAAATCTTTATCGTTTTCTGGCTCTACAAAACTTCCGGCATTCGCTGCTTCCAACAATTCTCTTGAAACTCCATCAATTGCCATTAGTATCGGCTTTTTACAAGCCATATAGTCAAATGTTTTATTGGAGTAGATTGTTTTGAACGTATCCACTTTTTTCAAAACTGAAGTTCCCATATCCGAAGCCAAAATATATTTAAAAACATCTGCTTTGGGTACTGCATCTATGAAACGAACATTGTCAAGTTGTTTTTTCATCGCCATTTTCTTCAATTTTTCCTTTTCCATTCCTTCGCCAATTAATAGAAAAAGAACATTGGTATCTTTCAAACGAGCTGCGGTATTTAATATCTGCTCCAAGTGATTAGCCACACCGTGAGCACCAACATAAGTAATCACAAAGTGGTCGTTTAAATCATGCTGTTTGCGAAATTCTTCTCTATCAAATGAATTTAAAATTCCATCTGATAAAGAAAAATCGGCGGCATTGGGGATAAAAATAATTTTCTCGGGCGGAACATTTTTTTCCTCAATCAACTTTGTTCGGAAAGCAGGTGTAAGCACATTTATTAACTTTGCTTTTTTGTAAATAAAACTTTCAAACCAATAAGCCATTTTTATTATTGCTTTATTAGTCAGTACGCCTGTATCAATTGCCGATTCGGGCCACAAATCTCTTATCTCGAAAACAAAAGGAATTCTCTTGAATACAGACAGCACATACGCCGTAACGCCAACAAACAAAGGTGGTGAAGTTACAATTATCAAATCGTATTTATCACGAACTTTAAACAAGCCCGCATAGATAGAAGAAAATACAAACGAAAAATAACCCCAGAGCCTACCGACAAAGTTTTTATTATAAGATTCCGAAACATGAGAACGCCAAACTGTAACGTTTCCTTGCTGTTTTTTAACGCAGAATTTTCCTTTATATTCCTGTTTTTTCTGCGTTCCGGTATAATGCATCATACCAGCCAATACGGTTACTTTATGCCCTTTTTCTGTCCACATTTTAGTCATTTCATTCCAACGGGAACCGCCGGGGTCATTTTCTTCTAAAAAATATTGATGAATTAAAAGTATGTTCATTTTATAATCAGTTTTGTAACAACTATATCATTTTTGCAAACAACAGCAGTTTGAAAATTTTTAATTTTTCCCCCATAATATCCCGAATACCAAGATTCGGAATCATAGATATTAGTATCTTTCTGATTTTCTATCGAAATAGTTATAGAATCGGAAGTGAAGTAATGCCACAGTTGTCTTATACAAACATTATTTGGTTTGTTTTTTATATGGTCGGTTATTATCCATTCCGGCTTATTTTTATATTTTCGAATAATCCGCTTATGTACTATTTGAGGATTGAGATAGGTAAAACAAGATACTGCGCCTTCAAATTCATAATAGCCTTCGTTTTCAATTAAATTTGCTTCAATAGCTTGCGACCAGTTTAACCACACAAATCGAAATCCTTTCAACATTTGGTCGTAATCATCGAGCATAACCGTATTATGAGATTCAGTTCCCATAAAATATTTCAGCAGTTTAGCATCGGTATTATATTGATAACTTCCTCCATCCGGACAAATATTCATTCCTTTATGCCAAATGTCTATATGCAGATTATCCGCCTGCGCAGGACGGTCTTTGTATTTTCCACATCTGATAAATGTAAATGTTTCAGGTTCGCGAATTAGATAAAAACCACCTACCGGAAACTTCATAATTCCGAAGTTTTTCTTTATTAGCGGATATGCTTTTCGAGAGTTATTCAAATTATCATTCAAATACCACAAAGCATCTTCGTATGATTTTTCATACAAAGGTTGATTACATAATATCTGATGCAAAGCATCTAATTGAGGTCGATAATCTCTGTAATCAGCATCCGACAGTTTGAAAAACAAAGCTCCATCATTCGACCCATAATTAGGCAAATTTCCATTACCTTCCTCTTGACATTGATACAGAAAATTTAATGACTTGTAAGCTCTTTCGTAAACAATGTTTTTAAATTTTTCATTGTGAATATCTGATAGTCTTATTGCCCAAGTCAATAATTGTATAACTACCCGATGATAATTCATACTAAATTGCAAATAAGTGCCATCTTCATAAATTTGATAAGCAATTTCTTCTTCAAACCAATTTTTCCCTTTTTCTTTCCCTTTTTTTGATTCAGGAAAAAACGGGAATAACAATCCGCCAATATAGAGCATTAGAGTTTCTGTAATAGCGTGATTGTTGCGAACGCTAATTCTTGAAAAACTAATATTGCTGCAAACGTGTTTTAATTGCCAATATATCGAATGTATTATTTTTGAAAAATTTTCTTCGGTCAATGCGTTTGTATTCTTGTAGAAATATAACGAAAAAGTCCAATTCATTACCCGAAGAGAAATTTCCTGACTACACTTGTAATTGGGACCCTCGTTTATCGGATTTTTTTCAATCCAATCTAATATTTTATTAATTACCCAGTCCGAATGGTCTTGATTGTTATGATAGTCATTTCGGACAATGGTATATAAAAATGAAAAGCGAGATGGTTCCCATACAAATTTTATATCTCCTGTATCTTTACTATAATCAACAACTTCTGTCCAATGCTGATTTTCAGGATAGCGATAGTTAGATTGAGGATTTTTTTTCCAGTCGATATTTTTCTCTACATTTATTTCAAAAGCAGAGAAAAATTTCAAATAACCATTCAGTATTCTTTCCGTTTCCTCTTCTAAACTTTTTGAAAGTGCCTTTTCAAAAGAAATAGTTTCCCTTGAATCAAAGAAAAAAACAGGAGTGTTTTTTTTCCAATTCTCCAATGAAATAAAATGCTCAACAGGTGGATTGGTTGGATATTTTCTTTTTTGCAAGCCCGTTTTTCGTGTAAATTCATAGCCTGCACGAAAAAAAACATACCGCCAACCCATATTGGAAAGTATTTGATAGTATATTTTTATTTTTTTCAATATAGACATAATCAATCTAATCAAGATTAATCCATTGCTTTGTTTTCAAACTTTCAATGCAGGCAAAAGATGCTTGTGTAGTATTCACAATGCTATCGAATGGAATTAATGCTTCGCCTCCATTTTGAATACGCTCATTTAACAATGCAAACTGACTTGCGTGTCCTTTGTCTTGTCGGCTTTTCATTTTAGAAAATCTTTTAAAGCCATAAGCTATCAGTTCTTTCCAATTATCCAACACTAATGTTCGTTCTTGCGAATACACCTCTATCCTTTCTTTAGAATAAGCCTTACTACCATTTGCAAAATAATTGATAACAGCATTTGTTCCGTTTTCATATTTAAGAAGTATTGAAACATTATCCGTGTTTTCGGCAGGATTTGCACCCAATGAATTCATACAAACCGAAACAACTTTACTACCTGCCAAATAAGAACACAAATCAATGAAATGACAGGCTTCACCGATAATTCTTCCACCACCTACTTGCATATCTTGCACCCAAACATCGGCAGGAATAAAACCTGCATTCATTGTGGCAACAATATTCATTGGCGATGAGCCGAGTAGTTGTTTCATTTTTACTGCAAAAGGCGAAAAACGACGATTGAAACCAACAGTTATTGTCAGATTTCTTTTCTGTTTATAGGTTTCGATTATTTCATTCAGTTGTGTTTCGGTTAAGCACAAAGGTTTTTCTACAAAAACATTTTTATCTGCATCAAGACATTCCAACACCATTTTTGCGTGAGCATTGTGTCTGGTTGTAATCAGCACTGTATTAACTTCGTCATCATTCAAAATTTCTTTGTAGTCAGAAGTGGCATATTCTGTATTGACTTTTTTGGCTGCGATTTTGGCAGACAAGCCTTGTGCGCTTGCAATATATTTGATTTTTGCATTGGTTTTTTGCAAAGCAGGCAGTACTGTTGCAGTTGTAAAATTACCCGCACCAATAATTCCCAACTTACCATTTGAAGCAGTAAAGTTTGCGGTTTCTATCTTGACCTTTGTGTCAAATTTTATTTGTTCGGGATATTTCAAAATAGAAGCGATGACACCGCCTTTTTTCATATCTCCATAAATTTTCTCATATTCATTCAGCGGAACAATTTCTGAAATAAGCGGTTTTACATCCAATGAGCCTGATGAAATGGCATAAAGAATGGATTCAAAATTGCGTTTTTCTGTCCAACGAACATAAGCAATCGGATAATCTTGACCTTTATTTTCGTAATTTTCATCGTATCGTCCCGCACCATACGAACAGGAAACTTGAAAAGAAAGCTCTTTTTTATAAAAATCATCGCGGCGAATATTCAAACCGACAACACCAACCAACACAACTTTTCCACGCTTTCGCGACATTTCTGCCGATTGGTGGATTATTTCATCGTCTTTGGCAGATGCGGTAATAATCACGCCATCGGCACCAATTTGTTCTGTTTGCTCCAAAACAAATTTAATGCTGTCGCCATCGGTTGAAGGATTGAAAGTAATAATTCCTTTTTCTTTAGCAATATTCAATTTTTGTTGGTCAAAATCAATTCCAATTACTCGACAACCATTGGCTTTCAGCAATTCTGCCGTAACTAAACCAATCAAACCCATACCGATAACAACGACTGTTTCTCCCAAAGTTGGTTGCAACAAACGTATTCCTTGCAAACCGATAGAGCCGATAATAGTAAACGTCGCCTCTTCGTCCGATACATTGTCAGAAATTTTTGCAACTAAATTTTGAGGCACGCAAACCACCTCTGCGTGATTGCCATTGGAAGCAACGCGGTCGCCTATCTGAAAAGAAGTAACACCTTTGCCCACAGCAATTACTTTCCCTACATTGCAATAACCCAAAGGCAGCGGCAAGCCGAGTTTATTAAAAACCGCTTCCAAAGTCGGCATTAATCCGTCAGATTTAATTTTATCTAAAACCTGTTTCACTTTATCCGGTTGTTGCCGCGCTTTGTCAATTAAATTTGCTTTGCCAAACTCCACCAACATTCGCTCTGTGCCCAGCGAAACCAGCGAGCGAGTTGTTTGAATAAGTACGCAGCCTTCGCGTACTTGCGGCATAGGAATTTCTTCTAATATTGTTTGACCTGATTTAAGGTCTTGAATTATTTGTCTCATTTTTTAAATATTTTATTGTTCACTCTCTCTCTTTTATGATTTTTGCAGGAACACCACCTGCTATTACAAAAGGAGGTATGTTTTTCGACACAACACTTCCAGCAGCAATAACAGTGCCTTCTCCAATTTTAACACCAGGTAATATTACACAATTAGCTCCAATCCAAACATCATTTTCAATTATTATTTCTTTTCTATCATGACCTGCCCCAAAAATTTGTCCTTTGTTGTTTGGGATTGTGTGATTAGCAGAAATTATTTGCGTTCCATAACCAATCAGGGCTCTATCGCCTATTTTAACTCCTCCACTTGTTGTTATTATTACTCTCCAAGCCAAATCTACAAAGTTTCCTAATTCAATATTTCTTGCAGGATTAATCTTTATTCCCGGATAAAATGTCACTCCTTTCCCAATTTTTCCACCTTGAATAGTAATATAATACTTCTTGATAGGATTAAAAATTTTATGACGCGGAAATCCAAACACAATCGAAGAAATAAGCTCGTATGTGCAAACTAAAAAATTTCTCATTTTTCGTATATATATTTTATAAAATCAATTTGTAATTTAATTTTTTCTTGAGGAGTTGGATATTCTTTTAATATTTCATCTGAATTTTTCAATATAATTCTTTGAATATCTATATCTTCAATATAGTTGATAACTTTTTCTGCAATATCTTTACTATTTTCTCTCTCAATATAGATCGCAGCATTTTTACATATTTTTCGCGACCATTCTTTATCAGAGATAAATAATGGTTTTTTAAAAAACCAAGATTCAATTATATTATTACTAAAACTTTCCAACAGGCTCAATAGCATTACAGCATCAATCTTTTTGAAAATAACAGGAACTTCATGGGGTAAAATTGTGTCAAAAAAAATTATCTGTTTTTCAACATCATATTGTTTTGCGCTTTCATGTAATTTGATTGATTTCGGATGTTGTTTTGAAACTGTAATAATGAACTTAACATTATTTCGACCTCTCTTTTTTAATTCATCAAGTATGAAAGGTATCATTTCAATATTTTTATTTTTATGCCAACCACTTAGTATAAGAATATTAAAGTCATTCTCTTTTATTTGCAACATTCTCGATAAAAAAGAATTATCTATTTCTCTATTTTCGTATTGTGTTACTGAAGGTAATATCAATCTCATCCTATTTTCTGGATAATTAAATAGTAAACTTGCCCTATCCATCATTGCTTGATTTTCAAAAATAATTCCGTCTGACTTTAAAGTGCTCTTCAATCTATAATAATCTATTGTTTTTTTAACAGGCGAATATCCTTGCCAAAAATTTATTTCAGGAAAAAATAAATTAGAATAGGCGCAACCTGTAATGGATTTTACCCCGTTGCAATGTAAACCAGGTCCGAAAACAGTGTATATTATATCTGTTTTTTCTTTTTTGACAATTTGTTTCAATTTGATTGCTTGAAATACAAATCTGCCTATTAGTGAGTTTTTTACAACATAATAACGAATATTGTTTTGCTCTACAAGCATATTATGGATGTAGGTATTTTCAGAAACCAAATAAACAAATGAAACATCTTTATGTTTCAGTGTTTGAATAACAAAATTGGAGATAACTTGTTGTCCTCCTCCGCTTTTTATAGGAATAAGATTTATCAATATATTCATTTTTTTATTATTATTTTATTTTTATCTATTTTAGCCAGTAATATAAACGTATAATAGAACACAAAACAAACTATTATTAGTAAATTTCCTACGCGATTGGTTTGTCTGAAATAAAAAACTCCTTGATATAATATTTGAAAATATAAAAAATAAACAAATAAACTCGAAAAAGTAATTTGCCTTCTATTTTTAATAATGGTTTTGAATATTGTAAACATAAGTAAACCAAGCAACACAGTTCCACTTACACCTAAACTTAATATAAACTCCTTTAAAAAAGTGCCAAACACCCAGCTATAAGTACCTGCTCTTTCTAAACTATGCATCTGTAAACTTCTATCGACATCTTCCGGCAAACCCATCAAAGCACGAAATAATGGAAATGAAGCTCCATTGGAAATAGGTGCATCTGCTTCATAAGCAAGAAAAAAATTAGGAATACCTTGCCCCATATAAGAAATAATTGCATTGTGAGGTGCATCTTCAAAACGAGAAAAGGTAATTACCATAAAACCAATTCCGCCAATAACAGCTCCAATTATAAGTATTACAAAAATTTTTTTTAGTATTTTTTTGTCTAGAAAAGAATAAAAAAAACCCATTATCCCCAAAAATGATAAAAACCAAAAAAGAATTCCATCTCTACCAAAGGCTGAAAAAACAAAGAAAATATACGATGTTGAAGATATAAAAAGAAGTGTTTTTAATACCTTGCTCTGTCCTAAAATTTGATATACGAAAAAGAGAATTATGGGTATTTGATAAAAAGAAGCGGCAGTTCCTGCTATCGTATTAAAAATAGTTTGAGATACTATTACTTCGCCCCGTTCAACCATAGCCTGTCTTGCTGCTATAATACTTGGATGGGTTAGCGCAAGTATCGTGGTCGGAATAAAATAAATAACAGAATATATCGAAAATACACAAATTATAATCGAAAATAATTTTAAAGTCTTCTGATTAGGAAGTATAATTTTGGTTATCTGGGTTTCCCTAAAAGAAATAAACGGATAAATAAATAACAGAAAAAACAAACAGAAAGCTACCGAAGCTTCTATGTATTGTCCCTGAAACGCCAATTCTTGATTGAAGATTACTATGTAAGGATAAGCTAATAATATAGACAAAAAATAAAGTGTCAAAAGTAGCGAAGATGGACTAATCCAACTTTGCTTTAGTTTATGATTCCAGAAAAACAAAAAACTAATAAGTAGTAATGGCAATAATATGTTCAACATAAAATAAAAGTGCTATTTTGACCGAATAATATATAATTTTGAAATCAGTTTTTTGAACAAATTAAATCTTGCCCCTAAAAAAAACAATGAATTTTTCAAATCAAAAACATTTATAATTTGATTTTCAAGCAATTTAATATAGTATTTTTTTGCATACTGGTAATTATTTTTCTCAAAAGCAACTTTAATCATTGCTCCGTATAAAAAGTTCTTAGCTTTTTTCTCATTATACTTAATGGCATACATTTTTGAGACATGCTCTCTAAGAATAATGGTATCTTTACGAAACCTATAAGCTTTGTCAATATCTGTAAAATGACTTGCTGAGTTCTCTAATATTCGATAACATGTAGTAGTGTTCAATATAAATTTCACTTTCGAGTGTCTTGATAAAACCATCCAAAGTATGGCATCTCCAAGACCTAATTTTAGCTTGATTAACTCGATTATTTCAGATTTATAAGTATTATATAGCGAAGTTCTAAAAAGAACTGTTGCAGTTACAAAATTATATTTATAATCAAAGTATAAGTCAAAAACATTACCTGATGGCCAATTATGATTATATTTCATAATAACATTATTGTTTTCATCAACAACATTATAATTTGTATGCACCAATCCATAATCCTCATTCGCTTCCAAAAAATCCACCTGCTTTTGCAATTTATATGGATCTATCCAATAGTCGTCACCTTCGCAGAGGGCAATGTGTTTTCCTCGAGCTGCTTGCATATTTTCAATAAAATTACGCATCATACCTTTGTTTATTTCAGGTAGTTGTAATTTTATTATTTCAGGGTATTTTTGTTGATACTCTATACAGATTTCTCTTGTTTTATCCGTACTACAATCTTCGCCGATAATTAATTCTATCGGAAAATTGGTTTTTTGCATTAATACACCTTCAATCGCCTGAGAAATAAATTTCTCATGATTGTAAGTAATCATACATACGGAAACTACAATGTCATTTTTCATCTATTTGTACAAAGTTTAATAGTCCTTTTTTTCTGTCTTTTATTTTTTTTGCAGGAATTCCGGCATATATTCCCCATTCTTCCAAATTCTTATTTATCAATGACATTGCACCAACAGCAACTCCTTCTCCAAGTGTTATGCACGGAAATAGAATACAATTTGCGCCAACTTGAGAATACTTTTTTATCAAAACCTTTCCTCCCATTACGTTGGTTGTACTTTTCTCTGCCATTGGACTAATTAAATAATCACCCGAAAAGTTGTCAGTTGCCGAAAAAACAGTACAGCGAGGAGAAAGTCCAGTATAATCTTCCATTTCAATGCTAAATGCGCCAAACAAAGCACAGTATGCTGCAATGTGAATATATGAACCAAGTGTGATTTCACCTGAAAGTATACAAAAATCGTCAATGCGGACATTACCGCCAATTGAAATTTTTTGTGGAGAATAAATACTGCATTTTTTGCTTATCAAAACATTAGCGCCATATTTTTTCAGTCCAAGCTCAGATAATTCTTTTTCGTTATAAAAACTAGTCATACGTCTTTATTATATCAACAATTCGTTCAACAATTCCATTTTCTAACCCCGCATACATCGGTAAACAAATCACAGCATCTGCTATTCTCGTTGCCACAGGCAAATTTTCCTGTCTTGCTGAATCCAAACCTTTGTAAGTTGAGAATGTGCTAATTAACGGGTAAAAATATCGGCGACTGAAAATATTATGTTCCTTCATTTTAAAGTATAATTCATCTCGTGTCATACCATATTTTTCCGAGTCTACAAAGATAGGAAAATATGCGTAATTATGCCTAATGTTTTCCATATCAGAAAGAATTTTTATTCCTTCTGTGTTTTCTAAGTTTCTGTGATACAATTCAGCAATTTGTTTACGAGCTAAAATAGCTTCATCTACTTTTTTTAGTGCCAAGAGACCAAAAGCAGAGCGAATTTCATCCATTTTGCCATTTATGCCTGGTGCAACAACAGTAGTTTCGCCTGCAAAACCAAAATTTTTCAAATAGTCAATTCGTTCCTTTGTTTCGGCATCGTGGCAAATCAGAGCTCCGCCTTCAACAGTGTTATACACTTTTGTTGCGTGAAAGCTCAATGTGCTCATATCGCCGTATTCCAACACCGACTTTCTGCCAACTTCTACTCCAAAAGCGTGAGCTGCATCGTAAATTACTTTCAATCCGTATTTGTCAGCAATGTCCTTAATTTTCACCATATCACAAGGCTGACCATAACAGTGTACGGGCATAATAGCAGTAGTTCTAGGGGTGATAGCTGCTTCTATTTTTTCGGGATCGATATTACAGGTTATAGGGTCAATATCCACAAAAACAGGTTTAATTCCATTCCACCAAAGTGAGTGAGTGGTGGCTACAAAGCTATAAGGCGTAGTTATTACTTCGCCTGTAATACGCAACGCTTGCAAAGCTGTCATTAATGGCAATGTACCATTTGTGAACAGACTGATATACGGCACTTTCAAGTATTCACATAAAGCTTTTTCTAGCTCTTGATGATAATGTCCATTATTGGTCAGCCATTTTCTATCCCAAATATCTTGAAGATATGGTATGAAATCATCCAAAGAAGGAAGTAACGGAGAGGTTACCGTAACTATTTTTGAGTTGTCCATAATTTGTTTTTTATTTTATGTGTATTCAACAAACTTTTTATTTCTTGTAATTCTTTTGATTGAATTAAATATGCTACAGAAAAATAATAAATCACACCCGTTGCGATTCCCGCAATCAGTGCCAATATTTTAATCTGAATCAATAATGTAATTCCCAAAACAATTATTCCCATAGACAATGAAATTCCTAAAATTGGCAGCAAGTCTTTCATCTGTTGCAAATAACCAACTTGAATTAACTTTCCTGTGTAATAAGTGTTAATTAGTAGCGCTGTTAACGAACTGACTACCAGCCCACAACACATAGCTACCAAACCCATAGGAATTGTAATGCACAATATCACGACTCCTATTATTTTCTTTATAATTTCAAGTCGGAGATACAAGTCGGAACGCCCCTTTACCTGCAGTAGACTGAGGTTAATTGCATGTATCGGATACCACATTTGCGCCAAACACAATATTTGTAAAAACAAAACTGCGTTTGCCCATTTCTCGGTTAGCAGTAAATGAATCAATGGCTCTCCTACTCCAAATAAACCCATCATCAAAGGAAATATGACAAATGCCGAAAGACGTAGAAATTTACGATAGGTTTCTCTCAATTTTTCATCATCTTCTTGTATACTACTCAAAATCGGGAATATTACCCGGTACAATATACCTGTTACATTTATAGAAGGAAACTGAGTAAATTCATTAGCACGACTGTAATAACCCAAGTCTGATTGAGAAAACTTTTTTCCTATAACAATCATATACATATTTCTATAAACTGTGTCTATTAATCCAGCTAATAATAGTTTAGACCCATAGGAAAACAACTCTTTGAAAGAAGATATAGAAAACACTTTTTGGGGCAACCATCGAGAATATATCCACAACGCGATCATATTGATCAAACCGGCAACAATTGATTGAACTGCCAATGCCCACACTCCAAATCCTTGATACGCCAACCATATACCAATTGTTCCTGAAATTAGGACAGACAACAAGGATGCTTTTGTTTGTGTTTTAAAGTCAATATTGATAATGAATTTTGCTCGTTGAACAATAGTTAAAGAATTAATAAAAACATTCAATGCAATAACTTTAGTCACACTTTCCAAAATTGGAGCATTGTAAAACGCAGCAATATAAGGAGATACAAAAAACAATATAAAATAGAAAACTAACCCTACTACAATATTGAAATAGAAAACAGTAGAAAAATCCACCTCTGTTCTATTTTGCTTTCGAATCAATGCATTAGCAAATCCGCTATCAACAAAAGATTGAGAAATTGCTAAAAAAACAGCTAACATTCCTATCAGTCCAAAATCAGCAGGCAATAATAAGCGAGCCAGTATGATTCCTAACACAAACTGAGTCCCTTGAACAGAAAAGCGTTCTACACTACTCCAAAAAATTCCTTTTATTGTCTTTTCTTTTAAATTCATTGCTATAGTTTACTTCCACAGCATTTCTTTTCTTGGCATCATTTTAATAATTGTACATTTCTTTATAATATTTCAGATAATCTCCACTCGTAACATTGTCCAACCAATCTTGATTTTCCAAATACCAATGTACCGTTTTTTCGATACCTTCCTCGAATTGCAGTGAGGGTTGCCAACCGAGTTCGTTTTTTAATTTCGAGGAATCAATAGCATAACGTAAATCGTGCCCAGCGCGGTCAGTAACGTAAGTAATCAGTTTTTCCGATTCACCCTCTTTGCGACCTAATAGTCTATCAACGGTTTTAATCATCACTCGAATTAAGTCGATGTTTTTCCACTCATTAAATCCACCTATATTATAGGTATCACCGGTTTTCCCTTTGTGGAAAATCAAATCGATAGCGCGGACATGGTCTTCCACAAAAAGCCAATCACGCACATTTTCGCCTTTTCCATACACAGGTAACAGTTTGTTATGTCGAATATTATTGATAAAGAGCGGAATCAGTTTTTCGGGAAATTGGAATGAACCATAATTATTTGAACAATTGGAAATCACAACCGGCAATCCATATGTATCATAATATGCTCGCACAAAATGATCGGAAGATGCTTTTGATGCCGAATAGGGCGAATGTGGGTCGTATTTCGTTTCTTCTGTAAAAAGTGTGTCGTCAAATTCGAGTGAGCCATACACTTCATCAGTAGAAATGTGATAGAACAGGTGCTGTTTATCAAAATCTTTCCAAGTCTGACGTGCTGCATCCAACAAATTGAGCGTGCCCATTACATTGGTTCTCGCAAAAGCAAGTGGGTCTTTGATGCTTCTATCCACGTGACTTTCGGCAGCGAGGTGGATTACACTGTCAATTTGAAAATCGGTGAATATTCTTTGCATCACATCAAAATCGCAAATGTCTGCTTTTACAAATTTGTAATTCGATTTACCTTCAATGTCTTTCAAGTTTGTCAAATTTCCTGCATAAGTCAAGCTGTCAAGATTAATAATTTGATATTCGGAGTATTTATTGACAAATAACCGAACAACGTGCGAACCGATAAATCCAGCTCCACCGGTGATAAGTATATGGTGCATATTTTTTTATCTTCTTTGAATCAATTTCAATAAATATTTTCCGTATTCGTTTTTCTTCATCGGCTCAGCAAGTTCAATCAGTTTTTCGTCTGAAATCCAACCGTTTCGCCAAGCAATTTCTTCAAGACAAGCAATTTTCAATCCTTGTCGTTTCTCTAATACTTCAACGAAAGTAGAAGCATCAGCAAGTGAATCATGCGTCCCTGTATCTAGCCATGCAAAACCTCGCCCAAGCAACTGAACTTTCAGTTGTTCTCTTTCAAGAAACTCCTGATTAACAGTTGTTATTTCTAATTCACCACGAGCCGAAGGTCGTATATTTTTAGCAACATCTACCACACTATTAGGATAAAAATAGAGCCCCACAACAGCATAGTTCGATTTTGGATTTACAGGTTTTTCTTCAATGCTTAATGCTTTACCTTCAGAATCAAAATCCACAACACCATATTGTTCCGGCCTATCTACATAGTAACCAAACACTGTTGCCATATTATTCTCTTCTACACCTTTTACCGCTTGACGTAGTGTAGCTGGAAAACCTTGTCCATAGAAAATATTATCACCCAATACTAAACAAGCACTATCATTACCAACAAATTTTTCACCGATAATAAATGCTTGTGCCAATCCATCGGGACTAGGCTGTTCAGCATACTCAAATTTTACACCATATTCCGAACCATCGCCAAGCAATCGGCGAAACCCAGGTAAGTCTTGCGGAGTAGAAATAATGAGTATTTCTCTAATCCCTGCTAACATCAATACTGAAACCGGATAATAAACCATCGGTTTATCGTAAATAGGCAGCAACTGTTTGCTAATCCCTTTGGTTATGGGATATAAGCGTGTTCCGGAGCCTCCGGCTAAAATGATTCCTTTCATAAGCCTGTTTTGTAATTTCAATCAATAAAACTTTACTGTTATTTTATTATCTTCACTATTCGTTCACATGCTCTACCATCTCCATACGGATTATGTGCTTGCGACATTTTATTATACGTCATGCTATCTTCCAGCAAAAGATTTACATTCTTCACTATTTCAGATGTATCTGTTCCAACGAGTAATACTGTTCCTGTATCTACCGCTTCCGGACGTTCTGTAGTATTACGCATCACAAGCACCGGTTTACCTAACGATGGTGCTTCCTCTTGCACACCTCCACTATCTGTCAATATCAAATGCGAATGTTGCATCAAATAAACAAAAGGTAAGTAATCTAACGGTGATATCAAGAAAACGTTATCAATACCTGCCAATAACTCAAACACAGGTTTTTGTACATTCGGATTCAAATGAACAGGATACACAATATCCATATCAGGGTGTACAGTGGCTATTTCCTTCAATGCTTTACAAATATTAAGGAACCCATCGCCAAAATTTTCTCTACGATGTCCTGTTACAAGTATGTATTTTTTATCAGCTTTGAGAGCGTAACCTTTTTCCGTCAATTGAGAAATCAAACTTTGTTCAAGCCCTTCTTTTGTCTTAATTATATTCACAGCCATTAACAATGCATCTATTACGGAATTTCCTGTAACGAATATTTTATCTTTATCTATATTTTCTTGAATAAGATTGCTTTTAGATGCTTCTGTGGGAGCAAAACAATAATCACACAAGCGGTCAGTTAATTGCCTGTTCATTTCTTCTGGCCACGGAGAATACAGATCATGCGTTCTCAATCCGGCTTCTACGTGTGCTATTTTTATCTGTTGATAAAACGCTGCGATAGTTGCAGCCATAGAAGTAGTGGTATCTCCGTGAACAAACACAACTTCGGGCATACATTCTTTCAACACATTTCTCAACCCCAACAAAGCTTTTGACGTGATATCATACAAGTCCTGATTAGGAGCCATAATGTTTAAGTCATAATCGGGCTTTATATCGAAAACCTCCAACACTTGGTCTAACATTTGGCGATGCTGTCCCGTTACGCACACTTTTGTTTCAAACTGTTCAGGATATTTTTGAAACTCTTTCACTAATGGAGCCATTTTAATCGCTTCTGGACGTGTGCCGAATACTAATAATATCTTTTTCATACGTTTTGTCATTTATTTACGAACTCCACAAAAATCCAATTCTATTTTTTCTTCTTGTTTTTGAATCGTCAAAAATGGTTGATGTCTAACTAACCAAACAACGATATCTGCTTTATCATACGCCTCTTGACTATTTACAATATTGAAACTCTTATGAGACTCTACATTAGGCTCAACAATCAAAATTTCAGCACGCACTTCCGCTATAACTCGCGATGCAATATATTTCGCGGGTGATTCGCGCAAATCATCAATATCCGGTTTAAATGCCAATCCCATACAAGCCACAACAGGTTCTCTATTTGTCTTATCTTCAAACTGCTGACATATTTCTAACACTTTATTGGCACACCAATCGGCTTTATAGTCATTGGTTTCTCTCGACCGTTTAATGATTTGTGCCTGCTCCGTAAAATCAGACACAATAAACCAAGGATCTACTGCTATGCAATGCCCTCCAACCCCACATCCGGGTTGCAAAATATTTACACGCGGATGTTTATTCGCTAAATCAATTAATTCCCAAACATTTATTCCTGCTTTATCACAAATCATCGAAAGTTCATTCGCAAAAGCAATCTGAACATCACGAGAGGAATTTTCTGTCAGTTTACACATTTCCGCTGTACGTGAATTTGTTGGATGCAAACTTCCTTTGACGAACAATTTATAAAACTCAATCGCTTTTTTGGTAGATTCTTCATTTATACCGCCTATTACCCTGTCATTATGTTCTAATTCATAGATAACATTACCTGGAAGTACTCTTTCCGGGCAGTAGGCAATATAGATTTTCCCCTTTAATTCTGGACGCTCCTTCCATATTAAGTCAGTCATCTTTTCGGTCGTTCCTACTGGAGAAGTTGATTCAATAATATACAAATTATCTTCTTTCAAAAAAGGAATTATTGCTCGTGTTGCAGATTCTATATAAGAAATATCAGGACGACGATTTTGTCTGAAAGGAGTAGGGACTACAATTAAAAAAACATCAGCACTCTCCGGTTTCAAAGCAACTTTTAAATGCCCTTCTTCAACCACGCGCTTGACCACTGTATCTAAGTCAGGCTCTATAATATGAATTTTACCTGAATTAATCGTATCAACCACCATCGAGTTTACATCAACTCCAAGCACTTGAACTCCTTTATCTGCTGCTACTGCAGCCGTTGGGAGTCCAATGTATCCCAGTCCCATAAATACTGCTTTCATTATTATTATCGTTTACTGTTTATTCTTATAAAAAAACTAGGCTATAATTGTTATATGTACGTAACAACAACTCTCACAAGATTACCTGTCACGTATTCCCTTATTCCTCATCACTATCCTCTCTCACCTCCCTTACTATATTTTCCAAAAACGGTTTTACTAATATCCAACCACTACTAACAATTAACCCCAGAAACAAAAATGCCACTAAAATCACACCTCTTCTCGGTGCGCTTCTTTCGTGTGGTACCACCACCGGCTCAATAACCGTAAGCACCGGAGTAGCCTCTTTTACCGCAAGTCTCGCTTGCTCCAATAGTCTTGCTAATTCATTATACACTGTAAAAGCAATGTCATACTCGCTATTTAGAAGGCGCTCTTCTGCACGTGCTTTAGCCGTTGAGAGCAACCTGTTTGCATCTTGAAAGGCTGCTAACTCAGCGTGGATTTGCAAAAAATTCCGTCGTGCCTCTTCATAACTTACCTCAACAAACTCCAAGTTATCTATCTGTTTTTGCACCTTGAAGTTTTTAATATTTTTTTCCAATTCGCTATATATCTGCTGCGTAATAACAGATGCAGCTTTAGGATCTGAAAATGAGTAGCTAAGCGTAATATATCCATCTCTATTATTATTTTCAATTCGCATATTTTCTCGTATTATCTCCAACACGTCTCGTTCACTTGCCGTCAATGCGATAATTCCGTTTATTTTACAGGTATCAGCAGTATAGGGACTGCTACTTGGTCGAATGATAGATAAAATTACTCCGGGCAATCCGATAGTATAACGTTTGATATCATTTAAAAGACTTCTTGTTTGATATCGTTCGTTTGTATAGTATTCATACAAAGTAATAGGTACTCCTTTCGATTTTTCAACCACAATTGGAGTAGCCATTATTTCTTTGCAAAACGGAACACTACTCACGATTCTAGGATAGATTGTAGGTGAAAGTATATCACCACTTAGCGATGCGCCCAAATTCATACCTATCATAGAGAAAAAATCTCCTAAGCTACCTGAACCTTGTCCGGTTTGTTGTACTACCGTTATATTCGCAGTATAGGATATGGGCGACGTGTAGGCAACAAATACGCCTAACAGTAAGGAAATTGCAATAATAACGAGAATAAACTTTCGATTTTTCCAAAGTCGCTTGATAATATTTTTTAAATCAATCTCTTGCTCTTGATTAATTCTATTACTGTCCAAATTATCCATTATTTTTTTATTTTAGCATTGCTTCGCAAAGTTCAAAGTAAAACTTAAGCAGTCTATAGTTTTCATCTCTTTATAAAAACCTCAAAATCACGAGCGCAAGTGTGGCTACTGATGTTGAAAGACTTACAGCTTGTGCAAATGACAGAGGTTGACGTTCCGGTCTTTCGGGTATTACAATCTCACTCCCCGGCTCAATTTTCGCCCATCTACCGGTAGATACAGTACCGTTCATATGAACAACAAATGCTCTGTTTCGCATTGCTAAACGCGAATAGCCGCCGGCTTGTTTCACATAGCGGTCTAGACTCATCCCGCTGGTGTAAGCAACCGTATTCGGGAACAACACTCCTCCCGAAATCTTTACAGTTCCATTATACACAGGAATATAGAGTTCATCTCCTTCGCGAAGGATAATATCGGCATCGCTTCCCGGATTTTGCAGTGCTTTTTCTAAATTGATTCCCACAAATTGCGTGCCGAAGTCCATATTCTCTGCCAACAGGCTATCTCCTTCTGCAACTGCACGAACCATAAATGCGTCACGTGTTCTTTTGCGTTCGGCTTCACTCAACTGGCGCGATAACCTTGCACCTTGTGCATAAGCAAACTCCGTAAGTCCCCCAGCTCTCTCTACAAATGAAGATAAGCGTTCGTCTCGTCGTATTCTTGCATATTGTCCGCCAAACAACACTTCGCCTCGCACAGTTACAAGTTGTTGTTCTTCATAACCTGGAGAACGACGAATAACTACGTGGTCGAACGGTTGAAGCACAAATGTTGTATCATCTAACAAAATTTCACCATCTCTCAACGAAAAACTGAAAGTTTCGCCGGTTGAAGCAGATAAAGAACGACTTCCCGGATCTCTCATTCTTCTAAATACATCTATTTGTGCTGTCGAAGCCGATTCTCTTAACCCTCCGGCTCTCAGAATAAGATCTTCAAGGTGCATATTGAGGGTAAACGGAAAACTACCTCCTGCGCGCACCTCGCCGCTAATAGACACTGTTATATTGTCTTCGATAGAGAAAATGGAGGGAATATGCAGTCGGTCGTTTCGTTGTAACGGAATATCCGGTATTCTTCCGTTCAACAAATCTGCCAAGTCAAACGATACCATTGTTTGGCGGAGATCATCTTGCTCGCGATAGAGTAAAACACGATACAAGTAAGCATCGCCGGTTATTCCTTGTGCAATGTTTACAAGGTCGCGTACTGTTCTGATTTCATCGCCAATGGCATATTGTCCGGGGCGATAAACCGCGCCCGTTATTTCGACTCTGTTGGTAAATCTGTTCAAAATATTTCCAACTTGAACCCTGTCACCGTCTTTTAGATTAAAGGAGGCAAATTCCTGCTCGCTCAGCGTGAAGGCTTCTTGTTCATAGCGTCCTCTTCTTTGCAGCGAAACGTTTGACTGAAAGGCATTTCCGGTAAATCCGCCTGCAAAACGAATGAGATCACTCAATGTTTCTTTTTCGAGCATTTCGTAACGCATCGGTCGTCTCACGTTGCCTGTTATTTGCGCCAAAATACTATGAGGTTCAACTCTTACGATGTCGCCATCGCGCAAAGTAATATCGCCCATATTGTTGCCATTCATCAAATATTCGTACAAGTCAACCGTAGCCACCCTTTCGCCATTGCGAAATACGTGGATATTCCGCAAACTACCGATATTATTGGGTCCGCCTGATGCATACAGCGCGTGAAATGCTGATGCAAAGGAGGTTAACGTATAAGTACCGGGCGTGATTACTTCACCCATAACATTGACGTTGATAGTGCGCACATTGCCGACAGACATTGCTATAAATGTTTGAGGATTAGGTGAGGTGAGATCGGAGAAAATCAATGAAAATTCTCTTCTAATACGCAATTCGGCTTGTCTTACGCTTAGTCCGCTCAAGTGGATTCGTCCCAGCCCGGGAATAGTGATATGTCCGTCAGGGGAAATTGTGTGATATTCGTTTAATTCCGAATTTCCCCACACGTCGATAATTATTTCATCGCCCGTTCCCAAAATATAATTAGCGGGCGTAGGCATATTCATATTGGGTGCAAATGTGAGATTTTCGGCTGAAAAGAAATTTTGCCCGTAAATTTGATTCGGGTCATCAGGTTGAGGTTCACGTCTGACTATTGTTGGCACCTCCGGCATACTGCGAAGAACGCTTATCGGGTCGTTATTAAAAGTGGGAGCGACAGTGGTTATACCTTGTTGACTACTATGCTGATTACGAATGCGTTCCAATTGAGATATAGATACTCCTCTTCTGTTTAATTCGAGTACAATTTGTTGTGGCGACATTCCCGTCCTTTCAAGTCTCATCGCTTCTTGTACAACCTGCTGATCATTCATTTGCGCCGACAGAGTTACCGAGATGAATAGAAATAAAACAGTTAAAATAGTTTCAAATGTATGATTTTTACGCATAAAATTTTTGTTTGCTTGTATATTATTGCTTCAATATTATAATTATTTAATTCAACGGGCAAAAGTAGTGAATATTGGACTATAAACCAAACTTATTGCTTGCAAAATTAGGAAAACGCACGAAATCTTTGATTTTGATAAGGGCTGAAAGACTTTTTTATGGAATTTCGTTTGTCCCGCCTGTAAAAAAACTCGCATCTTCCAACAACTCTTTTATCGTTTTCTCTAACACAGGATGCACCACATCTGCTGCAATTTCACGCATCGGTTCCAGAACAAACGTACGTAAATGCATCCGGGGGTGCGGAATAGTTAGTTCGGGTGTTTTAATAACCAAGTCATCAGCCAATAAGATATCAATATCGATAATTCGATCAGTATGAATACCATTGATGCTTTTCTTGTCTCTACCTATCTCTTTCTCAATTTCCTGCGTGATTGCGAACACAGCATCAATATCCAACAAACTATATACTTCGCAAACAGAGTTGATAAAAAAATTATCTGACTGAAAATCAACAGGTTTTGAAACATAAAAAACGGAAGCGGAAACAATGGTTCCAATCCGTTCTTCAATTTTTTGATATGCTGTTTCTATATTTTTTTGCTTGTCGCCCAAATTTGAGCCAAGAGACAGAAAAATTCGCATAAACTCATTTTTTTGTGCGAAAGTCATCGTTGCTGTTTGCTTTGGCTGCCGCCGATTTTCAATTCGCGCTTTTACGCATTCGTGCCTTCGCGCACTAATCTATGATTAGCATTGCATCACCATACGCACCAAAACGATACCCTTCTTTCATTGCTTCACTATACGCGTTCATCACTTTTTCGTAACCGCCAAAAGCGCACGCCATCATCAACAGCGTTGAATAAGGCATATGGAAATTGGTTATAAGGCTGTTTGCCAGCGTGAAATCGTAAGGTGGAAAGATAAATTTATTTGTCCAACCATCTTTCGGTTTCAAATGTCCGTCGGTGCTCACAGTGGTTTCCACTGCGCGAAGTACAGATGTACCTACGGCACAAATATTTCGCTCTTTGTCTTTGGCTCTATTTACTCTTTCGCACAATTCTTCGGTAATAATCATCTGTTCCGATTCCATTTTGTGCTTCGTGAGATCTTCCACGTCAATCATACGATATGCACCCAAGCCATTGTGAACAGTTAGATAATCAAACTCGATGTCTTTGATTTCCATTCTTTTCATCAATTCACGGCTAAAATGTAAACCCGCTGCCGGCGCAACTACAGCGCCTTCGTTTGCGGCAAAAATATTTTGATAACGCTCTGCATCTTCCGACTCAACATCACGTCCCATATATTCAGGAATGGGCGTTTCTCCTATCGCAAATAGCTGTTTTCTAAACTCTTCGCTCGTTCCATCATATAGAAATCGCAACGTGCGTCCGCGCGAAGTGGTATTGTCAATTACCTCTGCCACCAATTCTTCGTTTTCGCCGAAGTAGAGTTTGTTGCCAATACGAATTTTACGCGCAGGATTAACCAAAACGTCCCACAGATGCTGACTTGGGTTCAGCTCTCTCAATAGAAATACTTCGATTTTCGCACCGGTTTTTTCTTTATTTCCAAACAAACGTGCCGGAAATACCTTTGTGTTATTAAAGATAAAAAAATCTTCCGAGTTGAAATATTCCAAAATATCTTTGAATGTCCTGTGTTCCAATTCGCCTGTTTTTCTACGTACAACCAAAAGACGTGATTCATCACGATGATTTGCCGGATATTTTGCAATCAGTTCATCGGGCAAATTGAATTTAAATTGAGAGAGTTTCATATTTTTTTGATATAAGACAGAAGAAATAAGATATAAGAAACTTTTTGTTCTTAATCTTCCCTCTTTTGTCTATTAATTTTTAATTCTGTATTCTTCTATCTTTTTGTCTTATTTCTTCTGTCCTATTTCTTCATCAAAAAATCGTTCTAATTCATCTATTTTCAAACACTTATCAAGTGTGATATCCCCCACCCTTGTGCGTATCAATCCGATAAGATGTCCTCCCGAATCCAACGCAATGCCGATATCACGCGCCAAAGCTCGAATATATGTACCTTTACTGCACACTACGCGAATAGTAATATCAGGCAAATCATAAGAGATTAACTCAATATCATCTATCACCAAAATTTTGGCTTTTAGCTCAACTTCTTCGTTTTTTCGCGCCAATTCGTATGCGCGTTTTCCGTTTACTTTAACGGCGGAAAAAACGGGCGGTACTTGTTCTATTGTACCAACAAATTGTTGTAAACACGCTTCAACACGCTCTTTCGTGATATGAGCAACCGGATATTCGGCGTCAATTTCCGTTTCGAGGTCGAAAGATGGCGTTGTTGCACCAAGTCGAATATTTGCAATATATTCTTTCGTTTGTGCTTGTAATTTTTCGATAAACTTCGTTTTTTTTCCGGTACAAATGATCATTACGCCCGTTGCCAATGGGTCAAGCGTACCGGCGTGTCCTACTTTTAATTTTTTTATTTTCAACCGCCTACATAACATCGCACGAATCACTTTTACAACTCTAAACGATGTCCAATGCAACGGTTTATCAATGTGTATAATTTCGCCTTCTACAAAATCCATTTTCTACGAAAACATTGAAAATATGATAGTCGCAACCCCAATAACACCACAATATATCGCAAAATAAACAAGTTTACCCTTTTTTACGATGTTAATCATCAGCTTACAAGCGAAACAACCCGAAACAAACGCCGCAAGAAATCCTGCTGCCAACGCTGTATTGGATATATTCGTTGTTGATTCTACGCCTTTCGCTAAATCCATTACCTGTAACAGTGTTTCGCCCAATATCGGCGGAATAACCATCAAAAATGAAAATTGTGCCAATGATGATTTTTTATTTCCCAACAATAAACCGGTAGCAATCGTTGTACCTGAACGTGAAAGTCCCGGAACTACGGCAATTGCCTGCGAAATACCGATAATCAACGCATCTTTAATACCGATTTTCTCTTTCTGACGCGGTTTATAATAGTAAGAAAATGTGAGTAACATCGCCGTTACCAACAACATACACCCCACAATCAACAACCCGGAACTGAAAATGGCTTCTACCTTGTCTTTGAAAAAGAAACCGACAATCCCAATCGGAATCATCGAAACAAGGATATTAATAACATAACGTGTTTCATCGTTCATCTCAAATTTGAAAAATCCTTTGAAAATCCACGCAATTTCTTTCCACAGAATAAACAATGTGCTGAAGACCGTAGCGATATGCACCACAACAGTAAATTTCAAGTTTTCTTCAGGGTCGATTCCGAATAATGCCGAACCAATCGCCAAATGTCCGCTACTGCTAACAGGTAAATACTCGGTCAATCCTTGCAAAATTCCGAGAATAATAGCTTCTAATGTACTCATTATTATTTCTTATCTTTTGCCGGATACAAAATCCCTACAATCATCAATACAAAACCGATAAGACACACCACGGGCGCTACTCTGATGCGTCGTGCACTAAAAATATCCGGTTCGAAACCTTCGAGCGTAGTCGCAGGTCCTGTCATCAACAGAAAACCAGCAATAATAATAAGTACGGCAACACCACAAATGAGCCAATTTGATTTACTTAGAGCAATATTTTTTTGAGACATATATTTATTGATTATTTTTGAAATGATAAACAGTTAAATGTAATATAATTTATCCGTATCCATTTTCAGATAACGGTTTACCGCAAAAGCGGCGGCAATGGAGGAAATAAGTACGCCCAACAGAACTACAATCGAAAAAATGATAACCTTATCCATTGTTGTAATAATGGAACTAATTTCAATATAATGAAGAGAGAAATAGATAATCAAACTAAAAATAACAGCGTTAGCAATCAATCCCGCCACAATTCCGGTAATGATATTACTTACGATAAATGGTCGTCGAATAAAACCACTTGTTGCACCTACCAGCTTCATCGTATTGATAATAAATCGCTTGGAATAAACACTTAATCGAATAGTATTTCGAATCAATGTAAACGAGATAAATAGCAGCATTGTTGCTAGAACGAGCAAAATAGTCATTACTCTTGATAGATTATTGTTAATCAAGTCAATTGCTTCTTGTTGATACAAAAGGTCTGTAACATTGTTGTTTTGTCGAATTACTTGATTAACAATAGCAATACTATCTCTGTTGGCATACTCCGAACGTAGAAAAATTTCGATACAATCACGCGCCGGATTGAAACCAAGCAGCTCTTCGGGGTCTTCTCCTAAATCTTTGATTAGTTGTTCTTTCGCTTCTTCTCTACTGATGAATCGCGAAGATTTCACAAATGATTTTGCGTCAATATCTCGACATATAACGTTAATTTGCGCATCAGTAAGATTATCTGCGAGCATCACATTGAAACTCATATTCTCTTTCACAAAGTCGGAAAGCCCTTTCCCCATAAAGATTGTGAGAATAGTGATGCCCAATAACACCAACACCAACGTAATACTAACAGTTGATGTTATTTTTGCATTGGCAGACCTGTATAAAGATACTTTTTTGTTATTCGACATAATAAATTTCGGCGATAACCCTGCCAACAAAGCAGACCTTTTCCAAATTCGACACAAAGTAACGAAATTTATTGCTAAAATGAAAAGAAAATAGAAGGTATTTCACTGAAAGTTCACATCGCAGTTTGAAATATGCGATGTTTATAACAAAAATATTCCATTTTCCATCGCCTTTTCTCTCATTTCACGAGACCAGATACTTGCTTGAATTTCACCGATATGCGCCTTACGAAGATAATACATACACAAGCGCGACTGCCCGATACCGCCACCGATAGAGAGTGGTAATTCGCTATTAACTAAACGTTTGTGAAAATAAAGCGACAACCGTTCTTCTTCGTCACGTAGTGCCAACTGGTGTTTGAGTGCTTCGGGATTCACACGAATGCCCATCGAGGAAAGTTCGACCGATTTTTCCAAAACCGAATTCCAAAGGAGTAAATCGCCATTCAGTCCCTTGTATCCTTCTTCATTTGCGGTGCTCCAATCATCGTAATCGGGCGCACGACCGTCGTGTGGTTCGTCATTGGAGAGTTTTCCGCCGATACCGATAATAAAAACCGCGCCAAACTCCTTTGCAATAGCATCTTCTCGCTCTTTTGGCGTCATTTCGGGATATTTTTGCAACAATTCTTCGGAATGGATAAACGTAATTTCAGGCGGAAGTTCGGGTTTTATTTCAGGAAACAATTCAAAGACAAGGTATTCCGTGCGAAGCATAGCAGCATAGATTCGTCTGACGACTTTTTTAAGAAAATCAACTGTGCGTTCTTTTTCGCTGATAATCAACTCCCAATCCCATTGATCGACATATAAAGAATGCAAATTACCCAATTCTTCGTCGGCGCGAATAGCGTTCATATCGGTATAAATGCCAAATCCTTGCTCAATCTCGTAATCAGCAAGTGTCAGGCGCTTCCATTTCGCCAGTGAATGTACGATTTCGGCAGTGGTGTTGTTCATATCTTTTATTGGAAAATGAACGGCACGTTCTACACCATTGAGGTCATCGTTAATTCCCGTACCACTTTCCACAAAAAGCGGAGCAGTTACACGTCGCAAGCGCAATTCAGACGAAAGATTTGTTTGAAAAAAATCCTTTATATTTTTAATCCCTAACTCCGTCTGTTTCAGATTGAGCAGCGATTTGTAATTGGTGGGTATTTGCAGTTGCGACATATTTTTTGTAATTTTGAACTGCAAAGATATCATATTTATTCCTTTTTGTAAAGCAAATATCGAATTAAAAGCACATTTTGCTGATTATATTATAGAAAATAAATCACAACGCTGATGACACATGCTTTTATGTCATCAGCGTTCTAAACAATTTATATCGATATATCAATAACGTTCTTCCACCACATTCCAATCTACTATTTTCCACAAATCAGCCAAATGGTCGGCACGACGATTTTGATAATCAAGATAATACGCATGCTCCCATACATCGAATGTGAACAATGGCGTAAGTCCTTTCGTGAGCGGATTTCCGGCGTTTGGCTCTTTAGTTATTTCCAATTTTCCGTTGGTATCTTTGGCAAGCCACGCCCAGCCCGATCCAAAAAGCGTAACGCCGGCAGCCACAAATTCTTTTTGAAAATTCTCAAACGAACCCCATTTTTCGTTGATGGCTTCGGCTAGTTTTCCTTTTGGTTCGCCACCGCCGTTGGGGCTGAGCGAAAGGAAATAAAGGGTATGATTGAGCACTTGTCCGGCATTGTTGAAAATGGCTCCGTCGCTCTCTTTAACGATTGTTTCCAAGTCAACATTTTCAAACTTTGTGCCCGGAATTAAGTTGTTGAGGTTATCAACATACGTTTTCAGATGTTTTCCCCAATGGAATTCAATTGTTTGCTTTCCGATGATCGGTGCTAATGCGTCTGCCGCGTAGGGCAATGCTGGTAATTCAAATTTCATACGTTTTTTATTTTAATTGTAACCTTAGTTATATCTAAAACAAATGAAAACTCGATTTTGTTTTAGTATTTGACTTGAGTTTTAGTTAGTAAAAACTTCTCGAAAAACAAAGTTACAGAAATTTATTGTATTCATAGATGAAATTCTGTAAAAAATTTGATTACATAAATTTTCAGTTCGTGCGTTTACCCTAATTTTTCTCAAATTTCAAATATATCAAAAATAATATCTATCTTTGTCTCTGAAAGTAACAAAACGAGAAAATGTATATTGACTCTTACAGAAATATTTTAACGCAACTATGCCTTCAAAATAAGGTGAAGTCGTTATATGCGTTCGGCTCTGTTTTGACAAATCGTTTCAACAATGATAGCGATATTGATATGGTTGTTGATATTGACTCTACAAATCCGCTAGAATATGCCGACAATTATTTTAATCTGAAATTTGCATTGCAAGATTTGTTTAATCGCCCTGTTGATTTGCTTGAAAATAAAGCTATAAGAAACGACTATCTTCGTCGGGAAATTGATAGTTCTAAGCAATTGATTTATGCAGGACAATAAAAATACAAAGATTTTTTGGCTGATATTGAGCGGTCAATCCACGAAATATTCGATTTTTTACCCGAAAAAAGAAATTTTATTGAATTTCAAAAGGACTTGAAAACTCGCAAAGCTATCGAACGGAATATTGAAATTATTGGTGAAGCGATGAGTAGAATTTTGAAAATTGACCCACAATTTCCCATTGAGGGATCTCGAAAAATTGTTGACACACGAAATCGTATCATACACGGTTACGACAGCGTGTCAGAAGATGTTTTGTGGTTAATTATCGTAAATTATCTACCTAGTCTTGAAAAACAGGTAACAGAGCTGTTAGAAAAATGAACGTAAAAAGAGCCATATCATTATCTTTTTTACTACTTGCCAATATAGTTATGTTGGCACACGCTGTTGTGCCTCATCATTATCATGAAAATACAGGCGTATGCATCCTATTGCATTGTAGAGACAGCAATGAAGCGCATAGACACGAAAATCACCATTCACAAAACCACGAACACAAAGGAAATACTCTTTCCGATGAATGTGATATCGATATTCACGCTTTTGCAAAAAGTGAAAATAATGACTGTTGTTCATATATTAATTGTGATTGCGAACAAATCTTATACACACTGATTTTAGATCGTGTAAGTATATCAAGTTTTGACACAAAAATACCTTTCCAACACAAACCTTATTTAATTTCCTATCATACCAAATACGTTTCTCAATCGCTCGGATTGAGAGCACCACCAATTGTCTGAACCACAATTTCTGCAAGATTTTGAAGATTAACAAGATTATTATTTAATGATAATTTTGGTATCTTCGATATATAATCTTGCCAATCTTAATAATCTCATTAAAATCCCGGTTCAAGACAATTAAAATTATGTTCAAATCCATTATACGATTTTCTGTTTCTCAGAAACTATTCGTCGGTATCACAACATTTATGCTGTTAGTAGGCGGCATTTACTCTATGCTCACGCTTCCGGTAGATGCCGTGCCCGACATTACCAACAATCAGGTGCAGATTGTAACCATTTCGCCCACGCTTGCACCGCAGGAAGTGGAACGATTAATCACATTTCCGATAGAAATTGCGATGAGCAATATTATGAATGTGGAAGAAATACGCTCTGTGTCGCGTTTTGGGCTGTCGCTCGTAACAGTGGTATTCAAGGAGAGTGTTCCGGTACTTGATGCGCGGCAGTTAATTAACGAGCAAATCCAAACCATTGGCGACGATATTCCACCCGAACTCGGAACGCCCGAAATGATGCCCATCACCACCGGACTTGGCGAAATTTATCAATATTATTTAGATGTTGCGCCGGGCTACGAGGATAAATACGATGCAATGGAATTGCGCACTATTCAGGATTGGATTGTGAAACGACATTTGTCGGGTATTCCAGGCATTGTGGAAATCAATAGTTTTGGAGGATTTCTCAAACAATATGAAGTTGCCATTGACCCCGATGCGCTTTTTTCGTTGAATATCACAATCGGCGAAGTTTTCGAAGCACTGACTGCCAATAATCAAAACACGGGCGGAAGTTACATCGAGAAAGGGCGTTACGCCTATTACATTCGTTCCGAAGGTATGATTAACGATTTGAGTGATGTGGAACAAATCGTTGTAACCAATCGCGGCGGCATTCCGATTCACGTGAATGACGTGGCAACTGTGCGTTTCGGTGCATCCAAACGCTTTGGCGCAATGACGCTTGACGGAAAAGGCGAATGTGTGGGCGGTATTGCGATGATGCTTAAAGGCGCAAACGCGAATATCGTTACAAAAGAACTCGAAAAGCGTGTAGAACACGTTCAACGGATTTTGCCCGAAGGTGTTAGCATTGTTCCATACCTCAATCGTTCGGAGTTGGTATCGCGCAATATTTCTACCGTTATCGAAAATCTGGTGGGAGGTGCCATCATTGTTCTTCTTGTGCTGATGCTTTTTCTGGGTAATATTCGTGCGGGATTTATTGTCGCTTCCGTGATACCGCTTGCCCTGCTGTTTGCGTTTATAATGATGCGAATTTTCGGGGTTACAGCCAATTTGATGAGTCTTGGTGCAATTGATTTTGGTATTGTCATTGATGGTCCTTTCGTGATTATTGAAGGTATTCTTGCTTACATTTATTGTAGTCGGTTCTATGGACAAACCCTTTCTAAAAAGCAATTTAATGAAGAATTGGTCAATGGGACAGCCCTTGTGGTGCGTTCTGCTTTTTTCGGGGTGCTTATCGTTATTATCGTTTTCTTCACGATACTTTTTTTGGGCGGAATCGAGGGAAAAACGTTTACACCGATGGCTAAAACGTTAATATTTTGTATTTCCGGTGCACTGATTCTATCACTTACATACGTGCCGATGATGGCTTCGCTGTTGTTGAAACGAAAAATTGTAGAAAAACGTACCTTTGCCGACCGTTTTTTCGAAAGATTAAATCGTGTGTATCGCCGTGTACTCAATTTCAGTTTGCGTCACGCATGGAAAACGATAGGAATGGCATTTCTTGCACTCGCCGCAAGTATTTGGCTGTTTACGCGATTGGGCGCAGAATTTATTCCCACACTTGACGAAGGCGATTTTGCAATGCAAATGACCTTACCCACAGGAAGTTCACTCACGCGCAGCATCGAGGCTTCCACGCAAGCGGAACAGATATTGTTGAATACATTTCCCGAAATCAGACACGTTGTATCAAAAATCGGTACGGCAGAAATTCCCACTGACCCTATGGCAATTGAAGATGCCGATATAATGATTGTAATGAAACCCTTCAAAGAATGGACAAGTGCACGCTCACGCGCCGAAATGGTTGATTTGATGAAAGATGCGTTGGAAGCGAAAATGGGCGGCATCGAATTTGTTTTCAGCCAACCGATACAACTGCGCTTTAACGAATTGATGACAGGCGCAAAAGCCGATATTGCTATCAAGCTTTTCGGCGAAGATATGGACGAATTGTACGCTCGCGCCCTCGAAGCTGCTCATTACATTGAACAAGTGCACGGCGCGTCTGATGTGTTGGTGGAACGCGCTGTCGGTTTGCCGCAATTAGTGGTAACTTACAACCGCGCAAAAATTGCACGTTACGGTGTCAGTATTGCGGAGTTGAACGACATTATCCGCGCCGCTTATGCAGGCGAAAAGGCGGGGGTTGTTTTTGAAAACGAACGTCGTTTCGACCTTGTGGTAAGGCTCGACCAAGAAAAAGTACCCGAACTGAATATCGACCGCCTGTTTGTTCGCACATTGGAAGGCATACAAATACCAATGAGTGAAGTGGCAAATGTATCGCTTATCAGTGGCCCGTTGCAAATCAACCGAGACGATACCAAACGACGTATTGTTATTGGTGTAAACGTGCGTAATGCTAACATTCAACAAGTTGTTCATGACATTAGCGAACTGCTTGGACAAAACATACAGTTGAAACCGGGTTATTATTTTGAATACGGCGGTCAGTTTGAGAATTTGCAAAATGCTATCGGTACTTTGTTGTTGGTTGTTCCGATAGCCTTGTTTCTTATTTTACTGTTGCTGTTTATCACATTCAAAAGTATTACTTACACTTTAATTACCTTTATCACTATTCCGCTGTCTATCATCGGCGGTATTCTTGCCCTGTGGCTTCGCGGTATGCCGTTCAGCATCACGGCAGGTGTGGGATTTATCGCGCTGTTTGGTGTATCGGTCATTACCGGTATTTTGATGATTAATCATTTCCTCGAACTTGCCAAACGCAATAAATATCGTTTGAATACCAATCGTGTTATTCGCAAAGGGACACCTCATTTGTTGCGTCCTGTTTTTCTGACAGGATTAACCACTGCGCTCGGATTTGTTCCGATGGCAATCGCCACATCGGCAGGTGCAGAAGTACAACGTCCATTGGCTACGGTGGTCATCGGCGGTGTGATTGTATCTACTCTGCTTACGTTGATTATTATTCCGATATTTTATTATCTTGTCAATTCATCAAGGGTTGTGATGCGAAAATTTTTTCGTTCCAAAACAAAAGCCATTGTAATTGACAACAAAAACAAATAGAATTAAAATGAAAAAGATATTGATTTTTATCGTTACCCTAACCATTATTTCTTGTGGTAACTACAAAAGTGAACAGACAAATGAAGTTGCTATTTCAACACCTGTCGAAATAACAAAAACCAATGACATAGAGGCAGATGCTATCACTTCTGCCACACGTACCAACAACCAACCAATATTTAACGGCGTGTTGGTCATTCCGCCGCAATATCACGCTACCGTAACCTTGTTTATGGACGGCGTGGTAAAAAGCACGTCGTTGCTTTCGGGCACATTTGTGAGAAGAGGCGAATTGCTTGCCATTCTTGAAAATCCCGAATATATTACACTGCAACAATCGTATATCGAAAGCCATGCGCAGGAAGAATTTCTAGAAATCGAATTTCAGCGACAGGAAACACTTGCAAATAGCGATGCCACTTCACAAAAGAGATTGCAAGAAAGTAAAGCCGAATACCTTTCGATGAAAAGCCGCAGAGAAGCCGCTGCTGCTCAACTCAAATTGCTGGGTTTTGACCCCACTCAAATTTTGGCAAACGGTATCATTCCGCAATTAGAACTTCGTGCGCCCATAACAGGCTATGTAGCCAATGTGCAGATAAATACAGGGACACACGTTGCCGCCGGAAGCACGGTTTGCGATATTCTCGACAAAAGCAAAATGTTGTTGAAACTGACCATTTTCGAAAGGGATATCAACAGAATAAACGTAGGCGATGATTTGATTTTTCGCGCGAATGGAATGGGAATGCAAGAGTTTAATGCCAAAGTAATTTCGTTGGGGCAAACAGTGGGTAACGAAAGTCGCTCACTTGAAGTTTTTGCAACGGTCATCGACAATAGTCCGCAATTTCGACCGGGAATGTATATTAATGCACAAGTGGTATATCATACAGAAAAGGAGGATTAAATGAAAAAATTAGTAATAAAGCGAATGACGGCTTTTTGAGCCGTCATTCACTTTATTGGTTAATTAATATCGCCGAAGGCAATATCACCCATAGTTTGCTTTATATCCACTCGATACGTGCAAAGAATCACAAAAAGGCTTATTTTCAGAATTTCCACACCGACATAAAGCTACACGATTTCTAACTTCATATTCCGTTCCGTCTGCACCAACGACAGTAACGCCGCCTTGCACAAACAATCCGGCACTCACACCTTCTTCAGGATCTTCGACAATCAAAATCTGAGGTTTATATGTATATTCATAAGTACCATCTTCATCCATAGCTGTCAAACGTCCTGAAGGACAAAGCGATGCACCTTTAATGATTTCATCTTTATACGCTACATCATCTTCTTGCAATGAATCCCAAACTTTTCCGTGTCGTTGATGACAAAAACGTGCGAAAACGCATCTATTGTCATCTAAAAGTTGCATCGTTTCGCCTTCAAAAACTTCAACACGCTCTGTGTAAGGTGTTTTATCGGCGGTTTCCGTACCATCAAAATGGTTTTTTACGTGTGCTCCGTCGCAAAAAGGAGCATTTTTGCTGTGTCCGCAACGACACAAAGCGTAAAAACCATTCTGTATGTATGGCGACGTGTCGTAATCCTTCAAATGTTTCGGTTCGAATCTATCGATTTTGAACTGTTTCAATGCAATATCGGCACTTACTAAGTAAGGTCCGTTTTCTGTAATTTTGATTGTTTTTGCTGGGCTCATATTGTAATATATTTGTCTAATTATACTTGTCAAACAAATAAAGTGGGATTTTTGTTTATGTGATAAGCAGATTTTTTTTAGAATCGTTTTCATAATCGAAAAAAATGGTATATATTTGCGATTGAAATTTTGTTCTTCATCTTTATTAATTGGTTTAATTATGAAATCATTTATCTCGTTCATCATCTTACTCACTCTCATTACTTTTCCGTTCTTTTTACAAGCACAGGAAATGAGTAGATATGATTCTATTCGAATACAAATACCCGAAATGCCGAAAAATCTTAATATGCGCCCATTCGAAACAAATCAACAGAAAAATACGACTTCGTTTTTATATAACTCGTTAACACCAATATTACCGGTACAATACCAAATACGTACGTTCTCGGAATTTAACAGTACCGTTCCGCTTCCTGCCAATGTGAACATTACAGGTTTCGGAAGCGATTTTTACAATCGCTCAAGTCGCACGGCATTGTTTTCGATGGGTGCAACGCCAAATCTGATGTTTTATTCTGCTGCAACGCTCGGTGTACATAAAACATTGCCGTTTGGCAACATCAATTATTACAATATTGATACAGGTGTGGCGTTTATGCTCAATCACGCACTATTGGGAAGCGCCGGTGTTTTCTATCATTCCGCGCTCGAATTTCCGATGCCAATAACGGGAACGTATTTGAATATGCACTTTCAGGCAACAGATAATATTGAGTTGTTTGGAAGTGGCACTTTTCAAAATGTTCAACTGAATCCGTTCAATGTCAATCAACAATCGTTGATGCTCGAAGGTCGATTACGTTATCGTTTTACAGATGATTGGTATGCAAATGTATATGGCGGAGCGCCTGTGTATGAAAATAGTGGACGTGTGGGAATGCCGATGAATCCCATGATGAACACTTATTATGGCACATCGGCAGAATATTGGTTTAACGAAACCACTGGCGTTGAAGGCGGTGTGATATGGATTCGTGATGCATTTTCGGGAAGAATGCGTGCACAACCGAAGTTAGAATTGAAATTTAGACCGGGAAGAAGATAATTTTGGATTTTAGATTTGCATCTTCGCTGAAATCTAATATTGACTTTAGATTGAAAACAAAGTATTTGTAAATCTAAAATCGTCAATCTAAAATCTAAAATTCCAAATCCCCTTTATCTATTCCAAATTTCTCATTTTTACTACATTCGCCGCGCGGCTCTACGTGAATAATGATGTCGTACACATTTTTTACCATTTGGCGAATATTATTCTCAACAGCATCGGAAATATCGTGTGCTTCTTTGATGGTAATGCTCGGATCTACCTCAATATCAAGTTCTATCTGACACATATTGCCAATTTGGCGTGAGCGAACACGATGCGCATTCATAGCACCGGGTGTTTTATCTACTGCTTCGAATATTTTTTGATAAATACTCTCATCCTTCACACCGTCCATTAACTCTACATTAGATTCCATAAAAATACCAACAGCCGATTTCAAAATAAAAAAGCTAACAACTAATCCTGCAATCGAATCAAAAACAGGCATTTTCAAAATGAAAGTAAACGCCAACCCAATCAACACACTGACGGAAATCAACACATCATTACGCATATTCACAGCATTGGCAATGAGCATTGAACTTTCAGCTCTTTTACCTTGACGGAATTGATACCACGCAAGCGCGAGTTTACCGAAAATCGAAAAAACAGTTACATAAATGGCAATGACAGTAGGCATTTCCTTTGGCGCTGACGAGAATAAGCTTTGTACAGACGATACAAGTAATTGAATGCCTGCGTAAAAAATCACAAATGAAAGTATCTTCGTAGCCACACTTTCCGCTTTTTCGTAACCATACACATACTTACGATTGGGCGGACGATTCATAATACGTGCCGTAACAATCATTACGAGCGAAATCAATACATCGGTTGCCGAATCAATACCATCACCAAGCACGGCAAGACTACCCGACACAATACCGACAGCTATTTTAGCTACCGATAAAATAGCATTACCTATCGCGCTGATATTGGAAGTGCGTATAAGAATTTTTTCGCGTGTCATTTATTTTAGTTTGATAGTTTTATAGTTTATAGTTCGATAGCTTATAGCATAAGTCTGTTTGCTATAAGCTATCGAACTATAAACTACAATACAAGCACAAAGATACATCAAAAAAAGAGAACAAGTTGCCCTGTTCTCTTTTTTCCTTCAATTTGGAATCTCTCTAAAAAGTCCATTCCGATGATGTTCTTGCATTACTCGTATTAATATTTGACGAAGGTACGGCTACATTCGTATTTATTCGACCCGGAGTTTGGTTTTGTACACCTGCACCTCTGTAAAACTCCAGCACGTGAGGCATAATTTGCTCAATATGTGCAATACGATTGGCATCAGTAGGATGCGTACTCAAAAATGCCGGAACATTGCCACCACTGCTATTTTGAGACATTCTTGTCCAAAATGGCACAGCAGCACGCGGATCATAACCGGCGAGTGCCATCACGATAAGCCCGATTTCATCGGCTTCGTACTCTTGTTGGCGCGAGAAAGGCAACATAGAATATTGCGCACCCAATCCGAATACTGTCATTCCAATTTGCGTTCCTCGCGAACTGCCCAATAGAGCACCTCCAATATTTCCGACTCCTTGAAGTGCCATTTGTCGGCTAATTCTTTCAGAAGCGTGATGTGCAATAACGTGTGCAACCTCGTGTCCAACTACCACAGCCAAAGCCTCTTCTGTTTGTGTAACGGGCAACAATCCTTCAAAAATAACTATTTTTCCGCCCGGCATTGCGAAAGCGTTTACACTTGGGTCTCTAACCAAACTAAATTCCCAGTTGAATCCCTGTAATTCCGATTCCATTCCTTTGGATTTGTAAAAAGTAGCCACTGCATTGGCAATTCTGCTACCCACTCTATTCACCATTTCAGCTTCGGGCGTACCTCTTATTACCGATGCGGTGCTCATAAATTCATTGTATTGCTGCAAACTCAGCGCAAGCACTTCTTGATTCGATACAAGCAACAATTGTCTTCTACCTGTAAATGGTGTACTTCCGCACGATGAAAATAGCAATGTTGCGAAAAGCACTATGAATGAAAATTTTGCCGTTTTAAAGATGTTCCTTTTTGTCATAACTATACTGTTATATATTGTAATTTTTAATTTCGACACTGATATATATTAAACGGTTTTTTTGAAAAGTAGTTTAATATGAAATGTTTCTTTGTGATTTCGTTACATAATTTTGCAGGCTCAGGAATTTAAAGTTTCGTTGTTTGTCGAAAAATCTATTTTGATATTTCCTCAAAAATCGCTACCTTTGAGCAATTTTTAATAGAAATAGGATTTTAGATATAAATATGTCTTCAAAAGAAGTAGATAACGACAATTTACAAGATAAAAACGAGCTTGAAGAAGAAGCAGAAGTCAATTTTTTGCCTGATGCCCCTCATTCAACATCAAAAATAGCGGTAAAATTGAGTGATGACAGCGCACTCAATCTTTCTAAAATGTACCAAAATTGGTTTTTGGATTATGCTTCGTATGTGATTCTCGAACGTGCAGTGCCGCACATTTTGGATGGATTTAAGCCCGTTCAACGCCGTATTATGCACTCGATGAAACGAATGGACGACGGCAGATACAACAAAGTGGCAAACATTGTAGGCCATACAATGCAATTTCACCCGCACGGCGATATGTCTATCAAAGATGCGCTTGTGCAAATGGGGCAGAAGGATTTGTTGATTGATTGTCAGGGGAATTGGGGGAATATTTTTACCGGCGATGACGCAGCGGCAGGACGTTATATCGAAGCGCGATTGTCGAAATTTGCACTCGAGGTGCTTTTCAATACCAAAACCACTGAATGGAAACCTTCTTACGACGGGCGAAACAAGGAACCGATAACACTTTCGGCAAAATTTCCGTTACTTTTAGCACAAGGTGCTGAAGGGATTGCGGTAGGCTTGTCGTCGAAGATTTTGCCGCACAATTTCAATGAACTTTGTGACGCTTCGGTGGCGTATCTTCAAGAAGATGAGTTTGTTCTCTATCCCGATTTCCTGACCGGCGGATTTGTTGATGTAGAAAAATACAACGACGGCAAACGGGGCAATTCCATCAAAGTGCGTGCCACGATTGAAAAAATAGACAATAAAACGCTCGTTATCAGAGACATTCCTTACGGAAAAACGACAACAATCGTAATGGAATCCATCCTTAAAGCGAACGAAAAAGGGAAAATAAAAATCAAAAGAGTTGATGATATTACAGCGCAAGACGTTGAAATACAGATTCAATTGGCAGCCGGTGTATCGTCCGATAAAACGATTGATGCGCTGTATGCTTTCACCGATTGTGAAATTAGTATTTCACCCAACTGTTGTGTAATTGATGATGATAAGCCTCATTTTCTTGGCGTTAGCGACGTACTGCGTGCTTCTGTTGATAGAACAAAAGACCTGCTTCGTTTAGAATTAGAAATCGAAAAAAACGAAAAGCAAGACGCTTTGCTATTCGCTTCACTCGAGAAAATATTCATCGAAGAACGCATCTATAAAGACTCAGCATTTGAGAGCGCTAACAATATGGACGCCGCTATTGTGCACGTCGATAAGCGATTAACGCCGTTCAAATCGCAATTTATTCGCGAAATTACACGCGATGATATACTTCGTTTGATGGAAATCAAAATGGCAAGGATTTTGAAATTCAATTCCGATAAAGCTGAAGAACTTATCGCTAAACTGAATGAAGACATTGAGGAAATTAACCACAATCTCAACAACTTAATTGACTATACAATTTCATGGTACCTGATGTTGAAAGATAAATATGGCAAAATCTTTCCACGAAAAGCAATTATCCGCAGTTTCGATAATATTGATGCCACAAAAGTAGTGGAAGCAAACGAAAAACTATACATCAATCGAGAAGAAGGTTTTATCGGCACAGGAATGAAAAAAGATGAGTTTGTGTGTAATTGCTCTGATATTGATGATATTATCATATTTTTTAAAGATGGAAAATACAAAATCGTAAAAGTGTGCGATAAAATTTTCGTCGGCAAAAATATTTTGTATGCTAATGTATTCAAAAAGAACGACAAACGAACAATTTACAACGTTATTTATCGTGATGGAAAAATTGCGCCACATTATATAAAGCGTTTTTCGGTTACAGGCATCACGCGCGACAAAGAGTACGACGTTACGCGCGGCATGTCCGGATCGCGCATCGTCTATTTCAGCGCCAATGCCAATGGTGAAGCGGAAACCGTTAAAGTAGTGCTCAAACCAAAACCGAAAATGCGTATTCTTCAGTTCGAAAAAGATTTCAGCGAAATAGAAATCAAGGGACGACAAGCGCAAGGAAACATTCTCACGAAAGCCGAAGTACACCGTATCCAATTGAAACAGAAAGGCGTATCTACACTCGGTGGACGAAGAGTGTGGTTTGACCCCGATGTGATACGTCTCAATTATGACGGCAACGGTAAATTTTTAGGCGAATTCCAAAGCGACGATAAAATTCTCGTTATCACGAAGAACGGCGATTTCAATACTTGCAATTTTGATCTCAGCAATCACTTTCCAAACAATATTCATCTTATCGAAAAACTTGATGAAAACAAGGAGTGGACAGCAGCACTTTTCGATGCCGAACAAGGTTACGCTTATTTAAAACGCTTCACATTTGAAACATCCGATAAAATGGTTAATTTCTTGGGCGATAACCCCGAATCGAAATTATTTTTGCTCACAGACACCGTTTTTCCGAGAATTAAAGCTATCTTTGGGGGCAACGACAGTTTTCGTGAATCGCTGGAAATTGAAGCCGTTGATTTTATCGGCGTAAAAAGCTATAAGGCAAAAGGTAAACGAATTTCTACTTACGCCGTTACCGAAATCGAAGAATTGGAACCGACACGTTTTCCCGAAGAACCCGAAGAAGAAACAATGAAAGTGGAAATTGAAGCAGAGGGCGATGAGGAACAAATTTCCGATTCAAATTTGAGAGATGAGATTTTGGGGCAGACGAGGTTGGAGTTTTAGAATAAAGAACACAGATGATGCAGATTAGACGAATTTTTTATTAAAAAATTATATGAAAAAATTATCGATACTACTCACTACTTGGCTACTCTTTTTCTGCCTTTTTGCGCAGGAAGAGTATTCTTCTGCATCAAATGTATCAATTACAGAAGTACTTGTCAACCAATCGCCAAATTTAGGTGTACGTTCGCAACGCAATCCTTGGGTCAATCATTCCACTATGATCGGTGTCGGTAAATCAAATTTGCTCGATACTTATCTTTCGCCGGTAAAATACGACGGAAGAAGTTTTTCGATTTTACACGATAGAGTACAAGGCACACGGTTTTTTGATGAACAACTGCTGCTTCAACAACAATTTCACATTGTGGCAGCAAACACCACAAATCCCGTTGGAAATGCAACGGAATATTATGGAAATTTGAACTATCGGCTCAACGGATTGTATCCGATTATGGACATGAATAGTTTTCGATTATTTGTTGGTGGTGGTTTAGATGCTTCGCTTGGTGGCATTTACAATACACGCAATTCCAACAATCCCGGGTCGGCAAAAGCATCAGGAAACCTCAATGCAACGGTAATGGCGCGATACAATTGGAATCGGTTTACTTTTCGCTGGCAATTGAGTTCACCTTTTGTGGGCATGTTTTTCTCACCCGGATTCGGACAATCTTATTACGAAATGTTTGAACTTGGAAACAACAGTAACACAGTGCATTTCGGCTCGTTGCACAACCAACAAGCGTTGCGAAACTATTTTACAGTGGATATTCCGGTATGGAACTTCACGATACGAACAGGTTATTTGGGGGATTATTATAGAACAGATGTTAATTCGCTCATTACGAGGATTTCGACACATCAATTTGTGATTGGACTTGCGTTTGAATCTTTGAACTTGGGTGGGAGAAGACAGCAAAATATTATTCGGAAAAACAGTGTATTTTATTAGATAACAATGCAATACAATTTCGATAAAATTATAGACAGAACACATACCAATTGCGTAAAATTGGAAAAACTGAAACCACTTTTCGGGCGTAACGACCTCATTCCGCTTTGGGTGGCAGATATGGATTTTCTATCGCCACCTGCCGTTACTAACGTACTGAAACAGCGTGTCGAACACGGGCTTTTCGGTTATACAGTGGCGACCGACGACTATTTCAATTCCATTACCGGTTGGCTCAAAAGACGACACAATTGGTCGGTAAAAAAGGAAGAAATTACTTTTGTACCGGGTGTGGTAAAAGGTTTCGCTTTCGCGATGGACGTGTTTACGAAAAAAGGCGACAAAGTGATTATTCAACCGCCTGTTTACCATCCTTTCCGATTGGTTACAGAAGCACTTGAGCGTGAAATTGTAAACAATCCGCTCATTTTGGAAAACGGACAGTATAAAATGGATTTCGACGGATTACGAGAAATCCTTGCGGAAAACACCTGTAAAATGCTCATTCTCTGCAACCCCCATAATCCGGGTGGCAGGGTTTGGATACCGGAAGAGTTACGAAAATTGGCTGAAATCTGTTACGATAATGATGTTTTGGTCGTTTCCGACGAAATTCACTCCGATTTGGCTTTGCCGGGATATATACATACACCATTTGCTACGGTCTCGCAAAAAGCTGAAGCGAATAGTCTAACACTAATGGCACCGAGTAAAACGTTTAATATTGCGGGACTTGTCAGTTCTTTTGCAGTAATTCACAACGAGGCGATTCGCGAGAAATATGTTCGTTTTTTAGAGCCGCGCGAATTGAATCAAGCAACCGTTTTTGCCCTCACAGCCACTTGTGCGGCTTATAATGAATGTGATGATTGGTTGAATCAATTGATTGATTATTTGCAAGATAATATCGATTTTGTAGATAATTATCTGAAAGAAAATATTCCGCAAATAAAAGCCATTGTACCACAAGCATCGTTTTTGATATGGTTGGATTGTCGTGAGTTGAATCTTCCTCAGAACGAATTGGTTAAACTATTCGTGGACGAAGCGCATCTTGCATTGAACAATGGCACGATTTTTGGGATAGAAGGGAAAGGATTTATGCGATTGAATGTGGGAACTTCACGAGTAATTATCGAAAAAGCACTCGACAATTTGAAGAAAGTAATTTATTAACAATATAAAACAAAAAGACAATGAAAATTTCAAACAATAAATACGTAACACTAAAGTACGATTTACAAGTAGGAGACGAGGGCGAAGAACTCGTATTAATGGAACAAGCAACGCAGGAAAAACCGTTAGAATTTATTTTCGGCACCAATTCGATGCTCGAAGCATTCGAAAAACATCTCGAAGGTCTTTCCGAAGGCGATACATTCAAATTTACGCTTTCTACCGAAGAAGCCTACGGTGATTATGACGAAGAGAAAGTACTCGAATTGCCAAAAAATATTTTTGAAGTAGATGGAAAAATCGACGAAGAAATGCTCGTAGAAGGCAACACATTGCCAATGATGGATGCATCGGGAAATCGTTTGATGGGTGCTGTTTTGGAAGTCAGCGATAATGTAGTTACGATGGATTTCAACCACCCATTGGCAGGTGAAACAATGCACTTCGAAGGCACGGTTACAGGCGTTCGTGAAGCATCTGCCGAAGAAATTGCTGCACTTTTCTCAGAAGAAAACGGTTGCGATTGCAGCGGTTGTGGCGAAGAAGAGAAAAAAGGTTGTGGTGGCGGTTGTTGTTAATTTAAAGTTTAAAAGTTCAAAGATTTAATGTTGAAATTTTGAAAGCTTTTTGAACATTTGAAATAAAATAATCACAGATTTGGCTCGAAAAGTCTTATCTGTGATTTTTCGGATTTTACATTTTAGGAACAAAAGTAGAGACGTAGCGTGCTACGTCTCTGCAATCTAAAATCTAAAGTCGTAAATCTAAAACTCAAAAATAATGAATACTTTATTGGCTATCGACTTTTCTTTGCCGATTGATAATCCTGTTTTGAAATTCCTCTTGCTGTTAATCATCATTTTAGCAGCGCCGATGCTTTTTAATCGGATGAAAATACCTTCACTCATTGGATTAATAATTGCAGGGATTATCGTAGGTCCGCACGGATTGGGTCTGATGACACGAGATAGCAGCATAATTCTTTCCGGAACGGTTGGTTTACTGTATATTATGTTTCTTGCCGGATTGGAAATTGATATTGCCGGATTCAAGAAAAACAGTTCAAGGAGTTTTGTATTCGGAATGTTCACTTTCCTGGTTCCTATGTGTTTGGGAACAGTTGCCGGATATTATTTATTGAATTTATCGCTTATTTCCTCTATTTTGCTGGCGAGTATGTTGGCATCGCATACACTGCTTGCTTACCCGCTTGTGAGTAAATTTGGCGTATCGAAAAATCGTGCGGTAACAGTAGCAGTAGGCGGTACAATAATTACCGATACGCTGGCACTGTTGGTGTTAGCCGTCATTGTGGGAATGCACGTAGGCGAGGTAAATACTGCTTTCTGGGTACGTATGGGTGTTTCCCTTGTTGTTTTTGTAGCCATTGTATTCTTCCTTTTTCCGGTTATCAGCCGGTGGTTTTTCAAACATTCGCAAGACAACGTGTCACAATACATTTTTGTATTGATGATGGTGTTTTTGGCTGCTGTTTTGTCGGAATTGGCAGGAATTGAAGCAATTATCGGTGCATTTATGGCAGGCTTGGCGTTAAATAAATTGATTCCGAGCACATCGCCGTTAATGAACCGAGTAGAATTTGTCGGAAATGCCATTTTCATTCCCTTTTTCCTTATCAGTGTGGGAATGTTGGTTGATTGGCGAGCATTTATCAGCGACTGGGAAACAATAAAAGTTGCGGTTGTGATAACGGGTGCCGTTATCATCGCAAAATACCTCGCAGCTTTTTTTACGCAAAAGCTTTTTGGCTATACGAAACCGGAAAGAGAAATCATTTTCGGATTGAGTATCGCGCAAGCCGCTGCCACGCTCGCCACCGTGATGGTGGGTCATAGCGTAGGATTATTGAACGATGCAATCCTCAATGGAGCAATTGTTAAAATTCTGGTTACTTGCACAATAGCATCATTCCAGACACAAAAAGGAGCTTTCACTCTTTCGATAATGGAAGGCAACTTTGGCGATGAAAAAAAGGTAGACAAAGATGAACGTATCCTTATCCCACTTGGTAATCCTGATACGATGGAAGAGTTGATGGGGTTGAGTTTGGCGATAAAGTCGAAATCCAACACCAACGGATTGTATGCACTGAATATCATCAATAGCAAAGTACATTCGTCTGAAAGTGAGAAGAAAACGAACAAATTACTCGATGAAGCCGCCAAAATAGCATCAGCAACAGATATTGATTTGCACAAAATAATTCGTTACGACGAAAGTATTCTCAACGGAATTGTGGGCGTAGCAAGAAAATACGACATCTCTTATATTGTGATGGGATTGCACGTGAAATCGGATTTGTCTAAATCGTTTCTCGGCGATTTGACTGAAGGCGTTTTAGAGCATTCAAGTGCTACAGCGATGATTTACAAAGCTATACAACCACTTTCTACCATTCGTCGACATTTGGTAATTATTCCCGAAAACGCCGAAAAAGAGATTGGCTTTGCCTTTTGGTTAGCAAAAATTTGGAATATCGGACGAAATACCGGAGCAAAAATTGTTTTTTACGCACCGGAAAGTGTTTTAGACATTGTTCGCCACATTCATTCGCGACATCCTATCGAAGTTGATTTTATCAATTTTCCCGATTGGAACGATTTTTTATTGATATCGAGAGATTTACGGGCTGACGATTTGTTGTTTATCGTAACAAGTCGTTTGCACAAAAAGTCATATCACAGTAATATGGCGCGAATTCCCGACTATGTGAATCAATATTTTAATAAAAACAGCTTTATCTTACTGCATCCGATGCAAGGCGGCGTGTTGGATACACGTGATGATTTACTGAATCCCACATTACTAGCATCAGTTGAAAAATTGGGCGACGTAGGAAAAACGCTGTCGGAAATGATAAAAGAAAAAGGATAATTGGAATTATGAGTTATGAATTGAATACGTAGGCGTTGCAATTCATAACTCATAATTCATAAATTAATTTGTCGGTTTCGAACTAATTCCCAATTCGTCCAATTGCTCCTTTTCCACTTTCGCCGGCGCATCAATCATCACATCGCGTCCCGAATTGTTTTTCGGAAAGGCAATACAGTCGCGAATACTGTCCAATCCGGCAAAAATAGAAACGAAACGGTCTAATCCAAAGGCAATTCCACCGTGTGGTGGCGCACCGTATTGAAACGCATCCATTAGGAAACCAAACTGTTCTTCTGCGCGTTCATCAGAAAACCCAAGTACCGAAAACATTTTTTTCTGTAACTCGCTGTTATGAATACGAATAGAGCCGCCGCCGATTTCCACACCATTGATAATCATATCATAAGCGCTTGCACGAACGGCAGCAGGATTTGTATCCAGCATATCAATATCTTCCGCTTTTGGCGATGTAAACGGGTGATGCTTTGCGAAAAAACGATTCAATTCTTCATCTTTTTCCAACAATGGAAAGTCTGTAACCCAAAGGCATTTATATATGTTTTTATCTCTCAATCCCAATCGTGCGCCCATTTCGAGGCGAAGTTCGCACAACTGTTTTTGTGCTTTTTCGGTTTCACCCGGAAGAATGAGCAACAAATCGCCCGGTTTAGCATTACAACGTTCCGCCCATTTACGCAAATCGTCTTCAGAAAAGAATTTGTCTACCGACGATTTCAGCGAGCTGTCTTCGCTGTAACGGACATAAATTAAGCCTTTTGCACCAATTTGCGGACGTTTCACGAAATCGGTCAATTCATCAACCTGTTTGCGTGTGTACGAAGCACAGCCGGTAGCACAAATCGCACCAACATATTCGGCAGAGTCAAACACCACAAAATCACGATCTTCGGTCAAATCTTTTAACTCTACAAATTTCATTTCAAAACGAGTATCAGGTTTATCCGAGCCATATAGTTTCATTGCATCGGTATAACTCATTCGTTCGAAATCGGGAATTTCAACGCCTTTTATCGCTTTGAAAAGATGCTTTGTCAATCCTTCGAACATATTCAACACATCTTCCTGATCCACAAACGACATTTCGCAGTCGATCTGTGTAAATTCGGGTTGACGGTCGGCACGAAGGTCTTCATCGCGAAAGCATTTCACAATTTGAAAATAACGGTCGAAACCCGAGACCATCAGCAATTGCTTGAATAACTGTGGCGACTGAGGCAATGCGTAAAACTCACCCGGATTCATTCGCGAAGGCACGATAAAATCGCGTGCACCTTCGGGTGTTGAAGCGATCAAAACAGGCGTTTCTACTTCCAAAAATCCCCTTTCATCAAGGTAACGGCGTGTTTCAAACGCCATTTTATGGCGAAGTTCAAGGTTTTTGCGCACAGCATCGCGACGTAAATCTAAATAGCGATATTTCATTCGGATATCGTCACCACCATCGGTTTCAGTTTCGATGGTGAACGGCGGGGTCTTCGAAGCGTTTAGCACCGTGAGTTCTGACACAATGATTTCAATTTCACCCGTCGGAATATTCATATTTTTGCTTGAACGCTCGGCAACTGTTCCTATCACTTGCACCACCCATTCACGTCCAAGCTTGTTCACTTGTTCGAAAAGGTCGTGATTCACTTCCTGATTGAAGGATAATTGTGTAATTCCGTATCTATCGCGCAAATCAACAAACGTCATTCCGCCCATTTTTCTTACACGCGCTACCCAGCCGGCAAGTGTAACCTGTTTATTTACATCGGCGATAGTGAGTTCGCCGCACGTTCTGTTTCTGTACATATATTAATGTGTATTTTATTGTCTGATAAATGAAAGTGCAAATTTACACAATTCTTACATCATCTCGTACAAATTTTACTGACAAATAAATAAGAAAAAATATACGATAAAGTTTTGTTGTTTCAAATTATGGTTGTATCTTTGCACTCGCATTTGAGAAATGCTATCGGGATGTAGCGCAGTCCGGCTAGCGCACCTGCTTTGGGAGCAGGGGGTCCCAGGTTCGAATCCTGGTACCCCGACGAAACACAAAAGCAACTATTTGAAATTCAGACAGTTGCTTTTTTCTTCTCTGTATTTTTCTCTGTCTCTTGGGAATTTGACACTATTTTTACTTAAAATTAAGATACACTGATATGGGTAAATATGAATTAATATACCATTGTCAATAACTACATTTTTTCAATATTTCAATTATCTGTTTAGGATGTGTAATAAAGTTCTTACACCCATTTTCTTTGAGAGAAACCTCCTCTTTGCTTCCCCATAAACAACAATAATGTTTAATATTCGCACCAGTTGCCGCTTTAAAATCATTCAAACTATCTCCAAACGACAAT
>JAIRUA010000019.1 GCA_031254645.1 Dysgonamonadaceae bacterium
ATAAAGATGCCCTGCAATGTTGCATCGGGATTGGTGGTTACTGCACGCACAGCTTCTTCTATTTTGCGCAGTTCCTCCGGATTACGACGAAAATTGGGTTGAATAACCGAACTTCCGCTGGCGAAATCAAGGAATGCCTGACCACTGCGGTCGAGTATCTTTACCTCTCTTTCGGGTGTCGTCAGCGCTACTTGCGTTTGTACTGAGTATGGTTCGCGAGGGGAGAGTTCTACACGGTTACTCAACGCGAAACGATTAAACACACTGTGTGCACGATAACTTTGTATTTCTTGTTGAATAACCAATCGTGCATTGTCCATCCACGCTTGATAGGGTACGCTGACACTGTATGTAACCAAGTTGTCGTTTCTCCAATTGACATCAAAGTCAGGCATTCCGAGTCTGTTGTTGCGATAATGGCGTGTAAGCACTCTTTCTTTGTTGGGTCCTACCACTACAAAACTCGGCAAAAGCAGCAATGCTTCGTTGGCTTCTACACCGGGTGTGATGCTCATACCTTGAAAGCGGGCTATTGCTCTTGCATCCATATGGACGGAATAAATGACATGAAGACTGTCGTTTCGTTCTTTGAACTCGTGCACCTCTATACCTACACCGTTATCGATGTTGAACAGATTTGACGATTGGGCAAAACCGGGCAATACCATCAATGTTGCTAATATTGTAAATACTATGTATTTCATAATCTTTTTCTAATGTTTAGTGTTCAATGTTTAGTGATTAATGGAGCTGCCGTTGTTAAGCATTTAATCATTAATCATTAACCTTTAATCATTATTTGATAATATAAATCAGCGAAATAGCTGCGTTGGTGGGTCCTAAGTAGTGTCTTCTATCACTACCGATTTTCTCGCCACACCAGCCACACTCAAATTCTTGATAGTTCAAAAACATATACCCTGCGTTGAGCGAGGCTTCGATTGCCCAGCGTGGCGATAACGCCCACTGATGTCCGTACTGTAAACTTACGCTGTAAGCATCGCCACGATAGCGGCGGTTTTCCAAAGCGGGTATCATATCGAATGGAAGCTTGATTCCTCCCACGTTAAAATTGCTGTACATCAAGCTCGCTCCGAGGAAGTGTCCGTTAAACGGCTCTTGAAACCAGTAACGTAGCGTGGGTTGTATCATCCAATGCGCAAATTTTTTGTTGTTGCTATATACAAATGGATTCCAACCGGTCGATATATCTAATGTAAGATATCTGTTCAATAGAAATTCCGCACCTAAGTTGATGGTAGTGGTAGCTCCGTACAACAAATTGGCTTTGAGCGAGAAGCGCGGAAGATACTCTGTACCGGGGAATGTATAGGTGCTGAAACCATCGTCCGCAAAGCGTCCGGGATTCAATAGCCTGTCAATCGGTACTATGTTGCCTGTTGCCATATCCACCGCTATTTGTCTTTCTACTTGCGTGCCGCCCTCATCTACCATAACGGTAACAATGGTATAAGTACCGGTGGAGTGATAGCTGTATGCTCTGCCGCTAAGTACTTGGCTGACGAGCATCTGGTCAATTGTTCCGACGTTTGTACCAAGTGCTTCGCCGAATATTTCACCAATGCCTACAATAGCTCCCGTTACCGGCTCTACAAAGACTTGCTCCAATACTCTGCTGCCTCTATCGTCTGACCGTTCTACCGTAACAACGACATAGGTAGCCGCTGAACGGTAAATATATGTTGTACCGGCTAATGCTTGGTCTACAACATCACGCACCATTTCGGGCGAAGTCATTTGACCTACCACCTCGCCCCTATCAGCGACAGGAATTCTGTTGACGATGGTAATATCAGTTTGAGCCTCAATTTCTTCGAGTAGCTCACCTACTGAAAAATTTGCTCCTTCAAGCGTTATTTGTCGCTCTTGCGCGTGTAGCGTTGTGGCTAACAGCAACAAAAGTCCGAAAATAAGATTCTTATTCACAAACAATTTGATTATATTCATTGTAATTACTTTTACTTTTTAATTATATTTAAGCCCAAATTATATGATATCACCCAATATTACACACCGTTACGCATCACTGTTACACACTCATCCAATGCTATACATAGGACTATATTGTTGCTGCTTGGTTTAATCTTGGTAGATGTTTTTGCTTTGCAAACAACTTTACAAGCCTATGACTCACGCTCTAATTTGCTTATTTTCAGCCTTTTATTCCGCCAACAGAGAGCGAAAATTGAAGCAAAGGTAATGCATTTTTTTATAATTGCAAAATTTTTCGACATTTTTTTGCTGCTTAAAATTACATTGACTCATTGAACTTGTCTTACCACATCTCAAATTAATTATCTTGAACTTTATGATAATATCCGAAATTGGATGTTTTGCACGACCAAATCGGATTAAATCTTTCTTTTTTTAAATAGTTTAACATTTCCGCCTTTCTTGAATTTTCTATGTTGCTGAAAATCAGCCTGCCCCTTATTCATCGTTTAATCTAAGTGTTTGTTGCTATATGAACAATGTCATTAAGTTAAGGCTGAAAGCCTTTTATTCAATATAAAATCGTAACTTTGCGTGTCTAAAAATAAAACCAAATGTCATCAATAGAAATTCTTTGGATAATTCTCCTGCTATTATCCGTTTTTTTCTCCGGTATGGAAGTTGCGTTCGTTGCTTCTGACAAGATGCGGCACGCGGTAACCAAAAAAACGTCGGGTTTCTATAATCATATGCTCAATACCCTATATAGCCGTTCGCATCAATTTTTGACTACTTTGACGATTGGTAATTTGCTTACACTCGTTTTCTTTGTTTATCTCACGATAACTGTTGTAGAAAACTATTATTCGATGCGTTATATATTGCCTAACGATTTTGTAAGATATCTACTGATTATTATTTTCGTGTCAATCGTTTTATTGATAACAAACGAATTTATCCCTCGACTCCTTTTTCGAAGAAATCCGAATGTGTATGTCCGCATTTTTGCACTTCCGGCTTTTCTTTTCTATATATTATTGTATCCGGTTGCAAGATTGTCGGAAGGTATTTCGAAAGTCATACTGAAAATGTCGGGCATCCATTTGCACGAATCGAAAGAAAAAACATTCGACAGAAAAGACCTTGACTCGTATATCAAACAAAGTATTGAGGAAATGACGGACGAAAAAGAAGTGGAGTCCGAAGTGAAAATTTTTCGCAACGCACTCGATTTTTACACAATGAAATTGCGCGACTGTATGGTGCCTCGTACCGAAATCGTTGCCGTAAGCGAAGATGCGAGTTTAGAGGTATTGAAAGAAAAATTTGTCGAAACCGGACTTTCGCGCATTCTTGTCTATCGCAACAATATTGACAACATTATCGGCTATATTCATATATGGGAAATTTTCACAAATTCTGAAGATTGGACGAAAAAAATCGCTGCCACACCTATCGTACCCGAAAGTATGCAAGCAATTGAATTGATGAGAGACTTAATGCAGCAACGAAAAGGCATCGCCGTGGTGGTTGATGAATTTGGTGGCACATCGGGACTGGTAACAATGGAAGACCTTGTGGAAGAAATTTTCGGCGAAATAGAAGATGAATACGACACTAAAACGAAGTTTATGAAACGCGAAAGCGATACGGAGTTTGTGCTATCGGGACGTGTTGAAATTGATCATCTCAACGAAACATATGGTTTGGAAATTCCCGAATCGGATGATTACAGTACTATTGCCGGCTATTTGTTATATCACACACAGCGTTTTCCGAAAACATATGAAACAATTGTGACTGATGATTATACGTTCAAAATTTTGAAAGTAACAGAACGAAAAATAGAAGTGGTACGATTAACGATAGATTGAGAGTTTAAAGCGACTTTTTGTTCTAACCCCTTCTCACTTCGTGGTACTCCTCTTTATCAAAAGGGGAGATGGGCGGACTGTAACTGATGAAGAGTATATCAAATCACGGATAATCTCCCCTTAATTTTAAGGAGAGTGCCCAAAGGGCGAGGGGTTTAAAGTAATAGAATACCTTAGTTCTCTCTTAGGAGCTTTGAACCTTAATCTTTGAACTCTTGAACCCTTGAATTTTTGAATCTTTGAATTTTTAAATCTTTGAATCTTTGAATCTTTGAATTATTTTTCCTAACTTCGCACCCTTAATTATAATAATCATTTTTTTACAACGTAATAAACGTAACTAACACATAGTTAAATGGCTACTTTACAGAAAATTAGAGATAGAGGCACACTGTTGGTCATCATCGTTGGTGTAGCATTGCTTGCCTTCGTCTTGGGAGATTTATTAACTTCGGGCACAACCTTTATGGGTAGAGCGCAAGATAGAGCGTTCGTAGTGAACGGCGAAACAATTCCAACGGCAGAATATGCCGAGAGAATCGCCGAATTTGAACAATTTCACAGTATGTTGAGCGGTGGCGAATCGCTTGACGAGAACACACAAGCGCAAATTCGCGAACAAGTGTATCAACAAATGGTGCGCGAGCGATTGGTACAAAGCCAAGCAACAAAACTCGGACTGACGGTAACAGCAGCCGAAATCAACGACTTGGTGCACGGAGAATTTATTTCGCCGCTTTTGCATCAACTTCCGTTCTTTTTGAATCCGCAAACCGGAATGTTTGATCGTAATGCGCTTATCGAATTCATCAGCGTAGTGAATACCGCAAGTTCGAATCCGCAAGAACAAGCGATTATCAATCAGTATAAATCGTTGTGGATGTTCATCGAAAATATGATTATATCGCAGCGCTTGGAGGAAAAATACATCTCTCTTTTGGCGAATGCTGTAATGATAAACGATGTAGAAACGAAAAATGCATTCGAACTTTCGCAAAGAAATGCCGATATCGCATTCGCAATGCAGAGCTTTTTCTCGGTACCCGATTCGGCGGTTACGGTAACCGACAGAGAAATCAGAGATTTTTATAATCAACATAGAGACAATTTCAGATTGGAAGCGCCACTCGTGAAGCTCTCTTATTTTATGCAAGAGATCACACCAAGCGCTGATGATTTCGCCAACGTGGAAGCAGAAGCAAGAAGAGCAGCGGCAGAATTGACTGTTACAACAAATCCGGCTGCGGTAGTTGCCGATTTTTCGGAAACTCCATTTCGCGATGTATTTGTAAACGAAAACTTACTTACTCCCTCTCAAGTAGAATTTGTACGTTCGGCTGCAATAGGCGATGTACAAGGACCGACTCGTGAAGGTGATTTATTTCAAGTTTACAAGTTGATTGACCGTACAGTTGCCCCCGATTCCGTTCATTTGAGAATGATGGCAATACCGATGGCTTCGGCTTTCGGACAAGATTCACTTGTGTTGAACTTCGTAGATAGTATTTACACTGAAATGCGCGGCGGAAGAGCCTTTGCAGAGGTTGCTAACAGCCTTAATCCGCAGTCTAACGGCGGCGATGTAGGTTGGGCAAGAGAACTCGATTTGATTGGCTCCTTTGGTGCAGATGTAACGAGAGCTGCTTTCTCGGCTCCTGTTGGTCAGCCTATCAGATTGTCTGTTCCAGGCCAAGAACTCATTCTTCAAGTAGAAGAAAGAACGCGCCCCATCACAAAATACAAGTTGGCATTGATTAATATGCCTGTTGTGGCAAGTGAAAGAACAACAAATAATATTGACAATGAATTAAATCAATTCGTTTCTCTACCCGATGTAAGCACACGTTTTAACGAATTGGCCGCCGAAAGAGGCTTTATGATTATGCCGAATATGACCCTTTCTGCAAGCGATCCCGGTTTAGGTATGGGAATGTCTCGTATTCCCGGGTCACGTCAAGTAATCACTTGGGCGGCAAACGAAAGAAAAATGGGTGCTGTGCGTAAATTCGATTTAACCAATGTGCGTATCGTAGCTCGCGTGGATGAAGTGATTCCTGCCGGAACTGCTCCATTATCGGAAGTATCAACCGGAATCCGTATGCGTTTGACAAACGATAGAAAAGCGGAGCATATCATTGCAAACTTGAACGGACGAAACTTAAACAATCTCGATGCTTTCGCAACGGCAATGAACTCGAATGTGGATACGGTCAGATTTGTGAATTTCAATACACGCAATATTACCGGATTGGGTAATGAGCCGGTGTTGAACGCCGTTTCGGCTTTTGCTCCGGTTAACGCAGTAAAAGGTCCGATGCAAGGAAATATGGGCGTATATGTAGCGAGTGTTATCGGTCGTACACAAGGTACGGAGGAGTTTGACGCAACGGCGCAAAGAGAAGCGATGCTTAACGAAAATATTTTCCGTTTGCAAGATCAATCAATAACTGTGTTGAGAAATAAATTGGGAGTAGAGGATAATCGTTTTAGATTTTGGTAAGAGATTTTATAATTGAAATTGATAATAATAGAAAGGGCGGTCAAAATTTTGACCGCCTTTTTCAATCGTCATTCCGCGCTTGACGCGGAATCCCATTGTTTGAAGAGATTGCGGGTTAAGCCCGCAATGACAATTATAATCTAAATTCTAAAATCCAACTACATCCTCTCCGGCACGTCAATACCAAATAATTTCATTCCTTTTTTAATAGTCAACGCCACGTTTTTCGAAAGCAACAAGCGGAAATTACGAAGCCCGCTGTTTTCTTCTTTCAAAATCGGGAAATCGTGGTAAAACTGGTTGTATTCTTTCACAAGTTCATACACATAATTGCCGATAAGCGACACATTATATTCCGTTCCGGCTTGTTTTACCACCGATCCGAAATCGGTAACCATTTGCACTAATCCTTCTTCTTTTTCGGAAAGTTGCACGGAAATATCTAATGTTGAGGTTATTTCGATACCCTGTTCGCGCGCTTTGCGCAAAATAGACTGAATGCGCGCGTGCGTATATTGAATAAACGGACCGGTATTGCCGTTGAAATCAATCGATTCTTTCGGGTTGAAAGTCATATTTTTCTTCGGGTCTACTTTCAACATAAAATATTTGAGTGCGCCGAGACCAATCATTCGCGCCACTTCATCGGCTTCGCCGGGTGTATATCCTTCGAGTTTTCCGAGTTCTTTTGATGTTTCGCGAGCAGTTTCAATCATTTCTTTCATCAAATCGTCGGCATCAACAACTGTTCCTTCGCGCGATTTCATTTTTCCTTCGGGCAATTCTACCATTCCGTACGAAAAATGCACTAATCCTTTTCCGAATTCAAATCCGAGCATATCCAACAGGATAGAAAGCACTTGAAAATGATAATTTTGTTCATTTCCAACTACATAAATCATTGTGTGAATTGGATAATCATCGAAACGGATTTTAGCAGTTCCGATATCTTGTGTCATATACACCGATGTGCCGTCGGAACGAAGCAACAATTTATGGTCTAATCCGTAAGGCATGAGGTCTGCCCACACCGAACCGTCTTCTTTTTGATAAAAAACACCTTTTTCAAGCCCTGCCAATGCTACTTCTTTTCCGAGAATATAAGTATCTGACTCATAATAAATTTTGTCAAACGAAACGCCCATTTCACGATACGTTTCATCGAAACCGGCATACACCCAATCGTTCATCATTCGCCAAAGACTCACGGTTTCGGTGTCATGTGCTTCCCATTTGCGAAGCATTTCGCGCGCTTCCTGCATCAATTCGGATTTTTCTTCGGCTTGCTCTTTTGTCATTCCTTCTCCTTGTAAAACTGACAATTCGGCTTTATAATTTTTGTCGAAAAGCACATAGTATTCGCCAATCAGATGGTCGCCTTTTTTGCCCGACGATTGAGGCGTTTCACCATTTCCCCATTTTTGCCATGCAAGCATCGATTTACAGATATGAATACCACGGTCGTTTACAATGTTGGTTTTCACAACTCGCTTGCCGTTTGCCGCCAGCACTTCACAAAGCGAATGTCCGAGCAAATTGTTACGCACGTGTCCGAGATGCAGTGGTTTGTTAGTGTTGGGCGACGAATATTCGACCATAAAAAGCGGTGCGTCATCGGCAACAGGTGTGATTCCGAAATTGGGCTGTGCATTAATATCTTCAAGCAAATTTACCCACACGGCGGAGGCGATGCTCAAATTTAAAAATCCTTTTATTACATTGAAGTCTGCAATAATAGGCGATTTTTCTGCCAAATACGCACCGATTTCTTGTGCCGTTTGCTCGGGATTTTTTTTCGATATTTTGAGCAACGGAAATGTAACGAGTGTGTAATGTCCGCGAAATTCTTTTTTCGTTGTTTGAAGCGTAATTTGTGATGCGTCTACATCGGCATTGTATAATGTTTTTATTGTGCCGATAATGGCTTGTTGAAGTTTATTTTCGATATTCATATTGAAAGTCTTTGAATTGAAACGCAAAGGTACGAAAAATAATGATTAGTGATAAATGTTTAATGATTAATGGAAAGAGCACGAAAACGATAAAAGCAAAAAAGAAGCTACCTCACATGATAACTTCTTTTTCTCAACCAATCAAAATGCACACATCATTTCAACGACACGAACAATTCCTTTTCTTCTTCTATCAAAGATATTTTTTCCTCTCTTGCCAGCCAACCGAAAGCTGCATAAAGTTCTTTTTCAGTCAATTTCGTGGCTTTTTTTAAATCTTTCAGACTTTGTGGGGCACCTTCAAATAAGGCAATCCAAACTTTTCCGGCATTTGTGCCAATTCTACTATTCATATTTTTTCGTTTTAGGTTTGTGAATAACTTTTCGCCGGCAAAGGTAAATGAATGTTTTCGAAAAAACAATTATATTTTTTGTATTAACTTATTGATAAATACTAAATCTAATGCCGAAAGTCTATTTTTCTATCCCAAAAGAAAGCTGAAATCATCCTCGTTTGTCAATTCCGTGGGCGCTTGTCCGTATCTGAAAATGCGCGCCGTTCGATCGCCGTGCAATGCCATTTTGTTATCTTCCACCCATAGCATCGAACCTTCTCGTAACCCTACAACAGTGGTATCGCGATTGATTTCGATAAACTCACCGATACGTTGTTCGCGGGTTTCTCCGGCGTGATTTTCGGGATGTTCGTCTAAATAATGCGGATTGATTTGGAATGGGAAAAGTTTTAATGTTTTGAACTTTTTCGGCTCTACAATCGGCATATCATTGGTAGTGCGCAAGGTGGGACAGGCGATGTTTGAGCCGGCAGACCAGCCGATAAACGGCGTTCCGTTTTTCACCGCTTTGCGCATCGGTTTCATCAAATCTTTTGCGTGCAACACTTTTACCAGTTGCCACGTATTGCCGCCGCCCACTACGATAGCGTCGGCGTTTTCAATTGCTTCTATCGGATTCGCAAAACGATGAATGCTTGTTACTTGAACGCCGATTTCGGCAAGCGCATCGTTTACTTTCGCTTCATATTCTTCATACGAAAAGGTAACGGCTGCGTAGGGAATAAAAATGATGTTTGTTGCCGTTCCGCTCAAAAAATCTTTGATTTGCTTTTTCGGATATTCTAAATATCCTTGTCCCGGCAGACGGGAGTTACTGATTAATAGTAATTTCATTGTCTTTTATTTTTGTTTGTTTTTTCTTAATGCACAAAAATAGAGAAAAATAATGGATTTCACATTTGAAAAAGGTAAATTTGCACTTAATTAGCATTAGCGGATAAAAAATGGACGAAATAATACGGCAAATACGCACCGATTTACGTTTATCAATGAACGGCGTAGTTTCCACAAGTATGCGTGAAAAAGGAATGAATTATCGAATGAATTTCGGTGTAACGATTCCCAAGTTGCGACAAATTGCACAAAAATACAGAGTCGATAAAACGTTGGCAGAAGCATTGTGGCAAGAAGATGTACGTGAATTGAAAATTTTGGCAACAATGCTTTATCCCACAGTCGATTTCTCGAAAGAAGCGGTAAAAAAATGGGTGTATGAAATTCCAAATCAAGAAATTCGCGAACAAGTGTGTCGAAATCTGTTTCAAGAACTGACTTTTGTCGATGAATTGGCGCAAGTGTGGGCGGAAAGTGATGAAGTAGAGATTCGTCTTACAGGTTATTGTTTGTTTGTACGATTGTGTATCGTTCATGCTGGTGTTGCGGAAAAAGTGCAATCGGAAAAAATCATCGAAAATGCCGTGAACGATTTGAAAGCGAAGTCGATGCTCCTTCTTCAATCGGCGCTCAATGTATTAAAATATTTCGGGCGGTTGTCGAAAGAAAAAGGCGAGAATATTTTGCGGAAAATATCGGATTACGAAAAGTCGGATTATTCGCAAGAGAGAGAAATATTTGATGTATTGCGTTTTGAGTATGATTTCTGGCACACAGGTGACACGAATTTATAAGATTTACGCGGATTTTTTTATTTCTTATCTGCGTACTCTATTTTTTTATATTTCGTTTTAGCAAAAAAACTGCCAGCAAAAGATTGAAAATCAATACTGCGCCAAAAGGTGCTAAAAGTTTATATTGAGGAAAAAAGAAAACACACGCAAGCGATGCCATGGCGATAACTGCAATCAAAATCCACAATACAAGCAGAACAATATTTTTAGTAATCATTTTATTGCTATTTTAGTCCACAAATTTATGAAAAATAATTGGAATTGAAAAGGATTTTTTCGTTTTTTATTTCGTAAATTTGTACGCTAATTTTATTTATGAAAGAAAAAAATACAATATGAATATGACCAAGAGTTTTTACCTTATAGCTGTTTTATTCACAGCAATCGCTCTCTTTTCCTGCAAAGAAAAAGAGGCAGTTCCCACTTCCGAGTTTCAGCCTTTTATTAGTGCTTACACAGGCGGAGTAATTTTTAGTAATTCATCTATTTGGATTGAATTGGCAAACGAACACCCTAATGCCGAACCAAATACGGAGATTTCGGAAAGACTGTTTTCGTTTTCGCCCTCTATCAAAGGAAAAGCGTTTTGGGAAAGTTCGAGACGAATTAGATTTATTCCCGATGAGAATGCGCTGAAAAACGGACAAAGTTACCGTGCTTCGTTTGATTTGGGCGCACTACTCGATGTACCGAAACGATTGAGAACGTTCAATTTTGAGTTTCAAGTGGAAGAACGGCATTTCTCGCTTCAAACCTACCCTTTGAGTGTCAATCCGAATAATTCGGAACTGATGAACACACAGGGTGTCATCATTTTTAGCGATAATATTGGTAATGTGGAAGATGTGCAAAAAATGTTTTCTGCAAAAACGACCGAAAATCAGGATTTTTCCGTCATCGTTTCGGCAACGAGTAATCCGCAAGTTTTTAATTTTTCGATAGACGATATTCAGCGACAAGCGGCTGAATTTCGAATAGACATAACTGCCAACGGACGACCAATCGGCACAAGCAAAACAGAAACGAGATGGGTAATCATTCCTGCGCTTGATTCATTTGAAGTGCTTGATGCAGCAGTGATTTACGAGCCAGAATTTGGCATACAAGTTACTTTTTCCGACCTCGTTTCTACTCGCCAAAATCTGCAAGGATTGATTACATTAACCAATGTCAGAAATTACACTCGCCAAGTTATCGGTAACAAAGTAATGCTGTATTTTGACCGTACTTCGCTTCAAAATGTGGAAGTTATAGTAAACGAAAACCTTAGAAGTCAAAGCGATAAAACTTTGGGGAAAACTTTCTCGAAAACGCTCGCAGTCGAAATTCCGAAACCGCAAGTAGAATTGCGAAGTACGGGAAATATTCTACCCAATTCCGACAACCTGATGGTACCGTTTCGTGCCGTGAGTCTTCGTGCGGTTGATTTGAATATTATCCGAATTTACGAAAACAACATTCTAATGTTCTTACAGTCAAACCGTTTGTCGGGATCGAATGAACTCCGGCGTTCGGGGCGTTTGGTGTATCGTACCACGTTGCGCTTGGATAACGACCCAACGAAAGACTTAACCACGTGGAATGATTTTTCGATTGATTTATCTAATCTTTTCGAGCAAGAGCCGGGTGCGATTTATCGCGTAGAACTTTCGTTTCGCCAAGCTTATTCTGCTTATCCTTGCGGTGAAGAAACGGATTTGCCGGCAGGTGAAAATTTGCGACAAACCACATCGAGCGAACTGACCGAAGAAGATATGGCTTTTTGGGATAGTCCCCATTCGGGATTTTGGTATTCGCCTAATATTGAGCGAAATTGGAATTTATACAATTGGCAAGAGCGCGATAATCCGTGCCATCCAACTTATTTTATGGACCAGAATAGAGTGGCGGCTACCAACGTAATGACGACGAATGTGGGCGTTATCGCCAAATCAAATTCCAATAATAAATGGTGGATTTCCACGAGCTGTCTTCTTACGACACGTCCGTTACGGAATGCCGAGATTACGATTTATAACATTCAACTTCAGTCGATTGGAACGGCACAAACCGACTCCGACGGATTTGCCGTTATCTCACCGAGCGGTCAGCCTTTTGCACTGATTGCCGAGCACGGCGGACAAAAAACATACCTGCGTTTGGTGCCGGGCGAAGACAATTCTACAAGTCGCTTCGATGTTAGCGGACAGCAGATTGAGCGAGGATTGAAAGGATTTATTTATGGTGAGCGCGGCGTGTGGCGACCGGGTGATTCATTGCACGTTACATTTATTTTGCACGATCCCGAACTGCGAATTCCTAATAATCACCCCGTTACGTTTGAAATTTACAATCCACTCGGACAATTTTACAACCGGCAAGTCGCTACAAAATGCGTGAGCGGATTTTATTCGTTTCCGGTTGCCACGCAGCCGAGCGATCCCACAGGTTTGTGGAACGCTTATGTGCGAGTGGGCAGAGCGAGTTTTCATCGTGCGTTTCGCATTGAAACCGTGCGACCTAACCGACTAAAAATCGATCTTAATTTGCCTGATAGAATTGATGCTTCGAGAGGAAAAATTCCTGTAACGCTCACTTCGAGTTGGCTCACAGGTGCAACCGCCCGAAATTTGAACTCGAAAGTAGAAATGCGATTAAGTCGTGTAAATACGCAATTTGCAGGATTCGAGCAATTTACTTTTAATAATCCGGCAAGTAGTTTCGTTTCGAGTGAACACGAAATTTTCGACGGAAAGATTGATAACGAGGGCGTTGCCCGTTTCGAATTTGACATTCCCGAAGCCCAAAATGCGCCCGGAATGTTGAACGCCGGCATTACCACACGTGTTTTTGAGCAAGGTGGTGATGCAAGCATTAATTTTCAAACCGTTCCGTTTTCACCGTTCAGTTCATACGTGGGAATAAATCTGAACAGACCCGACAGAAGTTTTATCGAAACCGATGCGCCGCACACATTTAATATCGTTACGCTCACGCCTAACGGACAACCGACAAATCGTACAAATCTTGAATACAAAATTTATAAATTAAATTGGTCGTGGTGGTGGCAACAGCAAAACGAATCGTTTGAAAATTATGTCAATAGCACTTCCATTACGCCTGTGGCGCAAGGAAATTTACGGACAACAAATGGCAGAGCAACGTTCAATTTTACGGTCAATTATCCCGAATGGGGACGTTATTTGGTATATGTGAAAGACAACGAAAGCGGACACGCAACGGGCGGAATTGTGCATTTCGATTGGCCAAGTTCGCGTGGTCGGGCAAATAGAGAAGACGCAAGCGGCATCACAATGTTGGCGTTTTCCACTGATAAAGAGTCGTATAACGTAGGCGAAGAAGTTGTTGTAACCATTCCTGCTTCGGCAGGCGGCACGGCTTTGTTGGCTATCGAAAACGGATCAACGGTGCTTAATCGCACATGGGTTTCGGTTGCCAATCAAGGTGATACGCAATATCGTTTTCGTGTTACGCCCGAAATGGCACCCAATTTTTACATACATATCAGCCTATTGCAACCGCACGCACAAACCATTAACGATTTGCCAATCAGAATGTACGGCGTTGTTCCGGTAATGGTTTTCAACCAAGAATCGATTTTGAATCCGAGAATTGAAATGCCCGATGTGCTTCGCCCCGAAACCGAATTTACGATACGAGTGTCGGAACAAAACGGAAAACCAATGACTTACACGTTGGCAATTGTGGATGACGGATTGTTAGATTTAACCAATTTCCGCACGCCCAATCCGTGGAATCATTTTTACGCTCGCGAAGCGTTGGGAATCCGCACTTGGGATATGTACGATTTTGTAATCGGTGCATTTTCAGGAAGATATGGCTCGCTTTTTGCTGTTGGTGGCGATGAGCAACTTCGTCCTGCCAACCGTCAGGCGAACCGATTCCGTCCTGTTGTAAAACATTTAGGACCGTTCACAACCACTCGCAATGGCACTAATACACATCGAATTACGCTTCCGCCATACGTCGGCTCGGTGCGTACAATGGTGGTGGCAGGTCAAGACGGCGCGTTTGGAAATGCCGAAAAAACGACACCTGTACGTTCGCCGTTGATGGTGCTTTCGTCGTTGCCCAGAGTGCTGAGTACCAACGAAGAAATAGTCCTTCCTGTCAATGTTTTTGCGATGGAGAATTCGGTGCGAAACGTAAATGTGCAGGTGCAAACAACCGGACTTTTACAAGCGGCTAACGGAAATCGTCAATCGCTCACGTTCAACACGCCGGGCGACGATATTCTCTATTTCCCGATGAAAACCAACGGAAAAACCGGCGTAGAAACAATCACGATTACTGCCACCGGAAACGGACAAACGGCTACGGAAACCATTGAAATTGAAGTGCGAAATCCAAATCCGCCCATTATTTTGGCGCAAAACAAATTGTTAAACGCAGGCGAAACCGCCGAATTTTTGTACCAAATGAGCGGCGAAGCCACAAGCGAAGATTGGATAAAACTCGAAGTTTCACGCATTCCGTCGGTGGATATTACGCGCAGGCTCGATTTCTTGCAGAATTATACACATCTTTGCACCGAACAAGTTACGTCTGTGGCGTTTCCATTGCTCTTTGTTTCGCAATTCAAAGAGCTGAATGCGGCTGAAAATGAACAAAACACGAGAAATATTCGCAATGCTATTCAGCAGCTTTATGGCAGACAGTTGAACGGTGGCGGAATGGTTTTTTGGGCAGGACAAAGCCAGGTAAATAATTGGGTTACAACGTATGTCGGGCATTTTCTTCTGTTGGCACGAGAAAAAGGATTTGAGGTAAACGAAGGCGTTCTCAATCGTTGGCGCACGTTCCAACAGCGAGAGGCGAGAACGTGGTCGCCAAGTACGGCAAATAATTATCATTCAAGAGATTCCGAACTTCAACAAGCATACAGATTGTACACGCTTGCGCTTGCCGGATCGCCCGAATTGGGTGCAATGAACCGCATGAAAGAAATGCGAAACCTTTCACAACAAGCACGTTGGCGACTGGCTGCCGCCTATGCTCTTATTGGACAAACGACGGCTGCCGAAGAACTGATTTTCAACATTCCGATTTCAGTTGAAGAGCATTCGGGTGGTGACACATTTGGCTCGTCCATTCGCGACGAAGCGATGATTTTGGAAACGCTCACGTTAATGGGACGATTGGACATTGCTTTCCGACAAGCACAATCGCTGTCTGAACGTTTGTCGAAAGAAAGTTGGTTTAGCACACAATCAACCGCTTACGCCCTTATCGCAATGGCTTCGTTGTCAGAAAAAATGTCGGGTACAATTCAATTCAATTGGACATTGAACGGCAGAGCGCAAACGGCAGTCAATTCACGCAGAGCTGTTTTCCAAACTGATTTGGCAACTCGTCCGGCAAATGGAAATCTGTCGCTCACGAACAACGGCGATGGTGTTTTGTATGTCAATCTCGTAACAAAATCCAAACCACTTATCGACACTTCGCCCGACGTTTTCAACGGTTTGAGGCTCGAAGTTTCTTACACCGATTTGGGAGGAAACACAATACAGGTGAATGAATTGCAACAAGGTACGGATTTCATTGCCGTAGTGCAAGTCACCAACCAAAGCAATCGTACACTCACGGATTTGGCGCTTACGCATATCATTCCGTCGGGTTGGGAGATTTTCAATGAGCGACTGTTTTCCGCCAACGAAACGACCGATAACTCCTATACCTATCGTGATATTCGAGATGACCGAGTGCTCACTTATTTTGACCTGCAACGCACGCAAACCAAAACATTTAGAGTTCGTTTGCAGGCGGCGTATGTCGGCACATTCGTACTACCTGCTATTCTTTGCGAAGCAATGTATGATACGGAAGTGAATGGCAGGTTGAGAAGTGGGAGTGTGAGAGTTATGAGGTAATGAATAAGTTGAATATTACGAGTATTTTCAAAACCAAAAGAGCAATCTTAATTCCGATTGCTCTTTTGTTGATTTGGTATATATTTTGTTTGCCGAAAAATTTATTCAACCTGTCTTATTCCACCGTCGTTACCGACCGCAACGGCGAACTGCTCGGCGCACGAATTGCCGACGACCAACAATGGCGTTTCCCGCCTTCCGACAACATTCCCGAACGATTCAAAATCAGCCTCATACAATTCGAAGATCAATATTTCCGCAAACACCCGGGCGTAAATCCGCTCTCGATTACACGCGCCACACTTCAAAACATACAAGAAAAACGAGTCGTGAGCGGCGGAAGCACCCTCACAATGCAAGTGATTCGCCTTTCGAGAAACCGAAACCGAACGTTTTTTGAAAAAATAATCGAAGGGATTTTGGCAACTCGTCTCGAGTTTCGTCACTCAAAAGACGAAATTTTAGCACTCTACGTCTCACACGCACCCTTCGGCGGAAACGTGGTGGGACTTGATGCTGCCGCATGGCGATATTTTGGTCGTCCTGCCGAACAGCTTTCGTGGGCGGAATCGGCAACTTTAGCGGTTTTGCCCAATTCGCCCTCGTTATTGCACTTAGCCCGAAACCGTGAAGCGTTACTCGAAAAACGAAACCGACTGTTGCGAAGACTTTTCGACAGAAATATTATCGACCAACTCACTTACGAACTTGCTCTGAGTGAGCCGCTTCCCGGCGCACCTTATCCGCTTCCGCAAATTGCACCGCATTTGGTTACGCATTTTTTCAACACAAAGCGCGGTGAACAATCCGTTTCCACTATCGACCGAAATGTGCAAATTCGCATTGAAAATCTGCTCGAACGCCATCACCGAGAATTTGCCCGAAACGATATTCAAAACCTCGCAGCTATCGTTATCGACATCGCTACAAACGAAGTCATTGCCTATTGCGGAAACGTGAATTTCGGCGAAAATCGCTTTGGGAATCAAGTCGATATCATTCAATCCGAACGAAGCACGGGCAGCATTTTGAAACCTTTTCTTTTTGAAACGATGCTGAACGAAGGCGAAATCTTACCCCGAACGCTTGTTCCCGATATTCCGATAAATATCAGCGGTTTTGCGCCGCAAAATTTCAATTTGCAGTTCGAGGGCGCCATTTCTGTGTCTGATGCTGTTGCTCGCTCGTTCAATATTCCGTTGGTGTATATGTTGCGACAGCACGGTGTTCCGAAATTTCATCATTATTTGCGACAAAATCAAATTGCCGATGTGCCGCAAACGGCTTCGCACTACGGACTTTCGCTCATTTTGGGCGGCGCGGAAGCACGATTGGGCGATGTTACGAACGCTTATGCAAATATGGCGCGTACATTGTTGGGGTTGGAAAGCTCTCACTACACATTATTGCTCAACGAAAAACCGCAAACAATAAACACTACATTTAATAAAGGCACAGTTTGGCAAGTTTTTGATGCGATAAAAGAAGTCAATCGTCCCGAAGAAATTGATTGGCAAGCCATTCAAACAATGCAAACCATAGCGTGGAAAACCGGCACGAGTTACGGATTTCGAGATGCCTGGGCGGTTGGCGTAACGCCCCGATACGCAGTCGGCGTGTGGGTGGGCAACGCTTCAGGTGCAGGCAGACCGAATTTGACAGGTGCACGTACCGCCGGACCGGTAATGTTCGATATTTTCGAAATACTTCCCTCGTCAAATTGGTTTGAATTGCCTGAAGGCGAATTTATCGAAGCCGAAATTTGCCGACAATCCGGTCATTTGCGAGGGCGTTTTTGTGACGATACGGAAACAAGATTAATTCTGCCTATTGGAATGCGTAGCGAAGCCTGTCCGTACCACATTCGCGTTAATCTCACAGCAGATGAGCGATTTCGGGTTTATGAACATTGTGTCGAGCAAGTTGCTGCCGTTCAGAGCAGTTGGTTTGTACTTCCACCCGCTTGGGCGTGGTATTATCGTCAGCACAATCCGAGTTATCGCTCGCTTCCGCCCTTTTTGCCGGGTTGCGGCGGCAATTCACACAATCCGATGCAATTCATTTACCCGCAAGGAAATACACGCGTTTTTCTTCCCCGACAATTAGACGGAACGATAGGCGTAATCACTTTCGAACTTGCACACGCACAACAAAATGCAATCGTTTTTTGGCATATCAACAATGAATATTTTGGTGCAACAAGCGATTTTCATACCATCTCAGTCAATTTACCTGTCGGCGAACATTTTATTACAGTTGTTGATAATGAGGGGAATACATTGTCTGTTTCGGTTGAGATAATGGAATAGAAAATTATTCGTGATGATACAGCTCATTATTCAAAATTGTCATTGCCCGATATAATTGTTCCACAAATACAAACCGTACCATTTGATGTGTAAATGTCATCTTTGAAAGCGAAATTTTCTCATTTGCTAACGCATAAATCTCTTCCGAAAACCCGTAAGGACCACCCACGATAAAAATCAATCGTTTCGGTACGCTATGTGTTTTCTTTTCTATGAATTGTGAAAATTCGATAGACGAAAATTGCTTCCCCTTATCATCAAGCAACACCACATAATCAGACGATTGCAAGATTTTTTTCAGATTGTTTCCCTCCTGTATTTTCTGTTCTTTTTCCGATAATTTTTTCGTGTTTTTTGCATCGGGAACAATTTCCACTTCAAATGAAATGTAAAAATTAACGCGCTTTCGATAAGTATCAATGAGCTGCGCAATGCTGTCTTGGTCGGTCTTCCCGACGGAAAGTAAAACTATCTTCATCTTTTTCTTCAAAAAATCCCTAAAAACTAAAAAGTTATCTGTTTATTTTGTATTTTTGCGCTGCGTTTGATAAAACCAAGCGCTGTGAAATAGATTTTCGTCTGCAAAGGTATAAATTTCGAACAATGAATGTAACAGAATTAATAAATAATCTCATTGACTTGGGCTTCGCCGAAGATATTGGCGATGGCGACCACACTACCTTGTGCAGCATTCCCGAAACAGCAACCGGACAATCACGATTACTGATAAAAGAAGAAGGAATTCTTGCAGGCGTGGAAGTGGCGAAAGAAGTTTTTCGCAAATTCGATGCAGATTTAACGGTCGAAATTTTCATCAATGATGGGGCGTACGTAAAGCCCGGCGATGTTGCGTTTATTGTTTCCGGTAGAGTGCAATCTATCTTGCAAACCGAACGTTTGGTACTCAATATTATGCAACGAATGAGTGGAATCGCCACCATTACAAACAAATATGTAAAGCTGCTCGAAGGAACTAAAGCGAAAGTGCTGGACACACGCAAAACAACGCCCGGAATGCGAATGTTGGAAAAAGAAGCTGTAAGAATCGGCGGCGGAGTCAATCACCGAATCGGTCTTTTCGATATGATTTTACTGAAGGACAATCATGTGGATTTTACGGGCGGCATCGAAAACGCTATCAACAGCGCACATCGCTATTTGAAAGAAAAAAATAAACAATTAAAAATAGAAATCGAAGTACGGAATTTCGATGAACTCCGTGAAGTACTTCGCATCGGTGGTATTGACCGAATAATGCTGGACAACTTCACGCCCAAACAAACGCGTGAAGCGGTACAAATCGTAAACGGACGGGTAGAATTGGAATCATCGGGCGGAATCACGATTGACACTATTCGCAATTATGCCGAAACAGGAGTTGATTACATTTCTGTTGGTGCATTGACGCATTCGGTAAAAAGTCTCGATATGAGCTTAAAAGCGATATAATATGCTAATGTGCTAATAAATAATGTGCTAATGGATTGCACAGAATCGCATTAGCACATTATTTATTAGCACATTAAAAAAACATGAACGAAAATAAACAAGAACTACTTGATAAGCGTTATATGCGTATGGCGTTTATTTGGGCAGAAAATTCATATTGCGAGCGCAGGAAAGTGGGAGCATTGCTCGTAAAAGACAAAATGATTATTTCCGATGGCTACAACGGAACGCCTGTAGGATTTGAAAATACCTGCGAAGACGAGAACAACGCCAGTAAACCCTACGTGTTGCACGCCGAAGCAAACGCTATTACAAAAGTGGCTCGTTCAAATAACAGTAGTGAGGGCGCCACGCTTTATGTAACTTCTTCGCCTTGTATCGAATGTTCAAAATTGATTATTCAAGCAGGGATAAAACGAGTGGTTTACACCGATGCCTATCGCCTAAGCGACGGTATTGATTTATTGCAACGAGCAAATATTGAACTTGTTTCGGTAGAAATTGACTGAGAGTGTGAATGAACTGCGATTTAACAGTTTAATGACTTAACAAAATAGAATGTATCATTCAAGAAAAAAAGAAAGAAAACTATGGCTTCCTATGTGGCTCGGATTGAGTATTGCATTGGGAATTTTTATTGGCACTCAATATTCGCAATTCGGCAAAACGAAAAGAGCACATACCGGTAAAATTGATGCTGTGATGAATTACATTCGAGAATCGTATGTTGATGAGATAGATATGCGTCAATTTCTGGAAGACGCTTTGCCGAGAATTATGCAAGGCTTAGATCCACATTCCGAATACTTTTCGGTAGAAGAAATGCGACGCATAAACGAAGAAATGGACGGACATTTTTCGGGCGTTGGTGTCAATTTTTATCTCTTGCAAGATACACTTGTGATAACGAGCATACTACCCGGTGGCCCGTCGGAAGCAGCCGGATTGCAAACTTGGGATAGAGTTGTGAAAGTAAACGATTCGCTCATTGCCGGACAAAGCTTCACAAATGAAGATGTACACAAAGTACTTCGCGGTGCAAGAGGTTCGGAAGTAAAATTGGGCATTCGCCGAAATAATTCCAATACGCTGACAGATATAACAATAACACGTGCTGAAATCCCACTGAACACCATTCATGCAGCCTATATGGTAACAGACAGAACAGGATTTATCAAATTGGGACGTAATTTCGGACACAACACATTCAACGAATTTATTACTGCTCTTGCACGATTAAAAAACAGAGGTGCCAATTCATTCATTATCGACTTGCGCGGAAATGTGGGCGGCTCACTCGAAACCGTTGTAGCAATGGTAAACGAATTTCTTGAAAGAGGCGAGTTAATTGTTTATACCGAAGGACGTAATTTTCCGCGAATGGATAGTTATGCCACCGGATCGGGCACGAGTAAAAATGCCGATATTGTTGTTTTAGTAGATGAAATAAGTGCCTCGGCAAGTGAAATTTTCGCAGGTGCTATGCAAGATCACGACAGAGGATTGGTCCTCGGGCGCCGTACTTTCGGGAAAGGACTGGTGCAAAGTCAACGCGAATTTCCCGATGGTTCAGCAGTTCGTCTCACTGTGGCACGATATTACACAGCATCAGGTCGTTCCATTCAGCGCGAATTTGAAAAAGGGAACCATTTAGAATACGAAATGGATGCCATCAGCCGCTTTTTACAAGGTGATGAAACAGAAGAAAGCAGATCAACGGAAAGTCTCATTCCATTCAAAACATTGGGCGGGCGTACCGTATATGGTGGTGATGGTATTATGCCCGATATTTTTATTCCACGTGATATGGAAGGCATCAACTCATATTACAATTCAATCGTAAACAGCAGATTATATGAGCGATACGCAATGATGTATTCCGATATGAATAGAGAACGATTGAGCCAATTCGATACTTGGCAAGAATTGCTCAGACATCTTCGCCAACAACCGATCTTGCTCAATTTGGTCAGTTATGCGGATAATAATGGTATCAGACGACGCCCAGTTTACATTCAAGAATCGTCCGATTTACTCGAAAGGTCAGTACACGCACATGTTGTTCGAAACTTCTTTGGAGAGGAAGCATTTTGGACAGTTTATTTGCAAAATGATCCATTGATTAGAAAGGGAGTAGAGTTAATAGAGTCGGGCAAATCCACTCGGCAAGCTATTTTGAGTAAACAATATAGATAAACAAAAAAATTAAAAATAACCGTATGAAACGAGCACTAAAATTCTTTTCACGCAAGAGAATGATTACCGCGAGTTACATCTGACCATAAGAAAAAATAAAATATAAACAGATGAATAAATTTCTTGAGAATTTTCTCTCAAAAAGAGTGCTTCCTTATTTCACTATCTTAGTGATTGATTTATTGATGGTTGTCTTCTCTTGCTTTTCGATATATCTGCTTCGATATGGTTTCGGAGGGCTTTCAGTTGCCGATGTAAGACAAGACGGTATAGTACTTGCTCTGTTTCTTGTTTTTTTCAACACGGTATCTTTTTTTATTTTCCGAACATTTAGAGGTGTTTTGCGCTTCTCGTCTTTTGTTGATCTGATGCAAATTGTGAAAGCTTTGACATTGGGTTACGGAATAACGTATACACTTGTTCTTATCATGAATGGCTTCGATATAGATTTTCGTCTGACAACTATCACGGCTATTGCCATTTTCTTTGTTAATATGTTTTTGATGATATTTTCGCGAATATTGGTCAAGGAAGTATATGAAACTATCATGGAAAAGAATACGAAATCCAAAAATATTTTTGTTTATGGAACAAAAGAGGCGGGAGTAAGTGTGGCAAAAGCACTGCGCGGAAACAAAGAGTTTCATTGGCGTGTGCTCGGCTTCATTTCCGATGAAAGCCATATGGTTGGAAAAGAAATGATGGGTGTAATTGTATATGCCAACGATGAAAAAATCTTCAACGTGTTGGAAAAGAAAGAGGTAAAAACAATCATTGTTTCGCCCACAAAAATGGAAGAGATAAAAAATTCGGATTTATTGGATAAATTTCTTTATCACGGTATATCTCTATTAACCACAACGCCGGTTGATGAATGGGCGGAAACATTGACTGTGAAAGAAGTGCAGATAGAAGACTTGTTACCTCGCCCGCCGATTAAGGTTAATATGCAAGAAATTGCGGAAAATATCGAAGGTAAACGCGTGATGATAACAGGTGCGGCAGGCTCAATTGGAAGTGAAATTGTTCGTCAAGTTGCGCTATTTAATCCCTACAACATCATTCTTATCGACCAAGCCGAAACGCCTTTGCACGATATGCGTTTGGAATTGCAGAAAAAATGGCGGGATTTGCGTACCGAAATTATCGTTGCCGATGTGAGCAATGCTTCGCGGATGGAACAAATTTTCGTGAAAACCCGTCCGCAATATATTTTCCATGCAGCAGCGTACAAACACGTCCCGATGATGGAAGACAATGTGTCGGAATCGATACATACAAACATTATGGGTACAAAAATTATGGCAGATTTGGCAGTAAAACACAATGTACACAAGTTTGTATTGGTATCTACCGATAAGGCGGTAAATCCGTCGAATGTAATGGGTTGCTCGAAACGAATTTGCGAAATATACATTCAATCGCTGGCAAAGCATATCGAAAAAAACCGGCAAAAATCAACACAGTTTATTACTACTCGTTTTGGAAATGTATTGGGATCAAACGGCTCGGTTATTCCATTATTCCGTGAACAAATCAAAAACGGCGGACCGGTTACGGTTACGCATCCCGAAATTATTCGCTATTTTATGACCATTCCGGAAGCGTGCCAATTGGTTTTGGAAGCCGGTTCGATGGGCAACGGTGGCGAAATTTATATTTTCGATATGGGGAAACCGGTAAAAATTGTTGATTTGGCGAAACGAATGATTCGTTTGTCGGGAATGCCTAACATAAAAATAGAATTTACCGGATTACGCCACGGCGAAAAACTCTATGAAGAGTTGTTGAACTGTGCCGAACACACAAAACCCACGCATCACGAAAAAATTATGATTGCCAACGTACGCGAATACGAATATACTGAAGTAAGCGAAATAATTGATTTCCTTATAAAAGTGTCTTATGACTACAACGATATGCGCACGGTGAAAAAGATGAAAGAAATTGTTCCCGAATTTCAAAGTAAAAATTCGCCTTTTGAGTCGGTAGATAGATTGTTGGAAAAAACGACTTTATAATGTGCTAATGTGCTAATAAATAATGTGCTAATGTAATTATCATATTGATTATAATTAGATAATCAGCGAATTTGCCATTAGCACATTATTTATTAGCACATTAAAATTTACTGTCTCATTCTCGCAATAATACTATACGCTTGCACAATTCCCAATTGTCCGGCTTTACGCAAATCGTCCAATCCGGTGGCGGTTTCGCCGATGGATAATCGCGAAACACCGCGATTAAAATATGCTTCGGCAAATTGTGGCTCGAGTTCGATTGCCCTTGTATAAGCACTAATCGCTGCGCGATAATCTTTTTCTAACGTGAAAATTTCTGCAATATTGTAATGGGCGAAAAAGAAACTGGGGTTCATTGCAATGACCTTTTCGTAATCCTTCATAATTATATCGTGCTCAAAAGATCTTGTGGAAATTTCGGGCAATCGTGGCAACACTCCTGGCGTAATATCGGTACGTTCGGGAGTTCTTATACTTGAACTTTGACTTGCCGAAAATAAATCTTGTGCTTCAAAAGGGTTAAATTCCAATTGCTTAGAACGGATTACGGCACGAACAAAATAAGCAATTGTCAAGTCAGGATTTAATTCGATTACTTTGTTTATATCGTCGAGCGCATTTTCGTAATCTTGTATAAGCATAAAATCCATTCCCCTACCAAAATAAAGCACAGGATTGTTAGGATCAGTGTCTAATCTTCTGAAATAGTTGTCGATAGAGCGAAAATGTGCTTGAATTTGCAGTTCGTTCAATGACGCTTCGTTATTTGTTGCACGTAATATCCATGACAAACCAAGTGTGCGATTCGCATCGTCTATCAGAGGCGAAAAATAGACAGGACGCGGCACCTCGCGATCGCGTTCGTAATACGTAATCACGAATCTTGATTCAGGCGTAACATTGGCGCTTATATTTTGCACCCTGCCCCTGCTTTGTCGTTGGTGAGTATTGCCCCGATTGGACGATGATTCTGTTCTGTCGGCAACCACCAATAAGTTAAAACGCTCGATATCTCTATCCGATTGCTCACGTGTATCTCGTTCATTTTCATTAATTTCAAGCGGATCCGGATTTTCAACGGCTATTTGTCTTGCTCTCGCTTCTTGGGCGCGAGCGAAATTGAAATCACGTTCTGCGCCACGCAAATCGCCCAATTCGCGTTTCAGTTGTGCACGCATATAAAATCCCGAAAAGAAGTCGGTATGCTCTGCCAGCACAACATCTAAATCGTTGAGCGCCGCAACGGTATTTCCAATTTCGGTGTTCAGCATCGCTCTGTTGAGAAATGCCATCATATTATTCGGCTCGAGTTCGATGACTTTGTTGAAATCCTCGATAGCATTATTATTATCAGCCACTTGTGCACGAAGAAGCCCGCGATTAAAACGAGCAATAAGATTTCTTCCATCCATTTCAATTACTCGGTCGTAATTTGCCATTGCTTCGCGCAGATTGTTCAAATGGTATTGCACCAAGCCTCGATTGATGTAATTTCCTACAAAATAAGGGTCAAGGTGAATGGCTTCGTTTAAATCGGCAAGTGAATTTTCGAAATCTCGTTGTTGAAAATGCAGCAAACCGCGCATCGAATATGACTGCGACATAAACGGGTCGATTTCAATCGCTCTATTTAAATCCGCCATCGCTCGCGTGGTATCGTTTTGTTCCAAAAACATTTGCGAGCGAACAACAAATGCCGGCGTATATTCGGGATAACGCCTGAGAAGAATATCGAAAAACTGTTCGGCAACATCGAAATATTTCAATTCAATATTCACAATCGCCATATTGATCAATGTAAGCCTGTCTTCGGGAAAAAACTCCAAACTTCGTTGATAATCAGCAGCAGCCAAGTCAAATTTCCCCAAATTCTGTCGCGCTGCGCCACGTAATTGATAAGCAGCCAAGAAGAAAGGATTGCGGTCGAGACACGCCGTTGCATCTTCTTCTGCACCTTCGAAATCGTCGAGCATAAATTTTGCTACTGCCCTGAAATAAAACGGTTGAGCGAGATGCGGTCGCGCTTCAATCACTTGATTAAAGTATTGTATCGCCAATACATAATCTTCAAAATACAAAGCATTCCTGCCAATCATCATCACACGATCGGTATTGAGCTGCGCCGATGATGACAACGATGCAAGTAAAAGAAAAATAGCTATGATAGTTTTTTTCATAATGATTGTAAGATGATGAAAATGTTGATAGGTTTAATTTGTTGAAACAGTTCTCATTCCATTTTCTATTTCACGAATATACACTTTTATGACGTTTTCGGGCAAAAGCGGCTCAATCAATTCGGGCCACTCAATAAAGCAAAGGTTGCCACTGTAAATATAATCTTGATAACCGAAATCGTATACCTCTTCTATTTTATTGATGCGATAAAAATCGAAATGATAGATTAAATTTCCGATGCCGGCACAATATTCGCTAATGATGGCGAATGTAGGACTTGTTACGTTTTCCGTTACGCCCAACTCTTCACATATTGCCTTGATAAACGTGGTTTTACCTGCACCCATCGTTCCGTAAAAAGCAAAAATTTTGTCATTACCCATTTGTTGAACAAATGCTTGTGCTGCCGGTTTGACGTCAGAAATGTCTTTTATTTCGATGTTCATCCTTACGTATACTTGTATAGTTGAACAAATGTATTAACTTTTGCGGTATCTTGCAAAAATTTTTAGCTTTTTTAGGACAAGACAATGTTTTTCTACTTCAAAAAAGGCATAGATCGCAGACCTGCGCCAGCGAAGGATTTTTATTTTTCAGTATAATACTATTTAAAAACAAATCAATAGCGTAAGATAACCCTACGCTATTGATAAAAAAGTATTTATTCTCAAAAAGAGAACTTAACAGAGACTTATTACATAGGCACCAACTCAAAACACCATGCATTATTTGTACCAACACGACGGACTAATCTAATGCTCGTAGCTGAGAACGAGATCATTTCATATTGTGTTGAAGTTAAGTCCGAAGGTGTCGTAGCATAACCTAAGAACCCATTAGTGATAGTCATATATCTTTTACCATCGATATCGGCAATTGTCCAAGTGGCATTAGTGGCAGGTATATAATATTGAGTTACAAAAGACCCGGCAGTATTTCCATCGGGAAACAAAGCGCCTAATGATTCATTCATATGAGTATCACCTGCATTGCCGTAAACAAAAGCACCATTCCAATTAAGCCCATTGGCTTTAAATGTGAACACATCATTAGCAGTCGCTGCATTCTTGAAATCCCACCATTGACCACCAATGCCGGTATGGTTATTAGTGCTTTCACGTAACGCACTCCAAGGTCCCAACTTCCATTGCTTACCCGCAGTATTAGCTGCACCACCTGTCAATGGACGAACAATATTGTCATTGGCTAATGTTACAGTTTGCGTTCTGGTAAACTCACCATTAGGCGTTTTTATAGTTGCTGTAAAGGTGTAGCTACCGGCATCTGCTACAATTTCATGACTCCCTGTCAATGGTTGTCCTACTTGACTTCTTACTACGGGGCTTCCATCACCAAAATTGATGGAAGAAATAACTGCTCCGATAGGATTATCATTATTTACTGTAACATTGTAGTTAAAAGTAAACTCATCAGCGCCCGGTGTTACAGTAAATGAAATCATATTGTCAGTTACAGGTAACCCTCGCAATGCATGGTTGTCGTCCGGCAAACAAGCGTTCATCGTACCTACAATAACGAATGCAGCGAACATCAATTTTATTATATTTTTCATCTCAATCATTGTTTTTTAATTAGTCAATAAATCCCGGATTTTGCTCCAATGGGAATGGCGTGTCCGCAGCTTGCAAGATGTTGCTGTTAGGAATTGGAAGAAGTCTGTTGTACTCCGTCCAAAAACGGTCTTGGCTAACTACGTTAGGATTACCGTTGGCTCCTGCCGGAAACGAAACAGATTGGAATACAGTGCTCAATGGTCTATCGTTCTCATCACTGCCCCAACGGAGGAGTTCCCAGAAACGCAAGCCTTCACCAAAGAATTCTTTACGACGCTCCAGCTTCACTGCGTTGAACGTTGCAGGTACTGATGTTAAGCCGGCACGGCTGCGAACTGCATCCAAATATGGTTGTGCAGCACCAGTGTTGCCAGCCCTGGCGTATAGCTCTGCGAGATTGAGGTATGCCTCTGCAATTCTGAAAATACGACGGTTGTTTGTCCAATTCAAATCTCTATCGCCACCTGTACCTACATTGTTGCCACGACGAGCAGCATACTTCCCATTGAACAATCCCGTGTTTTGATATCCTGCCCAGCTATATTCGGGTGCCTGTCCAAAATTGATAACAGATACATCTCTGCGCAAGTCATTGGCATCAAAAATAGCATACGCATCCGGACGCACAGTCATAAAACCCCAACCAAATACAAATCGCTGGTCAAAAGCCGGAACGAAATTGGCGTCTCCCGGATTGCCCCTGCCATTGCTGATTGCCATGTTGTTATTGTCTCTAAAACTGGTGAATCGAGGTGTGTAATTACCTGATCCTCGCCAAGAGTCACCCCAAGTTTTACCCTGGTTTGTGTTGCTGGCCACTTCAAATACACTTTCGGTGCTGAACTCACCACCACCTGTCATGCCAACTACCGGGTCTTGTCCCAAGAATATCCACTCGAAATGATTGGTTGCTGCTGTTGGTCTGGGTATGCCATTACTATTTGGCTGGTGTCCTGTAAATTGCGTTGCACCATTAGGGATAGATGTTACCAAATCAAATTCAGGTTGAGCGATAATTAGTTTCATATCGTCCAATATTTGTGCATATCTGGTTTCGTCTTGCATGTGAAGTATCACACGAGCTCTTACCATCATTGCCATAGATTTGTGCACACGACCACGGTCTACACCGTTGCGTGCTCTTGCCATTGGGAAATCAGATGAAGGTGTGTTGATTGCTGCGTTTAAGTCTTCCAAGATAAGGAGGTACATCTCATTTCTTGTGTGTTGCCTTGCAGCGAATGGTGGATTTGACCACGGCTCGGTAAAGTACGGGATATTTCCGTAGGCTTTCCATAAAAGGGATGTGTACCAGGCACGAAGTGTTAATACTTCTGCTCTTCTTTCTGCGAACCAGGCTTCAGGCACATTGTCCCTCACAGAGTTTAAGCCGTGAAGTGCTTCGTTTGCACGTCTCAGACCGGAGTAGTAGATGCTCCACCAACCTGTAACAGCCGATTGAGTAGAACTTGTTTCAAATCTTCCGGAACGATACATATGTGGCTGGTCGCCTGCTCCACCACCGGCAGATAAGAAGTTATCCGACATAACATCGAAGAACATATTCACCGGCATCCACTGTCCGCCGGCATAGTCGTCGAACAATAAAATTTGATAGACGCTGGTAATGTTTCTGTCCACAATATCTCTTGTTACCGCTCCACCTGCTACGATGTTTCCGGGAGGCGTGAGTGCCAAGAAGTCATCGCCGCAGGAAACTAAAAGCCCTGCCACTGCGATTGTTAGAATTAATATATATTTTTTCATACGTTTATTTTATTAGATGAATTAGAATGTAACACCCAAACCAAAGTTCACTATACGCGCTTGTGGGTAATTACCCATTCGCGACACACCTATCATAGGGTTCGTACCGTTACCTGCACCAATTTCGGGGTCGAAACCGTTGAATTTAGTCCAAGTAACCAAGTTCTCGGCACCTACCCAAAGACGTAGTCTTTCGATGCTGGCGATGTTCGTGATGTTGCTTGGAAGCGTGTAGCCCAACTGAATATTTCTCAGACGGATGTATGATGCGTCTTGCAACCAAAGGTCAGATACACGCCAGTTGTTTTGGTCTGCAGCATCATGAAGACGTGGAATCCTGTTCGACGTGCCTTCTCCGTGCCATCTGCCCATCCACCATGCGGGTCTGTTAGAAGTTGGAATGTCTCCACGACGAGTGATGTCGAAGATGTCAACGCCATATACTCCTTGAAAGAATATATTGAAATCAAAGCCTTTGTAATCTGCTGTGATGGTTGCGCCAAATGTCCAATCAGGAACTGGCTTGCCAATCATTTCACGGTCGCCCGGATCATTTATAGAACCGGCTGTAAGTTGTCCATCGCCATTCAAGTCCTTAAACATGGCATCTCCCGGAGAAATTCTATTTCCACCCGTTAACCCCATTCTGTCGTTGTACTCATCAGCCTGCGCTTGGTTCTGTGCGATGCCATCGAAGCGGAATCCATAGAAAAACGGATTGGGGAAGCCATTTGCTTGAAACAACATATTCTGCAAACCAAGGGCAGCTTCACCACCCCAACTGTTTTGACCGCTTGCACTACCATAATGAACAACCGTATTTTTCACATACGATGCGTTGGCTCTAATGCCGATGCTGAGATCTCTAACAGGCGAGAAACGATAGCCTAAGTCGAACTCGACACCTTTGTTGTCAATAATACCTGCGTTTACAGTCGGCGCACTTTGCCCTACATAACCGGGTACGCCTGCTGCCTCGCGCAACATATTGGTTGTTCTCTTCGTAAACACATCTACCGTGAAGGTAAGAGCATTACGGAAGAATGCAAAATCTAAACCGTAGTTCGCCTGTGTACTCTCTTCCCATCTGATATCGGGGTTTGGCAGGCGTCCTGCACTCGCACCGAGTGATAGTTCATCGCTGAAGTAGAAGTTGTTTCCTGCATCCATCAATGCCAGATAGCGCCAGTCATCGATACGGTCGTTACCGTTAATCCCCCACGAGAAGCGCGGTCTCATTGTGTCGAACCAAACCGGCCTTGCATCTTGCAAGTATGGTTCATTCCATACGTTCCAAGCTAACGAGAACGAGGGGAAAGTGCCCCATTTGTTGTTCGCTCCAAATTTGTACGAACCGTCATGACGGATTGTTCCTTGGAAGATATAACGAGAGTCGTAGTCGTAGCTAATACGTCCGAAATACGAAGCGATAGCTGATGCAGCTCTATTGCCGGAAACTGAGCGTCCGCCGGCGTTTTGGTCTGCCAACGAGTTATTGATAATAGCCAAATCAGGGTCGTATGCCAACAAGTTGCGTCCGGTACCATTCATCCATCTGCGCACATAGTCACGCGCCGACTGCCCGGCAAGTAGCGTAAAGTTGTGCATTCCTTGCAGTTGGAAATTATACGTAAGTGTGTTAGAAATCTCACGAGTAAAGCCACGGTTAAACTCCGAGCCTGCACTACTAAAACGTGGGTCTGAATCATCATTTGCCTGATCTGTTACATAGTCCGGAAAACGATGGCTGCGATTACCCCAGAAAGCAAGGTCGTAACCAAACTCTGAGCGGAATACCAAACCCGGCAATACACTCAATTCTCCCCAGAAGTTACCTACGAATTTGTCTTCGTTATCGAACGTCCTGCGTGGGCGAGTGTAAATTGCCAATGGGTTACGGATTTCTCTATATGCTCCCGGAGTAGGCCACAATACTCTTCCATCGCCATAAATCAATGCGAATGGTTGGTCTCGCAATAGCTGTTTACCATCTTCTTCATTCAAGAATGGGGAGTGGATAGGAGGCAGTACCAGCGCACTGGCAAGTGCTGAACCGAACACATTGTTGTTTCCACCGATAGCGCCATCGCCAATGCTATTGGCACGCGAGTAAGAGGTATTCACACCAACTCTGATACGATTCAGGAAGTTGCGAGATGTCTCTTTGAAGATAGTATAGTCGCTATTCATCCGGATTGTCCAACGGTCGTAGTTCGATGCGTTGTGGTTACCACCCATAATACCTTCGTGTACAAATCTACCAAGCGAAAGGAAGTATGCTCCGTCTTCGTTTCCACCTCTCACGCTCAACTGATGGCTCGTGATGGGGGCATTGTTATTGAATACGTAGTCCTGCCAGTTTGTGTTTGGTGTAACACCGGATGCTACATCAGCAAAGTGCTGCGCCGTAAAAGGAAGTACTGCGCCGGCGTTCACTGCCATTTCGTTTTGCAGGGTCATATACTGTTCGCTGTTGAGCATAGGCAGTTGTCTTGCAACGTTTTGATAACCCAACGACATTTCGTAGTTGATTTTCGGTTTTCCTGCTGCACCTTTGTGCGTGGTAATCATAATAACTCCATTGCCTCCACGTGCACCAAAAATTGCCGCCGAAGCCGCATCTTTAAATACTTCGATGCTGGCAATGTCGGCGGGGTTAATGTTCGAAAGACCACCCTCAACAATCATACCATCTACAACGAATAACGGACTGTTGTCACCCGTTGTTCCTACACCACGCACACGAATAGACACGCTAGAGTTTGGCGCACCTGAGTTTTGCGCAATAGAAACACCCGCTACCTGACCTCTAAGCATTTGGTCGATACGAGTTGGCGAGGTTCTTTCAAAGTCTTCGCCTCTCACACTACTGATAGCAGCAGACACAACACTGCGACGCTGCACTCCGTAACCAATAACTATTAGATCATCAAGCATTTCACTGTCTTCCTTCAACAAAACATTCAATGTTTGCCCTGATGTAATGGTAAACTCTTGGGTAATGTGCCCAATATATGAGAACACCAACGCAGCACCCACAGGCACTTGTATAGTATAACCGCCATCCATATCGGTAGCCACTCCGGTTGTTGTTCCTTTAACAACAATTGTGGCTCCGATAATCGGCTCGCCAAAATCGTCGCTTACCACACCGTGCACTGTTACATTCTGCTGCTGCCTAGCAGCTGACACAGAAGATGTTAAAATGGGGGGGGTAATTGTTTCGGCAACGAGCGGTTGCTCGAACAAGAAAATTTTGTCGTCTTTTACCTCAAAGCCAATGCTGTGGGGCGACAACAACTCTGCCAATACCTGCGTAAGCTCGGCATCAGCCACATTAATACTCACTGTTTTGTTCAAATCTACTGCCTCTTTGCTATAAGCTAAGGTGCAACCTGCCTGTTCGGCAACACTTTCCAAAACGGTTTTCAAATTTTGCCGGCTGTAATTCACACTCACTTTTCCTGCCGATGTAGCACTGATGCTAAGCAGAAAAAGCGATACAAGAATCACAAAACGCCTTTTCATTAGGATTCTTCCCATAGGTTGTGATATGTTTAAATTAGACATTAAATAAAATAGTTTTTATTTTTTACTTTTAACTTTATATATAAACACACAGGGAATTAAAAAGGATTAGTTGGGGTATAAAATTTAACATTAAAATGTGTTTTTATTTTTCGTATTTCAATAGGAGATATACTGGCATAAGAAGTCATTTTGGACATATTGCTATACATTTGAATAGAACAAATAGAATAAAATAGTGCAAATTAACATTAAAACAAGAAGAATAACAGAAGAATGTTTTTCAAATGGAAGAATAAAGTTTTTTATAAAAAATTAGATGACAAGAATAACGATTTAGAATAAACTTCAAAGCTCTCTAATTCAAGAAAACCTCAATACTATCCCCTACTCTTTTGAATTTTACAGGAGCAATGATCTGCATTTCATCTAAAATGCCTTCCAACGTTTTTTGTCGTGTAGTGAGCGTATAGGAGTAGTTGAATACATTGTTTTTCTTCACATCGAAACGAACATCGAATCTGCGTTCTAATAGTTCGAGAACACTCATCAACGGCATATCGTCCATAAAAATAACATCGTTTTTCCACAACGATTTATTTGATGGACGCGCCAACATTGTTATGCGCGATTCGCCCGTATTCCGGTTATAAATAATCTCTTGACCGGGCGTAATGGGATAACTGCTTGTGGAGGTATTGAATATAATTTTACCTTTGTCGAGCGTTACAATCATATCATCGCTATTCTCGTAGGCGTTTATATTAAATGACGTGCCAAGCACTTTCACATTCGTATTACCAGAATGCACCGTAAACGGACGACGATGATTGGTCGCAATATTAAAATAGGCTTCGCCCTGTAGATAAACATCACGCTTGCGCAAACCGAACTTTTTGGGGTAACGAATTTTCGTACCGGAATTTAAGTGCACTTCGCTGCCATCGTGAAACAAAATACGAGCTTTTTCGCCATTCGGAATAAAAATTTCAGCATAAGTGGGCGTGCCAAAAATGTGGATATGCGAATTTAGATAGATACCAAATCCTACTATTATAACAAACGGAACCAACGCTACCGCTATACGTAAAAGCACTCTTTTTAGCCGTTTTTCTTGAATGGTTTTATGAATTTTAGACAGAATAAATCGCGATTTATATGGAGAAATTTCGGGCACAGGCTCCTCCTCCATCAGATAGATATCCCTATCAATCATTTCAGACAAGCATTCTTGCCCTTCTATGGACGAGGAAAACCAGTCAATAGCCAACTTCGCATCTTTCCGCGAAGCAGTGCCATTGATTACTTTTTCACAAATTCTCGTGTTATCGGGCTTTGTTTCTGACATTGTTATTACTTAAACGGCATTTAAACCGGTTGTTCAAAATTCCTCATTGCATTTGTTAGACACCTAAAACAGAAAAAATATGAGTCAAAAACGAAGAAAGTTTCTTATAAATGTTGAATCTCATTCTACTATTTGGCTTCGCCGATTTTCAATTCTCGCAATGGCATAATCAAAGTAAACTTTGCTTCTGCTCATTTTGCTTAACGAAATAGTTCAATTTTATTCCTCCGAAAGTAATCACGTAACATTTTTATCGACTCTTGATAGTGCGATTTCACGGTGTGCACCGAAAGTCCCATTTGGATGGCAATATCTTGATTTCCAAAACCCTGTTCTATTTTCAATTTGCACACTTCTCGTTTTTGTGGCGGAAGAGTGTCAATACCTTTTCGCAAAAAATCGGATAATTGTACTTCTTCCAACTGCTTCAAAAATTCGGAATTATCGGACATTTCACTTTGCGCGTTGATATAGTGAATGGAGATAACATCCTTATAGTTACGGATTTGATTGAGAATATAGTTTTTGGTCATTGTGTAGAGGTAGTTTTTGAGGTTTACCTCTATTTCGATATCTTTGGTTACTTCCCACAGCTTTACAAACACGTGTTGAACAGCATCTTCTGCCATTGGCACATTTTTCAGATACCTCAATGCCAACTGATACAAATAGGCGTGATACTTTTGGTATATGACTGAAAACGCCGCCTCGTCCCTCTTCTTGACCAAGAGAAACAAGGCGTGATCTTCATTTCGAGTATAGGTTGTAAAATCGCTCATCTTTTGATATTTGGCTTCGCCGATATTGCGAAGTGAAACGAGCTAATATCAAATTAATTCATCATACGGCAACGCCGCCAATGTACTTGAAATTTTTTCCACCGCTTCTTTCATCGGCTTTTCAACCACACCTTTAATAAAAGGATTGAGTTCGGCACGAACGGTTAATCGCAGTGCTGTTTCGTTTTCTTCTTTTGCTACAAGTTGTATCCATAGAGAAACATTAAACGGCATTCCTTCCGATTTAAATTTTATCAATTTATTCGTCTCGCGTTCTACGACTACAAATTTCACATTTCCTATCAGATCTACTCGAAAGGAAATGCTATCGGTATCAAATGTGAAGTCTTTGATTTTATCTTCAGGCAACTGGTTTTTTGCCAGTTCCAGCTTGTTTAAATCGGATAATACCCGATATACGTCCGCATCACTGTGCGGTATCATTTTTACGTCGCTTGTAAATTCTGTCATCTTTTTCTTTTTGGTTTAAGGTTTAAATATTTAAAGTTTAAGGTCGGAGCTTGAACTTTAAATATTTAAACCTTAAGCTCTTAAACTAGTTAAATACCCCATTTACTTGGATTTTTACGCCAATCTTGCAGCGTAGCCAATTCCGATTCATCAATATAGTTTGTAGCAAGCGCTTCTTCCAAAATGGCGTCATAGTTACAAAGCGTGATTAATTCCACGTTTGCTTTGCTCATTTTTTCTTCTGCAACGGGGAAACCGTAAGTAAAAATCGCCACCATCCCTTGTACTTCGGCGCCGTTTTCACGAATTGCTTCTACCGCTTTCAAACTGCTCCCGCCGGTAGAAACAAGATCTTCGATGACTACCACTTTTTGTTTCGGTTTCAAATCACCTTCGATAAGATTTTCCATTCCGTGTCCTTTGGGCGTGGCGCGTACATAAACGAACGGCAAACCGAGCGCATCGGCAACTATGGCACCGGACGCAATGGCTCCGGTGGCAACGCCTGCAATGGCTTCTACATCGGGATATCTTTCGAGAATGATGCGTGCAAATTCCACTTTCAAGAAGTTGCGTATGGCGGGATAAGACATCAGTTTTCTGTTGTCGCAATAAATTGGTGATTTCCAGCCTGATGCCCATGTAAATAGGTTTGACGGCTGAAGTTTTACCGCTTTTATTTTTAATAATTGTTCGGCTGTTCGTTTTTCTAAAATTCCCATATTTGTTCTGACTATTTTTTGTTTTTTGCAAAAATACTACTTTTTAGATGAATATCGAATCTTTTTTTCTGAAAAAACATCTTAAAGTACCTGTCCAATCGCGGCAACACTAATTTTCAAATTGTTGCATTCCTGTAAAGCTACGCCGCACGCTTCCAACGTGGAGCCGGTGGTAATAATGTCGTCCACCAAAAGAATGTGTTTGTTTTCGAATTGTCCGGGATTTTTTACGTCGAAAATTTCTTTTACGTTTTCCCAACGGCGCGATTTGTCAAGTTTCGTTTGCGTAGGATTATGAATGGTACGGACAAGGTTTTCGGTTGATATAGAAATGGAAGTGGCTTCGGATAATCCTTTTGCAATCATTTCGGCTTGATTATAACCTCGCTGTTTTAATTTTTTCTGATGCAACGGAACGGGAACAATTATATCAATCGGTTGTAAGAAGTCGCTTCCGCGAAGATCTTCGCCGTACATTTTTCCTAACAGAACGCCAATATCGTCTCGATTTCTGTATTTGAGATATTGCATCATCGGCGCAAGCACGCCTTTTTTGGAATATAAACAAAACGATGCGATTCGCTCGAATGGCATTCTGCCTGCCATTAGCATTTCGAGAGCATTGTCCGTTTCTTTGAAATTATTGGTTTTCGGTAGCTTGAAAATACATTTTAGACAGATGCATTTTTCTTGTACGAGTAGTTTGTCGCCACAGGATACGCATACTTGTGGGAAAAAGAGATGGGAAAATTGCCTTAGGGCGAACATTGTTTCGCAGGATAACGCAGTTAGTTTCATCTTTTCGGCTGTTTACGTTGTAGAGACGTGGCGCACCGCGTCTCTACAAATCGGGAAAATCATCAACATCAATATTTTTCAAACATTTCAACACATCATCCATCGTAAAACCTTTGCCGAGTGCAAAACGAATGAGTTTTGTGTTGATTTCGTATTCCGACTTTCCTGCTATCGATTTTCGTTTTTTCGCTAATAAATCGGGAAGCGATTCGACGAGCGATGTATCGGAAAATTCCGAAAACGCATTTTCGATAATTTCTTTTGGAACAAATTTGCATCGCAATGCTTCTTTGATTTTTCGTTCGCCCCATTTATTGAAACGAAGTTTGTCATTGATGAAAATTCGGGTGAAACGCGATTCATCGATGTATTTTTCTGCCGTCAGCTTGTTGATGATTTTCTCAATTTCGTTTTCGGGAAGCCCCATATTTTTCAACTTGCGCTTGATGTCGTAAACGCAACATTCTTTTTGCGCACAAATATGAGCTACACGAAAAAGTGCTTGTTCGGACGAAATAATTCTTTTCGAGTTTTCCATTATAACAAAGGTTTTTTCGCGCGAATCATTCGCTCATTTCCCGAAATATCTTTTCGCAATTCAATATCTGCAAAGCCTTTTTGTTGCAACATTTCTGCAATCGCACCGCCTTTTTCCCGATTGATTTCGAAGTAGAGTTTTCCATTCAAAGTCAAACAATTCATTGCAATGTCGGCAATTCGTTCATAAAATAGCAACGGATTATTGTCAGGAACAAAAAGGGCGATATGCGGCTCAAAATCAAGCACATTTTCTTCCATTGTATCCTTTTCGTTTTCTAAAACGTAGGGTGGATTGCTGACAATAATATCAAAAACAACATCTGACGAAAAAGGCGCGAAAACATCTTGTTTCGATAAATGCACATTTACATTGTTTCGCTTTGCATTTCCGGCAGCCACTTCTAACGCATTTTCCGAAATATCCCACGCGGAAACGTTGGCATCGGGTAGTTTTTTCGCTAAAGCGACAGAAATACAGCCGCTTCCGGTACCGATATCCAAAATCGACAAACGATTTTCGTCGTTTTCCGACAAAATCCACTCTACCAATTCTTCCGTTTCAGGACGCGGGATGAGCACATCGGGCGTAACGCTCAACGTGAGTCCGTAAAACTCCGTTGTACCTAATATATATTGCATCGGTTCGTTTTTTTTTAACCGGACGACAATATCTTTGATTTTTTGATCGTTCGTATCGGATAAATCGTTAATTTTGCCACTTGCAATATCGGCAAACGAAATATCCATATCAGATAAAATCAAACGCGTGAGACAGGATATTTCCGACTTTGAGAAAATATCGTTGAGTTTGTTTTGAATGTATTGTGTAGGATTTTTCATTTTACAAAGGTAATAAAATGTCATTAGATAATATCTACATACGCCGTTGTTTTCAACTCGCTCGCAAAGGTGAAGGTTTCACCCGCCCCAATCCAATGGTGGGTGCAGTTGTCGTATACAACGATAAAATTATCGGCGAAGGTTATCATCGAAAATTCGGCGAGGTACATGCAGAAGTGAATGCGATAAATGCAGTAAAAAATTCGTCATTATTACCGAAATCAACATTATATGTATCATTAGAGCCCTGTTCACATTACGGAAAAACACCACCGTGCGCCGAGTTGATTGTTTCAAAAAAAATTCCTCGCGTAGTGATTGCCGTATCCGACCCCAACCCGAAAGTGTCGAGCAAAGGTATTCAAATGCTTCGCGATAATGGTGTCGAAGTTACTGTTGGCATACTCGAAAACGAAGCACACGAACTCAACAAAGCGTTTTTCACAAACCAAATTCATCGTCGTCCGTACATTATATTAAAATGGGCGCAAAGCAGCGACGGATTTATCGACATCGAACGTACATCGCGCGAAGAAAAACCGCCTACGCGCATTTCCAACGACTTAACATCTGTTCTCGCACACAAACTTCGTACCGAAATACAAGCGATAATGGTAGGTACAAGAACAGCATTTTTAGATAATCCGCAATTGACTGCCAGAAAATGGTTTGGCGAAAATCCCACGCGTATTGTTATTGACAGAGAAAACAAACTACCGGCTGATTTGGCTATATTTGATGGCATTGCACCAACAATCGTTTTTACTGATATTTTCACTAACAATTTAATTAAAAAAGAATCCATTACGTATATCCCAATTGATTTTTCGCAAAACGTCGAAGAACAAATTATTCATCAGTTATATGAGCGAAAAATATGTTCACTTTTGGTGGAAGGCGGCACAAAAACAATTTCGTCATTCATCGAAAAAAATCTGTGGGACGAAGCTTTCGTGGAAATTTCCGACACACCACTTCACAACGGCATAAAAGTGCCTGAAATTCAAGGAAAAACCATAAAAACAAACATTTTTTTCAACTCAATTCAAATTCGTTTAGAGAGCAAAACAACTCGAAAATTTACTTAAATATTCATTTTAATATGGTTATCGCAAAAAATCTTTCTACTTTTGTGTGTGTTTAAGCATAAGCATCCAATATTATTATAGCAAATGACATCTAAATATATCTTCCAAACGGCATTATCAGTACTAAGCATAGTGTTATTTATCTCGTGTCTTGGCGGCTCATCGGCTGTAGATATCGAGCCCTCGCGCGATGCGCAAATTTACGCATTTTCAATGGAAGCGCATAGAGATGCAGATTCAGCCAGATTGCTACCTGCAACAAGATTTACGATTGACCAGGTAAACGGACGAATATTCAACCAAGTGTTTCTGCCATACCAATTTAGTGTAGATAGCGTTGTATTGAGCATCGGCGGCAGCCAAGCTTCTTTGAGGGGGTTGAGCGAAGTAAAAATTCATCTCATCAATCCCGACAGTAGCTTCACACTCAATCGCAACGACTCTATCTACATCAGTCGATTGGCAAAAATTGAAACAACGGCAGAAGACGGAAAAAACCAAAAAACGTATGACTTTCAGTTGAATATCTATCAACAAGATCCGTTCATTATTTCTTGGACAAGGCTAAGCAACGCATATCTTCCATCGCCCATTCAAGCGCAAAAAACAATTGAACTAGACAAACGATTCATCACCTATTATACGGCAGGCGGTGCAATCAGCGCAACTTATTCTACTGATGGCGTGAATTGGACAAATAGCACACTCACAGGCTTACCCGCCACAACACAATTGTCGTTAATTACTTCTTCTAATAATGCAGCCTACGTAATTGATGATGCCAATAATGTTTACAAAACAACCGATGGCTTAAATTGGAGTGCAGTAGCAACTTCTCATCCTGTTGTAACAATTTATGGGGTATTACCTTCTTCTACAGGCGGTCGGATTTTGATTGTCGTTAATGATAACGGCACATTGAAGTTTGCTCAAACAGATGATTTTTCGACAATCACATTGAAAAACGAACTTCCATCGAACATCGTAAACAACATTCCGATGGCAGAATTTTCAGCTACACAAATTGACAGATCCACAACAAGCTACTCTGTAAGATACATCGTTCTTGCGGGCGGAGTAACAAGAAACGGCTTATTAAATAGTAATAATATTTGGATTTTGCACGAAAATAGCGGTGCAATCCAGGCATTGGATGTTCAAACAAGTATGTCGTTGCAAGGAAGCAGTCTGTTTTTCTACGACGACAGACTCTACGCATTGGTTACCACACCCGACGGTAAAAACACATTGATGTTTTCCAAAAGATACGGGCTCGAATGGACAGAAACGGGCGAAGACCAAACTTTTCCAGACAATTTCACGTATAGAACATACGCTTCGGTGATAACCGATACCGGCGATTATATATGGATGTTTGGTGGACGAACACCGGTAGGAGAGTTTTCCGACGCTTGGCGCGGTCGTCTGAATAGATTAGACGAAGAAGACCGGTAGTCAAGAAGTTTATTGAAAAAATAAATTATCTACAAAGGGTTTTGGCTTTGCCGATTTTCAATTCTGCAAAATGAAAATCCCTTTTGTAGTTTAGAAACGTAATGAAAAAGAAAAATGTCATCGCTTGACAAAATAGATAAATCCCAAAGCCCCCGGCATATCGCCATTATTATGGACGGAAACGGACGTTGGGCAAAAGCCAGAGGCTTGCAAAGGGTAGAAGGACATAAAAAAGGCGTAGAAGCTGTGCGAAAAGTGGTAGAAGCCGCGGTAAGCGCATCAGTTAAATACTTGACTGTATACACATTTTCTACCGAAAATTGGAATCGTCCGGTTGAAGAAGTAAACGCATTAATGGATTTATTGGTGTATGCCATAGCCAAAGAAACGCCCGATTTGCTTCGGAATGGAATTAAATTAGAATGTATCGGCGAACGAGAGCGACTGCCGGAGAAAACCCGCAAAACGTTGGAAGAATGCATCGAAAAAACGTCGGAATGCAAAAACCTAACATTGGTGGTTGCTATCAGCTATTCATCAAAATGGGAAATGACCGAAGCTGCACGAAAAATAGCGAACGATGTGCGCACAGGTACGCTACGTGAACAAGATATAAATGAAGAAATAATCAACAACTATCTCACCACAAGCAATATACCCGATCCCGATTTGATGATACGTACCGGAGGCGAGTACCGCATCAGCAACTTTCTTTTATGGCAAGCGGCATACGCAGAGTTTTATTTTACGGAAACTTTTTGGCCCGATTTCGGCGAAGAAGAACTATACAAAGCCATTCTCGACTTTCAACAACGCGAAAGACGATATGGCAAAATAAGTGAACAGGTAAATTGTTGATTTGTTTATCTGCTTATTCTGTTGATTTGTTTATCGTCTGAACAATCAATAAACAAATAAGCAGATAAACAAATCGGCAAATCAACAAATAAGCAGATAAACAAATCAACAACAAAATTAGCACAATGTTGAAAAAAATATATCATCTACTCATCGCATTCATTGTTTTTTCGCAAACAGTGTCAATGGCGCAAGTGATTGACAGTTTACACACTATCCCGAGTGAACTTCACATAGATTACTCATCAACGCCCCGAAGGCTTACCATTGCCGACATCGCCGTTACCGGTATAGAAGGAACAATGTACGAAAATCAAGCATTTGTACTCGTTGGCTTTTCGGGCTTAGCCGTAGGACAACAAATTATGGTCCCGGGTGAAGAAATTACCAATGCCATTAGACGTTTTTGGCGACAAGGCTTGTTTTCCAATGTAGGAATCACGCAAAACAAAATTGAAGGCGATAGCATTTGGCTGGAAATCCAATTAACAGATCGTCCGCGTATAGCTGATATTCAATTCTCCGGTATGCGCAGAAACGAGCAAGAGGATATCGAGAGACGGGTAAACTTTCAACGCGGCGTTCAAATCACGCCACCACAGATAAGTAGAGCCGAAAATATCATCAGAAGCTATTTTGCCGAAAAAGGTTTTGGCGACGCCCAAGTCAATATTGTGCAGCGTCCCGATGGCTCAGGGTTGAATCAAGTGATTTTAGAAGTAAATGTTGACAAAAGAGAACGATTACGCGTAAACAGTATCACCATTGAAGGAAATGAAACCCTCACAAGCAATCAGATACAAAGGGCGATGAAGAAAACCAACCAACGGGGTAGATTAAGAAATCTATTCCGTCCGAAACGATTTGTGGAAGAGCTTTTTGTAGAAGATAGAGCAAGAATTATTGAGAGATACCAATCAAGAGGATTTAGAGATGCCGAAATTATCAGCTACAGCGTTGAAAGGCACGATGATAGAACTGTAAATATTCATCTTGTAGTGAATGAAGGTCCGATATTCCATATTCGTTCTATCAATTGGGTGGGGAATACACAATACCCGACCGCACAGTTGCAACGCATTCTCAATATGGTTCCCGGCGACGTATATAACCAAACAAAACTGTTAGAAAGATTGATTACTGATGAAGACGCTGTAGTAAATCTTTACCAAAACAATGGATTTCTTTTCTCAAATATTGAACCGGTAGAAATCAATATCGAAAACGACTCAGTGGATCTCGAACTTCGTGTAATTGAGGGTCCGAAAGCCACCATCAGACGCGTCATTATTCAAGGAAACGACCGTTTGTATGAAGACGTAATCCGTCGCGAATTACGAACAAAACCGGGTGCTGTATTCAGTAAAGAAGACCTTATCCGCTCGGTACGCGAAATTGCACAAACAGGACATTTCGACCCCGAAGCGTTGCAAGGTAGCATCGGTCAAGGTATCAGTCCCAATCCGGAAGACGGAACGGTAGATATTACTTTCCCACTTACATCGAAAGGAAACGACCAAATTGAGTTTTCGGCAGGCTGGGGTGTAACCGGACTTGTGGGTAAGCTTGGTTTGAAATTAAATAACTTCTCGCTAAACAACCTGTTGAATCCGGATATGCGCAGAGGTGGAATTATTCCGCAAGGTGAGGGACAAACGCTTTCAATAAGCGCACAAACCAACGGACGCTTTTTCCAATCATATCAATTCTCATTCATCGAACCTTGGCTAGGCGGAAGAAGACCAAATCATTTGTCTTTCAACCTTTTCTATTCAAGATACACCGGACTAAATTCTGATTACTATTCCCAAAATATGTTCTTCAACAATCCCTATATGATGGGTGGAATGGGAATGGGCGGTATGGGCGGCGGCGGAATGTGGCAAGATATGTCGCAATATGCTTACGACCCGAACCAAGTATTTAATATGTTCGGCGCTTCAGTTGGATACGGACGACGCTTGAATTGGCCCGACGACTTTTTTCAACTAATGGGAGAAGTAGGTTGGCAACGATACGGACTGAAAAACTGGACGTGGAATCAATTCCCATTCCAAACAGGGGTAAGTAACAGTCTAACGTTCGGATTAACACTTTCGCGCAGATCTACCGACAGTCCGATTTATACCAGGTTAGGCTCGGAGTTTTCGCTTAGTGTAAATGCAACACCACCATTTTCGTTGCTTGACGGTAAAGATTATGCCAATATGGCATTCAACGATCCCGCTCGATTTACGTGGAACGAATACCACAAATGGAAATTTAGAGGACGTACATTTACACCACTTACATCACCAATTGGCGGCATTAAACGCACACCGGTTGTAGCAACACGCGTAGAATTTGGTATGCTTGGGCATTACAACTTAAATAAACTTTCGCCATTCGAAACATTCGATATGGGTGGCGACGGTATGAGTGGATTTTCCACCTCGTTTGCAACGGAAAACATTGCATTGCGCGGTTACGAAAACAACTCTATTGCTACACAAGCCCGTGCATATACGCGTCTTGGTTTGGAGTTGCGCTATCCGTTTATTTTAGAGCCCAACTCTACCATTTATGGCGTAGCATTTTTGGAAGCAGGAAACGCGTGGATGCAAGTACGCGATTTCAATCCTTTCGACTTGAAACGTTCGGCAGGCGTAGGTGCACGTATCTTTTTACCGATGATTGGATTGATGGGTATCGACTGGGCATATGGTTTCGATACGGTAATAGGAACCGGTAGTCGTAGAAGAGGCGGTAATCAATTCCACTTTGTCATCGGACAGGAGTTTTAATTGATATTTGCTTCGCTGCGCGATATTGGCAAATATCACGAAGTGAAATTAAACGATTTTCGCATCATATAGTCTGAAATATTATAACTTAAAAAAATAACGATTATGAAGAAGACATTATTTTTTATCGGATTATTTCTAACACTTGCGTTAGGGAATGGCTATGCCCAAAGGTATGCCTTGATTGATATGGAGTATATTTTCGGTAGAATACCCGCTATTGAAAATACAAACAGACAGTTAGAAACATTGTCGCAGCAATGGCAGGCTGAAATAGACCAAATGGTAGAACGAGTAAGCGCGATGTTTAGAAGCTATCAAGCCGATTTACCAAACTTGTCGGCAAGCGAAAAAACAAGACGTGAGAATGAAATTGTAGCCCAAGAAAATGCTATTCAAGAGCTTCGCAACAGATACTTCGGTCCGCAAGGCGAATTGATGACACGTCGTGAAGCGGTTATTAGACCCATTCAAGATAACATTTACAATGTTGTGCGCGACATCTCTATTGAACAGGGAATTATGCTGGTTTTAGATAGAGCTTCGGCACAAGCAGTCATTTTTGCACAACCATCAATTGATATCAGTGATCAGGTGCTTGCAAGGTTAGGTTTTTAGAAATAAATGGATTACCTTTGTGCGCCGTTTCTATGATGAAACGAATTACAAATCATAAAATTACAAAATAGAATTATGTTGAAAAAATTATTGATCTTATTTATTGCAATTGCGCCCATAGCTGCTGTTGCACAAAATGTAAAGCTTGCCTATATTGATACGCAAGAGATTATTATGGCTATGCCGGAACTTTCAGGCATTGAAGGTCAGATTGCTACAAGGCAAGAACAAATGCAAGCAACTATGCAAGCTTTACAAACTGAATACACCAATAAAATGACTGATTTTGAGGCATTGCCCGAAACCACCAGCGAAGCTATCAGACAAGATAGAGTAAGAGAAATTGTACAGATTCAAGAAAGACTTCAAACTTTTGTACAAAACAGCGAACAAGAATTGGCACAATTGTGGCAAACTTTGTTCGAGCCGGTACAAAGAAGGGTTTCTGACGCTATCAAAGCTGTTGCCGACGAAGGTGCTTACACTTTTGTTTTCGATATGGCGCCGATGCAATCTCAACCTATTGTATATGTGAGCGATAGTGCGTCAAATATTACGCAGGCAGTTAAAACAAGATTGGGTATTAGATAAGAAAATTGTTGATACAATAAAAAAGCTCTCAAAATGAGAGCTTTTTTATTGTATTTATAAAAATAAATCGCACCATTCATCAAACATTTCTACCTGATACTTTCCGTGTTTACCTAATCCTTCTCGAATTTTCTTCACCGATTTTTCTCGTCCCAATTGTGCCTTGGAGTAAAATTTATCGGCAAAACATACGATTTTCTCTTCGAGACTTTGCGGTCGCATATCGCGGCGAGGAACAGGAAGTTGTCGGCTGATGATCTCTTCAAGTCGTAATCCTGTACCGGTATGTCGTTCGCACACTAAACCGTGTTTCGGAAATCCTTCGGAAGTCAGCAGTTCGTGTCCCAAATATCCGTGGCAAATGTAGGGGAAATTACCTTCGCAAGCAATATGTGGCGCGTGTGTTTTGAAAATACCTATATCGTGTAACATCGCCGCTTCTTCTATGAAACGAACATCGACAGCCAAATCCCGATGCTTTCGAACGATGTGTAACGCTTTTTCGGTTACATCGTTGGCGTGCGACATATAGATGTCGTAGAGTTTCGTGCCGGATTTGTAATATTTGTTGATAGTTGCTTGTATGTCCATTGTGTATGATAATGATTTTGACTTTGTCAATTCACAATTGAGACACAAAAATAGGATAAAAAATTTATATCCGCTTCTTTCTCTTTGTTTTTTTAGAGTAAACGCACAAACTTCTAATAGTTTTCTAATTTAGAAAACTTCTAAATAACTTTCTCATTAAAGGAAAATATTTTACCTTTGCAAGCGTTTTACTAAAATTCAATTATAAAAAATATTCATACAATGACGAAAATTATCTCACTCACAATATGTTTGCTTATCATATGTGCATATACAAAAGCAAACGTAACACAAAACAGAAACACCGACGCGCACATTATCGGACACGTGGTAGACAAGGAAACGGGCGACCACTTGCCCTTCGCAACCATTAAACTACAAGGTACTACCATAGGTATAATGACCGACGGAACAGGACACTTCTTTTTAAGAAATCTTCCCATAGGAAATCATATATTAGAAGTGTCGATGATTGGTTATAGAACAGAAACCCGTGAAGTTACCATTACAGCAAACACCACACAGGAAGTTGATTTCTACTTAGAGGAAGAAAAGACTATGTTAGATGAAGTGGTAGTATCGGCGAGTCGTGGCGAAACAACTCGTCGTCTTGCGCCATCGCTTGTAAGTGTTATCGGAATGAGAACATTAGAGTCTACAAGTTCTCAAACGCTTGCCGATGGTTTGAGATTTCAATCGGGATTACGTGTAGAGAGCACTTGTGCCAATGACGGCGTACCGCAAGTTCGCATCAACGGACTTCCCGGCACTTATTCCCAGATACTTATCGATTCTCGTCCCGTAGTTGGAGCACTTTCAGGTTTGTATATTTTGGAACAAATTCCGGCAAATATGATTGAACGAATCGAAGTGGTACGCGGCGGCGGCTCAGCACTTTTTGGCGCAAATGCTATTGGTGGCGCAGTTAATATTATCACACGTGAACCGTTGCGTAATTTGGGCGAGTTTGCACATACAATTTCCTCTCTGAATGACAATACTACATCTTTCAATGCCTCACTTGTAAACGATACGCGCAGTGCGGGTATTTCTGCCTACGGACAACACCGTTTGAGAGAAGCGGTGGATATTAACGGCGATGGCTTTTCCAATCTTCCTCTATTGAAAAACCGCGCCTTTGGTTTCCGCTCTTTTTTGAGAACAGGTTTGTATTCGAGACTCACAATGGAATATCAAAACCGACACGAATTTCGTAGAGGCGGCGACCAATTAGACCTTCAACCATACGAAGCATATATTGCCGAGCAACTTGAACATTATACAAATGGCGCATCGCTCAGATTCGACCATTTTGCAAACCTCAACAGTCGATTTGCGCTCTATTCCGCTTTTCAGCACGTAAAGAGAAACGGATATTATGGCGCAGGCGACCCGTTTACTACCGATATTCCCGAACTTCGCCCCGGTATGAGTCAGGAAGAAATCGATAACATCAACGATATTCTCGAAAACAATGAAGAGCGAATGAGTTCTTTCGGAACTACCACCGAATTGGTATATCAAGTAGGTGGTCATTACATACGCTCTTTTGATCACTTGTGGTTTATGCCTGCCGACCTCACAGCCGGATTGGAATATACAGGCAGCGACTTAAAAGATGTGAGTTTAGCTCGCCCGATGGATATTTCGCAACGCACCGGAACTGCCGCTGCTTTTCTTCAAAACGAATGGAAAACTTCGATGTGGAGTTTTCTCGCAGGCGGACGAGTGGATAAACATAATTTGCTTGACAATGCAATATTTAGCCCGCGTGCTACCATTCGTTATAATCCACAGAATAATATTAATCTTCGTCTGACATACAGTGAAGGATTTCGTGCGCCTCAGCTCACCGAAGACCAACTGCATATCAATATCGTTGGAGGACAACAGTTTTTTTATGTTTTTTCCGATGATTTGAGAGAAGAGCGTTCGCGCAGTGTGAGCGCTTCTGTTGATTATTATCATCAAATTGGCAATACACGATTTAACGCGCTTGCCGAAGGATTTTACACAAGGATTGTTCGCCCGTTTACCGAAACGGTTACCGGAAATCAGGTAATCATCGAAAATGATGACGAAGGCGCTGCCGTGTATGGAGTAAATCTCGAAGGACGAATGGTTTATCGCACCTTTGATTTGCAAGCCGGTGTAACCATCCAACGCGCACTTTACGACGATGAACAAAAATGGTGGGAACCCGAAACGCCCGAAGAAGAAGCGCTTGATGCGGTAACGCCCACACGCCGAATGATGCGAACACCAAATACTTACGCCTATTTTGTAGCCTCGTGGTCGCCGATAAAAAGATTCACAACATCGCTTTCGGGCAATTATACGGGAAGTATGCTTGTGCCGCACGAAGCGGGATTCGGAGATGCGGGCGACCGTTTTTCGAAAGTAAATATCACGAAAAAAACACCCACATTTTTTGAATTGAATTTGCGACTTGCGTATGACTTCAATTTATATACCGATACAAAACTTCAATTGAACGCCGGAGTGCAAAATATTTTCGACGCTTTTCAACGCGATTTTGATACCGGAGCGGGCAAAGCGGCGAGTTATGTGTATGGACCGAATACGCCGCGAATGTTTTTTGCGGGAGTAAGATTAATGTTTTAGGGTACAGGGCGCAGGGTGCAGGGCACTAGGTGCAGGATGTAAATTATAAAAACATTCATACCCCGTACCCTGAACCTAGTGCCTTGCGCCCTGTACCCTGAACCCTATAAAATCACTAATAATAGTGATTGACAACGATGATTTTATTTCGGTACTTTGCACTTTCAAAATAAAGCAAAAAACCGATATGAGGAAATTAATATTGTTATCGTTAGTCATTTGGAATGTTTTCATAGCATTTTCGTCAAACAATTATCTCGAACCGAAGACAAATTCGCAAGACACGCTTAGAATATATCATCTTGATGAATTGGTGATTAGTCATTCCGTCAGAGAAACCAATGATTTGAGAAATTTGCCGTCGTCGGTTTCTATTTTGTCGCCGCGTCAGTTGCAAAATAACCGAATTGAATCGTTGCCCGATTTGAGTGCTTTTGTACCCAATTTTTTCGTTCCGTCTTACGGATCAAGGGTTTCTACACCGATTTATATTCGCGGTATCGGTGCACGTTCGGGCGCGCAAACCGTTAGTCTGTATGTGGATAATGTGCCGAGTTTTAATCCTTCGGTATTCGATTTCGAATTTCAAGATATTCAGCGCATTGAGGTGCTTCGCGGTGCGCAAGGCACTCTCTACGGACGAAATGCGATTGGTGGGATTGTGAACATTTACACCCTTTCGCCTCTAACCTTTCAAGGAACATCAGCAGCGATAACAGGCGGAAATTACGGACAGTTTTCGGCTCGCGCATCTAATTATCAAAAACTTTCCGACAATTTCGGAATATCCGTTGGCGGATTTTATAAATCTGACGACGGTTATTTCATTAATAAATACACCGGAAAAAAAGTAGATGCATCGGAGAATGCAGGCGGACGTGTAAAAATGGAATGGAACATTGCGCCACGTTTCAAGGCGACGCTTTCCAGCAATTACGACTGGTTGTCGCAAGGCGCATTTCCGTACATGCACGCCGATTCGTCGATGGTAAATTTCAATGACCCGTCATCTTATGATCGAAACTTGGCAACAAGTGGACTTTCGTTACAGTATCGCGGACGCGGATTCAGCATCAATTCCACCACCGGATACCAGTTTTTGAAAGACGATATGAAAATGGATCAGGATTATTCGCCGCTATCTATCTTTTCTATTCAACAAAAGCAAAGACAGCACTCATTAAGTCAAGAGGTTATATTCAGACTAGAAGATAACGACCATTACAATTGGCTTATTGGTGTATTTGGTTTTATGGATAACCGCAACATCAATACGCCTGTTACTATTAAAGAAGACGGAACGGCATTTTTTTCCGGTTATTTTCCACCGTTTATTAAAATGCTGAACGATGAAATCGAAATGCCAGGCGAATACAAAAAGCCAACGTGGGGTGCGGCACTGTTTTATCAATCGACTTTAAATGAATTGTTTGGCGTGCGTGGATTGTCGGCAACAGCAGGTATTCGATACGATTACGAACACACAAAAATAGATTATTTTACCGAAACGCAAGGCGTGGGCGTGGTTGTAACACCGCCGTTCCCGCCCGGTGCGCCATCAATGCCTTTTACGGCTGATACAACAATGACGGGCGGTTTCAGTAAAGGACATTTTGAGATTTTGCCGAAGTTCGCATTACAATATCGCTCATCAGAAACATCATTTTTATATGCCTCTGCATCAAAAGGCTACAAAAGCGGCGGATACAACGAACAAGCATTTTCGCAAATTTTGCGCAGCGCAATGTTTGAGGCAATCGACAGGCTTATGGCAGAGAGGATGCCCGGAATGCCCTCGCCATTTCCACCGCGACCCGAAAACGAGCCTACGCTCGAAGAGCAACTTTCATACAAACCCGAACGGAGTTGGACATTTGAAATCGGCGGACGAAAAGAGCTATTCGATAGACGATTATCGGCAACTTTTGCCTTGTTCTACTCGCAAGTAAGCAATATCCAAATTACTCAATTATTGGACGGCGGCACAGCCGGGCGTATTATTACCAACGCCGGAAAATCAACAAGTCAAGGCGTTGAACTCGGTCTGCGATACGCACCTGCAAGTAATTTCTCGCTGTTTGGCGAATACGGTTTTGCCAATGCGCGTTTCGATAAGTACGAAACCACCGGAGCAGATGACGAAGGTAAACCGATAAAGATTGACTATTCGGGCAATCACATTCCATTTGCACCACAACACACATTAAGCGTTGGAGCGAATTATATTCATCGTTTCGCACGCGGCGCATTTATCGACCGTTTCATCGGAAATCTCAGCTATAACGGCATTGGAAAAATTTATTGGACAGAATCCAACAACGTATATCAACCGTTTTATGGTATCACAAGCGCGAGCATCGCTGCCGAAAAAGGTATTTTCGGATTAGAATTGTGGACGAAAAATCTTTTCAATACGCAGTATAACGCATTTTTTGTAGAAGTATCGGATATGGCAGGAAAAGTGAATCCGATTGTACAGAGAGGAATACCAACGAGAGTCGGAGCAACGTTGAGAATGATGTTTTAAATTAGTGATTAATGTTTGATAGCAGCAACTAATTAAACATTAATTATTGAAAATCAACTACTAAGCATTAATCATTAAACATTAATCATTGATTACAAGGTTTTATCATAAAAAAAAACTATCTTTGTAGCGTTTTATAATTTGAGAATAACGGTATCAAATCAATAATTATCCAAAATAAGTTTTATGAGTATTTTAAAAAGAGTTTATTTTTTCGGCAACGGTAAAGCCGAAGGAAAAGCGGATATGAAAAATCTGCTTGGAGGTAAAGGAGCCAACTTGGCTGAAATGAACCACATCGGGGTACCCGTACCTCCGGGATTCACGATTACAACTGATACTTGTACAGAGTATTATCAGGTGTACAACAAAGACCAAATGCTTTTAATTGAGTCTTTGAAGCCGGAAGTGGAAGCGCATATGCACGAAGTTGAAAAATTGATGAATTCAAAGTTTGGCGACATCGAAAATCCGCTATTGGTTTCTGTTCGTTCAGGATCGCGCGCTTCGATGCCGGGTATGATGGATACCATTCTTAACCTTGGTTTGAATGATGCCGTAGTAGAAGGAATGACACGCAAAACAGGAAACGCTCGTTTTGCTTGGGATTCTTACCGTCGTTTCGTTCAAATGTATGGCGACGTAGTTTTAGGAATGAAACCCGAAAACAAAAACGACCACGACCCGTTTGAGTTAATCATCGACAAGATGAAAGAAGAAAAAGGCATTCAATTAGATACTGAATTTACAGTAGAAGATTTGAAGGAAATGGTAAAACGTTTCAAAGCCGCCGTAAAAGAAAATACAGGAAATGATTTCCCCGAATCTGCTTGGGAGCAACTTTGGGGTGCAATCTGCTCGGTATTTGATTCTTGGATGAACGACCGCGCAATCCTTTATCGTCAGCTTGAAGGCATACCAGAAGAATGGGGAACAGCCGTAAACGTACAAGCAATGGTGTTCGGTAATATGGGCGATACATCTGCCACAGGTGTATGTTTCTCTCGCGACGCTGCAACAGGTGAAGACCAATTCATCGGCGAATACTTAATCAACGCACAAGGCGAAGACGTAGTAGCAGGAATCCGCACACCAAATCAAATCACGAAAATCGGTTCTGAGCGTTTGGCTGAATTGTCGGGTTATTCCGAAGCAGTGCGCGTTGCAGAACACATTTCGTTGGAAGAGGCAATGCCCGAAATCTATGCCGAGTTAGATAAATATCAAACCGTTTTGGAAAACCACTACAAAGATATGCAAGATATGGAATTTACCGTACAAGAAGGTAAATTGTGGATGTTGCAAACACGTAGCGGAAAACGTACAGGCGCAGCGATGATTAAAATCGCAATGGATATGCTTCATCAAGGTATGATCGATGAGAAAACAGCCTTGTTACGCTTAGATCCAAACAAATTGGACGAACTTCTTCACCCCATATTCGATAAAGACGCATTGAAAGCGGCTACCGTAATCGCAAAAGGTTTGGCTGCTTCACCGGGTGCATCGACAGGAAAAATTGTTTTCAGTTCTGACGAAGCCGCCGAATGGGCTGCCAATGGCGAAAAAGTAATTATGGTTCGCGTTGAAACATCTCCTGAAGACTTAGCCGGTATGATGGCTGCCGAAGGAATTTTGACTTCTCGCGGAGGCATGACCTCGCACGCTGCCGTTGTGGCTCGCGGTTGGGGTAAATGTTGTGTTTCGGGCGCCGGTTCACTGGTAATCGATTATCATACAAAAACAATGACAGTAGGCGGAAAAGTATACAAAGAAGGCGACTACATTTCATTGAACGGCTCAACAGGCGATATCTTCGAAGGACAAATCGCAACTTCGGAAGCAGAACTTGATGCCGATTTCGAAGAAATTATGGCGTTGACCGAAAAATACGCAAGGATGAAAGTTCGCGCTAACGCAGAAGCACCGGCTGATGCAGAAATGGCGAAAAGATTCGGCGCAGTAGGTATCGGACTTTGCCGTACAGAGCATATGTTTTTCGAGGGCGAGAAAATCAAAGCAGTTCGCGAAATGATTTTAGCTCCCGATCAAGCAGGTCGCAAAGCGGCTTTGGCAAAAATTCTTCCTTTCCAAATCGAAGACTTCGAAGGAATTTTCGCAGCAATGGCAGGACTTCCGGTAACTGTTCGCTTGTTAGACCCACCGTTGCACGAATTTGTGCCACACGATGAAAAAGGACAACAAGATATGGCTGACGTGATGGGCGTTGACGTAAAAGTAGTAAAACAACGTGTTGATTCGTTACACGAATTTAACCCGATGTTAGGACACAGAGGTTGTCGCTTAGGTAATACATATCCCGAAATTACCGAGATGCAAACACGCGCTATCCTAAGTGCTTGTTTGAATTTGAAGAAAAAAGGCATCACAGCAGTTCCTGAAATTATGGTACCGCTAACAGGTATTTTGTACGAATATTTGGAGCAAGAGAAAATCATTCGCACTACTGCCGCTAAACTTTTCGAAGAAATGGGCGACAGCATTCACTTCACAGTGGGTACGATGATTGAAATTCCACGTGCTACGCTTACGGCAGACCGTATCGCTTCGGCAGCAGAATTCTTCTCGTTCGGAACAAACGACTTGACGCAGATGACATTCGGTTACTCACGCGATGACATTGCTACTTTCTTACCGGTTTATTTGGAAAAGAAAATTTTGAAACACGACCCATTCCAAGTATTGGATCGCAATGGCGTAGGACAATTAGTTCGTATGGCAGTAGAAAAAGGTCGTGCAGTACGTCCCGATTTGAAATGCGGTATTTGCGGTGAGCACGGTGGTGAGCCTTCGTCAGTTGAATTCTGCGATAGCGTAGGATTAGACTATGTAAGCTGTTCTCCGTTCCGCGTACCAATCGCGCGTTTGGCTGCAGCGCAAGCTGTATTGAAAGGATAATTTCTCATAATTATATTTAGGTCAAGAGGCTGTTTCGTAATGAAACAGCCTCTTTTTTGTTCATCGATATTCCTCTTTCGGCTCGGCTACTATCTGCGATGATGAAGGTATAATAGGTAGCGGATAATTGCGTATTTTATTTTCCACTTTTTCGCCATTCTTTGCTTGCAATTCTCCGATCTCTCTATTAAGCGCTTTTATTTCACTATCTTTCTCTTTCAGTATTTTAAGCAATAATTCTACATTAGTATCATCTATCACATCTTCATCCATCGCGTCGGGTTTGAGCATATCTCCTCTACCGGTAAGAAGCCATTCAGCATTCAAGTCTAAACAATAGTCTATTATTTTATTCATTATTGATTCACCTAAATCGGCATTTCTTTTAGATTGAGTGCCTAAATAGCCGTTAGACAAACCAATTTCTTTCTCAAGTCTTGTCGGTCTAATCCCTTTATGGTCAAGATATTTATATAGTCTTGCAATCGCCTTCATAAAAAATTGTCGAAAATAGTTTACTTTTTATTTGTTTATATCAACTATTGTTTATATTTTTGTACTGTGTTTACAACCAATTACGAATAATCACGAGTAAACACGGCTATAAAGGTACAAACAATTTAATCAACGGCAAAAATGAAAAAGATTTTAGTTGCTCAAGGTGAAAAAAACGAACTGCGAAAACTATTTAATACGACCTATCCCACAGTTCTTAGAGCATTAGACGGCAAAGTTCAAACACACCTATCGGTAAGAATACGTAGAGCTGCTATTGAACGCGGAGGCGTAGAAATAGATTAACAATGATTTTATCAATATTATAAACAATCCTAAAACTAAAAAAGAATGAGAAAAATCTTAAATTTCATCAACAGAGGAGGAGTAATTCTTCTTCTATTAACATTCTCTCTGAATGTTATGGCACAAGGTCAAATACAGGGAACTGTATTAGATGAACATGGCGAAGGTGCGGTTGGAGCAACCATCCAAATAAGAGGCACCGCACAGGGAACAATTGCCGACATTGCCGGCAATTTTACAATTTCGGCTCCCGCGGGAAGTATACTGGTTATTTCATACGTGGGATATGTTACACAGGAAGTAGCTGCTACTGCAAATATGCGAGTTGTACTACAACCGGATTCCGAACTTTTAGATGAGTTAGTGGTTATTGGTTATGGCACAGTCAGACGCAGCGAAATTACAGCTGCAGTTTCACACTTGACAGCTGATGACTTCAATACGATTACTTCTCCAAATGTAATGGAGTTGGCGAGAGGTCGAATACCGGGTCTTATCGTTACGAATTCTCATGGTACAGATCCTCGTGAAGGTGCGAGTTTCCAGATTCGTGGTGTAGGAACTATTCATGGCTCGGTATCGCCTTTGGTTGTTATTGATGGTGTACCGGATGCAGACCTAAGCACGGTAGCTCCTGAGGATATTGAGTCGTTTTCAGTATTAAGAGATGCCTCCGCTGCAGCTATCTACGGAACACGTGGCGCAAACGGCGTTATTTTGATTACAACAAGAAAGTCGGCACGCGGCGAACAGCGTACTAGATTTGAATATTCTACCACCTTTTCACACGAATATGTGTACAGATTGCCAAGAATGCTAACGGCTGCCGAATACAGAACATATATGGCAAGCGGTAAATTCAATTCTCATCAGATGGTAGATCATGGGGGTAATGAAGATTGGTCGAGAATTTTGGTTAATAGCGGCAACCTTTCCCAAACCCACAATTTTTCGGTATCAGGTGGACAAAGAAATGGAAATCACCGCGTGTCGCTTTATTATATGGATAATGACCCTATTGCCATTCGCTCCGGTCAAACAAGATGGGGTGGTAGAGTCAATGCCAATCAATTTGGTCTGAACGACCGCCTTGAAATGAGGTTTGATACAGGTGTGGACTTTAGAACAAGGGACAATGTAGGCACAAGAAATGCTTGGGAGCAAACAGCGCAAATCAATCCGACACTGAATGCAAAACAAGAAGATGGAAGCTATACTTTTATCTCCGGATTCGGAATGTACAATCCGCTTGAGCGTTATAATACGATGAGAGACTATTCCGAACGTTTGACTTGGACAGGATCGGCAAGAGTTACCATCAATATCCTCGAAGGTCTTAGATTCTCGACACAAAGCAACTGGCAGCAGCGCCACGAAATTCGCAGTTCGTATTGGGATAGAGACAGTGAACGCTCAAAAGACCAGTTTCAAGGTGGCGGACGCGCTCAAAAATGGTCAAACAGAGATATTAGACAATCAATCGAATCTACTATTGACTATCAACGGGTCTTTAATAATATCCATTCCCTCAATGCTGTAGTAGGACATTCATACGAATACAACGTTTATGAAGAATTTGATGCATGGAATACAGGTTTTATGAATGATGTTTTTCTGTACAATCACTTAGGTAATGGTACAGGTAACACAATAGCCGGTAGAGACAGATCAAATATGGGTAGCAATAAGTACGATTTCAAACTTGCCTCTTTCTTTGGTCGTGTCAACTATGTGCTGATGGATAAATACCAATTTTCTGCTACAGTTCGCCATGAAGGCACTTCCAGATTTGGTGCAAACCATCGTTGGGGAACATTTCCCGCCCTCTCGGCAGGCTGGGTGCTTTCGCAAGAAGATTTTATCAAAGACAACTTTGCCCTTATTGATTTCTTGCAACTTCGTGCCGGATTTGGTGTTACAGGCTCAATGCCAACATCCAACTACTTATATATGGCAACGCTTGGTACCGGTGGGGAACAAAATATACCCGGATTTGGCTGGATGCAAACATGGGGACCAAACAGGAACCCAAACCCAAATTTGAAATGGGAAAGAAGAGAAGAATTGAATATAGGGCTTGAAATCGCCTTCCTAAACCGATTTAGAGGAACAATTGATGTGTACAACCGTATGACAAAAGATTTATTAGAGGATTTTTCCGTACCGCAACCACCTTATATTTTAGATACCATGTGGGCGAATGTAGGCTCCATCAGGAATCGTGGTGTTGAACTTGGAATAAATGCTAATGTTGTACAAAACAATAAATTTTCCTGGGATGTAACAGCAAACTATTTTTACCAAATCAACAGATTGATGTCGATGTCTAACGAATATTTCAGTAGAGAATACAGATCGTTTGGCGGAGTAGGCGGACCCGGCAGTTTAGGAGATGCCATTCGCACCGAAGTCGGACAACCTTTGGGACAGTTCTACGGAAGACGTTTTGCCGGACTCGATGATCAAGGGCGTTGGTTGTTCTACAACAAAAACAATGAGCCCGTCCTTAACTCGGCTTTCAATAACGCGGAAGACCGCACCTGGATTGGCAATGGAGTACCTCCGCATCACGCTTCTTTGATTAATAACTTCCGGTTCAGACAGTTTGACTTTAGCTTTATGTTGCGTGGTAAATTCGGTTTCGATATTCTAAACGTACAGGATATGTTTTACGGAAACCTGACATTCTTACCAAATAACGTAATGCACTCAGCCATAACTACGCACGCCGACCTTACCGAAGCGCCGCAAATATCAGACTATTATCTTGAAAGAGGAGATTTTGTGAAATTAGATAACGTAACCATCGGTTATACATTCAAATTTGCCAACCAAGATTGGATTAGAAACCTGCGTGTATTTGCTGCCGGAAATAATTTGGCTACCTTTACCGGCTTCTCAGGATTGACACCCGAAGTTCAAGATACGGGTTTAACAACCGGAATTGCCGGGCGAGAGTTCTTCCCTATCTCATCTACTGTAATGTTTGGTCTTAATATCGGATTTTAAAAATAAAGAATTATGAAACAGAAATATTTATATACAAAATTGACTTGCTTGTTTACGGTATTTATCCTTACCGTTAGCTGTACAGATCTGAATGTTGTGCCTTATCGCGAGATAACTGCCGAAAATTTTTATACCAACAGGCTTGAGATTCAAGCTGCAGTGATGCGTCCCTACACACACGCCAATGCTTGGGCAGCTCCCACCGGTCAAATGGGGCACTGGTTGGTAAGTGAGCTATCATCCGATCAATTGATTTGGCCTCAAAAAGGTCGTCACGGACATGATGGAGGACAATGGGGCAGACTTCATTATCGTTCTTGGAGCTCCACCGCACACGATGGTATCGCTTGGGATCCTTGGCGATTAATGTTCTGGGGAATAGGTCTTATCAACAACACGCTTCATGATCTTCAACATGTTGTTCGATGGGAAAATGTATCAGGAGTAACCGAAGCCGATAGAGCCGGATTTATTGGCGAACTAAGAGCCAATCGTGCTTGGCATTATTTGAAACTGATGGATTTGTATGGAAATATCCCTATCGTTAGAAATGTAGCAGGGATAGGCGGTCAAGAGATAAACCCACGAAATGCTCCGCGTGCCGAAGTATTTGCTTTTATCGAAGAAGAATTGCTTGAAATCGCAGGAGATATGTTTCCACTTAGCAGAGAACTTGCCGGACGTGTAAATCGTGCCACAGTTTATGCAATGCTCGTTGAGTTATATTTGAACGCAGAAGTATGGACAGGTATTGTACGCTGGAATGATGCTATCTATTATGCCACCAAACTGATGAATGGAGAAGGCGGTGGTATGGGTACGATGGCTTTGGATCCGGACATCTTCCTGCCATTTGCCAACAACAATGGAGAAGTTTCTACCGAAGGAATTTTTCAAATCGTTTATAACAGAAATCAAGGAATGTGGCTGGGTCGCGCCCATTTGGGAGCCTATCGAGAGTCGAACATACTCAATACACGTTCAACAGATAATGGGTGGAATGCTATCGTTGTAACACCCAATGCTTTTTCCGCTTTCAGCGAAAATGATTTGCGTAGAACCAACTGGATGATGTATGGTATCGGAGATGGATGGCTTCAAGGACCTTTCAAAAATATCGGCGAAGGCAGACCGGATTGGGATTATGTACTTGGTCAAGAAGAATGGGTAAACTTACCGCTCATATTTGCATACCAACCAATAAGAGCTTGGTATACAGTGTCCGGAACATCTCAAACACCTATCGCAAACAGACAAATAAGCATCACAAGATGGGAGTCACCGGAATTTCCGGCTGAAGTAGCAATACCGCTGATGGAAAGTGCTTTTAATGGAAGGCAAACAAAACAGATCTTAGTGAGAAATCATGATGGCTACACAACCGAAGACGGCACGGTGGTTGCACCAAGAAATTCCGTAGAGCTTTCAGGTAGTAGCAATCCCCGATTTAGAGGAATGTATGATTGGACAGATTTGGTAGACTACCGTCTTATGTGGGAAGATGCCACAGAAAACATCGGAGCGCGTATCTGGAAGTACCATTCAGGAGTACATACAGACTCAAATTATGGTAACAATAACTGGAATGTGTACCGTCTAACATGGATTTATTTCGCAAAAGCGGAAGCAATCATACGTAAAAATGGAGGAACCGCTACACAAGAGGCTGTAGATTTGATTAATACGGTAAAGAGTAGAGCCTTCACGCCGGAGTACTGGAACAGCGTGGAAGCTTTAACCAATGGCTCTCGTTATACGACAACTACCCTGACATTAGACGAGTTATTGGCAGAGCGAAGTCGTGAGTTTATTGTGGAAGGCTGGCGTCGCCAAGACCTTATTCGTTTTGGCAAATGGGAATTTGGTATTGACGGTTGGTGGGATTCACCCTCTTCCGGTTATGGTGATGGAAGTGGTGGTTCGCTTGTGAACTCCTCTCATACTCGATTGTTCCCTATTCCATATAGAGCAAGACAGGCAAATCCCAATTTGAGCCAAAATCCGGGATATAATTAAATAATTCGTAAGTTTTGCGTGTTAAATGTTTAGATACGTGTAAAGGCTGTTTCGTGATGAAGCAGCCTTTCATTTTTCTCATAAAATTTCTAAGATTGAAATAAACTTTCCTCAATTCCCAAAAAACCACTACTTTTGCACAATGAATTACGAACTCACAGATAAGGAACTCGGCAAAATTCTCATTACACCCAATGCACGCACCAAACGAATTATCGCAAGGCGAAAAAACGGATATATACAATTAACTGTTCCTTATGGCATTACAAGTGCTTACATTCTTTCAACAATCAAAGAACTAAAACCACGATTATTGAATTTGGGAAAAACCGAAACATCAAAACATATAGCTGTAGCCGAAAGCGATATTATTCTCACTCACTCTTTTTCCGCTCATATAGAGCGGCATACGATTACTGATAAAATCGGACTTTCACTAAAAAACGGAAAGTTACACATCTCTTTTCCACAAAACTCCGATATTTCAACATCGGAAAATCAAAACACTATTCGTCAAGCTGTTATTTGGGGATTAAGAACGGAAGCAAAACGAATTTTACCGGAAAAAACGGCGCATTTCGCAAAGAAATTCAATCTATCATATAACAATATAAAAATCAATTCGAGCAAAACCCGTTGGGGAAGTTGTTCGATGCAAAAAAACATCAATTATTCGCTTTATTTGCTGTTGTTGCCCGAAAAGTTTATTGATTATGTGGTATTACACGAATTGGCGCACACGGCGGAAATGAATCACAGCGAAAAGTTTTGGAAATTACTTGATACATTTACGAATAATCAATCGAAACAATTATCGAAAGAGTTGAAGAAATATAAATCCGAATGGTACGATTTTTTAATTTGCTAATAAATAATGTGCTAATGCAATTGTCATATTGATTGCAATTAGAAACCAATGAGCCTACATTAGCACATTATTTATTAGCAAATTAGCACATTATCAAAGATCTTTCAATAACACATCATCTTTTCCCTCATACATTCGCTTTCGCTGCTCAATCAACGCATCCCAATGTTCTTGAAAATCGCCTTCCATTTCAATCATAAAATCTTCCGAGCCTCGTTTGTCTAATCTCGACATTAAATAATTGACCGAAAGATGATTGATATCCAATGCCGGAAGATACGCCATTATGCGGTCGTCGTCAAGCGAAGGTGTTGGCGAAATAATCTTCATACTTTGCAACTCATTCAAAATGTTTTTGGTAAGTCTTGCCGGCGATTTACAACGTTGCGAAATTTGGTCGGCATTAAGCGGTGGTTTATCCTCGGCAAATCGCTGTACAATAATTGATGTAATCATCAATGTAAAAAAATCTTTGTATCGTCGACTAATATTTCGCGTCTCCTTTTCGAATGAAAATTTACCTACATTTTGTGCCGCGTATGATATTTCAGCACCTACCAAAACGATAAACCACGATGTATGTATCCACAATAACATCAACGGAATAGCAGCAAACGTTCCGTAAATAGCATTGTAATGCGCAATCCACAAAAGTCCGCTCAAAAACAGTGCTTGGAAAAAGTAAAATACCGTTCCGGCTGTGATTCCGGCGATAAAAGCGTTCATAAATTTCACTTTCGTATTAGGCATAAATGCGTACAAAAATGTTAGCGAAACGAGGATTATGGCATAAGGGATAACGTCCAACAGACGAGGGAGAAAAGGATAAAGTTCACGCAATGTTTCTAACCATTTGTTTTGCGGAAAATTGATAATGTTAATCGTGTTGGCAACCACAATCAATATCGGCATCAGCAAGATAAATGCAAAATAATCCGATGCTTTTCGACGCAAATTTCGCCCTTTGCCCACTTGCCATATTCGGTTGAAGCTGTTTTCGATGTCGTTAAACAGCAGCATAATGGTGTAAAGAAACAACACAATACCGATTCCGGCAAACAAACCGCTACCTTGTGCGCCACTAAGTGATTGACTGATGATTGAGAGCAATAGAATGAGAAAATCACGCGTTTGTTCCGATACGGAACTCCCATCAATCGCATCAATTGTGGCAATATGTGTTTCGGCAAGCCAAATATCGACAGTATCAGGCGGAAAAATATCGCTTGGAATAATTTCAAATGAACTCGGATTCGGTTTTGAAGTGACGCTTTCTACCGAAATAGGGTCATTATTCGTCAAAAAATTAGATACGGTGCTTTCCAAAATATTTTCGATACCAAATCCGCGTGCGATAGCAAATAAGATGGCAAGTAGAGGAACAATAGACAAGATTGTTCTGTATGTAAGAGAACGGGCACTTGCCGGAATGTTTTGCTCCTTCGTGTTTCGTACGGTCAAAATAGCGGTTTTAATGGCGTTGTACAAAATATTTTTGTTGTTGGACAACGTTTGCGGATTTTGTCGCCAAATATCGTATGAAAGGAATGACATCAATTCCTTGAATTTTATTTTGAGAAGGGCAATCCGTCCGGGTTTTTCTTCTTCCATTACAATTATTTTTAAAATAAAAAATGCAGCCGGTCTATAAGCCGGGTTCTGTTTTCTCAATTCGAAAATTGAAAACGTTTGTCATTTATCTGAGAACGATGTCGCCACCGCCCTTAAAGCGACCTACCCCTCGGCATCGGGCGAGCAACCCTACATATCCGATATACACGGTCTTGCAACCCATAATGCGTACGGCACATCGTATTGCTACGACACCCGGTAAGCTCTTACCTCACCTTTTCACCCTTACAAGCCCGAAAGGCTTGCGGTTATTTTCTGTTACGCTCATCTGCCCTCGCGAACAGCTTCCCTTTAGGAAGTATGGTGCTCTATGTTGCCCGGACTTTCCTCCCCGATAATATTACCGGAGCGACAAACCGACCTGCTGCAGATACAAAAGTACAACAATAATTTTGAATAAAACAATAAGATTAAAAAGAAATTAGGGCAAATTGTAACACAACACTGTCTGTACATTTGCCCTAAAAAAGAAAGAATAACTTACTATGACATTTATCGAATAATTCCAAGCAGCTTCAAAACCCTCGGCAAAAAATCCGTATTATCGAAAAATCCCGAAAACTTTTTTGCACCGGGACCAAATGAATATACCGGAACAGGAACGCCCGTATGTCTTGTTGTTGTAAATACCGTTATTATTTCTCCGGATTCAAAACAGCCGTCAATAATGCTCAACCCGCCGGTTTCGTGATCGCCGGCAACAATTACCAACGTATTTCCACAGCGTTCAGCAAAATCGAAAGCAATTTTTACGGCACGGTCAAAGTCAAGTGTTTCATTTACTACACTTTCTATATCATTTCCGTGCGCTGCCCAGTCGATTTGTGAGCCTTCTACCATTAGGAAAAATCCTTTTTCGTTTTGATTCAAAATATTGATTGCTGTCTCTACTGCTTCGGGAAGCATATTTCCACGCGCAGGATAACCTTCTAATGCTACATCGGCAAGCAAAGCGAGAAGATTACCCTCTTGTACTTTTTTCACATCGCTCATTGTGTAAGCAACTTGAAAACCGTTTGATTTCATCATTTCGGTTAAGTTTTTTCCGTCGCTGCGGTTTTCGAAAAACTTACGTCCGCCGCCAATGGCAACATTAATTTTTGATTGCGTAAAAGCAAATGCAATTCCTTCGTGGTCGCTTCTGCTTGGTACGTGCGCTACAAAAGCAGCAGGTGTGGCGTGCGTTAATTCACAAGTGACCACCATTCCTGTTGATAATCCGTGCTCGGCGGCATAAGTCAGCATTGATTTCAGCGGATTGCCATCGGGACAAACACCTACCATACCGTTATTGGTTTTTTGTCCACCGGCAATTGCGGTAGCTGCCGCTGCCGATTCGGTTACATAATTGTCGGCAGCATACGTTTTTATAAGCCCCATAAATTCGCTACGTTCAATAGCAAGAGTGCCGTTATTGGCGGTATATGCAGCATACATGTGATTGACACCCATACCATCGCCAATCATAAAGATTACGTTGCGAACGTGCCCTGTTTCAGTTGTTTTTTCAACTGTGTTTTTACAGCCGGTAAGAAGTAATATTACCGATAAGAAAAAATAAGTTGTAAATATTTTCATTTGTTTGTTGTTTTGAAATTTATTTGAAATTTGAAAGTAGAGACGTAGCACGCTACGTCTCTACAAATACATTCGGATTTATCTAAAATCAGGATTTTGCGTCAAATTCGGATTTGCAGTAATATCGGCTTCCGGAATGGGAAACAGATTGAATTTGTCGTCAACATCTCTGCCAATTTGGTTATTGGCTGCACCATTGCTACCCTTCCAATCCCAATTATAGCCTTTTGTGAATTTACCGAATCGTACAAGGTCGGTACGACGTCCGTTTTCCAAATGTAACTCTCTTGCGCGTTCATCTAAAATGAAGTCAAGCGTTAGTTCAGCATCGGTAATTCGTCCTGAAACGCCACTACTTGTGGGTGCAGTAAAATCACCATACAGATACGCTCTGTCGCGAATTTTGTTTACATAACCCAATGCTTCGACACGACTGCCGCCAGCACCACGCAAAATGGCTTCTGCCGCCATCAAATATGCATCAGCTGTGCGGAACATCGGGAAATCAATGGCAGAATAAAGTGTTTGTGTGCCACCGGGACCAACTAATTTACGGTCTCTCGACATATTTCGCCACTTCAAAGAAGCATAGCCAAGTTGAAAGGTATTGCTAAGAGGCTGACCCGGTGCCCAAGTTTCTTTGGTATGAAAAACCGGATTGCCGTTGATAACTCTTCCCGAGTAGAGTTGAGCGCGCTTATCCATTTTATTATCTCCCCACGGATCGTTTGCATCAAAAGGCTGGTCGCTTGGTTTAAACATATCCACAAACTGTGTTTTGAGTCGTGCATTGCCCCAAGCCTCTGTCATTCCGGTAAATTCTCTCATATTTCCATCGCACAGTGCTTTGATGAGAAAGTTGGTACCGCCCCAGCTTTTGGTGTTTTCGAGATGGTGCGGCAGTGCCCAAATCATTTCTGTAATATCTTCATTATCTGCCAAAAAAATGTACCTGTAATCGGGTGCTAATGGGTATTTTTCACTATCAATCACTTTTTTTGCATATTGATATGCTTTTTCGTATTCATTTTTACCAACCCAGGTTCGCGCATTGAGATAAAGGCGCGATAGTAAAAACCAACCGGCAACTTGATCAATTCTTCCATATTCGTTCGTACCGGGTGCCATTAATGCTGCTGCAGCAGCTTCTGCTTCAGAAACAGCGAAGTTGAATATTTCTTCGCGTGTCTTTTGTTGCGGCATACTTCCCAATCTTGTATTTTCATCAACAAAAGGCACAGATCCGTATAAGTCGCATAGCATCATATAAGCATAAGCCCGAATGAAACGAGCTTCGGCGCGATAATAGGGTGCTATGTCTTTCATCTGCTCATACAATTCTCTCGATCTCTGTCTTTCATCGGAAATTTCTCGCAACATTTCATTACAATAGTTGATAGAGATGAATAAACGATAATAGGCATATTTAATGATATCCGTTCCGGGATGCCAATTGGTAAACAACAAGTCTCTCGTGCCGACACCACTTCCGGAATGGAACAAGATAATATCCGTTGTTGCTTCCTGCAAATACAAAAGAGCGCGGGTGTAGCTGCTATACCCTTCATCGATACCGGCAACATCGCTTGCTCCACCGGGACCTTGTTGTCCGCTTAACAGTAACGAGCCGTAGAGCTTAGCTAAAAGCCCTCTGTAAGCATCCGGCGATGTAAATACCTTATCGCTTGTGAGTTCGTGCTCATTTAGTGGCATCGAATTTAAATCGTCCAAGCAGGAATTAAAAGTAATCAGCGTCGACAGGACTGCCAATAATAATATGATTGATTTTGTTCTCATTATTGCTTATTTTAAAAATTCAAATTAACTGAAAGTGTGTAAATTCTTGGACGTTGATACGTAATAGAGTTGTCGATTCCATTAAATATCTCAGGATCAAGTCCCGTATATCCTGTTACTTTAAGAATGTTTTGTACGCTGAATGCCAATCTTAAAGAGCTGGCGTTATTCCACACTCTTGGGAATGTATAACCCAGCGTTACGTTGTCAATTGTAAAAAAGTCGCCTTTTTCGAGAAACATATCAGAGAAACGCTGTGAATATCTGAATCCTCTTTCAGCTCCTCTTTTCGAAATATTGCTCGAATTACCGTTTCCACTGAACAAACCATCTAAAACCTGACCGGATTCACGATAATTGAACACATAGAAACCAAAAGCACCACGTGCATTGATTCCAAAATCAAACTGTTTGTATCGCAGGCTTGTGGACAAACCGTAGTAATAGGGTATTCGCGAGCTCTTTCCGGTAACATATTTGTTTGCATCGCTTGCAACTGTGGTAATGCTTCCATCAGGGGCTATGTATTGTCCCTCCATCGGTTTTCCGGCATCGTCATACGCTTGCTCCAGCAAAAAGAATGTATTGGGCATTTCGCCAACCTTATGTATTTGAAGATTGTTTCGGTCAACACCACCGGCATTTACGTGGTTGTCTTCACGACCCACAACATCTAATTTTGTAATCTTTGATTTGCTGTAAGTAAAATTTCCATTGACTGTCCATTGCCAATCTCTTGTATTTACCGGCACAAGATTTAAACCAAGCTCTATACCGTTACTTTCCATACTGCCAATGTTGGTGGCCAATCGATTGGTAAAATTACTTCCAGCAGGCAAATCAATTTCATTGAGCAAATCTTTCGTGAAACGTTTGAAAACATCTATCGAGCCGGCAAAACGATTATTCCAAAATCCGTAATCTATCCCCACGTTATAAGTAGAAGTGGTTTCCCATTTAATGTTAGGATTGTAACCATCAGGACGAAACATATTTACCCAATCGTTTCCAAATCCATATTGTACATCATCGGTAGAAATAGAATAGGTGCCGAGCCAAGGATAGTAGCCGCCGATTGCCTGTTGTCCTGTTTGTCCGTAGCTGAGACGAAGTTTTAAGTCTGACAGTATGTTGCTGCTCCTCAAAAAATCTTCTTCCGATATGCGATAAGCAACTGCAGCCGAGGGAAACAGTCCCCAACGATTTTCGGGCGAAAAACGTGAAGTAGCATCAGAACGAAGCGTAGCCGTTACCAAAAATTTGTGGTCGAAAGAGTAGTTGAAACGACCGAAAAATGAAACTAAAAAAAGATGACCTTCATCGGGCAAAGTATTGTCTTCCACATCTTTTATAATCGTTTCGGAACGGTTTTCATACCAAAAACGCTGCCACTCATATCCACCCATTGCATTGATATTATGCTTGTTATCGATGCTTGTATTATAAGTGATAACAGAGTTGAAAAGTGTGTTTTGGTTTCTGTTTTCCGACCAATACTTCCTTCCACGCCCGTCGTTTCTGATACTCGTGTAGGTACTGGGTGCTTTATCAGGAATGCTTTCGTCTCTGCGACGGTTACTTACATCGTAAGCTGTGCTGATTTTCACGCTCAAATCTTCCAATCCGTGAATTTTATAATCGACCGAAAAGTTACCTATTGAGCGATGCAGTGTTTCGAAATTTTTAATCAATTCCAAATCTGCTACCGGATTGCTTGCCGCAAGATTGATAGGCGTTCCGCCCGCATTAAACCACATAAAATAGCCTAATCCCATATCATCGGGATTGGTTTGATGAACAGGGCGCGTGGGGTCGAAAAATGTAGCTGAACTGGTAACGCCGCGAGCGGGATTCCTTTGTTCGATGCTTCCTCTCACATTTAAGTCAAACGCCAAATGGTTATTCAAAAATCTCGGCGACAAAGCAATATCGCCACTGTAACGTTGATAGTCATTCTTTTTTAATGTTCCGTTTTGACCGATAAAACCTACAGAAGCGCGATAAGGAATATTGTTTGTATTACCGGTAACGGATAAGTTGTGTTCAGTACCTGTTCCTGTACGATATATTTCTCTTTGCCAATCGGTTGAAGCCGTACCCAATTGGAATGATTCGGGTGCATTGGCGTGTTCGGCAAAAACTCGTCTAAATTCATCGGCGGATAGTACCTCATAGTAACCCGGAAGTTGAGACACAGCGAAATTAGAAGAATAATTGATACGCGGCTTTGAAGCCATTGAACTTCCTCTTTTCGTTGTGATGATGATAACCCCGTTTGATGCGCGCGAACCGAAAATAGCAGTTGCTGAAGCATCTTTTAATACTGTAAATGACTCGATGTCATTCGGATTTATAGAACTTAACGATGCGCTGTTAGCTGTGGGAATACCATCGATTACAATGAGCGGATCATTACTTGCCGAAAGCGATGCCCCCATACGAATACGAATTGTTCCGGTACTACCGGGTGCTCCATTGCCGGGTACGATATTTACCCCTGCTACCCTGCCGATGAGGGCATCTTGCGCGGTTATTTGCATACCTCTGTTTAGTTCGTCCGGTCTAATGGTCGTCATAGAGCCAGTTACATCGCCTCTTCTTACCTGTCCGTAGCCAATCACAATTATCTCATCTAAAAGTTGATTGTCTTCTTCCAATCTGATTTGAAGCGTTCTTTGCTGACCAACTGTTACTTCTGTGGTCAAAAAGCCCAAAAAAGAAACAATCAAAGTACTGTTTTCGGGTGCATTTATTGAAAAATGCCCATCGATATCCGTGATAACGCCGGTACTTGTTCCTTTGATGATAACGGAAGCGCCCGGAATTGGATCATTGTGGATATCTGTTACAATGCCGCTCAAAGAAACCTGAGCGTTTACCATAAGAATGTTGAATACCCCCATTAAAATGAAAAGAGGTATCCGTTTAATTCGTTTGCTGAAATTTTTTACTCTCATACTCGAAATGTTTTAAAATTATAAAAATTAATTTCGAGACAAAGTTACGGACATTTTTGAGGATCTTTTTCGTAGGTAGATAGTATAAGTAGAAACGAAATTCGCTTATATATGTGACTATCAATACAATATAATTTGTGAAAATATGCAAATAAGTAGAACAATTGAATCTATTTGGGATATGTAGTAAGTGTTATTTACCGATTTTTCGGACAGCAACAGAAAACTCTTCTTCCGTTATCGCCAATTTGCTTTTTATTTTATTCTTATAGTTATAAACAGTTTGCGGCGAATAATGCAAGAGCGTTGCTATTTTCCCACTATCTGTTATCCCCAATCGAATGAGCGCATACACCCGAAGCTCCGGCGTTAGAATATCTCCGGACTTAGGCACTATTTTCTCCTCGTTTTTTAACATAGCATTGAATTGTTCAACAAATTTAGGATATAAATTTAAAAAAATAGCATCAAAATTACCGAATAGCTCTTTCTGCTCGTTAGGAATAAGCGTGGACAATGTCAATTGACGAATATCTTCTATTTGCTTTGCTTTGGCTTTTTTGTTGATATTGATGCGATAAGATTCCATTTTATTAATATACGCAGAACACAAACTAAAAATGGAACCAATGTATTCTTCCTTGATAAGATTTGATTCCGACAGTTTTTTGTTTAAATCGTCCAAAGATTTATTCATCAGCTTCATATCTTCGTACATATTGTTGATAGATTTTTTAGCAGTGGTTAATTTCTTCATTTGAAGCACGACTAAAACTATGCACAATATCAAAACTATAGAGAGAATTGATATGAGGATCAAATCCCGTTGTAGTCTTGCATTTTTTTCATACATTTTTTTGTTATAAGCCGCAGCGATAATTGGAAGCGCTTCCGAAATTTCCAATATTCTGAATTGTGAGCCGCTAAAAATGGCATCTTCAAACGAACATTTAATGTAGTTGTAAGCCCTGTCAATGTCTCCTTCTTGAAAAAGTAAAACGGCTAATTTTCGTAAAGCGATATAGCCTTTGACTGAATTTCGCAAATCGGCAATTGCCGAAATAGCAAGGTATTGTTTTGCTCGTTCGATATCGCCTTTTCTTTCATAAATATCGGCTAAGCTATACGCGATAGTTCCTAATCGGGCTTGGTCGTGCCCGTATCGTTCAAAACTTTGCGTCATCAAAAACAAGGCTTCATCGTATCTGCCTTGTTCGATGAGTTTTCCTCTTTTCACAAGATTGTATCCTAACGAATTAGGTTCAATTACTTGTAATATTGAATCCCTGTATTGACTGATTAACCTGTCATAATGGCTCTTTTGTTCTCGAACAGTTGCATTTTCCGACAACAATAAATATAGCGAATGATGCAAATGATAATAAAATTCCCAATGCTGCTCTTCCAATTCGGCACGATTAATTTCTCCAAGTATATTCAATCTTTCTTGGTACATACCCATAATGCCAAGTATTTCGCCGATGCGCATTTTCGACAATAACTCAAATTGATTATTGCTTAACTCGCCGGCAATGATTAGCTTCGTCTCCGCAGCGGACAAGGATTTGTGCATATTATATCGACGAAATTCATTGAACAATTGTTCGTAAATGAAATAACGCTGTTCGAGGCTATTTTCTGCTCGCAGTAAATTCCGTAAACTGTCAATCCTATGTTCTTTTTTTTCAGTGTAATGTGCTTTTTCTTGTATCGTTTTGTCTAATACAAGCAATAACGAATCAGACCGTTTTCGTGTTGCAGAAACGGTAAATGATTGAAATAGAAGAAAAAATATGACAATGACCTTGAACATGTTACAAAGATAATAGTTTTGGGAAAAATAAGAGAACATTTGCACATTAAATAACTACCTTTGTACGATTATGCAATACGAACTTTTTTCCTCGGAACGATACTCTTTTTTTAGCCTCGGCAGCGGCAGTTGCGGGAATAGCTATTATTTAGGCAATTCTTGTTACGGAATACTGATTGATGCCGGTATCGGACCACGTATAATGAAAAAACGACTTGCCGAACACGGTATTGATTTTTCGTTTGTTCGAGCAGTGCTTGTTACGCACGATCACTTGGATCATATCAAATCTGTGGGTTATTTGGCTGAAAAAATGCATATTCCGATATACGGTACACGTGAAGTTCACAGAGGAATAACCAAAAATCCGTATGTTCGCAATAGTTTGAACGGTTCACGGCAATATATCGAAAAAGGCATAATGTTCAAAATCGGCGGTTTAAAAATTACCGCTTTCGATATACCGCACGACAGCGTTGATAGTGTGGGGTATTTTATTGAATTTGGCAACGGACATAAATTAATGTTGGCAACCGATGTTGGCACCGTTACCGATAAATTAGGCGAATACATTCGTAAAGCCAATCACGTGGTTATCGAAAGCAATTACGACGAAGAAATGCTAAAAAACGGCAAGTATCCCTATTTCCTGAAACAACGCATCACATCGGGAACGGGACATTTGAGCAATCGAGAAATTGCGGAATTTTTGTGCGAAAATTACGAATCACATCATCAAAATATTTGGCTTTGCCACCTAAGTGGCGATAATAATTATCCGGAACTTGCATACAAAACAATGGAAACGCATTTAACACGAAAAGGTGTAAAAGTGGGAGTAGAGGTCAATTTGCGCGTTTTGGAGAGAAATAAATTGTCGGAAAAAATTCTTTTTTGAGTTTCTTAGTTGATAGTTTTATAGTCAATAGCAACAGGCTATGCACTATTGAACTATCGAACTATAAACTATAAAACTAAAAATTATGCTCGCACCCATCATTCTTTTCACATACAACCGCCCTGCACACACGCGTCAAACGTTGGAAGCGTTGCTCAACAACAAACTGTGCGCCGAAAGCGAATTATTCATTTTTTCCGATGGATATAAAAACGATTCGGACAAAAACGACGTGTTGGAAGTGCGTGAAATAATTCGTTCGATTGATGGATTTAAACATGTTCATCTCTTTGAAAATGAGAAAAATATTGGTTTGGCTCAAAATGTGATTAACGGTGTTTCGCAAGTGGTAAATGAATACGGAAAAGTGATTGTGTTGGAAGACGACTTACTGACATCGCCTTATTTTCTGATATTTATGAACGAAGCGTTGGAAAAATTTGCCAACGAAGAACAAATCGGCCACATACAAGGATATTGTTTCTCGTTGCCGAATCTTCCTGATGCCTTTTTGATAAAATGGACAGGCAGTTGGGGTTGGGCAACATGGAAACGCGCGTGGCAAAAATTCAACCCCGACGGACAACAGCTTTTAAACGAATTGAAACAACGAAAACTGACCAAAACTTTCGACTTCAACGGCAATTACCCATTCACACGAATGTTACAACGGCAGATAAATGGTGAAAACAATTCGTGGGCAATTCGTTGGAACGCATCGCTTTTTTTGAACGATATGCTTTCGGTAAATGCGGGAAAATCGTTGGTAAAAAACATTGGATTCGACGGTAGCGGCATACATTCGGGAAAAGAAGACATTTGGGCGACAAAATTATATGATGAAAAATTGAATATTGATGTTATTTCGGAAATTTGTGAAAACGAAAATGCACGAAAAACATTTGAAGGATATTATGGGAAAGTGAATGGTTTTTGGACGAAAGTGAGGCGACGATTATCGTAGGGGCAAACCTGTATGTTCGCAAGAAATAGCAAAATTTGCATAGATAATCGGGTTTTTTTCGATTATCTATGCAAATTTTGCTATCTTTGTAACCTGAAATCACTATAAAAAATGGAACGATTAAATGACATAGGCATTATTCCTGTAAATAGGGATATTTTATTTTCGCTATACAGCGACTTAAAGCACCCTGCTGATAAAGTTACCGAATTAGAGCAAAAAGGGCTTGTTATTCGAGTAATACGTGATCTGTATGTCGTTTCACCAAAAGTTCATAACTTAGAAATTTCAACCGAACTTGTTGCAAATCATTTGTATCGCCCGTCCTATATTTCGCTCGAAACAGCATTATCGTATTACGGAATGATACCCGAAAGAGTTTACACCATTCGCTCAATGACAACAAAGCGAGCAAAAACTTTTTCAACACCGCTCGGAAATTTTGAATTCAAAACCATTCCAACAGATTATTTTAGCATTGGAATTCGACAGGAAATTATCAATAATCAATACGCTTTTCTGACTGCTTCACCCACAAAAGCCATTTGCGATATGATTGTTGCCACACCGAATTTGCGTTTACAATCGGTTAAAGCAATGCAAAATTATTTGACGGAAGATTTGCGGATTGATTTTGATGTGTTGAAAACTTTGGATAAAGATATTGTGAGAGTGTGTGTTGAGGTTGGAAAGAAGAAAAATGAATTGGGATTATTGTTGAGAATGTTGTCTGAACTATGATTTTAGAGTGATTATTTTGATTGATATGAAAAAGATAATTTATTATATTGTTTTGATTTTGTCAGTATTGGCAAGTCCTTTGTCAATTTCCGCTATTATTAACACAATGGTTAGCATAAAATATGAAACCGCTAACTATGGCGATGATTGTATTTCTTTGGTAACAGGAGAGAATTTATGTACAATAATTTTGTTGTGGAAAATTATACTAATCATATCCGTTGTACTAATTTTCTCACTTTTAATTTTTAAGCGAAAAATAATCAAGTAACAATCACAAAAATCAAATGAATCATAGTTCAGACAATATTTTCAACCAAATGCTCTCCCGCTACCAAATCGCCACAAAAGACGATTTGACTAACGCAACACACGAAGTAATGCAAGAAATCACGCTTGCAGGATTGTATCGTAGCGGTTTTTTCGACAAATCAGCGTTTTACGGCGGTACTTGTCTGCGCATTTTTCACAATTTACCGCGTTTTTCGGAAGATTTGGATTTTTCGCTTTTGCAAGCAGACCAAAATTTTGCATTGGAAAATTATTTTGAACCGATAATTGCTGAATTTAAAGCACTTGGAAAAGAAATCGCCATCAATAAAAAAGCGAAAACCGCACAAACAAATGTAGAATCGGCTTTTTTGAAAGAAAATACTGAGATTTACGATTTACAGTTTACAAGCGAAAAGCGGATTAAGATAAAAATCGAAGTCGATACACAACCGCCACCCGATTTTTCGACCGAATATAAACTGCTTTTACTGCCGTTTTCGTTTATGACACGCTGTTATTCCTTGCCCGATTTGTATGCAGGAAAAATGCACGCTTTCCTCTTCCGAAATTGGCAAAATCGCGTAAAAGGACGCGATTGGTACGACTTTGAGTTTTATGTACGGAACAATGTTACTTTGAACTTTAAGCATTTACAAAAAAGAGCAGAACAGATAAATAGTTTGTCAACAGAAGAATTTACACCCGAAATTTTCAGAAAAATGTTGAAAGAGCGAATTGAAAAGACGAATATTGAGGCGGTAAAAAACGATGTTCGTCCGTTTTTGAGAAATCCACAGGAGTTAAATATTTGGAGTAGAGATTATTTTCTGCAATTAGCGAATATGATAAAAATTGAAACGACGTGAAAACCCTCATCATCTCCACCTCCGATCTTCACGGCGGCGCAGCCAT
>JAIRUA010000027.1 GCA_031254645.1 Dysgonamonadaceae bacterium
AAAATTAAGGTGTAATTCCTCTGCTTTGCGTTTGCTATGAAGTTGAAGATAGAACAAAATACAGTGGAATAGAGAAAATAAATTGTTGTGGTGTTATTTTTTGATATTTGTGAACCAAATATCCCGCCCCCTCTGTCGGTCTAACACCTAACCAACAGGGGCAAATTCGCTCCACTTATTTTTGCACAAAAAATGAATACAATGTTTGTTAGTATTGTGTATATTCCTACCAATAATCATAAATTGCTTTTTTATGTTAATTCGTGTTGTTTGTATCACTTTTGCAAAGTAAAGCATTTTTTTTGAATTACGCAATAAAAATCAAAAAATTAATAACCTGAGCGTAGAAATAAACGACTTAAACGAAAAACTGCCGAAAAATTGAAATCTTTCGACAGTTTTTCATTATGATATAGGAATCTCACACACATCAGTCACTAAACCTATCCTTATACGCCCACAAACCCAACGCCGGAGTCGAAATATAATATACTTCTTCGCCACTCGGCAACGTATTAAAACCCTCTTTCAAGTTGTGAAAATCGTGTTTTTGCATCATTTCATCAATATCGGCATATTCGAAGCCAACGCTTTCTATTTCCGCTTTCGTCAAGTTTTCGGTTTCTTTTCCGGGACAATAGGTAATCGAAAATCGTCCTTCCGATGAGCCGTGAATAAGGTGTGCCGCTGCACTGAGATTGTTGCGCAATTCTTCGTTTTCTTCCGTTGCTTTCAGCGTTTTAGGCGTGCCGAAATAACCGTATTTTCGAATTAAGCGGTCGATTTCTTTATCCTCACCAAATTCTTTGAGTGCAGGTGCAATAACGATGAGTTCGCCGCCGTCATCAATTGCCATTCGGGTACGATAAACCGATTTGTTGCCTAACCACGTGCTTTTGAATTCCGTTGGATCGAGCCAGACGATGACTTTTTTTAGCGGTTTTTCCACCATTTGGAAATTGACTTGCAACGACAGTTTCGCTGCTAAATCAAACACTTCAAAATCATCGCCTACAAAAAGTCCGTAAGTCTGTTGTTCGCCTTTTTCATTCACGCCCACTACCGTTTGTACGTACACAATGGGCAGATGCGATGAAAAATGCTCGGAAGCGTAGTTGAAAATTCGGCGCACAGGCGTGTCGGCACGTCCCATCATTCGCTCCATACCGTACACAGCACCAATGTAATGACTTTTGTTGATTCCCTCAGCACCGCCCGTTCCTACAAAAATATTTTTGTTGTAATTCGCCATTCCCACCACTTCGTGCGGAACAACTTGTCCGATAGACAAGATAAGGTCGAAACCACCGTTTTGCAGCAATTTATTGACTTGTGCAGGCCACGAAAGGTCGATTTTTCCGTCCGTAACCTCTTTTACGTATTCCGCAGGAACATTGCCGAGCGTGATAACGTCGTTGCGCCAATCGTGGTCGCGAAAAAGGCTTCGCGGTGTTTTTCCGAACATATCCGCGATTTGGTCGTCGGGCATTGGTGTGTGCGTACCTAGTGCGGGAAGAATGTCGGTAATTTTATCACCGTAAAATTCCCACGCAATTTCGGTCAGTTCGCCGGCACGACTGGGCAAACGAGTGTAATCGGGCGGAACGATGAGTACTTTTTTGCGTTCGCCCATTTTTGTGAGGGCTTCACGAAGTCCGTTCGCTAAATCTTCGTGCGAAAGGTTATTTTCGAGAGAGCCGTTTTGGTAGTAAATCATTTTTTTGTACTTTATTTTCTTTCGATTTGTTTTGACAACAAAGATAAATAAAAGAACGTTGCCATCATCACAACATTGTCAATTTTTCGGTTGTACGGAAATTAATAAACCTTTATCTTTGCAACAAAAATAATAATAGCAACTTATGACAATTCACTTCCAATACGGCGAGAAAGAAATCGAACACCTGAAAAAGGCGGACAAAAAATTAGCGATAATTATCGACCAAATAGGCATCATAGAAAGGGCTACTAATCCCGACCTTTTCACTGCACTTGTGCATTCCATTGTCGGACAACAAATTTCGACCAAAGCGCACGAAACTATTTGGGAACGGATGCAAAATAAGTTAAGAGAAATTACCCCTGCGGTTATTGACAGTCTGACGTTGGAAGAATTACAACAATGCGGCATCTCGTTTCGAAAAGCGGCTTATATCAAGTCGGTCGCAGAGAAGATTTTGAGAAATGAGTTTGATATTAACGCACTTCATTCGATGTCGGACGAAGAGGTGTGTGTCAAACTTTCCGAATTGAACGGAATCGGTGTGTGGACTGCCGAAATGCTGATGATATTTTCGATGCAACGATCCAATATATTGAGCTATGGCGATTTGGCTATTCATCGAGGATTGCGAATGGTATATCGACATCGAAAAATTGATAAAACGAAATTCAATAAGTTTTGGAAACGCTATGCGCCTTACGCTTCTGTGGCAAGTTTGTACTTGTGGGCGGTGGCAGGCGGTGCCATTGACGAATTGAAAGATTGTACACCTAAAAAACAAAATGATAAATATGGAAACAGAAAGAGAAATATTCTATAAAGCATTTCTTGACAGAGACAGTTCCTTTGAAGGCGTGTTCATTGTCGGCGTAAAAACAACAGGTATATTTTGTCGCCCTACTTGCCCCGCAAAACCAAAATTGGAAAATATTGAGTTTTTTCCTTCGGCAAGCGAGGCGATGCACAATGGTTACAGACCGTGCAAAGTGTGCAAGCCGTTGGAAAAATTAGGAAATCCTCCTGCCGGTATTAAACAGTTATTAAAACATCTGGAAGAGAATCCTGCGATTAAAATAAAAGATACTGATTTGCAAGATTTGGGGCTTGAACCCAATCAGGTTCGTCGATGGTTTTTGAAAAATTACAAACTGACATTTCACGCTTATCAGAGAATGTATCGGGCAAACAATGCTTTTCAGCGTTTTCAATCCAACCAAAATGTAACGGATGTTGCTTTCGACTCGGGTTACGATTCGCTAAGTGGCTTCAACAGTATGTTTAAGAGTGTTGTTGGTACTTCTTTATCGAAAAGTAAAGATAAGCGCATTGTCAATATAGCTCATATCGAAACAGATTTGGGAATGATGATTGCCGCTGCAACCGATAAGGGACTCTGTATGTTTGAGTTTGCCGATTACAAATTACTCGAATTGGAATTAAGGCAGTTAGCAACTTCTTGTAATGCGCCGCTTGTACAAGGCGATAGCCCTCATTTTGAAACGCTTAGAAAACAAATGGAAGAGTATTTCAAGGGAGAGCGTAGGGATTTCGATATTCCATTGGATTTAGTCGGTACGGACTTTCAAAAACAAGTATGGCTTGCCCTGTTGCAAATACCATACGGCTGTACAACAACTTATGCAAAACAAGCGAGACTTTTGGGTAAACCGTCTGCTGTGAGAGCTGTTGCCAATGCTAACGGGAAAAATAAAATTTCTATTATTCTGCCTTGTCACAGGGTTATCGGTGCGGACGGCACGCTTACGGGTTATGGCGGAGGAATGTGGAGGAAGAAAAAATTGTTGGAATTTGAGAAGAAGAATATTTTGGGAAATAGATAATGTGCTAATAAAAAATGTGCTAATAGCAGTCAATTTGCATATTAGCACATTTTTTATTAGCATATTAGCACATTAATCAAACGTCATACGTCGTCGAAGCGGTATTTCCACCTCTTCCCGTCCAATCGGTATGGAAAAACTTGCCACGCGGTTTATCAACTCTTTCATACTGATGTGCACCGAAATAATCGCGTTGCGCTTGCAAAAGGTTGGCAGGCAGACGTTCGCTGCGGAAACCGTCGAAATAACATAATGCCGAAGTGAGTGCGGGAACGGGAATTCCGTTTTCGATAGCCGCGGCACACACTCTACGCCAACTCTCTTGCGCCGATTCAACCGCCTCTTTGAAAAACGAGTCAAATAACAAGTTTTCAAGATTTGGATTATTACGAAACGCTTTCTCGATATCGCCTAAAAAGCGCGAGCGAATAATACAACCTTCGCGCCACATTAACGCGATACCACCGTAATTGAGATTCCACTTGTACTCTTTGGCAGCTTCCATCATCAAATCGTAACCTTGTGCGTAAGAAATGATTTTTGCGCCATACAATGCTTTTTCCAAATCGTTGATAAATTGTTGTTTGTCACCTTTGAAATGTGGCTTCGTTCCTGAAATTTCTTTCGATGCTTTCACACGCAAATCTTTTTGTGCCGATAGACAACGAGAAAAAACCGATTCGCCGATAAGTGTTAATGGAATACCCAAATCGAGCGCTGTAACAGCTGTCCATTTGCCAGTTCCTTTTTGACCTGCGGTATCTAAAATTTTCTCTACAAGTGGTGTTCCGTCTTCGTCTTTGTAAGCGAGAATGTCTTTTGTGATTTCGATAAGATATGAATCAAGCACACCTGCATTCCATTTTTTGAAAATTTCGTGTTGCTCAAAAGCGTCCATTCCCAACAGATCTTTCATTAGTTGGTATGCTTCATTGATGATTTGCATATCGCCGTATTCGATGCCGTTGTGTACCATTTTCACGAAATGACCTGCGCCGCCTTCACCCACCCAATCGCAACAGGGTGAACCGTCAGCCACTTTTGCCGATACGGCTTGAAAAATATCTTTCACGTGCACCCACGCTTCAGGTGAGCCGCCCGGCATTATCGAAGGACCTTTCAATGCGCCTTCTTCGCCGCCCGAAACGCCTGTGCCGATATACAACAATCCTTTGCTTTCTACGTACTTCGTGCGACGGTCGGTGTCGGGGAAATTAGTGTTTCCGCCATCAATAATGATATCACCCGGCTCGAGTAGTGGAATAAGTTGTTCGATGAAATCATCGACAGGTTTTCCAGCTTTTACTAGCATCATCACTTTTCGTGGACGTTCCAGCGATGCTACTAATTCCGTGAGCGAATGCGCACCGATAAAATTTTTCCCTTTTCCGCGTCCATTGATAAACGCATCTACTTTATCTGTTGTACGGTTGAAAGCAGCTACCGTATAGCCTTTGCTTTCCATATTGAGGACGAGGTTTTCGCCCATTACAGCGAGACCGATAAGTCCGATATTTGCTTTTTTTTCCATAATATATTAGCCCCCTAGATCCCCCTCAGGGGGACTTGCAGAAGCATTGTTTTATTTTGTTTTTATAATTGTTTTATAATCGCCCGCTAGGAAGTCCCCCTGAGGGGGTTAGGGGGCTTTTATCTCTGTACTCGTGCATTTCCTTTCCAAATACTCCAAATCATATCCTCATCGGCAGGTTGGGCGTAATCAGTCAGAAAAGTAGTTGCCAAAGCGCCGCTTGCCCACGCAAATTGAATCCATTTTTCAGACGGCATTCCTTTCAAAATGCTGTACAGTAATCCGCCAACAAAACCATCGCCGCCGCCGATTCTGTCCAACACCACGATTTTACGCATCGGTGCCACGTGCCAGTTTCCGTTTTCGTAAACAATGCCGCCCCAAAGGTGCTCATTTACGCTGATGACTTCTCGAAGCGTATTCGCGAAAACGGATACATTTGGAAACATCTTTTTCGCGTTCAAAATCATTCCCTTGAAAGCGTCCATTGTGTCTTCGATGTTTTCGCCGCCCGCTTCGGGTCCTTTGACACTTAAGCAAAGTTGAAAATCTTCTTCGTTGCCAATCAAAATATCGGAAAGCGATGCAATTTCGGTGAATGCTTTGTGCAATTCTTCTTCACGTCCTTTCCAGAAAGTAGCACGATGATTGAGGTCGAACGAAATCAATGTGCCGTGCTTTTTGGCAAAACGAGCGATTTCCAAACAAAAATGGCTGGTTTCGGGCGACAAAGCAGCAATCAATCCCGACAAATGAACGATTTGAACACCTTCCGTTCCGAAAATTCTTTCAAGGTCGAAATCTTTTACATTTAATGTTTTACCTACTTCTCCGGCACGGTCGTTTTGTACACGTGGTCCACGTGTTCCGTAACCGCTATCGGCGATATTGAATTGATGACGATAACCCCATGGGTCACCTTGCTCCACTTCCACACCTTCGTAATCAAGATTTCGTGCGCGAAGGTCGGCTTTGATGAATTTAGCAATAGGACTGTCTTTTACGAAAGTAGTCAGTACTTTTGTGGGAAGTCCCAAATAAGACGAAATACTTGCCACGTTTGTTTCTGCACTGGTGGCTTGCATCTGAAACAGGTTGGTACTGTACACGGGTTGCCCATTGACAGGCGTAATGCGAACGCCCATACTCGTGGGAACAATGAGTGAGTATTTGAAGTTTTTTTTAAGTTGCATAATTTATAATGTGCTAATAAATAATTTGCTAATGTGCTAATGACTGTGCCTGCATTAGCACATTATTTATTAGCACATTAGCACATTGTTTTAGATTGAAAATGAATCAAAACCACCATCAACAATGGCTACTGTTCCATTTACAAATTTCGATGCATCGCTCACCAAGTAATGCAATGTGCCGAGTAAATCTTCGGGATTGCCAAAACGCTTAAATGGTGTGTGCGCGATAATTGTATTTCCTCTATCGGAATACGTTCCGTCAGGATTTGTGAGCAAAGCGCGGTTTTGTTCCGTAATGAAAAAACCCGGACAAAGGGCGTTTACTCGGAACGACTCACCGAATTTTATCGCCAATTCGCCTGCCAAATACTTCGTGAAATTTGATACAGCCGCTTTCGCCACGCCATACCCGCATACGCGCGTGAGTGGACGTATTGCCGATGCCGATGTTACGTTGATGATATTTCCTTTTTTCTCGTTTACCATATATTGTGCAAACACAACAGACGGAACTACTGTTCCCATTAGATTCAAATCGACAACGGTACGGAAATCGTTCATTTTTAAATCGAAAATCGTGCTGTTTGGCGGAATCGTTGCGCCGGGCATATTTCCACCTGCGCCGTTAATCAATACGTCAATTTTTCCGTATTTGGCGATGATGGCTTCGGCGTTTTTCTTCAATACTTCTTCACTCGTTACATCGGTTTGATAAAACGATGCTTCGCCGCCTTGTGATTTTACTTTTTCGACTAATTCGTCGCCTTTTTGCTGATTACGAGCCAAAACGGCAACTTTTGCGCCGTGCGCCGCTAAATACTCTACCATTGAGGCGCCTAATACACCTGTTCCGCCTGTGATGACGATTACTTTGTTTTGAATGTTAAATAATTCGTACATAAATATATGATGTTAATTTTGTTTATTTTCTGTGTACGTGCACACGGCATGCAAAGATACGAAATTTTGTAGAATAAACAGCGAAAATCGGCAATAATTATTTCTATCTCACAATATCTTTTACCTTCAACTTTTTTATTTCGCCAAATTGTTCCAACTGTCTCAAATTTATCTGCTTCAAATTGCCCACAATTATATAACAAGTAACATTTTCTTGCACATTGCGAAGATAAAAATCGACAATAGTATCCATATCCACTTCATCTAATGCATCCAAAAGAATAGCATTGACATCCTCGTTAAATCCTTGACGTTTTTGCGAAGCAACTTGTCCCGAAATATTTCTGAACGAAGGATACGAATTGTTGATATTATTACGTAAAAACTGTTTTGTATCTGCCATTTTTTCAGGGAAAATCGGCATATCTTTCAATAACGAATCGAGTACTTGCAGGGCTTCAATCGTTTTGTCGGATTGTGTGGATAGTTGTGTTTTGAGGTACGAGCCGTTTTCTTTATTGACCATTCCGGGACGCACGTATTGCGATGCCGCCCAATATGCAAACGAACGAAACTCTCTGATTTCCTGAAACATCAACGACGACATTCCGCCACCAAAATAGGCGTTGAAAATACGCGAAGCGTTAATAAAATCTTCGTCAATCGGCGTTGGCGTGAACGTATATCCGTGAATTATTGACTGTGTGGCTTTAGGCATATCAATTACAAACACAATCGGTCGGTTATATTGTTGCAATGGCAGCATAACAGGATTTCCTGCTTCTTCAACAATGTTTTCGGGATTGAGATATTGGACAACCAAACGTTTTATTTCTTCAATTGACAGATTTCCGGAATAATGAATGTCTGCTTCCGTGCGAATCGCATTTCTGAAAACATCGAGCATTCCATCTCTGCCTTTTCTTCTGATTTCTCGCGCCGAAGGCGTTGTCAGATAAGTTGAATGATTACCGTGTGCCACAAAATCAAAAAGCGCGTCGGCTACTATGTTGAGGCTCACGTTTTGTGAACAGTCTTCCCATTCTTTGTCCGGTAGTCATTCTTCTGAAGGCTTTTTTGTCGGGTTTCACCTGTTGCATAAAATGCGCTACATATTGCAAAGTTGGCTCAATACTTTCTTCAAATCCCATGATATTTACCGTGAAAACATCATTATCGGACGAAAAATCAACCGTCGCGCCTAATCTTCGCAAACCGTTTTGAAAGCCTCTGCGTGAAAGCGAATCAGTGGCAAGGTCGTTCAAATATCCGCTCATGAATTGTACCATATTGTCGGCATGATTTCCCTTGCGAAAATTCATTTGCAAGCGAAAAACATCATTAAATGGATTTTCTACTGCATAAAGTGTTACCAAAGGTGTTATTTCGATGGTTTTTACATCGTTCTCAAAATCAATGGTACGCGGACGAATAACCGGATTTTCGGCTGCTTCTGCGATGAGATTGAGCGCATATTCCGAACTTTCGCTTCTGTTGGGCGGAAGAATGGGGGCAAAACCGGGTTTTTCGACCATTTCAATTTTGTAGCGACCGGTTTTTTTCTTGAGATACAGATAATTTTCGGTGAAATAGCAATTGGCAATGTCCATAATATCGGTTTTTGTCAATGTGTTGATACTGTTCATCTCTTGCAGGTGATCGTCCCAATTTTTTCCCTGTGAAAACAGATTTATCATCATATTACCTCTTCTATCAACTGTTTCGAGTTGCGTTTCAAATTCTCGTCGCATTTCGAGTTTCACGCTTTCCAAATCTTCATTGGTAAAATCGCCGTTTTTAATACGATTTATCTCATTCAATACCAATCTTTCGGCTTTTCCGTAGGATTGAAAAAACAGTTTCGGCACGGCAAACGCAATGTTAATTCCGGCTTCATTTAGCTGCATTGGCATCATTCCCGACATCAACAATTTTCCGTCTGTACCGAGCATATCTAAATAGCCGGTGTGGTTACTGTTCGATAGTAGTTTGATAGCGACATTCAGCGCATTTTCATCGGGCGCACCATTCGGAACGCCGCGCCAAGCCAATGCCGACGCTTTTACCATAGGAATCGGTACGAGAATACGTTCTGTTTGCTTTCCTTGAAACGGCGGAATTTCTACTGTTTCGGTTATGGGCACATTGCCTGTGGGCAGTCGTCCGAATGTTGAGACAATCACAGGCATTACTTCTTCCGAATTGAAATCGCCGCTGAGAATCAAAGCCATATTTCCGGCAACGTAATAATCTCGGAAAAATTGTTCCATTGCAGCCAAATCGGGATTTTTTAAGTGTTCGCTTTCGCCGATAATGTGATATTGATAAGGGTGTGGTTTAAACGCCTTTTCAAGCACTTTGAAAAAGGCAACCATAAACGACATATCGCTATACATATTTTTTTCTTCATAAACCGTTTCCAATTCACTTTGAAACAGACGAAAAACAGGATTTATCAACCGTTCGCTGTTCAATTCGAGCCATTGATTGATGTATTGCGGAACAAATCTGTTGAAATAAACTGTTTCGTCAAAACTTGTGTAAGCGTTCAATCCGCTTCCGCCCATTTTTTCAATCAAATTATTAAATTCGTTTGGAATGGCATATTGCGCGGCTGCGATACTGAGGCGATTGATTTCTCTTTGAATTTCTCGGCGGTACGCATCATTGGTGGTTTGTGCCAGTAAACTGTATTGATAAGAGATAGAGTCGAGATACATTTTTTCCGATTCAAAATCAACCGTACCGATATTTTCTGTTCCTTTGAACATAATGTGTTCAAAATAATGGGCAATGCCGGTTGCAGGCGAATCTTTTGCACCGGCTTTTACTACAACCGCGCCGAAAACCGATGCTTGTGTATGGTCTTCGTTGAGCCAAACGGTCAATCCGTTGTCGAGCGTGAACGTTCTTACCTCCAATGGCGACTGTGCGTTTACAACTTGTAACCATAACAGAGCGATGAGTGAAATGATTAGTTTATACATAGAACGATGTGTTGAAATTATTATCTTACTGTTTTAGAATCCTTTTTCGAAAAACAGTTTTCTGTGTACACGCACAAAGTTACGGATTTTTGCAAAATAACAAGTAGGAAAAGGCAAATAATTATTAATAAATCGTATCTTCGTACAAAATTTCGACCAACTTGGGAGAAAATAGCTTTGAAAAAGAATATAAATGTATGAAAGTCAGAATAAAAGACATAGCCGAAAGGGCAGGTGTATCGACCGGTACAGTTGACCGGATTTTACACAATCGCGGAAATGTATCGGAAACGGCGCGCGAGGCTGTTGATAAAATATTGAAAGAGGTAAACTATAAGCCCAACATTCATATTAGCGGAATGTCGCTCAAACGAAAATATCGAATTATTATTACTACGCATATCGTTTTTCCGGGCGAATATTGGGAAAGTATCTATCAAGGCGTTGATAAGGCATTGGCTGAATATGACAATATTAAGGTTGACCTGGTCATTTGCCACTACAATCAGTACGATATCTACTCGTGTCGTAATGTTTACAGTCAGATAGCCACGATGGAAGCCGACGGTGTGATTATTGGTCCTACTTTTAAGGAGGAAACAATAAAATTGACAACCGAACTCGAAAAAAACTCAATTCCTTATATCTTTGTCGATTCGATGATGCAAGGAACAAATCCGCTGGCATACTTTTCGTCGGATCACTATACGTGCGGTTATCTGATGTGCAAATTGCTCACGTCAATCACGCCCGAAAATTCGGAAATCGGTATTTTACAAGCCGAACGTATCGGTGACGGAAGTGCTAACACTACCATTTTGCGCAAAAAAGGGGTGAATGATTATCTGAATGAGAAAGGACTATCAAATAAACTTCATCGAATACCTTTTTCTGTATTAGAGCCTGAACGAACAGATTTATTGTTATCAAAATTTTTTCACACATATAAAAACATTGGTGGTATCGTAGTGCCCAATTCGCGTGGAAATGTTATTGCCGATTACTTTGCAAAAAACGACATCAAAAACATTCGTTTGGTTTGTGTCGATATCACGGAGCCAAATGCGAGGGCGTTGAAAGAGGGTCACATTGATTTTCTTATCGGACAAGAGCCCGAACGACAAGGTTTTATGGCGATAAAAACGCTTATCGAATATTTGGTTTATCGCAATCCTGTGAAAGTAGATAATTTTGTGCCGTTGGATATTTTGACAAAGGAAACAATTGATTATTATGAGACGATTTAGAAATTAAGAATTAAGAATGAGGAATTAAGAATGAGAACGTAGTCTTTGCAATTCTTAATTCCTCATTCTTAATTCTTAATTTTTCATTCTCTTTACTATCAACATCAACACAATACCTGCAACGCAAGCCACCGATGCGATAATAAACGCCGGAAACATTCTATCAATATCTCCTGTTTCGTCGGCAATGTTTTTGTAATGCCCGGCAACAAATGTTGCAATAATTGAACCAATGCCTAAGCCTTGAAGCACATAGCCGTAATTAGCAGTCATATATTTCGACCCGAAAGTATCGGCTGTGAGTGGTGGAAAAGTACTTAAAATACCTCCATATGCAAATCCTACCGCTGCAAATAGCACGAAATTCCAATAACCGGCAACCGACGTGAACAGTAGTACAAGCACCGCTGTGATGGCAAGCAAAACAACTATCGTATTTGCTGTTCCTAATTTATCGGAAATCGTGCCCCAAAACAGCCGTCCCAGCGAATTTGAAATCGTTACCGCCATTACACCAACAACAGCAATCTCGAGCATTCCTCTTGCTTCGGCAATCGGCATAGCATAATTAGCGAACATTACTCCGCCCAATACAGCAAAAATAAATGTGAGCGTTAATAAATAAAACTGTGACGTTTTGAGCATTTCTGTTGTGTTGAAATTTTTCGCAGGCTTATCGCTTGTTATACCGGTAGAAGTGGCTGATTGCATATAACCGGCAGGAGCATCTTTCAAGAAAATACTACCGATGCTGCATACCACCAAAAAAGCAACACTTAACACCACAAACGCAACTTGCTCACCACCTGTACCTACGCCACCGAAATTTGTAATCACGTATCTAACAATCGGCGCGAAAAGAACACCACCAAAACCCAGTCCGGCAACAATAACGCCTGTTACCATTCCTTTTTTATGTGGATACCACCTTTGTGCGCATGAAATAGTGGTGGAATAGCAAAACCCCATACCAAATCCGCCCATTACACCATAAGTAAGCCACAATGCCCACGCAAAATCAACGGTAACGAACGATGCGAGAAAAAATCCCAACGCCATAATTAATCCGCCGATAAAAACGGATACACGTGTAGAGTATTTCAGCGCAACTCTTCCGCCAAAAATACTTCCGATACACATAAACGCAATTACGAGCGACATTATAAGCCCTGCAGCAGCGTTATTGCCACCAAAAATAGTGTCGGCAATTCCTCTTTGGAATACGCTCCAAATATAAATAACGCCGAGTGTGAGCTGAATAATCACCGCTGCAATGACTGTACTTAATCCTTGATTCTTCATATTTTAATTGTTGATTTGTTGATTCGCTTATTTGTTTATTTATTTGTTGATTTGCTTGTTTATTTGTTGAGTTCGCCCGTAAAGCAGCAGTTGTAATCCGGCGAAGCCGAATAATCAAATCAACAGATAAACAAATCGACAAAGAAAAAAACCGTCTAATTATCTCAATAAACAATTAGGCGGTTTTAGTGTGTGGTCCCACTTGGGCTTGAACCAAGGACTCCCTGATTATGAGTCAGGTGCTCTAACCAACTGAGCTATGGGACCGATATTTCGACACTGTTTGTTTCGAAATCGGGTGCAATATTACTGCTTTTTTTTGAGATACGCAAAAAACAATTGATAATTAACAATTGGTAATTGATAATCGTATGGCTTTGTGAGAGGATTTAGTAGTGCTCACGATACATTAATTGTCAACTATCAACTATCAATTATCAATTATTTTGTATCTTTGCACCAACAAAAAATCATCTTGCGATACTTTAGAAAAATCTAAAATCGTTCGTCATTGCGGGCTTGACCCGCAACTAAAATCGTAAATTAAAGATTATGGATATAGTTTTAAGTGGTATTCGACCAACCGGAAATCTGCATTTGGGCAATTATTTCGGTGCAATGGTCAATTTCTTGAAAATGCAGGAGACGTATAAATGCTTTTTCTTTATTGCCGATTGGCACGCACTAACCACACATCCCGACCCTAAAGCACTGAATGCAAATGTGAAAAATGTGCTCGCAGAATATTTGGCTTGTGGTCTTGACCCCGAGAAGTCAACGCTTTACGTACAAAGTGATGTGCCCGAAATAGCAGAACTCTATCTTCTTTTGAATATGCAAGCCTATTTGGGCGAATTGGAAAAAACTGTTTCGTTCAAGGAAAAAGCGCGGCAAAATCCGAACAACGTCAATGCAGGGTTACTTACTTATCCGGTTTTGCAAGCAGCAGATATATTGATACATAATGCTGATTATGTGCCTGTTGGAAAAGATCAAGAACAGCATTTAGAAATGACTCGCAATTTTGCCAAGCGCTTTAATCATCGTTATGGCGTAGATTATTTCAAAGAACCAAAAGCATTTGCGTCCGACAGCCAGCAAATGATAAAAATTCCCGGACTTGATGGCAGTGGGAAAATGGGAAAATCAGAAGGTAACTGTATTTACCTGACTGACGAGCCGAAAGCAATAGAAAAAAAGGTAAAAGGTGCCTTGACCGACAATGGTCCCGAAGGCGAAAATACGTCCAAACCCGAATATATCGAAAATCTTTTCACAATTCTCAAAGTGGTTTCCACACCCGAAATGGTAACGCATTACGATAATCTATGGAATGCAGGCGAACAAAGATGGTATGGTAACCTCAAAAAACAGTTAGCAGAAGATATTATTAAAACTACAGCTCCTATTCGTGAACGTATTAATGATATCAAAAATAACGACGATTATTTGAATGAAGTTATCAAAAAAGGTGCGGAAAAAGCGCGTGAAAGTGCGGCAAAAACGATTCGTGAAGTGAGAGAAATTATCGGATTAACGAAGCTCTAAAAATCTCAGAGGCTTCAGAGGTTTCAGGCTGAAATCTTGAAACTTTGAAACCTGAAACATCTAAAATTATGGAATTCAAAACCATTCAACTATCCGACAAACCGATTTTCGACCGTCTTTTGGAAGGAAATACTTTTCGTGCGTCCGAATGTTGCTTTTCAAATTTATACGGTTGGGCACACAAGTTCAACACGCAATACGCTGTTTTCGAAGATTTTTTGCTGATAAAATTTTCAGCAGTTCCCGGACAATGTTCTTATTTGATGCCCCTCGGCAAAGGCGATTTGAAGACAGCGATAGAAGCTTTGTTTTCGGATTGCGGCTGCAAACACCGGTTTGAAATGTCGGGTGTTACCGAAAGAATGTGGCAAACGATAGAGATGGCAATGCCGGGCGTGTTTGAAAAAGTTCCCACGCCCGATAGTTTCGATTATATTTATACGTCGGAAAAACTGATTCATCTCACGGGGAAAAAGCTGCAAAGCAAACGAAATCATATCAATCGCTTCAAAAAAGAGAACAACTGGCAATATGTTTCGCTCAACGAACATCATGAGGTGCTGACAGAGTGTCGTCGAATGCTAACCGAATGGTATCATTTGAATATCGCAACACACGACGAATCGCTGCGTCTCGACTACATCACCACGATGGATTTTTTGCACAATTTTGACGAACTCGGCTTATGCGGCGGGGCTATCTGTGTGGACGGAAAAGTTGATGCCTTTTCGCTCGGAACACGCTTGACCGACGATACTTTTATTGTGCACGTAGAAAAAGCGTTTGCTGATATTCATGGTGCATACACTATTATGAATCAGCAATTTGTTGAACACGAGACGGTAGGTTACACTTATATCAATCGCGAAGAAGATATGGGTTTCGAGTCGTTGCAAAAGGCAAAAATGTCGTATCATCCGGATATTTTGTTGGAGAAAAACTTGGTGAAATACAAGTTAGACTGAAAGAGAAAAGAGTAAAGATTAAAAGACTTTTGATATTGCAAGGTATCTTTTTTCTTTAAGTCTTTCATCTAAATATCTTTGAAAAATGATTCAATACGCCAACCAATATACTGCTCCTCAAATCCGCCAAATGTGGAAAACCGTTTTCGGCGATAGCGACAGCTACATAGACATCTATTTTCGCGAAAAATACCGAAACGAGCGAACTTTGGTATATCTGGAAGGCGAAAAAGCAGTAGCTTCGTTGCAAATGTTGCCCTACAATTTCACATTTTGCGATGTTGAAATTCCTGTAGCCTATATTTCCGGCGTGAGTACTTTGCCCGAAGCGCAAAAGAAAGGATATATGCACCAACTTTTGCTGAAAAGCTTCGAAGAAATGGCGAAAAACAATATTTCGTTGGCTATTCTCGTTCCACAGGAAGCGTGGTTGTTGGAATTTTACGATAAATACGGTTATGCGCAAACATTTGATGCCGGAGTGGAGGAGGTGTTTTCATTGAAAACGCTTTTGGATAAACATTTACAAGACGAAGAGTCGGCATATAACGAATTTGATAGCCAATTCCGTTCGCAAGATATGACTGTACAAAAGACATTCGAAGATTTCCAAACAATCGTTGAAGAAGGGCGACTTTTCAACTTTCCATCGAAAAAAAACCTTATCGGAATGGCTCGAATGATTGATGCGGAAAAACTGTTGTCGATTTTTGCAAAGAAATATCCACAAAAACATTTCTCTGTTATACTCGATGATGAGATTATACAAAATAATAACACCGCCTTTGTCATTAATAGCGGATTAGTAACGAAAAACACAAAGCTCATTGAGCCAATTCTACACTTAAATATTCGAAAGTTCACACAATTACTTTTTGGTTATCATACATCAAAAAAGGATATTATTTCGCGTGCACTATTCCCTGAAAAGACGGCGCAAATGAATTTTATGTTGGAGTAAATTAAATTTTTTACACAAACAAATCGTATCTTTGTACTCTATAATACGATTTTACGCTATGGAATTTCTTTCGTTTTGGATTTCTTCAAAAGGTCTTGGCATTATTGCGTCGCTCTTGGTCAGTTTTTGGGTGGCGCGTATGATTTTGAAAAAATACAAGCCGCAAACCGTACTTCTTTTGGGAGGAATTGCCCTGTTTGCATTCGTGATTATCATCGGTTGGATTTGGGGCGAGCCGACAAAAATTATCGGCAATCAATACTTGCCTGTCGATCACACTCTGAACACGGTACGAACATTACACAATCCTTTTCTCGACATTTTCGCTTCAATGGAACGACTGTTCAGCAATCGCGTTGCCGGCTTGGGAATGTTGATTATGGCGGTAATGGGATTTGTGAAATATATGGATGCCATTGGTGCTAATAAAACGCTTGTTCGCATCGGTGTCAAACCGCTACGTTTTATCAAATCGCCATACGTGGTGCTGGTTTTTGCGTTTTTGTTGGGTTTGACGATGAAAATGGCAATTACAAGCGCTGCCGGACTTGGTGTTTTGCTGATGGCAACAATGTTCCCGATTATGCTGCAATTGGGCGTGTCGCGTGCGGCGGCTACGGCAGTGATTGCCACAACAGGCTGCATTGATTTAGGTCCGGCAGCCGGAATAAATGTGGCGATAGTGGAAGCCGCGGGCATTTTAACTTCCGACGGAAAAGCCGATGTCGCGCTCTATTTTATTAAATATCAACTTCCGGTGGCGATTCCAGCCATTGCCGTGATGACTGTTTTGCATTTTATCGTTCAACGTTGGTTTGATAAAAAAGAAAGTTTCGTTCCTCAATCCGTTCAGGTAGCGGAAGTAATCGTCAATAACGACAATGACGAGGAAAAAATGCCCTCTTACTACGCCATTTTTCCGATGTTACCGCTTTTATTCGTGCTAACGATGAACGAAATGGTGATACTGGAAATCAACAAAGCGTTGGCTTCTCTCGGCTCGTCTTTTCAATTTGTACCTCGCACAATCGGCTTGGTGGCGGCAATCCTCATCAGCTTACTCATCACGATGACGATAGAATACATTCGTTCGTTTAATGCAAGAAAAGTATTCGATAGCATTCAGACCGTTTTTGACGGAATGGGTGTTGCTTTTGCTACGGTTGTCACGCTGATTGTTGCCGGTGAAGTGTTTGCCGCCGGACTTTTGTCGTCAGGCTCTATCAACACAATGTTGGATTTTGCAAAAGATTCCGGAACAGGCATTGTTCCCATTGCCGTTTTTTTACAAGGATTGATGACAACGGCAACTTTTTTGATGGGATCGGGTGATGCGGCTATTTTTTCTTTTATGAGCGTGGGCGCTGTGGTTGCCGAACATTTTAACGTAGAGCCTATTGCGCTGCTAATGCCGATGCAAATATGCAGTTCGATAGCGCGTTCTTTTTCGCCGATTACGGCAGTGGTGGTAGCTGTATCGTCGATTGCGGGTTTGTCGCCTGTTGATGTAGTGAAACGAACAGCTATTCCGATGATTGGGGGATTGATAACGCTGACAATTGTAAATATTATTCTATTCTTATAATTATGATAACTCAACTCATCTCCAAATCCCTCAACATTTCCCTCCGAAATGTTGAAAATACAATAAACCTTCTCAACGAAGGTGCAACCATTCCCTTCATCAGTCGCTACCGCAAAGAAGCGACAGGCGGATTAGACGAAGTGGCTATCGCCAACATTGCTGAACAAAACAACAAACTCCTTGAACTCCAAAAGCGCAAAGAGTTTATCCTCAAAACCATAACGGAACAGGAAAAACTAACGCCTGAACTTGAAAAGAAAATAAAAGATTCGTGGGACAGTACCGAACTCGAAGACATCTACCTGCCATTCAAACCCAAACGCCAAACACGCGCCGAAATTGCGCGCAAACGCGGATTAGAGCCGTTGGCGCAGTGGTTGATGCTACAACAAAACGACTCTCCACAAAAAACCGCCGAGAAGTTTGTCAAAGAAGATGTTACCGATACCGAAACTGCCCTAAAAGGCGCGTGCGATATCATTGCCGAATGGGTAAACGAAGACACGCGAGCACGTCAAATGATACGAAATCTCTTTGCACGTGAAGCGATGATTACCTCAAAAGTTATCAAAGGAAAAGAAACGGAAGGCGAAAAATACAAAGATTATTTTGATTTTTCCGCGCTCGTAACACGCTGTCCATCACATCGAATTTTGGCTGTACGTCGCGGCGAAGCCGAAGGATTTTTGCGCGTATCGATTTCACCTGATGATGAACATTGTCTCGACAAACTCGTTCCCGCCTTCGCCAAAAACGACACCGAAGCCGCCGATTACGTAGAAGATGCCGTTATCGATGCCTACAAACGTCTGCTAAAACCATCCATCGAAACCGAATTTGCCAATCTCTCGAAAGAAAAAGCCGACGAAACAGCCATTGCTGTTTTTGCCGAAAATCTTCGTCAATTATTGCTTGCGCCGCCGTTGGGACAACAGCGCATTTTGGGTATCGATCCCGGCTATCGTACAGGTTGTAAGTTGGTTTGCCTCGACGAACAAGGAAATCTGCTGCACAACGCCACCATTTATCCGCATCCGCCGCAAAGCGATTTCAAAGCATCCGCAAACAAAGTCGAACAACTTGTTTCCGCTTACAAAATCAATGCTATTGCTATTGGAAACGGCACGGCAAGTCGCGAAACCGAACAGTTTATCGCCAAATTGCGATATGATCGCGAAGTGAAAGTATTCGTAGTGAGCGAAAATGGTGCATCGGTCTATTCCGCCTCGAAGACCGCACGAGAAGAGTTTCCCGAATACGATGTTACCGTTCGCGGAGCGGTCTCTATCGGTCGTCGACTGAGCGACCCGCTTGCCGAATTGGTGAAAATCGACCCGAAATCCATCGGCGTAGGGCAATATCAGCACGATGTAGACCAGAACAAACTCAAGAAAGGTTTGGATACGGTGGTCGAAAGTTGCGTGAATCTGGTCGGCGTCAACGTCAACACTGCCAGCAAGCATTTGTTGGTTTATGTGTCGGGCTTGGGACCTCAATTAGCGCAAAATATGATTGACTATCGTCGGGAAAATGGACCTTTCCTTTCGCGTAAAGCGCTGAAAAATGTTCCCCGCATGGGCGATAAATCATTTGAACAGTGCGCGGGTTTCTTCCGTATCCCCGACGCCGAAAACCCGCTCGACAACAGCGCCGTACATCCCGAAAGTTACCACATTGTGCAGCGTATGGCTGAAGACATGAGCGCCACGGTGAACGACCTGCTGAAAAACGAGAACCTGCGCAGCCAAATCCAATTGGACAAGTACGTCACGGACAAGGTGGGACTGCCCACGCTGAACGACATCATCAAGGAACTGGCAAAACCCGGTCTCGACCCGCGCACACAAGCAAAGGTGTTCGAGTTCGCCCAGCATATACATCGCGTAGAAGACCTGCAACCGGGGATGGAGCTGCCGGGCATCGTTACCAACATCACCAATTTCGGCTGTTTTGTGGATGTAGGCGTGAAACAGGACGGATTGGTACATATATCGCAATTAGCGGACAAATTCGTGAAACACCCGTCGGAAGTAGTAAAACTGAACCAACATGTGAAGGTGAAAGTTCTGGAAATTGATAAAGCGCGGGGAAGGATTTCGTTTTCAATGAAAGTGAAATGAGTAAATGACGATTTGAGATTGACGATATTA